>NZ_JBFBGU010000021.1:0-31947 GCF_040684855.1 Actinoplanes sp. NPDC089786
TGTCGCCGTTGCGGTGGACGACGAAATCTTTGGCTCAGTTGATGAAAGGCTTGTATGCCAGGGGTTTCACCGCCAGTAAGAAGACCGTGGCCCGGTTGCTGAAGCAGGCGGGGTATCGGTTGCAGGCGGTGTTCAAGACCAAGGAAGGCGCTGGACACCCGGATCGTGATGCCCAGTTCGCCCAGATCAACGCTCTCGCCACCGTGTTCCTGGATGCCGGGGATCCGGTGATCAGTGTGGACACGAAGAAGAAGGAACTGGTCGGTGAGTACGCGAAAACCGGACGGGAATGGCAGCCGACCGGTCGGCCTGTGCAGGTCAACGGTCATGACTTCCCCAGCGGGGTTCCCCGGGCGATTCCGTACGGGGTGTACGACATCGGCGCGGATACCGGGTTCGTCACCGTCGGGGTGGACCACGACACGGCTGCTTTCGCGGTCAACGCGATCCGTACCTGGTGGGATTCTGTCGGCCGGGACCGGTATCCGCACAGCAGCCGGTTGTTGCTGACCGCGGACTGCGGCGGCTCGAACGGTAACCGGCTACGGGCGTTCAAGGTCGAGATCGCCGCGTTCGCGGCGCAGACCGGGTTGCAGATCACGGTCTGTCATTTCCCGCCCGGTACCTCGAAGTGGAACAAGGTCGAACACCGCCTGTTCTCGTTCATCTCGATGAACTGGCGCGGCCGGCCACTGACTGACTACCAGGTCATCGTGGAGACGATCGCCGCGACCACAACCGAGACCGGGTTAACCGTCGCCGCGGTCATGGACACCAGCCAGTACCCCACCGGGATCCGAGTCAGTGACGCACAGATCAAGGCTGTCCCGGTCCAGCGATACGCCTTCCACGGCGAGTGGAACTACGTCATCCATCCTGGACCGATCCCAGAAACCCTACGAGACCAGACAATCAACCTCGAACCGACCAGCTAATTCATCGTCAGGCCCTAAACAACGCTCGTGCGTCGGCCGGTCGACCTGTGTGAGCCCTTCGGTCGATGGCATGGCGGTCGGCTCCTTCGCGGCGACGCGTGGATGGACTGGCTTCACTTCGGCCGGGAACGCTTTGAGGAGGGCCAGGGCGGATTCCCGGTCGGCGGCGAAGTTGTCCTTACCGCCGAGCAGGTAGTCATAGCGGCGGGCGGGATGCACGATGCCGGTATTGAGTCCCGGCTGCGGTGAGCTGTTCACAGCTTCGTCACCGGCCCCGACGGGTCGGAGATTGGGGGCGCTGGACGGGGGCTGATGGCGGTTGGCCCCCTCCTCGGGGACGCCGTTCGACACCCGCGTCCGTCAGGACCTTATGGATGCAACCGTATGAGTAGCCGGTAGTGGCGGCGATCGCGCGGATCGTGTCGCCGCGCGCGTATGCGGCGACTACAACGTTCTCTCGGCGCTGTCGTTCGGTCTCCGAGATGCCGTAGTGGGGCGAGGGATCGCGCAGCGTCACGCCCGCACGGAGGAGATGCCGGTGGATGGTGCCTATGCTGCGGCCGGTCGCATTGGCGATCGTGGTGAGGGAGTCGCCGCGCGCGTACGCGGCAGCCCAACTCGCTCTGGACGGGTCGGCGATCGCGGATTGAGGACCAGGTTTGCGTAGGTTGACGCCCTCGCGGACGAGGTACCGGCGGACGGCGAGCGTGCCGCGGCCAGAGGCGGCAGCGATGGCCTCGAGGGAGTCACCGCGCCCGTACGCGGCGGCCCAGCCTGCCGTGGACGCGTCGGCGATGCCAGGCCGTGGGCCGCCGCCACCACGAGTGCGCAGCGTCACGCCCGCCTCGATGAGGAGCCGACGGACGGCGTGCTTGTTGCAGCCGGTGGCGGCGGCGATCGTGGTCAGGTGGTCGCCCCGCGCGTACGCCTCGACCACGCCAGGGGTCAGCCGGGCACGCTCGGCGTCCGTCAATGCGGGGTAGGTCCGCAGTGCGGGCTTCGTGGCCGGGAGAAGGTCAGTCACCGCCGTGCGCTCCGGCAGTCGGCGTGGCACTGCTCGACGCCCGATGTGATCCCGGCGGACATGGACGGGTTTGCAGAGCGCGGAAGGGAACGAGACGACCGGACGTGACCATGGCGAGGCAAACTGCTCCTGAGAACGAGAACGGATGAGATCGTGGTGAAGGTCGTTCGTGTGCCGCTGGGACGCCGCCCGCTCGTCCTGGCGGCTTCGAACGGGCGGCGCCTAGATGCCGGGCCGGCACCGCCGGAAGAAGGGATGCCGGCGATGCCGGTCCCGGCCTGGGAAGGCGGGTCAGCCCGTCATTGCTGTCGCCTGTTGGCTGGCGTTGGCGGCGGGCCGCCACATCGGAGTCAGCTCGGCGCCGTGCGGCCAGATCGGGCCGGATGCGCGACGAGGTGTCGATTGCCGGTGCCAGGTCCGGCGGGTAGCCGTCGCTGAGGTTCGCCGGGGCGACGCCTGGGCCGGTTGGCGGTGCAGCGACGTTGTCGGTGGGCTGGTGGGTGTCGTCGTGTGTCATGGTTGGGGTCTCGGGTTCAGAGGTTGATCACGGCGGTGATCAGGTAGTGGTCGGACGGTACGGGGTGCCCGGCAGCCGGTGTGTGGACCTGGTAGCTGGCTGGGTCGACGTACGGGAGCATGGCGTCGTTGGCCAGCAACCAGTCGATGAGTTCGGTGCCGCCTTCGTGGGGTTTGCCGATCACGCTCGGTTGGATGGTGGTGCGGGGCTGGTGTTGCCAGGCGAGTTCGGCGATCGCGTGGTAGCCGGCCCCTTCGGTGCGTTGTCCGGTGGTGTGGTCCCAGGCGCCGATGAGGAAGTCCATCGGGGCGGTATTCGAGCGCACCGGCCCGTGCAGGGTTCGGCTGTCGGTGTCGAATCCGTCGTGGGTGCCTTTGTAGCGGCGGAACGCGTAGTGTGCTGTGGTCCAGTCGCGTTGCGGGAGGTGCGGGCCGCTGGCCGAGCAGTTGAGGTCGCCACCGCCGATGAACGGCAGGCTGCTGGTGCCGTGCGGGCCGCGGAGTTTCGCGGCGTGCAGCCGGTCGCAGCCGTGCCAGGGGTCGAGGTGGTCGACCCACGCCCCGAACTCCCGGCCGTCCTTTGTGCGGAAGCGGCCGAGGTTGCGTTGACCGTCGAACACGTGCTCGTGGGGGTCGTCGCCGGGCCAGTGCAGGCAGGTCAACACGTTCGTGTTGTAGAAGATCGCGGGGGGCATCGGCCCGCGGGTCATGGTGCCGAGCAACCCGTAGTACGGGGTGCCGAACTGTTCGGTGAACGCTTGTTCTGCCAGCCGCAACCCGTGGTACTGGTGGCGGCGGTACAGCTTGCCCTCACAGAACAGGATCAGCGCCGGCGGCGTGTCGAGGACGGCGAACGCCTGCTTCAGCGGTCCCATGTCGAACGTGTCGGTGAGCTTGTTATGGCCGCCGCTTTCGTAGTTGAACGTGGCGATCAGCAGGGCAGTCATCGGCGGGACTCCTTCGGCGCTGAGGCTGCGACGGTCGTGGGGCCGGGGTGCCCGGCCGGGCGGGAGGGGGTTCCGCCGCGTGGGCGAAACGTCACGCCGGCGTCGGTCAGGATGGCGTGGATGTTGGCGTAGCTGCGGCGGGTCGTGGCGGCGATCGTGCGGATGCTGTCGCCTCGCTGGTAGGCCGCGGTCGCGTAGGTGGTCAGGCTTTCCCGGGCGGCGCCGGTCAGCTGTTTGCGGGGCTTGCGGGCCTCGCCCGTGGCCGTGGGTGGGGTGGTCATGGGGTGGCCTTCCGGCGGTGGGCGCGGCCCTGC
This sequence comes from Actinoplanes sp. NPDC089786, assembly GCF_040684855.1. Lineage (NCBI taxonomy): Bacteria > Bacillati > Actinomycetota > Actinomycetes > Micromonosporales > Micromonosporaceae > Actinoplanes > Actinoplanes sp. NPDC089786. Next base: position 3,737 of record NZ_JBFBGU010000021.1, read on the forward strand.
CCCGCGTGGGCTTTACGGGCGGCGCGTTCGGCGGGGAGCATGATCACCACGCCGATGCACAAAGCGATCGCGGCGATGCGGGTGTGGTGCCAGAGCCGGCTCATCGGACGGCCGCTTTCGCGTCGTGGGTGACGGCGCGGTGCGCGGCCCGCAGCTGCCAGAGGGCGGTGGGGATGGGTGGGAGGGTGCCGACGGTGTGCCAGCTGTCGCGGCCGGTGTGCTGGAAGCCGCGCTCGGTGAGGCCGGCTGCCAGGCCGGGGAGGTGCCGGGCTCCCCATCGGGTCACCACGTCACCGTCGGTGGTGTCGATCTCGTCGAGGACCAGCTTGTTGCGTTGATCCAGGATCACTGTGTCGGTGTCGTTCCTGAGCTGGGCTTGCATCCCGGCCGGGAGCAACCCGATGACCCGCAGGCCGATCGCGGCTGCGAACAGGAATCTTCCGGCTACCAGGCGTGGGTCGACGGCCGGTCCGGTGGCGGTGTCGGCGAGGTGTTGGAAGGTGGCGGCGCCGCCGTGGCGGATGACGGCCTCGTGGGACAGGTCGACGTACCGCCACTCGGCGGGGAAGCCGATCACGTCAGACTCGGGCACCCACCCGAACCCGGCGAACACCTCCGCCATCTGGTTGTTCGCCCTGCGCATGCTGTCCAGGGCGCTCTGCTCGTCGGCGGTGGCACCGACCTGGTCGCCGGGGACCATGTCGGCGCCTTCGCTGAACACGGTGGCGCCGCGCTGTTGCCGGTCGGTGATGGCCGTCAGCAGCTCCCGGTAGTAGCGGGTTGTGCCGAAGTGGTTGGTGGCGACCACCGTCACCGTCCGGCCCGTCACGGGGTGGACGAAGGCACGGATCGGGGTTTGCAACCGGCCGAACGGCAGGAGTCGAGCGAACTTGGCCATGCTGGCGGACTTCTCCTCGAAAACACAGATGAACAAAGGGATGGATACGAAGTCGAGCTCGTGCTGTGAAAAGGGGGGCGGGACGCCGCCCGCTCGTCGCGGCGGGAGGAACGGGTGGCGCCCGGCCGTTTCGGGCCGGGGCCGCCGGCATCACCGGGACATCACCCGATCGAACTCGCCGCTTCCGGCCGCAACTACGGCCCGATCGCGGCGGCGGGTGAGGCCGTCCCGGCGAGCACGGTGGCGGCAGCCCCGAGGGCGACTGCCGACCTGGTGAGGAGTTTCATCGATTCCGTTTCTTGGTTGGCCCGGCACTCCGATGTGCCGGGTGGTCGTGGGGGGTGATTCAGGGGGCCGCGGTCAGCGCAGGCCGCTACGGCTGCCGCGGCCCCCTGCCGTGGGTCGAGAGCGTTGGAGGGACGCTCGACCCACTCCCGGCAGCCACCCTTGCGGGGGCGGCTCACGCTGCCGGTGCGGGATGTGGTTGTGCGGCGCGGCCTATCGCCCTGGCGGCCCGGAGGAGGGCGCGGTATGGGTCGATGTCGCTGGTCTCGTGGAGTTCGGCCGTCAGTACCTGGGCCGGGATGCTGCTGGGTGCATTCCCGGCTGTGTGGCATTGCTGGAGCAGGTGCAGCAGGACCAGATCGTCTACCGGGAACGGGGGGCCCGATGCCACGCGACGGGCGAGATTTGCCGCTGCTCCTGCCGGCCCCGCGTACCGGTCGGGCGCCACGACCGTGCTCCGGCGTAGCCAGCCCATACGGCGGTGTTCGGCTAGTCCCGCGTCGAGGAGCCGTTGCCGGACCTGGAGCCGCAGACCGGCGGCGAGGTCGTTGATGACTGCCGGCAACGGGCCGGAGCGGCGGGCCACGGCGGCCAGCAGCTTCTGACCCAGCGCGTCCACCAGCCGCGGCCGGGCCTCGATCACGAACGAATCGCGGTGGCAGGTCAGTGCTTCTACGCAGATCAGCTCGGCGAAAACGGCGGCGGCAACGGTCAGGTCCGCCACCCGCGGCGAGGTCCGCAGCGCCCCGGTCAGATCGTCATGGACCAGCCAGTACGCCCGATCGGCGAACCGCCACAACTCCCGCTCGCCGAAGGCCGGCTGCCGGGACTCACCTGCCGGCATCACCGCGACATCACCCGATCGCACCCTCCGCTTCCGGCCGCACCTGCGGCCCGCGCAGGGACAGCACGCTGCCCGCCGACCGCGCCCCGGGGCGCTCCGGGCGACGGCATCCCGGAAGCTGCTGCTGCCGGTGTTTTGCGGTGGCGCATGCCGCGGGGACGGCGTGTGACGTTGCCCTCGTCGAGGAGCTTGTTGACCAGGCCGTAGGAGCGGCCAATCGTGGCAGCGACCTCACGCATCGGCAACTGCTGGTCGACGTACAGGTCGATGACGTGTCTACGGAGCTGGGCGCGTTCGGCGCCGACGATAGGCGTCATCGGCCCGCCGCGCCGGGCCTTGACCGAGCCCGCGGTACCGGGCGCCGGGGCCGGGCCGGTGCCGGCTTCTGCGGCGGTGCGGGCCGGTGTTTGCCTGATTGCTGTGGTGGTCATTCGGGCTGCCCTTGCCTCGTGGGTGGAAATGGTGCAGGGGTGAAGGCGGGTCGGTCCTGGCCTGGGGTGGCCCGGCCTGGTGGCTGGACCGGGACTTCGGCGTCGTCGCCGGCTACGCAACAGAGCGGGACTCACGTGGATTCGGCTTTCGCCCAGGGCAGCAAGAGCCGTTCCCCGACCGCGACCATGTAGAACAGGGCGACGTTGAGCGCGGCGAGCACGGTGATCGCGGCGAACGCCAGGGGGGTGTCGGTTTGCGCGGCGCTGGTCACGATCAGCGCACCCAACCCTTCGTTCGGGCTGGTCACCTCGGCCACGACCGCGCCGACGACAGCGAGTTGGATGCTCAGCTTGAGGCCGGTGAAGACCTGCGGCAGCGCGTAGGGCAGCCGGATTGTGGTGAAGGTGCGCCATCGGCCGGCGGTCAGCGACCGGGCCAGCTCGGCCAGTTCGGCGGGTGTGGAGGTGAGCCCGGCGAGGGCGCTGAGCAGGATCGGGAAGACGCAGACCAGCCAGACCAGGGCGATCTTGGGTTCCGGGCCGAAGCCGAGCCACAGAATCAGCAGGGGCGCCACCGCCACTTTCGGTACCGCGTTGAGGGCGATCAGCGGCGGCATCAACGCGCGTTCGACCGGCCGCCAAACCGCTAGCAGCGCGGCGGTGGCCAGGCCGGTCGCGACGGCGAGGGCGAACCCGACCATCACTTCCCGGAGGGTGACCCACGCCTGCCCGGCCAGATAGCCCGGCATCGCGCGTCCCGCCTGGGCGACCTGCACCGGATCCGGCAGGAACAGCGAGGGAATGTCGAACACGACGGTTGCCGCCCACCAGCCGGCGATACCAGCGGTACACGCGGCCACCGGCAGCAGCACCGTCAGCAGGCGATGCACGCGATGCAGGCGTGAAAGCACGAGCGACCTTCCCGTGAGTTGAAGGGTGGCGGAACAGGGTGTTGCTGGGGCCGCGGACCGGGTTCCGGCCGGGCCCAAGGCCACGCAGGCGGGGTGCCCGTTGTTGCTGACGGGGCGGGGTGGGCGGCTAACGGAGGGGCCGGTGTCCGGCCGTGGAGTGGAGCAGGTGGGAGTGCACCACCAGCCGCGGGTCTTGCAGCAGTTGGAGGACGGTGGCGAGGTCCGTGTGGGACATGCCCTGCGCGAGAAGGGCATCGGTCATTTGTCCGAGGATGGCAGCGATCATCCGGGCGCCGGGGTCGCCGCCGTGCCAGTAGCTGCCGTGGATGATCGTGCTGACATCGGTCAGAGCGTGGCCGGTCATCACGGTGTGGACGCGTCTTGCCCAGCTCGGATCGGTGCCGGCCTGGTCGAAGACCCGGCCGGAGGCCATGGCGAACCGCTCATACAGGTGCCGGGCGTCCGGGTCGGGGGCGGCGATGACCGGGTTGCTGCGGACCGGCTGCCAGGCCTCCTCGACCAGCACCCCGCCCGGCTCGAGCACGGCGATCAGCCGTTGCAGGATCTGTTCCCGGCCGGGGAGGTGGGGCAGCACCAACCGGCTGTGGATCAGGTCGTACCGGCCGCCCGGAACGGGTTGGTCACCGGTCAGGTCGTGCGCGATCACGGTGATCCGGTGGTGGTCGAGGCTCGGGGGTTTGAGGTCGGTAGCGATGACCTGCCCGGCGGGGCCGACCAGCTCCGCCAGGTGCAGGGCGAAGGAGCCTTTACCGCAGCCCACCTCCAGCACCCGGGCGCCGGTCCAGTCCCGGAGGGCGGCCAGCCGCGAACGTGAGAACGGATCCAGCAGATGCGCCAGCCCGTAATGGTGGTCATCCGCACCCGCAGCCGCGTTGTCCAACGGATACGGCACCGACAGATACGCCGCCTGCCGGGCCGGAGGGTGCGGCTGCGAGGAGGTGGACCGGTGTGGTGCGCTCATGCCGGCGGGTTCGGTGCTCATCGGGGCACCACCTCGAACGCGACCAGCTCCTGCGGGGCGTCCACCGGCACCGGCAGGTTCTGCAGTTCCGGCAGGTTCTTCAGGAGGGCCAACGTCCGCGCCACCTGCGCCTCGCTCATCGACCCGTACGGGCGCCCGGCGGGCGGCACGCTGTAGGGCTTCATCAGCTCCAACTCCGCCGCCGCCGTCACCGGGTCTTGTTTGGCGTCGTACTCGTGCAGGATCCGGCCGGCTTCCTGCGGATGCTCCACCGCGTACTGCAAACCCTTCATCAACGCGGCCGTGAACCGGCGCACCAGATCCGGGTCCTGCTCCAGCAGGGTGTTGGAGGTGATCAGGACGGTGCCGTACAGGTCGGTCAGAACATCGGAGTACGGCAGCTTCACCACCTGCCGCGGCGGCCGGCCCTGCTCCGCCGCCAGTCTCGCCTCGGCCGCCTCGACCTGCGGGACACCGGCCACGAACAAACCGATCGCGTCGACCTTGCCCGCCACCAGCAAACCGGCCAACGCGTCCGGCTTGCTCTCCACAAACCGGACCGACCCCGGATTGACGCCGGCGAGCCTCGCGTACAGCGGCCACATCACCCGCGGCGCCGCCCCCGGCCCCACCCCCAGCCGCTTACCCGCCAGATCCTTCGCCACCCGAATATTGCGGTCGTCGAGAGTGACCATCGACAGCAGCGTGCGCTGCTGCACCGCCGCGACCGTATGAACCCTCCGCTGCCCGGCCGGGGTCTTGACGAACCGGACGAACGCGCCGCTGGTATCCACCGCCGCGAACTGCGCTCTGCCCGACCCGACCGCGGTCTCGTTGAACGGGCCCGCCTGCCCCGGCTGCACCGTCACCTCAATCCCCGCCTCGCGGAAGAAACCCTTCGCCATCGCCGTGTGCACATACGACTCCCGGCCACTGATCCCGAACCCGGTGACATAGGTGACCCGATCCACACCACTACCGGCAGCCGCCCCGCTGTCACCGCCACACGCGGCCGTGCCCAACACCACCAGCACGGCGAACACACCGAGCCCACGCCGACACCGGCCCGACCGAGGCTGGTTCCTCGACATCACCTCGTCCGGCTGTAGCGACGGCCGGTCAACCCCCCTAGCCGGCAGCGCACGGGAACGTCTGAACATCTGTCTCTCTCCTTAAGCAGCCTGTCGGCGGAACCGGCGACAGGAACACGGACGTCCTATGTGGACGGTTCAGGGTCAGATCGGTCGTGCAGGAGGCCGTGTTGCCAGCCGGGTTAGTGCGTGAGGGGACTCCCGCACCGGCACCATCGCTGGGCGAGCCCGGCCATCTCCGGCGGTCTCACCCGAGCGGTCGCGTTCGCTTGCGGGACCGGCGGCTAACTGGAGGCTCGTTTGATACCGACGCCGCCGTAGCCGGCGACCTGATCGTCGGCCGGGATGTCGGCATCAGGCTCGGGCCGCCACCTACTGATCAGGGTCAGGCCAGGATCGACCAGGTCGGTTCCGGTGAAGAACCCGGCGATCTCGTCCCTGGACCGGCTGGTGACATCGTCCACCGACTTAGACTCGTCCAAAGCAGCACGCTGACCTGGGTCGATGTGGTCGAGGCAACCATGCGACACGATCAGGCAACTGCCCGGGGCCAAAGGTTCGAGCAGGCTCTTCACGACCGTGTGCGCCTCCTGGCCGGGAACGAAATGCAGAACCGCCACCAGCCCCAACGCCACCGGCTGCGACAGATCCAGCGTGTCCCGTAGAAGGTCGTGCGCCAGGATGCCCTGCGGATCACGCAGGTCCGCGTGAATGTATTCGGTCCGGCCCTCAGGACCGCTGGTCAGCAACGCCCGCGCGTACACGAGCACCAGCGGATCGTTATCCACATACACCACCCGGGCATCGGGATGAACACGTTGCGCCACCTCATGCGTGTTATCCGCCGTCGGCAGCCCCGTGCCAATATCCAGGAACTGCCGAATACCCAGCTCGGCCGCCGCGAACGTCACCGCACTCCGAAGGAACGCCCGGTTCTTCCGGACCGTGATCACAATTCCAGGAAACGCCTTCTTGGCCTTGTCACCGGACTCACGATCGGCTGCGTAATTATCCTTACCACCCAACCAATAATTGTACCGCCGCGCCGGATGCGCCACCGACGTATCAATCACATACTCACTCATCAGAATCCGCCTAACCCCGCCACCGGCATGAGACGAGCCTGTATGACTGCCGGTCATCGCTACCGAGCGTGGGGCGCCGGACATCTCCACAAGCGAGCTGGCAGGCGTCAACCGGGCCGCCATAGGTGTACGCAGCCATAAGACCGCCTTTGATGAATGAACGAGGAAGCTCACCAGGGATCGAGAAGAGACCACGGTCGGTGCGTGTCGGAATCCGCCAAACCACTGGAGGTCGACTCCGAGGACTGCACCCGATCCCATTCCCATCGCAAACCATTCCGCCATGGCGCGCGCCTCACGCCGGTGAACTGTTCGCGATCATGCTATGGCGGCGGGGAGCTGATCCTCTACGAGTGTGCTCGAACTTGCTCGATCAACCTCTGGTGCCATCCAGATGGTCTATGGCGCCGGCGATCAGAGTCCTCGCCTCCCGACCGAAAACTGCCAAGTCGGAAAGGTCGCGGAAGATGTTCTTGTACAGCTTCAACTCGTGCGGTTGCGTGATCGTCAAGTGTCCGCTGACCAGTTCGACTTTGACCTGCTTCTCGTCGAACATCCAAAACCCCTCGACTGACCACGTCCGCGAACGATCGGCGCCGAGGGGGATGATTCCGAGGGAGACTGATGGCAGTGAGCTGACTGCGAGCAAGTGTCCCAGTTGGCCGGTCATCACTTCGGTGCCGCCGATTTGGTAGCGCAGGACGCTCTCCTCAAGGAGGATCGAAAATCGGTGACTTCCCTCGACCACGACGCGCTGTTTGTCTACGCGCACCTGCACTGCATCCTCGACGTCGTCGATGAGACTGCGGCGCAGGCGCAGGCCGTTCAGGAGAGCCGCGATGTACCCGCGGGTCTGGATCGGACCGGGGATGAGACGCGGGTTGTAGATGTGGAAGTTTCGTGTCTGCGCCCATAGAGGGATGACAGCTTCCTGCGCACGGCGCAAGCCAGTTGACTCCATACGCCGCCACTCAACGAACATTCCTTCCACGGCACGCAGCGAGGCGACGAGCTCTGCGGCTTGCCCCGAGACGCCGGTATGCAGGCACCAGGCGCGGATGTCTTCAGGAGACGGCTGAATGCGACCGTACTCGATCTTGCTTACCTTCGACTCATGCCACCCTGCGTGTTTCGCCAGGGCCCGCCCGGTGAGACCCGCGTCGATGCGGATCTCACGCAGGCGGGTACCTAAAGCTGCGAGCGCTTGCTGTGCGCTTGACGATTGCGATTTCATCTAACTGCTGCTGAGCTGCCCTAAAGACTCGGGCGGTACTGCTCGTGGGGCGTTGCGCGACCCCACACTGCCTCGAAGGCCGACAAGCACAGCTTCAGGACGCCCGGGTCTTCCGTCATCTCATGCCCGACCGTCTTCCCCTCGCCGTCGAAGTGACCGATGCGCACGCGTTCCTCGTCGAACACCCAGAAGTCGTTGCCCGGCAACGCGAGATCCGTGGCCCTCCTTCGCGGAAGCCAGCGGATCTCTTCGCCTGCTGCCACGTTCGTGAAGGCGCCTTGGTACTCGAATTTGATGTACTCGCTGACCGGCTCACTCACGATCCTGGCCCGCTGAATATGGACACCTCGACCCGTGACCTCGGCAATGACGTCTAGCCACGGCCGCCACCATTCGGACCGATCGGCACGAGGGTCATCGCCGTGCCCCTGCTGCCATGCCAGGAACATGGGGTCATCCCGGTCGTATCCATCCCGCATCTCCAGATGAATCGCCGAATGGTCGCACGACCGCAGCAGCTCCTGAATGCTAGGAACGGCCACCACCAGAGACCTCCGGGAAGAACTGGGTCATGTAGCGCGGAATCTCCACCACTGTCTCGTGCTCCGGCAAGCACAGCTTGCTCAGGCGGTCCTGGTCAACAACCTTCAACCCTTGAACGAGGTACGTATCTCGATCCAAATCGCGATAAATCGTTGCCGAGTCTCCGTCGGGGCTGTTCGGGTCTTTGCCAAGAAACTCTAGTGCCACCTCGATACCTCCCAAAAGCGCTTCACCTGAACTTGATCGGACATCGGGCATGGCGGCCCGTTGTTCACCAGCCGGCAACAGCAACTACCAAGGCGCTCGTGCGACCACGTTTCCGGTCCCATCTCGTGACAGCGGTGCAGGATCTTCATTGCCGGATGGATGCACGGACCTTCCTTGACCGCAGCCGGCTGAACCCCACGCCGGGGCAGCCGAGGACATCGACGAGCCGCACACGCTGACACGGCGCCGACCTGGCCGTGGCCGCTTGGCGCCGCCCGGAGTCCGTAGCGGTCGCCGTGCCAACGGCGCCTAGCGGATCAGATCGTTCTGCAACAGTCAGGTCGTTGTGCACGCGGGAGCCGACACCGCCGGTTTGAATGCAGGCTCCTTCCTGGGCTTTCCTACCTCCTTCCGCGGGTCGAGCGTCGTGCACGTGACCAGATCTGAAACTCGCGCACTCCGCAGCGGTGCGCGACGTCCCGCCACGTTGGCCAAGTGCTGGTTGGTCGAACATCAACCGGCCAGCGTCAGCCATCGAAAGGCCACGGGCTCGGCCCCCTACTAGGTCCGGGCGTGTGGCTCCGGGCCGCCGTTGAGGCAACCGTAAGGAGAGCGTGAATACTCTGGCCGCCGCCTCGTGTTCGGCGCACGGTCCGAGCACACGGCACGTGACGCACAAACCGTCGATGCTGGACACCACGTGCCGGTCCAGCACTGCTTGTGCATGCTCGATCTGTTCTCCACCGCTGTACGTCGTCATTAAGCAATCCCAACGCTCGGAATAAGGACGCGGCATACCGGCCGTGCCTGGGCCGGTACGCGCCTGCTTGAGCGGTACACGCCGCCCGACCCCATCCACCACGGGTGCAAGATCACGCAGTCTGCGATAGCCACGCGTTGCCAGCCTTCGAGCACGCTCAGCGCACTCGTTCCGCGGGCTGACGGGCCAGATCAGTTGTTAGCCCCCCGCACTGCGGGCACCACCGACTCTTGATCTTGAAAGACAGCAGCCCGGCGAGAAAGCCCACCAGCAACGCAGAAACTGACGCGCCGACCAACATGATGATCACCTCACTCCATTGGATCCGGCAGTGGCGAGCACATTTCATCCGCTTTCCCCTGGTTGCGCAGGTGTTCTTGGACGCGCGCCGCGATGGTCCGAGACTGCTCGACCAGCGTCCGGAGCGGCGAGTAGACGATCTTGCCTTCCAGGGTTCTAGCGCTCTCTGCTTGATCTACTCCGGCGAAATAGGCCCCCGTGACACTGAGCGCGTAGCAGACCCGCTCCATGTCGCGAGCAAGTTCGAGGTCCTCGGCCATGGGAGTCCTTTGCCTGTGGGTGGAGTGAATCGGCCACAACCTCAGCCTCAGATCTATGGTGGGATTGATACCAACCATTGCAGCGAGTTGGGTCGCTAGTCAAGACGAGCTGATAGATTCATACCAACCATTTGAGGAGAGGTACCCACGCGATGACGGCGCCGAAGTACCGGCTAGTCGCGGCTGAGCTGCGAAAGCGGATCACCCGTGGCGACCTGCGACCTGGCGATCGGCTTCCAACCGAGCGCGAACTGGAGGCCGAGTTTGGCGTATCGCGCAACACTGCCCGCGACGCCACGGCCCTGCTCATCAACGAGGGCTTGGTTGAGCGGGTGGCGGGACGGACGGGCGGCATGGTGGTTCGTGAGGTACTGACGCTCACCTATCACGCCTCCCGGGCGGAGATGACGGACGGCCTGTGGCCCGAGTCCGACGCTTGGTTCGGGGAGGTCCGGGCGCAGGGCTACGAGCCGGCGCAAGACTTCAGGGTCGAGATCATGGCAGTGCCGGCCGAGATTGCGGAGCGCCTGTCCGTGGAGGCGGACAGCCACGCGGCCGTCCGGCGCTGTGTCCGTCTCATCAACGGCCGCCCGTCCTCGCTTCAGGACACCTGGTATCCGATGGATCTGTGTGAGCTAATACCTGAGTTACTTAGCCCGAAGGACATTCCGCAGGGCACGACTCGGTTGCTTGCCGAACGCGGATGGCCGCAGCCAGCCGTGGAAGACGACTTGACCGCAGCGATGCCCACACCCGACGAGGCACGACTGCTCGCGCTGCCACCGGGAACGCCGGTGCTGCGGTTCTTGCGAACTGGGTTCAGTCCACAGCGTCCGGTTCGCGTGTCGGTAACAGTCTTCGCCGGGAACATGAACCGGCTGATCTATACCTTGGGAGATCCGGCGATATTCGCGAAGTTCCGGGACGGCACGTGATCATCACTCGGGCCGCACTCGCCGACGTCGACGTAATCATGAGCTGGCGCCGGGAGCGCGTCGCGTGGCTCAGACGTCGCGGAGAGGACCAGTGGTCGATCCCGCTGCCCCGTTCGGCCATCGCAGCGACTGTGTCTGCTGGCCAGACGTGGATGGTGTGGGACGACCAGGAACCCGCTGCCACCATCACCCTTACTGCCTACGTTGACGTCGACAGCTTGTGGAAGCCCGACCGGGATCCCGAGGCGCTCTGGTACCCGGAGGACGACCCAGCAGACGCCCTCTATGCGGCCAAGATGATGCTCCCCCTGGACCGATCCGGCTCCGGCCTCGGCCACGACATGCTCGATTGGGCATCGGGCCGGGCCTTCGACGCGGGGCTGACCTGGCTGCGGCTCGATGCCTGGACGACAAACCACCGGCTACACGCCTACTACCGGACAGCTCACTTCCAGCACGTACGCACTGTCACCAGTCGCGTCTCCGGCGCCTGCTTCCAGCGCGCGAGTCAGCCCTACGATGGCCACCTCAAGACAGACGGCGGGTAGCCACGGATCTTGCCCGCCCTGGCTCCTTCCCGCGCCGCAATACGCCGCGCAGCTCGCCTGCGTATCTCTTCGCCGCCGGGCAATGCCGTAGCCGATGGTAGGTTCTTCGCCGGCCGAGATGCGTGAGAATACGATCAAGGCACATGTGCACGACGCAACTGACGGGCGAGTCTCCCCGCTGGCGGGAACTGTGCAAAACCGTAAACGGAAGACAACGCACAATTAGAAGCCGTCGCCTCGTCCTTTTGAATGCGTCGCGACGTGTAAAGAGATCAGGGTCTGCGGCGGCTCAACGTCGAAGGACCCGATATCGCCTCCATCGTCCGCCTCCGCGACGACGTGCTGACACAGGAACGCGGGACGGCCGGCTGAGCCCTGCGAGCGCGGGGCAGAGACGATACCCGTCTCTGCCCCGCCGGCTGATCAACTGTTGCCGGACGCTGAGCTTTCGTCCTCGGCTGCCCGGCGTGTCGTGCCGAGAACCCGCACCGTCGTGCTCGCCTTGATTGGTGCATCCTCCGGGCCCTTTAGGAACGGGTCGATGTCGATCTTTTGTCGGAGGGAGCGGCCGGGACCGTACGCCTGGTTGCGTTCGTGGCCGCTGACCCAGTACCGGTAGTCGGGTTTCGCTCTGCCAGTGGTGGTGCTGCTGATCGTAGGGGTGGCCGGTCGCGGGCGGGTGCTGCGTGGTTTGATCCGGATGATCCGGACCTCGGGTGCCGGTCGGCGGGCGCGGGTGTACGCCTTGCGGATGGGCGGATCAATCGCAGCTGGCTCCTCCTCGGTGAGCTTTTGGGCGATGATCAGCCAGGAGGCCACCAGGCCCGCGAGCGGATCGTCACCGTTGACGACAGTTTCGCGCGGGACGTGGACAGCGTGGACGGGGATTAGCCAGCCGACCTCGTGCCGGACCGGTTCCATCACGGTCGCTGATACATCCAGGCCGAGGCTCCGGTAGCACAGGATTTGCCAGCCGTCAGCGTGCGGTTTCCAGGAGGCAGCGGCGAGGCGGTGGCGGTCGTCGACCGGCGTGGACCAGGCGAGCAGGCCGCCCCCGGCGGGGACGATTCGGTCGGTGACTTTGGTGTCCGGCAAGTCGGCTAGGACTTCCGCGACCTGCCTTGTGAACTCGGGGTCGATCCAGCGGAGCCAGCCCTGATCGAGCCCGTCGGCCACCAGCAGGCGGGCCTTGTTGTCGTCCAGCGGTGAGGGTAGGCCGACCGGTCCGCGCAGGAGCCCGGCCAGGCGGTCGCGCACCTTCGGCAGGGTTTGCGCCCGGAGCTGGGCCGGGCTCCACCCGCCGGTGGTCACCAGCGTTCTGCTGGAGTGGCGGTTGAGGACGATCCCCCGGTGAAGGAGTCCTAGCAGCTGACTGTCCTGGCTGCCCTCGTGCCAGCCGACTGCGGCGATGCTGTTGCGGGTGAGCTGGTCTGAGTCGTCCCGTTCGATGAGTTCGGCGCAGGTCGGGCAGACCTGCCAGTGCGTGCTGTAGGTCTCGGTCACCGTCCGGGTTCCAGCAACTGATTCCATGACGATGGTGGGGGTGCGGTACAGCCAGAGGGGTTCCGTGCGGCTGCAAATGTGGCAGCGTCGATACACGTCGGCGAGCTGGTAGGCCGGTACCTGCACGGGGTCGTGCTTGGCCGGTGCGATCGGGTGTTCGTAGGTGATGGTGCCGTCGTGGTCGACCGCGTTGAGGGTTTTGGTGCACAGCTTGCAGGCCATGTCGTGCTCGATCATGGGGTCACCTCGCCGCCGAGCTGCTCGTCGCGGTCGGCGGGGTGGTGGTCGCGGCGGCGCGGGCCGTGGCGTCCTGCGTTGTGCGGCATCCGCATGTGCGGTCGGTAGATGCGGTAGCTGCCTCGCTGGCGTTTGGCGTGGTAGAGGGCGATGTCGGCCTGTCCGAGGACGGTGTCGAAGTCGCCGTAGCTGCCGTCGAAGATCGCGATGCCGACGCTGGCCGTGGGGTGGATGGTCACCTCGCCGTCGTGCGTGAGCAGCGTGGTGGGCTCGGCGAGGGCGTTCAGGATCTCGGCGATCGGCTTGGCGGGTTCGAGGTCGGCATCGTGCAGGAGCACGGCGAACTCGTCTCCGCCGAGGCGTGCCGCGGCGCCGCCGTGTTCCTTCGCGGCGAGGCTGAGCCGTTCGGCGATGGCGCGGAGCAGGTCGTCGCCGACGTGGTGGCCGTAGGTGTCGTTGGTGTGTTTGAACCGGTCGAGGTCGATCAGCGCGACGACGGTCGGGTGGCCGAGCAGGGCGCGAACGGTGAACAGCTTCGCGGCCGAGGTGCGGTTTGGCAGCCCGGTGAGCCGGTCGTGACCAGCGGCGTACTCGGCAGTGCGAAGCAAGGCTCCCAGGGTTGCGGCCCATTCGTTGAGCGCAACGATCTCGGCGAGCAGCGTGTGGATCGTGGGCCGGACACTTACCCGGCCGAGGAGGAAGCCCAGGGCCGCGGTGGCGGCCAGGGCGGCGAGGATGGACACTGGAGTCCTCTCTTTGCGGAGAGAACCCGGGACGCACGTTTTCCAGGCGAGGCGTCCCGGGTCCAAGGAAACGACGACGGCCCGCCGGTTGGCGGGCCGTTTTCTGTGTTTGTGCCGCGATGTGCGGCGGCGTTGTTGCGGCGGGAAAGCCGCTCGGCTACGACACGGGTTCAGGCCCAATCTCGACGAGCCGTCCGTCGGCGTAGTCGAATCGGGTGGCCGACATCCACGCGGCGGGCAGGAACATCAGGGCTGGCGGTTCACCGATGAGCGCCAGGTCGTAGGCCCAGGTGACGGCGAGGATGACCGGTTGGGTCTTCTCCATGTCGGCGAACCCGGGTGCGGCGGTCAACTCGGTCAGCCCGCGCCGTTGGTGCCGCTCGAGGCCCAGGTACGGGCAGAGGTCCAGAGCCGCTCGAGCACAGTCGACGTGGCCCGGCGGATCGGTATACATGCGCTGGTGGAACCCGCCGGGCCCGCCGACGAACGCGACGAGGAAGTCCTGGGGTTGACCGCACAGGCCGCACAGCCGGTCGCGGACGCACTGAAGGACCCGGCCGCCGTTGACGAGTGCGAAGTTGACGCTGCCGTCGTCGTGCTCGTTGACGTACGGGATGGGCAGTCCTCGGCGCGGGTCGACGGGCCGGGCTGCGAGCCGTGCCGGGATCGGCGGGGGCTGTGGGCCGGTCACGGGGTGTCTCCCGGCTGTGGGTCGATGCGCCGCCATCCGCTGTTCTCGCACGCCCACATCTGGTCGTGCACGGTGACGGTGTCCCCGACGGACAGGCTCCGCAGCGGGCCGGGCGCCTGTTCGGCGAGGGCGAGTTGGATGGTCCTGGCCGGTCCGGTGGGTGCCTCGCCGGGGTGGTTCGATGCGACGAACGCCGCCTCCGCCAGCTCCTCGGCGTCGTACTGCGTCCCGTCGCCTTCCAGCGTGATGGTGACGAGCTGCTGCTGTGCTCCGGGCTGGTAGCCGTCGGAGAAGCTGATGTAGCCGGCATCGCGGTCGGACTCGGTGAACCCCAGCGTGATGATCACCGGGTCACCTCGCCGAGCTGGATCACGGACCACGGCCATAGGTAGACGCCGAGGGCATACCGTCCGGCGGGGTCAGGGTGGACCCGGTCGACTTCGACCTCTTGGGTGGTGCGGGCGTCGTCGGCCTCCCAGCGGATGACGGCGACGTCGTGGTGGAGCCGGATGAGCGGGTGTTCGCCGGGCATGTCGCCGATGCGCGCTGAGGCCAGGGCGTCGGCGATCTGTTCGACGGTTGCGCGGTCGAAGGTGGGCAGGACCCCGTCGAAGACGGTGTAGCCGTCGGCGATCATGGCCGGCAACTCCATGTCCATCACTTCGCGACAGGTGACCGTGGCCGGTATCCAGGTCGCGTCCGCCGGTGCGATGTCGTCGCGGTGATCGACGACCCGGTAGCCGTCGATGGTTTGCGGGGCGTTCGGGTCGAGGACGAACCAGTGCCCGCCGGTCTGCGCGCCACGGCGGAGCAGCTTGATGAGCGGCGTGCGGTCGGGGTCACGGTAGCGGCGGTTCAGCCGCAGGAAACCGGACGCCCCGTCGAGTTGGCCGGGCGTGCCGAGCGTCCCGGTCCGGTAGTGCCGCCAGGTGCGGGCCGGTACCCGGCGGGGTGTGCCGTCCTGGGCGTACCAGATGGGCACGCCGTTGGAGCCGAGCCAGTCGTTGTCGGGCTCGGATTCCCAGATCAGCGCCGGTTGGGTGGCTGAGCCTGCGAGGGCCTGCGCACGGGTGATCCGGCGTTCGGATGCGGCGAGTGCGTGCTCCGCGATCGGTAGTACGTCGTCCAGGTGCCACCAGAGTCGGGTGGGACGTGTGGTCATGCCGAAACTCCTTTACTGTGCGGGGGTTCGTTGGGGTCTGTCGGCTCTGCGGGCCCGGTGATCGGGCGTACGCGGAGGATCTGGTCGGGCAGCAGCAGGGCCGCTGACAGGTGGGCGTGCGGGTCGGTGATGAGCGTGTAGTCGTGTGCCCAGACGGCGTTCCACGGCTCGGCGGCCTGACCGGGGCGGCGGCCGGCGGGGTCGCCGAGGACGATGCCGGTGCCGGCGAACACGTCGGCGTGGCCGCTGGCCCGGTAGTGGTCCATGCGACCGGCGAGCATCGGGCACGCGGTGATCGAGTAGTGGAAGCATTCGGGGTGCATCGGGGCCTCGGGGGCGATGCTGCGGGTCAGGTCGCGGTCGCGCATGGCGAACACGAACCGGTCCGGCAGGGGTTGTCCGCAGATTTGGCACCAGTGGCGGTGAAGGGCCTGGTCGGCGCGTACGGCGTCGACCGTGCCGAATCTGTGGCGGCCGTCCTGGGTTCGGGCGGTGATCCATGGCACGACCAGCCCGGCGACCTGCGGCCGGTGACGCAACCTGACCAGGATCGGGGGAACGCCGGATGGGGTCATGGCTGGGCCCGTTCCCATTGGAGGCTTCCGGCGCCGAGGGCGTAGAGGCCGTCGGCGTCGGGTTCGTGCTGGGTCGGCCGGACCGTCGTGTGTTTGCCGTGCGACACGGTGAGTTCGGCGCCGGTGAAGGTGAGGCTGATGCGTTGCCCGCTCTGGCGGGCGAGGTCGTCGCTGATGCGTTGAGCGGTCTTGCGGGTGAACCGCGGTGGTGCGCCCTTGCGCTTCGTGTGGGCCAGTGCCGGGTACAGCTTCGGGCCGATGTCGCGCTCGTGGACGCAGACCGGCCTCCACACCTTGCCGGCACCGGTCGGCAGGCTGGCAAGGCCAGCCTTCTGAGCGTCAGCGGCGAACGCGGTGATGCTGTGCCAGGCGAGGTCACGGGCGGCGGCCAGCAGCCGCACCGGCGTGTCGATCATTCCGCGGCCGTTGCCGGTGAGCTGCGCGGCGAGGATGTCGTCGGTGTGGTCGAGGGCGGTGGTGAATCCGGCCGCGTGGGCGGCGGCCAGCATCCCAGTGGTGGAGACGTGGAGCGCGACGTCGTCGCTGTCGGTATGCAGGGTGAGGCCATACCAGTCCTGCACCCATCGTTCGATGGTGGTTGTCACGGTGGTCCCTTCCGGTCGTGTAGGGGTGGACGTGCCGGGTAGCCCGCCACCCGGGGCGGGTGGCGGGCTACCGGTTCGAGATGGGGGGTGCGCCGGGTGGCGGGCCCGCCGCGTTCGACACGGCGGACGGTGTTCGGCGGCCCGCTAGATCCGAATGGGTGTGCGCCGCAGCATCGGCCGGGTGTCGTCTGGCAAGCGGCATATCGAGGCGGCTGGGTTGCGCCGTTCGCTGGGCGGCGGGTTCGTTCAACCGTGCTCAGGCGGTCGGCTTGACCGTGCCGTCCAGTGCCCAGCCCTGGTTCGATTCGTCCTGCGGGTGCGAGCGGTCCCAGACCTCGGTGAGGATGGTGGCGTTCCATGCTTCCGCCAGGTAGGGCGCCTCGCTGTCGCGGGCGCTCTTGGTCGGATAGGCGGCTATTTCGCCGCTGGGCAGCAGGTTGCGCCACTTGAGCAGGGGTTCGCCGCGAAGCTGGGCGTCGACCATCTGACCGGCCAGCTCGTTCGGGTCATCGTCGCCGTCGGTGCTGGCCAGGTAGATGTGGTGGTGCAGGTCGTCGGCGTCGTCGTCGCCCATCGCGTGGCTGGTGATCACGTCGATCGCGGTGTCGCGCAGTCCGGCGGCCAGCAGGAGGTCGATGACGCCCTGAATCTCGCCGCAGAAAAGGTGCCCCAATCCTTCGCGTGCGCTGGCCAGCAATTCGCCAGCGCGGCGGATGGCCGGGATCAGGTCGGGAGTAGTGGTCATGTGTCTGGTCTCCATGTCTTCTGGGCATCGTCGGCACCGGCATGCCGGGCCACGCCGCACGGTGTGCAGCGGTTTCGCCGTCCGGATTTGGTCGGTGGCCCGCGCGGGTGGCGGGCCACCGGTCTGGGATAGGGGTGCGCCGGGTCGCGGGGTCAGCCGCGCTGGTCGCGGCGGCGTCGTTCGGCGTCGTACGCGTCGGCGGCGGTGGCCAGGTCGGGGTGGGTGCGCCGTAGCGTGGACCACACCTCGTTCAGCAGCCGGTTGGTTGTCGGGTGCGCCGGGTGCGGGCAGCGTTCGTCGGTGCGTGGGCCGAGGGTGAACGGGCCAGGGTCCAGCCGCCACGTGCCGTCCAGCCATCCGGTCGGCACCTGCTCGCCGGTGGAGAGCGTGCGGGTGGCCGAGCGGCGGCAGTTCGGGTGAGGGCAGTCGCCTGGGACGGCGGGGACGCCGGAGGGCCGGTATGTCTGGTACCAGTGCGCGCCGGTTGCGGGCGAGCGCCGCCGGGGGCGGCCGAGTGCGAGGCCGGCGTCGATGGTGCCGCCGTCGGTCCACAGCGCCACCTGCTGGCGGCACCAGGAGCAGTGCATGCCGTGCCACACGAATCGCACCTCGGCGATGACGGCGGTGTGGCCGGTGATGGCCAGCAGCGGTTGCGGGGCGGTGGCCACCCACGGGTTGAGGTCGTCGATGAGGCTTGGGGCGTCGGCGGTCACTGCGGTTGCCCGTGGTCGTCTGCGTCGTCGCTGGTTGTCTGCCGGGTGAGGTCGAGGAGCCGGTCCAGGCGTTTGCGGTAGTCCATGATCCGGGTCAGTTCGGTTCCGGCGAGGCGGGCGATTCCCTGGTATGCGCTCGGGGTCGGTTCGATGTTGAGGAATCCGGGCGAGGGCGGGGTGTCCCGCTGTGGCTGGGCGGCGCCGGCGTTCGCGGCGTCGATGCCTTCCCACCAGTGCCGTTCCAGGTTGGTCAGGCAGTGGCGGAGGAAGTCGACGTCATCGGCGGTGAGCCCGGCCACGATCCGGTCGTCGTACGCGAGCCCGGACACCGTGAGGTACCAGGTGGCCTCGGCCAGCCGGTGCCCGAAGTCCGCGATCAGGCCGGCTACCGGTTCGGTGGCGGCCAGTTCTTCGATCGTGGTGGGCAGGCTGTCGAGGTCGGCCTCGGCGCGGACGCCGAGGTCGACGGTGTGGCCGTTGATCTCGCCGACGACGGTGATGGCGAGGTATTCGGGCCGCCCGAGAGCGGCGGCGTGGGCCAGGCCGGTCGTGGTCGTCGCTCGGGGCCCGACGTGCAGGTTGATGGACAGCGGGACGCGGCTGGGGGCGCCGGGCAACGGCACGACGCCGAGGTGGGTGATGTGTTCCATGAGCTTTGTCCTCCAAGGACACGAAAGGCCCACCCGGGAGCGGGCGGGCCAGGCCAGTTCGATGCGGTGCTGTCAGTCGCGGTCGGGGTCGAGCCGGTGGTCGATGTACTCGCCGAGGTACACGGTGACGAGCGGGACGCCTGCGATGTCCGGCACCTGCTCGGCCAGGACGCTGACCTGGAGCCGCACGGCGTGTTCGGCCAGCCGGGGCGAGTGGGTGCCGCGCAGGCAGACCAGGTACGTCTCGCGCCAGGTGACCCGGTAGCTGTCTGCGTCGGCCGCGACGATGTCTGGGTCGCGGAACCTGGAGCTGACCGTGATCGGTAGCCCACATTGCGGGAAGGTGGGCGAGGCGTCGCGCAGCATCCGGTACGCGGCGCGCCGGGCGGCGGCCGGGCTGTCGGCGGTCAAGGTGACCGGGATGGCGGTGGCGATCTCGTACAGGTGGGCGTGTGGCAGTCCCGGCAGGCCGAGGTCACGCAAGAGGTCGTCGACCACGCCGTACGGGGCGTTCCTGCCGGGCTGTTCGTCGATGTCCCCGACGATGAGCGCGTCGATGAGTTCCGAGCGGATCTGCCGGACCAGGTGCTGCCACGCTTCCATCGCGAGTCGCCGCGCGGTGCGCGCCTCGATGCTGCTACCTGGGCCGAAGCCGGGCGGCGGGGTGTACGGCCGGTGCGGGGCGTCGGTGTCCACATCGAGCTCGACCGGGGTTTCCTGGTCGGGTTCGACGTGGACGCGGGTCGTGGTGTCGAGGTCGGCTGTGGCGCCGGGCAAGTCGGCGAGTGCGGCGAGCAGCGTGTCGACCGTCTTCGTCTCGGCGGTGTAGCTGGTCTCGGCGCGCACGGTAGCCATGACCGTCGGCTGGCCCCAGAGGTCGTAGTTGCGGTTGCCGGACTCGTGGCGTCCGCCGGTGCCGCGCCCCTGCGGCGGCTGATAGAACCTGACGGTTGTGGCTGGGCCGAGCGCCTGGCACACCGCCTGGTCCAGGTCGTCGCGGTATGCGGCGACCGCCCGGTCCATGCTGGTGGAGCTGACACGGCGGCGCAGGTTCACGGTGAGCTGCACGGTCCACATGTGCGGCAGCGGCGGTAGGCCCGCAGCGTTCAGCACCCGGCAGGCAAGGTCGAGGTCGAACAGGCGGCCCCGCACGAGCGGGATCAGCCGGCGGCGCAACTCGACGCCGAGGGCGTGGGTGAGGTGCCGCCAGGCGGTGGCCTCGTCGCGTACGACGTCGGCCGCGGCGGGACTGGTAGGGGAAGTCATCTGTGGGTCTCCTGGTTTCCTGATGGGAGGCGATGGGTGTTCGGACAGCCGGGGCGAGCCGTGACGGCTCGCCCCCGCTGCGGTGGGCTCATGGGTTGCTGCGACCCCGGTTAAGGAGCTGGTCGACCAGCCATTCCCGGGCGTTGGGCAGGGCGATGACGTAGGAGGCGCTGATCCGGGCGGCGTGGCCGAAGGTTCGCGGGCCGGCGAAGTCGAGGGCGGCCACGACGACGAAGCCGCCGCAGTAGATCGGTTTGCGGACGCGGGTGACGAGGTCCGCGCCGAGGATGACGATCGGGCGGCGGCGCGCGTTCCTGCGGCCGTCCGGGATGGACGAGGTGAACTCGATTTCGCAGCCGGCGTGCTGTTCCACCTGGCGCAGCTCCTGGCCGAGCCAGTGGCTGGCGGTGATGACGACGGGTGCCAGCCAGGCAGGTTTGGCGGCCATCGTCATGCCCGGGGTTGGGTGTGGGCCGGCGACTCGCTGCCGGTGTCGACGAAGGTCCGCTCGACATCCGCCGGCCTTATTCCCGCGTGCACCGCGCGCAGGATCAGATCGGCAAGGCCACAGGACGGTTCGATGTGCAGGGCACGCTCGGCGGCCAGGGTGGCGATCATGCCGTCACCGAACCGCCACGCCGTGATCGCGAGCAGGGTGGCCGGCGCCGGCACGAGGGGTTCCGGGGCGCGGCGGGTGATCTCGGTCCAGAACGCGAGGTGCTGTTCGTCCGGCTCGGCGTGGTCGATGGCGAGGTCCGACACCGATGGCCGGGCCAGCAGGACCAGGAGCCAGGTCATCTCGTCGTCACCAACCGCGGTGCCGGTGGCGTGTCGGCTGATGGCGTCGGCGATGGCCGTGGCGGCGGCCTCGTCCACGGCGGCGTCATCGTGGAGCAGCGGTTGCAGGCGGGCCGTCGCCCGGGTGACGGCCTGCTGCATCGCTTCGCCGGAGGCGGTGTCGGCCGGGGCGAGCAGTGCGGCCTTGGCTGCCCGGTTCGGCAGGGCCACCACACCGGCGAATGTCGCCTCGGCCGCGACCGGCGAGGAGAAGGGGTCGAAGGGTGTGCCGTCGGGTGAGCAGCCTGGGTGGTCGCAGTCGAGGTGGAAGACGCGGCTGTCGGTCACCCGCAACGGCTGTCGCACGGACAGCCCGTCGGTGGTGAACACGTCGGCGACCGTGCGCAGCGCCGGGTCGACGTGGTCGGCAGGACCCCAGCCGACGAGGACGATCTTGGCGTCCGGGTGGGCTCGCCGCGTGACGTCGGCGAGGTGACCGCCCAGGGAGAGCAGGACGTCGCCGCAGTGCTCCGGGCCGGGCAGGTCCGTGCGGGCGGCGAACACGGCGAGGTTGTCCGCGACGGCCAGGACGACGAGGCTGCCGTCGTCGGGCCGGAACCCGATCAGGTATGGCACCACCGTGACGAGGTGGACGTCGGTGTGGATCCGCAGCTTGGGAACCGGAGAGGACATAAGGGAATCTCCTTTTAAGGCGTTGAGAGAGGCGAGTGCCGGGCGGTCGGCAGGCGGGGCTGTGCTGCCCAGCGGGCCAGGCACCGCCGTGGTGGTGGGCTCGACGGTGGCGGGCGCAGACGGTCGAACCGCTGCGCCCGCTTCCGGTGTCGGGCACGAACGGGTTAGGCGGCCAGCACCAGGTCGAAGGCCCGCTTCTTGGTGGCGGTCACCGTGCCGTCGGTGAGGACCCTGTTGGCGCGGTGGTGGTCGCTCTTGGCGGGCTGCTTGTGGTCCAGCCACTCGGTGATGGCCTGGTAGCCGGCCCACGCCGTACCGCGGATGTTCGCCTGCGTCGGGGCTTCCTCGAACAGGTGCTTCAAGTCCCGCTCGCGGCCGAGCTTGCGCAGAAACGCCGTCTCTTTGTCGTCCTCGTCCAGCGGCCACAGCTCGTCGGAGATGCGCTGGAGCTGGTCCCATTCGAGCTGCTTGGCGATCAGCTTCTCGGCTTCGGCCTGGAACTGGTCCAGGTACACCGGCACCAGCTTCAGCGCGTCGCGGACCTCGGTCAGCTTGCCCTCGATGTCGCCGGAGTGACTGAACGCGTATTCGCCGACGTTGTTGGCGAACGCGGCGGCCTGGGTGTTGGCGCACACGATGCGGACCGGGGTGATCAGCACCCGGGCCAGCCGGGAACCGTCGTGCGAGGTGCACATGGCCAGATACAGGTCCATGGCGTCGATGCCGGCCACCATCATCGAGTCGGGCAGCTTCATCGTCACGAACACTTCCCGGCCGCCGCGCAACGAGCCGGCGGTCTCGAAGTGGGCGCCGGTCGCATCGACGATGAAGTTCAGCAGGTTGGCGGCCTGCTCGTTCTGCACGACCTGATAGTTCTTGCCGACCATCCCGAGGACTTCCCGGTTGCCGGTCTTGGGGTGCTTGCGGGTGGTCGCCCACCGGTTCGGCACGGCCGCGCCGGACCCGACGGTCTGGAGGGTTTCCTTGCGGACGTCCCAGCCGCCGAGGTAGGCGACGTCCATGACCTGCTGGGCGTTGAGGCAGTCGGTGGTGACGGTGCCGAGCCGGTGCCAGGCGTCCTTGCGGGCGGTGAAGAACGCGGCGGTTCCGTCGGTGAACTGTTCGATCTCGTGCGCCACGGCGGCGCTCCCTTCGGTTGTGGGGGAAACAAAGACAGGCGCCACCCGGTCGGGTGGCGCCTGCGTGGTGCTGAGGTGATGGTTGGTCCGGCCGCCAACGGCGGCCGGTGGTTCGTGGGTTTAGTCGGTGTCCGGGTCGAGCCGCTGGTCGATGCCGTAGCCTTCGACCTCGCCGGTGACGACCATGAGGCAATCGATCCCGGCGAGCGTGCGGACGACCTCGGCCTGGATGAGCGCCTCGCCGGCCGCGGCAGCGGCAGCCCGATCGGAGGGTAAACGCAGCGACAGCTCGTAGACGTGTCGCCAGATGACCCGCCGCCAGCCATCGGCCTCGCAGACGTCTGCCGTGCCGGAACCGTGCGCGGTCCATCCCCGCCACGCGCCCGCCGCGCTGGTGGGCTCCATGAGGCGGCACACCCAGCCGTACGCCTCCTGAGCGTTGGCCGCGCGTACCCGCAGCGTCACCTCGACGGTCACCGCGACGAAGTAGGCCCGCGGCAGCCGGTCGAACCCGAGGTCGAGCAGGAACCGCTCGACCCGCTCAGCGGTCTGCTCGTACTCACCACCGATCTCCTCGGTGACCAGAGCGGTGACCGCCCGGTGGCGGATCTGGCGCCGTAGGTCGGCGAACGCCTCGATGGCCGCGTCGCGCGCTGCGGTCGCGGCGGCGAGGTCGTCGCCGGCAGCGGCCGGGCGGACGGTCGCCGGCTGCGGCTCGGGGTCAGCGGCGTGGATCAGGTCCTCGGGTCCATCCTCGACGTGCCAGGTCAGCCCAGTCAGCGTGACGCCCGCGTCGGCCAGCTCGGGCAGCCGGGCATTCACCATGGCTTCCGCACTCGTGATCGCGGCGGCCTGCGAGGTAGCGGTCACCGTCACCCGGAGGCCGACCTGGACCGTGATCCGGTACGGGTCCGCCTCGGGATAGTCATCCCCGCCCGGGATCAAGATCACCTCGACCACCCACCTGGGCCAGATGGCCACCCGCTGAGGCAGCAGCCGGTACAACGTCGGCGGCACATGCCGCAACGCCCCATTGCGGGCATCGTCTTCGCCGGTGTGCATCCGCGTGTACGACATCTGCCCGGCGGCGGACATCGTCAACTCTCCGGGCGGCGGCTCCAGCCCCCAGCCGGTGAGGGCGTCCGCGCAGCTGGTCCGGCAGATCCGTCCCGCGTCGAACTCCGCGATGAGCGCCCGGCGGGCGTCGGCTGCGAGCACGTCGCGTTGTTCGATCGCGGCGTTCGTCTCGGCGCGCAGGTCGCTGATCCGCGTGTGTGCGTCGCCGGTGGTGGTCATCGCCGCACCGCCGATCCGGAGGTGGGCTTCCATAACCAGCCCGGCGGCTTCCTCCAGTCGGCAACTGGCGGCGGCGACCGCCTTTGCCAGCTCCGCGCGGTCGCTGTCCGGCAGGACTGACAGGTCGGCCCCGGTGCCGTTGTCGACCTGGTGGGCCAGTCGGCCGCTGAGCTGCGCCAGGTGGGCCAGCAGCAGGTTCACGCCGTTGAGCAGCCGGGCGAGCTGGTCGCCGTCGGCCACCAGGTGCCGGCCGTGCGGGACGGCGTCGGACAAGTGCTCGGCCATGCGCAGCATGACCTCGACCGCCGTGGCGGTGTGCGCCGGGCTGATACCGGCGTCCTCGCCGAACAACCAGTCCAGGGTGGCCATCAGGTCGGGTGCCTGCGGCAGGCGCGGGGCGTCGGGGATGCCGGCGAAGAAATCGGCGTGGGTGATCAAGTACCAGGCGTTCTTGAGCATGATGCTCACCTTCGGTCGGGCACGACGAAGAGAGCGGCCACCAGTGGTGGCCGCCCTCGCGGAAACAGGGGTGTGAAGGGTCGCCACGCGCACCGGTCAGGCGTGCGAGGTCGACACCGTGTGGGAAATGTGTGCTGGAGCTGTCAGCCCGAACGTCGGACGACCGACCCCGAAGGGGTGGGCTGATGCCGGCGTACGGCAGGGCTGTCAGGTCAGCAGGGGGTGGTACGAAAAGGTGTGCGCCGAGGCTAACTCCATGACCTGTCAGCCCAGCCCACCTGCCCTGCGGCGGCGCTGACCGGACCTGTCAGCGCCGCCCGGAGAACCTGACAGCCCAGGTCAGCCACCCGTGGGGACAGTTCGTCCGCCGGCATCCGCCAGGCTCGATGGACCGGAGCCCAGGGGTGAGCCGGAGCCGGCCCTCGGCCGTCGCAGCACGTACACATCCTCATGCGCGACTAGCGAGACCGGGATCCCGTCGGCTCGCGCCTTGCGGACCGCCATCAGGGCGAACACGGCCGCGCGGTGGATGATCTGCCCGTCGCGGACGGCGGCGAGCATGGCCGCGCACCGTTCCACCGGCTCCAGGCCCACCGACAGGGCCGCCGCGAACAGCTCACCGGGCAGGTCGATCAGATCATCGGGAGCGCGGCGGATCGGGCGGCTGGTGAACACGAACACGCCGCCCCGTTTCAGGACCTGCATGCTGCCGGCCACGATCTGCCGCCACCCGTCGAGCAGCCGGTCCATGCCCAGGTAGGCGAGATTGCCGGTGGACCGGTCTCCATAGACGTAGTGCCGCTTGTGGATTCCGGTGCCCGGGGCGTTGCGGACGACGCCGTGGGTCCGCCGCCCGTACGGCGGCGAGGTGAGCACCAGCGCCACCTGGCCACGTGAACCTTCCGGCACGAGTGCCGCAAGGTCGCGGGCATCGCCGGTGACGGCTTGACCCCACGCGGTGTGTCCGTTCGCGGCGGCCAGTGCGAGGTTCGCCTGCGCCAGGGCCGTGAACGATGCTTCGATGTCCACGCCGATGCTGTCGCGGCCGGACCGGGCCGCCTCGACCAACGTGGTGCCCGAGCCGCACATCGGGTCCAGCACGAGGTCACCCGGGGCGGTGTACGCGTTGATGGCGTGCGCCGCCAGGTCGGGCAGCATCTTCGCCGGGTGTTTCGTGGTTTCCTCCACGTACCGGCCACGCCGCTGGTCCCGGGCCGGCCTTTGGCAGGTCAGCCAGACCGAGGTGATGGGGATTTGGTCAGCCATCGACAGACCCCCGCAACGCGTCCAGCGAACTGTTGAAGATCAGGACGTCGCCGTGCACGGACAGGTGGGTACCGCCGTCGCCGAGCTGTCCGCGCTGCCCGGTGAGGTCGTGCGCGGCCACGATGTGCTGGAGGTAGGTCAGCCCGGCCGCGCGGGCGGCGGCGATCAGGACGTGGTTGACGGTGAGTTCGACGTCGCCGAGGACCACCGCGACGCAGCCGCCGACCATCAGCCGCTGGGCGCAGTCGGCGAGGAACGTCACGGGATCGGTGTCGCCGAGGGGCCAGCCGGCCACGATCAGCGCCGCCTGGCGGACACCGATGGTCAGATCCTGCGGGGTGTGCCGCGCGTGATGGCGCTGGGCGGCGCGGACCGCTTGGGCCAGTTGTTCGCCGCTGGTGAGGTCGAGGATCAGCCAGCGCCGCCGGGTGGTGAAGTTCTGCACCAGGCGGTCGGCGAGGGTGATTGACATGGTGTCGCCCGGGTGCGGGGCGGGCACGTGCCACACGGTGATCGGCACCGGCTGCTCGCCGGGGACGATGTCACCGACGGCATCAGGTGCGGGGATACGAACGGGTTCGGTCATGGGTGTGGTGGCCCCCGGACCGGGCGGGCGTACTGACACTGCCCAGACACGGGCTGTCAGCTCAAACGAACTCCCGGCCGTCCTGTCACGACCTGACCCGGGCGGGACCTGACAGCCCGCGAACCTGACACGACCAATCCCGATCTAACAGAACCCGACAGCGGCCTGTGGTGACAGGTCCAGGTGTGCCAATGAGGGTCTTCGCCCCACACCCCGTGGGGCGTGCTCTCCTTCAGGAGCCGCCATGCCCCGCACCGCCCTGACCGTCGCCGAGGACGCCTTCCGGCTGCTGGTCTGCGAACCCGCCCCGCTCGCGTTCGACGGCCGCCCGATCGACGGACTGCCCGACCGGCACATCCCCTTGGACGAACTGCGCAGCCTGCTGAGGTCCCGGGCGATGAGCCCGGAGACGTCCGATGCCATCTGGCACCAGCTCGCCCGCCAGGCCCGAGACTGGGGGCCGGCGTGGACCGTCGGCGCGGTCGGTGTCGCCCTGCCCGGCCTGACCCACCTCGCCGCGCGCCTGTCCAAGGGCCACGCGAAGCACGCCGACGACATCGACTCCGAACTGCTCGCCGCGTTCCTGCACACGCTGCGCACCGACGACCCTCAGGCACCGCGGATCTGGCTGCGGCTGTGTTGGGCGGCGTGGCGGGCCGGGCTCAAAGCCCGCCGCAGCGACGACCTGCTCGAGCTACCCCCGGACGTGCCGGTCGGCTCCCGCACCCCGTACCGGCCCTACGGCCACCCCGACATCGTCCTCGGCCGCGCCGTCGCCGCCGGCATCATCACCGACGCACAGGCCGAACTGATCTCCTCCACCCGGCTCGGCGACGTCCTGATCGAGCAGATCGCCGCCGACTGCGGACAGACCGGACCGGTCGTGCGCATGCGCCGCAAGCGCGCGGAACGCAAGCTCGTCGCAGCGCTACAACGCGGAGATCTCGCCGTGCCCCGCCGAATCACGGCGGTCACCGCGTGAGCTGTCACTGAGGAGGTGCTCCGCAAAGGGCTGGTCGCCGCCATCGTCGCTCCTGGCGATGAACCAGCCGACCGACTACGGGCGGCGCGGCGAAGCCGAGGTCGGGATCACTCGCCGCGTGCAGCAATACCCGCGACGCCTCCCGGTGCTGCTGGTTCGGCCAGCGGTAGTCAACCGCGTTCCAGCTTTCCGATGTGACACGAACCCACCGGATCATCGACGCCAGGCCGAACGCGGTGTACGCGGTCCAACACCCAGCGAATGGCGATCGTCTCACCAGCCGCCGAAGTTGGGGGCGTAGAAAATCGCTTGGAGCGGACCAGTCGGCGGGTTCAATACGACCGACACAGGCACGCCGATCAACACATCAACGGCCTTCCATACCGCTTCCGCAACGAGCACACGCTTTACGTACTCGCCCACAGTTTCGTGGTCCCCGTTAGTCGGCGTAACGATCAAGACCTTGCCGCCGTCTTGCAGCGTGTAGCGGAGGGCGTCGACCGGCTGTTCTTCGTGGAGTTGCCGGCGGAGATCCTCGTACTGCTCCTCGACCGAGAGGCGGTCGGTGATCTCGCGAGTCTGCCAAGCCTCGCTATACATACGCTCAAAGAGCGTGCGGGCAATCTCGACGAGTTCCTCATCAGTCATTGCGGCAAGCGAACGAATGGGTGCGTCCCGTCCTTCGTGCCCGTTGGTCCGCTCAGCGTCGTATACGTCCCTTGCCGACGGGTCTCCGGGTAGGTTCGCTCCCGGCCGCTGACTGTCGCCGGGCCCGTTGCCTAGGTTGAGGAGGGTTGGGTCGATTTCCG
>NZ_JBFBGU010000021.1:32042-61283 GCF_040684855.1 Actinoplanes sp. NPDC089786
GTCGTCCGGCGTTGGCAGGTCCGAGGCGTCGTGCTGGTTACCCGGGTTGAGGAGGGTTGGGTCGATTTCGTCCGGCGTTGGCAGGTCCGAGGCGTCGTGCTGGTTACCCGGGTTGAGGAGGGTTGGGTCGATTTCGTCCGGCGTTGGCAGGTCCGAGGCGTCGCGCTCGTTGCCTGAGTTGAGGACTGTTGGGTCGACATAGTCGGGTTCGTCACGATCGTCGGAGAATTTGCCCACGGTGGCCGGCCGCCTCCCGCATATGAGTCGCCGATTCCCAACTCAGCGTAGAGGCAATGGACAAGTTCGATCGCCGGAGAAGGTGTGCGCAAAGCGATCGCGAGGCGGGACGTCATCCGCCTCCAACCTCCGACGCTAGGTCTCACCAGGTTCCTGCCGCGACATCGCCCAACCGGCCGCCGAGAGCGTGCGCAGCCGGTCCAATCCAGCAGCTCGTTCGAGGGCTATCGGGTGATCCCGCGCCGCCATGGCGGCCTCCTATCGAAACGCAGTCACCGTAGTCAACCTCTCATCCGAGGTTGACGGCGCGGAGCCTGAACTCGCAGTCGCGGCAGTGCCCGGTCCTATCAACGGCAGTCGGTCACAAGCCGCTCGATCGCTGGTACCGGGATCTACCAGCGCCGTTAGGTCCGGTCAGGTCGCGTCAGGTCGGCGGCGAGTTCGTTCGAGCTGACAGCGGAGGTCTGGGCGGTGCATGCCGCTGATGGCGTGCCCGCCTCGGTGGGGTTACCCATCTCGGGCGGCTGGCCGCGATCCGGTACGGCGTACTGACCCCCAACCTTCGCATCGACGTAGGGAGGAGCGCCCCCACCGGCCAGCATCCGCGCGAGGTTCCCACCGAGGCGGTCCCACGAATCCCTTGTGGAGACCGCCCATGCACGCGCACACCGTCGTCTCTTTCGCCGGAGACCTGCTCGCCGCAGCACCCGCCCCGGACGTCCTGGCGGCGAAGACCATCCCCGAGGTCGTCAACGGCCTCAAGTTGTGGATCATGGGGATCTTGGCGGCCGTGGCCACCTTGTTCCTCGTTGTCGGGGGCCTGCGGTACATGACCGCCGGGGGTGACCCGGCCCAGGCAGAACAGGCCAAGGGCAACTTCAAGGCGGCCCTGGCCGGCTATGCCCTGGCCATCCTCGCACCGGTGATCCTGCAAGTCTTGCAGGGCATCCTCGGCGGCTGAAGCCGTCATGACCGACTGGCTGTACAACGGCCTGATCGAGTGGCTCGCCGAGCGTGTCCAGGGAATGCTCGGCGGGCTGGTCTCGTTCCTGACCGCCACGTTCTTCACCAGCCCTGACGTCACCGTCTTCCCGCAGGTGCAACTGCTGGTGAGCCGTTCGATGGTGGTGGTCAACGCCGCGTTCGTGCTGGCGATCATCGCTGCCGGGGCCATCGCGATGACCCATGGCACGTTCCAGATCCGGTATCAGGCCAAAGACCTGTTGCCGCGTCTGGTGTTCGGGTTCGTGATCGCCAATTTCGGCAGCGAGCTGTGCCGGATGCTCATCGAGGCGGCCAACGCGCTGATGCTCGCGATGGTCGGCGAGACCGCGTCCGGTCCGCAGGTCATCGAGTTCGTCAAGGCCCGCATCCTGGGCGCGATGAGCGACCCGGCTTCCGCCGTCCTTGCGGTGGTGATCGGGCTGGTCATCGTTGTGCTGTTCTACATGCTGCTGGTCGGCTGGTTCGGGCGGATCGCCACGCTGATCGTGCTCGCCGGGATCGCCCCGGCCGCTCTCGCCTGCTACGCCCTGCCGCAGACGCAGCCCGTCGCCGAGCTGTGGTGGCGCTCGCTGCTGGGCTGCCTGGCCACACCGGTGTTGCAGGCGATCTTCTTCACCACCGGCGTGAACCTGCTGCTCGATCCGGACAGCAACGCGGCGATCCTGCTGGGCCTGCCCGCGGGCCTGCCGAGCACGGACGTGTTCAACCTGTTCATCGCCGCCAGCCTGCTGATGCTGACCGTGCGCATCCCGAAGCTGGTCGCCCGCTACGTCTCCCGAGGCGGCGGCCAGATGTCCACCGCCGGAGTCGTACTGCGTGCCGTGGTCCTCCAGTCGATCACCCGCCGTCTGCGCATTCCCGGACTTCCCTGACATCCCTTTCGCAAGGAGTTCCGCTATGGACGATCACCTGCCCCGGGCCTCGGTGCCCGCCGACATCGGCACCCCCGACAAGATCGCTTGGGGGCTGTCGTTCAGGCAGCTCGCCATCATCGGCACCGTCGCCGGTGCCGGCTGGCTGCTGTACAAGAACTTCGGTCCGCTGCTGCCCCCGATGGCGTGGGTGATCGCCGCGATCCCGGTCGCCGGGGTGACGGTGTTCGTCGCGCTCGGCCGCCGTGACGGCCTGCCGCTGGATGTGTGGCTACGCCACGGGTTCGCCCTGCGGCGGGTACCGAAGCTGCAAACCCCGGGCCTCACGCGGCCCGGACAGGCGCTGGTCGAGATGAGCGCACCGCCGAAGGTACCGGCGCCGCTGCGGATAGCCGCCACGAGGATCGCCGCCGACGGCACGCTCACCGTGGACGGCGCGGCCCGCTGCGTGATCGCCTGCGGCACCACCAATGTGGCGCTGCGCACCGGGCAGGAACAGGCGGCTTTGCTGTCCGGGTTCGGGCAATGGCTCAACGCGTTGACCGGCCCGGCGCAGATCGTCGTCGCCGCGCAACGGCACGACCTGACCCCGTACGCGCACGCGGTGCTGGACCACACGGCCAGGCTGCCGCACGAGGCGCTGCGGCGGGCGGCCGACGACTACGCCTCGTTCCTGCTCGACCTCGACGCCACCCGCGATCCGCTGCGCCGCCAGGTGCTCGCCGTGGTCCCGGCTGGACCGGCCCGCGAGTCGACCGTCCGCGCGTTCGGCGCCCTCGGGGTGTCCGCGGACCCCCTCGATGGAGGCGCGGTCACCGCTGCGCTGGCCAGCGGCGTCGACCCCTACCTCCCGCCGGTGCCCGGCCCCCGCGCCGTGCCCGGCATCCCGATCACCACCTCCACCACGACCGACAGGGGGAAACGATGAAACTCACCCGCACCCGTACCACCGCGACGGCCCCGGCCGAGACAGCGCCGACGCCGGCGGTCCTGGAGGTGACACCGACCCACGTGCGGGTCGGCGACGGCTACGCGGCCACCTACGCGGTGTGCGGCTACCCGGCCGAGGTCGGACCGGCATGGTTGGTCCCTCTGCTGTCCTACCCGGGCCGGGTCACCGTCGCCGTGCACACCGAGCCGGTGCCGGCGCCGATCGCCGCACCGATGCTCACCAAACAGCGCGCCCGCCTCGAGTCCAGCCGGCGTATCGACGCCGAGCGCGGCAAGCTCGGTGATCCGACGGTGGACGCCGCCGCCACCGATGCCGCCGGCCTGGCCGAGCGCGTGGCCCGGGGCGCGTCGAAGCTGCACCACGGGTCGGTCTACGTGACCGTGCACGGCCGTTCGCTGGACGAGCTGTACGACACGGCCGCCGGGGTGCGGTCGGCTGCCGCGTCGATGCTGCTGGACTTGCAGCCGGCGACGTTCCGGCACCACCTCGGCTACACCACCACCCTGCCGCTCGGGGTGGACAAGCTGGGGATGCGGCGCATCTTCGACACCGAAAGTTTGGCCGCGGCGTTCCCGTTCGCGTCCGGTGACCTCGCCGCCCCGGCGCCGGGCCAGCACGCGAGTGCCGACGCGGTGATGTACGGGGTGAACACCACCTCGCACGGGGTGGTGATGTGGAACAGGTGGGCACAGGACAACCACAACTCGGTGGTGCTCGCCAGAAGCGGCGCCGGAAAGTCGTACTTCGTCAAGCTGGAAGTGCTGCGCAGCCTGTACCAGGGTGTCGAGGTCGCGGTGATCGACCCGGAGGACGAGTACACGGCCCTGGCCGAGCATGTGGGCGGCACCGTCATCCAGCTCGGGGCGCCCGGGGTCCGGCTCAACCCGCTCGACCTGCCCGCCAATACCGAGGTCACGGCGTTCCGCGACCACCAACTGACCCTGCACAGCATCATCAAGGTGATGCTGGGGGCGGTCCCGCCGCCGAGCGAGCGGCAGGCTCTGGACCGGGCGATCACCGCGACCTACTCCGCGGCCGGGATCAGCCACGACCCGGCAACCTGGGGAAGGCCGGCGCCGTTACTCGCTGATCTGGCCGCAACGCTGACCGCCGACACGGATCCGGCCGCGCAGCAGATGGCCGCCCGGCTCGCCCCGTGGACCTCCGGCAGCTACAAGGACCTGTTCGACGGGCCGACCAGTACCCGCCCGGACGGGCACCTGGTGGTGTGGTCGCTGCGGCATCTGCCGGACGAGCTGCGCACCATCGGCACCCTGCTCACGCTCAACCACATCTGGGGGCGCATCGACCAGACGGCCAGCAGCGACCACCGGGCGAAACGCCTCGTCGTGGTCGATGAAGCCTGGCTGCTGATGCGTGATGGGGAGGGCGCGCGGTTCTTGTCCCGGATGGCGAAGGCGGCCCGGAAACGCAACGCCGGCCTGACCGTCGTGACGCAGGACGCCGCCGATGTGCTCGGGTCGGATCTCGGCCTCGCCGTGGTGTCGAACGCGGCGACGCAGGTGTTGATGCGTCAGTCCACGCAGGCCATCGATGCGGTCACCGATGCGTTCGGCCTGACCGGTGGCGAGGCCCGGCTGTTGCTGTCGGTGGGCAGGGGCGAGGGGCTCTTGGTCGCTGGCCGTTCGAGGGTGCCGTTTCGGTCCCAAGCCTCCGGCAGTGAGCATCGCCTTGCGGTAACGGGGATCGGCGGTGAGCAGCGATGACTGAGCTGCCGTGGGAGTCCTGGGTGTCGTGGGTGACCGACCTGCCGTGGCTGGCCCTGGTCGCGGCGCTGGGTCTGGTCGGGTACGTGTTCGGCCGGGACCAGTTCCTGGTGTGGCGGCACCGCCGGCTCGTCGAGGGTGCCCGCTGGGTGAGCGTCGCCGCGCCGCCGGAGGTCACCCCGGAGTCGGCCGCCGCGTTGTGGTCGACCATGACCGGGGTGCTCACGCCGTCGGTGTGGCGGCGCCGGCTGTATGGCACGCCGCACGTCGGGTGGGAGTACATCTGGACCGGGCGGACGTTGACGATCCGGCTGTGGGTGCCCGGCACGGTGCCGCCCGGTTCGGTGGAGAGCGCGGTGCGGGCGGCGTGGCCCGCCTGCACCGTCGCGGTCGACGAGACGGCCGGACCGCCGATCCCGTGGACGGTGGCGGAGCAGGCCGGTGGGGCGTTGTGGCCGCAGGAAACCGACTCGCTGCCGCTACGCACCGAACACGATGCGGACCCGCTGCGGGCGCTGCTGTCGGCCGGTGCCGGGGTCCGCAACCGGGAACACGCGTGCGTGCAGATCCTGGCACGGCCCGCCTCGGCCCGCCGGGTGCGCCGCGCACGCCGGGCCGCGTCGAAGCCCGCCGGCACCCCGGGCGGCGACGTCGCCAACAAGGCGGTCAACAGCATGGCGCGCCTCGCGATCGAGCCTGTCCTATGGCTCCTGGAGGTGTTCCTTCCCGGCCCCACCCGCCGGACCACGACGGCGCGGACATCAGGGTCGCGGCTGGAGGTCCGTGATGCGGTCGCCGACGCCCACCAGCACGCGGTGGTGGACAAGGCGGTGCGGGTGCCGCACTTCGAGATCGCCATCCGCTATGCCGTCGCCGTCGCCGACCAGAGCGACAACGGCGGAAAGCGCCGCGAGGCCGACAAGCTCACCAGGGACCAGCGGCGGCGCGACGACGAGCGGCACCGGCAGATGCGGGCACGGCTGCACGGGCTGGCGCACACGTTCGCCTCAGCAGCGGCCACCTACACCCGCCCGAACCGGTTGCGGCGGATGAAGATGGCCCAGCCGGTCGCGGTGCTCGCCTCCCGGCGGCTGCTGCGCGGGTTCCTCGCCACCGTCGAGGAGCTGGCCGTACTCGCGGCGCTGCCGCAGGATCTCGCCGTGCCGGGCTTGGACCGGGCGAGGGCTCGGGCGGTGCCGGCGCCGGCGGCGATCCCGTCCGGCGGGCGCGGTGTGAAGGTACTCGGGAAGTCCCAGATCGGTGGGCACTCCGTCGGGCTGAATGTGGTCGACGCCCGCCAGCACATGCACCTGATCGGCAAGACCGGCGTCGGCAAGTCGACGCTGCTGCTCAACATGATCCTGTCCGACGTGCACGCCCGGCGGGGCACGGTGGTCATCGACCCGCGCGGCGACCTGGTGAAGGACATCCTGGACCGGCTGCCGGCCGACTACGCCGACCGGATCGCGATCATCGACCCCGAGCAGGACAACCCGGCCTGCTTCAACCCCCTCGACGACGGCGGCGACCCGCACCTGGCGGTGGACAACCTCGTCGGCGTCTTCTCCAAGATCTTCCAACGGCACTGGGGGCCACGCATCGACGACACGTTGCGGGTGTCGTGCCTGACCCTGATGCGCCACGCCCACCCGACCCTGTCGCTGGTGTCGTCGCTGCTGAGCGACCGGCAGTTTAGGGGCCGGTTCACCCACGACCTGTCCGACCCGGAAGGGCTGGGCGGGTTCTGGGTCTGGTACGACTCGATGAACGAGGGCCAGCGTGCCCAGGTCATCGGCCCGGTCCTGGCGAGGTTGCGGGCGTTCCTGCTGCGCGATTTCGTCAAGGACGTCATCGGCTCGGCGCACACCTCGTTCCAGATGTCGAAGATCCTGGACGGCGGTCTGCTGCTGTGCCGGCTGCCCAAGGGTGTGCTCGGTGAGGAGACCGCCCGGATCCTCGGGTCGCTGATCGTCGCCCGGGTCTGGCAGGCCGCCATCGCCCGCGCCGGCCAGCCGGAGGACGAACGTAAGGACGCCACCCTTTACATCGATGAATGTCAGAACTTCCTGAATTTGCCGGGTTCGGTGGACGACATGCTGGCCGAGGCCCGCGGGTTCCGGCTGGGCCTGGTCCTGGCGCATCAGAACCTGGCGCAGTTGCCGAAGGAGACCGCCGACGCGGTCTCGGCGAACGCCCGGTCGAAGGTCTTCTTCAACGTCGACCCGAACGACGCCCGCGAGCTGGCCAAGCACACGAAGCCCGAGTTGGAAGACCACGACCTGTCGCATCTGGACGTGTTCACCGCCTCCGGACGGTTGCTGGTCGCGAACCGGGAGATGCCGGCGTTCACCTTCACCACCAACCCGCCGGTGGAGGTGGCCGGTGAGGCCCTGCTGATCCGGCAGAGGGTCGCCGTGGCGCACGCCCGGCCGACCGAGGAATCCGCCATGCAGCAGGTTGCCCGCAGGTCGCTTCACCGGCGCACCAGCCGGCAACAGCCCTGAACCGGCGGCGTCTGACCGCTCCACTGTGGTTCCGGTGTTCGTCTGGTGCTCCTCGTCCGGGTGCTCGCTGGGGTTCTCGGCTGGTCTCTCGTTCGGGGGTGTCTGGGAAACGAGGCCCCGAACGAGCCCGACATGGGTGGCTGTCAGGCCGTCCACCAGCGGATCTGTCCACCGGTCCGCAAGATCCATCTGCCCAGACTCCCGTACCGGGAGTGTCTCTCTACCTGTGAGGGGTGACTGCGTATGCCCATATCCGCCTCGGCCAACAATCCTCTGGCCCTCTATCACCATCTGACCCCCCGCGACCGGCACCTGCTCACCCAGCTGGATGAGCACCTGGTCCTGACCACCGATCAGGTCCACCGCCTGCACTACCGGGCGATGCGTACCTGTCAGATCCGGCTCCGCGAGCTGTACACGCTGGGCCTGCTGGACCGGTTCAAGTTCGCCCGCCTCATCGGCGGGTCCGAGCCGTGGCACTGGGTGCTCGGCCTCGCCGGTGCCCGGTTCATGGCCGGTGCCACCGGCCGCCCGGCACCGACCGTCCGCGCCCACCGCGACCAGGTCAACCGGCTGGCCGCCCGCCCCCGCCTGCCGCACCTGCTCGCGACGAACGAGTTCTTCGTGCGGCTGGCGTTCACCGCCCGCATCGACCAGCGGGTCCGGCTGGACCGGTGGTGGTCCGAACGGACCGCCACCACGAGGTTCATGCGCGTGCGCCCGGACGGGCACGGACTGTGGACCGAGAACGGGCGCACGGTCGGCTGGTTCCTGGAGACCGACATGGGCACCGAGCCATTGACCCGCGTCGTCGCGAAGCTGGAGGCGTACGAACGGCTCGCCGCGTCCGGTGGTCCGACCTACCCGGTGCTGTTCTGGCTGCCCAACGCCGACCGGGAGTCGCACCTCCAGCAGATGCTGCGGGGGATGCTGCCGGAGGTGCCGGTCGCCACCGCCACGCACGACAAGGACCCCGCCGACGCGGTGTGGCTGCCGGTCGACGGATGGCAGCGCGTCTCGCTGGTGGACCTGCCCACCGACCACGGCATGAACACGGTGAGCAATCCGAACTGGGTCGAAGGGCAGCTCGACCTGTCAGGTCAGGCCGACCTCGCGGCCTGACCGCTCCCTCCCGCGGAGCGGACCTGACAGGACCTGTCAGCCGGAGGCCCGGTTCCTGACACCGCAGGTCACAGCCCCGCCGGAGGTTTCCGGCGGGGCCGGCCCTGTCAGGTGGCGAAGCTACGGTGCGAGCACATCTATTTGTTCCAGCACCGTTCGTCGCCACCTTCGACTCGCGCGCCAGCGCGAACACACCTTCAGCCCACCCTTTTTCGGGTCGGCTGGTG
Organism: Actinoplanes sp. NPDC089786; assembly: GCF_040684855.1. Taxonomy (NCBI): domain Bacteria; kingdom Bacillati; phylum Actinomycetota; class Actinomycetes; order Micromonosporales; family Micromonosporaceae; genus Actinoplanes; species Actinoplanes sp. NPDC089786. The sequence goes on from NZ_JBFBGU010000021.1 coordinate 40,689, forward strand.
TTCGCCTCGGCGTTGTCCACAGCAGTCCTCCGGCGACGGCACCGGTGTTCATCCCACCTGCCCGCAAGACCCATGCGAAGGGAGCACCCTGCCGTGTCCATCAACAGCAACGCTCGTACCGTCATCGTCTGCATGCCCGCCGACAAGCCGATCGACTGGTTCTCCGCCTCGGAGATCCTGGACTGGCACAACCTGCCGGCTGGCACTCCGCACACCATGTTCCCGGTCCGCCGGGGACGGATCATCGGCTGGGTCAGCCGCTGGTCGGCTCGCCACCTGGTGCAGGTGACTCGCCGCTTCGGCGCGGTCGTCTGGGCCGCCGGTGGCCGCAAGAGCCGCCTCGACCTGACCGCCGCGGTCACCCGAGCCAACACCGCCGCCATGATCCGGTGGCGCACCTGGGCTCAGGTCGTCCGCACCACTCCGGCCGCGAAGCCCTGGGGCGACTTCCTCGCCCAGCACAAGGCCGCCCCCGCCAAGGTCACCTTGGAGGAGGCCCGCCGCCGGTTCGAGGCACAGCCCCGCGTGCTGGCGATGTTGTCGTTCAACACGCACCCCTGCTCGCAGTTCGAGCTCGACCCGTACGAGCTGGACGCCTACCAGGCCGGGGAAGCGACCTACACGGTCGTGCACTGGCAGCAGGCCATCACCGGAGACGCGGTTGTCACCGATGACGGCCGGCTCCTTCAGCCCGTATCCAACACCCTGGCCGACAAGCTGCGCTTCCTGGCCGAGGCCGGCGCGTATCTGAACACGCTGCGTCGCAGCCACCAGATCCTCGCCCTCACCGTCGCAACACAGCCCTGACCTCACTTCCACATTCAACCGAAAGGACCTGTCATGCACTGCATCCACACCCCATACGTTTACCTCTGCGCATTCACGCACTACACCGGCGGCACGCTGGCATTCGGCCGCGAAGACCTCACGTTGGACCGTCCCATCACGCATGAGGATGTCGACCAACTCAACACGCAACTCCAGGAACGGGGTTTCCGGCAGGCCATGGTGATCAGCTTCTCGCTGTTCGGGCCTTCGCGGAACTGACCCCCTGGAATCACCCGCACCCTCCTATAGACAGCCGGTCGCGATTTTCGCGACCGGCTGTTTGCCGTTCGAGCCCTCCACCGCGCCTTGACCAGGCGTGCGGATGGAGCGGCGATACGCCCCGGCCCATGCCGGGCGGCCCCATTTCGGCCGCCCGTCGGGGCGGCCCGAACACCCCGTGAGGAGACCCCTAACCGTGCCGTACGACCCCGCGCTGACCGCTATCGCGGTCACCACCAACGACGCCATGACCGAACACCTGTGGCGCTACGACGCCGGCGACACCGACAGCGGCGACCCGATCGCCCACATCGCGGTCGAACTCGGCCGTGCCGCGCACGACTTCAACACCACCGTCGGACTGCTGACCCGCACGCTGACCCAGGTCGGCGAGTTGGGCCACTGGCACGCCAGCACGATCACCGACCTGGCGACGGTGTACCCGTACTCGCTGGACGTGGACACAGTCCGCATCGCGCAGCAGCTCGAACGGTTCGACACCCAACGTGAGGCGCTGCTGAGGCTGTACCTGGTGTGGCGCCGGTACCGGCACACCACCCGCGACACTCGCTCACGGCACCTGTGGGTGCAGCCGTACGACCCGAGCAAGGGCATGGTCGCGCTCAGCGCGGACGAGACCGGCTTGGGCTGGTTCGTGGCGTCGGACGCGGTCGCCGCCGAGGTGCACGGGCTGTCCAGCACCGGCACCCTCGTCGGCGGCATCTGGCTCGGCAGCGCCGGGTGGCAGGCCACCGCCTTCACCCATCCCGAGCACCGGGCCACCTGCCCGCACCTGGTCTACCCGCTGCCACCGGCCGACGACGAGGCCGCCGCCTGCCGGTCGCTGCTGCGCTGGTGGGCGCTACGCGACTCCGGGCAGTGGCACGGCAGCACACCGGCCGACCTCACCACCGCCGAACAGGCCGCGCTGGTCGCCTGACCCGCGTCCCGGCCGAACGCCCGCAGATGCCAGCACCTCCCTGAACCAACGGCCGTCGCCCGGCCAAACCCTGCGCCATCGCGCGCACCCCGGGCGTGGCCGTACGGCCACGCCCGGCTTCCCGCACCGACCCAGGAGGGAAACCTGCCATGGCCACGACCCTTCACCCGCCATCGCTGACCAGCCGCCGACCTGTCATCGACGCCGACCTCGTCGATCGGGCCCGCTGCGGTGACCGGTCCGCGTTCGCGGAGCTGTACCAGGTCACCCTGGACCGCGTCACCCGCTACGTCGCCGTCCGCATGCGCGACCGTGACCGTGACGCCATCGACGACCTCGTCCACGACGCGTACTGCTTCGCCCTGGCCGAGCCGACCCTCATCGGCGACGACCCGACGGGCTCCCTGCTGCGGCTCGCGGCGCGGGCGGTGACCCGCCACCGGTGGTCGAACCGCCGCTACGTCCGCGCTGCTCTGACCGTCGGCGAAGACCAGCAGACCCGGCCCACCCCGGATCCGCTCGGATCGGCTGAGCCGACCGTGTCCGAGGCGTTCTCCCGGATGACGTTCGTGCACGCCCTCGCCCGGCTCACCCCGGGCCAGCGCCAGGCCATCCAACTGCGTCACCTCGACGGCTACCCCCGCGACGCCGCAGCCGTCGCGATGGGCCGAACGGTCGAAGCGGTCCGGTACCTCGAACGTGCCGCCCTGCGCAACCTCCAACGCCAGATCGCTCCGGCCGCCGAGACGCCCGCGCCGGTCGTCGCGCTGCTGGCCGCGCAGGCCCGCGCCACCTCCGCCCGATAGCCGGGCGCCCACAGACGAGCCCGACCCTCACCCCGGGGGTCGGGCTTTGCCCTATCCACAACCCCAAGAAGGGAAACGTCCGCAATGGACAACCAGAAACTCTCACCCAGCGCGAAGCTCACGCTCGACGCACTGAACGCCGGACCCGGCAACGTGCACGAGCTGAGCGACCGCACCGGCCGCAGCCGCTCGACCACCGACAAGGCCATCAACGACCTGGCCAAGGCCGGCCTGATCGTCAAGGTCGACGACGGCGGTGACCCCGCCGACGGCGCCCCGACCCGCTGGCAGCTCGCCGAGGCCCCGGCCGACACCGAGGCCGGCCAGCCGGAACCGGATGGCGTCGACAACGTCACCGAGCCGGACACCGACGCGCCCGACACCGACCCCACGGACGCCGACGCCGCGACGCAGGCCGAGGCAACCAACCCGGCGGCGGACCTGAAGCCCGGTGCCGAGCCTCCGGCCACTGGCGACGGCGACGGCACCGCCCCGGCCAGCGAGGCACCGGCCGACGGCGGGGACACGTCCGACGGCGACGGCCAGCCCGACACCGAGGCCACCCCGGACGGCGAGGCCAACACCCCGGACGGCGACGGGAAGCCGGACGGCGAGGCGAAGCCGGACGGCGGGAAGCCGGACGGCGGGAAGCCGGACGGCGATGAGAACAAGGCCGCGGCGGAACCGCCGAAGCTGTGCCGCGGCTGCCAGACGCAGATGCCGAAGATCTGCGAGTGCTGCTGGCAGAAGACCCCGGCCTACTGCGGGAAGTGCCGCAAGGACATGCCGCAGGTCCGGCGGGGCGACCCCGGCGAGCCGGTCATCCTGGCCAACGGACTGCCGAAGCTGCTCCCCGGCGAGCTGGAGGCCATGGTCGAGAAGGTGATGCGGGAGCAGCCGCTGCCCGCCTTCCAGGGCATCGTCGGCTGGACCGGTGGCCGCCTCGCCATCCACATCCCCGGCCGTAGCCCCGGCGCCATGACCAACGCGATGCGCAAGTTCGACAAGGAGGGCAAGGCCGAGCTGATCGGCGACAACCCCGAGCGCTACAAGCTCAAGGTCACCGAACAGCAGCAGCCCGACGGCGAGACCGGCAGCAACCAGGAAACCAAGCCCGGCACCGACGACGCACCAGCTCAGGACACCAACGCCGACGACGCCCCGGCAGCGGAGGACACCCCGGCCGACGGCGCACAGCCGCCGGCTGACGCCGAGGTGCCGCAGCCCGACGCCACCGCGTAGCACGTCACCGCACTACCAGTTCACCTGAGGTCGGTGGGCCGCCCTGTGAGGGCGGCCCACCGGCCTTTCTCCGTTTCACGCCCCGGGAAGGAGTGCGCCGCCATGCGAAACCTCATCAGCCTCATCGTCGCGGTCCTCGCCGCGATCATCGCCATCCCGCTGCTCGGCGCTGCCGCGATCTTCGGCGGCGGCAACGGCACGACCTGTATTCCCGCCACGACGGCACCGTCCGCCAGCGCATCGGCCGTACCCGGCCCGATCGGCTCGGGCGGTCCGATCCCGGCCTTCGACGGCTGGGACGGCGAACAGCTCTCCCACGTCGCGACGATCCTCACGGTCGGCAACACCAAAGCTGTGCCGCCGTGGGGGTGGGTGGTGGCCACCGCCACCGCCATGCAGGAGTCGACCCTACGGAACCTGGCCGGCGGCGCGGACGACTCCATCGGGTTGTTCCAGCAACGACCCTCGCAGGGGTGGGGCACCCCGGAACAGCTCAGGAGCCCGGCCTACCAGGCGGGCAAGTTCTTCGACAAGCTGCTCACCGTCGAAGGCTGGCAACAGATGCCGCTCACCCAGGCAGCCCAGAAGGTGCAGCGGTCGGCGTATCCAGACGCGTACGCGAAGCACACGGCCGAGGCGATCCGCCTGGTCAGCCACGTCGGTGCCGCGCTGGAGTTGTCCACGGTGGGGATCAACCCGTGCAGCGGGGTCTCCGCGCAGGGCTGGACCCAGCCGGTGCACGCGACGGTCGTGTCCGGGTTCCGGACCGGCTCCCGGCCCGGCCACGACGGGGTCGACCTCGGCGCGGCCCGGCACACCACGATCGTCGCCGCCGCCTCCGGCACCGTCGAGCGGATGCGCTGCAACGCCATCGACACCCGCACCGGCGGTGAATGGGGCTGTGACCGCGATGGGAGCCCCGAACTCACGCGGGGCTGCGGTTGGTACCTGGACATCGCCCATCCTGGCGGGATCGTCACCCGGTACTGCCACATGCAGACCCAGCCGTACGTGAACGTCGGCGACCCGGTGATCGCCGGGCAACCGATCGGCGAGGTCGGTTCCACCGGCCACTCCAGCGGCCCACACCTGCACTTTGAGGTGCACCTCAATTCCGATTCCAGCAGCGCCGGGGCTGTGGAGCCGGAGGGCTGGATGACCGCGCACGGGGCGCCGCTCGGTCAATAGGAGTGGAAGGCGAACGTGTCCGAGTGGTTCTAGGTTTCTCGTTCATCTGTCGATGCCGCTGTGCCGGTGTTCGACATCGTCATGAGAACGGTCGCCTGGGGCGGAAGCCAGCTATCCGGCCGACGCCTCGGAGCGCTGAACGCTACGCGGAAGGCATTCCGGCTTCCCCGGCGAGCGGCAGTGCGCCGCGTAGGTCTCTTCGCTGACGGCACAACAGCGTCAGCAAATCCCTTGTTTCATCCTGATCGGAGGAATGTACCCATGGCCGATTACTGGCCCGGACAGCGCATCAAGCTGATCGCCGCGTCGCTGCCTGGCATGCAGGCGGGCGACGTCGGCGCTGTCAGGCTTTACGATCCGGCCCGGCGCCTGGTCGCCGTCGAGTTCGACAACGGCAACTACCGGACGCTGCTGTTGGACCGCGGCGCCCGTCTGGAGGCTCTGCCCACGACTGACGAGTCCGTACGGGCTTGGGGTCAGATGCTCGTCGTCGTCTACGCCACCGGCCAGCAGGCCGGTAGTAACGCCGCCGATCGGTGGGCGCAGGACACCTTCGCCGGCTGTGCCGCCGTCGAGGCTGTGTCCCAGGCGCAGGCGGTCCTCGACGGGCTCACTGATGGCGAGTCCACCGTGCTCGACATGCCGGCCATGCCGGACGTCGGCGACCCGGTCAGCCCGGACACGATCGCGGCTGTCAACAGCGGGCCGTCCGGCTGGAGAACGCTGCCCACCCGGGAACGCGCGGAGGCACACCAGGCGTACTGCGACGGGTTCGAGGCCGGCCTGTTCGACCGTGCCGCCGACTGGTGTCAGGCGCTGCTGGACTCGCGCGGCGACGGACGCGTCGTGTCGGCATCGCCGACCGACGCTCCTGCTCACGGCGTCGGCGTGTTCGCGCCGGGCTGGGCACGCCTCGACGGCGATCCGTCACGCATGCGGATCGGGTTCGCCGGCATCGCGCACTACCGGACCGACTCCTGGCTTGCGTTCGGATGTACCCGCTCGGTCGCCGAAGCGCTGGCCGCGGAGTTGCGTCACCACCGCGACGACCAGGCGGCCGAGACCGCCGGTCGTGCGGAGGCCGCTGACGGCGCCGTGCACAGCGACGCCGACATGATCGTGGTCGACGAGGACGAGCTGCTCTGGCACCCTCATGTCCTCGACGGGTTGCCGAGCGACGTCGCCCCCGACTACCGGGTTCGGGTGTCCGCTCAGCATTGGCAGATGGTCGCGCCGGAGCTGTGCGAGCACCTGGTGGGTGACCTGACCGAGCGGCATCACCAGGCGGCCGGGGCCTGGCTTGGCCCGGCTGTGCGGGTACCGCACCGGCGCCTCCAGGTGGTCCGGCTGCAACCTGCCCCGCCCGACTCGCCATTCACCGCGGTCTTGCTATGGGATGGCGCCCTGGTCGGTGCCCTGCGCCGATGGCCGCACGGCGACCTCGACATGCGGCTGAGCGACCCTGCCGCGTTCGGGTCGAAGCTCCATCGGTTCCTCGACGGCTGCCGCGTGGGTGGGCAACCGCTCAGCCGGTCACGGGTGCTGCGAGCGCTGTCCGACGGGCCCATGCTGGCCGACGCGATCGAACGGGCCTACGACAGCGGCACGACGTTGCTGCACCTCGTGGACCCCGACGGCATCACGCTCCAACACCGATCACTCAGCGTTGCACCGGGCGGCCACGAACCAATGCGGCCACTCGGCACCGCCGTAGCCGACGGCACCGCCGACGGGCGGTGGCAGATCTGGACAGGCCGCCGCTGGCGTCCGACGTCAGCTCCCATCCGGCCAAGCTGACCTGCGCCCGCAAGCGGGTGCTCCTGCGGTCTGCAGAACGGCACGGATACGGCCGGCTTCCCGGGACGTCCCGCTATGGATGGCTGCGCGGCGTCCCTTCGCCAGCCTTGACAACCAGGACGGATGGAGCGGCGATTGCCAGCCGCCGCACCACACCGTGCGGCGGCAACCTGTCGCCTGCCAGGGGAGCGATCATGACCGTCACGTCCGACCCCACCATCCTGCCCGCCGTGGCCGACCGCGCCGACACTGTCGCCACCGACCTGCGCCGTCGGGCCACCGGCGACGGTCCACCGTCGGCCCGGGATCTGGTCGACCTCGCCGCCGAAATGGCCGCGCTCACCGTGACCCTGCTGGAGGCCGCGCTGCCGTCGGTGGACGACGACGTGCCCGGCACCGGTGAGGCGTTCGAGCGCGCCGCCGAGCTGGGCGACGACGCCCGCCGGCATCTGGTCACCGCCTTCCACCTCCTCGCGGGAGTACACGGCATCGTCGCCGCCCGCCCGCAGACGACCTGACCGTCCGCCTCAGGTCTCTCCCCGCTCGCCAGGGTCGCTTGTCGGCCGTTCCGTGAGCGGGTTCTTCCTTATCCCTGTGCGCCTCGCCGCTGGTTGTGCGGCGAGGCGCCTGTTCGTGAAGGAGATCCACCTATGTCCGTACCACGATCGCGTCGCCTCCGGCGGTTGGCCGGCAGGGAGTGTGCGTCATGGAGCAGGTAACGACGAACGGGGTTCGGCTGGTCGGTGTCACCGGCCACCTCGAACCGGTTCACGGAGAACTGGTCGCCGACCGGCGGGCCGGGATCATCGTCCTCGGTCCGGACGGCCGACGCATGCCGGAGACCCGAGACCGGTTGTACGCCGGTATCACCAATTCGCGTTGGGACGTGACCCGCAGCCCTGTGCGGGTCAGCCTGCCGCCGTCGCACGAGCCGTCGCCCGGCTCCGCCACGGATCTGGCGTTCGCCGCTGCGATCCTCATCCTCAACGGCGTGTTCCGCGCGACTGCGCTGGACGGCGTCGTGTTGGTCGGTGAGCTGGGACTCGACGGCGCGATCCGTCCGGTACGCGGGGCTCTTCCGATGGTGGCCGCCGCCGCCCGCGCCGGTCTCGGCACCGTTGTGGTGCCGGCCGCCAACGCGCACGAGGCCGGCCTCGTTCCCGGCGTCCAGTTCGTCCCGGTCGACTCGTTGCGGCAGTTCGTCCTGTGGGCGAGCTTCGGCATCATCCCCGAGTTGCCCGGACCGGACGCCGGTCCGGCGCAACCCACCGGGGGCGGACCGATTCTCGACCTCGCCGACCTTCCTGCCGGGATGGCGCGGGAGCGGTGGGCGTTGGAGGTCGCCGCGGCCGGCGGACACCACCTCGGTCTGCTCGGACCGCTCGGCTCCGGCAAGACGGTGCTCGCGGAGCGACTGCCGTCGCTGCTGCCCGACCTCGGCGACAACGACGCCGTGGATGTCACCGCCTTGCGGTCGGCGGCGGGACTGCTGCACCCGGCAGACGCGCTGGTACGGCGCCCACCGTTCATCGCCCCTCACCACTCGGCCAGCCTTCCGTCGCTGATCGGTGGGGGTCCCCGCGCGCCTCGGCCCGGCGCGATCAGCCTCGCCCATCGAGGTGTGTTCTACATGGATCAGACGCCGGAGTTCGGACACCGGGTGCTGACGGCACTGCGCCAACCGGTGGACCAAGGCCAGGTCACCCTCGCGGGCGGCAGCGCTTCGGTGACCTATCCGGCACGGACCCAAATGGTCCTCGCCGCACAGTCGTGCCCCTGCGGACGGTCGAGCGATGTCGAGTCCCGCTGCGGGTGCTCGCCGCGAGACCGCGTCCGGTACCTGGCCCGGATGTCCGCGCTGTGGGAGCGCACCGACATCCGGCTGTCGCTCGAGATCCCGGCGTCGCGCGACGGCGACGCGGGCGAGTCGTCCGCCGTGGTCGCCGCACGGGTCGCCGCCGCGAGGGAACGGGCCGCCGATCGGTGGGCGGCCCTCGGGTACCGGGTCAACGCGCTGGTGCCGGGAGAGGTGCTGCGCACCGGAGTGTGCGCGCTGCCGACCTGCGACATCAACCCGTTGCTGGAACTGTTCCGCGTCGGCACGGTCTCCGACGACGGATACGACCGCGTCCTGCGCGTGGCCTGGACCGTGGCCGACCTGCGCGCCGCCGATCGGCCCGACCGCGACGACGTCACCGCCGCCATCGAACTGCACCTCGATCGGCAGCCCACACCGCCCCGGGCTCAGCGGTAGCCGCCCGGTGATCTGCCCGCCCCGGCACCCGGCGGGCAGATCGCCGAGTGGCACCGGCACTCCGGCCGGGTCACCCAAGGAAGCAGAAGGAGCAACACATGTACGACGCAACGGCGATCAACGCCCACTGGGGTGACCAGTGGCCGACGGATCTCAGCGACGCCAGCAACCGCGACCACGAGCACAGCCCCGTCCTGATGGCGCCGGTCGCGAATCTGCTCGGGAAGCCCTGGTACCTGGAGTCGGAATCGCCGGGCGGCGACTTCGTCATCTGGCTCGACATCACCAGCGGCGAGCACGTCGGCGAACGGGTTGGTGTCAGCCCGCACGCTGCCTCGGACGGGCTGATGCGCTGGATGATCGGTACAGGCAAGACGGGGTGCACCGAACACGAGCTGCTCATCACCGAACCACCGGACACGGTGGCCGCTCGGGTTCGTCAGTTCATGACCGAGCACGGGATCGAAACACCGACCCACATGGCCATGGCCGCCAGCTTCGACTACTACGGCTACCGGTTCAGCGACGCCTTCCCGGTGCCGTCGGCGTACGTGGTGGCCTACGGGATGGCGCACTTCCGGGGACCGGACGGCTACCTGTGGTTCGTCCCGGACAACGGCACCCCCGGCGAGTTCGACTGGGGCTACCCGCAGAACATCGCCGAGTTCGACCAGCGCAACTGCGACCCGGACCGGCCGTACAACGGTCCCGATTACCAGGCCGTGATGGCGGAGATCTGCCGCCTGGTCGACGCCGTGACCGACGCCGACAGGGCATACCAGGCGCTGCCACCTCCCCCTCAGGACCGGCCCGGGGCGTGCGGGAGCGGCCCGTTGTAGCCACACCTCGTCACGCCGTTCCCGATGGCCACGGGCTCATCGGTTCGCGCTCCGCCGCCCGAACGACGGCACATCACCGCAGAGCCGGCGTCGCCCGTTCGGGCGGCGCCGACTTCACCCTTCTCCGAGAGGACAGCGGCCTTCCATGACCAGGCCACACCGCACCACCCCCGGCTGCCTTGCCTGCCGGCAAACACCCGAACACTCCAGGCTGTGCCCATCAACCGACGAGGAGGCCATCTGGTACCTCCAGCACCCGCTGCCCGGAGGACAGCGCGACTGGACGTCCGCGGGCATCCGCTACACCGGCGCCCCGGCCCGCCGCCGAGCGGTCCGCGCGCTCATGGCCGCCACCCACTGGGCGCGGATGCACGACTCGCCGGAGCTACCGATGTCACCCGGGCTGCTGATCAAACACATCCTCGCCGAACTCGGCAGCACCTCCCGCCGCACCGCCCGAGTCGGCTACACCACCGACTTCCTGACCACCCTGGACTGCACCTGCGACCCATGGCGATGCGTCCACGACTACGACAGCCCGACCGGCGAGCCGTCACCGGAGTGGCTGACCGGCCCAGGGATCGATCCGGACCTGCTGATCACGGTGACCCTGGTCGCCGTGGAGATCCGCTGGGCGCAGATCTGGCAGACCTACTGGTTCGCCGACGCGGGCGGCGCGGTGAACCTGGCCATCGACTCGATCCCCGAGACCAGCCCACCCGGCATCAGCGTGGCCTGCCACCGCCGCTGGCACGATGTGTGCCCCGGCGACACGAAACCCCGCCCTCCCGACACGGCCCGCACACCGTGCCCGTGCCCCTGCCACGACACGGGAACGCCGTCGTGACCGAGACCGGGGCCATGCCGATCGCGACCGGCGAAAGCCAGCCGATCACGAAGTGGTTCGATGGCGGGTGGTTCAACTGCCCATGGTGCGAGACGCCGAACCCGCCCGAAGCCCAGCAACCACAGCACTGCGGCAACCCGGCGTGTTGGGCGTCGAAGTACGCGACCGCCGACAGCGTCCGCGCCGACCAGCAACGCCGCGCCGCGCAGGCGACCGAACGCGAGCAGCGCCGATTGGCAGCTGAGGCGCAAGCCGCCGCGCAGCAGCGATACCGGGACGAGCGGGTGGCGCTATGGGCCGAGCGGGTTCGCCACCGCCACCGAACGCGGCGCCTGCATGACCTGCCTGCGTGCGTCTCGCTGGGAGACACAACCGCGGTATCGGCGACACCGCAAGCCGGACTTCCACGCCGCGACCGCGTAGGCCATGGACAACCCAAATCGCAGAGCGCCCGGTCACGGTCGCCCACCTGCTACTCGCCGAACTTCCCTACAAGACAGGAGGCTCTCATCCAAATGCCATCCATCAAGGTCAGTAACGAGGCGTAATGAAATGGTCAACAGGTACGCGAAGCTCTGGGATCAGAGCGACGGCGAGGCGGTCGACACGCTGATCCGGCTACACGCCGAGCCAGTACACCTCGTGGCCGCACCCCTCGCCGACAGCGGGACAAACGGTAACGACTCCAGGCAGGCGCAGCAGTGATCCCCGATATCGTGCCACCCGAGCCGATCGACCCGGACGCACCCGTGATCCGTTTCATCCAGATCGAATGCCAGCGCGGCGAAAAGTCACCCGTTGCCCGCGACCCCATGCAGGACAGGATGACCAACGAGTCCGACGACTGGCACGCCACCCACTTCGACACCACCGGGCACCGCACCTGCTACCGGTGGACGCTCGAACGCGGCGCCGGCCGCAGGTTCCTACTCTGACTGGCAGCGGCGCTGGGGCCTCCCCCGAGGGGATGCCTCAGCGCCACCGCAGCCGTCTCCGGCCGCAGATGCGGCCCTTTTCTGTCTCCACGCTCGGGCCGGGCGATCGGTGAGGGCTGCGCAACCCGGCGCACCAGTTCCGTGTGGGTTTGAGGGCGATCGTTGGCCGGACACTACAAGCGGCGAGCCCTGGCTTCAATCGAATCGAGCTGCTCCGGTGACGGCCACTCCACCCCGGGCTCGGAGCCGCTCAGCCCTTTCGGTGGCACGCTCCATTCAGAAGGATGAGCCAGAGCCACCGTGCCGCCGGAGAACATCGCGCCCCTGAAGCCGACCGTGCCGCCGGAGAACGTCGCGAGACTGAAGCCGACCGTGCCGCCGGAGAACGTCGCACGCCCGAAGTAGACCGTGCCGCCGGAGAACGCTGCGCCCTCGAAGTCGACCGCGCCGCCGGAGAACGTCGCGAGACTGAAGCCGACCGTGCCGCCGGAGAACGTCGCACGCCCGAAGTAGACCGTGCCGCCGGAGAACGTTGCGCCCTCGAAGTCGACCGTGCCGCCGGAGAACGTCGCGCCCTCGAAGTCGACCGTGCCGCCGGAGAACGTCGCGCCCTCGAAGTCGACCGCGCCGCCGGAGAACGTCGCGAGCCCGAAGTTGACCTCCCCGCCGGAGAACCTCGCGAGCACGAAGTCGACCGTGCCGCCGGAGAACGTTGCGCCTTCGAAGTCGACCGCGCCGCCGGAGAACCCAGCGTCCCTGAAGTGGACCGTGCCGCCGGAGAACCCAGCGTCCCTGAAGTGGACCGTGCCGCCGGAGAACGTTGCGCCCTCAAAGTCGACCGTGCCGCCGGAGAACGTCGCGCCCCTGAAGTTGACCTCCCCGCCGGAGAACCTCGCGAGCACGAAGTTGACCTCCCCGCCGGAGAACCTCGCGCCCTCGAAGTCGACCGTGCCGCCGGAGAATGTCGCGCCCCTGAAGTAGACCGTGCTGCCGGAGAACCCAGCGTCCCTGAAGTCGACCGTGCCGCCGGAGAACCCAGCGTCCCTGAAGTCGACCCTGCCGCCGGACAACCCAGCGTCCCTGAAGTCGACCGTGCCGCCGGAGAACCTCGCGCCCTCGAAGTCGACCGTGCCGCCGGAGAACCTCGCGCCCCTGAAGTGGACCGTGCCGCCGGAGAACCTCGCGCCCTCGAAGTCGACCGTGCCGCCGGAGAACCTCGCGGCCCTGAAGTTGACCTCCCCGCCGGAGAACGTCGCGCCCTCGAAGTCGACCGTGCCGCCGGAGAACCTCGCGCCCCCGAAGTCGACCGTGCCGCCGGAGAACCTCGCGCCCCCGAAGTCGAAGTGGGTGTCGCCCGCGACGACGATTCCCGTCAGGTTTCCGCCGTCGATGGTGGCGCCGCGGATGTTGAATCGGTGGTCGTGCCAGCGTGGCCGTTGATCATTTTTATCTGGCAGCAGGTGTTCGCGGATCACTGCCAGGACGGTGTGACGGACTTGTTGCTCCTGGCGGGGCTCGCCGTCGTCGATGCGTTTCGCCGTGTTGAGCGGCAGGCCGACAGGTGCTGTGCTGGCCGGAGATGGTGGGTCGTCCTCGGGCGGGGTGTAGGGCATGCGCAGGTAGGCGCAGAGAACTTCGATGCAGGTCTGCCGGCCTTCTTCCCAGTCGTCGGCGAGCCCGGCCATCGCGTACACGCCGGCGAGACGGACGGCGGCCTTGTCCGAGCCGAGTTCGTCGGCGGCTTTGCCGAACCGCTCGGCGAACAGCTTGGTGTCCTCGCGGTGCTCGGCGGCTTCGCTGTGGCCCTGCTTGCGGTAGGCGACCGTCAGGGCCACCACGCCGCCGATGCCCGCCACGACCGACAACACGATCTTCATTGCATCGAAGGCGTTCTGCACACTCCACGCCGCGCTGCCCGGCATGGATCCCGAGGGCGTACCGGTGGTGGGAAGTGTGAGGTGCGGCCGTCCGAGCAGCACCCACATACCCGCTCCCACCGCGATGGCCACCACGACGGCGACCAGTAGCAGCGCCGTGACGTGCAGGAACAACGGCGCCCGCGCATTCGCCGGGCGGCGCCGCGTGGAACTACCGCCCCACCACCGAGCTACCCGCTGGCTCACCCCAGCAAGGCCGGCTAGCAGCAGAAGCACAGGCAGCCAACGCCAGCCAGGCTGGGCGAGCAGCCGAGCGCCCTGCCGCCACCACGACCAAGGCGCGAGCACGACGGCTCCGACGAGTACCGCCGACACTGGCACCACCAGCCGCTGCGTGAAGCCGCTTGCTCGAGCTGATCGCACCGACCAGTGTCCGAGCTGGGAGGCGGCCGTGCAGACACGGCGCACGAGAGTCATGACGCCATTGCACTCGACGTCACCAAGTCATCACCCAATTGAGTGAGAGGTCCAGCGGCTCCTCGGCGTACACCGACCGATCGATAACAGGACAGTCCCCAACAGTCCGGGGCACGTCCGTGCTCACCGGCGGGATCAGGCCAACGACGATCAGCCGGCGCAGCATAGGCGTTCCGGCGGCGGCCGACATGAGGTGGTGCCAGCGGCGGCGCGCTGTTGCCGGTGCGGTGCTCATCGCCGTTCCAGGCTGGTCCGGAGCTGGGTGGCCAGGTCGGTGGTGGTGTCGGCGGGCTCGGCGTCCAGGTCGGCGAGCGCCTTGGTCAGGGCGCGCAATAGCGTGCGGATGCCGTCGGCGTCGCCCAGGGCGTGCCGGGCCTGCATGGCTTTGCGGTACAGCTCTTCGTTGTAATGGTCCAGGCCGATTGCCTTGGTGAGCAGGTCAGACGCGGTTTGCGGGTCCGGTTCGAGCAGGTCGTCGGCGAGTAGGAGGTGGGCCTCGGTGCCCCACCGGCGGACCTTTTCGCGGTGCGGTTCGACCCATTCGTAGTCGCAGCCCTCCGCGAGTGGTGCGGTGTACAGGTCGCATGCGTCACGCAATAGCTCAGTGCGGCCAGGTGCGGATGCGAGTGGGGCGCGGGTGAGCAGGTCGCGCATCTGCCACAGGTCTACGGCGACGGTGGTGGGGTCGAGCCGGTAGCGGGCGCTGGCACCGCGTTTGAGGAGGTACCCGCCGGTGATCGCTCCGCCGGCGCGGCCGAGGACGTGGCGCAGGTTGGAGGCGTTGGTGTGGATCAGCTGCTTGGCCTGGCGGCGCCGGACGTCGGGCACCAGGTATTCGGCGATGGTCTCGGTGTCGGCGCCGTCCGGGTGGCAGGCGAGGTAGACGGCCAGCTCAGCGGCCCGGCCGCGCAGGTCCCGGCCCGGCAGGGTGATGTCCTCGACGACCGGGGGGCCTAGAACACGCAGGCGAACCTTGGTGGGTGGCTCGCCGCTCACCGCCGCTGGCGGCTCGTGCAGAGTCACCGGAGCGGCGGGACCGCCGGTTTCTTGAACGGCGCGCCTGGTGAGTGGGGCTTCCCCGGTCTGGGCTTCCCGTACGGTGTCGAGGAGATCACGCGTCGCGACGATGTCGAGAACGGCGAGCTGCATGCCGGGTCCGGGGCTGCCGGGTTCGAGGCGGGCGGCTCCGTCGTCGGAGACTGTGGTGGTCTGGCCGTGGGGCCAGTGGCCGAGGACGATGGTGATGACGTCCAAGCCCGTGGTGAGACCGAAGGTGATACGCGCCCGGTTGCTTCTGGCGGCTTCTTCGGCGTGAGTGATCAGGAGCAACGGTGGCAGGGCCTGTTCGCTGGGCACCGCGTCGCGTAGAGCGTCTATGTCGTCGAGACCGTGTTCGTCGAGGATGCGAGCCCGTCGGAGCAGGTGGGTGTCGAGCAGCATGAGCGCCTGATCTAGATCGTCGACGATGTGCAGCCGCGACCACGCGGCCATCGGGGTGTCGCCGATCAGCGCGGTGAGGGTGGGCCGGTCGATGATGACTTCGGCGCGTTGCGCGGGTTCCGTGGGTGTTCCTGCGGTGAGCGCGGTGATGATCAGACCGCGGGCGGCGGCGTCTGCTCCGGAACCGACCAGGCCGACACCGCCGGATGGTAGCCGCGGGGTCTGCGCTGGCTCGGCTCGTGTCGCGATGATCGCGGGGCGGGTGTGGTGCTGGGCGGCGAGAACCGGAGCGGGTAGCTCGTACAGGTCGTCACCGTCGTCGGGCCGATAACGGCGACGGCGTTGCAGCCATACCAGAGCGGCGGTCGCCGTGATGGCGGTGGCCAATGCCCAGGGGATGACGCTCCCGCCGGGCAGGACGAGATCTGCGCCCGCTGTCTCGTGTCCGTCCTTGTCCTCGGCGGAGTCTGCGTTCGGGGGCATGGGGTCGGTTGGGCTGGTCGCTTCGGGACTGCGGGATACCGGTGCCGGACTGGTGGCGGATGGTCCGCTAGCACCGGACTCGTCTGGTGCAGCCGGGTGGGGTGGCGTCCGGGATGGTCGGCGAGGTTTGGCTTCGGGCGGCGGGGCTGCGTCGGCGGGGAGCCGAAGGTTCCAGCCGGGGTAGATCAGGTCGCAGTCGGTCAGCTTCCGGCCGCCGGCGACGTGGCGATGCTTGTTCAGCGAGCAGATCTCAGGCCATCGGTCCGGGTCGCCCAGCCACGTCTTGGCGATCTTCGAGAGAGTGTCCCCTCGGCGGACGCGATAGTCGTACCGGGAGCGTTCGACGGAGACGGTAACCAGATCACCGGGGACATGAGCACCGCTGGCGGCTTCCCCCTGCGGTGTCGGTGGTGAGGCTGCCGGTCGGGGCCTGGTCTCGGGAGCACTCGGCTGGAGGTGCGAAGCCGGAGCGGCATGAGCCGGCGGGGCAGCGGGGTGAGCCACCGGGCCGGTGGTGAGAGCCGCGCCCAGGGCCGGGGCGGTCACGGCGGGAGGACCGGCGACGGCGGCGCCGGCCGGGATGGTGACGAGAACAACGGCGCTGCCGGTCAGCCCGAAGACGAGACGGTGCAGGGGCATCGGCAACCGCCATCGCGGCAGGCGGTGTCCGCGCAGGACAGCGAGCAGGCTTGAAGTCAGCAAGGTGGCCAGAACCAGCCAGGCGAGCCAACCGGCTCCGATCAACGCGATCTCAAGGCCAGTCTTCTGATCGGCGGCGGAACCGGCGGACCACGCCGTCGTAGCCCACCACGACGACGCCAGCGTCAGCGGGCTGCCGAACGCCTGCCACAACAGCCACGGCGGCCCGGCCAGCAGCACAACAGCGGTGATAACGCCCCGCACGAGGTCAGCGGCACGGACCCCGCGTCGGCGCACCGGCCCGGCCGCGGGGTTCTGCGCGGGCCACACGGACGGCTGACGGGCATACTCGGCCGCCCGGCTTCGCGCCCCGTCGGCACCTTCGTCCTCGGTCACCGGCATCCCCCAACGCCTCGGCCAAGCTCTCCTCAATACCGGCCGAAGATCGGAGTACGCCACCAAAAAGAATCGATCTATCACTATCCGAAGAACGAGTGACGAATCGGGTATTTGGGTTTCCGTTCGCGCACCGGAAGGCACCACACTGCCCGCCATGGCTGCGGGTCTGGATCTGAGCATCCACCTCACCGGCCGCTGGACCGCCGCAGTCGTCACCGCGGGCGGGCGGACCTGGCCGGTCACCTTCGACGGGCAGACCCGCATCCCGGCCGGTGTCCACATCGCACCCGACACCGGCGCGGTGCTTCCCGCCGCAGCCGGACTCGCCGCCGGTGCCGCTGATCCCGGCAACTATCTGCCCGACCCCCTGGCGGCGCTGCGGACCAGCGCGGACACCGAACCGGGACCGGCAGCCGCCGTGTCCGCGGTACTCGCCCACGTGGCCAACACCGCCGCGA
Organism: Actinoplanes sp. NPDC089786; assembly: GCF_040684855.1. Lineage (NCBI taxonomy): Bacteria > Bacillati > Actinomycetota > Actinomycetes > Micromonosporales > Micromonosporaceae > Actinoplanes > Actinoplanes sp. NPDC089786. The sequence goes on from NZ_JBFBGU010000021.1 coordinate 58,357, forward strand.
CCCAAGGCGGAGCGCCGATCGACACGCTCACCCTGACCACGCCGTACCCGTGGGGCCCCAAGTCCCGGCAACGCCTCACGCTGGCCGCCACCGCAGCCGGCCTTCCCGCACCCGCGATCGTCACCGCAGCAGCAGCCGCCGTAGGCGCGGTCGCGGTGGCCGGACAGGCACCCCGGTTCGTGCTCGTGTGTTCCGTCGCCGATGACTTTCCCGCCTTGACCGTGCTCGACACCGCCAACCAGTACACCGAGCTGGCCGCGACCGTCGTCCGCCACCCGGACGCGCCCGGCATCCAGGAGACGATCGCCGAGCTGGTCCGGCAACGCTCCGACCCCGCGACCCCGGCGGCGGACGGCACCGATTGGCGTACCGCGGCCGAGATCAATCGCGCCCGCGAAGCACTAACCGGCGAGGTCCGCGCGGCAGTGCTGCTGCCCGAGCAGACCGCCCCGGTGGTCATCGACCTCGACGACCTCGGCAAAGCCGTCCGGCCCCACCTCGACCGGCTACCCGCAGCGGTCACCGACGTCCTGGCCGACGCCGACATCGACCTCGCCGACATCACCGCGACCGTGCTGGTCGCCACAGATGCAACCGCATCGCTCGCCCACGCCGCCCTTGGCGGCGCCGGGCTGCCCACTGCGGTGCTGCTCTCTCAGCCCGTGCAACTGGCCGCCGGAGCCGCGCAACTCACCGCGCACGCACACCCTCCAACGGCGGTCACCGCGGCCAGCACCCACCTGCCGCGCACCAAACTGACCCTCACCAACCTCGCCGGCATCGCCGTGTTCAGCGTCGCCTCGGCAGTCCTGCTCATCCAGACACTCCGAACCGCCGACATCAACACGATCTTCTCCGAGGTCAGAGGGGTTCGGCTGCCCATCGAGAACCTCGGCCTGGCAGCCGCGCTCGCCGCGACCGCCGCCATCACCGCAGCGCAGCTGGCCCCGACCACCTGGCTCAGCCCGCAAGGACTCGCCGACCCACCATCGACCGGCGTGCTGCTGCGCCGCTCCTACCTCGCCGCCGCCGGCTGCGGCCTGGCCATCGCCGGACTCTGGGGCATCGCCGCGGGCGTCGTCCTCGACTTCCAGGACCCCGCCTACCTGCGCTGGACACTCACCGCCGCCGCCCCCATCGCAATATGCGCCATGATCATCGCGGCAGTCTCCCCGAGGATCCCCGCCGACCGGCTCACCACCTGGCTGCCCCGGATGCGCCCGCCGATCTGGCCGATCGCGCTCGCCGCCGCCGGCACCTTCCTCGTGCGATGGGCCTACACCACCACCGTCGTAAGAAGCGAATTTCCCTTCCTGTACGGCATAGCCGCGATCGGCGCCGCAGCCCTCGGCGCAGCCACCGCAGCCACCGTCACCCGGCAACGCTGGGCCCAGGTAACCACCGGACTAATCCTCACACCCGGCTACGCGCTGCTCGTCACCGTGCACACCATCCGGTACCTCACCATCACCTACATCGCCGCGCTGATCTGGTGGCACCTCACCGCCACACTACGGACTCTGCGCGATGCCACACCGGAAACCTTCAGGCTGTCCCGCCTGATCGGCAAACCATGATCAGCACCCGCCAGGCCCGGCAAACAGCGGGGCGGCCGTGAGCCTCCGCCCGGACGATCACATGGTCGTCCGCTGCTCGATCTGCGAACAGTTCCTGGAACTCGACGGCACCCCGGAGCAGATCATCATCCAATCGGCACGACATGCCGAATCTCTCCACCCAGGACAGACTGTCGACTTCGAGCGCATCAACCGAACCCGTTCCTAACCGACAAGCCCGGTGCCCGGGGACGGCACCCCACCCGCGAGGTGCGTCGGCGGCTGTGAGTTACCCAACGGACGCGGCTTGCCCGGCCCTCTCCTCGCGGAAGCCGAGCTATCCCGGAGGGTCACCAGCCGTCATCTGCGCCCAGTTCGACAGCTCAGGCGCCACAACCTCAAGCATCCGGCCCAGCATCACTCTCGCATCGGCTTCCTCGTCGAAGTAGCAAATGACCCCCCGGCCTTCGCTACCGCCTTCTCAACCCTTCACGGGTCCCCGGCTGGCCGCGCTGCGACATCTTCGCCGTCGCCGAAGGCGTGCAGGCCAAGGACCACCTCAAACACTGCGCCGAGTGTCGGCGCAAAGGCTTGAAGTGTGAAGCCGCGTACGCCATGAAGTACACAGCAACCATCGACGTCGGTCCGCCCGCGGGAGTGGTCGCGAACGTCCATCGACTACGCCAAGTCACCGCGTGCTGGGGCCAGCCGTGCCCGGATTTGCCGATTTCAACGTGTCCGGTGGAGCGCCACCCAAGAGTGACGCGGTCCGCAGTACGGAATTAGCTCCACTCGAAGTGGTTACATTGGTGTGGCTTTCCCGAGTGCGTTAAAGGGGGACTCCTTGTCTCGTTCTGCCCTGCGTCCGCATGAAGCACTCACAGCTGGTATGGGGCTCGATGCACCGACCCGGCCGTTCTCGGCAGTGATGCACTCGGACGGCAATCTAGTTGTCTACCGCAGCGATCTCGGGAAGGCATTATGGGCTAGCAATACCGATCGCATACCAGGCGCCTTCCTTATCATGCAGGAGGATGGGAACGCGGTGGTTTACATCGGCGCTCGACCCTGCTGGTCGACCAAAACGCAGGGCAATCCGGGCGCCTATCTGGTGATGCAAGACGATGGCAACCTCGTCGTCTACTCGGCGAATGGGTTACCTTTGTGGGCAAGCAACACCGTATGGCATGACGCGCTACCGAGCCGACCGGCAATAGTGTCCTGGGGGCCGAACAGGCAGGACGTATTCGCCGCAGGATACGACCGCGCCTTGTGGCACAAGTGGTACAACGGCGAGTGGCACGACTGGGAGTCCCTCGGCGGCGAACTGACGTTAGCGCCGGCGGCGGCGGCGTGGGGCCCGGATCGGCT
>NZ_JBFBGU010000021.1:61380-180914 GCF_040684855.1 Actinoplanes sp. NPDC089786
GCTGGACGTTTTTGTGCGCGGTGCTGATGGGGCGCTGTGGCACAAGTGGTACAACGGCGAGTGGCACGACTGGGAGTCCCTCGGCGGCGAACTGACGTCGGCGCCGGCGGTGGCGGCGTGGGGCCCGGATCGGCTGGACGTTTTTGTGCGCGGTGCTGATGGGGCGCTGTGGCACAAGTGGTACAACGGCGAGTGGCACGACTGGGAGTCCCTCGGCGGCGAACTGACAGACGACCCTACCGCCCACGCGCCCGCAGCTGAGCACCTGGAGGTCGTGGCACCCGGTCCTGAAGGAAAGATCAACCGCATCGGCTTCCTGGACGGCCATTGGTCTCCTTGGGGAGTGTTGCTCAACCTTGCTGAAGCTCAGAACGGCATTCGGTCCAAAACTCAGGACGCGGACGCGGCGACGCCGAGTGTCGACATCCACGTCATGCCTAGCAAACCGCTGTCGCTGACCACCGGCGTCGGATTCTGCGACTGGCAGTACGCGGAATGTATGAAGAGGGCCGACAAAATCAAAAACGAGGACAGGCGGACGGTTAGATTTATCATTTGCTGGTGGGAGAAGGAGCTATGTTACGCCGAGTCGTTCGCGACCTCCGTCGCATCCTGGTTGGAAGGTGCCCTAGGATCAGCCACGCAATGGATGGGTGAGCACCCGTGGGCGGTTTTCGGAATTGCTGTTGCCGCTGTTGCAGCCGGGGTTGTGGTTTGCGTGGTGTTCCCCCCGGCCGCACCGGCTGTAGCAACAGCATTCGTGGTCGCATTTTGATTGGGACGTCCCAGCGCCGGACGGGCCTTGGCACTCTCTGCCGAGACTGACACCATCGCGCCGGCTCGTTGGCGCGGCTTCGAGCGCGGGAGTCGTCATGTGATTGGGAGGGACCCGCGTCTGCCGCCGACCGTGCGGGAACCACGGTGCACTGTCATGCCGCGATCCGCGCGCTGGCCCGTATGGTCGGTCACCTGCGGTGACCATGGCAGAGGCAGGCGTGGGTGGGGACTAGTCCCAACTGGGCTTCGCCCCCACCCACCTACGGCTCGTGCTTCAGGCCTTCTTCTGCCGGCCGACCGGGATGTTGAACCCCTGCTCGCGTAGCTGGTGCGCCCAGTTGCCGATCGTGCCGATTGACTTGTCGTACTTCTCGGCAAGTGCTTTGAACGAGCCGGCGGCGGCGAGGTCGGCGAGGAACACCTCACCGCTCGGCCGGTCGCCCCGGCGGCCCGGGGCTGCCTGCGCCGGCGTCGCGGCGGCAGCGGATCTGGCCGCTTTGGCGGCGCGCCGCCCGGTCGCCTTCGCGGACCGGCCGCGCTTGGGCCGCGGGTCCGGCGCAGCCTCGGCTACCGGCTCGACGGCGGGCGCCGCCGGGACCGCGGTCTCCACTTCGGGCACGGCCGCCGCGTATTCGGCCACAACCTCCGAGACGTTGTCCTCGGGTGCGGTCTTCGCCGGCACCTCTGCGACGGGCGTCACCGGTGCGGCCGGCTCGTCCACCGCCGTGGGAGCGCCGTTATTGTCCGCGAGCGCCGCCGACAACCAGGCCATGACGCGCCGGTGCGCAGTCGGGTCGAGCGGGGACAGCAGTTCGTATGCTCAAAACAATTCCCTCTAGTTGCAACGCTAGTTGTCGCACGCCTACGGTGGAGGCATGACTACGACTCGGATCCGTCTCGTCGGCGCCCATGAGATCCGCATCCGCCTGGGCGGAGTTAGCCGGCAGCGCGTCTACCAGATCACCAGCCGCGCCGACTTCCCCCAACCCGTAGCCGATCTCGCACAGGGCAAGGTATGGAGCACCGACGACGTCGACCGCTGGATCCGCGAGCACCGCCCCGAGCCCGACTGACAGCGCCGCCTCGACGCAGAGCGCCGGCAACTACAACAGCACGTCGCCCCGACGCATTGTCATGCCGAGAACAATGCGTCCGCGAATCCGGGGCGGAAGGCACGGCCGCCTTCCAAGCTCTCGGCCACCTCGCCGACGCTCAGGTGCAGATCAGCGATGTTGGCGATCGCCACATAGTGGTTCGTGCGGGCGCCGCGGCATTCGGGAGGGGTAAGCCAGCCGATTCACTTGCCAGGTCGTCGAGAGCCGGGTCGCCGGCCGCTATGCGCAGGCCTAGAACTGCGGGGTCGAGTCGGCTGATCAGTCGGGCCATCGACGGCACCGGGACTGGAGAACGTCATCGGAGGCGCTGTAGACCGGGAGGACATCGGTGGCGGCCACTGCGACGCTGCGATCTGCGCTCCGGTGACGGGAAGCGCGGGCGAGATGCGGTCAAGCAGGCGCTGCGCCAGATCGGCGTCAATCTCGAGGTCAGCGCTGATACGAATATCGGCGGCGGTCGCCAGGTCCACGACATCGTCGCTGGTGAACGCATCGGCTCCGAGGGTGCTGAGCCGCCGGGCGAACTCCTGCACATTGATCATCTACAGGCCACCTCCTCGGGTTGCTGTTGACCCAGCGTAACCGCCGCTTTGATCGGCTGTTCCTACGCCCGCCACAGGCGGTCGGCGAGTCGCACTGCTCAGGATTCGAAGGCCTGCGCCACTGCTCAAAGGACTGACCCGATCACAGGCTTCCCCAGAGCGTCGTGGAGTGGTTTGCGGTTGGTGCGGTCCCGGGATGCGGCTGGTGGTCTGGTCGTGCGGTTCGGGGTGGCGCTGCTGGATGCGTATCTGGAGTTTTTGGCGGTGCGCGGAAGTAGCGGGCTGGCGCCGGCCTGCCGGCCCTGCCTGCCGCTGCCTACCTCCGGTACGGGTGCCGCGCCGCCGCAGCACGGCTGGCTGTTCCCTGGCGGAAACTCGGGACAGCCGATCACGCACCGCACCCTGGTCTTCAAGCTACGCAACTTCGACTTCGCCGTCGGGCAGGCCCGCATCTCCGCCCTGCGACAACTCGTCCTCCAAGCACCGGCACCCGTCATCGCCGCCGCCCTTGGCGTCCACCACAGCAAGACCACCCGCCAGGCCAACAACGCCGGCACGACCTGAAGCCGCTATGCCCTGGCGAACATAATCCGTCACCCTGACCCGCCGTGGACTGAGCGGTGTAGTTCTTGCGGGGTTTCTGCGGTGCCCAGATCACGATCTCCAGGTCGCCGAGGTCGGCGAGGCGGGCGAACCTGCCGTCGTTGGAGGCGACCACGAACCTTCGGCATCCGTCGTCGGCCAGACGCTGCGCCTCGGCGAGTAGCGCTTCGTCGGCCGCGTCCTTCGACCCGTCCACGGTGAGCAGCGCAACGTCGTGTTCCTGGAGAACCTTCGCGCCGGCCGGGGTGATCCGGGCTCGGGCGCAGGCCGCGACGACCGTGACTCCGGGTCCGGCACACCGGATCAGCGCTGCATGCGTGCGGCAACGATCCTGGGCTTGGCCATCTGGCCCACCATGTTTTCCAGATCGACGAGGAGAACCCCGCCGGTCGCCGTGGTCACGATGCGGTTCGCAGTTGTGGTGACAACCCTTGACGTCGGTTGAGCCTGTCAGCACCCATGCTCCGCATTCTGCCGTGTCACGCCCCACGCCTGCACTCGTCCTCCAGCGGCGCGCAGGCCAAAGCACAGTCGTTGCCGAGACGGTTGCCGTCGAGGATGCCGACCCGTGCCCGAGCCGCTGCTGGGGGCGGCGCAACGGCCGGCCTGTTGTGCCCGTTCCGGGCCAGTTGTCCGTAACGGCGGGCCGTTCCGGGCGGCTGTTCCGCGCGTTCCGGCGGAACGGTCCGCGCACCCGGCGACCGTTCCGGAACGCCCGGGGAACTGTTCCGCTCGGCACGGCGGAACAGGGCGGAACGGCCGGGCTTCCGCTTCCTGTTCCGCTTCTTTCCGCCCGGCCCCGTCCTGCCGGAAGCGGAAGTGACCCGCCCGGCGCCCCGGGCGGCTGGTAGCGGCGTGATAACGCCCTCTGGTAGCAGCGCGGACAGGGCGTTACCGGTTGCGCTGCCGTTAACCCGTAGCGGCCCGTTCCGGCGCCCGGAGCGCTCCCATTTCCCGGCTCTGGACGGGCCGGCATGAACGTGCCAACCGTGGCGGCAACTGTGTTCCGGCTCGTGCCGGACGGTGCCGCTACCGGTCGGCGCTGCCGCTGCTGGCCTCTGCCAGTAACGGTCCCGGCAATACCCGATTGTCAACGTCGAGCCCAAGAAGGAGGCGAACCGCGAATGCATGCGACTACCACACGACCGGCGAACATCCACCGTGGAGGAACATGGCCACAAGCCAGACCCCGAACACCTCGCGCCGTCGCCCGTCTGTAGGCGACCGGTCGGCCACCGCAGCGGCCACCCCGCCCGGCACCGACCCCACCCCCGGCACCAACCAGCACGACACCGGCCATCAGGACGCGCGGGAGACGCCACCGATGGCCCACCCGCCCAACGATCCCACCACCCCGCCCAGCCCGCCCCGGCGACGCCGGACCACCGGGGACCGGCGGACAACCAACAACGCGCGCACCCAACAGACGGCGGACGACGCACCGACGTTGACCGTGATCGTCCAACCCCGCGACTTCAGGCTCCCCGACGTGCTCAGGCACATCGAGGCCGGAAAAATTGTGCTCGTCATGCCGCAGCACAACGGCGGTGACTAGCCGCCGAGCGGCAACGAAAGAGGCTCACCCGGTGCGATGCCGGGTGAGCCTCTGCCGTGCCTCTGCCGTGCCTCTGCCGGGTTCGCACGCTAACGCCGGAAACACAAGCCGTTGCCAAGGTCGACGATCCCCCTCGCCTCCGCCGGGCCGTTGTGACTTGCCGTCCCGACGGCGATTCCCCACTGCCCGTCATCCTCGGCGAGAACCATTCCCCAGGACGCCTTGACCGCGCGGGCCATTCCGCGTTTGACGGTGTCATCACCGGCGTACCACATCTGGGCCACCGTCTGCCCCGTGGGTGCGTAGTCGAAGCGGTCGGGAACGATCACGTGTCCCTCGATGCGGGCCTTGATCGCCTTGCGCTCTGCCACCAGCGTGTCCAGTTCTTCGTCATCCTCGGTGGCGGACAGCCGGGCTTGTATCTTGCGGAGCTGGGCGTGTAGCTCGTCCAACTCGTGCGCGTTTCCCGCGACTCGCTGAAACGCGAGGATGTCTGTCGTGTCGCTGGCGAACATGCCGGTAAGGACGTCGATGATGGGTTGCGCGTCGATTCCCTTGAATTCGCCGCACGCTAGGCGCTGCTTGGCGTGACCACCACAGCGCAGCTTGGGCGTACGCGGTCTCGGTACGCGTGGCTTGCCCGTGCGCGCGTCCCTTGCCGGTGTCAGGCCAGCCTGAAGGAACAGCTTCCCCGCACATTCGGGGCAGTCGAGAATGCCGGAAATCCAGTTGGCGGGCCAGGCGACCGGCCGACCACCCTTGTTCGCGCGGCTCTCGGTCAAGTTCGCGTCCAACACCTTGTTCGCACGCCACCACAACGCGGACTCGACAACAGGCTCAACCTCGTGCGCCCACGTCTCCGTTTGACCCTCGTGCGTATAGGAACACTCGATAACGCCCGTGTGGTTCGCGTCGAAACGGATGACGTTCTTGACCGACTGCGGGTAACGGTCGTAGGCACGCCCCACACTGGAAAGGGACTCCCCGCTAGCGACACGCTCGTACATGTCCACCACAGCGGCAGGGTCTTGACACCACGCCCGCTTGGCGTACCGGACACCCTCCGTCGCCCAAAACGCGGGCAGCGGCCCATGATGCGCCCGATTGTCACGGATCATCATGATGCCGCGATACGTCTCACGCTTGACCGTCTTCGACTTCTCGGCGTTCGCGTGCTGCGCTACGAGCGTGACGATGCGACCCGCGAAATCGGTCCGCCCGAACTGCGGCTCGCCGACAGAGATGATGTCGCCACCAGCGGACCGGATAGCCAGCAGGATCTCCGCCTGCGCGTCCAAATCCTCCCGCCGGTCAAGCCGAGACGACTCGGTGACCATCAACGTCGAGTAGTCGCCATGCGCGATGTCCGCGATCACCTCACGCAACGCCGGTTCCTGCGTCCCATGGCTCGCCGAGTAGCCATGCAGCCGGAACCACTTCACGATCGCGATACCACGCTCAGCAGCGTCAGCCTCGATCACCTTGACCTGAGACGCCTCGTCCTGACTACCAGTGCTGACCCGTACGAACCCTGCCCCGAGTGCCACGCGTAGCTCCCTTCAGGAGAACCTCACGTGTGCATACTACCCGACAACTATCGGTCGTTGTCGACGTAGACGATCCGTGACTCGGGCGCGATCCCCTGGGCGACCTGGTGGGTGTTCTGCATCGTCGGCAGACCGGTGCCGATGTCGAGGAACTGCCGGATGCCCGCCTCGGCGGCCAGGTAGCGCACCGCCCGGATCAGGAAGCCGCGCGACGTACGCGCCATCACGGCGATCTCGGGGTAGACCGTGACGACCGCGTCACCGGCGGCCCGGTCGGCGGCGAAGTTGTCCTTGCCGCCCATCCAGTAGTTCCAGATGCGCGCCGCGTGGGGCACATCCACCTGCAGTTTGGACGCGAGTTCAGGATCGGGTCCGCTCACGGTCGACACGCTATCAGCGCAGGATGTCCATATCGATCGGCCGGGTTCTACCGGGTTTGTGCCACGGTTTGCCGGGATCGCGTCACGGGCAGGGTGGGATCGACCAGCATGAGCGAGGTCGGAAGTTCGCCACGTCTGGAGGAAACCCGTGAAGACTCGCCGCTCGACGATCCTCGTCGGTGTCCTGGCCGCCGGTCTGGCGCTCACCCAGCAGGCTTGCACTCCCGCCTCGCAGCCGGTCGCCGCCCCGTCCGCGGCCGCGCCGTCCGACTCGGCTCCGGCTCCTGCTCCGTCGTCCCCGTCGCCTTCCGCGTCGTCCTCCGTCAAGTCGACGAGAGACGCGGGCTCGGCCGGCGGCGGCAGCAAAGCCGGCCGATCGGCCATCCTCGCCGGCAAGCGCCAGGTCGTGATCAAGCCGAATCCGAGCTTCGAGTCGATCGTCGCGGTCGACGCCAAGGGCCGGCTCAGCCTGATCGACGGCGAGGCCGAGCACGCGCTGTTCGTGTTCATCCCGGTCGGCGGCAAGTACCAGATCAAGACGGCCAAGGCGACCAATGGCGGCGAGCCCGACTGCATGGGCATCAGGACCAACGGCACCGCCTCGCTCACCGTGGTGGCCACGGCCTGCGACGCGTCCCGCGGCGGCCAGCTGTTCACCATCACCGAGCAGAAGAAGAAGGATTCCGAGGGCGACCCCACGTACGCGATCAGCAATGAAGGCGCCTTCCTGCAGGAGCGCAGGAGCGGCCTGATCGCCGAGGAACTGGGCGATTCCCCGCTGACGACCACGTTCTCGTTCGTCGACAACGGCCCGTCGACCCTGCCGATTCTCGACTGACGGCCCTAATTCGCTCGCGGCCGCGATGGTCGTCGCGCAGACTGGTTCCTACCAGGGCGTCGACGACCATCGCGGCCGTTTGTGCACTGGCCTTACGGGCGTAGCTCAATTGGCAGAGCACCGGCCTCCAAAACCGACGGTTGCAGGTTCGAGTCCTGCTGCCCGTGCGTAAGAACATCTGAATAAGGCGCCGTTAGCTCAGTTGGTAGAGCAGCTGACTCTTAATCAGCGGGTCGCAGGTTCGAGCCCTGCACGGCGTACTGCGGGATGGAGCAATTCGGCGTGCTCGCACTCCCGCGTCCACGTTCCGGTGGCTCAGTCGGCAGAGCGCCGCCCCGACACGGCGGAGGTCCCTGGTTCAAGTCCAGGTCGGAACACTCAGGACAGGCCCTAAGCTCGCGTCGTGGAGTTCCGCATCCTCGGGCCGCTCGAGGTGCTGGCGGACGGGCGGCTGCTCGACCTGGGCCGCCCCAAGCAGCGTGCCGTGCTGGGGCTCCTGCTGGTGCGGGCGAACACCGTCGTGTCGCTCGAGCACCTGGTCGACGAGCTGTGGGGCGAGGAACCGCCGGCCCAAGCAATCGCTTCGCTCCAGGCGTACGTGTCGCATCTGCGCCGTCTGCTGGAACCCGGACGGGCCGCCCGCACGGCGGCCCGGGTGCTGGTCAGTCGTCCGCCGGGTTATCTGCTCGCGGTCACCGACGACGAGCTGGACGCGGCGCGGTTCGAGAAGCTGGCCGCCGAGGGGCGCCGGTTGCTGGACGCGGGCGAGGCGGGGCCGGCGGCCGAGACGCTGGGGCGGGCGCTCGCGTTGTGGCGGGGTGACGTCCTCGCCGGGCTCGAGGCGGCGCGCTCCGAACGTACCCGGCTGGAAGAACTTCGCCTGGCCGCGCTGGAAGATCGCATCGCCGCCGACCTGGCGCTCGGCCGGCCCGCCGCGGTGGTCGCCGAGCTGGACCGGCTGATCGCCGGCCAGCCCTACCGGGAGAGCCTGCGCGGGCTGCGGATGCTCGCGCTCTACCGGTCGGGGCGGCAGGCCGAGGCGTTGCGTACGTATCAGGACGTGCGCCGCCTGCTCGGCGACGAGCTGGGCATCGACCCGGGGCCGGAGCTGGAGCGGCTGCACCGGCAGATCCTGGGGCAGGCGGTCTCGCTCGACCCGCCCGCGCGACCGTCCTCCGTGGTCTCCTCGATGCCCGACCCGGACCTGCTCATCGGGCGCGACCGGGAGCTTGGCGAACTGAGGCGGGCGGCCGGGTCGGGACGCATGGTCCTGATCAGCGGCGAGCCGGGCGTGGGCAAGACCCGGCTCGCCGGTGAGCTGCCGGCGGTGTGGGGACGGTGCGACGAGGAGCAGGGGGCGCCGCCGTTCTGGCCGTGGCTGCAGATCCTTCGGTCGCTCGGCCGTGACATGTCGGTCATGTCGGATGGTCCTCCGGTGGTCGACGTGGAGGCCGTCCGGTTCCGGCTGTGCCGCGAGATCACCGGCCTGCTGTGCGCGTTACCGCAGCCCACGGTGCTGGTCCTCGACGACATGCAGTGGGCCGACGCCGGCTCGCTGCGCGTCCTGCCCGTGCTCGCCGCCGCCCTGGCGACCACGCCGCTCCTGGTCATCGTCACCTACCGCTCGACCGAGCAGGCCGCGCTGACCGGCACGCTGGCCGAGCTGGCGCGGCTGCCGACGGTCACCCGGATGCCGCTGCCCGGCCTCGACCAGGACGAGGTACGGCGGCTGATGACCGCGCGGCTGGGCACCGAACCGGATGCTGAGCTGGCCGGGATCGTGCACGACCGCAGTGGCGGGAACCCGTTCTTCGTCGTGGAACTGGTGCGGCTGCGGGGCCTGGCCGACATTCCCGACGGGGTACGCGACGTGCTGCGCCGCCGCCTCACCGGCCTGCCCGAGCAGACCCAGGCGATCCTGCTCGTGGCCGCGGTGGCCGGTCACGAGTTCGACCTCGACGTGGTCCGCGACGTGTCCGGGCTGGACGACGACACCGCCCTGACCGCGGTGGAGGCGGCGCTGCTGTCCGGCCTGGTGGTCGAGGGGTCGCCGGTCGGCCGGTTCCGCTTCACCCACGCGCTGATCCGGGACGCGATCTACGACTCGGTGAGCCGCCTGCGCCGGGCCCGCCTGCACGCGCGCATCGCCGCTCGGCTGGGCGACCGCGGCGGCGCGCACTGGTGGCTGGCGGCGCCGGTGGTGGGCGTACCTTCAGCTCTGCCGCACCTGCTCGCCGCGGCCGACCGCGCGCTGGCCGCCCTCGCCCACGAGGAGGCCGGCGACCACCTGCACCACGCGCTGGATCTGCTCGCCGGAGGCCCTCGGGACCTGTCGTGGACACGCTTCGAACTGGACGTTCAGCTGCGGCTCGGCACGCTGCACGCCCAGCTCGACGGCGCCCAGTCGGCGATCGGGCAGGCCGCCGTGACCCGGGCCCGGTCGCTGGCCGAGGAACTGGGCGACGGGCCGGCCACGCTGGCCGCCTACCGCACGCTCTACGAGGTGGCGGTGGCCCGTGGCGAGCACGCCTCCGCGCGGTCCATGGCCGAGAAGATGATCGAAATCGCGGGTACGCCGGGCGAACAGTCCCTGGCCCACCTGGCCATGGGCCGAACCCTGTGGTGCCTGGGCCGTTCCGACGCGGCGCGCGACCACCTGTCCCGGGCCTTGACGCTGGCCGACGCGGCACCCCACGAGGCCATGCCGGTCGACGTGACCATCCGCCTCCAGCTGGCCGCCGTCCTCGCCGACCCGTCGTCACAGCTCGACCTGGCCATCAGCCGCACCGCCTCGGCGCCGCCCCTGGTCCGGGCCGGGGTCTTCACGTCGGCGGCGCTGATCGTGGCGATGCGCCGCGACGTGGCGGCCGCGGGTTCGTATGCGCGGCGTGCACTGTCGCTGGCCGGGCCGCTGCCGGCGTGGTTCAGCTATGCGGCGGCGGTGGCGGGGTGGGTGCGGGCGCTCGAAGGCGACCCGGCCGGGGGCGCGGCGGCGGTGCTCGCCAGCCTCGACCAGATCCGGGCGCGGGGGGCGCGTCACCTGGTCGGCTGGGTGCTGGGGCTGCTGGCCGAGGCCTACGCGCTGGACGGCCGGGTCGCGGCGGCCCGCGAGCTGCTCGACGAGGCGTTCGCGCTGGTCGAGGAGACCGGCGAACGGATGTACGTCGACGAGCTGACCCGCCTCCGCGACTCGTGGCGCTAGCCCCGTGGTGTTGCGTATAGGTGCGCAGAGCGTCGCCGTTCGCCCGGTTTGAGCGGTGCCTTTCAGCAGATCGGCAGGGCCAACCAGGGGTCGTAGCCCGCGCGGCGTAACCAGGTGGCGCCCGCGGCGTCGGCGGCGACCAGCCACTCGGCGCCGGTCGCCCGGCCGTCGTCGGCCAGTTCGCGCAGCAGCCTCGCGTACCCGTCGGGGTGGGCCGCGGCGATCGCACGCAGCTCGACCACCCGCGGCGACAGCCGGGCCGTCGCCGCGACCGCCACCAGCGCGTTCCCGGCGGCGGCGGTGAGATTCCACAGGCCCGACCAGACCTCGTCGCCGGTTCTTCTCGGCGAGCGGTAGCCGGCCGCCTCGCTGAGCAGGCGGCGCGCCTCGTCCTTCCCGTCCGCCTCGTCCGGAGTGCTCGGGCCGCGCGTCTCATGCGGACTGCTCAGGCCGCGCGTCTCATGCGGACTGCTCAGGCCGCGCGTCTCATGCGGACTGCTCAGGCGGCGCGTCTCATGCGGACTGCTCAGGCGGCGGTAGACGATGTCGGTGACCATGGCGGCCAGCGTGCGGCCCGGTGGTTGACCGTGACTTGACGCGCGGCGCCAAGTCGTCGTCAACCGCGGCCGCGCACCATCGGCGGCATGACGAATCAAACTTCGGAGAAGCGCGTCGCCCGGGCCTTCGGACTCACCGGCGACAACTGGATGCGCCACGCGAACGCGGTCAGTGTCTGGACCCGGTTCGCCGTCCTGCCCCTGATCGGGGTGGCCGTGTGGAGCCGGGACTGGATCGGCTGGTGGTCCCTCGTACCCATCGCCCTGTCGTTGATCTTCATGATGATCAACCCGCTGCTCTTCAGCCCGCCGAAATCCACCCGCAACTGGGCGTCCAAGGCCGTCTTCGGCGAACGCGTCTGGGCCGACCGCAACGACATCGACCTCCCCGCGAAGTACCGGGCCTCCCGCGCGCCGGCCGTCCAGTACACCGCCCAGACGGTCGGCCTGATCGTGATGATCTACGGCCTGGTCCAACTCGACGTGGTGGCCGCCGTCTCGGGCCTGCTGGTGATCCAGATCGCCAAGATCTGGTTCCTCGACCGGATGGTGCTGATGTTCGAGGAGATGAAGACCGGCAATCCCGAGTACGCGAGCTGGGAGTACTAGCCGTCCACGTACAGGCAAAATGGATGCCCCGCCGGGTCGAGCATCACCCGAACATTGTCCTGAGGCTGGAAGGCGGCCTGCTCCGCGCCCACCCCGAGCGCGAACGCGACCGCCTCCGCCAGATCATCAACCTCGAATTCCAGATGTACGGACATCTGCGGCTCCCCCGGCGCAGCGGGCCAGACCGGCCGCACGTAGTGCTCCTCAGTCTGAAACCCCAGGTTGTACCCGGCATCCGCGGAAGGCGCGACCGAGCCCCCACCCCCGTCCCCCGGAAAGAACTCCCACCCGAGCAACTCCGCATAGAACCGCCCCAGCGCAGCCCCATCCGGCGCATCCAAGGTCACCCCGAACCAGCTCTTCCGCGTACGCAACGGCATGTGCTCTTCATACTCCCCGCCGCCACAGCGCGACGGCTCCCCGCGACAACGCCCCGGCGACGCCACCCGCCCCCGCATCGCTCCGCGGCTGCTCGGAGACGCCCTGGGTTCCAGCGGCATACGAGGCACAAGCAGAACGGTCTGGCAGCGCGGGGCGCGTCCGCTTGGACAGCTCCGCGCGTCCTCCACCAGCGCCAAGACCCACCCTCGACACCCGGAGGCACTGCATTGCCCCCGTTGGGACGCCCAGGGACAAATGAGTATCCGCTGGTAGGTACGATGTGGGCCGCAGGCCCTCGTAGCTCAGGGGATAGAGCATCGGTTTCCTAAACCGTGTGTCGTAGGTTCGATTCCTACCGGGGGCACCGTCTCGCCAGGTGGCGGCTTGCCGCCTATCGTCTGCGCCATGGCGCGCATCTTGTTGATTTCTGGGAGCACCCGTGAGGACTCGCTGCAGACGGCGGCTCTTCGGACGGCGGCTCGGGTTGCGCCGCCTGGGGTGACGGCGGTGCTCTATGACGCGTTGCGGGTGTTGCCGGCGTTTGTGCCGCTGGAACGGCGGATTCCGGGGTCGGTTGCGCTGGTTCGGGAGCAGGTTGAGGCCGCGGACGGGCTGCTTTTCTGCACGCCGGAGTACGGCGGGTCGCTGCCGGGCAGCCTGAAGAATCTGCTCGACTGGCTGGTCGACGGGCCGCATCTGACCGGGAAGCCGGTCGCCTGGCTGTCGGTGGCCGCCCCGGGGCAGGACGACGGCGCCC
This sequence comes from Actinoplanes sp. NPDC089786, assembly GCF_040684855.1. Lineage (NCBI taxonomy): Bacteria > Bacillati > Actinomycetota > Actinomycetes > Micromonosporales > Micromonosporaceae > Actinoplanes > Actinoplanes sp. NPDC089786. The sequence goes on from NZ_JBFBGU010000021.1 coordinate 74,244, forward strand.
GGGCGGCGCTGGAGGCCGTGCTCCATCACGGGGGCGCCCGGGTGTTGCGGTCGGCGTGCATCCGGATTCCGCTCGGCCCGAACGCCGCCGATGCTCACGGGCTGGTCGCCGATCAGCAGTTCCACCAGGCCGCGCAGGACGTGCTGCTGTCGCTGTCCCGGTCGCTCGCCCCGCCCGAACCGCCGGCGCAGCCGTCCTGGCAGGCGTACTCCAGCCTCTATCCGATGGTTCCGCAGACCGACACGTCGGCCCTGCGCGCGGGCGGGCGGCCGCGCCCCACCTACTGGCAGCCGCCGACCGGCTCGTGAGGGACATCCGCGCCGTTCGGGACGTGATCGCGCCGCACGTTCTGCGGCGGGTGCTGCTGAAAGCGGAGTGCCTTCAGCCGACCGGGTCGTTCAAGATTCGCGGGGCGACGTTCGAGATTTCGCTGCGTGACGACGAGGAAACGGGCGGCGGCCGAGGCGGGGTCGGCGGCGGCCATCGTGATGTCGGCCGGCACGCCGCCGGGGAAGGTCGCCGCCAGCGCCGACGCGATCAAGGTGCAACGGCTCGGCGACCGGCACGACGCGCCGGTCAGAGTTCCGTCCAGCTCGCCGTCACGGTGATGTTGCGACGCCAGCGATCCCGGCCGGATTGGTGCAATCGGGGCAGGGCGAGCATCTGCCGGCACTTGGCGAGCATGTGCTCGTGGCGGACCGGCCACGGCGGGCGATGTCCGTAACCGTCGAACAGGGCGGCCAGGGCCGGCACCTCGTCGGTGTGGTGCGTGCGGATGATCCACTCCGCCCACGCGAGGTCTTCCGCCTGGTCGCCCTCATGCGCGAACTCCCAGTCCAGAACGGCCGTCACCGCGTACGTGGAAGGGTCGTAAAGGGTGTTGTTGGGACCGTAGTCGCCGTGCACCAGGGGCGGTGGAATGCGTCGGAGGTCTCGCCGCAGGAACGGAGAACGTCGGCGGCATGGCCGTTTTCGATCATTTCTTGGCCGTGTACGCCGGGCAGGTGCGCCGTGATCAGGACGAGGGGTGACGAGTCGAGCACGCGCGGCACCGGCAGCCCGCTGTCGGCGAGCCGGAGCAGCGTGTCGCGTTCGGTAGCCGCGCGACGCGACGCGAGCGGGCCGCCGTAGCGCTTGACCACGGTCGTCCCGTCACCGCGGACGTCGTGCGAGTAGCCGCGCGGCATCACCCGCATGAGGACCTCATCCGATCGGGAAGTACAGCACCATGATGACCGCCAGCACGACCGTGATGAGCACCGCGGCCATCAGCCAGCTGCCCAGCTTGGAGCCCGCGGTCTCCGGCAGGCGGCGGCGTTCCCGCAGCTCATCGAGGGTACGGTCGATCTCGGCGACCGCGCCGGGGATCTCGGCCAGCTCGCGGCGGAGGCGGTCGGCCTCCTCGCCGGCCACGACCGGCTGGCCGGCATCGGCGAACTGACGGACCAGGCGTACGCCCATGGTCAGCTGATCGGCCGCCGCCCCGATGATCTGCCGGTTCTCGCTGATGGTCTGGCGGGTGTGCGTCGTGACGGCGAGCTCGGCGGCGACCGGGAACAGCTCGGCGAACCGGTCGGCCAGCGGCCCGGACTGCTCGTAGAGCCGGCTGGCACAGTTGTTGAACGCGACCGCGATCAGCTCGGAGGTGTGTGCGGTGCGGCGGTGCTCGGTCGCCGGCAGGAGGACGCGCAGGCGCGTCAGCGTACCCATCGCGGTCTTGGCCTCATCGATCGCGGAATCGACCACACCGGCCTCGAGCAGCGCGCGGACCCGGACGGCCACCGCTTCGACCTCGCCGTAGAGCGGATCAGCGGTACGCGCGAGCAGGTCTTCGGCGAGCTCGGGCCGGCCCGGCCAGTTCCTGGCGAAACGGGCGGCGCGCGCCGGATCCTTGGCGGCGACGGCCACCATGACCAGCGGCTGGAGCAGCGTGGCGGGCAGGCCGGCCCGGATCTCGTCGACCACGGTCTCGGGCAGCCGCGCGTTGTCGAGCGCGCGCACCCGGTGCAGCAGATGCTCGTAGAGACCCTCGTCGCGCAGCAGCGCGTCCCAGCGCCGGGAGGCGTCGGACCACAGGTGCTCCTGGGCGGCGTCGTCGGAGTCGTCACGAAGTTCACGATCCAGGGCGCGGCCGTACATGATCACTGCCCGGTCGTGCTGCTCGTGAAGTGACGTGGCGCATTCGCACCCGCCGCCGGGGACTTCCCAGAGCCAGAAGAGCTCGTCGATCAGCCGGCGCCGCGGGTCTTCCAGGAGGCGTTCGCAGGCGTCGCGTACGTCGGCCGGATCGACGTCGGCCGGGTGCCCGGCGACCGACGCCTGCTCGTGCCGCCGGTGGACCGCGATGCGATCGGCGGTGGTGGGCAGACCGGTGATCCGGAACGCGTTCCGATGGAACAGTTCCGGTCCGGCGGCCGCCCGTAACGCATCGGCCATCGTGTCCATCGCCGTGCCCACCTCACTCACCGTGCCGAATTGATTACGCGGGCTCCAGTCAACACCAATTGGGCACGGCGGTCGATGTCCTGAATGGATTGCCTACGTGTTGCATGATCTGCCCGTGCGATGGAGAAAACGACTGTCACTCGTGTCGACGGTTGGCATACTCAGCGTGATTGGCGCTGCCGGCTTGGGCGGCGCCACTCCCGCGTACGCCATTGCCAACGGTGAGGACGCCGGCGACGGCGACTATCCCTTCTCGGTCAAACTGACCATGGTCGACCTCCCTCAGGCGGGTGGCGGGACCCGCGATTCCTCCTGCTCGGGCGGCCTCATCAACGCACGCTGGGTGCTCACCGCCGGTCACTGCTTCAAGGACGCGCGCGGTCGCCGGGTCGCCAAGCCGGTCGCGAAGCGTACGGTCGCCACGATCGGCCGCGCCGACCTCACCGGCTCGGCGGGCCAGGAGGCCAAGGTGATCGCCGTACGTCAGTCGAAGGTCGCCGATGTCGCCCTGGCCAAGCTCGACCGGGACATCCGCGACATCACGCCGCTGCGGCTCAACCGGAGCAAGCCCCGGAACGGCACTCGCGTACGCCTGATCGGATTCGGCCTGATCGACGGCGACGAATCGGACACCACGGAACACCTGCAGACCGGCCAGTTCACGATCACGTCGGTGGACAAGTACGTCCTCGGCATGTCGGGCAAGGCGCCGCGTTCCGACACGAGCCCGTGCCCGCACGATTCCGGCGGTCCCTACTTCGTCAAGGACAAGACCGGCGCGGCCATGGTGGTCGGGGTGGTCAGCGGCGGGCCGACGTGCCCGCACACCGGGGCCGACCGGAGCGGGCGCATCGACACCGTGGCCACCTGGATCCTCGGGATCATCGGCCGGGACGGGCCCGTGCCCGTGGTGGCCCCCTCGCGTGCGCCGGCCGTGGCGAAGGCTGCGGCGCCCCGGCCCCCGGCCCACCCGAAGGCGGCGCTGCGTCCGGCCGCCGACGAACTGCCGTACGGGCTGAGCCTGCCCCTGGTGATCGGCGCGTCACTCGTCGCGGTCGTGGCGGTCTTCCTGATGGTCACCGCGCGCGGCCGGCGTGGTCGCCGACGGTTCCGGCACGGCCGCGTATTCCGGGAATAGTAAAGGGATCTGTTCATGGAAGAAACTACTAAGGAGTAGTTGGGCTGCCGTTCACCATTTCCTTGAACCTTTTCCCGAACCGGTTCGTATCCAGGGGGGCATACACGTCCATCAACGCCATTGGTTGATGGGCATCAAAACGGAGGAGCCCAGTTTCATGTCCCGTACGCGCACCCGTCTCCGCCTCGTGACCATCGCCGCCGCCGCAGCCGTCGTCGCCGGCCTCGGCGCCGTCACCTTCAACGCCTCGGCCGCAGAGAACTCCGCCGACGCCTCCGCCGCCGGCGCATCAGCCGCCGGCGCATCAGCCGCCGGCGCCGAGTTCCGCTCGCGCGGCATTCCCGCCGCCATCCGGCCGCCGGCCGGTTCCCGGTTCATCGGCTACGCCGCCGTGACCAGCGGCACCCAGACCTATACCTGCACGGGCGGCGTCTTCACCGGCGCGTCGGTGCCCGAGGCCCAGCTGTCCGGGTCGGTCGGCCAGATCCACCACTACAAGGGCCCGACCTGGGAGCAGAAGCGCGACGGCTCGATCATCACCGCCGCCAAGATCGGCGAGTCCGCGGTGACCGGCGCCATCCCGCAGCTCCTGCTCCAGGTGAACGGTCACAGCGGCAACACCGGCATCCTCACCAAGGCCAACTACATCCAGCGCCTCCGCACCACCGGCGGCACGGCCCCCGCCGGCGCCTGCACGGACGGCGCCACCAAGGCGGTCAAGTACGGCGCGATCTACGTTTTCTGGGCCTGATTCCAGGCTTGTCGAAAAGGCCTCCCGGATCGTTCCGGGAGGCCTTTCGGCGTACGCCGCGCCTTTCTGGCCGGTGTTCGGGCAGCTCGGATAACCGTCACCATCGTGGGTATCTGCTGGTCGTGAGCTGGATGAGCCGCGTGGTCTCGCCGTTGCTGATCGACCGCGTCGAGCGCGACCACGCCCAGACCGACCGCGCGTTCCTCCGCCGTCGCGTGGTGGCCGCCGTGACGCTCATCGTCGGCGCGGTCCTCCTGGGCGTCTCGCTGTCGATCCGGCCCGGCGACGCGAGCTTCTACCCGTTGACCCTCGCCGTGGCGGCGACGTGGACCGCCGGGGCGCTGCTCTCCGGCCCACTGCACCTGGGTCGCATCCCGTTCCGGAACCGGCTGCGCCGCCCGATCCTCGTACCCATCGCGACCGGGCTGATCGCGGCCGGCGTCTTCGTGGTCGGAGCCCTGGTCGTGCGTGAGCTGCCGTCGCTGCGCGACTCGGTCAACGACGTGCTGGCGCATGCCCGCGAAGGCGCCCTCATCCCGGTCCTGCTGGTCACCGTGCTGAACGGGGTGGCGGAGGAGCTGTTCTTCCGGGGCGCGCTGTTCGCGGCGATCGGCCGCCGGCACGCCGTACTCGTCTCGACCGTGATCTACGCCGCCGCGACGGTCGTGACCCTGAACCCGATGCTGGTCTTCGCGGCCGCGCTGCTCGGCCTCGTGCTGGGCCTGCAGCGACGCGCCTCGGGCGGCGTCCTCGGCCCGATCCTGACCCACATCACCTGGTCATCGACGATGCTGTTCGTGCTGCCGGCCCTGATCCACTGACTGCCGTCCGTCAGAAACCGTCGGGTCGCGGCAACGCTGAAGGCGGAGACGAACCGTGGTGAGCGAGATGAAGACGTACGAGCTGGAGATCTTCGAACAGACCTCGAGCTACTGCGAGCTGCGCCTGTCCAGCGCGGAAGGACCGCCGCGGACGCGGGGCCTGGACAAGGCGGCCATCGACGAGCTGGTCGCGATGGTGGACCGTGACTACAGCGAGCACGCCGTCGCGCAGCGGATGTTCGGCTCGCCGCAGCTGGTGGAGCTCGGTTCGAAGCTGTACGGCTTCCTCGACGGCGACGAGCGGTGGCTGGCCTCGATCCTGGGCGCCCCGCCCGGCAGCACCCTGCGGATCACCGCGGCGGAACGGCTCCGGCACCTGCCCTGGGAACTGCTGGCCAAGGATGGCGCCTACCTGACCACGGCCGGGCCGTCGCCGCTGCTGCCGGTGCGGGCGATCGGCACCAACGCCGCGCTCTCCGGACTGGTCAGCCCGGGTAACCGGCCGCTGCGGGTGTTGTTCATGGCCACCTCGCCCGAGGGTGTCCAGCCGGTGCTCAACTACGAAGGGGAAGAGGCCGCGATCCTGGCCGCCACCACTCGTACGGGCACCGATCTGGTCGTCGAGGAGAGCGGCACGCTCGAGGGGCTCCGCTTCCTCAACCGCGACTACGGCGAGGGCTACTTCGACGTCCTGCATCTGAGCGGCCACGCCACCATCGGCGAGGACGGCCGGCCCACCTTCCTGGTGGAGAACGAGGTCGGCGGGCTCTCCTTCGCCACCGCCGACCAGATCGCGCAGGCCATGGCCGGGCACTGGCCCCGGCTGATCTTCGTCTCCGGCTGCCTCACCGGCAACGCTCCGGACGGCGGCACGTTCCCCTCGATGAGCGAGAGCCTGATCCGGGCCGGCGCCCCGGCCGTGCTGGGCTGGGCGTTGCCGGTCGGCGACATCTCCGCGACCGACTTCGCCGCCGAGCTCTACCGGGCGCTGGCCGACGGGGAGCGCCTGGACCGGGCGATCGTCGAGGCCCGCCACCACCTCTTCGCCCGCAAGCGCGGCAACTGGCACCTGCTGCGCGTGTACGCCGACCGGTCGCCGCTGGCCCCCATGGTCACGCCCCTGAACACCAGGGGGCGGGCGCGGCTGCAGGTCCGCCCGGCCGACCAGGAATTCCTCGACCCGCAGACCCGCCTCTCCCGGGTCGCCTCCCGTGCCACCTTCGTCGGCCGGCGCCGCGTCATCCAACGCTGCCTGCGCACCCTCAAGCAGCCCGACGGCGCCGAGGCCCTGGTCCTGCAGGGCATGGGCGGTCTCGGCAAGAGCAGCCTCGCCTCCCGGCTGCTCGAGCGGATGCCAACCCACAAGCGCGCCGTCTGGTACGGACGGGTCGACATGACCAAGTTCCGGGAACTCACCACCAAGATCGCGTTCCCCACGATGGACCTGCAGATCGAGGCGACCAAGCTGCTCGACAACGAACAGGCGCCGCTGCTCATCCGGCTGCGCCACCTGCTCGACGTCGACGGGCCGCTCGGTCAGACGCCCTGCCTGTTCGTGTTCGACGACTTCGAGGAAGGCAACCTCGAAGAGCGCGACGGCGGGTACGTTCTCTCGGCCGAGATGTCCGGCATCCTGCCGGCGCTGCTCCAGGCCATCCGCGAGACCGGCAGTCCGAGCCGGGTCATCATCACCAGCCGCTACCGGTTCCCCACCCCGGCCGGGACCGGCGTCGTCGTCGAGTCGCTGGAGACCCTCACCGACATCGAGCAGGCCAAGAAGCTCGCCAACCTGCGCAACCTGCGCCCCGGTTCGCCCCTCGACACCGACATCCGCCAACGCTCCGTCGACGTGGCGGCCGGCAACCCCCGCCTGCTGGACTGGCTCGACCTGATCGTCGCCGACGTCGCCCTCGACATCGACGGCCTGATCACCGCCATCGAGAACGAGGCCGACCGGTTCCGCCGGGAAACCATCCTGGCCAAGAACCTCCTCAGCTCCCAGTCCCCCGACCTGCGGAAGATGCTGGCCAAGGTCAACGTCGTCGAGCTGCCCATCCCGGCCGAGACCGTCACCGTCATCCACGACCACCCCGACGCCACCCGCCACATCAAACGCGCCGCCGAACTGGGTCTCCTCGAAGAGGGCACCGACCCGGAGACCAACCACCCCCGCTACTTCGTCTCCAACGTCCTGCGCCCCCTGGTCCGCCCCTTGATCACCGACGACGAACACACCGAGGCCTGCGCCGCCGCCGCCCGTTCCCTCTACCAGATCTGGGTCACCGGCCCCGGCACACCCGAAGCCGTGTCATGACCACCATTCCCCGGTGGGTGGCGGCGATCGCTCGTGAGGCGGGGCACGGGCTGGCGAGGCCGGCGCGACCGTGACCCTGGGCTACTGCTGAGTCTGCTCCTGCTCCTGCTCGACCTGCTGGTTCCATTCGCGCTTGCTCGACTGCCAGCCGTCCTCGTTCAGGCCGTTGCGCCAGTAGCCGGAGATGGACAGCTTGGCCATCGGGATCTGGCGCTCCACCCGCAGGTAGGCGCGCAGGTCCTTGACGAAGCCGGCCTCGCCGTGCACGAACGCGTGCAGCGTGCCCTCCGGGAACGGCAGCGCGCGCACGGCGGGGACCAGCTCGCTGCCGGGCGGCCGGTCGCCGCGGTGCAGCCAGGTGATCTCGGCGTCGGCCGCCGTGTCCAGCTTCTGCTCCTCGGCCTCGTCGGTGACTTCGACGAAGACGTGCGCCTTGGCGCCCGCGGGCATGCCCTCCAGGGCGGCGCCGATCGCGGGCAGGGCGCTCTCGTCCCCGGCCAGCAGGTGCCAGCCGGCCTCCGGATCGGGCGCGTAGCCCCCGCCGGGGCCCATGAACCGCACCACGTCGCCGGGCTTGGCCTGGGCCGCCCACGGTCCCGCGATGCCGGCGTCGCCGTGCACCACGAAGTCGATCCAGATCTCGGGCAGCTCGGGAACCCATTTGCGGATCGTGTACGTCCGCACGACGGGCCAGGCCTCCCGCGGCATCGTCTCGCGGATCTCGCCCATGTCGAACGGCTCGGGATAGCTCACGCCGGCCTGTGGGAAGAAGATCTTGACGTAGTGGTCGGTGAACTCGCCCGCGGCCACGCCGGCCAGCCCGTCGCCGCCGATCACGACCCGGATCATGTGCGGGGTGAGCTGATCCACCCGGGTGACCACACCGGTGGTGGCCGGTCGGGAAGGCCTGTTCGGCATCAACACCACTTCCTAACAGAGGATCCGGTAAGGCTACCCTTACAAATCCGCGAAGAAGGCCCGGAGCGGACTCCGGGCCTTCTTTTTAGATCACATCGCGGTCAGGCGAACCTCACCAGGAGGAGAAGCTCGTCTGGCTCTGCGCGTTGAACCGGTTCGTACGCGCGTTCTTGGCCGGGTCGGTCTTCGGGTCCACCAGGTCCAGGACGTCCAGGCCCTTCTGGATGTCGCTGGAGTAGATGTAGCCGTTGTACCAGTACGCCGACCAGGAGCCGCCGATCTGCAGCGCGGTGTCGCTCAGCGGACCACGCTCCCAGTAGGCGATCTCCTTGGGGTTGCGGGAGTTGGTGAAGTCCCACACCGAGATGCCGCCCTGGTACCAGGCCTGGACCATGATGTCGCGGCCGGGGACCGGGATGAGCGAGCCGTTGTGCGCCACGCAGTTCTCGGTGGCCGTGTTGATCCGCGGGATCTTGAAGTAGCTGCGGAACTTGAGCTTGCGGTTCGCCCCGCTGCCCACGATGTCGTAGATCGCGTCGGCGCCGTGGTCCGAGCTGACCGCCTCGGTGCACTCGGCGCCACCGCCGCCGCCCAGCTCGTCGGTGAAGACGACCTTGGTGGCGTCGTTGTTGAAGGTGGCCGAGTGCCAGAAGGCGAAGTTCTCGGTGTCACGGACCGCGGTGATCACCTTCGGGTTGGCCCGGTCGGCGATGTCGATCAGGACGCCGTCACCCATGCAGGCGCCGGCCGCGATGTCCTTCTCGGGGTACGCGGTGATGTCGTGGCAACCGGTCGTCTCCGACGTGGCGTTGCCGGCCGGGTTGCCACCCTCCGGGAACAGGATCGGCGTCGACACGACACGTGCGCCGGCCGGGTTGTTCTTCGGCACCTTGATGACCGAGATCTTGTCGTGCGGCAGCGCGCAGTTCGCCACGCTGGCCCGCGACAGGTTGTACGACTGCACGTAGATGTAGACGTTGGGGTCGCCGGCCTTGCCCGGGATCAGCGTCTGCGTGTGCGAGCCGCAGTCGGTCTTCACCGCGGCCACGTACTGCGGGCTGACCGGGTTGGTGATGTCGAAGATCTTGACACCCTCCCACCGCGCGTCGGCCGGGGCGTCCGCCGGGACCGACGTGCTGTTGCAGGAGTTGTCCGACCGCTGCGAGTCGGTGCCGAGGAAGAGCAGCTTCCCCTGGACCGAGATGTCGTTCTGCGAGCCGGGGCAGACCACGACGGCCGCGACCGTCGGCTGCTTCGGCCGGCTGATGTCGTACACGGTGAATCCGTTGTAGTTACCGCCGTAGGCGTACTTCCCCTGGAAGGCCCAGTCGCTGTTGAGCGCGCTGGTGGTGTTGAACGGGGCCTGCTTCGGGATGTTCGCGGCCTGCGTGAGGTTGGGGCTGCTGCGGATCTCGTCCACCCCAGGGGTGTCCGACTCGGCCGCGGCAGCGCTGAACGGCGCGACCAGCAGGCTCAGCACGACGGTTGCCGTGCTCAGGGCTGCCAGCCTTCTGAGCTGCCGCCCTCGTGGGGCAGAGTGGGTCATGGGCATCCTTCCGGCTTCGAGAAGTGAACCGGCGGCGCCCACTTCTCGCGGAACGTGACGCCGGTATCACTCACCTTCGTCGCTACGATAGTGCTCGATCGACTTTTTCTATAGACGCTTTTCGTTACGAGGGGTGCAGATGGACAGACGCCGTTGGCTGACCCTGGGCGGGGTTGTCGTGGCGCTCCTGGTCACGACCGGCGCCATTGCCCTGGCCCGTTCCGGTGGGGAGCGTTCCGCCAGCACAGCGCGTCCACAAGCGAGTCACAGCGGGCCGCCGGCCACGGTCATCGTTCCCGGGAAACCGGGCGAGTCGGCCAAGGTCACCGACAGCGATCAGGTCGCGCCGCTGGACGCTTCCACCTACAACGCGGTGGATACGGCGTTCGTGCAGATGATGATTGCCCACCACCGGCAGGCCATCGCGATGGCCGACCTGGCGCCCCAGCGGGCCGGCAATGCGCAGGTGCGCAACCTGGCCGAGCGGATGAGCATCGCCCAGAAGATCGAGATCAACGTGCTCGAGGCCTGGCTCGAGGAACGCCGCCTGCCCGAGAACAACCCGGCCCACAACCACGCGACCATGCCCGGCATGCAGACCGATGCCGCGATCGCCGCGCTCACCGCGGCCAGGGGCGCCGATTTCGACAAGCGGTTCGTGACCATGATGACCGCACACCACGAGGGCGCCCGGGTGATGGCCGGCGACGTACTCAAGGGCGGTTCCGATCAGCGGGTGAACGAGATCGCCAACGAGATGGCGGTCGAGCAGACCAGTGAGATCCGCCGCATGCGCGACCTCAAGGTGACCTAGAAGTCGCCGATCCCGGCCCGCGTCGATAGGTTGGGGGCTGCCCCTGACCATCGAGGACAAGGGATCTGTGCGTGCAGTCCGTCATCACCATCGGAATTCTGTTGTCGCTCGCCGGCGCCGTCGCGCTGGCCGGGCTGGCCCTGCCGAAGCATGTCCGGCGGCCCCGCCAGCTCACCGTCTGGCTGACCATCCGGGCCGAACAGCGGCGCGCGGCCGAGAATCGCCGGGCCGCCGAGGCGGCCGAGAAGATCCGGTGGGCCGAAGAGGTCGCGGTGGCGGCCGGCGGCGCGGTCGGCACGGCCGAGCGGCGTCGCGCCGAGTGCCAGCAGGCGCAGGAGCGGGTGGCCGAGACCTGGCAGGCCTATCAGGACGCTGACCTGGCGCTGACCCGGGCTCGACGCGCGGCCGCGTACTCCTCTCTCGACTCGGTCTCCCACCCGGAACGGGCCAAGGCGCTGCGGCGCGCGGTCCAGGCGGCCCACCGGCGTGGCGACCTCTCCGACGAGCAGCTGCTCGACGCCCTGCTCCACCGCCAGGGCTGGAACCCCGAGCTGCACCCGGTCGAACAAGAGCTGGTCATCGCCAAGGCCGCCGTCCAGCACCGCTGGGAACAACATCGTGTGGCGCTCGACGCCGAGGCCGACGCGTGGCGCGCGGCCGACGTGGCGACCGCCGCCGTCCGCTCCCTGCGCGCCGAGGTCACGGCGGCCGCGCCACCGGCCGACGAGGCCCGGGCCGCCCTGCCCGACCAGACCCGCGAGCTGCCCATCCTCATGCGGAGAAGCCTCCCCGCCTAGCCGCCCGGGCCTGCTAGGTTGCCGAGATGATGCGCAGAGCGGCGGTCCTCACCTCGGTCCTCCTGTCGGTGACGTTGGCGGCGACCCCGGTCTCGGCCGCGCCGGCCGCACACCCCGGCGCCGCCGGCCTCGGCGATCCCTACTTCCCGCTCGACGGCAACGGCGGCTACGACGCCAAGCACTACGACCTCGACGTCCGGTACGCGCCGGAGACCGACGTCCTGACCGGCGTCACGACCATCCGCGCCCGGGCCACCGAGAGCCTGACCTCGTTCAACCTCGACTTCGACGGGATGACCATCCGGGCCGTCACGGTCGACGGCCACCCGGCCCGGTGGTCCCGGGCCGGCCAGGAGCTGACCGTCACCCCGCGCCGCTCGCTGCGCAGGAACACCGCGTTCATCACCAAGGTCACCTACGACGGCATCCCGAAGAAGATCGTCGACCCCGATCTCGGCGACGGCGGCGCCTTCACCACCGACGACGGCGTGGTGATCCTCGGCGAGCCGGACGTGGCCGCCGCCTGGTTCCCGTCCAACGACCACCCGCTGGACAAGGCCTCGTACACGATCAAGGTGACCGCCCCGAAGGGCCTGGAGGCCATCTCGAACGGCACGCTCGCCGGGCGCAGCACCCGCTCCGGTTGGACCACGTGGATCTGGGAGCAGCCCGAACCGATGGCGTCGTACCTGGCCACCGCCTCGATCGGCGAGTTCGGGCTGACGACGTACCGGAAGAACGGGATCTTCTTCCTGGACGCCATCGACCCGAAGCTCGACCCGGAGCTCGCGGCCAACGCACGGGCCAGCTTCGCCCGCGAGCCCGAGTTCCTCCGGTTCATGGCCGGCGTCTTCGGGCCGTACCCGTTCAAGGCCGCCGGTGGCCTGGTCGACTCCCAGGGCGAGTGGGGTTACGCGCTGGAGACCCAGGGCCGGCCGATCTACACACCCGGCGACTTCGGCGACCGGGAGGGCGGCGACAGCGTGGTGGTCCACGAGCTGGCCCACCAGTGGTACGGCGACAGCGTCGCGCTCGCCCGCTGGAGCGACATCTGGCTGAACGAGGGCTTCGCGTCGTACGCCGAATGGCTGTGGAGTGAGCACGAGGGCCTCGGCACCGCGCAGGAGAACTTCGACCAGTCCTACTCGCGGGCCGCCACCAGCTCGTTCTGGAAGATCAAGGTGGCCGACCCCGGTGCGCCGAACATCTTCAGCGGCGCCGTCTACGACCGTGGCGCGATGACCCTGCACGCCCTGCGGCTGGCCGTCGGCGACGCCAAGTTCTTCCGCATCCTCCGCACCTGGGCTCAGCAGAACCGCGGCGGCAACGTCACCACCGCGATGTTCATCGCCCACGCCGAGAAGATCTCCGGGCGGCAACTCGACGGCCTCTTCACTACCTGGCTGTACACCGCGGCAAAACCTTCTCAGGTTCCGTCCAGGCAGGTGACATAGCGTTCGGCCCGAGGGGAGTACCTCGACAGATCGTCCCGGTCAGTACGGGTCCTCGGGCGGGAGCCTCGGGCGGTCGCTCGGCTCACACAGGGCCGGGTGAGGGAGACCTCAGACGATGACACATGTCTGAGGAGGCTTGTTCCCGTGCCGGATTCCATCGGCTCCCCCGTGCTCTGGGCGATCACCATCGCCGTACTGCTGGCCCTGTTGATCTTCGACTTCGTCATCACGCGTCGCCCACACGACGTGCCGATGCGCGAGGCGGTCGGCTGGACCGTCTTCTACCTCGCCCTGCCGGTGCTGTTCGCGCTGCTGTTGTGGCCGCTGTACGGCGGCGACGCGGCGCTCGAGTTCGGCACCGGCTGGGTGGTGGAGAAATCCCTGTCGGTCGACAACCTGTTCGTCTTCATGCTGCTGCTCACCGCGTTCGCCGTGCCGAAGCAGCTCGCCCAGCGGGTGCTGCTCTACGGCATCGCCGGCGCCTTGGTGCTGCGGGCCGTCTTCATTGCGCTCGGCGCCGCCGTGATCAGCTCCGGCACGTGGGCGTTCCTGCTGTTCGGCGGGGTGCTGCTGGTGACCGCGATCCGGGTGATCCGGGACGCGATGTCCGGCCACCAGCAGGAGGTCGACATCGACTCGATGCGCAGCGTGAAGCTGCTGCGCCGGATGATGCCGGTGACCACCCGGTTCCACGGCGCCCGGCTCACGATCGTCGAGCACGGCAAGCGGGCCCTGACCCCGATGGCCCTGGTCGTGGTGGCCGTCTTCATGACCGACATCGTGTTCGCGGTCGACTCGGTGCCGGCCGTGTACGGCGTGACCGACGACCCGTACCTGGTCTTCGCCACCAACGCGTTCGCGCTGCTCGGCCTGCGGGCGCTCTACTTCGTACTCCGCAATGTCCTGGAGAAGCTGCGCCACCTGAACTACGGCCTCGGCGTGATCCTCGCCTTCATCGGCATCAAGCTGGTGCTGCACTGGGCCCACACGGTCTGGTCGTGGGTCCCGGACATCCCGACCCCACTCTCCCTGGGCGTGATCGTGGTGACCTTGGCCACCGTCACCGCGACCAGCCTGGCGGCTAACAAAAGGGAGCGCGAGCGGGAGACGGTGTCCCTATAGTGGCCGGATGCCGACGAAGAGGTCGACGCTGGCCGATGTCGCGGCGGCCGCGGGTGTGTCCAAGGCGGCGGTCTCCCGGGTGGTCAACGACGCGCCCGGGGTGGCGCCCGAGACCCGCGAGCACGTCCGCCGGGTGATCGAACGGCTGGGCTGGCGGCCCGACCCGGTCGCCCGCGCGCTCGCCTCCGGCCACGGCGACGTGATCGAGCTGGTCGTGGTCGACGACGCCTCCTGCTTCGGCAGCAACCCGTACTACGGCCGGGTGACGGCCGGCGTCCTGCTCGAGCTGGCCGGCGGCAACGCCCAGCTCCGAGTGCACGTGATCGACGAGGCCGGCGCGCCGTCCCTGCTCGCGACCATCGCCGACACGGTCAGCCTGGGCGTGCTGCTGCTGAACGTCTCCCCCAAGCTCGCCGCCGACTTCTACGCCCGCTGCGACCGGGTGGTGACGATGGGCCCGTCCGCGCCGCGGGTGCCCTATGTCGACATGGAGAACGCCGCCGGCCTGGAACAGGCGGTCCGCCACCTGCACGAGACCGGCCGCCGCCGGATCGCCGCGGTCCACGGCCAGGAGGGCAACCCGTGCGCCGACGCCAGGCGAGAGGGCTACGGCCGCGCCGTCCGCGACCTCGGCCTCCCCGACATCTCGGCCATCGGCAAGTTCCGTCCCGAGGCCGGTTACGAGCTGACCCAGCGCCTGCTCGCCGAGGAGCCCACCATCGACGCCATCGTGGCCGGCTGCGACCTGATGGCCACCGGGGTGGTTCGCGCCCTGTCCCACCTGGGCCGCCGGGTCCCCCACGACGTCGCGGTGGTGGGCTTCGACAACTGCATCATCGCCAGCAGCCTCACGCCGGCGCTGACGTCGGTCCATCAGCCGGTCGAGGAGATGGCCGCGGCGGCCACCCGCGCCCTGGTCAACCGCACCCTCGCCCCACATTGGCGGGTCGTCTTCCCCGCCGAACTCCGAATCCGCGAAAGCTCGACGTCCTCCAAACCAGATGCGTAGCGTTCCCCAACATCAAGATCAAGCAGGCCCGCTTCCTCCCACCCCAAATCAAGATCAAGGGCTTCATGTCGTATCTCGGTGGGTGGTGCAGACCGCAGCTCCCGCCGAGGCCGGCCACGCGGCTCTTGGCCGCTGGCGCGTCCAGAACAGAGCCGCGCACCCTTCATTCTGCGTGCGTGGTCGCCCTCAAGGCATCCAGCGTGAACGCCCGGCCATCCACATTGGCGGGACGGCGCTGACACCCGCCATCATTGCGGCCGCCCTCGAGCCACGCCAAAACGAAGGCCACGCCAAGAGGGTCCGCCGGAGCGAAGGCGAAGGGCGCTAGACTAGACGGAGCTCGCCATTGCAGGGGGCGGGTCATTAGGTCGCCGCACTCTTCCAGCGGAAGCGGCCGGGGAAGGTGTGCGACCGGTCCGCTACCGGTAGAGCCGCCCTGCTGGCTGGAAGCTTCCTTCGGCCGTGCGGAGCCTGTCGTTCGGGACGGTTTGCCGGGATGCTGCTTATTATCCTACGGTGCGACGGGCCCGGTACCGACGAGGTGGCGTTGCCGCTCGGCGACGGTGAGGTTGCGGGTCAGCAAGGCGCGAGCCGAGCGAAGAAGATCGTCGGTTTCGACCAGCGAGACCCGCAGACCGCGCCGGTCTCTGGTCAGCAGGTAGCGGCCGTCGTCGCCGACGAAGACAGCGTGGAAGACCGGGTCGTCGCCGCCGTGCTCGATCGCGCAGAGCCGGGTGCCGGTGGCGATGTCCATCACGTGTGCCGCCCGGTCGCGCAAAATGGCGAGGCGTCGGCCGTCGGGCGAGAAGGCGGGCGGGGTGCCCCAGTGGTCGGTCTCGAAGGTGGCGAGCACCGATGCGCGTTCCGTGTCGACCACCGCGACCACGTTTCCGCGCAGCTCGTCGAAGCCCCGCACGGCGACCCGGGCGCCGCCTGGGCCGGCCGTGATGGTGTGGGGGACGAACGGCAGCTCGGTGCCCCGCAACCGTGGCCCGCCCGTACTCGCGTGGAAATCCAGAGACCGGTCCCGCAGCAGCGCGATCCAGCCGTGCGGGCCGCTTTCCAGATGGTCGCCGGTGGGGCGACCGCCGATCGCTACGGCGCTGTGATTGGTGCGGGCGCGCAGCCGTAGACGCTCGGCGCCGTCACTTGTGGACAGCACGACGACGGTGCCTTGATGTGTGCCCGAGTTGTCGCTGAATGACAGATGGGCATCCTCGTCCGCCACCAGCATGGCCGCCAGGGCGCCGTCCGGGCTGACCGCCATGACCTTGCCCGCCACCCCGATGGTGGCGACCGCGGCGCCGGTCCGCAGGTCGGTGACCCGCAAGGTCCTGGCGCGGCCGCTGTAGGGCGACAGGTGCACGCGGTCGTCGATCTCCCCGGCCGGTGGCAGGCCGTGCGGCGCACCGGCGATGGTGACCAGCCGGCGCGCGTCGGCGGTGACGCCGGCGTACAGCACCTCCTTGCAGCCGGGGTGATCCACGACGAGCGGCTCCGCGCGGTCCGGGTGCGGCGTGAACGGCGCCGTCGTCTCGTGTACGAACGCCGTGCCGGCTGAGGCGGTGACCAGGTAGGTGCCGTCGGCACTCGTCGCCAGCGACTTCGTGCTCCCGGCGTGTGTGACCACGAGCCGCCGGGCCATGGTCATCGTGTCGACCGCGTGCACGCGCTGGACGCGCTCCTCGGCAAACGATGTGAACGGGCCCACCAGTTCGGTGAGGAACACGACAGTGCCCGCCGCGCTGATCAGGGGCTCCTCGAGCCGTCTGGGGTCATCGATCCGGGACACCTCGGTGCCGTGCGTCGCGAAGACCTCGACCGGGCCGGTCACCGCCGCGGCGACCGTGCGCAGCCGCCGGCCGTCAGAGTGGAACGCCATGCCGATGATGTCGTGTTCGTGGTCGGCCCGCGCGTACTCGATGCCCCAGGAGACGTCGAAGACGCGGGCGGCGAACGTCCCGGCGATAGCCACCCCGGAGCCATCGGCGTTGAACAGGACGGACGTGCACGGGCCGTCGTGGTCCCAGCGGTGCGTCTCACGGCCGTGGCGGACGTCGATGAGCTGCCCGGCCCCCGGCCGCGCGCGCCGCGTGTCGCCCAGCGCCACGGCCAGGTGGTCACCCTTCGGAGCGAACGCCACCGCCGTGACCGGCAGATGGCTCGGGAAGCGGTGCCGCAGCTCACCCCGGCGGCGCAGGTCGAAGATCTCTACGGCGCCGCCGTGGGCGTCGCCGCAGCTGTCCACCGCGTTGGTGCCGGCCGCCACCAAGGAGTTGTCGGGGCTGAAGGCCAGTGAAAGGCCGGCGCTGCCGTCGTGCTCCAGGACGATCGGCTTCGACCGGGCGCTGGTCAGGTCGACGACCATCGTGCGGCTAATCCACCTGTGATGCTGTTTGTCGTCGTACCTCCCGGCGGTGAGAGCCACCATCGAGAAGTCGGCGTTGAAGGTCACCTGCTCGCCGGCGTCGCCGATCGGGCGGGTGTGGAGCACCCGGCCGGTGCCGACGTCGGTGACCCGGACGACGGCGTCGCGGACCAGCCGGTCGGTGAGGGTGCCCTGGCGAACGCGGACCACGGCCAGGTGCTTGCCGTCGTCGCTCATGGCCGCCGAGACGATGGGCATCCGCCCGTCGTCCGCGGTCAGCCGTCTGCCCGTGCGCAGGTCGACGACGACGGCCCGGTGGCCATCGTTGTGCAGCCCCACGGCGGCGTCGCCGGCCGGCGCGAAGAACATCTCCTCCCGGTGCACCAGGTGACAACCGGGATCGTCGAAGCCGACGTGGAAGACCTCGGTGAGCCCCTGCGGGAACCGGTCGGAACTGCCGTCGCGCACCGTGCGGATCAGGTGGTCCCCGGTGCTGCTCAACCGGATGCGCGCATACTTTTCTCCGTTGTCCTCGAGCCGGGCGACCGGGCACGGCGCGGTGCGCATGGCGTGCCGCAGGGCACTGTCGCCCTCGAAGGTCCAGGCGGTCGCGAGCGACTCGATGGCCAGCGCCAGCGGCAACGGTCCGCCCCGGATCGAGGTCGCCGTCGCCAGTTCGGAGGCCGCCGCGAGCCGCCGGGCGTCCGCCTCGGCCGCGGCCCGCTGCGCCCGATCGGCCGCCTCCACCGCCGCGGCTCGGGCCGCTTCCAGCTCGGCAATCCGCCGCTGCCAGGCCGACCGGCTCCGCTCGACCAGCCGGACGACCTCGTCGGGGATGTCGGCCCGGCGTTCGGCGAGCCAGTGCTCGGCCGCGCCGATGCGGGTGTCGCCGAGTAGTTCGTCGTCAGCGATCCGCTCTTCCATGGTTGCCAGCCACCGCTGGAACTCGGAGTCCTCGTCGACCCACCCGGCCAGGCGTTCCCAGCTACGGATCAGGGACTCGTGCGCGAGCCGGACCAGCGGCTCGTCGTCCTCCTGGCCGGGCAGCGCCGGCTCCACCACGAGCAGCCGGTAGCGGTTCAACTCCTCGATCAGCAGGCCGGTCGCCTCGAACCGGCGCCGGGGCGCGGCCCGGCCGATCGCCTCGGCTGCGCCGCCGTGCGTGCGCACCAGGGCCAGCATCACCGCCTTGACCTGCGCGGCCCGGCCTTCTGCCCGGAAGCGCTGATAGCAACGTTCGGCGTGCCGGTTGACTGCGCCGGTCACCCCGCCGAAGCCGCGGTAGTCGGCGAAGGTCAGCCGCCGCCCGCGCTGCGACTGCCACAGCTGGGCCAGGGTGAACTCCATCAGCGGCAGGCTGCCCGGCCCGCCACTGGCGTCGGCGGCGATCTGCTCGGCGAGCCCAGTCTCGTAGGCGACGCCGCGGGCGCGGGCCGGCTCGCTCACCGCCCGCCGCAGAGCCGCGACACCCATCGGTGACAGCGCGATCATCCGGTCCCGGAGGCGGGCACCCTGCCCGGGCAGTTCGAGCAGCATGGGCAGGAAGTCGGCCCGGATGGTCACCACCACGCGGGCCGCCGGGGACGCGTCATGCGGACCGGGGAGCAGCACGTCGACCAGCTTGCGTCGGTCCTCCGGCGAGGTGCCGCCCAGCAGCTCCTCGAACTGGTCGAGGTGGACCAGCACCTGCTTGCCGGCGGCCTCAGCGCGCCGGGAGACGACCGGGTTGAGCCCGGCGGCGGGGGCATCGGCCGGCAGGTTCCACTCGTCGATCCCGGTGGCCGAGCGCAGGGCCAGGTCGATGTCGGACAGGAAGCGCTCGAGGGGCCGCGCCGAACCCGGGCCCGGGCGCACCGCCACGGCAACCCCGCCCGCGGCCCGCCACTGCGGCACCACACCCGCGTTGATCAGCGACGACTTGCCGATGCCGGATGGGCCGACGACCAGCGCGAGGGTGTGGTCGCCGAGCACGCCGAGGAGGTGGTCGGTGTCCTCCTCGCGCCCCACGAACACGGCCTCGTCGAGCGGGCCGAACGGCTGGAGACCCCGATAAGGCGACGGAGGGATGCCGGCCAGGACCTCGGGCCAGGCGCGAACCAGCCGGTCGATCGGCACCCCGTAGGCGTCGCGATGCTCGTCGCGGCTGCTGGCCACTGCGAGCATGCCGATCACGCTGTCGCCGTAACTGCCCGCGCGCACCAGCGGTGAGCCGCTGTAGCCGGGCTGCAGCCGCACCGCCGATGAGGGGCTGGAGTCGACCTGCAGCATGCCGTCGCCGACCCGGCCGAGCACCGCGGCCAGCACCCAGGAACCGGACCGGCGCGGCGGTGTGCTGGGGTGGCCGAAGACGTAGACCTCGCCGCCCGGCTGCGGCCGGGAATCCTCGGGCAGCCGGGCAGGTCCGGCCAGCACCGGCAGTTCCTCGCCCACCACGGCGAGCCCCGCGATGTCATCGCCCGACGTGCCGGACAGCGGCGGCGGCCGCCAGCGCACCACCCGGCAGAGCCGCACCGGAGCGCCGTCCGCGTCGCCCAGGATCGGGAAGTCGACCGGCACCCGCACGTCCGGCCCCGGGTCGTCCTGCCGGCGGCTGTCCCGCCCCAACGCGGCGTTGATGACGTGCGCGCAGGTCAGCAGGTGGAAGTCGTCGACCACGAAGCCCGTGCCCACCGGCCGCTGCGAGTCGAGGGCGAGGATCCGGACGAGGAAGCCGGCCCGCTCCACGTAGCGGCGCCTGCGCGTGCTCGGGCCTACTTCCACACCAGCGCGAGCTTGAAGTTGGCCTCGGCGTTGCCCTTGGCGACGATCACCCCGGTCTGGCCGCCCATCTTCAGCCCGAACTCAACCGACGCCTCGGTCGGTGCCAGCTCGCGGACCAGCGTGGCGACTTTCTGCAGCGACGGTTTCAGCTGGTGGAGCGCCTCCTCGAAGGTGATCCGCACGCGCCCAGCCACCGGGGAGTCGGCGTTGGAGGCCAGCACCAGCTCGTCGGGCAGCTCATCCGGATCGACCTCGAACGTCACCACGGCGTCAACACCCTCGCCGACACTGAACTCCAGCAGATGCGCCACCAAAACCTCCACAGAGGACCGGCTTGTGCTGTCGCATCCACAGTAGCCTAGGTCGCCCAAGGTCCCCTCCGCGGCGCGCTCGGTCCGCTGCTCGCCGGGCTGCTGCACATGAGCGGCGGGTGGACCCTGCCGCTGCTGTTTCGGCTCGCCTTCGCCCTCGTGGCCACGGTCCCGGCGATCACGCTCGCCAGGCCCGCGTTCGTCGAGGACGAACTCGCCCGCTAGAACACCTTTCGGGGTTAGGGTCTGGCCGGTGTCGGTGGGGACAGGCCGGTTCCGGTGAAGAAGGCGTCGATGAGGCCGGAGCGGCACTGCATGCGGTTGAGCCGGTTCTTTACGGCGGCGGTGAGGTCGGTGGCGGTGCTGACGCAGTGGTTGGACAGGCTGCGTTTCATCGTCGACCAGACCTTCTCGACGGGGTTCAGTTCTTGGGCGTAGGACGGCAGCAGGTAGACGCGTAGCCAGGGCCGGGCGGCGATCGCTTTGCGGATCGGCGGCGATCTGTGCGTCGACAGCCGATCCCAGACCAGCACGATCGGTGCCTGCAACTGCTGGTGGGCGGCATCCAGCAGAGCGATGAAGTCGGGTTCACGGAACCCTTTCGGCTCCCCTTTATGGCCGCGGTAGAGCAAGGTGCGGTAAATCAACCTGCTGCGTTCACCCGGCCGGTAGCAGCACAGCCCGGCCACCGACACCCGCACCGTGCCCTTCGCGGTCACCTTCACCACCGGCGTCGCACCCCTGGGCGCCCAGGTGGTGGCCTTGTGCGCTCTTAACGTCTGGCCGCACTCGTCGGCAAAGACGATCCACGCACCCCTGCGCACTGCGACTCTTTTAGCGCCGGCCACTGATACCGGCGCCACGCCGCGATCGCCTGCTCGTCACGCTCAGCCGCCCGGTGGATCGGCAACTGAGCGGTATAGCCGAGACGGCGCATCGCCTGCCACGCCGTGGTAACACCCACCCGCAGATGGAACATGGTCGCTATCAACGCCACCACCCGCAGCAGCGTCCACCGCTGGTCATCGGCATAACCGGCCGCTGCCGGGCCCAACTCCAGCCGCGTCTTCAACCGGGCCAACTGCTCATCGGACAACTTCGGATCCGGGCCGGCAGCACCCTTCGACGCCAACGCCTCTCGCCCACCGGCGACCCAGGCCCGCCGCCATTGATACGCCGACTTCGTCGACACCTCGAGTCGCTGCGCGACCTCGACCGGCGCCACCCCGGCATCGAACAACTCCGCCGCCTGCAACCGGACCTGCTCACGCCGGACACGTTCGCCCTGATCAACACCACCACCATCGCCATACCGCATCACACCAGCAGACCCGCAAACACCCACCACCGTCGATCACCCAAAAGCCTCACAGCGGACCCGAAAGAGACCCCCACCACGAAAGGTGTCTAATTAGACGCGGGCCACACCGGCCAGGACGGCCATGTGTTCGGGGCGCTCGCTGTCGGCCGGCGGAACCGGCCACTCGTGCAGCCAGACCAGGCCGGGCGGCTCCAGCGTGGCGTCGCCGAAGAAGCGCTGGATGCCGGACCGCGGCCGCCCCTCGGCCTGGGGAACGTCGCTGCGGGTGTAGATCGAGGCGACCTTCGGCGCTGAGGCGTCGGCGGGGGTGTCGCTCACGCCGTGCGAGATGGCCAGGAACGAGCCCGGCGCCAGCGCCCCGCGCAGGGTGTCGACCGCGGCGAACGCGTCGTCGTCCGGCACGAAATGCAGCATCGACAGCATCAGCAGGCCGATCGGCTGGGTGAAATCGAGGAACGACCGCAGCTCGGGCCGGGCCAGCAGGTCGTCGGCGAACCGCACGTCGGCCTGGATGACCGTGGCGACCGGGTTCTCGGCGAGGATCTCGCGGCTGTGCTCGACGGCCACCGGGTCGATGTCGACGTAGACGACGCGGGCTTCGGGAGACAGGGCCTGGGCGACCTCGTGCACGTTGCCGACCGTGGGGATGCCGCTGCCGACGTCGAGGAACTGGCGGATGCCGGCGCCGGCCATGTGTTGCACGGCGCGGCCGAGGAAGGCCCGGTTGATCCGGCACATCTCCGCCGCGTACGGCAGCGCGGCCAGCAGTTTCTGGGCCGCCTCGCGGTCGGCGGCGAAGTTGTGGCTGCCGCCCAGCAGCGCGTCGTAGATGCGGGCGCTGCTCGGACGCCGCATGAAGTCCTCGGACATGGCGCGCACGCTATCAGCCTCGACCGACCACTGTGGTCGGTTGACGGACCCAGGCGGCGACCCGTTGTGAGGTGGCCGGCGCGGCGTAGTGGAGGCCCTGGACGGCGTCGCAGCCGCTCGCGTCGAGACCGTCGGCGAGCCGCTCGTCGTCCACGCCGTGCACGGTCAGGGTCAGGCCGAGGGCGTGCGCGATGGTGGCCAGGCCGGCGACCAGGGACCGGTCCGCGGGCTCGCCGGCGACCCCGCCGGTGAGCTGCGGCAACGGGCTGCGCAGGCCGTGGATCGGCAGCTCTCGCAGGTACGCGACGCTGGTGTAGCCGGCGCCGAAGTCGTCGAGCACCACGCGTACGCCCAGCGCGCCGAGCGCCGCCAGCACGGTGTGGCTGTGCGCCCCGGCCGGCACCGCGTCGAGCCCGGACAGTTGCACATGCAGCCGGCCGGGCGTCAGGCCGGCGCCGGTGACCGCCTCGCGCACCAGGTCGACCACCTCGGGGTAGCCGATCCGCCGGACCGGCAGGTCGATGCCCACGTACGGCCCGTCCGCCGCGCCGCTCCACAGCATCGCCTGCCGGCACACCTGGCGCAGCACCTGCCCGGCCAGCCGGGTGGTGGCCACCCGGTCGCCGGTAAGCTCGCCGATGCGGCCGAGATCGAGCGAGCCGAGTTGGGGGTGCCGCCAGAGCGCCCGGACGTGCAGCCCGAGCATCCGCTGCCCGGCCGGGTCGAGGACCGGCTGGTAGGTGGGCGGCGCCGTGACCAGGCCGGTAATCGTGCCGGGCACGCCGGGGTCGCCGCCGCGCCGGTCGTGCACGGCCCAGCCGGTCCGCCCGGAGCGCGCCTGCCGCACCGCGATCTCGGCGTCCACCAGCAGCTGGCTGACGTCGAGGTCGGCCGCGCGCACGTCGACCACACCGACCGCGGCCTCCAGCGGCACCACCGGGCCGTCGTCCGGCAGGGTGACCGGGGCGGCGAGCAGTCCGAGGATCCGTTCGGCCACCTCGACCAGGTGGGCCACGCCACCGGTGTCCTGGATGAGCAGGGTGAACGACCGGCCGCCGTGCCGGACCAGCAGGTGGTCGGGGTTGCGGGTGACCGCGCGCAGCCGCCGGACCACGTCGATCAGGAGGGTGTCGCCGGCGTCGGGGCCGTTCTGCTCGCGGATCGCCGGGAAGCCGCCGAGGTCGATCAGGCAGACGCCGATGTGCCGGCCGCGGTCGCCGGTGCGGGACGCCTGCTCGAGCCGTTGCACCAGCCGGGCGCGGTTGGCCAGGCCGGTGAGCGGGTCGTAGTAGGCGAGGCGGCGGTACCGGGCCTCGCTGTCCTCCAGGGCCCGTTCGAACTCGCGGGCCGCCCGCAGCGTGGCCCGGTGGAGCGCCTCCTGCTGGCCGAGGATCCGCTCCTGCATGGCGGCGGCGTGCCCGGCGAGGAAGCTGGCCAGCGCGTCGCCGGGGCCGACGTGCGCGGTCAGGGTCTTGATCGTGCCGGGCAGCACGGCCGGGTGGCCGAGTCCCAGTTCGACCGCTTCGGCGCCCGCCCGGTGCGCACCTTCCAGGTCGGCCGGGTCTCCGGTGGCGGCGAGCCGCAGACGCTCCGCGAGGTCGTGCAGGCGGCGACGAGCGGCCTCGGGGGGCAGCGGAAGGAAGACTCCGGCCGCGACCACGGCGGCGTACCACACGGTGCCGACGCAGTCGCTGGTGGTGGTTACCGGGCGGGCGGGCTCTCGGGGCGGCGGTGTCGTGGCGGCGGCCTCCCGGGCGCTGATCACCGTACGCGCGGCCTGGGCCAGGGCGGCGTCGGTGTAGTGCTCGGCGGTCTGGCGGGCCGCCGCCACGATCCCGTCCGCGCGGGACCGCGCGTCTTCGATCAGCCGGTCCGGCAGCTCACCGGGAACCGGCTGGTAGCCGCACTCGCCCAGGATCTGGTTCAGCGCGGCGATCATCATTCCCGGGGTGACCTGGTCGTCCTCGACCGGCTCGGGGGTCATCTCTCGTCGCCACCCTCCCGCGGCGGCCGCTGCCACAGTTCCACGGCCTGACGCCGGCCGAGCTTCAGCGCCGTGCGTACCGCCTCGGGGGTCTTGCCGACCACGTCGGCGATCTCGGCCGGGGTCAGGCCCTGGGCGGACAGCCGGAGCGCCTCCCGCCGGGCCGGGGGCAGCTTGTCGAGCACCTGGGTGAACCACTCCTCGAGCTCCAGCTCGGTGAGCGCGGGGTCGGTGGTGCGGCTCTCGTCGTACGGCTCCACGTCGGGGACCAGCACCTCGCCGTCCGCATGGGCGACCCGGGAGCGCTGCTTGAGCCAGTGTGAGCGGGCCGCGACCCGGACCCAGGCGGCCGGGTTGGTCAGCGTGGGCCACCGGCGCAGCGCCTCACGGATCGCCTCGGCGACCGCGTCCTGTGCTTCCCAGACCTTGGCGCCCTCGGCCAGCAGGCCGCGCACCAGACTCTCCCAGTGCGCCCGGAAGAACTGTTCGATCTCGGCTGCGGGTGGCGGGTCCGGTATGGATCCGCCCGAGCTGTCGTCCCCGCCGACCACCGATAAGCCTCCGTTCGCCGATGAACCTCCGTCTACATAGGTCCAGCGGCGAACTGTGGCGTGACACCTCAGGGCGATCTTTCTCAGACTCCGGCAACTCCCCCTTGTCAGGTTTCAAGTGCACTCAACCTGCATGAAGTGTCGATTCACACGGCGATCAGTTTCCGCGCTGACGGGCGTCGATATACCGCCCAGGTGACTCCGACGCAGACGGCATAGAAGGCGATGAACGTCAGGTAGGCGGCGTCGGCCGTCTTGTACTCCAGGAAAGACTGCCGGAAGGCCAGGTTGACCAGCACACCTCCGAACGCGCCGATGGCGCCGGCGATGCCGATGACCGCGCCGGAGAGGCGGCGCGCCTCGTGCTCGGACTCGGGGTGACGGGCCCGGAAGATCGCCGGGATCATCTTGTACGTCGACCCGTTGCCGACGCCGCTGAACACGAAGAGCGCGACGAACCCGACCAGGTACAGCGGCAGCGACCGCAACTGTGAGGCAAGCAACACCACGCTCGCGCCGGCCGCCATCGCGACGAAGTTCCAGAACGTGACCCGGGCGCCGCCGAGCCGATCGGCCAGCGCCCCGCCGACCGGCCGGATCAGCGAGCCCAGCAGCGGCCCGAGGAAGGTCAGGTACGCGGCCTGGACCGGCGTGCTGAAGTCGGCGGCGAACTGCACCTGGAGCACCTGCCCGAAGGCGAAGCCGAAGCCGATGAACGAGCCGAACGTCCCGATGTAGAGCAGCGACATGATCCAGGTGTGCGGGTCCCGGGCCGCGTCCCGCATCCCGTGCTTCTCGTTGCGGGCCTGGCTCAGGTTGTCCATGAACAGCGCCGAGCCGAGCGCGGCCAGCACGATCAGCGGGATGTAGATGCCCGCCACCAGCCCGGGGTTCCCGGCGCCGACGGTGGCCAGCACCAGCAGGCCGACCAGTTGCACGGCGGCCACGCCGAGGTTGCCGCCGCCCGCGTTGATGCCCAGCGCCCAGCCCTTGAGCCGGTCCGGGTAGTAGGCGTTGATGTTGGCCATCGAGGAGGCGAAGTTGCCGCCGCCGACGCCGGCCACCGCGGCCAGGATCAGCAGCGTCGAGTAGGAGACGCCGGGCTCGATCAGGAACGCGGCCAGGATGGTCGGCACGAGCAGCAGCGTCGCGCTGACGATCGTCCAGTTCCGGCCGCCGAAGCGCGCCACGGCGAAGGTGTACGGAATGCGCAGCACCGCTCCGATCAGCGCGGGCAGGGCGGTGAGCAGGAACTTCCCGGCCGGGTCGATGCCGTACTGGGGGCCGAGGAAGAGCACCAGCACCGACCACATGGTCCAGACCGAGAAGCCGATGTGCTCGGAGAAGATCGAGAAGATCAGGTTGCGACGGGCGATCGGGGCGCCGGTCGACGCCCAGAAGGCCGGGTCCTCCGGCCGCCAGTCGTCGATCCAGTGGCCTTTGATCGTGGCAGCGGGCCGTTCCGCGACAGCGGTCATGGCAGGTCCTCCAGGATGAGCTGGTCGTCGTCCACGCGCACCGCGTAGACCGTGAGGGGTGGCACGTCACCGGTCGAACAGCCGGTGGAGAGGTCGAAGGCGGTCAGGTGCAGCGGGCAGACGACCACCCGGAGGTCGATCTGCCCGTCCGCCAAGGGCCCGCCACGATGCGGGCAGACGGCACTGAGGGCTCGGACCGAACCGTCACGCAGATGGAAGACGGCGATCTGCTGGTCACCGACCGCGTAGGCGCGGCCCTCACCGAGAGGGATGTCCGAGAGGTCGCCGAGCCGGATCACGACAGCACCGTCAGCGGGAGCGAGGTGCGGAACTGGCCGGGCGTGGCCGGAACCTTCCGTTCCTGCCAGGGATCGACGTAGGCCGCCACCGAGGCGGCGATCGCGGCGTCCAGGTCGGCCGCGATGCCGTCGCTGTCCTCGACGACGACGGCCCGGACCCGGTCGATGCCGATCCGGGGCACGAACGCGTACGTGCGCTCCAGCCAGTTGGCGTTCTCGCGGTAGTACTGCAGGAACCGGCCGGTGAGCGTGAGCACCTCGTCGGCCGAGCCGACGGTGGCCAGCAGGTCGCCCTTGCGGACGTGGGCGCCGGCCGCGCCGCCGACGTAGATCTCCCACTTCCCGCCGTCGATGGCCACCACGCCGAGGTCCTTCACGTACGCCTCGGCGCAGTTGCGCGGGCACCCGGTGACCGCGAGCTTCATCTTCCCCGGCCCCTCGATGCCCTGGTACCGCTCCTCGATCGCGATGCCCAGCGCGGTGGAGTCGCCGACCCCGAACCGGCAGAACTCCGACCCGACGCAGGTCTTGACGGTCCGGAAACTCTTCCCGTACGCCCAGCCGGACGGCATGTCGAGGTCGGCCCAGATCTGCGGCAGCCGGTCCTTGGGCACGCCGAGCAGGTCGATGCGCTGGCCGCCGGTGAGCTTGACCATCGGCACCTGATGGCGTTCGGCCACCTCGGCGATGCGCTTGAGCTGGGCCGGTGTGGTGACGCCACCCTTCATCTGGGGCACCACCGAGAACGTGCCGTCGCGTTGGATGTTGGCGTGCACCCGGTCGTTGATGAAGCGGGCGTCGCGCTCGTCGTCGTACTCGGCGCCCCACATCATCTTGAGCAGCGAGGCCAGGCCCATCTTGCTCTTGGCGTCCTCGTCGCCGCCGGGGGTGAGCTTGGCGAAGACCTGCGACACCGAGGTGAGCCGGTGCTCGCGGATCGCCCGCATCAGCTCCGGCTTGGGCATCGGGACGCCGGGCACGTACCAGGAGGCGGCCGGGTCCTCCTCGACCTCGCCACCGGCGGCCCACTCGACGATCTGCGCGACGAGCCCCTTGCACGTACCGCAGCCCTTGCCGGCCTTGGTCTTGTCCATCACGCCGTTGACCGTTTTGCAGCCGCCCTGGACGCAGGCCGCGATCGTGCCCTTGGTGACGCCGTTGCAGTTGCAGACCTGCTCGTCGTCGGCCATCTCGGCCGGGCTGACCTCGGCCGGCGGACCGCCCAGGTCGAACATCAGCTCGGCCCGCTCCTCGGGCAGGGCCAGGCCGCGGTCGAAGGCCTGCATCAGGAACGCGACCTTGCGTACGTCGCCGACCAGCGTGGCGCCGACCAGCCGGCCGTCCCGGATGACCACGCTCTTGAAGACGCCCTTGCGCGGCTCGGTGAAGGTCAGCACCTCGTCGTCGTCGCGTTGCGGCTCGGTGATGCCCATGGCCGCGACGTCGACCCCGGCCACCTTGAGCTTGGTGGCCACCCGGGACCCGTGGTAGGCGGCGTCCGGGTTCCGGCCGGTGATGTGGTCGGCCAGCACCGACGCCTGCTCCCACAGCGGCGCGACCAGGCCATACGTCTCACCGCGGTGTTGCACGCACTCGCCGACGGCGTAGATGTCCGGCTCGTCCTGGGCCCGCATCTGGTCGTCCACCACGATGCCGCGCTCGACCACCAGCCCGCTGGTCTCGGCGACCTCGCTGTTGGCCCGGATGCCGGCCGCGACCACCACCACGTCACAGGGGATGGTCCGCCCGTCGGCCAGCTTCACCCCGGTCACCGCGTTCTTGCCGAGGATCTCGGTGGTGCGGGCGCCGGTCACCACCTCGATGCCCAGCTGCTCGACGCTGGCCTGGAGGATCTGGCCGGCCGCGGCGGGCAGCTGCGCGTTCATCAGGTGCCCGGCGGAGTGCACCAGCGTGACGTGGGAGAGGTGGCTCTGCAGGCCGCGAGCCGCTTCCAGGCCGAGCAGGCCGCCGCCGATCACCACCGCACGCTCGTGGTCGCGGGCGTACCGGATCATGTTGCGGGTGTCGTCGAGCGTGCGGAAGGCGAAGACGCCCTGGTGGTAGCCGCGGCCGGGGCGGTGCAGGCCGGGGATCGGCGGCACGTGGGCCCGGCTGCCGGTAGCGATGATCAGCTTGTCGTACGGGGTGGCCGTGCCGTCCTCGGTGTAGACGTGCCGGGAGAAGCGGTCGACGCGGACGATCCGCTGCCCGGAATGCAGGGTGATGCCGTTGTCCGCGTACCAGCCGAGGTCGTTGAGGAAGATCCCGGCCTCGTCCTCCACCCCGGCCAGCAGGTTGGACAGCATGATCCGGTTGTAGTTGCCGTACGGCTCGTCGCCGAACATGGTGATCGTGAAGTCCCCGCCGCGGGCCAGGATCTCCTCGACCGTCCGGGCGCCGGCCATGCCGTTGCCGACCACCACCAGACGCTGGGGCATCAGACCTCCACCAGCCCCAGGTCGAGGACGACCGTGCCGGACAGCCCGGCCGGCGCGGCCACCCGCAGCTCGACCGCCGACCCGCCGACCAGGTCCTCGACCACCCGCAGCGGCACGTGCACGTCACCCTTGGCGGCGATCGGGAAGTAGCGCATCGGGCGCCCGTCGCGCATCAGCACGACGCAGATCAGCTCGTCCGCCGCGTTGCCGCCGCGGAAGTAGACCGCCTGGGCGACCACCCCGTCCGGCACCACGTAGCCGTGCAGTCCGTCGATCGGGGCCGGCTGGTCGAGGCCCTTGCCCTCGAACCCGAAGACCCCCTGCAGAAATCGTGGGGTGGAGTGCATCAGGTGGTTCCTTCCGGTACGGGCGCGATGGCCACCGCGCAGGCCTTGAACGCCGGCATCCGGGAGTGCGGATCCAGCGTGGGATCGGTCAGCAGGTTGGCGCCCACCCAGTGGAAGGGCGCGAAGATCGTGTCCGGGCGGATGCCCGGGTTGAGCCGGGCCCGGAAGACCGCCCGGCCGCGGCGGCTGCGCAGTTCGACCAGGTCGCTGTCGGCGATGCCGTGCCGGCGGGCCAGGTCCGGGTGCAGTTCGGCGCGCGGCTCGGGCACGGCCATGGTCAGCGCGGGCACCCTCCGGGTCTGGTTGCCGCTCTGGTACTGCTGCATGTTGCGGCCGGTGGTCAGCACGTACGGGTAGTCACGGTCGGGCATCTCGGCCGGGTCGCGGTGCTCGACCCGGATGAAGCTCGCCCGGCCGTCCGGCGTCGGGAAACCGTCGGCGAACAGCCGCGGGGTGCCCGGATGGTCGTCGGCCGGGCACGGCCAGAACACGCCGTCCTCCTGTTCGATGCGCTCATAGCTGATGCCCGCGTAGTCGGCGATGCCGCCGGCCGAGGCCCGTCGCAGCTCGTCGAAGACCGCGCGCGGCTCGTCGCTGAAGAACCGGCCGCGGCCCAGGCGGTCGGCCAGCGCCTTCAACACCTGGAGATCGGTGCGCACCTCAGGCGGCGCCTCGACCGCACGGCGGCGGCGCAGCACGCGACCCTCCAGGTTGGTCATCGTGCCGTCCTCCTCGGCCCATTGCGTCGTGGGCAGCACGACGTCGGCGAGGGCCGCGGTCTCGGAGAGGAAGATGTCCGAGACGACCAGCAGGTCCAGGGCGTTCAGGCGGTTCGTCACGTGGTTGGCGTTCGGCGCCGAGACCACCATGTTCGAGGCCAGCACCAGCAGCACCCGGACACCGCCGTCGGTGCCGAGGCGATCCAGCATCTCGTACGCGGAAAGCCCGGGTTGGGGCAGCTCAGCGGGGTCGATCCCCCACACCGCGGCGACATGGGCCCGGGCCGCGGGGTCGGTGAGTTTGCGGTATCCGGGCAGCTGGTCGGCCTTCTGCCCGTGCTCGCGGCCGCCCTGCCCGTTGCCCTGTCCGGTGATCGTCCCGTAGCCGGACGCGTCCCGGCCGACCAGCCCGAGCGCCAGCGCCAGGTTGAGCCAGGCCTGCGCGGTGTCGGTGCCGTTGCTGTGCTGCTCGGCGCCCCTGGCCGTCAGGATCATCGCCGGCCGCTCGGTCGCCAGCATCCGCACGGTCTCCCGCAGGTCGGCGGCGGACACCCCGGTCATCCGCTCGACCCGGTCCGGCCAGTAGGACGCGGTGGCCGCGCGCACCCCGTCGAACCCGGTGGTCCGCTCGCGGATGAACTCATCGTCGAGCAGACCCTCCCGGACCGCGATGTGCAGCAGACCGTTGGCCAGCGCCAGGTCCGTGCCGGGCAGGGGTTGCAGGTGGCGGTACGAGCCGGCCGCCGTCGCCGTCCGCCGCGGGTCCACCACGATGTGCCGGGCACCGGTGGCCCGCCCGGCGTCGAGGTACTGCATGGCCGGCGGCATCGCGTCGGCCGGGTTCGCGCCGACCAGCAGCACGGTCCGGGCCCGGGCGATGTCGGCCACCGGGAACGGCAGCCCGCGGTCGACACCCAGCGCCCGGTTGGCCGCGGTGGCCGCCGACGACATGCAGAACCTTCCGTTGTAGTCGATCGCCGACGAGCCCAGCGCCACCCGCACGAACTTGCCGAGCGTGTACGCCTTCTCGTTGGTCAGGCCACCGCCGCCGAAGGCGCCGACGCTGTCCCGTCCGTACCGCTGCTGCGCGGTCTTGATCTGCCCGCTGATCAGGTCGAGCGCCTCGTCCCAGCCGGCCTCCCGCAGCGGGCTGCGCCGGTCCCCCGGCGTCTTGCGCACCAGCGGCGTGAGCAGGCGGTCCGGGTGATCGAGCAGTTCCGCGGCGGTCCAGCCCTTGGCGCAGAGCCCGCCCTGGTTGACCGGGAAGTCGGACGGCTCCAGCCGCAGCCCGCGACGCTCGGGCGTCAGCGTGATGCCGCACTGCAGAGCGCAGTAGGGGCAGTGGGTCGCGGTCATGGGCCGATGCTTCCGGCCGCCCGTTACCTTCTTGGTGGCCCCTTGGTCACGCGGGCGTACAGAAGGTCTTACATCCGGTGCGCGGCTGATGTGAGGTTGAGCCGCCGACAGAGGCCAGAAAACACAGAGTGTTTAAGATGTCACTCCAAGTGTTGAGACACCTCTCTGACATTCCTAATCTCGAAGAATGTCGATTGCATCGGTGGGCCGTGTCGCTCGTGCCGGCATCGCCGAGCCACCGGGGCCACCGCTCTTCGGCCGGCCTGACGGGTCGGCGAACCTCGCCATCGAGCCGGCGGACAGGTTGCGATCAGCCCTCAACGCAGGCGTTCCGCTGGAGCGTTATCGGCGCCTGTGGCGGTTCGGCCAGACCCACGAGGTAGATGGTTGCCTCCGCGGACACCTCGGGTACGAGCGCGAGAAGAACGCCACCCTGTGGGATCTGACCAAACAGGACTTCACCAAGGCCTCCGTACCCAACGGCGCCGCCGCGCCGTTCATGATCCGGCTCTCCGACCTCACCGTCGTCTTTCAACCCAAGCCCGACCTCCGGATCGACTCCTTCATCGGGGCTCTGCAAGCGATGATCCGCACTCAGACCGGGGAGACCGGGGAGACCGGGTGGCGTGTCACACCGCTCACCGGCGAAGTGTCCTTCACCGAGTGGCGCGACCACATCGATCTGGTGACCCGAGTACGTCTTCGTTTGACCAGGCCAGGTCCAGGAACAACGGAGAGCGGGCTCGTCGCCTCGATCGCCGAGTCGGGGTCCGACCTCGCGACCGTCGAGCTGCGAGCCGCCGAAGGGCTGAAGGCGTCGGCACCGCTGGTGAACGAGTTGGCTCGCCTGGCTGAGGAGGGATACGGCGAGTTCGCGGCCAAGGGGATCGCCGGCGAAGCCTTCGGGGCCGTGCGCGAGTGGAACAGCAATCTGCGCGGTGAAACGATCATCACTGACGTCGAAGTCGAGGCGGAGAGCGGCGAAGCGTCATGGAAGACGCTTGACGCGCAACTGGCCGACGTCCGTTCGGCGCCTTCCGCCGGTGCGGCCTGAACCCGTCCGGGCTGGCCCGTTCACGCTCGTACAGGAACTGTGGCCTGGTCATATCGGCGTGCGACGAGGCCGGCCACCCTCGGGTCGTGGCACAGCGGGGGTGTCACGTGGTCGGCGCCGGCCCGGTGCAGTGAGCGGTAGAAGAGGCCCTCGGCCAGCAGGTAGGCCGCCACGGTGATCCGCTCGGCGCCCTGTTCCCGCAGGCCGGCGACGACGTCCTTGGTCTCGTCCCGGCTCGCGTAGGCGACGTGGGCGTTCAGGTCGGCCGCCACGCCGGCGATCTCGGCCAGCCAGCCCGGGTCGGACGAGCCGGCCGCCGCGAGCACCAGGGCGTCGTGGTCGCGGCCGGCGCTCCCGGCCAGGATCTCGGTCAGCAGCGGATCGGGTCCCAGTGGCGGGGTGACGACACAGTCGCCGGCCGCCTCGGCGATGTCCACGCGCACGTGGTGGCCCGTGCTCAACAGCAGCGGCACGATGACCGGCGCCGCCCCTTTGCTCTGAGCGCGTATAGGCAACATGTCACCGCTCTGAGCGCGTAAAGGCAACACCCCACCGCTCTGAGCGCGTAAAGGCAACACCCCACCGCTCTGAGCGCGTAAAGGCAACACCTCGCCGATCCGGGGGTGCTGGACGTCGACGTAGGCCAGCCGGACATCGAGCTCGGGGCGGCACATCGCGACCGCGTCGACCAGCGCCCGGATCTGGGCCTGCCCGACCGCCGACCGGGTGCCGTGGGCCACGGCGATCAGCGGGTTCATGCCGCCTCGTCGATCCGGAGCCGGTAGCCGCGTTTGATCACCGTCTCGATGTGCCGGCCCGAGCCCAGCGCGGTACGGAGCCGGGCCACCGCCACGTCGACCGCGTGGCCATCGCTGGCCCGGGGCAGCGTCGCCGCCAGCCGGTCCTTGGAGACGACCGCGCCGGGGCGGGCGGCCAGCGCCGACAGGATCGTCATCGAGGCGGGGGCGAGCGCGTGCAATCGGCCGTCGATCAGCACGGCGTGGCCGCGTAGTTCGAGGTCGGACCCGGCGACCCGGAGGGTCAGGGCTCGTCGCGGCAACTCGTCGGTGATCGTCTTGATCAGGGCGCCGAGGCGGAACCGCTGCGGCGACACCACCGGCACGTCCCGCTCGATCAGCGGCGCCGCGGTCACCGGCCCCACGCAGGCGGCCATCACGTCGGTGCGCAGCCGCTCGAGCAGCCGCTCCTCGGACGGCCCGGCGATGGAGAGGAACGCCCGCACCGCCGGGGCGCTGGTGAACGTGACCGCGTCGACCTGGCCCTGGAGCACCTGGTCGACCAGCCGGCGGACCGGGGTGAGGTCGGGCGGCAGCGTCCAGCGGTAGACCGGCACCTCGACCACGGCCGCGCCGGCCGCACGCAGCGCCCCGATGAACGCGGCCTGCGGCTCGCCGTGCTGCTGCACCGCGATGCGCATCCCGGCGACACCTTCGGCGAGCAACCGGTCCAGGATCTCCTCGGAGCCCTCGGTGGCGGCCGCCCACTCCTCGGTCAGCCCGGCCGCCCGGATCGCCCCGCACGGCTTGGGCCCGCGGGCCAGGATCCGCGCCCGCCGCAGCGCCGCGCGCAGGTCGTCGCCCATCCCCCAGCCCTCGGCCGTCTCCAGCCAGCCCCGGAAGCCGAACCCGGTGGTGGCCACGACCAGGTCGGGGGCGAGCCCGATGCAGGCGGCGGTGGCCGCGCGCAACGCCTCGTCGTCGGCCAGCGGGACGATCGAGATCGTGGACGCGGTGACCACCCGGGCGCCACGCCGGGTCAGCAGCGCGGCCATCTCGTCGCGGCGCCGCTCGGCGGTCACCGCGACGGTGAACCCGGCCAGCGCGCCGACCTCGTCTCCCGGTCCCTGCGTCACCGGACCCATGCTGTGCGCTCTTGGTGACACTCCTGCGGCGCGCATGTTTCGGCGCTGTCAAGGCGACATCTCTTCCGACCGGCCACCCGGGTGAGGAAATGCGTTGACCTCAATCTCGGTCGAGGTTCTAAAGTCCGCCCATGAGCATGGAAGTCACCGCCTGGATGTCCCTGCACCACGCGATGAACCAGCGCGATCAACGGCCGTTCTCGAAGCGGACGCTGAAGCGGATCGGCCGGTTCGCGCGGCCGCACCGCCGGCTGCTCGGGTGGTTCCTGGCCGGCAGCGTGCTGTCCGCGGTCCTCACGGTGGCGTCGCCGGTGCTGGCCGGGCGGGTGGTGGACGGCATCGTCGACCGGCGACCGGCCGACCTGATCGTGGGCCTGGCCGTGGCCATCGGGGCGATCGCGATCGCCGAGGCGGGGCTCGGGCTGATCACCCGCTATCTGTCGGCCCGGATCGGCGAGGGGCTGATCGTCGACATGCGTACGGCGGTGTTCGACCATGTCCAGCGGATGCCGGTCGCGTTCTTCATGCGTACCCGGACCGGCGCTCTGGTCTCACGCCTCAACAACGACGTGGTCGGGGCGCAGCAGGCGTTCAGCGACACGTTGTCCGGGATCGTCGCCAACAGCGTGACCCTGCTGCTCACGCTGGCCGTGATGCTCAGCTTCTCGTGGCAGATCACCCTGCTGGCGCTGGTCCTGCTGCCGATCTTCGTGTTGCCGGCCCGGCGGATGGGCACCCGGCTGGCCCGCCTCGAGCGGGAGGCCGCCGACCACAACGCGGCGATGAGCACCCGGATGACCGAAAAGTTCTCCGCGCCCGGCGCCACGCTGGTCAAGCTCTACGGGCGGCCGGCCGAGGAGTCGGCCGAGTTCGCGGCGCGGGCCCAGCGCGTACGCGACATCGGCGTACGCACCGCGATGTTGCAGTGGATCTTCATCACCGCTCTCACCCTGGTCGGTTCGCTCGCGCTGGCTCTGGTGTACGGCCTGGGCGGCTTCTACGCCGTCACCGGCCGGCTCGACGCCGGCGCCGTGGTGGCGCTCGCGCTGCTGCTCTCCCGGCTCTACGCCCCGCTCACCTCGCTGGCCAGCGCCCGGGTCGAGATCATGAGCGCGCTGGTCAGCTTCGACCGGGTCTTCGAGATCCTCGACCTGAAGCCGATGATCGTCGACCGGCCGGACGCCCGTGAGCTGCCCGACGGACCGGTCGCGGTCGAGGTGGACGACGTGACGTTCGGCTACCCGGCGGCCGACGAGGTGTCCCTCGCCTCGCTGGAGGACGTGGCCAAGCTCGACAGCCGCGGCGGCGAGACGGTGCTGCACGGGGTGTCGTTCCGGGCCGAACCCGGACAACTGGTCGCGCTGGTCGGCTCGTCCGGGGCCGGCAAGTCGACCATCGCCCAGCTCCTGCCGCGGCTCTACGACGTCGGCGAGGGCGCGGTACGCCTGGCCGGCACCGACGTCCGTGACCTGACCGCCGACTCGATCCGCGGCGCGCTGGGCGTGGTCACCCAGGACGGGCACCTGCTGCACGACACGATCCGCAACAACCTGCTCTTCGCCCGTCCCGGCGCGACCGAGGACGAACTCTGGGACGCGCTGCGCCGGGGCCGCATCGCCGACCTGATCGAATCCCTGCCGGACGGCCTGGACACGATGGTCGGCGAGCGCGGCTACCGGCTCAGTGGTGGCGAGCGCCAGCGTCTGACGATCGCCCGCCTGCTGCTGGCCCGCCCCCGGGTGGTGATCCTCGACGAGGCGACCGCCCACCTCGACTCGACCTCGGAGGCGGCGGTGCAGGCCGCGCTGGGCGAGGCGCTGGCCGGGCGGACCAGCGTGGTGATCGCGCACCGCCTGTCCACGATCCGCTCGGCCGACCAGATCCTGGTCCTCGAGAACGGCCGGATCGTCGAGCGCGGCCGGCACCCCGACCTGCTGGCCGCGGGCGGGCGGTACGCCGAGCTGTATCGAACCCAGTTCGACCAGCCGGTGCCCGCCTGACCCGCGGCCGGCGCTCAGGGTGTCGCGGTCGCCAGCGGGAACCAGGTCGCCGGCTTGTCGACGTCGGCGACCTGGATGGCGGCCAGGATCTGTGTCAACTCCTCCGGCGAGGTGTCGCCGCTGCCGATGATCTCGACCGTGTACTTGCCGCCGGGGAGGTTGCGGTAGCACAGCGCGGCGTTGCCGGTGTTGCAGTACGGCGCGGCCGGATCGGCGCCGTCCGGCGGCAGCCGCTTCGGCTCGTACGTCGAAAGGTTGATCCTGATGTCCTTGACGTAGCCGTCGTCCTTGTCGGTCATCGAGCTGATCAGCCGGCCCGCGCTCGCCGCACCCTTGACCAGGCGGATGCTCGACCTGTACCCCTCGGCGTTGCCACCGTTCCAGGGGTCGGGGCCCCGGCCGCCGGCGTCCAGCCGGTAGCCGGGCGGAACCTCCCGCAGCTTCATCGCGACGGTCGCCGGATAGGCCGCCGAGCCGCTCAGCCCGGCCGCCACGGCCACCAGGTTCGCCTTGCCGGCCCGGCCCGCCTCGTCCGGGATGAGGGTGTTCAGCACCGCCCAGCCGTTGGTGGCGTACTGCCAGGCGAGGCCCCGGTGGCCGCCGATCGGGGACCGGTCGCCCTCGATCTGGGTGTCCGCCTGGAACAGGCCGGGCTTGCCGCCGACGCTGACCGGCTCGCCGCCGGCGAACTGCTTCGGGTCGTAGCGGCCGGGGCGGTAGACGGTCAGCAGCAGGTTCCGGGCCGGCTCGCTGCGGGCGACGGTCTTCTTCGTGTCGTCGGTGTAGATCTCGTCGACGTCGTCGCCGATCCGGACCGTCGCCTGCTGAAAGTCCGCGGTCACCAGATAGGGGTCGTTGACCGTGAACTCGCCGGCCCGGTAGCCGCGGAACGCGTACTCCCAGGGGCTCTTCGGATAGCGCAGCGGATCGGTCTTTCCGGCGGTGACCGGCGCCGCGGCCGTCACCTCGGGCGGCCCGGCCGACGGCGTGGCCCCGACCAGCCGCGGGACCGTGATCACCCCCGCCACCGCGACCACCGCCGCGGCCGCGGCCGCGGCCAACCCGCTCCACGTCGCCCGCCGGCGGGCGCGCAGGCGGCGACCGGCGACCACCACGTCGTCGACGGTGTAACGCGGCGCCGGCGGGTTCGCCTTGGCGTCCTCCAACATCTCAGAAAGCTCCCGCATGATGTCCCTCCCTGGTCAGGACCTCGCGCAGCCGATCAAGGGCGCGTGAGGTGTACGACTTGACCGTGCCTTCGGGCCAGCCCAGCGCCTCGGCCGTCTCCTGCACGCTGCGTCCCTCGAGGAACCGCAGCACCAGGACGGCGCGCAGCTTCGGCGACAGGTGCCGCAGCGCCTGACGCACCTGGATCCGGTCGTCGACCGCACCGGTGCGGTCCGGCGTCGCCGGTTCCGGCATGGCGTGGCTGTGTGACTTCTCCCGCCGCCACCACGGCCGGCGCGTCTCGTCGATGGCCGCGCGGACGACCGCCGCGCGGGCGTAGGCAGCGGGCGTCTCGACCTTGGGCCAGCGGGCGTAGAGCCGCGCGAGCACGGTCAGCACCGCGTCCTCGGCGACCTGCCAGTCACCGCACGTGAGGTAGGCCAGGCCGCGCAGCGGCTCCATCTGCGCGCCGACGAAAGCTCGGAACTCCGTCTCTCTGTCATCCACGCCACTAAGACGCACGCCGACCTGAATCGCGTTACAAAAAAGTCGGGGCCAGGGCATGAAAGCCCTGGCCCCGACCAAACGGGTGGTTATGGGAGGGAACGCGGGCTGTGGCCCGGCTCCAGGGTGTCGATGAACTCGTGCGGGTCGTGCACCTTGCCGGAGACGCGGGCCTGCTCGGCCCGGGCGTGCAGGGCCTTGGCGGCGGCGGCCGGGTCGGCGCCGACCCGGTCGGCCGCGCGGGCCACGATGTTGTACGCCTTCTCGGCCAGCGCGTACGCGGTGCGGTACTCGTGCTTGGCGAAGGCCCGCTTGGCCTGGCCGAGGACGGTGTCGGCCGACCGCAGGTTGGCGGTGACCCGGCCGGCGTCCTTGGCCGCCAGCACGTTCGCGGCCAGCTTGTTGGCCGCCTCGAAGTACGCGGCGGTCAGGAACCGATCACTGTTGTCCCGGTCGAACTGGCTGAAGTCCCAGTTCAGGTCGATGTACGACATCATCGAGTTGTTCTCGTCGCCGAGCCACGAGAAGTAGAAGTCGCCGCTCGCCCCGATGTCGGCGCCGGCCTCGCTGTCCCAGCCGTCGTGCGGGTGCGACATGCCCAGGTGGTGGCCGGCCTCGTGGATCTGGGTGGTGCTCAGGCCGTACCCCCGCTCGATGATCCCGGGCGAGATGAACGAGAAGACGTAGCTCTGCGTGCCGTCGACCCAGTTGTCGTCGGCGTAGCCCAGCGGCGTCGTGAAGTCGCCGCCGGTCGCGTAGTTGATCAGCGGCAGCTCGTAGTCCACCCGGCCGTCGTCGTCCTTGGTCCGGGCGATGTTCTCGTCGTTGTAGAGGAACAGGTTGGCGTCCGGCGGCAGCTCCTGGCCGTCGTAGCAGGGCTCGTAGGTGATGTACCAGCCCTCGAAGCAGGCGCGGTTCTTGGCGTCGACCGCGAAGTCCTGGTTGTCGAAGTCGAGCCGGTTGCGCCAGCGCAGGTCGGCCAGTTCCTCAACGACAAGATCGGGTTTGATGTACGCCGCGGAGGCGTCCACGCCCGGCCAGTCCTCGTACGTGTTGCTGTCGAGGTTGATCGACTTGGGCAGGCCGGTGCCGGTGGGCAGCTCCACCGGGTAGAGCGGGGACGTGGTCATCAGCAGGTCGAGACCCACGTACCGGACAATCTTGGCGAGGTCGCCGGAGAGCGCGTCCGGCGAGCGGAACCCGCCGTCGGTGTACTCCCAGGTGTTCGGCATCCGGTAGTCCGGCTGCCCGTCGCCGTCCACATCCAGCTCGTCGACGATGTAGTTGGCCATGTTCGCCTCGGGGCCGGCGGACAGGTCGGCGAACCAGACGCGACGGGTGCTGCCCAGACCGGTCTCCTCGTCGTCCCGGGTGGTGCCGCCCCACGCCATCATCTTGCGGCTGTCGCGCTCCTTGCCGAAGTCGTAGCCGGTGTCCGGGTCGGCCTCACCGGTCTTGGTGTAGACGTGGAACTTGAAGTCGGCCCGGCCGTGCCAGTTGATCAGGAAGATCGTGTTGCGCTCGGTGTCGACCCCGCGCGGCGGGTTGTAGGCCAGCCACTTCTCGACCGTCGGCGCGTCGATGTAGTTGTTCGAGGTGACGTCCAGAACATTCTTCGTCTGGGCGTTGTACTCCTCCTGGTACACGGTCAGCGGCGCCGGTGTGGACAGCTGCTTGAGCCGCTTGAAGAACTTGTCCTGGTACGCCTGGTCGGCGTACTGGACCTTGTAGTCGTAGGTGTAGGTGATGCCGAGCTTCTCCTGCTCGCCGTACCACTGCCGGGAGCGCACCTCGGGCTCGTATGTCTTCGCCAGGCCGGACCGGAACTCGGCCTGGTCGACGTCGTTCGTGTCGTACCCCAGGAACACGATGTTCACCGGCACCGTCTCGGTCAGCTTGGGCCGGCCGCCGGGCGTCAGATGGGTGAACGTCGGAGCGGGCGCCGCGGCGTTCGCCGGTGTCGCCGACGCACCCACCACCGCGGCGATCAGCGCTGTGATGAGCGCAACTTTCCGTGTCATGCCGACACGTTGCTACATGTAAATATCTAGGTCAACCCATGTCCGGCGCTGTGCCGACTCGGACAGGGCGTCGAGGATGCGGGCGCTGGCGACGGCGTCGTCCAGGGTTGTTCCGTGCGGTTTTCCGTCGGATATCGAGCGGATGAACCGGTGTGCCTCGATCACCTTGAGGTCGTCGAGGCCCATGCCGTTGGCCGAGCCGGGCTGGAAGGCGGCGTAGTCGCCATGGGACGGTCCGATCTGGATGGTGCTCACCGCCTGGTCCTGGTAGGCCGTGCCGGTGCTCACGGCCAGGTCGCCCATCCGGCGGAAGTCCCAGAACACCGCGCCCTTGGTGCCGTGCACCTCGAAGCCGTAGGCGTTCTGCTCGCCGACCGCGACCCGGCTCGCCTCCAGGATCGCCCGCGCCCCGGACGCCATCCGCAGCTGGGCCGAGACGTAGTCCTCGTTCTCCACGGGACCCATCTCGCCGCCCGTCGCCCGCACATGGCCCGCGGTGGCGCCGGTCGGCCGGGCGCGCGACGGGACGAAGATGGCCGTGTCGGCGACCAGCGACTCGATCTCGCCGAGCAGGAAGCGGATCAGGTCGGCGGCATGCGCGGCCAGGTCGCCGAGCACCCCGCTGCCGCCTCGGGCCCGCTCGAACCGCCAGCTCAGCGCGCCCTCGGGGTGGGCCGCGTAGTCGCTGAAGAACCGGCACCGAGCATGCGTGACCGGGCCGATCTCGCCGGCGGCGATCAGGTCGCGGGCCGCTTCGACCGCGGGAGCGTTGCGGTAGTTGAAGCCGACCGCGC
This sequence comes from Actinoplanes sp. NPDC089786, assembly GCF_040684855.1. Classification (NCBI taxonomy): domain Bacteria; kingdom Bacillati; phylum Actinomycetota; class Actinomycetes; order Micromonosporales; family Micromonosporaceae; genus Actinoplanes; species Actinoplanes sp. NPDC089786. The sequence goes on from NZ_JBFBGU010000021.1 coordinate 115,597, forward strand.
CGTGCACGCCGGCGTCTCGGACCGCGCCGGCCACCGCGATCGCGTCGTCCGAGGTGAGGCCGACCGGCTTCTCGATCCAGATGTGCTTGCCGGCCCGGGCCAGCTCGACGCCCATCTCGCGATGGAGGAAGTTGGGCGCGGTGATGCTGACCGCCTGAACCCGGGGGTCCAGAGCCAGCGTTCGCCAGTCCTCGGTCGACGAGGCGAAGCCGTACCGCGCGGCCGCCTCGGCGGCCCGGCCCGGCACCTCGTCGGCCACCGCGACGAGGACCGGGCGCAGGCTCAGCGCCGGATAGTGGTGGGGCACCCGCAGGTACGCCTGGGTGTGCACCCGTCCCATCCAGCCGAAGCCGGCCACCGCCACGCCGAAGGTCTCCATACGCTCGACTATGTCAGCGCGAAGCTGATCTTCGGCGCGGTGAATCCATCAAAAACCCCTCCACGGCGAGGGTGCGGGCGGCGGGACCACGGCCGGGCGGTCCTGGCAGCTGATCACGTTCGGCAGGTACGGCTGGAGCCACCGGCCGTCGTTGCCGCCCAGGTCGGTCAGCCCGAACTCGGAACCGGCCGGGGTGAAGTGGAAGGAGCCACAGTTGTTGACCCCCTGCGCCCCCACGTTGCGCGCGTCGACATTCTCGAAGGACGCCGATCCCGCGGTACGCGCGGAAAGCACGCTGGTGCCCGTACCGTCGACACGGACGTCCTTGAACGTCACACCCTCGATCGAGTAGAGATCCTTCACGCCGAACTCGCTGACCAGCATGATCGCGTTGTAGGTGCTGTCGAGGTAGTGGTCGCCGGTCACCGTGACGTCGGCGGCGATGGAGCGGTCGAGGGCGTAGAACCAGATCGCGCCGAGGCCGATGTTCCAGTTCAGGTCGAGCGTGCCGGCCCGCACCGTGGTGTTGCCGGCGAAGGTGAGCTTGCCGGCGAAGGGCTCGGCGCCGAACCGCGACCCGGCGTGCAGCCCGCTGCCCTCGCGCAACGGGTCGCCGACCAGGTTGCCCCGCACCGTGATGTCCCGGCCGCCGTAGATCGCGATGCCGTTGGCCAGGGTGGGCGTCTGCACGGTGTTGCGCTCGAACACGTTGCCCGCGTTCGTGGTCTTCTCCGACCACATGGCCAGGCCGTCGTCGCCGGTGTTGCGGATGAAGCTGTTGCGTACGGCCGAACCGGTCACGCCGGTGTGGAAGTTGAGCGCGTCGGCGATCTGGTCGACGACCATGGTGTCGCTGATGGTGGTGCCACGCATCGGCCCGTCGAACCACAGCCCGACCTTGGTGTGCCGGATGTGCAGGTCGCGGACGGTCGAGTCGCTGAGCGCGCCACCGACGCCGTTGACCTGGTCGGTGTCGATCCGCTCGCGCACGTCACCCTCGATGGCGAACCCGCTCAGGTGGACGTTGCGGCTGCCGCCCTCCTCGGCCGGTTTCCCGTAGAAGCCGACCCCGGTGTGCACGGATCCGTCCGGAGCCGGTGCCGGCAGCGTGACCTGATGGCCCTTGATGATCGTGTGCCAGTTGCCGGCGCCGGTGATCGTGACGTCGTCGACGACGATGTGCCGGTTGACCTGGTAGGTGCCCGGCGGCAGGTAGACCGGCAGCCGCAGCCTGCGGGCGAGCGCGATGGCCCGGTCCAAGGCGGGCGCGGCGTCCCGCCGGCCGGTCGGGTCGGCGACCAGCCACACCGCCTTCTTGACCAGGCGGGGCGGGGCGACCTGCTCCGAGTCGAGCAGGTCGATGACGGTCCAGGCGGCCCCTGCTGTTGCGGTGAGCCGGATCTTGTCGCCCGTGCGATAGGTGCGGGCCAGCTTCAGGCGCTGCTCGTCGTAGAACTTCATCGGCCGGAACGGCTTGGTGATGACCGGCGCCGGCGTGGTCGCGGCGGGCACGCACGAGCATTCGGCGATCCACCAGTCCGGGTGCAGCAGGCCGGCCGTGGGGTCGTTGGTGAACGGATATTGGTTGTGGAGGTAGGCGTACTCGGAGGTCATGGTCAGGGTCTTGCGGTCCTTGCCGTTGACCGTGACGTCGAGCGGCGCCCGGATCCCTCCGCCGGTGGCGGCGTCGGGGATGCTGTAGCGGACGGTGATCGCGTTCGCGGCCCGGGGCAGCGTGAACTCCACCCACTGTCCGGGTAAGAGCTTCACCGCCTTCCGGCCGGAGGCCTCGGCGGGCAACGTGTACGGCGAGCGGTCGGGCCCGATCACGGCGCCGGTGGTGCGCGCGTTCTCGGCCTCCTGCTCGAGGAACGGCACGGTCGCGCCGCGGCCCGCGGTCAGGGCCGGATCAAGACCGGCCCGGGTGACCGGCGTGGTGGTGGGGGCGGGGACGGAGGCGAGGGCGGCGGTCAGGACGGTGACCAATGCTGAGGGGAGCATGGCCGCACGGTATCGACCCTGTGATCGGCTTCACAAGGGACAGTCGATGATTTCCGTGAAGTTGCCGACTTCTTTCATCAGTTGCGCAAGTCGCGGCGCAGCCTCTCCAGCGCGCGGGCGATCAGCCGGGACACGTGCATCTGCGACAGACCGACCTTGGCGGCGATCTCCGACTGGGTCATGTTGCCGTAGAACCGGAGCGCCAGGATGCGCTGCTCGCGCTCGTTCAGGTGGGTCATCGCGCGGCCCAGGGTCATCCGGAGCTCGGTCAGCTCGTACTCGTGCTCGGTCTCACCCAGCGTGTCGCCCAGCGAGACCGTGCCGTCCCCGCCCGCGATCGGGGCGTTGAGGCTGGTCGCGGAGTAGGCACGAGCACCCTCCAGGCCCTCGAGCACCTCTTCCTCGGTGATGTCGAGGTGCTTGGCCACATCGGCCACCGTCGGCGACCGGCCCAGCGTGGCCAGCAGCGCGTTGTTGGCGTTGGTGATCGCCATCCGCAGTTCCTGGGTGCGCCGCGGGACCCGGACCGACCACGTGCGGTCACGGAAGTGGCGCTTGATCTCGCCCAGCACGGTCGGGATCGCGAACCCGACGAACTCCACGCCGTACACCGGGTCGAACCGGTCCACCGCCTTGATCAGACCCACCGTCGCGGTCTGCAGCAGGTCATCGGCCGGCTCGCCACGGCCGTGGTAGCGCGCGGCCAGGTGTTTCGCCAGCGGCAGCCACGCCTCGATGACCCGTTCCCGCAGTCGTGCGCGGCGCGGATCGGCCGCGGGCATCGCTGCCATCGCCTTGATCATCTCATCGGCGCCGGCGCGCGCCTCATCCGTTGCGGGTTTCATACCACGACGGTAAACCGACTCAGCTATCGACGCAACTCGCAGATTAGTAAAGTCCGACGTACGGGTGCCGATGGGACGGACGTGAACCATGCCCACCTCGTGCACGTCGGCCGGCAGCCGATCTTCGACGCCGCCGGCACGGTCGTGGCCTTCGAACTGCTGTTCCGCGGCAGCGTCGACGCGGTCCAGGCGGGCCGGCAGGACACCTACGCCACCAGCCAGGTCATCATCAACGCGTTCACCGAGTTCGGGCTGCCCGAGGTGGCCGGCGACAAGCTCTGCTTCATCAACCTGACCACCGAGTTCCTCACCGGCGAACTGACCCTTCCGTTCGGGCCCGAGCAGGTCGTCCTCGAGGTGCTCGAGACGGTCACGGTCGACGACGCCGTGATCGCCGGCATCACCGCGCTCGTCGAGGCCGGCTACCGGATCGCACTCGACGACTTCGTCTTCGGGTCGGCGCACGAGAGGCTGCTGCCGCTGGCCTCGTACGTGAAACTCGATCTTCTCGACGGTGACCTGACCGACCTGGACCGACACGTCGCCCACCTGCGCGGCTTCCCGGGGATCCAGATCGTGGCCGAGCGACTCGAAGGCCCCGACCAGCTCGCGATCGCCGACAAATTCCACTGCGAGCTCCGCCAGGGGTACGCCCTGAGCCGTCCCCAGGTGCTCACCGCGGCGAGCCTCTCACCGTCCCGCCTGCGCCGGCTGGAACTACTCGCCGCCCTGAACGCCCCCGACGCCGGCCTCGGCGCCATCGTCTCGATCATCGCCGCCGACCCGGCGCTGTCCCTGCGCGTCCTCCGCGCGTCGAACTCGGCCGCGGCCGGCGGCTCCAGCCGGGTGTCGTCGGTCCGGCAGGCGGTCGTGATGATCGGCCTGACCCACATCCGCCAATGGGCCACGCTGATGGTCATCGACGACGTCGCCGAGGCCACCGAGGACCAGATGATCACGGCGCTGACCCGGGCCCGGCTCAGCGAGAACGTGGCCCGCACGGTCGGCGCCTCCAGCGACGCGGCCTTCATGGCCGGCCTGGTCGGCGGGATGGCCGACCTGCTGGGCACCTCGCCGGCGTCCCTGGCGTCCCAGCTGCCGCTGTCCGCCGAGGTGTCGAGCGCCCTGGTCAACGGCAGCGGCGCCCTGGGCGAGGTCCTGCGCGTGGTCGACGCCTACAACGCCGGCGACACGGCCGGCGCCGACCTGGCCACCGCCTACATGGAGGCCATCCGCTGGTCGGCCCGGGCCACCGCCCGCCCCTGATCCTCCTCAGCGCTCGAGCCGGTGACCGTCGTGCGGTTCAGCCAGTACCGGCCGGGGTACGGGCGTGCAGGTGCGGACGGCGGTGATGCGCTACCTCGGCGGCGCGACCCTGGCCCGTGGCGCCGACGCCGGCGCGGCCGTCGGCTTCGTGCTGCTCAAGCCCACCGTGGTCGGGGCCGTGCTGGCCGCCTGCCTGACCGCGCCACACCTGCTGGGACCGGTGCTGGCCCGGCGGCTCGACCGCGCCCGCGACGGCCGCCGCCTGATCGCCGTGGTCTGCGCGGCGTACGGCGTCTTCCTCGCGATCGCCGCCCTGGGCCTGGACCGGATACCCCTCGTCCTGGTCGTGCTCGCCGCGGCCACCGCCGGCGTCTGCGGCCCGCTGCTCACCGGCGGACTGAGCAGCCGCCTGGCCGCCCTGGTGCCCGGCGACGAGCGGGCGCAGCGACGCGCGCAGGGTCTGGACGCGCTCAGTTACGGCATCGGGGGTACGGCCGGGCCCGCGGCCGCGGCGGCCCTCGCCAGCCTGACCGGCGCGCGCGTCTCGCTGCTGGTGCTGGCGACCGCGGCCGTGATCGCCGGCCTGCTGGTCCTCTCCCTGCCCGCCGCCGGCAACCCGGTGCCCCGGGACGAGGTTCTCTCCGTACGCCAAGCCCTGACGTTGATCCTGACCACCGGCCCGCTGCGCCGCGTCATGTACACCACGGTGGTGGCCTCCGTGCCCGGCGGCGCGATCGCGGTCATCGCCGTCGCCTACGCCCCTGCCTTGCGCGTCTCCCCCGGCACGGCCGGCCTGCTGGCCGCGGCCTACGGCTTCGGTGTTCTGCTCGGCTCGCTCGCGGTGACCGCACGGCCGCTGCTCGGCGAGCCGGAACGGCTGGTCACCCGCGCCGGCGCGCTGATGGGTGTCGCCTATGGACTGTGCGCGGCGGCGCCCGGATTCGCCCTCGCCTTCGCCGGGTTCACGCTGATCGGGGTGTTGAACGCGCCGTTCTTCACGGCCACGCTCGCGTCCCGGGCCGCGTACTCGCCGCCGCAGGCCCGGGCCCAGGTCTTCGTCTCGATGGCCGCGCTCAAGGTCGGCGGCCAGTCGGCCGGCACGGCGGCCGCCGGCACGGCCCTGGGCCTGGGCGCCCGCACCCTGCTGCTGATCGGCGCCGCCCTGATCATCGCCACCGCCGCGGCCACCGTCCTCGACCGCCGCCGGTGGCCGTGACCACGCGGCTATCGTTGCGGCGATGCAGCCGGTGCGGTTCGGTCAGGCCGAGTTCGAGTACGACTCGGTCAAGAAGGACGCGCGGGTGGCGTACGCCCTGTGGTTCGCCTGTGGCATCTTCGGCGGCCACCGCTTCTACCTGGCGACACCGGCCGCTCCATCGCCATGCTGTTCACCCTGGGCGGTCTCGGCGTCTGGACCCTGATCGACGTCTTCTTCGTGGGCCGCCGCGTCCACACGATCAACCGCACCCGCCGAGCCGCGATCATGGCCCGCCACGGAATCGTCGAGCCCTGACCACCGCAAGCTCGCGCTCAGTACGGGCACGGCCTGCTGCTCAGTCGTCGCCAGCTTTACCCTTGCCGCTATTATTCTTTTTGTCGTCTTTATCCTTGCCGCTGTTGTTCTTCTCGGCGTTCTTCGGAGCAGGCGGGGCAGGCGGGGCCGGCGGCCGGGCGGCTGGCGGCCTCGCGGGCGAGCGGACGGCCGGCTTCGTGGTGGTGGGTGGCGTCAAGGTCTGGCCCGTCACCGAGAGCTGGGGCGTGCAGACGGTCTCGTTGAGCTTGAACTCGCCGGGCAACGCCGCCGACTCGCGGTAGCTGGCGTCGAAGCCGGTCGTGACCTTGCTGCCCGCGGCCAGGTTGCGCCCGGTCAGGCCCAGGGACCGGCCGTTCTGGGCCCAGCCGTCGTTCCAGCCGCGGACCAGTTTCTGGCCCTCCGGCAGGTCGAAGCTGAGTTTCCAGGTCGCGGCGGCCGCCCGGCCGGTGTTGGTGATGGTCACCGCGGTCGAGAACCGGCCGTTCAGGGCGCTGCGGATGGCGTAGCCGACCTGGCAGGTAACGGCGGGCGGGGCCGCGGCGGGCGGGGCGGCCGCGGCGGCGGGGACGGTCGGTGGTGGGTCGCCGCGTCCGGTGGCCCAGGCGGCCGCGGCCACCGTGACCAGGGCCGCGGCGACCGCGGCGGCGATGACCGTGCGGCGGCGCGATGGCGGGGCCACCGCAGCCGTCATGGCGGGGTGACCGCGGCGGCCGGGTGAAGGCGGGTCGACCGGCACGGTGATGGCCTCGGTGGGGGCGTCCAGCGCGCCCAGCAGGGGCGGCGGGGCGACCAGACCGGCGGCGTCGGCGAGGACGCGGGCCGCGGTGGCGGCGTCGGGGCGGGACCCGGGCTCCTTGGCCAGCGAGTCGCCGACCAGGGCCACCACCGGGGCGGGAAGGCCGGGGATCGGCGGCAGGGTGTCGGGGGTGCGATAGCGGTGGGCGCGCACCATCTGGGTGGTGGTCGACGCGTCCCACGGCAGGCGGCCGGCCAGCATCAGGTGCAGGAGCAGGCCCAGGGCGTAGACGTCGGTGGCGGGGCGGACCGGGCCGCCGTCGATCCGCTCGGGGGCCAGGTAGGCCGGTGTGCCCAGCACCTGGCCACCGATCAGGTCGGCCTCGCCGGTCGAGGCGGAGATGCCGAAGTCGACCAGCTTCACGCCCGAGGCGGTGACCATGACGTTGCCCGGCTTCACGTCGCGGTGCACGATGCCGCGGTCGTGCGCGGCGGCCAGCGCGGCCGCCACCTGGGCGCCGATCGTCACGGCCACCCGCCACGGCAGCGGACCGCCGGTGAGCAGGTCGTTCAGCGACCGGCCGTTGACCAGCTCCATGACGATGAACGACGGCGAGCGACCGAAGTCGTAGACCTCGACCACGTGGGGGTGGCGGAGCCGGGCCGCGGCGCGGGCCTCGACCAGGATCCGGTCGGAGAGGGCCTGGCCGGGGGCGAGCACCTTGACCGCCACCTCGCGGTCGAGCACCTCGTCGTGGGCACGCCACACCACCGACATGCCTCCGGCGCCGAGCCGGTCGAGCAGCCGATAGCGGTCTGCCAGTCTGCCCACCACGGCTGGTATCGATGCCCCGAGATCAGCAGGTCAAACCCTGAGGTGTTTTTGATGTGCGGGGCCGCTTGTTACGACCCGGTTACCGGCCGCATTCTCGGGTGGTGGGTGACCGGAACGTTTTCGGAGGGATGGACTGATGCGCCTCGGACTGATCGGACTGGGCCGGATCGGCGCCTTCCACGCGGAGACGCTGACCGGGCTGGGCGTCGACCTCGTGGTCTACGACCCGGCGCCGGGCGTGACCGAGCGGGTCACCGACAAATATGCCGCGAAACCCGAAATGTCGATTACGCACGTGCTGGACGCCGGGATCGACGGCCTGGTCATCGCCGCCGCAACCGATGCCCACCCAGAGTTGATCATTGCGGGCACCGAGCGAGGCCTGCCGGTGTTCTGTGAGAAGCCGGTGGCACGCGGCGCCACCGAAGCCGCTGACATCCAGCGGAGAACATCGGACGCCAGGGTTCAGATCGGCTACAACCGGCGATTCGACGAGGCGATCCAGCGCGCGAAACACGCGGTGGAAAGTGGCGAGCTGGGCCGGCTGCACACCATCCGGTCGACCACGATGGACCCCGCTCCCCCGCCGGCCGCCTACCTGGAGGGTTCCGGCGGCATCTTCCGCGACTGCTCGGTCCACGACTTCGACACGATCCGCTACGTCACCGGGCGCGAGGTGATCGAGGTGTACGCCACCGGCAGCGACCGCGGCGACGAGGTCTTCGCCCGGATCGGCGACGCGTCCACCACCGCGGCCGTGCTGACACTGGACGACGGCACGATCGCCGTGGTCTCCAACACCCGGTACAACGGGCGTGGTTACGACGTACGCCTGGAGCTGCACGGCTCGGCCGACAGCATCGCGGCAGGACTGGACGACCGCTGGCCGATGCGGTCGGCCGAACCGGGCGTGACCTTCCCGGCCGGTACGCCGCACGACTTCTTCATGGACCGCTTCCTCGACGCCTACCGCCGCGAGCTGGCCGCGTTCACCGAGCTGGTGGCCGGCGAGCGCGAGTCGCCGTGCACGGTCGCGGACGCGGTCGAGGCCGGCTGGATCGCCGAGGCCTGCACGACGTCCTTGCGCGAGCACCGTCCGGTGCGGATCGACGAGGTGAAGCAATGAGAGACGAGGTGAAGCCGTGAGAATCGCCGGAGCCCCGATCTCCTGGGGCGTCTGCGAGGTGCCCGGCTGGGGCTACCAGCTCTTCCCCGAGCGGGTGCTGCGCGAGATGCGCGAGGTCGGCCTGACCGCGACCGAGTACGGCCCCGACGGCTTCCTCCCGGCCGATCCCGCCCCGCTGCTGGCCGAGCACCAGCTCGAGGCGTTGGGCGGCTTCGTCCCCCTGGTGCTGCACGACGAGCCGGAGTTCCCCGACTTCACCGGCGACGTCCTGGTGCTCGCGGCGGCGACCGGCCGGGACGGGTACGACGAACGCCCCGACCTCGACCCGGCCGGGTGGCGGCGCCTGCTGAGGAGCCTCGATCGCCTCCACGACGAAGCCACGGCGCGAGGCATCACCGCGGTGCTGCACCCGCACGTCGGCACGATGATCGAGACCGGCCCGGAGATCGAGCGCGTCCTCGAGGGCTCACGCATCCCCCTCTGCCTGGACACCGGCCACGTGCTGATCGGCGGGACCGACCCGGCGACGCTGGCCGGGCACGCCGCCGGCCGGATCGCCCACGTGCACGCCAAGGACGTCGATCATGGCCTGGCCAAGCGGGTGCAGGCCGGCGAGCTCACCTACACCGACGCGGTGCGCGCGAACCTGTACCGCCCGATCGGCGACGGCGACGTGGACTTCGCCGCGGTCGCCGCCGCGCTCACCGGCGCCGGCTACGACGGCTGGTGGGTGCTCGAACAGGACACCATCCTGACCGAGGCGCCGATCGGTGAAGGACCGATGGCCGATGTACGCCGCAGCGCGGACGCCCTGCGAGCCCTTCAGAACCGGTAGCGCGTCTGGGAGTACGGCGACTTGCCGAACGCCAGCACCTTGGCCGGGCTGACCCCGAAGACGTGCGCCGTGCCGCCCTGGTGGTGGTAGGCGTCGCCGTCCACCTCGTAGTCCCAGTCGAGGCGGGACCGCCACAGGTCGGCCAGCTCGACCAGCCGGTCGTGGTCGGTGACCCGGACCGCGGTGCCCTCGGTCACCACGTCGGTGCCCGAGGTGAGCGACGGCGTGCCGGTGGTGATGGCCACCGCCGGACTGGCGGTCAGGTTGACCATCTTCTGTTCGCCGAGGCCGACGGTGAAGTGCAGCTGCCCGTCGTCCCAGATCATCGGGACCGGCGTGACATGGGGCCGCCCGTCCCGCCGCACCGTGGAGAGCCAGAACATCTTCGTGCCGAGCAGGATCTCGTCGACGTCGGCCCAGGGCACCGCCGTGGCGTCCGGCTCGCTGAACCGGCCGTCGAATTCCACTGTCGGGGTGGTCATGCGTCCTCCATCTCGGTGGCCCGGCCCAGCAGCGCGTGTCGCTCGGCGGGCGATGTCGTCTCGTCGGCGGCCGTCCGGAACAGCAGCTCGGCCCGGATCCGGTCGCCCAGGCGGGCGGTCAGTTCGGCCTCGGCCGCGGAGGCCGGGGCGTAGCCGTCCAGCGCACCGCCCGCACGGGCCTCGGCCAGCAGATCAAGACCCCGTGCGGGCCCGTACGCGAACCCGTGCGCGACCGCCCGGTTCAGCCGCACCACCGGGGTGGGCTGGAGCGCCACCAGATGGTCGTACCAGCCGGCGATCGCGGGCCAGTCGGCCGGGGACCGGGTGTGTTCGGCGGCGATGTGGGCCTGTGTGGCATAGGCGCCGCGCCCGGCGGTGGGCAGCAGCGCCAGGCCCGACGCGATCGCCTCGTGGTCCCAGAGGGTGCGGTCCTGCTGGTCGAGGGTCAGCAGGTGGCCCGCGGCGTCCCGGCGGGCCCGCCGCCGCGAGTGCTGGAGCAGGCACAGCGCCAGCAGGCCGGCGGCCTCGGGCTGGTCGGGCATCAGCCGCCGGAGCAGCCGGGCCAGCCGGATCGCCTCGTCGGCGAAGGCCGGTTCGCCGTCGTTGGTGTAGCCCCGTGTGAACAGCAGGTAGATCACCGCCAGCACCCCGGGCAGCCGCTCGGACAGGGCCGGACCGGACGGCACCCGGTACGGGATGTTCGCCGTCGAGATCTTGGTCTTCGCCCTGGTCAACCTGCGGGTCATGGTCGGCTCGGCGACCAGGAAGACGCGCGCTATCTCCCCGGTCGGCACCCCGCACACGGTCCGCAGCGTCAGTGCCACCCGGGCCTCCAGCGACAGCGCCGGGTGGCAGCAGGTGAAGATCAGCCGCAGCCGGTCGTCGTCCCACTCTTCCGACTCCTTCGCCTCGGCGGACAGCAGCAGGACCTCACGGAGCTTCCGCTGTTCCACGGTGGCCCGCCGCAGCACGTCGATCGCTCGGTTGCGGGCCACCGTCATCAGCCAGCCGCCGGGGTTGGCCGGGACGCCCTCGCCCGGCCACTTCTCCAGGGCCGTGGCGAGGGCCTCCTGGGCGCAGTCCTCGGCCAGGTCCCAGTCGCCGGTCACCCGGATCAGCGTGGCGACGATCCGGCCGTACGACTCCTGCGCCGCGGCGGCGAGGGCGTCCTTCACAGGTTCAACGGGTCGAAGGCGCGCAGCTCCAGGCGCCCGTGGTAGGCCATCGGGTGGCTGCGGGCGATCTCGATGGCCTCGTCCAGGTCGGCGCACTCGAGGATGTCGAAGCCGCAGATGACCTCGGTCGTCTCGGCGAACGGGCCGTCGGTCAGCAGCAGCTCACCGCCCCGCACGCGGACCGTGGTCGCCGTGGTGGCCGGGGCGAGCCGCTCACCCATGACCGCCCTGCCCTTGTCGTAGGTGTCGGCCACCCACTGCTCGATGGCCGGCACTCCGGCCTCCGACGTCTCCGGCTCGGTGTCGGTGCAGACGAACATCATGAACTTCACTGCGTACCCCTCTCGTCTTGGGTTTTCATGCCGATGACGAACGGCCCCGGCCGAACCGGACAGCCTGCTCAAGAAAATCTGGCCAGCGGTTCGTTGTGCGGGGTGATCACCTGGATCGCGCTGGGCGCGGGGTGCGGCCGCCCCTCGAGTACGCCGCGCGCGTGCAACACCGCCAGGCAGGCCTGACGCATGTCCGCCCGCAGGTCATGGTGCAGCACCGCGGAGAGCCGGCGGTCCCGCAGCAGCGCGGTGTTCTCGCCGTCCAGGTCGTGCGCCACGAAGACGTCGTAGCGGCGGCGCTCGGCGTCGAAGGCGTCCACCACCGCCGTGTTGCCGCCCGCCCCGGCGTAGAGCGAGTAGACCGCGCGCACCGACGGGCTGGTCGCCAGCAGCTCGCGGATGCTGTAGTGCACCGCGTCCGCCTTGTCCTCCTCGTCGACCACCTCGACGATCCGCCGGCCCGGCGACCGCAGCCGCATCTCGGCCCGGAAGCCCATCTCCCGCTCGTCCTCGCCGCGGAACGACCCGTGCCCGCGCACCACCAGCACGTCACCGGCGCGGTCGGCCAGCCACTGCTCCACCAGGTACGCCGCGGTCGCGCCGGCCGCGCGGTTGTCGATGCCCACGTACGCCGCCCGCTTGCTGCCCGGCAGGTCGGTGACGAAGGTGACCACCGGCACCGGCGACCCGGCCACCGCGGCGATGATCTCGGGCGTCTCCGGCGCCTTCAGGATCACCCCGTCCGACTTGGTGCGGGCCACCTTCTCCAGCACCGCGACCAGGTCGGCGACGGCCGGCGAGTCGAGCAGGTGGAAACGGGACCGGATGGTGGCCGGGCGCAACGACGGCAACTCGGCCTCCAGCGCGACCCGGACCGCGGCGGTGAACCGGGGCGGCGCCTGCACCACCACGTCCAGCATGATCGTCCGGCCGCCCAGCCGGACCTGGGACTGCTGCCGGTCGAGGTCGGCGATGGCCTGACGCACCTCGCGGACGGTGCTGGCCCGGACCCCGCCGCGCTCGTGCAGGACGCGGTCGACGGTGGCCGGGCTCAGGCCGGCCTGGGCGGCGATCTCGCGGATCCGGTACGGGTGGGGCATGGCTGCCTTCAGTCCGATCATAGGGCGGTGGCGAGGCTGCGGATGGCGTACACAATGATGGTTTTTTGAGGTCTTCTCAACCTCTTCCTGAGGTACGGCCGGGCCTAGCGTGAGACCCATGACAAGCTGGTTCACGGCCGCCGACTGTCGTCTGGAAGACTTCCGGGCGATCGTCGAGCAGCCGACGCAGAGGTCCGACTTCCCGGATGCCATCGACGTGGCGCAGAACGTCCTGATCTATCCCGGCGACCTGCCGGACACCACCGAGGTACGCGCCGAGCTGGCCCGGGCGCTGATGGACGGCCCCGGCATCGTGGTGTTCCGGGGCGCGTTCGCGACCGACGTGGTCGACCGCGCCACCGAGGTCTTCGCCGGCCTGATCGCCGACCAGCACCGCGCCGGCGTGGTCGGTGGCGACCACTTCGCCAAGCCCGGCGCCAACGACCGGGTCTGGGGCGCCCTCGACAAGTTCGCCCTGCGTGACCCCGAGGCCTTCGCCGCCTACTACGACAATCCGACGCTGGCGCTGATCTCGGCCGCCTGGCTGGGCGCCGGCTACCAGATCACCTCCCAGGTCAACGTGGTCAATCCGGGCGGCCAGGCCCAGGTCGCCCACCGCGACTACCACCTCGGGTTCATGTCCGGCGCTCAGGCGTCGAGGTTCCCGGCCCACGTCCACCTGCTCTCGCCGGTGCTCACGCTGCAGGGCGCGGTGGCGCACGTGGACATGCCGGTGGAGACCGGGCCGACCCTCTACCTGCCGCACTCGCAGAAGTATCCGCCGGGCTACCTCGCCTTCCACCAGCCCGGCTTCACCGCCTACTTCGACGCGCACCACGTGCAGTTGCCGCTGACCAAGGGCGACGCGGCGTTCTTCAACCCGGCGCTCTTCCACGGCGCCGGCACCAACCGCTCGGCCGACGTCCGACGGATGGCCAACCTGCTGCAGATCAGCTCCGCCTTCGGCCGCGCCATGGAGACCGTCGACCGCACGGCCATGTGCGAGGCGCTCTACCCCGTTCTGCTGGGGTACGAGGGCAGCACCGACCACGTGGTCGCAGCCTCGGCCGAGGGGTACGCGTTCCCGACCAACCTCGACCGCGACCAGCCGATCGGCGGGCTGGCCCCGCCGACCCAGGCCGAGCTGATGCGGCAGGCCCTGAGCGAGCGCTGGGACCCGGCGACCTTCACCAAGGCCGTGCATGACCAGCGCAATCGCCGGGCGGCCGGCTGACGCACGGGATCGAAAAGCCCGGATGCGACTGCTACATTCGGTCCTTCCTGACGGGGGGAGGGACGGGTCATGCCGCATTCGGGCGAGGCGCTCGGTGTCGACGCCGCCAACCTGTACAACGCCGGTCGGTTCAAGGTGAAGGTGCTGGCCGACCAGTTCGGCGGGGCCGCCACGAGTCTGCTGGGCACCCAGGCCGGCGACGGCATCTTCGCGCGCGACCCACGCGTCGGCGGCAGCCTGGGCCCGGCCAAGGGCGCCTTCGACGAGCTGCGCGACCAGGTCGTCGGGCTGCTCAAGGAGACACAGCAGAACATGCAGGACACCGGCGACGCCCTGGTGATGGCCGCTCTGGAGTACGCCGCGACCGACGAGGGCTCGCGAACGGCGTTCAAGGGCATCCGCGAGACGCTGGACGCCGAGAACCACGTGCCGCCGGTGCCGTCGTGAGCTGGGAGCAGCTGGGCGACCACGCCGCCAAGATCCAGCAGTCGGCGATCATCATGGATCTGCGGCAGCGTGGCTTCGGCTACGACAAGGGCCGCGTCTACGACTCCAGCATGACCGACGAGCAGGTGCAGACCGTCGTCGACATCACGGCCGGGCGGTTCGCCGGGGTGGCCGCGATGTTCGACCCGTTCATCAAGACGGCCGACCCGGCCGGGTTCGACCGCCTGAGCGAACGCCTCGCGACCGAGGTCGCCCACTGGCTCAACGCCGGGCAGGGCAAGGGCGGCACCGAGATGGCGGCCAACCCCGACCTGGGCCGGATGGACGACGTGAAGAACCTGGTCGAGCCCTGGTTCGGGGCCGCCGCGGTCAACTTCCGGGACAACTTCCTGTCCAAGTGGCCGGGGATCACCGCCAACCAGTTCCTGCTGATCATGATCCTCAAGGGCGCCGCCGAGGCCGAGGCCGGCGTGTGGCGGGCGGCCCGGGCCAGCATCGACGACATCGCCCACAAGGCGCAGGCCGCGCTCGACGCGATGCTCGACTGCAACCCGAAAGACCTGGCCTTCCTGCTGACCGTGGCCGGTTCGATCGGGGCGGTCGGCGGCTTCGTCACCACCGGCGGCCTGTCGCTCACGCTCACCGTGCTGGGCGAGGTCTCGGCCTCGGCCGGGGCCATCCCGTTCGGGGACAAGAAGGAGCTGCCGTTCAGCGGCAAGAACGCGATGGCGATCGTGAACGCCGTCCAGGGCGCCATCACCGAGCTGATCGGCCAGGTCATCGCGGCCGAGAACAAGATCCTCGAGTCGCTGAACGCCGGGCTGTCCGCCGTCGCGGGTAGCTCCGACCTGTTCATCGCCCCGCGGCCGGCGCTGGCCGACGCGACCCCGGCGACCATCCGCGACGAGACCGCCGGTCTCGGCACGGCCCTGGGGTGACCGGCGATGGGTGAACTGGCCGACCGGGTCGAGACGATGCGCGTACGCGCGACCGCGCCGGACGGGTCGCTCACGGCCGAGCTGTACGACCGCGACCAGCTGACGCTGACCTTCCACAACGACTACTACCGCCAGTGCGACGACGATGACCTGGGGCGCCGGCTGGCCGCGGTGGCCAGCCTGCTGTGGGTCGCCCGCACCCGCGAGTACGAACGCATCTACAGCGACGTGACCGGCGACTACTCGACCGGCGAGGGCCCGCCGGTCACCGAGCGCGAGCGCGACTGGCGGGCCGAGCGAGACGCCATCGAGGCGCACGGCGCGTCCGAGGACGGCCGGGTCCGGGTGCGGGCCGTCGGCCTCCGGAACTGGACCGTGACGATTCGCCCAGGCACCACCCGTACCCTCGACGAGCAGCAGTTCATCGCCGCGGCCGGGCAGGCGGCCGGCGCGCTGATCCGCGACCAGTTCACCCGGCTGGCCGCACTGTCCAACAAGTACTACGGCAACGACCAGCCATAGGAGGCTCGCCCGGTGCGGAGGTCCGTTTTCGGCGTGGTCGCCGGAGTGATCGGGGTGGCCGTGGTGACGGCCGTCGTGGTCACCGTCGTCCGCGCGAACAGCGACGGGAACGACGCCGCCCCCACGTGTGCCCTGGCCACCGCCCCGGCCGGGTCGCCGCCGGTCCTCACCGCCTCGTCCACGGCGACCGCCGGCCTCACGGTGGCCGAGCAGGGCTTCTCCCCGGCGCCGGAGCGCAAGCCCTACCTCTCGGTCGGCGCCCTCCTGCGGAACACCACCGACCGGGTGGCCTGGCGGACCCGCGTCTTCATCGACGCGACCGGCGCCTCCGGGCCGAGCCTGGTGTTCGCGCCGCAGCCGAGATATCAGATCCTCGAGGTGCCGATGATCCTGCCCGGCGCCGCGGTGTCGGTTGGCTTCACGCTGGCCATCAAGCCGGAGAACGTCGGCAAGGTGACCAAGGTCTCCCTCACGCCCGTGGTCACCGGCTGGTTGCCGGCCGGCGACGGCGCCGACGGCCTGGCCCCGATCACCACGAAGATCGAGAACGCCACCCGCGACGAGGTGAGGTTCACCGCCGCCACGGCCAACTGCGCCGACCTCGTCATGCGCGGTGTCGGCGTGGTCTGGCGCGACACCACCGGCAAGATCGTCGGGGGCGGCTTCGACGGCCACTACGACGACCGGATGTGCAAGGCGGGCGGATCGGGCTCGGCCGGCGCGGCCAGCGCGCTGCTCGACGGCACCATGGTCCCGGCCGCCGCCGACCTGGCCAAGGTCGAGCTCAGCCCCTACTGCGACCTGGCCAAGGGCAACGTCGTGACCCCGGACGGCCCGTTCAACGACTGACGCCGGGCGCGGCGTCGGCGGCGCTCGCGCGGCCGGCTGGGCGCCGCGTCAGCGGCGCTCTCGTGGCAAGACAGCCGGATGGCGGGGAACGGCCTGGCCACCCGCCTGGGCCGCCGAGAGGGCGGGACTTTGTGTCCGGCGTACCTGCGACGGGTTTGACGTTGGGGTTAAAATGGTCGGGCCGGTCGAGAGGCGCTGCGACGGAGATGCTCTCCGCCACGCTCGGCCGAGCCGACGAATCCGCAAGGGCGCCTCCTGGCTCCAGGGGGTGCCTTCTTCATGTCCGACTTCACGTCCGACAAGCTGCAGTCCGTCAACGGCCTCGAGTTCGCGGTCGCCGACCTCAGCCTGGCCGAGGCCGGCCGCCACCAGATCCGGCTGGCCGAGCACGAGATGCCCGGCCTGATCTCCATCCGCGACGAGTACGCCGGCTCACAGCCGCTGCGGGGCGCGCGCATCGCCGGTTCGCTGCACATGACCGTGCAGACCGCCGTCCTGATCGAGACGCTGGTCGCGCTCGGCGCCGAGGTGCGCTGGGTGTCCTGCAACATCTTCTCCACCCAGGACGAGGCGGCCGCCGCGATCGTGGTCGGCGCCGGCACCGTCGACGCGCCCACCGGCACCCCGGTCTACGCCTGGAAGGGCGAGACGCTGGAGGAGTACTGGTGGTGCACCGAGCAGCTGTTCGACTTCGGCGCCGGCCGCGGCCCGAACATGATCCTCGACGACGGTGGTGACGCCACCCTGCTGGTGCACAAGGGCGTCGAGTTCGAGCGGGCCGGCGCGGTGCCGCAGGCCACCGAGGACGACAACCACGAATACCGGATCATCCTCGAGACCCTGCGCGGCACCCTGGCCAAGGACCCGCAGCTGTTCACCCGGGTCGCCGCCGAGATCCGCGGCGTGACCGAGGAGACCACCACCGGCGTGGCCCGGCTCTACCGGCTGGCCAAGGACGGCGAGCTGCTGTTCCCGGCGATCAACGTCAACGACGCGGTCACCAAGAGCAAGTTCGACAACAAGTACGGCATCCGGCACTCGCTGGTCGACGGCCTGAACCGGGCCACCGACGTGATGCTGGGTGGCAAGCTGGCCGTGGTCTGCGGCTACGGCGACGTCGGCAAGGGCTCGGCCGAGACGCTGCGGGGCCAGGGCGCCCGCGTCGTGGTCACCGAGATCGACCCGATCTGCGCGCTCCAGGCGGCGATGGACGGCATGCA
The DNA here is from genome assembly GCF_040684855.1 of Actinoplanes sp. NPDC089786. Taxonomy (NCBI): domain Bacteria; kingdom Bacillati; phylum Actinomycetota; class Actinomycetes; order Micromonosporales; family Micromonosporaceae; genus Actinoplanes; species Actinoplanes sp. NPDC089786. The sequence continues at coordinate 133,452 of NZ_JBFBGU010000021.1, forward strand.
GGTGGTCCGCCTCGAGGACGTCATCGCCGAGGCCGACATCTTCATCACCACGACCGGCGGCACCGACATCATCACCGCCGACGACCTGGGCCGGATGAAGCACAACGCGATCGTCGGCAACGTCGGCCACTTCGACGACGAGATCGACATGGCCGGGCTGGCCAAGGTCCCGGGCATCGAGAAGATCGAGATCAAGCCGCAGGTGCACGAGTGGCGCTTCCCGGACGGCCACTCGGTGATCGTGCTCTCCGAGGGCCGCCTGATGAACCTGGGCAACGCCACCGGCCACCCGTCGTTCGTGATGAGCAACTCCTTCACCAACCAGGTGATGGCCCAGATCGAGCTGTGGACCAAGCCCGACGAGTACGCCAAGCAGGTCTACGTGCTGCCCAAGCACCTGGACGAGAAGGTGGCCCGGCTGCACCTCGACGCCCTGGGCGTGCGGCTGACCACGCTGACCAAGAAGCAGGCCGAATACCTGGGCATCGCCATCGAGGGTCCGTTCAAGCCGGACCACTACAGGTACTGAGCCAGCAGGTCGTTGAACTCGGCGGGGCGGTCCATGTTCACCACATGGGCCGCTCCGCCGATTTCGTGCTTCCTGGCGTTTCGGACATTCTTAGTGAAACGCTCGACCATCGCATGATGATCGGGCGCGTCCAGACTGCCGATCACGCCTAGGGCGGGAATGTTGATCTCGTGGAGTCGTTCCCACGAGCCCTGCACGTGGTCGGGCGTGGTCATGCCCGGCTTCACGTGGTTGTTCACCGTGTCGGTGATCATCTCGCGACATCGCGCCTCGACCGCTTCATCGGCTTTATCGCGATAAGGGCCGATCACGCCCTGCTTGAGCGACAGGTTGATCCAGGCCGGCGCGTCGAGCCGGGCCTGCGCCTCGGCCATCTGCCGCTGGATGTCCAACATCCACGGGTCGACGAAGACCGGCTCGTTGGTGCCGGCGCCGCAAACCACCAGATGTGACACCAGGTGCGGGTATTCCAGCGCGGTGTCGGTCGCCGCACCGGCGCCCATCGACAGGCCGACCAGGGCGGCCTTCTCGATCCCGAGCCGGCCCAGCAGTTCCGCGATGTCGTCGCACTGCCGGAACGGCGTCATCGGCGTCTCCGACAAGCCGTGCCCGCGGGCGTCGACCCGGATCACGCGGAACCGGTCGGCCAGCACCATCTGGTCGTCCCACTCGCGCCGATCGAGCGCCCCGCCGTGCAGGAACACCACGGCCGGCCCGCTGCCCGCCTCCTCGTAGTGGATCATCGGATCTCCTCTCCTGGGCGCGGCCCGGGCGCCGACCAGCCGTCGTCGTTACCGGCTCGCCGCGCCACCTCACGTGCGTGCGTGGTCAGGGCGGCCAGCACGCGTACGGCCGCCGCGATGTCGGCCGGGTCGAGCCGATCGGCCAGCTCGCGCAGCTCGTCCAGCTCGCGGTCGTGGATCTCGGCGAACACCCGCCGCCCGGCCGGGGTCAGCTCGGCCAGCCGGGACCGCCGGTGGGCCGGGTTGTCGGCGAACCGCAGGAAGCCCAGCCCGGCCGCCGCGTCGGCCAGCCGCTGCACCACCTGCCGGGGCAGCCACAGCGACCGGGCCACCTGGGGAACGGTCTGCGGCCCGTCGGCCAGCCGCTCGAGCACCGCCCGCATCGGCATGCTCACGTCATGTTCGGCCAGCGCGTCGGCGACCACCTTGGCCGACCACTGATGGAGCGGCCGCACGTGGCGGAGCATCTCGTACAGGCCTTCGGCTCCGCTCATCATGACACTGAAAGTGTCACAGTGACACTCAGGGTGTCAAGTTTTTAGATCGTCATCATGTTCCGGAAGAATGGCCGAGTGCATCACGCCGAGGAGTTCCTGCTGTTCGTGCTGGCCGCCATCGCGGTGGTGATCGTCGTCCGCTGGTTCAGCGAACGCAGCGGCCTGCCCGCCGCGGCGGTGCTGACCCTGGTCGGCATCGGATATGCGTACCTGCCCGGCCCGAACGTCGACATCAATCCCGAGGTGATCCTGACGTTCCTGCTGCCGCCGTTGCTCTACAACGCGGCGCTGGACTCCTCGCTGATCGACATCCGGCGCAACATGCGCACCGTGATCAGCCTCTCGGTCGGCCTCGTCATCGTCACGTCGCTGCTGGTCGGGGCCGGTTTCTCGCTCTGGGTGACCGGCGCCACGCTGGCCGCCGGGGTGGCGCTGGGCGCGGCCGTGGCGCCGCCCGACCCGGTGGCGGCGCTGGCCGTCGGACGCAAGGCCGGCCTGCCGAGCAACCTGGTCACCCTGATCCAGGGCGAGGGGCTGCTGAACGACGCGACCGCGCTGACCATCCTGACCGTGGCGTTGGACGCCGCGACCGGCGAGAACTTCACCTTCACCAACGCCGTCGGCGTGTTCGTGCTGTCGGCGGCCGGCGGGGTGGTGGCGGGCTACCTGGTCGCCCGGGTGGTCCGGCTGCTCCGCCCGCTGCGCACCGACCCGCTGACCGCCAACGCGCTGTCCCTGGCCACCCCGTTCGCGGCCTACCTGCTGGCCGAGCGGGTGCACGTCTCCGGCGTGCTGGCCGTGGTGGTGGCCGGCCTGATCATCGGGCACGACGCGCCGAGGTACGCCACCGGCGCCAGCCGCCTGCAGACCGGCGCGGTCTGGCGGCTGATCGACTTCCTGCTGGAGGGCGTGGTCTTCCTCCTGATCGGCATCCAGCTGCCGGCCGTCCTGGCCGAACTGTCCAAATACCAGACCTCGACGATCGTGATCGCGCTGGCCATCACGCTCGGTGTGGTGCTGCTGCTGCGCCCGATCTGGCTGCTGGTGACCCAGCTGCTGCCCCGCTCGATGCACGCCCGGCTCGGCGGTGAAGACCTGAACACCACCGGCAGCGAGACCGATCAAGACCTCGCCCTGCGCCGCAACCAGCCGCTGACCTCCAAGGAGTCGACCGCGATGAGCTGGGCCGGCACCCGCGGCGTGATCACGCTGGCGGCGATCTTCACGCTGCCGGCCGGCTTCCCCGATCGTGAGCTGCTGCACTTCTGCGCGTTCGTGGTGGTGCTGGTGACGCTGATCGGGCAGGGCCTGACCTTCGGTCCGCTGGTCCGCCGGCTGGGCCTGCGGGCCAACCGCAACGACCAGGCCCGGGAGCGCAACGTCGCCCGGTCGGCGTCGGTGCAGGCGGCGCTCGACCGGCTCGAGGAGATCCAGCTCCAGCAGCACGACCACGTCGAGGACCACGCCATCGGGAACATGCGGGCCCAGCTGGAGATGCGCCTCCAGCGCTACCGGCGGCGGCTCGACCTGCTGGAGAAGGCCGACTCCGACGAGGTGCCGGAGTCGCCGCAGTACGAGGCGGCGCTGATGGTGCGCCGGGCGGTGATCGACGCCCAGCGCGAGGAGCTGCTGCGCTGGCGCGACGCCGGCCGGCTCAACGACGAGGGGCTGCGCGTACTGGAGCGCGAACTCGACCACGAGGAACACTCGCTGCCCCAGCGCCGGACGTCGTAGAAGTTTTCCCGGGCCGTTGTCGATCCGGGCCGGGCGCCGTTCGACCTGTGGGTGAATGGGCCAGAAGGCCCGACGGACGAGGAGGAACCATCATGGCGAAGTACATGCTGATCATGCGGGCCACCGACGAGGCCTGGGCGACGGTGTCCGAGACGGTGACCTTCGACGAGATGCTCTCGACCATGGGCCGCTACAACGAGGAGCTGATCAACGCCGGCGTGCTCATCGCGGCCGAGGGGATGGAAGACGCGGCCAAGGGCGTGGTGATCGACTTCGCCGGCGAAAAGCCGGTGGTGACCGACGGGCCCTACGGCGAGACCAAGGAGCTGTTCGGCGGCTTCTACATCATCGAGGTCGCCTCCCAGGAGGAGGCGATCGAGTGGGGCCTCCGGATGCCGATGATGGTGCCGGGCTCCAAGCTGGAGATCCGCCGGGTGCCGGGGATCGACGAGTTCCCGCAGGACAGCGAGTGGGTCCTCAAGGAGAAGGCCTGGCGCGAGCGTACGGGCCAGGTCTGATGTCGTCGTCCGGCTCCGTCCGGCGGACCGTCGAGGCGGTCTGGCGGATGGAGTCGGCCCGGATCGTCGGCGCGCTGGCCCGCTACACCGGCGACTTCGCGTTGGCCGAGGATGTCGCCCAGGAGGCGCTGGCCGAGGCGCTGACCGGCTGGACCCGCGACGGCACGCCGGACCACCCGGTCGGGTGGCTGCTGGCCACCGGCCGGCGCCGGGCCATCGACGCCTTCCGCCGGCGGTCCGTGCAGGACGAGAAGTACGCCCTGCTGACGCCCGGCGAATCGCCCGACGAGCCGCCGTGGGACCCGGACCGGATCGACGACGACGTGCTCGCGCTGATGTTCATCGCCTGCCACCCGGTGCTGTCGGCCGAGGCGCGGGTGGCGCTCACCCTGCGGGCGGTCGGCGGCCTGGGCAGCGAGGAGATCGCCCGGGCCTTCCTGGTGCCGGTGCCGACCATCCAGGCGCGGATCACCCGGGCCAAGAAGACCATCGCCGCGGCCCGGGTGCCGTTCGAGCTGCCACCGGCCGACCAGCGCGGTGAGCGGCTCGGCGGCGTGCTCAGCGTGCTCTACGTGATCTTCACCGAGGGCTCGACCGCGACCAGCGGCGACGACCTGATGCGTACCGACCTCGCGGCCGAGGCGATCCGGCTGGCCCGCATGCTGGCCGCGCTGCTGCCCGGTGAACCCGAGGTGGCCGGGCTGCTGGCCCTGTGCGAGCTCACCGCCGCGCGGTTCCCGGCGCGGACCGGGCCGGCCGGCGAACCGATCCTGCTGGAGGACCAGGACCGGCGGCGATGGGATCGGTCGGCGATCAGGCGCGGCCTCGCGGCGCTCGAGCGCGCCGGGAAGAAAGGCCTCGGCGTGTACGGGCTCCAGGCCGCGATCGCCGCCTGCCACGCGAGGGCGACCTCGGTGGCGGAGACCGACTGGGAACGCGTCGTCCTGCTCTACGAGGCGCTGGGCCGGATCGCGCCGTCGCCGATCGTGGAACTCAACCGCGCCGTCGCCCTGGCCATGGCCGGCGCCCCCGAACGGGCGCTGTCCATGGTGGACGACCTTCTTGTTACCGACCAGTTGGTCGGATCGCATCTGCTGCCGACCGTACGCGGCGAACTGCTCATCCGGCTCGGCCGGCCGGCCGAGGCCCGCGCCGAACTCGAGCTGGCCGCCCGCCTGTGCGGCAACGCCCGCGAACGTTCCGTGCTGCTGAAGAAGGCCGCCGCCCTCGGCTGACCGGCTCAGCCGACCAGCCGTGCAGCGCCTCGGCAGCGTCCGTCATGACGGCTCCGACCAGAGTGCGTCCAGGGGAAGCACGACCGTGCCGTCGTCGAATCGAAACGTCAACGCGCCGGTGTACAACACGACGGCCGCCGCAAGACGCTCACCGACTCGGGCGCGTAGCGCCCGGATGCCGGCCAGGTCGGACTTGTCGACGCGAGTGCCGGCTTTGATCTCGAACGCAAAGACCGTCCCGTCATCGCGCTCGAGCACCAGATCGACCTCCTGGGCCTCCGACGTTCGAAAATGGCCGACCGTGACCGGCGCGTCCGACCAGGACACCTGCCGCAGGATCTCGCCGACGGCGAACGTCTCCACCAGATGGCCGTACTCCGTCAAGGCGGCCGGATCATTCGTGGCGATCTTCTCCGGGGTTAGACCGAGAAGCCACGCCATGATGCCTGAGTCGACGAGATGGACCTTCGGCTGACGGGCCACCCTGGAGCCCAAGGTCGTTCCCCAGGCCGGTAGTCGCTGGACGAGGAAGACGGCCTCGAGGAGTTTCAAATAGTTCTCGGCGCTGGACTTCTCCATCCCGACCGTCGAGGCGCTGCCGGCGATGTTCAAGACCTGACCGGATCGGGCGGCCAGGACACGGAGTAGCCGCGGGAGCATCTCTCGCTGACGTACCCGGCTCAGCTCCAGCACATCGCGCTCGATGACAAGATCAAGGTAGTTCGCGAACCAGCGCGATCGGGACCGGCCCGGTGGCCGCCGTAGGGCGACGGGCATACCGCCGGAGGTGACCCGCCGGGCGTACTCGCCGCGTGATGTCGTGGACGGCGCCCGGTCGAGCGGAACATCAGCGCCGTCGAGCAGCCTGCTGACCATGAAGCCGGCGGTTGCCCCGTCGATCTCCGCTTGCGTCAGGGGCAGCACCTCCAGGATGTCGACCCGGCCGGTCAAAACCTGTCCTGCTTCCGGAAGGGTCGAGTACCGCGTCGATCCGGCCAGGACGAAGCGTCCTGGACTGAGGTCCTGGTTCAACTCGGCCTTGATCGCGCTCAGCAGGACCGGAACATGCTGGTACTCATCGATCAGGATCGGGCCGGGACCGCTGACGAAGCGGCCGGGATCGGCGCGAACCGCGGCTCGGGTGGCGGGATCGTCGCAGTCGATGACGGGGCGTCCCAGCTGATCGGCGAGGGCATGCAACAGGGTGCTCTTGCCGACGGTGCGGGGGCCGTTGAGGACCAGGGCCGGTTCCTCGGTCAGGCGGCGAGCCAGTACCGCCGTGAGCTGGCGTGGAGAAATACCAGTGAGAGATCCTTCCACATTCAGAGGGTACATTCTTCCGCATCTGAAAGGGAAATATTCCGCATCTCGCCGGTGCCGCTTTCCTTATCTTGCGGCTATCTCTCTTAGCCGCTCCACCGCCGCCGACCTCGGTCAACCGACCCGCTGGAGCACCCGGTCGCGGCGGGCGGCGACCCGGGAACCGGACTCGCGGCGGGCCATCCGCCGCAGCAGGACCGGCGCGAGCGCCAGGCCGGCGATCGACCAGGCGCCCAGGACCGCCGCGGTCGCGGCGAGCCGGCCGCCGCCCGGCAGCATGGCCGCGCGCATCCCCTCGCCGAGCCAGTACACCGGGAAGACCTGCGCGACCCCTTGCAGCCAGCCCGGGAACACGGCGATCGGCACGAAGACACCAGAGATCGCGATCAGGCCCAGCACCGGCAGCGACAGCAGGCCGGCGCCGCGGGAACTGCTGATCAGCGAACCCAGGACCGCGCCCAGGGCCTGGGTGGCCACCAGCCCGAGCGGCAGCAGCCAGGCCACGATGGACCATCGGACGGTCAGCCCGCCGACGATCAGCCGACCCGGGACGAACAGGATCAGCAGGTACGCCAGGACGGTCCCGGACACGGTGACGATCTTGCCGATCAGATAGCCGCGTACGCCGTCCGGGATCGCCTTGGCCCGCAGCAGCGTGCCGTCCTCCCGGTCGGCGCCGAGGTTCTGGGCGATCAGCAGCATGCCGAAGGTCACGAACATGCCCAGCGTCCCGGGCAGGACCGTGGCGTCGCCCAGCCAGACCACCGCCACCAGCGTCGCCACCGGCCAGAAGAGGTTGCCGAGCAGCTCGGCGCCGGTGAACGCCTGCCGCAGCTCGATCAGGCCCCGCACCAGGCCCGGACGCAAGCTCATGACGACCTCACCAGGGCGAGATAGGCGTCCTCCAGGGACGCGCGGCGGACCTCGAGGTCGGCGACGTCGTCACCGTGCTCGCGGAACAGGTCGTGGACGAACGGGGTGGACCGGTCGGTCGACCGGCGGAAGCGTTCGCCGCCCACGGTCCAGCGCACCTCGTCCCGGCCGGCCATCCGCCGGGTCAGCTCGCCGGTCGTGCCCTCGGCGACGACCCGGCCGCCGTCGAGGATGACGATGCGGTCGGCCAGCCGCTCCGCCTCGGCCAGGTCGTGGGTGGTGACCAGGACGGTCGTCCGGTTCTCGGTGGCGAGCCGCCGGACCAGCTCGTGGAACTCGCGCCGGGCCGCCGGGTCGAAACCGGCCGTCGGCTCGTCCAGGAAGAGCACCTCGGGCCGGCCGACGATCCCGATCGCGACGTCCAGCCGGCGGCGCTGGCCCCCGGAGAGGGTCCGCAGCCGGTCCCGGGCCTGGCCGGTCAGCCCGACCAGGGCGAGCAGCTCGTCCGGCGGGATCGGCGCCGGGTAGTAGCCGCCGAGGTGGGCCAGCAGCTCCCGGACCCGCCACTTGCCGTGGTCGCGCCACGACTGGAGCACCACGCCGAGGCGGGCGCGCCACCGTTCGTCGCCACGCGCCGGGTCGACCCCGAGAACTGTGGCGGCGCCGGCCGATCGCGTACGGAAGCCCTCGAGGATCTCGATCGTGGTGGTCTTGCCCGCGCCGTTGGGGCCGAGCAGGGTCAGCACCTCGCCCGGCCGCGCGTGGAAGGTCACGTCGTCGAGCACCTCCCGGGCGCCGTACCGCATGCGCAGGCCGGTGACCTCGATCGGGTTCACGCCGCCGCCCGCAGCCGGGCCAGCAGTTCCTCGCGGTCGACACCGGCCTGCGCGAGCGCCCGTGGCACCGGGCCGACCTCGGCGCTCAGGATGCCGATCAGCAGGTGATCGGGTTGCGGCGCCCCGGCGCCGGCGGCCCGCATGGCCCGGTCGAGGGCCAGGCGCACCGAGTTGCCGAGGCCGGGCCGGCGCGCCGGGTCGGGCGTGGCCGGGGACAGGTCGAAGGCGGACAGCGCGACGCCGGCCACGCCGAGGCTGTGTTCGAAGTCGCGGTCGAGCGCGGCGCGGAACGAGTCGGCGTCGAGCCCGGCCAGATCCAGGCCGGCCAGGATGACCAGCAGCAGGTGTTGCGCCTCCACGGTGGCCGACCGGTCCCGGAGCGCCTCGGCCACCGCCTGGTCCATCACCCCGGTCAGGTACTGCTTGAACCCGGACATGGTCAGCGCCTCCTCAGCGTCACACCCGCGGCGACGAGTCGCTTGAGGTGTTTCTTGTGGACGGCCTGCCGCGTGACGCCCAGCGCCTCGGCAACCCTCGGCCAGCCCCAGCCGGCACGCATCGCCTGTTCGACGGCGGCGTCCTCCAGCTGGTCGGCGAGGCGGCGCAGCGCGGCCACGGCGGCCAGCGCGTCGGCGGGATCAGACATGCAAGCAACCGTAGTTGACTAATCCTCGATCAGTCAACCGCGGTTGCTTACGGGGCGGGCGTCAGGCCGGGATGTCCCGCCGGCGCAGGGTGGTCAGGCCCGCCGCCACGAGGGCCGCCGCGACCACGGTCAGCACGACCAGCGGTGTCCAGGTGAGGTCGCCGCCCGGCAGATGCGGGATGTGGGTGAACGGGGAGATGTCGAGCACCCACTGGTCGAGCTGGAGGGGCGCGCCGACGAGCAGGATCAGCAGGCAGACGGACAGGGCGCCCCAGGACAACGCGGCCCAGCGCGGCAGCAGGCCGAAGAGCAGGGCCGCGACGCCGGCGATGGCCCAGACGGCGGGCAGCTCGGCCACCGTGCCGCCGACCACGTCACCCATCAGGTTGTCGCCGGTGATCGCGGCGTACGCGGCGCCCGACACCACGCCCTCCAGCAGCAGGACCACGGCCGGGCCGAGCAGCGAGAAGACCAGGTGGCCGGCGGCCCAGCTCCACCTGCTCGACGACGAGGTCAGCACCATCTCGGCGTGCCCGGCCGACTCCTCGTCGCGCATCCGCAGCGTGGCCTGCACGGCGTAGCACGCGGCGAGGATGCCGACCATGCCCGCGATCGACGCGAAGTAGCTGCTCACGATCACGTCGCTGCCGCCCATCCGGGCGAAGATGTCACCCATCGCGGTGCCCTGGCCGATGTCCGCCACGCTCTGCCCGACCGCGCCGAAGACCAGGCCCAGCGCGGCGAAGGCCGAGGCCCAGCCGATCAGCAGGCCGCGGTGCAGGCGCCAGGCCAGAGCGAGAGGGGTACGCAGTGACGGCGCCGCCGTGGCCGGCCCCGGGCGGCCCGGGAACAGCCCCGCGCCCAGGTCCCGATGCCCGAGCAGGATCACACCGACCGCCGTGGTGGCCGCCGCGAACAGCAGCATCAGCAGCGCCGGCCACCAGTCGGCCGCGCCGTACGGATAGATGTGTTGTGCCCACCCGATCGGCGACAGCCAGGACAGCCAGGACAGCGGCCCGTCGCTCATCGCCGAGAGGTCGCCGCCCAGCCGCAGCACGAAGGCCAGGCCGACGACCAGGACCGCGATCGACCGTGCGCTGCGCGCGCCGCCGGTGAGCTGCGCCGCGATCGCCGCGACCCCGGCGAACGCCCATCCCGCGAGGGTCATCTCGGCGCCGGCCCAGACCGACCCGGCGACCGGCAGGTCCGAGCCGATCAGGCCGAGGGTGGCGATCACGCCGAGCACGAGGCCGGCCGCCATGGTGGCGATCAGGGCGGCCGCCAGCGGCGCCCGCCGGCCGATCACGCCGGCGCCGATCAGCTCGGTCCGCCCGGCCTCCTCGTCGGCGCGGGTGTGCCGGATGAGCATCAGCGCCACGGCGACGCCGAGCATCACCGGCACGAACCCGGCCCGCCAGATGGCCATCTCGGCCACGCTGTCGCCGCGCAACTGCCCGTAGAGCGCCACGAAGCCGGCGTTGGTCTGGCTGATCCGGGCGTAGTCGAGCCGCTCGGCGTCGGTGCTGAACAGGCCCTCGATGGTGGTCACGTAGGCGGCCGGGAGGATGCCCAGGACGAGCACCCAGATCGGCAGGATGAAGCGGTCCCGGCGCAGGATCAGCCGGAGCAGTTTCCCGGTTCCGGTCATGGTCAGGCCCCGGCCTTCTGGTATTGCCGCAGGAACAGCTCCTCGAGCGTGGGCGGCTGGCTGACCAGGTTGCGCACGCCGACCTGGACCAGCGCCCGCAGCGCCTGGTCGAGGGCGTCGGTGTCCACCTCGAAGGCCACCCGCACGCCGTCCACGCTGAGGTTGTGCACCCCGGTCAGCGTGGCCAGGCCGTTCGGCGAGCCGGCCAGCTCGGCCCGGATCGACGTGCGGGTCAGGTGGCGCATCTGGTCGAGCGTCCCGGTCTCGACGGCCCGGCCCTCGCGGATGATCGTCACCCGGTCGCAGAGCGCCTCGACCTCGGACAGGATGTGGCTGGACAGCAGCACCGTACGGTCGCCGCGCTGTTTCTCCTCACGGATCACCTCGCGGAAGACCTCTTCCATCAGCGGGTCGAGGCCGGAGGTGGGCTCGTCCAGGATGAGCAGCTCCACATCGGACGACAGGGCGGCGACCAGCGCCACCTTCTGCCGGTTGCCCTTCGAGTAGGCCCGGCCCTTCTTGCGCGGGTCGAGCTCGAAGCGCTCCAGCAGCATGGCGCGGCGCTTGGTGTCGAGGCCGCCGCGCAGCCGCCCGAGCAGGTCGATCACCTCGCCGCCGCTGAGCGTAGGCCAGAGGGTGACGTCGCCCGGCACGTACGCCAGCCGCCGGTGCAGCGCGGTCGCGTCCCGCCACGGATCACCGCCGAGCAGCGTCGCCCTGCCGCCGTCGGGGCGCATCAGGCCGAGCAGGATCCGGATGGTGGTGGTCTTGCCGGCGCCGTTCGGGCCCAGGAAACCGTGCACCTCCCCGGTGCGTACCTGGAGATTCAGGCCGTCGAGCGCGCTCGCCCGCCCGAATCGCTTGATCAGTCCGTCGGCGTCGATGGCCTCGGTCATGACTGCTCCTCTGTGGGGATCAGGGAATCCAATGCCTTGAGGGCCCGCTCCCCCTGCTCGGGGGTGAGCATCGGCAGGCTGAAGATCTCGACCGACGCGCGCAGCATGCGGCGGTGCCCGGTCGGCGACATCATGTCTTCGCCGAGCACCTCGGAGATCTGGTCGCGCATCAGGAAGATGCCGATCTTCATGGCGATCAGCACCGCGAGATAACCCTCCGGATCGGAGGGGTGGAAGTCGGCGTTGTGCAGCCAGGTGCGGCCGGACTCCATCGCCGAGTCGAACAGGACCGACGAGGTGCCGTCCATCATCGAGCGCACCAGATAGGACTGGAGCAGCATCGCGGTGGGGTGCATGGCCGCCAGCACGGCCGGCTCCATCATCCCGTTCGGGCCGAGCAGCCGCTCCCGCAGCTCGGCCATCTTGGCCATCGCGTACTCGTCGCACGCCTCGCGCAGGCCGTCCTTGGACCCGAAGTGGTGCCGGAGCAGGCCGGACGACACCCCGGCGCGCTCGGCGATGTCGCGGATGGTGGCCGGCCCGACCCCCCGTTCGGCGAACAACTCGATGGCCGCGTCGCGGATGCGCGCCCGCGCCGTCAGATCTCCGTTCTGGCTACTCACGTGTGTAGGCTACTGCACGGGTGTGTAGCCTACACAAGCGTGTAGTCATCTCCCCGACTGTGACGTTCGGCGCAAGATCACGAAAGATGCACCGTCATCCAGCAAATCCGGCGATTCCTCGTGACCGGGCATTCGGATATTCTTTTCGCCCAGAGGTCTGGGTCCGGCGGAAAAGAGAAACCCGTGTCCGACGTGGTCGATCGTGACCGTTTCGACAGATTGCTCGAGATTCTTCTGAGGGTGCCGGCGCTGACCGAGCGTGAGATGCGCGACGCGATCGTCATCAACCTGACCAGTGGACTGCCCCTGCCGTTCGACCCACGACGCTCCGACGACACCCGCGCCGACCTGGCGGCGATCGCCGGCGCCTGCGCGGCCCAGGCCGGCGGGCTCCAGGCGCTGACCCGGCTGCTCAGCCGCGACCACCCGAGCCTGGCCACCGACGACGCCGCGTCCCTGGTCGGCGAGCTGGAACGCGCCGACACCCGCCCGGCCGAACAGCCCATCCACCGGATGACCCGGACCGGCATGATCTGGGGCAACGTCCCGGGCCGCAACCAACACTTCACCGGCCGCGCCTCGCTGCTCGACCGCCTGGTCGAACAGCTGAAGAGCGGCTCCAAGCTGGCCGTGCTGCCACACGCGCTGCAGGGCATCGGCGGTGTCGGCAAGACCCAGCTGGTCACCGAGTACGTCTACCGTCACCAGGACGAGTACGACCTGATCTGGTGGATCCCGGCCGAACAGACGACCACCGTGCTGACCGCCCTGCGCGAGCTGGCCGACCAGCTGAACCTGCCGGTGACCGAGAACCTCCAGGAGACCGCCCGTACGGTGCTGACCGTGCTGGCCGGCAGCGACCGCGACTGGCTGCTGATCTACGACAACGCCGACGACCCCGGCGACCTCGAGCAACTCATCCCGACAACCGGCGGGCACGTCATCGTGACCACCCGCAATCAAGAGTGGGGCTCGTCCGGTCCGTCGCTCGAGGTGGATGTCTTCGAGCGTGACGAGAGCGTCGAGATGCTCGGCCGGCGCACCACCGAGCGCGGCGACAAGAAGATCTCCGGCCCCGACGCCGAACTGCTGGCCGACCGGCTGGGCGACCTGCCGCTGGCCCTGGAGCAGGCGGCGGCGTGGTACCTCGCGACGGCCATGCCGGTCAGCGAATACATCGAGCTGCTCGACAGCCACACCCGCGAGCTGCTCGACGAGGGCAAGCCGGCCGACTACCACCTCTCGGTGGCCGCGTTCGTCGGGCTGGCGCTGGACACGTTCCGCGGCCACCAGGACGGCGTCGCGCAGCTGTTCTCGCTGTTCGCCTATCTGGGCGGCGAACCGGTGCCGATCTCCCTGCTGCGCCGGGGCAGCGGCGCACAGACCAGCGAGCCGCTGCGCGTGGTGCTCAACTCCCGCATCGAGATGGGCCGCGCGGTCCGCACGCTCGGCCGGTACGGCCTGGCCAAGGTCGACCCGTCGCAGCGGGTCCAGGTGCACCGGCTGGTCCAGCGGGTGCTGCGCGACACCCTCAGCGACGGGCAGCGCGCCGAGACCCTGCGCAACGTCCGCAACGTGCTGATCGCCGCCAACCCCGGTGACCCCGACGAACACGGTGGCTACGACCGCCAGGTGCAGATCGGCCCACACATCGAACCGGCCGCGATGATCGAGGCCGACTCGCTCCAGGGCCGGCAACTGGTGCTCGACCACGCGCGCTTCCTCTGGCTGAGCGGCGACTACGAGAACTCCCGCTACCTCGCGACCAGCGCCGCCCGGCGGTGGGCCGAGGAGACGTGGCACGAACGGCTCGGCCCGACCGGCGAGCTCACCCTGCTCGCCCGGGCCCAGGAGGCGAACGCGCTGCGTACCCTCGGGTTCAGCACCGAGGCGGCGAACATCATGTCCGAGGCGTGGGAAGGCATGCGCGGCAGCCTGGGCGAACTGCACGAGTTCACCCTGATCAACGCCAACCAGATCGGGCTCGACCTGCGGATCGCCGGCCGCTACCAGGACGCCCTCGACTTCGACACGGGCAACGTCCGCAACCACCTCGAGGTGTTCGACCCCGCCGAGACGTACGTGTTGCGCGCCAAGGCCAACCTGGCCGTCGACTACCGGCTGACCGGCCGCTACACCGACGCGCTGGCCCTCGACCGCGAGATCGGCGAGCAGTGGGAGAACGCCGGTGGCACCGAGCCGTCACTGGTCTTCGCCTACCTCAACCAGGCCCGCAGCTACTACAGCATGGGGGCGTACTCGCATGCGGTGGCGCTGATCGAGCGCTGGCTGCCGACGCTGCGCCAGATCACCCGGCCGGAGAACTCGCAGCGGCTGCTGGCCGGCCGGACGTACGCGATCACCCTGCGCAAGCTCGGCCGCCTGACCCGCGCCCTGGAGGTCATCGAGGAGAACCACGGCCAGGTGCGCGACCGGTTCACCGCCGACCACGAGTTCACCCTGGCCGCGGCGGTCAGCTTCGCCAACGCGCGGCGCGAGGCCGGGGCGCCCGACCACGCGGCCGAGTTGCTGGACGAAGCGATCGGCCGTTACCGCGTCAACTTCGGCGCCGACCATCCGCTCACCCTGGCCGCCCAGGTCAACGCCGGCATCAACCTGCGCACGCTGGGCGATGTGGAAGCGGCACGAGACCTCGACCAGGCGTCCTTCGACGGACTGGCCGAACGGCTCGGGCCGGAGCACCCGTTCACCATGTCGGCCGGCGTCTCCCTGGCCTCCGACCACGCGGCCGCCGGCGACACCCAGCGGGCCCGCGACCTGTCGGCGCTGCTCTACGAACGCAGCCTACGAGCCTTCGGCGTCGACCCTTCCGACCCCGGGCGCGCCGCCCGCCACGACGCCCGCAACGGGGCCGAGCACCCCTACCGCTCGGTCTGCGGGATCAACCTGGCCCTCGACCAGGGCGCCGACGGCGAGGACGTCTACCAGGAGTCGCTGGCCGAGCTGACCAAGGCGCTCGGCCCCGAGCACACCGAGGTGGCGGCGGCCGAGGAGCGCCGCCGCCTGGCGGCCGACATCGAGGCCCCGCCGACCTAGAGACCGTTCCTTTCGCGCCACGCGCTCAAGGTGTCGGCCAGGGCGCGTTCCGCATCGTCCACCGTCCGCTGTGGAACGTCTTCGGCCAGCATCTCGTCGACGCTGCGGCGGAGGTGGGACACCAGGGCCTCACCGTCGGCGGTCAGGGCGCCGGAGCGCTCGACCGCGATCAGTCCACAGTCGACCTGGATGCGCGCCTCGGCGAACTGTCGTTCGGCGTACGCGCCGGCCCGGTCCGGGCCGCGCAGCGCCCGCCACGAGTCGGCCACCCCGGCGAAGGCGTAGACGCCCTGGAGCAGGCCGGGCAGCGGACGCGGGTCGGTACGCCACGGCGCGAAGTAGCGGCCGGTGTCCTCGGGGTCGGTCAGCGGCACCAGGTCGAGCAGCGCGCTCAGCTTGGAGTGCTGGAACTCGTGGACCAGCGTGACCGCGAACTCGTCCGGCGCGGGCGGCAGGGTCAGCCCGAAGACGCCGAACGCGTGCCGGATCGTGGCGCTGCGCGCGGCCCGGTCGGTCTGCTGCAACGGGACCAGGGTGCGCAGCCCGGCCCGGAGCTCGGCCGCCCGCTCGGGCAGCCGGTCGGCGAGCAGCTCCCACGCCGCGGCGAAACCGGCCTGCCACGCGACGACCGCCTCGTCGCTCAGGCGGGCCGCCGGCGGCACGTGGTGCCCGTGCCGGTACGGGTGCAGGTCGTCCAGTTCCAGGTCGATGCCGTCGCCGGTCAGGTGGCGCAGCGGCTGCCAGCCCGGTGCGGCGGCCGTCGGCGGGACCGGCACCTCGACGTCACCCACCCGAACCCGGCCGGCGGACACCGACGCGAGCACCTCGGCCCGGTCGGACGAGGCCGGGGCGCCGGCTGAAGCGGGGTCGCCGGCCGAAGCCCGGTCGCCGGCCGAGGCCGCACCCCAGCCGGGCAGCACGACGACGCCGGAGTTCACCGGCACCGGCAGGGACGCGTCGATCCCGGCCGCCGCCGCGGCGCGCAGGGCCAGCGTGTTGACATGCAGGAAGTCGGCCCGCTGGGCGGAGTCCCGTTCCAGCGCCCGGACGGCGATGCCGGACCAGGCGCCGACCAGCGGCGCTCCCAGAATCTCCTGGAAGGCCTCAGGCGCGGCGGCCCGGGAGCGTTCCAGCAGATCGGTCGCGGCCTGCGCGGCGGCCGTGTCGGGCCAGGCCTCCAGCAGGTGCATGATCAACATCAGGTGCTTGCTGACCTGCGCGGCGTGCAGTTCCTCGATCGCGTCGCCGCCGCCCCGCCCGGTGGCGATCGCGGCGAAGGTCGGCGGGCTGACGGAGTGGTAGGTGGTCGTCACGGTTCTCCCATGGCCATCATCCGCTGGATGTCGGCCTCGAGGCGGTGGTGGATGTGGTCGATCAGCAGCCGGAGGTCGTCGCAATAGACCGAGGGCTGACGGAACCCATCGCCCGGCCGGTAGCGATGGGCGTAGTGGCCGCCACCGCAGACCGGGTGGAAGCGGCAGCTCAAGCACGTGTCGGAGAGCGCGCGCAGGCCGATCTGGCGGGCGGCCACCCCCGGGTCGTCGAACGCGGCGTCGAACTCGTCGCGGGTCACGTCCAGCCCGGTGGCGCCCGCCCCCTCGTAGGCCGACTTCAGCGCGTCGACCTGCTCGATCGCGCCGTCGGTCTCGATCACGAGCGTGGCCGACGGGCTCAGACCGATCTGTTCGCTGCTGCTGCTGCCCTTGAGCACCATCCGCATCACGTCCTCGAACAGCCGGACGCGCGGGGTGGGCTGGCTCGGCCGCCCGAGATACCAGTGGTCGAAGGCCTTCACCAGCCATTCGCCGTACGCCGTGGGCGACGCGCCGGCCGGCAACCAGGGCCGGGACTCGTGGTTCGCGTGCGGCAGCAGGAAGTCGATCACCGGCGGCTCGAACTTGGCCAGTTGCTCGAACGTCTCCACCGGGTCGGTGTCCGGCGACACCGTGCACAGCAGCCCCGCGTAGAGCGACCGGTTCTCCGGCCGCCGGAGCAGATCCAGACCATTCTGTACGGCCGTGAAGCTGCCCTCGCCGCTCTTGAGCTTGCGGTGCCGGTCGTGGTCACGCTGGGTGCCGTCCACGCTGACGCCGCACTTGACGTCGTGTTCCCGCAGCACCGCGACGGTCGCCTCGGTCAGGCGTACCCCATTGGTCTGCATGCCGATCTCGACCGTGCAGCCCGGCGGGGCGGCGGCGCGCAACTCGGCGGCCAGCTCACCCAGCCGGCGCGGGCCGTAGAGCAGGGGCTCGCCGCCGTGCAGGATGATCCGGACCCTGTTCAGGCCGTGCTCCTCGGCGTGGCGGCGGATCGCCCCGGCGGCGGCCCGGCGGATCTCCTCGGACATCATCCGGGGACGGTCCCGCCAGCTCTGGTCGGCCTGCTCGTAGACGTAGCAGTAGTCGCAGGCCAGGTTGCAGCGCTGATGAACCTTCAGCACGATCTCCCGGAACGGGGTCGGCGTCCAGCCGGTGGCGCGCAGGGCGGCCGGGTCGAGTTCGGCGTACGGCCAGCGGGCCGCGGACCGGTGCGCCTCTCGGACCGCCTCTCGGGCGGCCATGGTCATCTGTCCGACGCGAACGACTGGAACGCCGAGATCACACCGTTCGGATCGTCCAGCGTGTTGATCACTTGACGAAGGGACCGGGTCATCTCCGGAGGGTTGCTCCGCACCAACTGGGCGAGCGACACCCTGGAGACGTCGAACACGGGAACAAAGCCCTGGTCACGCGGAGCGGGCTTGACATCCATTATGGGGCCTCCAAGGCGGGCGATGTGTGTGCCCACCCAGGGACACACCTCGTGCGTGAGGGTAAACGAGCGCGCGTACGCGCCCGTTCAAATGCCCGCTTTTCTTGACAACACTTGACGGCCCGGGCTGCTTTACGCCGAACCAGATCTCCTAGGTTGACGGCGGCTCGACGTCGGCCTCGGCGCGCTGCTCGCCGGCCACCCCGGTGGCCACCGGCCGATCGGCGCCGACCGCCTCGTGCAGCCCGGCGAGCACCGACTCCCGGCTCGGCGCGTCGGCCGCGTGCTCACCGGCCGCCCGCCGGTCCAGGATCAGGTTGGCCGCCGCCACCAGCGTGTCGAAATGCCGCTCGCCGCGGATCTCGGCCGCGGTCCGCCAGGCCAGGAGCGACTGGGCGTAGGCGCCGGCGTGGTCACCCGCGTAGGCCAGGTCGGTGGCCAGGTTCGTCATGGCCACCACCGTGTACGGGTGCCGCTCACCCACCGTCGCCCGCAGCCCGTCCAGGGCCACCGTGTCGAGCCGGCGGGCGCCGGCCCGGTCGCCACGGGCCCGCATGATCACCGCCAGGTCGATCTGGGCCGCCCGGGTGAGCGGGTTGGTGTGCCCGAACACCCGCTCGTACCCGGCGACGGCATCCATCGCCAGCGCGTACGCCTCGCCGCTCCGATGGGCCGCGAGCAGGGCGTTCGCGTAGCTCAGGGCGGCGGCCAGGCTGTTCTCGTGCTTGTCGCCCCAGGCGCCGGCGCTGTCCTCGTACGTGCTCTGGAGCAGGTCGGCGGCCACCTCGGCGTCACCCCGACGGCGGTGGCCCACCCCGACCATCCGCCGGGCCAGCAGCACGGCCTCGTCGCCGGGCCCGAGCGCCGACCCGCTCGCCTCCAGCGCGGCCGTCTGCACCTCGACCGCCTCGGCGAACCGGCCCAGCCCGAACAGGTCCTCGGCCAGCGCGTTGACCGACTGCAGGGTGCGCTTGTGAGCGTCGCCGCGGCGGTTGCGCTGGAGGCGTACCTCGTCCCGGTCGATCTCCTCGGCCTCCCGGAAGTCGCCCAGCAGGCGCAGGCAGACGGCCAGGTTGTGGCGGCTGGCGACGACCCGGTCGTGGTCGTCCTCGTGCAGTTCCCGGGCCCGCTCGTAGGTGGTGCGGTCGAGGTCCAGAGCACCCCGGTACTCCCCGGCGATGCGCAGGTCGGCGGCGTGGCTGCGGGCCATCTCGAGCGCGTACGGGTGGTCGGCCCGCATCCGGCCCATCGCGTCCGCGGTGATCTCCCGGGACTGGTCGTAATGCCCGAGCGCACGCAGCGCGTTGGCCCACTCCCGGCTCGCCAGCAGCACCAGTTCGTTGTCCGGGCCCATGTCGGAGCGCTTCCGCCACGCGGTGACGGCCGCCTCGCCCAGGCGCCGGGCGTCCTCCAGGTCGCCGGTCAGATAGCGGTACCGGATCTGGTTGTGCACCACCCGGGCCGTCGCCAGCCGGGTGGAATGGATCAGCCGCGCGTGCGTCACGTGCGCGGCGACCGCCCGGTGCATGTCCCAGTGGCTCAGCCGGTCGGGCCAGCCCTGCCCGGCCTCGGTGAGGATGGCCTGCACGTTGCGCAGGGCACGCACCCGGCTCTCTTCGGGCAGCAGGTCGCGCAGGGCCAGGCGCATCAGCGGCTGCACCTCGATGCGCTGGTCGGCGTGCAGCCGGGCCAGGCCGTACCGGCTGATCACCCGGACCGCCCGGGCCAGCTCGATCGGCTGCTGGAGCAGGCGCTTGAGCGGCCGGGTGACGTCGCCGTCCCGGCCCTGCCGGAGCAGCGGCAGCGGCACCGGCTCGCTGCCGAACCAGGCGAACAGCTCGAAGATCTGGGCGGCCGAGGGGTTCGCCCGGCGCAGCTGATCAAGGCCCAGCAGCAGGGAGGCCGAGACGGTGCGCGGGTAGTAGTCGGGCTCGGCGCCCTCGGGGAACAGCCCCGCGTCCGGGTCGTCCAGCCGCGCGACCAGGTCGGCCCAGGGCATGCCGGTGGCCAGCCGCAGCGCGGAGACCTGCTCCAGGGCCAGCGGGAGCCGGCCGAGCCGCTGCGTCACGTCGCGGGCCAGCTCGTCGTCGATGGCCGGGTCGCGCTTGCGCAGGAAGTCGACCGCCTCCGCCTCCTCGAAGTCGAGCACCTCGAGCGGCTCGTTCGTGTTGTCCCGGGCCCAGCTCGGGTCGCGGGTGGTGACGATGACGTTCCCGCCGATCGACGGGATCAGGGTGCGGATCTCCTCGTCGTCCACGCCGTCGTAGATCAGCAGGAAGCTCAGCCCCTGGTTCTCCAGCCGGTTGAGCACGGCGGTGACGGTCTGCCCGGCGTTCGCCCGGGGCGTCACGTCGAGCCGGCCGGCCAGGCCGACCAGGGCGGCGTTGACCGCGGCGACCCGGTCGGCCGGCACCCAGCAGACCAGCTCGTACGCGCTGCCGTACCGGACGACGTACTCCAGGGCCAGCTGGGTCTTGCCCACGCCACCGACGCCGTAGAGCACCAGCGGCGCCTCGCCGTGGGCCAGGTGCTTGGCCCGCATCGTGTCGAGCAGCGGCTCCCGGCCGGTGAACTGGGCGCTGCGCTCGGGTATCTCGCCGACCACCCGATCGTCCTCGGGCGTGGCGGCGGCCGGGGCCGGGACGGGCGGCGGGACCGCCGGCGGATCCGGCAGCTCGGGGCCCGGATCGGCGCCCGTGTCTTCGGTTTTGTCGCTGGTGTCGTCGCTGTCGTCGCCCGGCTCGGCCGCGTCGGCCGGCTTGCGGGCGTTGATCCACAATGCCTGCATCTCCTGGAGCACCAGCGTGGTGTCCCGGGGCGGCGTCGCCTGCTGGCTCAGGACCGTGACGATCGCGTTGACCTTGGCCCAGCTCGGCACCACGACACCCTTGAGGGTCGCGCTGACCGTTTCGTGCGAGACCGACTCGAGGTCGGTGCTCTTGAAGATGGCCCGGCTGATCTGCCGTGAAGCGACCTGACCGGCGGAGTCGTAGAGGCGATGGAGGGCCTCGACGAAGTCACGCCTCGGACCCGGCGGTAACCGGTCCCGACCCGGAAGGGCGATGGCCACGCAACACGCTCCGACCCGCGCTAAATTGCGTCAAATTTTGTCAGGCCACTCAGGATCGCATGCGCCTTGTCGGACGAACAACCGGCCGAATCAGTGATTCTCTGATCGGGAATAATACAGCGAAAGATCCCGCACACCTCCGTTGTGGATTCGTGTGCGGGATCTTTTCTCACGCGGTGTGTTCCGGCGGTGGGGCCGCTCCCGTCATGATCGCCACGGCGTCGGACATCGAATGCGACTGCGGGGTGATCACCGTCGCCCGGCGGCCCAGCCGCTGGATGTGGATGCGGTCGGCCACCTCGAACACGTGCGGCATGTTGTGGCTGATCAGGATCACCGGCAGGCCGCGGTCCCGGACGTCGCGGATCAGCTGGAGCACCCGGTTGCTCTCCTTCACGCCCAGCGCCGCGGTCGGCTCGTCCAGAATCACCACCCGGCTGCCGAAGGCCGCCGACCGGGCCACGGCCACCGCCTGCCGCTGACCACCGGAGAGTGACTCGACGGCCTGGCCGATGTTCTGCAGCGTGCCGATGCCCAGCTCGGACATGTGCCGCCGGGCCTCGGCGCGCATCGCCGACCGGTCCAGCATCCGGAACACCGAGCCCAGGATTCCGGGTTTGCGCTGCTCCCGGCCGAGGAAGAGGTTGTCCGCGATGTCCAGGCCGGGCGCCACGGCCAGGGTCTGGTAGACGGTCTCGATGCCCGCGTCGCGCGCCTCCATCGGGTTGCGGAAGACCACCCGCCGGCCGTCCAGGTAGATCTCGCCGCTGTCCGGGATCAGCGCCCCGGACAGCGCCTTGATCAGACTGGATTTGCCGGCGCCGTTGTCGCCGATCACGGCCAGGATCTCGCCCGGGTAGAGCTCGAGATCACCGGCCTCGATCGCGGTAACCCGCCCATACCGTTTCGTGAGACCACGTGCCTCCAGAACGGGAGTCGTCACGATTTCACCTTTCTGATCCACTGATCGAGCGACACCGCGACCAGGACCAGGAGGCCGATCGCGAAGCCCTGCCAGACCACCTCGACGCCGCCCAGTTGCAGGCCGTTGCGGAACACGCCGACGATCAGGGCGCCGATCAGGGTGCCGAGCACGCCGCCCCGGCCGCCGAACAGGCTGGTGCCGCCGAGCACGACCGCGGTGATCGAGTCGAGGTTGTACTCGGTGCCGACGTTCGGGCTGGCCGACGCCAGCCGGCCGATCAGGATCCAGCCGCCGACCGCGTAGAGCAGCCCGGCCACCGTGTAGACCGAGAACAGCACGCGGTTGGTGCGGATGCCGGCCAGGCGGGCCGCCTCGATGTCGTCGCCGGTGGCGTACACATGCTTGCCCCACGCCGTGCGCCCCAGCGCGTAGAAGAACACCGCGAAGAGCACCAACATGATGATCGACCCGTACGTCAGCCGGAAGCCGCCGATCGGGATCGTGGTGCCGGTCCACGACATGACGTCCGGCATGTCCGAGCCGCGGACCGTCTCGCTCTCGCTGACCACCGAGTTGAGCGAGAAGAAGATCGTCAGCGTGCCCAGCGTGACGATGAACGGCGGAAGCTTGATCCGGGTGACCAGGAACCCGTTCAGCGCGCCCATCGCGGTGCCGCAGAGCAGACCCAGAACCAGCGCGAGTACGCCGGGCAGGCCGAGCTTGACGCAGAAGTTGGCCATCAGGATCGACGAGAACACCGCGATCGCGCCGGTGGCCAGGTCGATGCCGGCGGTCAGGATGATCAGGGTCTGACCCAGCGCCAGCACCGCGATCACGGTGACCTGGGCCAGCACCAGGGACAGGTTGGGCGCGGAGAAGAACCGCGGGTTGACGATCGAGAACGCGATGATCGCCACGACCAGCACGGCCAGCGGACCGAGCACGGGATTGCCGTGCAGGAGGTGCTGGATCCGCAGGCCGAGTGAGTCGTGCTGCCGAGTGTCGAACTCGGGCTCCTTCACGGCGGTCGTCATGATCAGCCCCAGCAGTTCTGCTTGCCCCAGGCGGAGTCCTTGGCGTCGACTCCGGTCTGCGGCTGGTCGGTGATCAGGGTGGCGCCGGTGTCCACGAAGTTCTTGCCCGCGGACGCCTGCGGCTTCGTGCCGTCCTTGGCGAAGGCGGCGATCGCGGCGATGCCGTCCTCGGCCATCTTCAGCGGGAACTGCATCGAGGTGGCGCCGATGACGCCGGCCTTGACGTTGTCCACGCCCGGGCAGCCGCCGTCGATCGACACGATGGTGACCGTCTTGTCCTTGCCGGCCGCCTTCAACGCCTGGTAGGCGCCGGCCGCCGCCGGTTCGTTGATCGTGTAGACCAGGTTGATCGCCGGGTCCTTCTGGAGCAGGTTCTCCATCGCGGTACGCCCGCCGTCCTCGGCGCCGTCGGTCACGTCATGCCCCGAGATCCGCGGGTCGTTCTCGTCGCCGATCCGGTTGTTGTCGCCCACCGGGATGCCGAACCCCTCGAGAAAACCCTGATCCCGCTGTACGTCCACGGAGACGCCGTTCGGGTTCAGGTCGAGCATGGCGATCTTGGCCTGCTTGCCCTCCTTCTCGAACTTCGCCTTCGCCCACTGCCCGATCAGCTTGCCCGCCTGCCGGTTGTCGGTGGCGAAGGTGGCGTCGGCCGCGTCGGCCGGGTCGGTCGGCGTGTCCAGGGCGATGACCAGCAGGCCGGCCTGCTTGGCCTTGTCGATCGACGGGACGATCGCTTTCGAGTCGCTCGGGGTGATCAGGAAGCCCTTGGCACCGGCCGAGATCAGGTTCTCGATCGCCTGCACCTGAGCCTCGTTGTCGCCGTCCTGCTTGCCGGCGAAGGACTGCAGTTCGACGCCCTGGGCGTCGGCCGCCTTCTTGGCGCCCTCGCGCATCTTCACGAAGAACGGGTTGGTGTCGGTCTTGGTGATCAGCCCGACCACCGGCTTGTCGCCGCCGCCGCTGCCGCCGTCGTCACCGCCGCAGGCCGCGGTTCCCGAGATCAGCATCACGGCAGCGCATGCGGCCATCGTGGACCGCATCGCATGTGGATGGCGCATGTCCCCTCCGAATCGATTCAGCCCCCGCGCGTTTCGAGACAACGTTGTCCCTACTAGACGACTACGGGCATCGACTGTCAACAATGAGTTTCGGAACTGTTGCAACCAGCGACGTTGGGGGTCTGCGGTGCCCGGAGGATCCCGACCCACCATGAACGACGTCGCACGCGCCGCCGGGGTGAGCCTGAAGACCGTGTCCCGGGTGGTGAACGGCGAGCCGACGGTCGCGCCGGCCCTGGCCGCCCGGGTGCACGCCGCCGTCGCGTCGCTGCACTACCGCCCGCACCTGGCCGCCGGCCTGCTCCGGCGCAACGACCGCCGCACCGGAACCATCGGCCTGCTGCTGGACGACCAGGTCCCGGCGGCGCTGCACCGGGCCATCGACGACGAGGCCCGGACGCGCGGGGTGCGGGTACTGGCCGCGCGCGTGCCACCGGGCTCCGGCCCCGGCCCGCCGGCGCTCCTGGACGGGCTGATCATCGCCGCGGGCGGCGCCGACACCCGATCATTTCCGGACATCCCGGCTGTGCTCGTCGAGCGCCGCGGCACCGTCGACGCGGTCCTCGCCACCGGCGCGGCCGGCAGCCGGGACGCGGTCCGGCATCTCATCGCCCGGGGCCATCGGCACATCGCCTACCTCGGCGAGGTGGCCAGCGACCGGCACCGCGGCTATCTCGCCGCCCTGGGCGCGGCCGGCCTCATCGCGCACGTGGTGCGCAACCCCGCGTCGGCGGAGCACGCGACGCTGGCGCTGCTCGACGGCCCGTCCCCACCGACCGCGCTCTTCACCGCCCAGAGCCCGATCACCATCGGCGCCTTCCGCGCGCTCCGCCGCCGCGGCGCGCACGGCCGCGTGGCGCTGGTCGGCTTCGACGACTTCCCCTTGGCCGACCTGCTCGAACCCGCCGTCACGGTCGTCGACGCCGATCCCGCCCGGATGGGCCACACCGCGGTCCGGGCCCTCTTCGAGCGCATCGACGGTCTGGCTGTCCCGCCCCGCGAGTTCTGGATCCCGGCCATCCTGATCCCCCGGGGCTCCGGCGAGATCCCGCCGTAATCTCGGGGTGTGCGACTTCTGATGATGTCCGACACCCACAGCCGGAAGCTGCCGGCCGCGCTCTGGGCCGCGGTCGACCAGGCCGACGTGGTGTTCCACGCCGGGGACTGGGTCGACGAGGCCACGCTCGACGCGCTGCTGGGGCGGGCGAAGCGGCTGGTCGGGGTGTACGGCAACAATGACGGGCCGGGGTTGCGGGCGCGGCTGCCGCTCGTCGCGACGGTCACGCTGGAAGGGGTGCGCTTCGCGGTCGTGCATGAGACCGGGGGCAAGGACGGGCGGGAGAAGCGCTGCGCCGCCGCCTACCCGGACGCCGATGTGCTGGTCTTCGGCCACTCCCACATTCCGTGGGACACCCCGGCACCCAACGGGCTGCGCCTGCTCAACCCCGGCTCGCCGACCGACCGCCGACGTCAGCCCCACGCCACCTACCTGACCGCCACGGTCTCGGAAGGGTCGCTGAGCGAGGTCACTCTGCACCCGATCGTTCCCGCCGACGCCTGACCAGAACGGCCGCCACCACCAGAATCAGGGCGACGACCAGCACGACCGACCGGCTCGGCTACTTTCAGCGGTTCTCCCATGCCGGCGCCATCCCCGATCGACGACCGATCTATGTGGACGGTTTGCCTTCGCTGGGTACACACATCACATGGACTTCATGGCGTGGATCAACGTGGTGATGGCGGTCGCCGGGCTAGGCCTGCTCGCGATGGGCATCCGGATCCTCGCCACCGGCCGGGTGCCCCGCTGGTACGGCGCCGACCACGAGCCGCACCGCATCGGAAAATACACACTCTGCTTCGCCCTGTTCTGGCTGCTCCAGGTGGCCGGCTACCTCGGCGTCGAGCTGAGACTGTTCAACAGCACGGTCCGCTTCATCTTCGTCATCTCAGGCTTCGCCCTGCTGACCATGGCCATCATCCGCCACCGCCCGCGCCCCCTCCCCCGGCGCGAAGCGCCAAACGACTGACCACCCACGCACGCCGAACGATCAACCACCCACGCAGGCCGAACGATTAACCACTCACCAGCATGAAGGGCGCGCGGCTCCGTTATGGACGCGCAGCGGCCAGGAGCCTCGTGCCCGGCCTCGGCGGGAGCGACGGTCTGCGCCACCCACCCAGCTACGACATCAAGCTCTTGATCTTGAAGATGGGCGGCGAGACGAAGGTGCCTCGGCGGGAGCGACCATCGGCGCCACCCACCGAGGCACGACATCCTGATCGTGATTTCAGCCCAGGTCGACGCTGGGGTAGAGGGGGAACGGGGCCAGCAGTTCGGTCGCCTGCTTGCCGATGCGGTCGGCCAGGGCGGCGTCGAGGTTGTACTTGGCCTTCGAACCCGCGGCCGGCGTGGTCTGGGACAGCACCGTGTGGATGAGTTCGGCGATCTGATCCATCTCGGCCGTGCCCAGCCCACGGCTGGTGAGCGCGGGCGTGCCGACGCGGATGCCGGAGGTGTACCAGGCGCCGTTGGGGTCCTGCGGGATGGCGTTGCGGTTGGTGACGATGCCGGAGTCGAGCAGCGCCTGCTCGGCCTGGCGGCCGGTGAGCCCGAACGGGTGCACGTCGATCAGCACGAGGTGGTTGTCGGTGCCGCCGGAGACCAGCCGGACGCCGCGCTGGAGCAGGCCCTCGGCCAGCGCCTGGGAGTTGTCGACGATCGCCTGCGCGTAGCCGGCGAAGGACGGCTGCCGCGCCTCGGCGAACGCGATCGCCTTGGCCGCCATCACGTGGGCCAGCGGGCCGCCGAGCACCATCGGGCAGCCGCGGTCGACCTGGTCGGAGAGTTCGGGGCCGCAGAGGACGGCGCCGCCGCGGGGGCCGCGCAGGCTCTTGTGGGTGGTGGTGGTGACGATGTGGGCGTGCGGGATGGGGTCGAAGTCGCCGGTGAAGACCTTGCCGGCGACAAGTCCGGCGAAGTGGGCCATATCAACCATGAAGGTGGCGCCGACCTCGTCCGCGATCTCGCGCATGATGCGGAAATTCACCTTGCGGGGGTACGCCGAGTAGCCGCCGACGATCACCAGCGGCTTGAACTCGCGCGCCGTGGCCCGCAACGCCTCGTAGTCGATCTGGCCGGTGGCCGGGTCGACGCCGTAGCTGCGCTGGTCGAACATCTTGCCGCTGATGTTGGGGCGGAACCCGTGGGTCAGGTGGCCGCCGGCGTCGAGCGACATGCCGAGCATCCGCTGGTTGCCGAACGCCGCCCGGAGCTCGGCCCACTCGGCGTCGGTCAGGTCGTTGACCTGGCGCTTGGAGAACTTCTTGAGGTACGGCACCTCGACCCGGTCGGCCAGGATCGCCCAGTACGCGACCAGGTTGGCGTCGATGCCGGAGTGCGGCTGGACGTACGCGTACGGCGCCCCGAACAGTTCGCGGGCGTGCTCGGTGGCGACCGACTCGACGGTGTCCACGTTCTGGCAGCCGGCGTAGAAGCGACGGCCGATGGTGCCCTCGGCGTACTTGTCGGACAGCCAGTTGCCCATGGCCAGCAGAACGGCCGGTGACGCGTAGTTCTCGCTGGCGATCAGCTTGAGCGACTCACGCTGGTCGGTGAGCTCCTGGGCGATCGCGTCGGCGATGCGCGGCTCGATGGTGCGGACGACCTCGAGAGCGGAGCGGAAGGCTTGGGACTCGGCGTTCATCGGACCTCCACGGTTTGTGCAAGCACAGCACACGTGCGGGAAAGGCCCAGGCGCACGGCAGGCGTCATCTGTGACGGGGCCGCTCCCCGATGGTTGCCCATCCGAACACGCCAGTCACGGCCCGCGCCAAAGCATACCGGTGCCTCTAGGTTGATCAACGTGAACGGTGTCGAGATCCTGCTCATCATCGGACTGGGTATCGCGGTGTCCGCCATCGCCAAGCGGCGCGGCATCGAACCCGGCCTGGTCATCGTGGTGCTGGCCGCGGCCGCGTCCTTCATACCGGGGCTGCCGCGGCTCGAGCTGGAGAGTGAGCTGATCCTGGCCATCGTGGTGCCGCCGCTGCTCTACTCGGGCGCCCGGACCGCCTCGTTCACGTCGCTCGGCGCCAACCTGCGGCC
This sequence comes from Actinoplanes sp. NPDC089786, assembly GCF_040684855.1. NCBI lineage: Bacteria > Bacillati > Actinomycetota > Actinomycetes > Micromonosporales > Micromonosporaceae > Actinoplanes > Actinoplanes sp. NPDC089786. Next base: position 161,556 of record NZ_JBFBGU010000021.1, read on the forward strand.
CATCCTCACCCTCGGTGTCCTGCTGGTCCTGCTGACCACGGCCGCGCTCGGGGTGATCTCGTCGTGGCTGCTGCCGTCGATGGGGCTGGCGGCGGCGTTCGTGCTGGGTGCGGTGCTCGCCCCGCCGGACACCATCACCACGGTGTCGCACGGTGGCGAGATCGGCCTGCCGAAACGGGTCACCTCGATCCTCACCGGCGAGAGCCTGCTCAACGACGCGACCGCGCTGACCCTGTTCACGATCGCGGTGGCGGCGGTCAGCGGCGAGAGCACCACCTGGGCCGGCGGGATCGGGAAGTTCCTCTACACCGCGGTCGCCGGGATGGCGATCGGCGGGATCCTCGCCGCCGGCGCCCTGTGGCTGCGCAAACGGCTGCACAACCCGGCGCTGGAGACGTCGCTGGTCCTGCTGCTGCCGTTCACCGCGTTCCTGGCCGCCGAGGAGATCCACGCGTCGGGCATCCTGGCCGTGGTGGTGGCCTCGTTCGGCGTCACCACGAACCTGACCTTCGACCCGCGGCACCAGTACGAGGGCGCCCACCTGACACGCATCCAGGAGGACCGGGTCTGGCCGGTGCTCGACTTCCTGCTCGAAACCTTCGTCTTCGCGTACATCGGCCTGCAGTTGAGGTTCGTCCTGACCGACCTCGAGTTCGGGCTGGGCCGGACGCTGCTCGCGGCCGGGGTGCTGCTGGTGGCCGCCATCGTGATCCGGCTGGCGGCGGTGTTCCTGCTGTTCGGGCGGTGGGCGCTCAAGGACCGGCAGTGGAAGCGGCGGCTGGAACGCGACCTGGTCTTCCGGCAGCGCTACGAGACGTGGCGGGAGCGGCGGGGCGGTCAGCCGTTCGAGCCGCTGTCGGGCAAGGAGACGCTGCTCGTGTCGTGGACCGGCATGCGCGGCATCCTCACCCTGGCGGCGGCCGCGGCGGTTCCGGAGGATGTGCCCGGCCGCGATGCCATCCAGGTGATCGCGCTGGTCATCACCCTGGGGACGTTGCTGATCCAGGGCACGACGCTGCGGGCGATGAGCCGGTGGCTGAAGATCGACCTGAGCGCGGAGGAGACGAGCGCCGGGGAGATGCGCCGGCAGGGTGCGGAGATCATCGCCGGGATCGACAGGTACGACGGGCAGCGCACCGCCCTGGGCCAGGCCGTCATGGACCGGCGGATGGACGAGGCGACCGCCCGCGACCTGATCGCGGAGGTCGACCTGCGGCAGGCGGCCGGGTAATTCGCTGTCGCGACTCTCCGGTGGGCGCTACGGTCGCCGGATGCACACGACGCACGCCCTGCTCACGATGGCGATGACGCCCGCGCGGGGCTCGATGCACTCGATCCGCCTGCGCGACCGGCGTCCGGTCCTGGGCGCGTAGCTCTCTTTCCGCTCGCTTCTCACCAGGGCCGTCCAGAGTCCGTTGTTCCTTCTCCCAGGACATGGTCATGGCGCCCTCTTCTCCGCGGCGTGCTCGCCGCATCTATGGACAGAACTTCCTCTCCTCCCGCCGCGTCCTCCGTCAGGTGTGTGACGCGGCCGACCTCAAACCCGACGACCTGGTGTACGAGGTGGGCGCCGGCCGCGGCCACCTGACCCGGATGCTGGTGCCGCGCTGCCGTTCCCTGTTGGCCTACGAGGTGGATCCGGCGGTGGCGACCCCGGTGGACGGTGCTTCGCTGGTGGTCGGCGACTTCCTCGCCGCCACGCCGCCACGGGAGCCGTTCGCGGTGGTCGGCAATGTGCCGTTCGCCCTGACGGCCGCCGTGGTCTCGTGGTGCCTCGACGCCGCCTTCCTCGATCACGCCACCCTGGTCACCCAGCGCGAATACGCCCGCAAACGCACCGGCGACTACCACCGCTGGACGCGGCTGACCCTCCTGACCTGGCCCACCCACGACTGGCAACTGGGCGCCACCATCCCGCGCACAGCTTTCCGTCCCGTCCCGGCCGTCGACGGCGCCATCCTGCGCCTGATCCACCGCGACATCCCGTTGGTGGCACCGTCACTGATGCCGGCCTGGCGCCGTTTCGTCGACCTCGGCTTCTCCGGCGTCGGCGGCTCCCTACAGGCCACCCTGTCCCGCCGCTACGGCCGCCGCGCATCCGGCGCCTGCCGAGCAGTCCGGGTCTGGGCGGACACCCCGGTAGGAGCCGTATGGCCCGAGCAGTGGCTAACCCTCTTCCGCCTCCTGGAGTGACCGGGGGGGGTTCAACCACTTACGCAGAATGAAGGGTGCGCGGCTCCGTTCTGGCCGCGCCAGCGGCCTGGAGCCTCGCGCCCGGCCTCGGCGGGAGCGACGTCGGCACCACCCACCCAGCTACGACATCCAGACCTTGATCTTGAACTTGATCTTGATCGAAAAGGAGCGTCTCTATAACGAAGACTGCTCCGATTTGTCAGGGCGTGTCGTGGCGGGATATTCATTGCTCGTCTGCCGCGACGTGGAGGTCCGAGTGTCGTTGTCCCGCCGCCGCTTCCTCGCCTACGGCGGGGTCTTCGGCGCGGGCCTCACCCTGCCGGCCCCGCTCGACGTCGCCGCCACGCCCGACCCCCTGCAAAGTCCGCCCAAATCGGACGGAGTCGCCGACATCTATCACCGTGTGTTGCATCTGCACACACGCTGGGTCGAGCAACAGTGGGATCCAGGCATCGGCGCCTACAGCCCGGCCGACTTCCGGTTCGCGGCGGTGCTGGGCAATGCCGTGCTGCTCACCGATCGCGACTACGACCCGGCGCTGGCCGGTGTTGCCAAGAACACCCTGCTGGCCCGGACGGTGGCCACGATCGCCCGGTTCGCCGGCACGAACCGGCTGGCCGGCGGGGACGAGTGGGGCAAGCAGCTGTTCTGGGACTCGACCTTCGAGCTGTACTTCGTGCTGGCCGCGCGGCTGCTCTGGCGGGAACTCGACGCGCGGACGCGGACCCGGGTCGCGGCGATCGCGTCGGGGCAGGCGGCGTACGCGTTCGGGCTGGCCTACTCCGACGATCCGATGAGCGGCGAGTGGAGCCCGAACGGCGCGGCCGGCGGCTGGCGGGGCGACACCAAGCTCGAGGAGATGGGCGTCTACGCGCAGGCCATCGCCCCCGGGCTGGCCTGGGGCAAGGACGACGCGGCGCTGCGCGAGCGGTTCTCGTTCTGGGCGGCCAACGCCAGTGGGTTGCCGACCGCCGACCGGGCCAACCTGGCCCGGCTGGACGGGCTGCTCGTCAAGGAACGCAGCCGCGCGCACAACATCCACGACACGTTCGTGGTGGAGAACCACGAGACGGTGAATCCGCACTACCAGGCCGAGCTGTGGCGGACCGCGGGCCGGGCGGCGATCCACTTCCTGGCCGCCGGCAAGCCGGTGCCCGAGGTGCTGCTGCACCAGCCCAACGGGCAACAGCTGTGGCGCACGCTGCGGCTGCTGGCCAGCGACGCGGGCGAGCCGGTGATGCCGATGATCGCCGACCGCTACCACCTGTACGGGCGGGACGTGCTGCCGCTGGCCTACCTGGCCCAGGTGATCGGCGACCAGGACGCCGCCCGCGCCGAGGCCGACCTCGCCGCCCGGCTGGTGCCGTATCTGCGCCACGAGCCGGAGTACCGGCTGGCCAAGTTCAGCGGCGAGGACAAGTACGAGCCGGAGGCGCGGGCCGAGCTCGCCATCGCCTACCTCTTCCACCGGCGCCGCCGGACACCGACCCGGCCGGTGTCGAGCGCCGAGTTCTTCGCCCGGGCCAGCGGCACCCGCGACTTCGGCCCCGACGTGGGCCTGACCGCGCACCAGTCGGTCTCGGCCTTCGCCGCCACGGTCACCAAGCAGGGCTACGTCAACCTGCTCTGGCAGCCGCGCCACGACAACTGGCTGGTCGACACCCGCGCCGCGGCCTTCGTGCCGGCCTCCGCCCGCAATCCCGACGAGACGTGGACGCGGGCCTACGACCGGCTGCGCGACGGCGTCGACGCCACGGCCGCGGTGCTCACCTTCGGTGACAATTTCGCCGGGTACGCCACGCTGCCGACCGGCACGGTGGTGTACGCCAGCACCGGCATCGGCACCGACGAGGGCCCGCTCAGCCTCTTCAACCTGGACATGCCGGGCATGCCCGGGCTCACCGGCCGGCGCACGTTCACCAGCTCGACCGGCACCCTCACGCTGGACGGCAGCGGCGGCGGGGGCGGCGACGGCGGGGTCGACGAGCTGCGGTTCGAGCCGCGCAACGCCCGCTACGTCCGCATGCAGGGTCGCGAGGCGGCCAACCAGTACGGCTACTCACTGTGGACCTTCAGCGTCCTCGACGAGGCCGGCGCCGACATCGCCCAGGGCGCCCTGCCCGCGGCGTCGTCGTCCGACGTGACCTACCCGGCCTACAACGCCACCGACGGCAACCCCGAGACCCGCTGGGCCGTCGACCGCACCCAACGACACCGGCAGGACAGCTGGTTCGCGGTCGATCTGGGTTCGCCGGTCTCGGTCGCCGGGGTCAGGCTCTTCTGGGAGTCCGCGTACGCCACCAAGTACGTGATCCAGACGTCGATGGACGCGATCGGCTGGTCCGACGCCGTCGTCGTGCCGCAGTCGCACGAGATCTCCGGCGGCTGGGTCGACATCGACGGCCGCGCCGCGCTGGTCACCCACGGCACCGACCGTCCGATCACGGTCACCTCGACCGGTGTCATCGCGGCCACCGGCCCCGCGTCCCCCGTCCTGATCGAGGGCTACGCCCGCGACGGCCTCGACCTGCCCGCCCTGTCCCGCCGCCGCATCCCGCGCACCCCGCCCCCCTTGCGCGCCAGCGACGCCGACGGCTACCTGAGCCTCTTCAACCTCTCGCACGACGCGGTCCGCGGCGCGACGGTGATCATCCCGTCCACCCGCCGCCTCTACCAGGGCCTCCAGACCGTCCGCCGCGACGGCCTGGCCTGGTCGGTGACCCAGCCCGCGGCCACCGGCCGGGTCGAGCCACCCCGCTTCGTGGTCTCCGGCCACCCGCCCATCGGCACCCGCTTCGAGGTGGTGAACTCACACCGCGTCACGGTGACCGCGCCACCCTCGTCACCGGTGGCGGTAACTCTGATGTCCGGCGCCTGGTCGACCCCGGTGCGCCTCGCGGCCGGCCAGGCTCGAACCGTGATCGTCCCCGGGGGCCCGATCACCCCGACCTCCGACCTGGCCCGCTCCCGGGCAACCTTCCCGACGTCCCCGCTCCCGGTGGGAATGAACTCCCCGTCCTTCGCCGTCGACGCCAACCCGCTGACGTCGTGGCGTCCGGGTCCCACCGGCCGCATGGTGGTGGATCTGGGCGCCGTCTCGACCGTGTCGTCGCTGCGTCTGTCCTGGACGAAGGGCGGCCGCCCGCCGATCCGGATCGAGCGCTCGACCGACGGGGTGTCCTACCCGGCCGTCGCGCGGGTCCGCCGTCCCGGCCGTCTGACCGAGATCCCGCTCGACACCTCGGCCCGCTACCTGGCCGTGGTGGTCGACGGCTGGCGCCGCGGCGATGCCGAGCTGATCGAGTTCGCCGCCTTCGGCTGAGCCCGGGCCCGATTCTCGACAAATGAAAAAGGAACAGCGTCGCGGGACGCCGTTCCTTTCCTCGGTGCGCGTGCTAAAAGTCTCCGTTGTCGACGCCGTCGAGGAAATCCCGCCATTCTTCCAGCGAATACAGAAGGACTGTGCCGGGATTCTTGGAATCACGCATCGCCACAGTTCCACCGTCGACGACAGCGACCTGTACGCAATTCCCGCTCGTGCAATAACTGGAGACCGACCAATCGAGATCCTCCTGCACCGTACCGGTCATCTAAGACTCCCACCCATGATGTTGCTCTTTGATCCGCCTCGGACGCAGAGAGGCTACTAGGGCACGCAGCGGCACGCTCCGCCGACCGGCATTCCTTATTCCGTGATGATCTGAGCAGGTATGATCACTCACCGCATCGACCATCTTCGGGGACGTCAACCGTCTCGCGGACGTCTGGTGCTCGTGTGTCTTGAGTTGCGAACCGCTCATCGGAGCCGCCGCAAGCCGGATCCCGAGGGCCGCGCCGGCTGTGGAAACCCGTCCCGGTCGACGTCCTTGCGTCCAGTGCCCCACCCGAAATTCACCCTTTCGTGTGGCTTGCGCGCTTGAGGAGAGCAAGGGTCTCAGATTCACTCAAGGAGCGCTCCGTCAGCGTTGCGAAGGCGGCCGAATAGCTTCTCAGCTCCTCGTCCGAATCACGGAATGCGTACTCGTACAGTGCCTCCACATAGACCGCCGATCTGAGCGTCGAAGTCGACGGCGGCTCCTCGGCCGGCGAGAATTCAAGGATCGTGAATCCACCGTTCATGCCGATGTGCGCCCCCGCCGTGAAGGGGATGACGCGGAGCGAGACGTGGGATTCCTCGGACAATTTGATGAGATGCTCGATCTGTCCACGCATCACGTCCGGGCCACCGACGACCCGATAGAGGACGGCCTCGTCCACAACGGCGTGGAACCGTGGCGATGACTCCCTGTCGAGGATCTGCTGTCGCCGCATCCTCGTATTGATGATGTTATCTATTTGATCCGCGTCGCCGCCGTGATAGGTGGTGACGACCGCCGTGGCATAGCCGAAGGTCTGCAGCAGTCCGGGAATCGCGAGCGGCTCGAACTCCTTGATCAATTCAGCTGCACCCTCCAGCCCGATCAATTTCTGCATGGCGGGCGGGATGTTGCCGTCCTCCCACCACGCGCGTTTCCGGCTCCCCTGGGCCAGGCCCATCAACTGATCGAGAGTGGCCTGATCGTTGATCCCGTAGATCTCGCACAGGTAGCGGACGTCGCCGACCGACGGCTTTCGCTGAGCGTTCTCGATGCGGCTGACGGTGGACGGCGCCACGGACAGCCGAGCCGCGACCTCCGTGACGGTCAGCTTTGCCGCCGTGCGGTAACGACGCAGGGCGCTGCCCAGCTGGCGACGGCGGACCATCGGTCCGGGGTCATCAGACAAAGCCGGCTCACCTCCGACGGACAGGCCACATTGCATTCCGCCACATGGCATGTTCCCTCGGCAACAATATCTTGGCAATTGATTCTTGGCAATTGCCAATGGATCACGCAGCATGGTGTTACGGCCAAGTTTAAATTGATCAATGCAGAGCTTGCCCGATCATCATTCAGCCCGACGTCGACAGGGGGTGATCGGAAGATCAGCGATCAATTCATCGGCGCTCAGACAATGAAGCTGGGCCGGTTGTGGCACCGGCCCAGCTCGGCAACCCTCCGGGGTCCGACCCCACAGGATGGCAACCAATGAACCAAACTATCAGGCATAACCGCAACGGTGCGGGTGTCGTCGCGGCCGATTCATCCCCCGGCACAACTCATCACCCGGGCCGGAAAGGCTCGGACCGCCGGGGCGGAACACGATCATGAAGGTGTGGTCGGACGTTTCCTCGATCATCAAAGTCGCCTTCATCTGCACGATTCTGGGATTCCTGCTCGGGTTGTGTGCCTTCGGGTCGTTGCAGGCTCACTCGGCGTCCGGGCCGGCGGCGGCCGTCGATCGTCACCTCCGGTGATTAGGGCCCCCGGCGGGCGCGGGGCGGCAAACCCGCGCCCGTCAGGGGGTCACCGCCGGCCCGGCCGTCCGTCAGAGACACGTGACGTGACAGCCACGGCCGAGGGGGCAGCTCATGACGTCCGCGCCGGTGTCGAATGTGCCGCTCACCGCGGTTCCGGAAGTGTTGTGCGGGTTTCTGCGCGCGCAGCGGGTCGGGGTGGTCGGGCCCGTTCCGGTGGACGACGTGACCAGTCTCGTCACCACCGATGACGACTATGCGCTGCTGAACACCTATGTGCTGTACGAGCCGGACGGGCCGGTGGGTGACGTGACGCCCGATCGGGCGGCGCTGCTCCGGGCCGACCTGGACCCGTCACGGACCGAGATGGTGGTGCCCGATCGGCTCGCCCCGGCGGTGCCCCGGCTCAACCGGGCCGTTCAGGGACTGGTCCGGCGGGTGGTGGCGCTGTCCGAGTTGCTGGACGGCTTTCTGCGGCCGACCGCCGTCTGCGACGACCTCACCACCGGCGGGAGCCGCACCGACCTGCTCAAGGATGACGACTTCATCCGGCAGCACGCGTCCCTGGACCGGAAACGGGTCGACGCGATCGACCACCTCTTCAACGGGTGGGCGAAAGGCAACACCCCGCGGCTGTGCATCGTGCTGGCGCCGGCGGGGCACGGCAAGAGCAAGGTCACGCATGTGCTGGCCAAGAAGATCGCGGCGGCCTACCAGCAGGCCGACGAGGCCAACCGGATGCCGGTGCCGATCCTCATCCCGTTCGGGCAGTACCGCCGCTCGACGTCGTTCGCGGGGCTGATCCTGGAGGCGCTCGACCGGTTCGGCAACAACCGCCTGACCATCGACGCCTTCCAGTACCTGGTCTCGTTGCGGCGGGTGCTGTTCATCCTGGACGGCTACGACGAGATGGTCGAGGCCAACCCGGAGAACGCCCAGGAGAACATCACGGCGTTCGTGCAGGGTGCGGGACCGGAGAGCCGGATCCTGCTCACCTCGCGTTCGACGTTCTACCGCACCAACTCCGATGTGGTCGGTCAGGTCGGCGACCCGCTGCTCGACGAGACCGACGTCCAGGTCATCGACCTACTGCCGTTCGATCGGGTGCAGGCCAAGGAATACCTGCGCAAGCGCATCGGCGAGGGGCCGGACCGGTCGAACGTGCTGACCCGGGCCCAGACGATCCTCGACAACGATCGCAACCTGGAGGTTCTCGGCAGCCCGATCTTCCTGGCCGAGTTCGTCAACATGGTGGCCAACGAGAAGTGGTCGATCCCCGACATCCAGCGTCGTGGCAGCCTGCAGTTCCTGGTCGAACGCACCTTCCAGCGTGAACGCGAGCGGCAGTTCCACGAGTACACCGACGGGCAGCAACGGCGTTTCCTCGAGGGCATCGCCTTCGACCTGCTGACCTCGGGCAGCACCGGCTACCTCCGGGAGGACATCGAGCTCTTCGTGGCCGAGGCGGTCGACGACGAACTGGCCCTGACCAACTGGGAGGCCCTGGCCGGCCACCACTTCCTGCTCCCGGACGACCGGGGCGGGACCACCCTGATCAGCATCCGGCACCAGGTGTGGCGGGACTACTTCCAGGGCAGCGCGCTGGCCGTCCGGGTGAACGAGCGCAACGAGACCGCCTGGGACGCGATCACCAACCGGGACCTGCCGGAGGGTGTGCTGCGCTCGGCGGCCGGGCTGATCGACGAGGAGATCCGGATCTGGCTGCTGGTCGAGGCCACCGAGAGCGGCGACAAGCTGGTCCGCAACCTGCTGCGCATGTGGCTGCTGCGCCGCGAACCGGACAGCGGGCAGGTGGCGCCGGTCCCGGACGACCTCCGCGGGCTGCTGGCCGGCCGGGACCTGTCCGGTCTCACGTTCACCGGGGTCAGCTTCGCCGGGACCGATCTGAGCGAGTCCAACCTGACCGGCTGCTACCTGAAGGACTGCGACCTCACCGGGGCACGGTTCGCCGGGGCCGTGCTCGACCGGACAACCTTGCAGGACTGTGTGGTGCCGCCCGGGATCGCCGACGCCGCCGTGGCCAGCGTGATCATCGACGAGTCGCAGTTCTTCGGACCTCAGCTGCGCGACCGGTTCCCGCCGGAGGTGACCCGGGCCGCCAGCGACCACGCCACCGACTTCACCGGCTGGGTGCGGGACGTGGTGAAGGCGCGGTTGGGCAAGTTCGTGAAGTCCCGGATGGGCGAGAACAACGTCGCGGTCGACGAGGCGATCAGCTGGACCGCGTTCATGGGCGGCACCGACCCGCAGCACAAGGACTTCGTCGTCCGGCGGCTGTACCGGGCCCTCCGCGCCGAAGGCCTGGTCTACGAGGGCAAGATGAACCGGAGTGGCCGGCCGACCGTGTGCCTCACGATGGACCCCGACGCGCGCGCCGACGTGGTCACGTTCGTGCGCACCGACGTCGCCGGGCCGGCCGTCCACGCGGTGATCGACCGGCTGGTGGGCAACCGATGACCTTCCTCGGCTGGCTGCCGGCGCCGGGGCCGCCGTTCCCGGGGCCGGTGCTGATTCCGTACCGCGAGCGTCTCATCGTGCTGATCGGGCCGAACGGGTACGGCAAGACGCGGCTGCTCCAGGCGATCGTCGACCGGCGGACCCCACGGCTGTTCGCGACGCTGCCCGGCCGGCTCAGCCCGTACCTCACCATGGAACGCGCCGCGATCGAGAGCGGCCGGCGGACCACGCGCGGCGATCGTGAGCTGTTCGAGACGGCCGAATCGATCCGACCGCGGGAGGACGACCGCGGGTGGTGGTGTGCCCGGCTCGACCGGCCCGAGCTGTGGTGGTCGGTGGCGCCCGACGCTCTGCACGCCGTGGCGCCCGACGACCCGTTCACGCCGCTGGTGACCATCCCGGCCGCCCACCGGCACACCGGCCTGGCCGTCGAGCCGTGGGTGCGGCCCGGCGACCTGGAGCCCACCGCGCTGGACGCCGAGACGACCCGGGTGTTCCGGGACTGGGCGCACGCCGCGCTGGCCACCGGCTCGGCCCGGGCCACCGTTCCGGCCAACCCGCTGGTCGCGCGGTCGGACGCCCTGGGGTCGATCTCGTTGCTGGCCCTGGCCGAGGCGTTCTGTGGCCTGCTCGCCGAACGCGCGGCGCGCCGGCTGCGGGTGCTGGCCGGGTTCGCGGTCGAGCTGCGGTGCCTGGCCGTGGAGAACTTCGCCTGGCAGGTCAGCGCCGACGGCCACTGGATACCGCTGGTGTCGGCCAGCCGGGCGCTGAGCCGCTGGTGCACGCTGTCCGCCACCGAGACGCTGCGGGAGCTGCAACAGTCCGTGGCCGAGGCGGAACTGACCCAGATCAAGACCGATTCCGCCCGTACGCTGGCCGGCGATCTGGACCGGGCGCTGCTGCCGCCCGGCGAGCCCGGCGCCTTCGCCACCCGGACGACCTGGGTGGCGATGGACGAGCCGGAAGTGAACCTGTTCGCGCCGGCGGCGCACCACCTCGCCGAGACGCTGGCGGCCCGGGCCGGCGTCGGCCGCACCCTGATCGCCACGCACAGCCTCGACCTGGCCGCCCGCTTCGTCGGTGTCGCCGACTTCCTGCTGTTCGACGGGCCCGGCCGGTACTCCCTCGAACGTCCCGAGCGCGGCATCGTCGACCTGCTCGGCCGGTTGACCGCCTACGGTCCCGGCGCGCTCGCCGCGACCCGCGTCCTGCACGTCGAGGGCGACTGGGACTTCGAGATCCTGGAGCGGCTGCACGGACCCCGGCTGGCCGCGGCCAACATCGTGATGAGCCGGATGCACGGCGTCCGCGGGGCCGGGATCGCCGCCTCCTCGGTGTGGCAGCGGATGACCTCGACCTCGTTCGGGATGATGTTCGACCACGTGTCGGCCGCGGAGGCCGGCCGGCGCTGGGCCCGGGTCCGGGAGACGCTGGCGACCCGGGGCCGCGCGGCGGCGATCCGTGAGCTGCGCGCCGGCATCGGGGCCGGTCGCGGTCGCGCCGAGGACGTCGAGATGCTGCGGATGTTCGCGTCGGTGCTCGACGGCGGCATCGAGGACCGGCTCCACCTGGTCATGCACGGGCTCTCCGACATCTTCCAGGTCGTGCACCCGTCGGTGTTCGGCCTGACCGCCAAGACCTGGGCCGACGCGGGGTACGACGGACGAACCAGCTTCAAGGTGTTCTGCCGCTCGGCCACCGGCGTCGACCTGGCCGCCGGGGCCGAGTGCCGCCGGCTCGTCAAGGCCTTCGACGCGGCCGACCGGCCGGTCGAGCCGGTCGCCGCGGCCGCGCTGGACCGGGCGGTGACCGGCTTCATCGAGCCCGGCTGACGGTCCGATGATCTCGGCGGCTCCTCGGCCGGAAGGAGGAAAAAGGGTGAGTGGGCACGCCGGCCGCAGGCGACGCGAAGCGAGCCGACCTCGGCGGGAGCAGCGGTCTGAACCCCCCACCAAGCCACGAAAAAAGATTTTCTTGCCGGGTTGTCGAAATGACGCGGGCTCGTTCGGCGCAGGGGGTGAAGCAACCACTGCGGACGAGGAGCGATCATGGGATTCATCAAGGCCAGCCTGTTCATCTCGCTCGACGGCGTCATCGAGAAGCCGGCGGAATGGCACTTCCCCTACTTCGACGACCAGATGGGCGCCGTGGTCGGGCAGCTGATGGGCGAGACCGAGGCGACGCTGCTGGGGCGGACCACCTACGAGGAGTTCGCCGCCTACTGGCCGACCGCCGATCCGGCCGACCCGATGACCGCGGCCATGAACGGGGCGCGGAAGTACGTCGTCTCCACCACGCTCGGCGCACCGGACTGGGAGAACACCTCCCTGACCAGCATCGACGAGCTGCGGGCGGTGAAGAAGACGACCAAGCTGGGTACGACCGGGAGCGCCACGCTCGTGCGCCGGCTGCTGGAACGGTGATGCATTTTCAGACGCAGGAGATGGAGGACGGGGTCCCGCCGACCCCGGAGACCCAGGCCGCGATCGGTGACTACACGCGGGAAGCGGCGATGTCCGGCGTGTTGCTCGCCGGTGAGGGCGTGCACGGGAGCTCGCAGGGCGCCCGGGTCGAGGTCGAGCCGGGCGCCGTGCGGGTCCTGGACGGGCTGTGCGAGCGCCTGTCCTCGGGAGAGCCGGTGCAAGCGGTGGACGTGGCCTACTCGCTGGCGACGAAGCGCGAGGTCATGGAGCAATCGTGGGCATGGCGTGCCGTGTGCCGGGGGCGGAGTCGGTCCGCGAGTTCTGGCGGCTGCTCCGGGGCGAGGACGCCGTCGACGAGGAGGGCGGGCTCGCCGGGGTGAGCCGGTTCGACGCTGACGCCACGGGACACCGAGACGCTCGGGCTGCTGGCGTTGATCGAGCTCCAGGCGTCGCGGTTGCGGGCGCGGGTCACCCCGTCGGGGACGCCGATCCTGCTGATGGATCAGGACCGTACGCGGTGGGGACCGGCTGCTGATCCGGCGCGGGCTGACCAACCTCGACCGGATCGAGCGGCTGGGCGGAACGGGCGGCAACTACGCCCTCCAGGCGGCGATCGCGGCCTGCCACGCGCGGGCCCTCCGACCCGGGGACACCGACTGGGAGCGGATCGCGGCACTCTACGACGCGCTGGCCCGGCTCACCCCGTCGCCGGTCATCGAGCTCAACCGGGGTGTGGCCCACGCGCAGGCGTTCGGGCCGGCGGCCGGCCTGGCCGTCGTCCGGCCGTTGTTCGAGGTGCCGGGGATGACCGACTACCACCTGTTGTACGCGGTGACCGGCGATCTGCTGTGCCGGTCGGGGGACCACGTCGCCGCCCGGGACCACTTCCTGCGGGCGGCTTCGATGACCCAGAACGCCGCCGAACGTTTGACGATGCGGGGCCGGGCCGCGGACTGCGCGGCTACTCCCCCAGCGACGCCTTGATGCCGGGGCGCAGCGCCCCCGCGAACAGGAGCACCAGCCACGCCAAGCCCGCCCACCACGGGAGGGCGCTCAGGCCGTCGCTGATCTCGTAGGCCACAGCCAGCAGGGTGTCGGTCATGGCCGCAAGAGTCGGTCGCGCCCGCCCCGAGTTGAGGCCACGGGGTCAGGAGATTCCGGCTCGGGTGAGGATCAGGTCGGCCACGTGTTCCGGCTGGCCGGGGGCCAGCATCAGGTGGCCCAGGCCGGGCACCCGCTCCAGGCGGGCGTCGGGGATCGCCGACGCCAGGGCGGCCGCGTGGGCCGGGCCGAACATCGGGTCGGCCTCGGCCGCGATCACCAGCGTCGACGCCGAGATGGCGGACAGCGGCGGCGGCTTCTCCGGGCCGTCGCCCGCCCGGTAGTGGTTGGCCGCATGCGTCCAGTCACGCGAGCGCTCCACCGCCTCCCGGGCCATCCGGCGGGCGGCGGCGCGGTCGAAGTTCGGGCTGTTGGTAAACAGCTCGTAGATGCGGATCGCCGCGTCGACGCGCTGGGCCGGAGTGTTCTGCGGCAGGCCGGCGACGGCGCTCAGGCCGGCCAGGAAGGACGGGTCGGGCGGCGGCAGATCGGGGTGGTCGCCGGACAGCGGGGTGGTGTTCATCAGGGTGAGCGTGCGGACCCGGTCGGGCCGCGCGCCGGCCAGCCACTGGGCCATGACGCCGCCGCCGGACGTGCCGGCCACGTGGGCGGACGGGAGGCCCAGGCCGTCCAGCACCGCCACCGCGTCGGTGACCATGTCGAAGGCCGTGTACGGCGACGCGTCGAAGTCGACCGGGTCGGATCGGCCCACGTCACGGTGGTCGTAGCTGATCACCTGCAGGCCGCCGGCCACCAGCCGGTCGACGAACGCCGGCGGCCAGTGCACCGCCTGACCCTCGGCGCCCATGATCAGCAGGACCGGCGGGTCGTCGGGCGAACCCGTCCGGGAGGTCCAGAGCCGCAGCGTCCCTGAGGTCACATAGGTCATCCATCGGACCGTACGCGACAGGGCGGCGATCAGCAGGTGAGCTGACCCGCGCGGACCTTGGCCCGCAGCACCCGCTCGGCCGATTCGTCGACCCGCGCGGCGAAGGCCGGGTCCTGGCGGGCCTGGGCGACCAGCGCCTCGGCCATCGGCTTGGCGTCCTCCGGCCGGATGCTCAGGGCCAGGTCGCCGCCCGCGGCCACGAACCGGACGGCGCGCTGGCCGGGCGGGATCGTGGCGGCGGCCTTGGCGGCGCCCAAGTCGTCGGACATCACCACGCCGTCGAAGCCCATCTTCTGGCGCAGCAGGCCGGTGATGATCGGCTGCGAGAACGGGGCGATGTTCCTGGAATCAAGCTTCGGGTACGACGCCGACGACATCATCACCGAGGCCGACCCGGCCTTGATGCCGGCGGCGAAGGGCGCGAGGTACGGGTCGTCCGCGGTCGCCGTGGCATCCACCGCCCTGGTCGACGTGTCGGTGTTGAAGCGGGTCCGGCCCAGGCCGGGGAAGTGCTTGAGGACGGTCAGCACGCCGCTGCCCTGCGAGGCCGCGACCACCTGCTCGATGTCCTTGGCGACCGCGCCCGGCTCGGCGCCGTACTGGCGGTGGAAGTTGCCGATCGGCGGGTTGGCCTCGCCGATGTCGGCCGGCACGGTGTCGGCGACCGGGGCGAGGTTGACGGTCACGCCGATCGCGGCCAGGCGCCGGGCGCTCTCGCGTACCTCGTCGCGCAGTTTCGCCTCGGGGCCGTTGCCCAGCCGTTCGGCCGAGGGGATCAGCGGGAAGTCGCCGCCCTTGAGCGTCTGGACGCTGCCGCCCTCCTGGTCGAGCGCGATCAGCATCGGGGTGCCGGCAAAACCCTGCAGGGCCTGGATGTCGGCCTTGAGGGCGGCGGCGGAGCGGGTGCTGCGGCCGGCCAGGAAGACGCTGCCGAGGTGGTGCTGCTTGATCTCGTCGGCCAGGCCGCGGGGGTCGTCGACGTCCGTACCGATCATCAGCAGTTGACCTGCTCGTTGTTCGAGATTGAGCTTGTCCACACAGCGCGCCGGTCGGTTCGAAGTGCCGCTGGGACTCGGCGAAGTGTCGGAAATAATGGGACTTGGCGCGGCGATCGGCGGCGACGGTGGTGGCGGTGGCGCTGTCGACTCGCTACACGCCGTGACGAAAGCCGCGACCGCCGCGACAACCCACCACAGGCGTGGCCGGTTGGTCGAAGCGGTCGCGGTCATCGGCGCCACGGTACCGGAATGCCCCTAGGCGTACCGGCGGCGGAGGTCGGGGTTGGCGAGGGCCGGCGCGACGTAACCGGCATCGGCCGGGTTGATGTTCGTACCCGGCGGAACGATCTCGTCGATCTGGTCGAGCAGCTTCTGGCCGAGCGTCAGGTCGGCCGCGCCCAGCTGCGAGGTGAGCTGGTCCATCGTGCGCGGTCCGATGATCGCCGAGGTCACCGCCGGGTGCCGGATCACGAACGCGATGGCGATGTGGACCAGCGGCACACCGGCCTCGTCGGCCAGCGCGCCCAGGGCGTCGGCCGCCTCCAGCTTGTGCTGGTTGACCGGCAGCGACAGGTCGTAGCGGGCCGGGATGCGCTTGGCCCGGTTGGTCTGCGGCGCGTCGCTGTCCTTGCGGTAGCGGCCGCTCAGCCAGCCGCCGGCCAGCGGGCTCCACGGGAGGACGCCCATGCCGTACTTCTGCGCGACCGGCAGCACGTCGGCCTCGATCCCGCGGACCAGGATCGAGTACGGCGGCTGCTCGGTGCGGAACCGGCCCAGGTTGCGCCGCTCGGCGGTCCACTGCGCCTCGACGATGTGGTGCGCCGGGTACGTCGACGAGCCGAACGCGCGGATCTTGCCCTGCCGCTGGAGGTCGGTCAGCGCCGACAACGTCTCCTCGTCGTCGGTGTCCTCGTCCGGGCGGTGGATCTGGTAGAGATCGATGTAGTCGGTGTTCAACCGGCGCAGGCTGTCCTCGACCCCGCGCATGATCCAGCGGCGCGAGTTGCCCTGGTGGTTGGGGTCACCCTTGGTGCCCATCGGCGAGTCGACGGGTACGCCCATCTGGCCGTGCACCTTCGTCGCCAGGATCACGTCGTCCCGCTTGCCGTTGGCCAGCGCCTTGCCGACGATGACCTCCGACTCGCCCTGCGAGTACACGTCGGCCGTGTCGATGAAGTTGATGCCGGCGTCCAGCGCGGCGTGGATGATCCGGACGGACTCGTCGTGATCAGGCTCACCCCACGCGCCGAACATCATGGCGCCGAGGCAGAGCGGGCTGACCTGCATTCCGGTACGTCCGAGGCTGCGATATTCCATGACTTGAACCTATGCCCGATCTTCCCGTCCGTAGACGTCTTCTTCGTCCCGCTGATAGACGTCCGGAATGCCGTCGGCGTCCGCGTCGATGCTCTCCTCCTCGGCGATCCGCCGGTAGTGCCGGTTCCGGAGACGCAGCAGCACGGCCGCCAGCAGGGCGGCGACCAGCGACCCGGCCAGGACGCCGACCTTGGACTGATCGTCGCGCGCGGAGCCCGGCCCGAACGCCAGCTCGCCGATCAGCAGCGACACGGTGAACCCGACCCCGCCGAGCATCCCCAGCCCCAGCACGTCCCACCAGCCCATGCCCTCGGCCAGCCGGGCCCGGGTGAACCGCTGCACCAGCCAGGTCGCGCCGGTGATGCCGATCGCCTTGCCCAGCACCAGCCCCGCCGCCACACCGGCCGCGACGGCGCCCAGACCGCCGGTGACCGCCACCCCCGCCGAGAAGAACGCGAAGACGGGTACGGCGAACCCGGCCGACAACGGCCGCAGGCGGTGCTCCCAGGCCTCGGCCCGCCCCGGGCGCACCGGCACGGTGAACGCCAGCAGCACCCCGGCGACCGTGGCGTGCACCCCCGACTCGTGCATCAGGTACCAGGCGACCAGGGCCAGCGGCAGCAGCAGAACCTTGAGTCGCCCGGTCTGGGCCAGCAGGCCGAAGAGCGCGATCGGCAGCAGGGCCAGGGCGAGCGACAGCAGGTGCAGGTCGCTGGTGTAGACGACCGCGATGACGGCGATGGCCAGCAGGTCGTCCACCACCGCCAGGGTCAGCAGGAAGGTGCGCATCGCGGCGGGCAGGTGGGTGCTGATCAGGCCGAGCACGGCCACCGCGAACGCGATGTCGGTCGCGGTCGGGATCGCCCACCCGCGCAGGTTCGGGGTGCCGGCGTTGATCAGGACGAAGATCAGCGCGGGTACGGCCATGCCGCCGACCGCCGCGACCACGGGCAGCGCCGCCCGCCGCGGATCCCGCAGGTCACCGGCCACGAACTCGCGTTTGAGCTCGAGCCCGGCGACGAAGAAGAACAGTGCCAGCAGGCCGTCCGCCGCCCACTCGGCCAGCGTCAACGGCCCCGCGTGCACCTCGCGCAGAGTCTGGTAGCCGTTCCCCCAGGGCGAGTTGGCCCAGGCCAGGGCGATGACGGCGGCGCCGGCGAGCAGCAGCCCGCCGACCGTCTCGAGGCGCAGGATCTCGGCGATCCGCCCGGCCTCGGGCCAGCTGCCGCGGCTGAAGAGTCTCGGTGTGGCCATCGGCGTCCTTCCGGAGGGCACGTTGCTGACATCGCCGACCAGACTTCCCGGCACACCTGACCGGCACCCTACCCTTGCCGGGAAGCCATTCGAACGGATAAGGACACCTCGCATGCGCATCGCCCGTCTCGTCACCGCCGCCGTCGCCACGGCCGCCCTCGCCGTGATCGGCACCGGCGGCCCGGCCCTCGCGCACAACTCGCTGACCAAGGCGGTGCCGGACAAGAACGCGACGGTGCGGAAGCCGCCGGCCTCGGTCCAGTTGTCGTTCCTCCAGAAGGTCGACCCCGAGAAGCTGACCATCGAGGTCGTCGACGCGCAGCAGCAGAAGGTGCCGTCGGGCCGGCCCGAGGCGGACGGCAAGATGGGTTTGCTGGCGCTGACCGGCACGCTGGCGAACGGGACCTACACGGTGCGATACAGCGTTGTCTCGGAGGACGGTCACCCGGTCAAGGGCTCGTACAAGTTCACCGTGGACGCTCCGGTGGCCGCCGCGCCGTCGCCGTCGTCCACCACCCCGTCGCCGTCCCCCTCGGTCGCGCCGACCACCGACGCGCCGGCCACGGTCACCGCCGCCGACACCAGCTCGTCGTCCGGGCCGTCCGCGGGCTTGATCATCGGCATCGCCGCGCTGGCCCTGGTCCTCGTCGGGGGCGCGATCTTCGTCGTCCGCCGCCGCCGGACAAGCGCTCCACTGTGACTGATCGACTACATAAAGTCACTCATACTTTCGGCTAGTCACGCCTCGACCTCTCGGCTATTGTCGTCGTAACTGAACGGCCAACCATGCAGGTCCCACGGCCACCACCCGAAGGACCCGCGCGCAAGCTGAAAACGCACCTGACCTACCGCGTCTCGTGATCTCCGATCCGAGCCGGGCTCTCCGGACAGGTGACAGGGAGGACTCAGCATGACCGTCACGACGCAGGCCAGCGCCGAGACGCGGCCCGCCGAGCCGGAGGCGCTCGGCCCCGCGGACAGCGCCGCCGATCTGCTCAACGCCATGGCCGCGATGCCCGTCGGCCACCCGTCCCGGGCCACGATGCGCGACCGGGCGATCGAGGCCTGGCTGCCGCTGGCCCGCCACCTCGCCCACCGCTACTCCGGCCGCGGCGAGCCCACCGACGACCTCATCCAGACCGCCAACGTCGGCCTGATCAAAGCCGTCGACAAGTTCGACCCCGAACGCGGCGTCGACTTCGCCGGCTACGCCATCCCCACCATCATCGGCGAGATCAAGCGCCACTTCCGCGACCGCACCTGGTCCATCCGCGTACCCCGCCGCCTGCAGGAACTCCGCCTGGCGATCACCGAGGCCAACGCCACCCTGACCCACACCCTCGGCCGCAGCCCCACCGTGCCCGACATCGC
>NZ_JBFBGU010000022.1:0-151075 GCF_040684855.1 Actinoplanes sp. NPDC089786
AGGCATCGAGCACGCGCCCGGAACTACACAGCCGACACCATGTCGACCCTCCTAACTGCGAGTCCACTCGCAAAGTGCGACCTCGTGTCGCAACGACAGATCAGTGCACGGCAGGTGCCGGCTTGGTACTGGACCCGATGACCGAAGATGGCGAGCCGCGTTGGAGAAATTGGGTGTTCGCCGGCAGCGGGAACTGCGCAAAGATTGCCGATATGTCGTTGGTTCGGCACCTGTGGCAACTGTATGAGCCCTTGCATGCGGTCACCTACTTCGCACCTCAGGCCCGGATCGCCTTCGAAGGCGTCGGACTGCGGGGCTTCTGGCGCGGATACTTCGCCGGGCGAGCAGCTCCGCTGGGCGCAGTGGCGGCCGCACCGGTGACTGCCCTGTTCTACTCCTTCGCACCCGCCATGGTGGCTCGAGCCTTACCCGAGGTGTGGCAGCGTGTCTCCCCGGAACAAGCCCTGGCTGCCCGCCTCCATGGTGCGGTGGACGCGTTGCGGGACGTCCTGCCATCCGAGCCGCAGCGATGGGCGGAAGCCGCCGAGCTGTTGGAGGTCGCGGCTCGGGCAGCCGTGACCGACGGCCGAGCGCTCGGCGCGGCCAACGCGGCTCTCCCCCAGCCGAGTGACGTACTCGCCCGGCTTTGGCGCGCCGCCACCGTGTTGCGTGAACACCGCGGCGACGGGCACATCGCCGCTTTGGTGGCCGCCGAGATCACGGGCTGTCAAGCGCTGGTCCTACGCAATGCGCTGCATGGCGACAGGGAACAACTGCAACCGAACCGGGGCTGGACCGACAGCGAGTGGGACGCCGCAGCCCGGGCCTTGACGCAGCGCGGCTGGCTCGACCATGACGGCCGACCCACCGCGACGGCCCAGGCCGCACACCGAGCCGTTGAAAGGCACACCGATCAGCTCGCCGCCCAACCCTGGACCACGCTCAGCTCAGCCGATCAGATCCGACTGTCAGACCTGCTGAACCCGCTGGCCGACGCCGCCGGTGCAGTCGTGCCTTACCCCAATCCGATGGGCTTGCCACGCGCTGTTCACTGACGTACGCCCAACAGGCAGGAATCCGGGTCTCGTTGCGGCGCAGCCCGCAGGCGTACGCGGTCTTGAACAAGGTCACGTGGCGGAACGCCGGCAGCCAGCCCCTTCGTCCGAGGCCGCGGATGCGGGTCATTCCTCTCCCACGATTTTCCCTGGGATCATGGAGCCGTCCGGATCAGACAGCGATTGCCATCTCGCGGAGGCTCGCATGACCACAGAGGGTCTGCACATCACCGAGCGAGGCGACGGGCCCGTGGTCGTGCTGCTGCACGGGCTGATGGCGACCGGGGAAATGTTCCGCTGGTTGTCCGAACCGCTGACGAGCCGATTCCGGTTGGTCATTCCCGACCTGCCTGGTCACGGCGGCAGCGGGACCGTGCCAGGCCCCTACACGGTCGAGGCGATGTCCGCCCGCGTCGGCGCGGCGCTCGAGGCTCGCGGAGTCCATGACGCCCACGTGATGGGCTATTCGCATGGCGGCACGGTCGCCCAGCACCTCGCCCGCGACGCCGGCCACCTGGTTCGCTCACTGGCCCTGGTGGCGACGTACGCCTACAACACCACAACACGCCGCGAGCAGGTCGAAGGGTGGCTGGCACCGCACATGGTCCGCCTGCTCGGCATGCGGCGGTTCGCCCGGATAGTGGCCCGCCCCGGTACCGGCGGAGGCCCGCCCCTGGCACCCGATCAGGTCGCATGGCTTCAAGACATGCTCGCGACAAACGCCACCACGCAGATGGCCCGAGCAGCAGCCGAACTTTCCCGCTTCGACAGCAGGCCTTGGCTGCACCAGCTACACGTTCCCGCACTCGTCGTGTCCGGCGGGCGCGACCTCGCCGTACCCGCGCACCACGCCACGATGCTGGCGCAAGCCATAGACGCAGCTCAGACCGCTACGATCGCCGAGGCCGGCCACACGATGATCTGGACCCACCGCGACGCGCTCGCCCGGATCCTCATGCAGTGGTGGGATGGCGTCGACCGTCACCAGACCAGCCCTCCTAGGTGACGACCCTGACCACGAGCCGTCCCGCAACGCGCATTGTCTGCGGCAGATGAGCGTGTCGTTCCCGGCTGGCATGAGCACATGTGAAGATCGGGCGGTGGGCGACAGAGGCGGGATGGCACCACAATGTTGGCGGTGCGGCAGGCCGGTGGTCTTCTCACGAGCCCGATATGGCCACGCCAGCGTCGTACTCACCGCCGACCAACACCCCGACCCTTTGTGATCAAAGCAATAGGCACGAGATACTTGGTCGTTGGCTTGCGCTGATTGGCTTCGAAGGTCACCAGTGTTGAGCAGATGACTGCCGCACGCTCACCCAAGAGGACGGATGGCTATGACGGAT
Organism: Actinoplanes sp. NPDC089786; assembly: GCF_040684855.1. Lineage (NCBI taxonomy): Bacteria > Bacillati > Actinomycetota > Actinomycetes > Micromonosporales > Micromonosporaceae > Actinoplanes > Actinoplanes sp. NPDC089786. The sequence goes on from NZ_JBFBGU010000022.1 coordinate 2,402, forward strand.
ACCACCGCGGCATGGGCCACCACGGTCTATGCCAATCATTGCTTGTTCGGGCTGCACGACCCGACTTGCGAGGAGATCTCGAACTACGCCGAGGCAACGTCAGCCATCAGCAAAGATGCGGTGGGCTGGTCTACGAATGCTCTCTTGGTGGAGTCGGCGACCGACCTGGCGCCGCTCGGGGTGCAGGTGGAGGTCGTTCAAGCCGCGCCGCCGACAGACGATTCCGCCGAACTGCTGAGGGAGGGCCAACTGGAGCTGCCCGGCGGCCAGGTCAGCATTCCTGAGTCTGTCGACGGGGACTTCCAGGTCGGCCTGCCCCTTCCACCGGGTCCGGGCACCTACGGTGTACGCGTCGCCGGCTATGGCCGCCGTCGCGTTCGGGAACTCCGCGACGCTGCCGTCGAGCCAGATGACATCTACGCGGTCGCCGAAGCCCAGGTCGGTATCGAACGATATCGGATCAGCTTGTGGCAGATCTCCAGCGAACCCAGCTGGCCAGACGACGACGAGGACTAGCTAAAGCCCGGCCAGCGTAAGGTTGTCAATGCGAACGCTGAGCGGCCTTTTCCGCAGTCTTGTGACTATTAACGTACTGCGACGTAGAACGGGTCGCCGTCGAGCACCCTCAAAGGGCGGTAGAACTCCGTTTCTAGCATCTGCCTGCCAACGTATTGATTATCTGTCTTATCGATCAGCCGAACTGAGTACCGTTCGCCCCACCCATATTTGTCCGGCCCTGTCTTTGAGCCCTCGTAGGTGGACGCGAATGGAAACTCATCACAATTGTCAAGGTTCGAGTCCCAATCGCCGTATATCTTTCTGCACATATTTTCTGACTTATTTCGGTTGCTTGAGTTCGCGGCCGGATTGTACATGCGTGTCAGCGGCTCAGTTCTCCCCGGCACGGTTTTACCTTGCCAGCTCGGCCAGGTCAGCTGCGGCCGTTCGAACGCCTGCTTGATATGCAGAGCGCTCTCGTCCTGGTTATCGGCGATGCTGTCGACGACGAACGTCAGCCGATACGCCGGGAAGATCGCACCGCGCGCCCGTCCAACATACGTCGCCGAGTCGTAGCGGATCGGTGTGTGCGCAACGGTCACACCGTTGGGCGCCCCCCACACCCATTCAGGCTCTGCCGGAGTAGCAAAGTCGATTGCCACCTGAAGGTCTCCGCTCAGGATTTGCTCACCCCCGCCGCTGACCTCTGGCGAAGTGACAGTGAAGGCGGCGTTCGGAGCGGCTTGCCACGCCGGGAGGGTGCCATGACGCGTTGTCGGGCAGTCCATGGTTGTCTCGTTGCATCCGGATATCCTCACCGACATGGTCGCCAGATCCCATTTGATAGGGCCGACGTAGTCAAAGCGATCGAGGTAGACGTTGTAGTCGAACTGGCGTGCACCGTTGTTGCCGTATCCGATAATTACGAACCGCACTGTGAACTCGGCGACTTCCAGGCCAGTCTCGGCGTCTTTACCTTCGGCCTTCATCGTGCCCCAGGCACACCAGCCGTAACGATCCTTGTACCAGCCCGCCAGAGTGTCGTTCTCGTCGCCCGGTTCGGGAGGGGTGACCTCGGCCTCCGGCCTATTGAGGCACTGCTCCTTAGTGGGCGGCGGGGGAGGTTCGTCAGGATCATCTGCCGCGGCGGGGCGCCCCAGCAGAACTCCGCCTGGCGGCAGCGTGGCCGGCGCTTTCCGCCATCCCTTCTCGACAAACGCGTTCGGGTCGGGCGACGAGAACGTCAGCGGCTTGCCCCTGATGCCGTGCTCCACAAAGGCGTGCGGTGCTGAAGGCGAATCGTCTGGTGACGCATTGGCTGATGCCGCCGGGAGAAAGGCAAGGAGCAAGGCCCCAGCCAAACCGACACTTCGCATGCGCATCAGCACTTTCCTTTCTGGACGAGCGGTCCACGTGGCCGGTCTCATACCGCCTCCTTGCATCCGACGCCGAGGCAGGCGTAGGTCATGCGACCGGTCTGCACGTCGAAGACGGCTCGATAGCCGCGATAGACGGCCGGGTTCGACGCGGCGGTCGACCGCACGAGCGCGTCCGAGGTCACGACATGTACAGGGCCGCCGTGTGTACCCGGTGCCGCTGACTTGGCATCAGCGCCGCGGCGGGTGGTCACCTTAGCCGTGGCCGGTTTCAGGACCGAGAAGATGCGGCGTGCTTCTTCAAGCGCCTGGTTTGCTGTCAGGGCGGCTCCCGGCGGGGCGGTCACCGCGCCGGCCGGGGCGGTGACGTTGCAACGCAGGCGGGCGGCGACACAACCGGCAAGGCCGGGCACCGTGCTGAGGCACTGGCTGGCGTCTGTCTCCAGGCAAGTGGCCAGCGCCTTCTGGTCAACGCCGTTGTAGGTGGCAGGAGCGGCTTCGGCGAGGGACGGCGGCAATGGGCCAGCCGGTTCCGCCATGGCCGTGGCCGGTTTACCAACCCCGAACGAATCAAGTACTGCGGGGTCCGTGGCATTTTCACCTGAGAGGGCCTTGTAGGACGACGTCATGCAGTTCGGTGGAAGGTTGACAGTGTCGTAGCCCCAATCCTCGTACCGGGGAGGCGAGTCGCACTTCTTCGGTTCAGCCAGGCCCGTCTCCGTCAGGTAGGGCAGACGCCAGACCTCGCCACTATTCATCACCTGCATCCGAAAACCGAACGACTGCTCTGCCGTGACCGCATGCGGATAGCGAATGGCCATCCCCGTGCGAGACAGGCGAGTGGTACCGCCCGCCTGCAGCGTCGTCTCGGCCACGGTATCGAAGTCGTACAGCAGGTCCCACTGGCCGGCGTCGCCGTTGCCAAGCATCATGAACGTGTGGTTGCGGCCATCGGCAGTATTCGACCGCGGGGCTATCACGGTGCTGAGCGGATGCACCTGCTCAGTGGTGGTATTCCACTCAAGCCAATACGCCTTGTACGAGACCGTACCGGACGGCTGGATGCTGCGATCCGCCTGCAAACCGAACTCCACGCCCGTCTGCCCCTGCCCGCCTGACGGCGTCAACGGCCGTGTCTGTACGTAACTCTTGACGGTATGGGTGAGTACGTAGTCCTCGGGATCTACCCACGGCATACTCAGAGGATAGTGCCGCCAATTACTCGTGACACCCCTCATTCGCTCCGCACTCTGCAGCGCACAGACCTCGGTCATGGTCCAATCCCGACTGCGGATGGTGCAGTCCAGCGACGCTGGACGCAGCCGCCAGCGCTGCAGTGCGCTTCGGTCGCACGCGGCGGTCTTCATGATCGCACCGGCGTCGACGCTGTTGGCTGCCAGGCATTGCGAGTTTCCCTGGTTGATCAGCGTCCATCCGCCATTTGGGTCAGTGAGTGGAGCACGCCACCGCTGGGTCGCCGCGGTTCCGCAGTTGTTGATGACGAGCCCGGCGCTCGTCTGGTCGAGGCACCGGCTGCTGGCGACATTGCGGATGCGGAAGGTGATTCCCGCGGTGGCGTTGGACGCGACCCTTTCCCACTGCCACCGTTGGTTGTCGACTAGCGCCCCGGGAAGTCCTGCGACGTACACGCGTGCCCGCACCAACGATCCAGCTGCGGTGCCGACCGCGGTCCATACCCTGTTGTCGGTGGCGGCGCCGGCCCCGACAGCGGTCGGCGCCAGATACGCAGCCATCGCTGGTGCCGCCGGGATGGCCAGAAGGCCGGCGGCGAGCGCGGCAACGGACGGTATGCCGATCACCCAACGCCATCGGCCCTGTAGCAGGGGATCTTTTCGGGTTCTCCCGCGGATCGGCGCGTGAGCGGTGCCGGATCGCAGGCATCTTGCGATGCGCGCTCGGAGCACGAGCGTCAACGTAGATCTCCTTAGGTCGCGATGGCGCCACGGGTCCCGATGACCACAGTGGACGCCGTCTTCTGATCGATCATTGCCTATCCGCACTGGAACGTGTCAAGAGCTTGCCGCACACAGAGTGAGTGAACAAACACGCCATTGACTTCGGCTGCTCGGCCGAATCGACGTCCCGTGAGTGAGTCAGCCCCACCTCGAGGGAGCTTCTCAAGCATGATCGACTGATCATGGTGAGGAAGTATCCGTGGCGGCAGCGAAGAAGTATCCTGATGAGCTGCGGGCGCGTGCCGTGCGTCTGCATCGCGTCGCTGGCCGAGCAAGCCACTCTGAAGGCCGACGGCAGGTAGCACCGGCGCGGCGAGTGCCGCCTTCGGTAACGCACGACGCGGCACCGGCACCGGCACCGGCACCGGTTGGCGCTGCGCTCTCCGGTGTTCTGCGGCGACCGGGTCAGCCGGTGGGCGGTGGCGGCTGGAGCCCTGCCGCGGCGACACGCTCGAGGTACGCGGTGTGCGACCTGGTTGCTGCGGTGTGATCGCCGGTGTCGTGCAGTTTCTGCATGGCGGGCTGGTGGACATGATCGTTGTAGGGCCGACGGTGATCGCCGCGCTCAGCAGTGCGACGGCCTCGGCGGGTGGGCTGGCGGCGGCCACGCCGGTGTAGGCGGCCAGGACTTGTGCGGTGAGCTGTTCGCGGAGCGGGTACAGCCACAGCCGTCCGCACACGTTTCTGGGCCTCGACAGCGATCTACTCCGCCGTGGTGCTGACTCTGGTAGTCGTGTAGTACCTAACGCAGTCCACCGTGGAGCTGACGTTGTACCTGGTGGCAGGCGCATCCGATGCACGTCTGAGCAAAAGGGTCGGATCGGACTCGCTCACTGTGACGACGCTGAACGGCCGTCGTATACGACCGGCGGCAGAAGAGGATGCGCCTTTCCGCCACCGAAAGGCTGTTGGAGCCCAATTCGGGGATCTCGAAGGATTGCAAGATGTAGGCGGGCCTGGTCCTGTGTCCGGCCATCGCGCTGCCTCGATCTCGAACTGAGTACGATGGAGCGGGCAGTGGGTGTGGCCGGGGACAACCGCGCTCTGAACGATGTCGTTTTGAAGGTGGTTCCGTCTTCAGGAGCGAAAAAGGATCCTTGAGAGCTCGTTGTTCTCGTGAGCGTATCAACGAGTTTGGTTCCGGTTCTTTCTGCGTGTCCGCTTTGTGTTGCCATGGTCGCTGACGTCGGTTCCCTTTTTTTGAGGGGGGATTCCGCGCGAGGCGAGCCGACCTAGTACGGCCACACGGTCGCTTCGCGTCGGAAGGGCGCAGAGGTGAGCGACTGCCGCGACCGGGACTATGGCGATGCCGAGAAAAGATGCGCAAACGCTGATCCAGGTGGTGGAGTCGTTCCAGCGCTCGGTGGCCAGGGTCACCTCTAGGATCAGTCCTGCGGCTAACGCGCATCCAAGCGTCGAGCCGGCGGCGCGCCTGACGGCTCTTGGATAGTTGCGACACCCTTTCCGCCGGTTTCGCCCCACGGCGAAAAACGCGGCCATGACGGCGGCCACGTAAGCGGCGTGCACCGCGATCACGGTAGAATATTGAACAGTGCGAAACAGAATGTGGAGAAGATTCCGAGCAGTTCCTGCGACGTCTGTGACCGCCATTGCCGCGACAACGAACGCTATCTTGATCGTGAAATCGTAGGCCATGGTCTCGGTGTCTCCGTCGGAGATGATTAGCCACGAGAGTCCACCGAATACCCCGAGAATTCCGACGCCCAGTCCCGCGCTGGCGGCCATCAGGAGTGTCCAAGCCTGGCGGCAGTCCTGGATTCCCGCGACAAGTGAGAACGCGTACGCGGTGAACGTCAGGGAGAAGAGTGACGTCAGAAACAAGGGCAGGGCGTACGTTTGATTCGCGTGTCGGCGTTGCGTGCTGAGGAGCACGACCATTGCCGTCAGAACGATTGCGGCCAGGGTTCCTGCGAACTGAGAATGGGATGCGCCGGCCGCCATGGGATTCCAATGAAACTCGGGGCAGTTATCAGGATCCGGCATTGCGCCGATCCTAGTTCGATTTGTTCGTAACCAGACCCATCCGTCCGGGTCGCGACAACAGCGTAACCGTCGCGAACCCGCATCGTTAAGCGCCAGCTACCTCAGCACGACAGCTGCGGCTCGAGCATCCGCTCATCGGCATGTCCGTGCGCGGATTCCTGCTGGTTCGCCGTAGCGCTGTGTGATGAGGTGCCGGGCTGCTGGTGCTGGCCGGGTGGTACAAGGTTCGCGCTCAGGTGGCGGGTTGTCAGCCGCGGGGCAGTGGTGGCCGGGTGCGGGTCCAGTCGGTGGCCCGTTCGTAGGCGCGAGCGGCTCTGAGTACGAGTGCGTCGGCGTGGCGAGGGCCGACGATCTGTAAGCCGGTTGGAAGGCCGCCGGAAGTGAATCCGCAGGGCACGCTCGCGGCCGGCTGCTGGGTCATGTTGAACGGGTAGGTATAGGGAGTCCAACTGGTCCAGTCCACCGAATGCCAACCGTGTGGGACGTCCCTACCTTTCGGGAACGCGGTGATCGGCAGGGTCGGTGTGAGCAGCAGATCGTAGGACTGGTGGAAGCGGCCCATCCGTACGCCGAGATCCGCCCGTAGCGCGGTCGCCTCTAGATAGTCCGCGGTACTGACGCCAGCAGCCCGTTCCACGCCGCGGCGCAGGCCGGGATCTACGCGCCGCAGGGCGTCCGTTCCGTAGGCCTCAAGGACCTTGGCTGCGCCCGCGAACCACAGCACATGGAAGGCCTCGACCGGATCCGCGAAACCGGGATCGGCCTGCTCGACGTGCGCACCGGCATCGGCCAGGACCGCGGCAGCGGCCCGCACTGCGGCCTCGACCTGTGGATCGTTGCGCGCGTAGCCCAGATCCGGTGAGAACGCGATGCGCACGCCGCGCACGCCGTCGTCCAGTCCGTCCAGGAACGACGCGGTCGGGGTGGGCAACGCCGACCAGTCCCTCGAGTCAAAGCCGGTGAGGATGTCGAGCATCAAAGCGGCATCGGCGACGCAGCGGGTGATCGGGCCGGCGTGCGAGAGGGTCCCGAATGGGCTCGCGGGCCATACCGGGACCAGCCCGTACGTCGGCTTGATCGTGACCGTACCGGTGAACGCGGCGGGAATGCGTAGTGATCCACCGCCGTCGGTGCCGACCGACCACGCACCCATGCCGAGCCCGACCGCCGCCGCGCTGCCCCCGCTCGATCCACCGCAAGTCAGCGCGGCATCCCATGGATTGCCGGTGGGGCCGTGGCGCAGCGAGTCGGTGACGCCCTTCCAGCCGAACTCCGGCGTGGTGGTCTTGCCCAGCAGGACAGCCCCTGTTTCCCGGAGCCGGGCCACCGCCGGGGCGTCCTCGGTCCATAACCCGCGCTCATCGATCAGGTTTGTGCCGCGCAGCGTCGGCCATCCACGGCAGTACAGGAGGTCCTTGATCGAGGTCGGTATGCCGTCACCCGGCCCGAGAACGCTGCCGCTACGCCAACGGGCCTCGGACCGCACGGCGGCAGCCACCGCACCGTCGGCATCGACCAGGACGAAGGCGTTGACGTCGTCGTTGCCGGCATCGATCGCGGCCAGCGTGGCCCGGGTCACCTCAACCGGGGACACGCTACCGTCCCGGTACGCGGCGATCAGTTCAGTGGCCGTCAGGCGGGTCAGATCGGTCATCGTCTACCTCACGCGTGGCCGATGATACGAACCCGGACCGGGCGATACGTCGCTGCCACCCGCCCAGTATCACCCCACCGACAGCCTCTTCCCGCGGCGCCCGCCCGCGCCGCACCACCATCACCAGGGTGTCTTCTGCGGTCGCACGCCTCCGGCGAAACACACTGCTCGCGGCATGAGAGTAAGCAGGCCGCATCAAGCGCCGCGCACGATCTGATCAATCAAGGCACTCACATCGGCATGACAGCGCACTCGCGTACGAGAGACACTCACGCGGTGTAGCGATCATCCGCAGCCAAGCACCCACGGTCAATACTAATGACCTTGGTTGGGAAATTAATGCACGATGCAGGGTGCCTCGAAGTCGCGGTTGTCGATGACGATGTCGGCTCGTTCCGCCGGGCGGATCTCGGCCAGATAAAGCTCCTCGCCGGGGATGTAGTACGTGCGGTACCGCGCCGCCGCCGCCTCCGGCGAGTCCATCCACGCCTGATCGCGGATCGTGCCGCGGCGCAGCACCTCCGCCGTGTCAATGTGGAGGTAGACGCGCAAGTCCCAGTGTCGTGACAGGGCCGGCTTCTGCAGGAACCCGCCGTCCGCCACCAGGATCGCGTCGTCCGGGGCCACCTGGACGCCGGAGTCGATGGGCGTACGACCGCTGACGTCCATGATCTGGCTCCGGTAGCGGCGGTTGCCACCCGGACCGAGCGGCACCAGCAACTCGTCGCGGATGGCATCGACGTCGAACATCTCGAAGTAGTAGCTCTCCGGCGACCCGGGCGGATATTGCGTACGCAGGCCGACATGCCGTTTGAAGTGATCAATCGTGACCCGGAGCACGGGCCGCGTCGTCCTGCTACGCAGGATGGCGGCCAGTTCGTCGGCCAGGGTCGTCTTGCCGGCCGCGGAGTGGCCGTCGATCCCCACGCGTATCGGGTGATCCAGCCGCAGCGCGAGGATCCGGTCGGACACCTCGCCAAGCACCTGTTTCCGGATCGCAGTCATCGACGCGATGATGCCAGAGGCCGCATGGGACCGGCACACAATCGCGTCAACAGGCAGGCCCGCAAACGGTTCTGTCGGAGGCGGTTGTCGCCGTGCTTCTGCGATGACCCGGCACCTCGCGCACTCACATCGGCTATAGCTGGACGCCGGCCATGGCGTTGCCCACAGGCACGGAGAGTGACCGCTGCGCGTCAAAGTCACGGACGAGACGACCGCGTCGGCACGCATCCAGGACCCCTCACGTGCGGCTGCGGCGGAGCCGGTCGGAGATGGACGCGAGCACTTCATAGGACAGCCGCCGATCCGCGTGGTGGTACACCGGTGTGGTCACCATTAGCTCGTCAGTGCCGGTGCCGTCGAGCACTTCTCGCAGGCGCTTGGTCAGCGTCTCCGGGCCACCGACGAGGACACCGCCGGCGCGGGCTGCGATCTCGACGCGGTCGTCGTCGGTGTAGGGATAGGCTGCGGCGTCGTGCGGGCTCGGCAACAAAATCCGATTCCCCCGTACGCGACTGAGCACCTTCAACCGGGTAGAGCCGGCAAGCCATTCGGCGCGCTCATCGTCCTCTGCCGCGATGACGGAGACGCTGACCAGCGTGGTCGGTGTCGCCGTGTGCTGTGAAGGACGGAATCGCTGCCGGTAGAGGCGTGTGGCATCCACCGCCGAAGCCGAATTGAGATGGTGGGCAAACGCGTACGGCAGACCGAACTGCGCGGCCAGTTCGGCGCTGGCGGTCGTAGAGCCGAGCAGCCACACTGACGGCACGTTTCCGCCGAGCACGGGGATCGCCGCGAACGGCGCGTCCTGAGCCGGTTCGAGGTGGGCCAGGAGCTCCTGCAACTGCTGGCGAAAGGGCTTCGCGGTCCGCTCCGCCTCGGAACGGACGGTCTCCACCACGGCCCTGGGCCCGCCCGGCGCGCGGCCGACGCCCAGATCGATACGTCCTGGATGGAGCGCGGCGAGCGTGCCGAACTGCTCGGCCACCACGATCGGGGCATGGTTGGGCAGCAGCACCCCGCCCGCGCCGACCCGGAGACGAGCCGTGACGTCGGCCAGGTGGCCGACGAGAACGGCGGGAGCGGAACTCGCCACGCCGCGCATGCCATGATGCTCGGGCACCCAGTAGCGGTGATACCCCAGCCCATCGGCCAACGTCGCCAGATCGACCATGTTCTGCAACGCCTGCCTGGGCGTCGACCCCTGGACGATCGGCGCGGTATCCAACACCGACAGCCGTACGTTCGAGGCCGGCTCAGGCCCTGCCGATCGCGACATCGGCAACAGCCTACTCACGGCGCCGAGACGGGTGGATTCGATGGTCGCGAGTTTCGGACCCACTCGGGCCGGTGGGAGTATCGCCGGGTCTGGACGGGAGCCCGCCGATGCCGTTGATGTCGAAGGTTGACCTGTTCGCGGCGATCCGCCGGGACTCGCGGACGGGGACGTCGGTGCGGGCGATCGCCGGCCGCTGACCGGGGAGTTGGAGTTTCTCGCCGAAGGGTCCGGCGGTGAGCCGGTTTGCGCGACTGCGGGGCGGGTGCGGCGGGGCGTGCTGGCTGTCTTCTGAACGAAACTGTTTCGTTCAGCAGAGCGCCGGGTGGGTGCGGCGGCGGCGAGGGCCTGACCGCCGCCGCACCCGGTGTTGATCAGGCCTGGGTGCAGACCGACGGCGCGGTGAAGTCGGTGGTGCTCTGGTAGCTGCCGCCGGGGAAGTCGGTCCACACGGCGATGTACTGCAGGTGGGCGCCCGTGCTGTCGCCGGGGATGCGCTGGATCGCGTGCTCGGTGGCGCCCGCGCCCGGCGACGGGAGACTGGTCAGGGCGTGATCGGACGGGGTCGACGAGGTGAGGATCGTCAGGGCGTTGGTGTCCGAGTTGTTGGTGATGGCCCAGTCGACCACCCACTCGCCGGTGCCGGTGTCGCAGGTGCCGGAAACCGTGGTGGTGAACGTGCGGGGCGCGGCGGCCAGGGCGGGAGCGGCCGAGGCGGTCAAGGCCACGAGTCCACCGAGGACGGCGGCGGCAACAATGCGAGACTTCAAAATGGGTCCCTTTCTCCGGTAACGGACGGATATGCCCGCAAAAGCGAGCTGCGCTCACAATGTAGATGATCGGGACACACCACGCCCGATAACGCGGCACATGTCACAGTGTCACCGTAGGTGATCTTGAACGAGGCATCCCATCGTTGCTCTCCGATTCACGGAGGAGACGTTGCCACGGCTGATCGTGCTGACCTCAGGTTCTCGCCGCCGTCAGGTGTGGCGGCTTCGACGAAGAAGTTGGTGCCCAGTCCGCCGGACCACCCGTAGCGGCCGGCCGCCCGCTCTCGGTGTCGACACCGACGCCGAAGCCCCAGCCGGTCCGATCCCAAAAGCCGGGGATGAAGCTGTCCGATGTCTTGGCGGCAGCCGGCACCTGGTCGCCGGTCATCAGCCGCAGGTGCTCCTCGGACACGATTTGCCGCCCTTCGAACCGGCCGCCATCGGCCAGCATCCGGGCGAAGCGGGTGTAGTCGGCCACTGTCGAGACGAGTTCGACGTGACTCACGTCGAACGGCGGGTGCCCGGCGTAGAACCCACCGGCGGCCGGTTCGAGTTGGACCAAACCGGAGTCGGTGTGCCGGTAGCTGGCCGGCAGCCGGGTGACGCTGCCTGCGGGCACCGACAGTCCGGTGTCGCGCAGGTCGAGGGGTCGTGGGGCTGGCTGGGAAAGGTCGCAGGGCCCGCTCTCGACGCCGGGCCGTACGGCCAGATCGACGATGATGTCTCGTACACCCTGCCCTGGGGTTGCGATCCCGCTGCCATCGGCGCCCCGGTCCGGCTGCTGCACGGGACCGAGGACCGGATCATCCCAGCCAGTCACGGCTCGTGGCTGGCCGCGCACTGCCCGACGGCCGAGCTTCGGCTCTGCCCGGGCGACAGCCACTTCACCATCGTCAACCACGCTGAATCGGCCCTGGAATGGCTAGGCCGACAGGTCTGAACGCGAGCGCGGAGCACAAGAGGTGAGCGACATGCACGATCCTCGGGAGATCCGCCCCTTCATCATCGATGTTCCCGATGGCGACCTCGCCGACCTACGCGAACGGTTGGCGAGGACACGCCGGGCGCCCGCTCTGGCGGGTGAGGCCGGGCGGTACGGCGTCTCCGGCGCCTGGATACGTGAGCTTTCGGAGTACTGGCGCGACTCCTACGACTGGCGCACCTGGCAGGCACGACTCAACCGGTATCCGCAGTTCCACACCACGATCGACGGGACCAACGTGCATTTCCTGCATGTCCGGTCGCCGGAGCCGGGGGCGCTGCCGCTGATCCTCAGTCACGGCTGGCCGGGAACGGTAGTCGAGTTCCTGGACGTGATCGAGGCGTTGACCGATCCGCGCCGATACGGCCACGACCCGCAGGTCGCGTTCCATCTGGTCATCCCGTCCCTGCCGGGGTTCGCGTGGTCCGGTCCCACCCCGGACACCGGTTGGGGTCCACGCCGTATCGCCCATGCCTGGGCAGCGCTGATGGATCGCCTCGGCTATCGGCGGTACGGCGCGGCCGGCAACGACTGGGGATCGCACATCGCTCCGGAACTGGGCCGGGCCGCTCCGGACGCCGTCGTCGGCGTGCACGTGACACAGTTGTTCTCGTTCCCCGACGGCGAGTGGCTGTCCTACCCGCCAACCGTCGAGGCCGACCACGAAGACATGACGCCGGCCGACCGAGCCGCACTGGACGGGCTTCGCCATCTTCAACGCCATGCGGGCTCGTACGCCCACGTTCACGCCCAGCGGCCGGACACACTCGGATTCGCGCTCACCGACTCACCCGTCGGCCTGCTCGCGTGGAACGGCCAGGTGTTGCACGGCCTCGATCGGGAGACGCTGCTCACCCACGTCACGATCTACTGGCTCACCGGTACCGCCACATCAGCGATGCGGATCTATGCCGAACACGGCCGGGAGTCACCGCCCCCCCCCCCGGCCCCACCACCGTGCCCCTGGCCCTGGCCCAGTTCCCGCACGACCTCCAAGCAATCCGGACGTACGCGGAGCGCGACCACGCCAACATCGTGTCCTGGAACACCTACGACCAGGGCGGCCACTACGCAGCACACGAGACGCCCGACCTCCTCGTCCGCGACATCCGCACATTCTTCGCCGGCTCGATCCTCAGGAGAACCTCGTAAACCTGCGCCCCGAACGGCAGAGGGTAGCTCTGACTGAACCGCCGGACACCTGTCTGGTTCCGGAGCCTTGGTGGCACTACATGGATCTACCGCGTTCTCTGATTCGTCCAGCGGTGTATGGCATATCTGCGCTCTTTGTCCTCAACGAACTCGGGTTCTTCATTGGTGGGACGGAATCCGGCTGAGCGTGCGACCGAAATACTTCCGACGTTGTCTGCTTCGATTTCGAGGTACGTCCGCTGCAGGCCGAGGACGTCATAGGCATGCGTGACGAGCCGGGCAACGGCACGTCTTCCCAGGCCCTGGCCTCGATACGAGGCTCCGACGACGTAGGCAATGCTGGCTGTGGCGAGGTTCAGCATGACTTCGCCCCGCGGTAGGTCGTCCACCGTGATCGCCAGGTGGAGTCGCGTGCCGGCCTGTCGCGCCTGACGAACGCTGCTCAGGTAGGCCTTCGCAGCCGCATTGTCGAAAGGGCTCGCAATCGGTGTTCGATACGCGATCTCCGGGTCGTCGAAGACCAGAATCATCTGCGGTAGATCGGCTTCGGCCCACTCGCGCAGCACGATGTCCCCGTCAAGAAGTGTCGTCTCATCGGTAGCCACGCCACCATCCTGTCATCGGCATGTCCGATTGTTGCCCGCGATGACAAGGCGTCACGGCATCGTTCCCGACCTCGTCCTGCGACACAGCAACGCCCGGAATCGGCTGCACACCGTCTCCGCACCCTCCAGCCCCGGCGAACTCAACATCGGCGTGTGCGTCCGACGTGCGGACCTCCACCGCCCACTGGTCGCCGCCGCATGGGCGGCCACCGGATACGACCAACTCAGGACGACGCCGAAGTACGAGGCTTAGCCGCCTGGGACTTGCTGCGTGCACTGTCATCGGCATGAGAATGAGGGAGATGGGCTACCCGCTGCCGGGGAGTCGCGTGCCGGAGTTGCTGCGAGCTGGGCTCGGCGCCGGGCAGTTCTCGCTGACGTGCCGGACCTCATACTCGCGGTCGTCGGTGGTGATGCCCGATGGCCGGCCGGCGAAGTACGCCTCCACCTTCTGCCGGCCGATCCTCTGCTCGTAGTGCAGGTGCGCGGCGCCGGACCGGCCGGTGCTGCCGACCTTGCCGATCTGCTGACCGATCTGCACGCGCTGCCCCTGCTCGACCATCGGTGGCTCCAGCAGGTGCAGGTATTGCGTCTGCCACCGGCCGCCATGGTCGAGCCGTACCCAGTAACCGCCGCCGCTGCCTCGAGGACCTTTCGGGTTCTGTTGGGTACGGGCGCCGAGCGTGCCGTTGATGCCGGCCTCGATCACGGTTCCCGCGTACGAGGCCAGCACGGGCCGCCCCCACGCTGGTCCCCTGGCCGGGAAGAGGTCGATGTCGAAGTCGTCGTGGCCGGGGTAGGTGCCGAGCAGCCATGCCTCGCCGCAGGCCACCGGCAGTTGGAAGGCTGGTCGCGGTCCGGACTCGAAGATCCGCGGCGCGAACACCCAGCCGGCCAGGGCGAGGGCGGCGGCGATGCCACCAGCCATGAGCACAACGGTTCGGCGCTTCACTACCCGATCTTGACGGATGTCGGCTACCCACACCAAGTGGTACCCGACTGCGGGCCCCGCCATTGCCGTCAATTCCCCTTTGAGGCGACGTCGTGCGAAGAAACCCGTTGGCTTGGGCGTCAGTCCGGGTCTGGGTTGCGTGGCGGTGGCGTGCGGAGGGTGAGAGCGAGGATGGCGACGTCGTCGCTGCGCGGGTGGGGGCCGACGTTGGCGTTCAGGATGTGCTCGACCAGATCTGCGGGGTCGTCCGTGGGCCCGGACCGGATCGCTTCGGACAGTTCGGTCAGGCCGCGGTCGACGGTGTAGCGGCGGTCCTCGATGAGTCCGTCGGTGTACAGCACGATGCTGCATCCCGGTGGCAGCGGAAGTATCTGGTCGCGATAGGTGGCCCGCCGGGTGCCCAGCGGTGGTCCGGGTCGCACGTGCAGTGGCCCGGTGTGGTCGTCGGACCGCAGGACGGGCGGGGGATGGCCGGCGAGGACCGCGGTGGCGATGCCATGGGACAGGTGGAGTTCGAGGTAGCAGCAGGTCGCCATGGCCTGCGGTTCGTAGCGCAGCAGGTGCTCGTTCGCACGGCGTATCACCTCGGCGGGTGGGCTGCCGTCAGCGGCGTAGGCGCGTAACGCGCTGCGCAGCTGCCCCATCGTCGCCGCGGCTTGAGGGCTATGGCCGGCGACGTCACCGATCACGATGGCGGCCCGGTCGGCGTCGATGTGGATGGCGTCGTACCAGTCGCCGCCGACATCAGCACCGTGGGTCCAGGGTAGGTAGCGGACCGCGTGCTGGGCGCCGGGGATGCTGGGCAGGGCGGCGGGCAGCAGTGCGCGTTGCAGGTCCGCGGCGATGGACAGCTGGGCTTGGTAGAGCAGGGCACGCTGGAGTGCTTGGGCAGCCAGCCGGCTGAAGGCCGTCAGGTTGGCCCGTTCGTCGTCGTCGAAGTTCCGGGGCCGCTGGTAGCCGATCACCAGCGTGCCGAGGACCTGTCCAGCGGTGGTCAGCGGCAGGAACGCCCACGCTTTGCGGTTGCCACCGGAGATGGCTGCGGCGGGGTCGGGTTGGGCGGCGGCGAATTCCCGCGGGGAGCTGAGGTAGCGGGGTTGCCCGGTGCGGGCTACGCCGGCTGCGGGGTACGGGTGCGCCATCGGCACCTGTCTGAGCTGGTCGACGACGTGGATCTCGTAGCCGGCGGAGTACCGCAACGCCAGCCGGCCCTGCTCGATGAGCAGGACGGCGAGGCCGTGCCCGCCGGCGGAGGGCCGGAGGACGGTGCCCATGGCCCGGTAGACCTCGTCCGGGGTGTTGGCCGCGACCAGCGCCGCGGTGACGCGCTGCAGCGCCGTGGTCCGTTGCGCCGCAGTGCGGGCCTGCGCGGCGCTGTGTTCGAGTTGCCGCTGGTGATCGACCTGCTCGGTGACATCCCGATAGGAGACGGCGACGAAACCGGTGTCGACGCGGATCGCCTTGAGTTCCCACACCTGCGCGGTGCTCGACGAGGTCACCTGGTGATGCCACGTATCGCCGGTCTCGGCAACGGTTCTCAGGTGTGGCACCAGGTCGACCTCCGCGGCGCCGGACGACTGCGCGGCGATCCGCTTCCCGATGAGATCCTCGACGGGACGGCCGGCGAGTTTCGCACCGACCTGATTGACGTACTCGCGGGTGAAGTCGACGATCACACCGTCGTCGTCGCGGATGGCTCGCAGGAGCGCGAACCCGTCGAAGGCCGCATCGAGCGCGTCGTAGAGCCGGGCGCCGCCCTCGCTTTCGGATCCCATCGTGAGCTTGGAAAGATCGACGAACCGGGCGACGAACCCGTCGCCGAACGGCATGACCCGAATTTCGAAGTGACCGGCCACGGTCGCCCGGTCGTAGTAGACGGTGCGTACTGTCGGCACCCGCTCCTGCACCACCTGCCGGTACAGCGGGAGCGTCCCGTCGGTGACGGTCTCGGGCCACAGCTCCCGATATGTACGGCCGATGAGCTCGTCGCGGGGTCGTTGCAGGAACCGGCTACCGGCTTCGTTCAGGTAGGTGAGGGTGAAATCGATGATGTCGCCGTCCTGACCGCGGACCGCTGTCGCCAGGGCACATCCGTGCGGATCGCCTTCCAGCAGACCCACGAGCTCCGCCGACGGCCACGCGCTCATTGCATCCCCACTCATCGGCCGTCGCGATCACCTACCAGCGTAACCGCCCACCTGGGCCACCGGACGGGTGACTTTTCACGGCTCACGCCGGGATGCCGTGCCGCGGTGGCGCGGCTGGAGGTGACATGTGGTGCCGTCCCGGTCACGGCTCGCATCCCCCGAGGCGGGGCCGTCCGGCGCGCGGTCCGATGAAAGGCGGATGGGAATCATGGCGACACGGCCGCCTACGCGGCCGTCAGCCGCTCAGGGCGACGCCCCCGTCGAAGCGCCAGCGGTGACCTTCCGGATCCACCACCGTGAAGGTGTAGACGCCGTTGAACTCGTCCCCGTCGTCGTAGCTGCCCACCTCGACGTCGACGACCTCGGCGCCGGCCGCCCTCGCCCGGTCGACCAGCCGGTCCATCGCATCCGAGTTGGCGCCCATCAGGAACCGGCCCTGGTAGTGCTCTGACGGGGGCTCCACCCGGCCCGGCTCGGCCCGGGTGGCGATGAGCCGGTCGGAGGTCTCGAAGACGAGCTCGACCCGGTCGGGCTGCACCGACCGCTCGACGAAGCCGAGGGCCTCGGTGAAGAACCGGCGGCCGGCATCGAGGTCCCGGTAGGCGCAGGAGACGTCCCGGAAGTATTTCATCACCCGATGATGCGCCTGAGGCGCAACGAGAGCGGCCGGTCACCGCCTCGTCTCGCCGGCAGTGGGCCGGTCCGGAACGCCTGGGTGGGCGAGCACGGCGTCCATGTGGTTCTCGGCCCAGGACTTGAGGCCGCGGGTCAGCTCAAACAGGGAGAGGCCGAGGTCGGTCAGCTCGTAGGAGACCGTGACCGGCACGGTCGGCACCACCGTACGGAGGACCAGCCCGTCCTGTTCCAGGGCGCGCAGCGTCTGGGTCAGCATCTTCTGGCTCACCCCGGCCAGCAGCCGGGACAGCTCGGAGTAGCGCATCGGGCGCGGCTCGCCGGCGCAGTCGGGACCGCTGCCCAGGGCGGCCAGGATCAGCGTGACCCACTTGCCGGAGATCCGTTCGAGCAGTTTGCGGCTCGGGCACACGGCCAGGAAGGCGTCGTAGTCGGCCTTCGCCCGCGCCCGCTTCTGGGCTGCTGTCGCCATCGCCACTCTCCCGGGTCTGGTGCGTTACGCACCTTCAGGTGCCTACTTCCCAAAAGAAAGTTACCCCATCAGAGTGGAGTCCATGACCTCCACTTCTCTTCCCGGCGGCACCTGGACGCTGGGCGACCTGACCGTCACCCGGTTCGGCTACGGCGCCATGCAGCTCGCCGGCCCCTGGGTCATGGGACCGCCGGCCGACCACGACGGCGCGCTGGCCGTGCTCCGCGCCGCGGTCGAGCTCGGCATCACCCACATCGACACCGCCGACGCGTACGGGCCACACGTCACCAACCGGCTCATCCGCGAGGCCCTGCACCCGTACCCCGGGTCGCTGCACATCGTGACGAAGGTCGGCGCGACCCGCGACGAGCAGGGCGGCTGGCCCCCGGCCCGCGACCCGGCGAGCCTGCGCCGGGCCGTCCACGACAACCTCGAGACGCTCGGCCTCGACGGGCTCGACCTGGTCAACCTGCGGCTCGGCAACGCTGAGGGGCCGCAGCCCGGCTCGCTCGCCGAGGCGTTCGAGACCCTGGCCGACCTGCGGCGGGAGGGCCTGATCCGGCACCTCGGGGTGAGCAACGCGACGCCCGAGCAGGTCGCCGAGGCCAAGGCGATCGCGCCCATCGTGTGCGTGCAGAACATGTACAACCTGGCCCACCGCCAGGACGACGACCTGATCGACGGGCTCGCCGCCGAGGGCATCGCGTACGTGCCGTTCTTCCCGCTCGGCGGATTCAGCCCGCTCCAGTCGGCGGCCCTCACGGCCGTGGCCGACCGGCTGGGGGCGACCCCGATGTCGGTGGCCCTGGCCTGGCTGCTGCGACGGTCACCGAACATCCTGCTGATCCCGGGCACGTCGTCCGTGGCCCACCTGCGCGAGAACGTCGCCGGCGCCGGGCTCACCCTCTCCGCCGACGACCTGGCCGAGCTGGACAAGATCGGTTCATAGTGACCCGCCTCGCATTACTTGCCTCTGACGTCAATGTGAGGTTTTAGCCTGGTGGCATGCAGATCAACGGCTCCAAAGCCCTCGTAACCGGCGCCAACCGCGGGCTCGGCAAGGCCTTCGCCGAGGCTCTTGTCGCCCGCGGCGCCACCACCGTCTACGCCACCGCCCGCCGCCCCGAGAGCATCAACATCCCCGGCGTCGTTCCGCTCCGGCTGGACATCACCGACCCGGCGTCCATCGACGCCGCGGCCGCCGAGGTGGGCGACCTCGATCTCCTCATCAACAACGCCGGCATCTCCACCGACGCGCCCCTGCTCGGGCCCTCCACGGACAACATCCGCCGCGAGTTCGACACCAACTTCTGGGGCACCCTCAACGTCACCCGCGCCTTCGCCCCCCGACTCGCCGGTGGCGCCATCCTCAACGTCATCTCGGCGCTGAGCTGGTACGCCTTCGCGCCCTCCAGCAACGGCTACGCCGCCTCCAAGGCCGCGGAGTGGTCGCTCACCAACGGCGTCCGGCTCGAGCTGGCCGACCAGAAGACCCAGGTCACCGCCCTGGCCCTGGCCATCGCCGACACCGACATGATGGCCGCGGTCGACATCGCCAAGCTCCCGCCCCACGAGGTCGTCGCCACCGCCCTGGACGGCCTGGAAGCGGGCCAGATCGAGGTGATCGCCGACCGTCCCACCGCCAACGTCAAGGCCTCGCTCTCCCGCGATCCCGCCGACTTCTACGCCGACATCCCCGGCGCCCTCTTCAGCTGACACCTAGGCCGTGTTTCAAAACCCGGGCTAGTCGTAGTGGATGAGCGACGGCCAGACGGCGGGCCAGCCGCCCGCCGGGCCGTCGCACACCTGCAGGAACGCGCCCTGCTCGTCGTTGTCCAGCCCGTACCCGTTGTCGACCCGACCGGCCGTCCGGCACCCCGGGAAGAGCCGGCTGGCGCGATCGCCCGGGGTGAAGCCGAGCAGGATGACCGGGCCGGTCGCCGACGCGGGCGGTGGCCAGAACGCGTACCCGTTGTGGCCGCTGTAGGCCGGCGGCAGGCCGCGGCCCAGCTCGACCGCGGCGGCCTCGGCGTAGTTGGACGCGAACACCACCGCGCGGGCCCGCTGATCCGGCGGCAGCGTCCGAGCCGCCGCCCGGACGGCCTGGCGGAACTCCGGCCAGCCGACCTGCTCCCCCGCCTCCTGGTTGAGCTCGTTGATGCCACTCGCTTGCAGGTCCGCGGCCGGGGTCACGGCGAGCCCGTTGATGGCGTTGAGCACCAGCGACACCGCGACCGCGACGCCCACCAGCGCGGTCCGGAGCCGCCGCCGGCCGCGGGCGAGCCAGCCGTCGGTCGCGATCCCGGCCGAGGCGACGATCACCGGCATCAGCCCGGCCGCGTAGTACCCCTTGCCGCCGGCCAGGAGCAACAGCACGATCAGCGCCGTGTACGCGTACCCGAAGGCACGCCCCGGCCCGGCGCCGCGCCGCAGCAGGCGCACCAGGCCGGCGCCCAGGAACGGCGCCAGGAAGATCGACACCAGCACGAGCTGGATCGGGATCACCGCGATCCGGTTGTCCTCGCCGGCGATGGACGCCGCGACCGCCGACTGGGGCCAGCCGTGTGCGGTCTGCCAGATCAGGTACGGCAGAGCGCCCAGCACCGCGAGCAGGCCACCGGCCAGGGCCGGCCATCGGAGCAGCGGCCGTCGCGGCCCCAGGACCAGCACCGCCGCACAGATCAGCGCGGCCACGAACCCGACCACCAGCTTGTTCAGCAAGCCGGCGCCCAGCACCGCGCCGGCCGCGATCAGCCAGCCCGGCCGCCCGGAGGTCAGCGCCTTCAGCAGGCAGGCGATCACGCCGGCGGTGAACATCACGTCGAACGTGGCCGTGCTGACCAGATGGCCGGTGACCAGGGCGGCCACCCCGACCGCCCACATCACCGACGCCAGCAGCCGCGCCCGCTCCGACCCGCCGAGCAGCCCCGCGATCACGCCGGTCAGCACCACGGTCACGGCCGAGGCGAGCGCCGCCGCCGTCCGCAGGACGACCAGCGAACCGCCGCCGAGCCGGTACAGCCCGGCCGACAGCAGCGGGGTCAGCACCGGCTGGTCGGGGTAGCCCCACGCCGGATGCCGCCCGGCCACGACGAAGTACAGCTCGTCGCGATGCCAGCCGTACCGCGAGCTGGTCAGCACCAGCAGCACCAGCAGCGCGACCGCCGCATACCACTCTGGACGGACTCGGCGCACAAGGCAGATTAACCCCCTACCTGGCGAAGTGGGCCTCGCTCAGGGCCAGGAGTTTCCGCTGGGTGGCGGGGTCGTGGGTGACCGGCGGGGTGGTCGCCTCGTGGTCGCGGTTGAAGTAGCGGCCGGTGGTGTCGGCCAGGCCCGGGTCGGTCGCGAGGCGCAGCGCGGTGCTCGCCCCGTCGGCCGGGCTGAGCAGGCCGCGGCGGATCAGGGAGCGGAACGGGCGCAGGCCGGTCGGCACCAGGTCGTCGATGATGTCGGTGGCGACGATGCCGGGGTGCAGGGCGTTCACCGTCACCGAGTCGGGCGCGAGCTGCCGGGCGAGGGCGAAGCCGGCGGTGACGGTCATGAGCTTCGCGCGGGCGTAGGCCTCGAAGGGCACGAACCCCCGGGCCGGGTTCAGCTCGGCCAGGTCGCCGACGCCGGTCAGGTCGAGGGTGGCCGGGCGGGGCCGGCCGGCCAGCTTGACCTGGCGGGTGTCGTTCAGGGTGTCGCTGGCCACGTTCACCACCCGGGCCCGGCCGCGCCGCAGGGGTTCGGCCAGCAAGGTCATGAGGCCGTACGCCGCGAGGTAGTCGAGGGCGATGTGCATCTCGATGCCGTCGGGCGAGACGCGGTGCTCGCCGAAGTGGGCGCCGGCGTTGTTGACCAGGAGGTTGATCTGCTCGTGGCGGCCGGCGATGAGCTCGGCCGCGCTGCGGACGTCGGCCCGGCGGGAGAGATCCGCGGTGACGACGTCGACCCCGTGCTGGGCGCGCAGAGCCTCGGCGCGCGCGGGGTCACGGACGATCGCGACCACGTGGACGCCGGCCTGCGCGAGACGCTCGGCGATGACCCGGCCCATGCCACCGGTCGCGCCGGTGACCACCGCAACGCTCATCGGGTGATCCGGGGACAGGCGCGCACGTACCGCGGGCTCTCGGCCTCGTCCATCAGGAACGCGGCGAGCCCGGCCCGGCCGATCGAACTCCACAGCCGAATGGGCAGATCGACGCCGGTCCGGTGGTCGCCGGCTCCGTCGTGGTCGGACAGCGCGGGCGGCCGCACGATCGTCCACTCCAGACCGGAGGCGGTGATCAGCGGCTCCATCGTCTCCTTGTCGCGCATCCGGTCGGCCACCCCGGCCCACACCGCACGCGAGTACAGCGACTTGTCGTGCGTCTCCAGCACGCCGTGCGCGCTGACGGCGATCAGGCGCGTCACCCCGGCCGACCGCATCGCCGTCACCGCCGAACGGATGCCGTCGGTGCACACCGTCGTCGGCCCCTTGCCCGCGCCACCCAGGGCGCTGATCACCACGTCGGCGCCGGCCAGGGCGCCGGCGAGAGCCGAAGCGTCGGTGACGTCGGGCCAGAGCGCTTCACCGGTTTCGAACGTGCCTGGCCGGCGCACCAGGGCGATCACCTTGTGCCCGCGCCGGCGCGCCGTCGACACCACCTGCCGTCCGGTCGCGCCCGAGGCGCCGAGCACGGCCACCGTCATCTTCTGCGATACATTCTGTCTCACAGTTCGAGGATGCCCCATGCCGAACTATGCGTCAAGCTGTCTCATAGATGCGGGCTTCTGAGACACCTGCCGCCGAGGTCTTCCCACTTCGCCCGATCGCGGAACAGCGGCTCCCGTCCGGGCCTTCGACCCGGCAGAGATCACGTTGCCGAGGCAGAGGAGCCGTTGATGTTCGCCGTGCAGTTCGACCGGTTCGGTGGTCCGGAAGTGCTTCACCTGGGTACGGCCGACGTGCCCGAGCCGCGCGCCGGTGAGATTCGGGTCCGCGTGCGGGCCGCCGGGGTGTCCCCGGTCGACGCCGGCCTCCGGTCCGGAAGCACGCCGATGAGCGCCCGGCTGACCCTGCCGCACATCCCGGGCGTCGACGCGGCCGGCGTGGTCGACGCGATCGGCGACGGCGTGGCCGGTGTGGCCGTCGGCGACGACGTGTTCGGCCTGGTGGACGTGGCGACACTCGGCGGCGCCGGCGCCGAGTACGCCGTGCTTCAGATGTGGGCCCCCAAGCCCGCCGCCATGCCGTGGACCCAGGCCGGCGCGGCGGGCACCAGCGTCGAGACGGCCACCCGGGCCCTCGACCGGCTCGACCTGCGGCCGGGGATGACCCTCCTGGTCGACGGCGCGGCCGGCGGGGTGGGCAGCATGGCGGTGCAACTGGCCGCGGCCCGCGAGGTCCGCGTCATCGGCACCGCCCGGGCCGGCAACCACGACTTCCTCACCGGGCTCGGCGCCACGCCGGTCGCCTACGGACCCGGACTGGCCGGCCGGGTGGCCGCCCGGACGGTGGATCGGGCCCTGGATGTCGCCGGCGCCGGATCCCTGCCCGACCTGATCGCGCTGACCGGCGACCCGGCGGCGGTGCTGACCCTGGCCGACTTCACCGCCCGGGAGCACGGCGTGCGGCTGTCCATGGGCCGGCTGGCCGGCGAGCCCGACGGCCGGCACGGCCTGAGCGCCGCGGCCGAGCTGTTCACCCAGGGCCGGTTCGCCGTGCCGGTCGAGGCCGTCTTCCCGGTCGAGAAGGCGGCCGACGCCCACCGGGCGATCGAGCGTGGCTCCCGGCGCGGCAAGCTCGTGCTCAGCCTGGAGCAGGACCGCCAGGCAGCGCGTAGTAGTCCTCGGTGATCACCGGCCGGAAGCCGAGGGAGGTGTAGAGACGCAGGGCCCGGTCGTTGCCAGTGGCCACCTCCAGGTGTACGGCGGTGGCGCCGTCCCCGAGGGCCGTGCGGCACAAGCGGTGCAGCACGTCACGCCCGTAACCCTGTCCCTGGTGGTCCGGGTGGATGACGAAGCCGTAGACACCGGCCCGGTCGCCTTCGCGGATCAACCGGGCGGTCCCGATCAGCCGGCCGGCTCGTTCGACCACGAACGCGTCCGGGTCCGGGCCGGCGACCTCGGGAGGCTCCCAGCCGAATCCCAGACGCAGGAGTTCCCGCACCGCCGGCTGGTCGGCGGCAGCGGCGGCGCGGACGGTGAGCCGGGGATCGGCGGGCACCTCGACCGGCGCGCCGAGCAACTGGAGCGCATGCTCGGAGTGCTCGAGGCGGCCGTGCCTCCGCTGCGCCAGGGAGCGTCCGGCAACCGAGTGCCGGGGCACGACCAGCAGGATGGCGTCGTGCTCGCGCTGCCGGCATTGACCTAACCCGGCGTCCAGCAGCGCCGCGCCGATGCCGCGCCGGCGCGCGGCCGGGTCGACCATGCCGGCCAGCTCGAGGTCGGGCGCACCGTGACGGTAGATCCCCAGGAAGCCCAGCAGCCGCTCGCCGTCCCACCACAGGACGTCCTCGATGTCCTTCCCGGACCGGCGGCGCAACGCGTTCCACTCCAGTTTCAGCCGCCCGCCGTCGGCCTCGACCACACGGTGTTCCAGATCTTCGATGGCGCTGAGGGCCGTCGGGGTGAGTCCTGCGGAGAGGGTGACCACGCCGCCACTCCATCACGCCGGTCAACCCGATTTCACCCCGGCCGGGCCGCACGAGAACGGGTCGTAGCCGTTGCTCATCAGAGTAGGTTCGTGGGCGAGATGCTCGGACTCTTCCTCGTCGCCGCGGCGGCCGAACTGGTCGCGGTGGCGGCGGATCTCACCGTGCTCCAGTGGATCGCCAAGCCGTTGCTCGCGCTGTCCCTGATCGGCTATCTGCTCCGGGCCGGGCGACGCGACCTGGTGACCGTCGCGCTGGTCCTCGCCTGCGCCGGCGACGTGGTCCTGCTGGCCCGGGGCCAGACCTGGTTCCTGGTCGGCATGGTGTTTTTTCTGGGTACGCAGATCTGCCTGCTGGTGGCCTTCCTCCGCCGGTCGCGGCCGCGGTGGCCCACGTTCGTGATCGGCGGACTGTTCTGGCTGACCGCCAACGCGCTGCTGTGGAACCACCTGGGCGGGCTGCGTGTCCCGATCCTCCTCTACAGCCTGGCCCTGGTCGCGATGGCCGCCGCGGCCACCGGCCACGGTCGTCGCGTCGGGGCCGGGGCGGTCCTCTTCGTCGTCTCCGACCTGCTGATCGGCCTGCGGTCGGCCGGCTTCCCGCTGCCGGCGCACGACGTGCTGGTGATGTCCACCTATGCCGCCGCGCTGGCCCTGATCGCCACCGGCTGGGCGAACGCACCGGAACCGGCGAACCCGATCGACTGAAGCCCGGTCCGGATAGCGGCGGATTGTCGGGCCTGGCGGGTTTCACGAATCTGCGATCAAGCCCGTCGCTGTGACAGTTTCGGCCGGCCCGACCAGCCACCGGAGGACAGCTTGTTCGGACTACGCCGCGCGACCACCACCCGCACCGACCCCATGGTGGCCACGATCGCCACCGAGGTGGTGACCGCGGCCTACCCGGACGAACTCGACCTGCTGCCACGAGAGCTGGCGACCGGCGGCACCGACCTCCGGCGGCTGCGGGCGCCGGTCGGCACCGGCATCGACCTCGCCGCGGCCACGCCCCTGCTGGTCTCGGCCCTGTCGTTCGTGGCCGCCGCGGCCGCCACGAACCTGGTCGAGGGGGCCATGTCACGGCTGAGCGCCGCGGCGTACGAGAAGATCGCGAAGGTGTTCGGCCGCGGCGCAGCCGCGAACACGGTCGGCACGGACCCCGAGGCCGTCTGGGACGAGCTCACCTCGCTCTGGGTCACGCTGCTGGTCGAGCGCGGCATGCGGCCCGAGCTGGCCGAGGCGACCGCGACGCAGATCGTGGCCGCGATGCGACGCCGGGACCGGCCCGCCTGATGACGATGGCCGCGCCCCGGCTCCCGTCACCCGGCGTGGCCCGGTACGGCGCGATCCTGCTGCTGCTGGCCGCGGCCGGCCTGTTCGCCGGGCAGACCACGTTCAACGCGCTCCAGGGTCCGCGGTGGCTGAAGGTGGTCAAGGGGTGCGCCGCCGGACGCCCGCTCGACGCGGTGCCCGACGTCGCCACCAGCGCGATCTACCTGCGGTGCGTGAGCGCGGTGGAGCAGGACCGGGCCGGGTACACCTTCGCCGGGGCGCTGGCCGTGCTGCTGCTGGGGGCGATGCTGATGGTGCTCCTGCCGTACCGGCTGCTGCGGCGGGCCGGACCGTTACGCCCGGCCGAGGCCGAGATCGCCGGCCGGTTCGCCGAGGCGGCCCGGCGCCTCCGGCTGCCACGCCCGCCCGCGGTGTTCTTCGGCGGCGGGCAGTTGCAGGAGGCGTTCACCGTACGCACGCTCCGCGGCACCCGGATCATCCTTCCGCGGGGCCTGCGCCGCCTGCCGCCCGGGCAGATCGACGCGGTCCTCCGGCACGAGGCCGCCCACGTCCGCGCCGGCGACGTCACGCTGGTGTGGCTCACCCGCGGCATGTGGTGGGCGCTGATCCCGGCCCTGCTCACACCCCTGCTGCTGATCAACCTCCCAATCCTGCTGACCTATCGGGCCGAGCTGGCCGACGACCCGCTGGGCGCGCTGCGTAGCATGTTCGCCCGCGCCTTCTACCTGAACTACACGCTGCGCAGCCTGCTCCTGCTGCTCGTGGCGGCCACCGTGGCGGCGGCTGTGCTCCGGTCCCGGGAGCACGAGGCCGACCTGGCCGCCGCCGCGGGTGACGAGGCCGGGCTGCGGGGCCTGCTGGGCGACGCGCCGGCGCCGCGGCCCTCGTGGTGGCGCCGCCTCCAGGCGATCCACCCCTCGCCCCGGCGCCGCCTCCAGGCCCTCGACGACCCGCATCGCACCATGGAACTGCGTCCCCTGGACGCCGCGGCGGCCGGCCTGCTGATCGCGATGATGACGCCGGTCCTGCATCTCGCCCTGCCGGTGAACCCCGACAACGGCGTGCTCTCCCAATCCACCCACCTGACCGGCCTGGTCGCGGGCATCCTGTTCGCGCTGGCCTGGGGCACCGCGTTGTGGCGGGCCGCCCTGGTCGCCGAGCGCACCGGCCGGCCGATGCGGCTGCGCGCCACCTCGGTGGCCCTGGCCGCCGCGACCGCCGCCGGCCTGCTGGCCCACGTCGCCGGGACGCCGGCGGTCGGGCAGGGCGTGTTCGACAGCGCCCGGATGCTGGCCATGCTGCCGCCGGCGATCGGCGCGGCCGCCACCGTGGCCGGCCTGCTGGCCCGCGCCTGGGCCCGGCGCACGGCCGGCGCTCCCGTGGCCGGCCCGACCTGGGCGGCGATCGCGGTCCTGAACACGCTGCTGTTCACCGGCGCCCTCTGGATCAGCTGCGACATCTTCTCGCTGGTGCCCGCGTCCGGTGGCTGGGCGGCCGGGGTGCGGGACACCCTGGGCTACTACGCCATGAGCCGGCCCGGCGCGCTGACGGTGGTGGTGTTGGGGGTGCTCGCGTTCCGCTGGACCGCCGATCGGCCCGGCCGCTCCCGGGCCGCCCTGCTGGTCCTCGTGCCCGCGGCCGCCGCGCTGGCCGTCCGGTGGCTGGTCGTCACCAGCCCCGCCGACCAGGCGACCGTCCTGCACCGCGACCTGTGGGCGATGATGGCGGCCGGCGGCGCGGTCGTGGCCGTCCTGCTCGCCCGCCGCGGCGCGGCCGGGCTGGTCCCGGCGATGGCCCTCGCCCCGGCCGCCACCCTCCTGATCGGCGCGGCGATCTGGCTGCGCTGGGCCCAGGACTGGGGCCACCCCGGCGCGGCGGCCGGCCAGTACCTCACCTCGGCGCTCGCCGCGCTCGGCCCGGTCTATCTGGCCGGCGGGCTGATCGCCCTGCTCCTACCGGCCCGGCGCCGCCACCCTCAGTAGTGCCGCGTACGGCGGGAGGGCAATACTCACCAGCCCTCGCTGAGGACGCGGCCGAGGGTGTCGGCGAAGAAGTCGGCCTCGGCCCGCCCGATGCCCAGGGGCGGCTTGATCTTCAGCACGCACATCCGGTCCGAGGTCGGCTGCATGATGACGCCGAGTTCGCGCAGGCGTTCACAGATGGCGGCGGTCTCCTCCGGCGCCGGTTCCAGGGTCCCGCGGTCGCGGACCAGCTCGACGCCGAGGTAGAGCCCCATCCCGTGCACCGCGCCGATGATCTCGTGCCGGCCGGCCAGCGCGAGCAGCCGCTGCCGCAGGTGCTCGCCGACCTCGCGGGCGTTCTCCTGCAGGCCCTCGTCGCGCAGTGCGTCGAGCACGGTCAGGCCGACGACGCTGCTGACCGGGCTGCCGCCGGCGGACGAGAAGAAGTAGCCCTGGCCGCGGAAGCCGTCGGCGATGGCCCTGGTGGTGATGACCGCGCCCAGCGGGTGCCCGTTGCCCATCGCCTTGGCCACGGTCACGATGTCGGGCACGACGCCCTGCTGCTCGAAGCCCCAGAAGTGGGCGCCGAGCCGGCCGTACCCGGCCTGGACCTCGTCGGCCACACACAGGCCGCCGGCCGCCCGGGTCGCGGCGTACACCCGGGCCAGGTAGCCGTCCGGCAACGGCACTCCCCCGGCGTTGCCGTAGAACGGCTCGGCCAGGAACGCCGCCGGCGGCCGGCCGTCCGCGACCATCCTCTCGACGTACGCGACGGCGTCTTCCGCGTACCGGAAGGCCCGATCTCCGCGGTGTTCGCCGCGGAACGAGTTGGGCGCGGCGACCGTGTGGACCCAGGGCGGGCGGCTGCCGAGCGCGCCAGGGTTGTCGGCCACCGAGGTGGAGATCGCGTCGGTGGCGTAGGACCAGCCGTGGTAGGCCTCGCGCACCGCGACCACGTCCTGCCGTCCGGTGTTCGCCCAGGCCAACCGCAGGGCCAGGTCGACCGCCTCGGTGCCGCTGTTGACCAGGAACACGGTGTCCAGCGGATCGGGGCAGAGCGCGGCCAGCCGCTCGGCGAACTCGACCACGGCCCGGTAGTGGAACCGTGAGTTGGTGTTGAGCAGCCGCCACTGCTGCTCGATCGCCTCGGCCAGCCGCGGGTGCCCGTGGCCGAGGATCGCCACGTTGTTGAGCATGTCCAGGTACGACCGGCCGTCCATGTCGAACAGGTGGTGCCGCCAGCCGCGCTCGATCTGTGGCGGCGCCTCGAAGTAGTGCTCCTGAACCGTGGCGAAGGCCGCGTCCCGCCGGTCCAGAAGAGCGCCGTCCGATGGCGGAACTCCGCCGGCCGAACCGATCAGCGGCGTCGGATCAGGGCAGACGGCCGCCCACGCCCGCGCCATCGCGGCGGTCACGAAGAACGGCGGCCGCTCGGCCAGCGAACAGAGCTGGATCCTGGCGGGACCACGCCCGATCGGCTGCCCCGGAGAAACCGGCGCGCCATCAGCGAGATCCGCCCCGCTGAGCCACAACGTCGGGCGATCCGTAGCGCGGATCGCGACGGCGTCATCGTGTCGCTCGGCGACGCCCGCCCAGGGGGCATGCAGGCTCTCCCGCGCAACGACTTCGACGCCCAGCCCGACCGTCGCGGGCGTGGTGGCGGCGTTGAGGACCGTCCTGGTCAAACGCGGCTGGAGGTAGGGCACAAACCCGTCGGGCGGTGTGTACGAGAGGAAAGCACCGCCGTGCAGTGCGGGACTGGTCGTGGAGAGGTCGAGGGGCGCACCCCCGCCGACGATGCGGTCACCGGCGATCGGCGCCGGCGACTCACCGGGGCGCAGCGCACCGCGGATCAGGGCGGTCATCACCTCGATCGGCGCCGAGACCGCCCGCTCGAAGATGCGCCACTCGCGGTCCAGGTTCCCGGTCGCGTAGGCGTTGTCCCGGTCGATGTGCGCCTGGTGCTGCCCGCTGACCACGAGCGACGCGGCCCGCAGCACCACCAGCGGCCACAGCGCGGCCAGCTCGTCGTCGGAGATCGGCCGGATCCGGTCGTACGCGCGGACGGCCGGGACGACCACGCTCAGATCCGGCGCGTCGTAGGAGAGCAGGCAGGAGAGGGTCACGGCCAGCTCGGCGATCGCCCAGCTCCGGGTCAGGTCGCCGAAGTCGATGACACCGGCCGGATGCCGCCGTCCGGCCCGATCCGCGGCGGCGATCACGTTGTCGTCGGTGAGGTCGCCGTGGATCGCCTGCACCGGAAGCCTTTCCCGGTACGGGTCGAGCACCCGGCCGGCCCGCGACGCGGCGGCACGCACCAGGTCGGCGCCGCCCGGCACGGCGACGTGGCCGGCCAGCTTGGTCACCACGCCGGCGGCATGGCGCAGATCCCATTGCAGGGCCCGAACCGGCACCTCGCCGTCGAATGTGGACAGCGCCCGGGACACCCGACCGGCCAGATCACCCAACGAGGAGACGACGGCCGGCGCCAGGTAACGGCTCTCGCTGAGCACTCCCCCGTCGAGGAAGCTCATCAGCCGGGCCACGGCCGGTCGGCCACCGACCGTCACCATCTGCAGCGCCCGGCCATCGAGACCCGGCCGCGAGGAGGGCACCAGCAAGCCGGGTTCACAGTCCGCGAGGTGCGCCGCGACGCTCTCCTGGGCCGCGGCATCGGCCTCGGTGAAGGCCGGGTTGGCGATCTTCAGGACGTACGCGCCGGCCGGTCCGCCGACCCGGAAGTTCGCGTCCTGCTGGCTGCCGAGCGCGGTGACCGTACCCTCGATCCCCCACCGGTGGGCCACCAGCGAGCGCGCCTCATCCACCGGCAGGTCGGGCGCGGGCAGCGCG
Organism: Actinoplanes sp. NPDC089786; assembly: GCF_040684855.1. NCBI lineage: Bacteria > Bacillati > Actinomycetota > Actinomycetes > Micromonosporales > Micromonosporaceae > Actinoplanes > Actinoplanes sp. NPDC089786. The sequence continues at coordinate 32,627 of NZ_JBFBGU010000022.1, forward strand.
TCGTGCTCGAAGAAGTCGAACGTGCTCGTCATGGCTCACCCGTCCCGGCCCGGTACGTCGTCGAGCACCGCGGCGAACCGAACGGCGTCCGCGGCGGCGCAGGTCAGGGACGTTACCGGGTGGCGCGCCGGTCCAGCAGGTCGGGCGACGGAACCTCGATCAGCAGAACCGGCGATCGGCCGTCGAGCTCGACCACGGTGGCCTGAGCCCCGGGCAGCCGAGCTCAACCGCCCACCGCCGGACGAGCTCGACGGCGTCGGCCAGATGCCCGCGCCCGGCGCCCTCCGCGTCGTAGGCGGCGGAGACAGCGGGGTTCGGGCCCGACCCACATCGGAGCCCGGTAAGCAGGGGGTATTGCGGTTCGGCCCGCCGTACCCTTTCATCGAAGTTCATGATGAAGACCATCCTGGCCGCCGTCGCGGGGGCGGCGACCGCGCTCGCCCTTGCGGCGGCGCCGGCGCAAGCAGCGCCCACCGCCCCGCACGTGCGCGGGACCAGCACAGTGCCGGCCTATTCGTACGAGAACGCCATCCGGGAGAGCGTCTGGGTGCAGACCACCCTGGACGGTGACCTCGACGGCGTTCCGGACAAGGTCGCGGTCGATCTCGTCCGCCCTCGGGAGACGGCGGCCGCGCACCAGCGCGTGCCCGTGGTCATGGAGGCCTCGCCCTACTACGCGTGCTGCGGCCGCGGCAACGAGGGCGAGCTCAAGGAGTACGACGCGAACGGAACCATCGCCAAGGAACCGCTGTTCTACGACAACTACTTCGTGCCCCGCGGGTACGCCTTCGTCGCCGTCGACCTGCCGGGCACCAACCGCTCCACCGGCTGTGAGGACGTCGGCGGCCGGAACGAGGTGCTCGGGGCCAAGGCGGTCGTCGACTGGCTCAACGGCCGGGCCCGGGCCACGTACGCCGACGGCAGCCCGGCGGTGGCCACCCGGTGGACCAACGGCAAGGTCGGCATGATCGGCAAGTCGTGGGACGGGTCGATCGCCAACGGCGTGGCCGCGACCGGCGTCGAGGGGCTCGAGACGATCGTGCCGATCGCCGGCATCTCCAGCTGGTACGACTACACCCGCTTCAACGGCGTCATCCGCTCCCCGGGCTACGCCACCTTCCTCAGCGAGTACGTCAGCAGCCGGCCCGAGGCGTGCACGGCCAACCTGGCGGAGCTGGCCACCGGGAGCGGGGACGACACCGGCGACCTCAACGCCTTCTGGGCCGAGCGCAACTACCGCCCGAAGGCGAGCCGGGTGAAGGCCAGCGTGTTCGTGGTGCACGGCGTCAACGACACCAACGTCACCACCTCGCAGTTCGCCCATTGGTGGAGCGCCCTGCGTACGCCGAAGAAGATCTGGCTCGCGCAGCAGGGCCATGTCGACCCGTTCGACTTCCGCCGCGCCGCCTGGGTCGAGACACTGCACCGCTGGTTCGACTTCTATCTGCAGGGGCTGCGCAACGGCATCGACCGGGCGCCGCAGGCCAGCGTCGAGACCGCGCCCGGCACCTGGGTCGACCAGCGCACCTGGCCGGCCGCCGGCACCCGCCCGGTGCGGGTCGGCCTGGGCAACGGCGACGGTGTGACGGGCACGCTCGGCGGCTCCTCCGGAAACGCGAAGCGCACCTGGACCGACAACCCCGACCTGTTCGAGGCCGAGGCCACCGCCACCCCGAACACGCCGGTACCGGGCCGGGTCGCCTTCCTGTCCGCTCCCCTGCGTCGCGACCTGCGGCTCTCCGGCATCCCCACGGCCACGCTCAAGGTCAAGGTGGACCGGCCGACGACCGAGCTGACCGCGCGGCTGGTCGACTACGGCACCGCGGCCCGGGTGAACTACCAGGGACCCGAGGAGGGCATCACCACGCTGGGCACCGAGTCGTGCTGGGGATCGTCGACCGCGGCCGACGACGCCTGCTACCTCGACACGGCCGAGGACGTGGTCACCGATGACCACGCGGTGCTGACCCGCGGCTGGCAGGACGCGGCCCACCACGTGTCGCTGCGGTTCCGGACCCCGCTGACGCCCGGCCGCTGGTACACGATCGACGTTCCGCTGCAGGCCACCGACCAGATCGTGCGCACCGGGCACGTCCTCGGGCTGATCCTGCAGCAGAGCGACAACGAGTACTCGACCCCGTCGACCATGGGCGCGACCCTGAGCCTGGACCTGGCCGGCAGCTCGCTCACGCTGCCGGTGGCCAGTGGCTCACTGCCGCCGGCGGGCGCCACGGCACCCCAGGTGAAGACCGCGCCGGCTCCGGCCACGTCGTCGCTCCGCCGCCCGGATCTGCGTCAGCTGCCCTGATGGGCGGTCCTACGAGGCGCAGATGTCGATCAGCTCCTGGCGGTCGACGACCTTGATCCGCTTGCGGTCGTGTGGCACGCCGAGGGCGATCTCGTGCGCGTCCAGGCGCTGCCACCCGGCCCAGGTGGTGTAGCGCACGCCGCGGCGGACGAGATGATCGAGCACGGCCCCGGGGTCACGCTCCGGGGCCGGCTCGATCGAGGGCGCGTCGGCCAGCAGGCTCTTCACCGTCTTACCTACGAACAACCAGGGTGCGACGTTGCAATCTTGGTCACACCTCGATGTGCGAACCCATGATGACGGTGCGGTCCCGGGGCAGGCCGAAGTACTCGGCGGCGTCCGCGGTGACGTAGGAGGTGGCCACGAACAGCCGCTTCCGCCAGGCCGCCATCGTCGGCCCGTGGCCCGACCGGAGCTCGATCTTCGACAGGAAGTACGACGCCTGATCCAGCTGCAGCGGCCCCTCGGTCGCCTCGGCCGACGAGGTCGCGAGGGTGCGCAGGGTGGCCGGCACGTCCGGGGTCTCCATGTACCCGAACCGGGCGATGACGTGGATGATGCCGTCCTCGTCGTACCCGAGGTCGTCGACGCTGATCCGGTCCTCGGCCGGCACCCGCGGCACCGGCTCGGTCTGCAACGACAGGATCACGACCTGGTCGTGGCGGACCCGGTTGTGCTCGACGTTGGCCCGCATGGCCAGCGGCGCGGTCAGCTTGCCGCGGTTCAGGAAGACCGCGGTGCCCGGCACCCGCGCGATCGACGACGCGTTGTCCCGCAGGTCGTCGATGAACTCGCGCAGCGATCCTTCGCGCCGCTCCCGCTCGGCCGTGACGATCTGCCGGCCGCGCTGCCAGGTCGTCATCAGGGTGAACGCGGTGAGCCCGATCAGCAGCGGCAGCCAGGCCCCGTGCGCCAGCTTGGTCAGGTTGGCCGCCACGAACAGCAGGTCCACCAGCAGCAGGGCGGTCGCGCCGACGCCGATCAGCCACAGCGGCGCGTTCCACTTCCACCGGGCGACATAGAAGAACAGCAGCGTGGTGATGGTGATCGTGCCGGTGACGGCCATGCCGAAGGCGTACGCCAGCGCGGCCGAGGAACGGAAGGCGAAGACCAGGGTGAGTACGGACACCAGCAGCAGCCAGTTGATCCACGGCACGTAGATCTGGCCGATCGACGACTCCGAGGTGTGCGCGATCCGCAGCCGCGGCAGGTAACCGAGCTGGGCCGCCTGGGACGCGACCGAGAACGCGCCGGTGATCACCGCCTGGGCGGCGATCACCGTGGCCGCCGTGGCCAGCAGCACCAGCGGCAGCCGGCCCCACTCGGGCACCAGCAGGAAGAACGGGCTGCTGATGTTGGCCGGGTCCTCGAGGATCAGCGCGCCCTGGCCGAGGTAGCTGAGGACACCGGCCGGGAAGACCAGCAACAGCCAGCCCCGGCTGATCGGGCGCCGGCCGAAGTGGCCCAGGTCCGCGTACAGCGCCTCGGCGCCGGTCACCGCGAGCACGATCGCGGCCAGCGCGAAGAACGCGATGCCGAAGTGGCCGGTCAGGAAGCCGATCGCGTACGTCGGCGACAGCGCCCGGAGGATCGCCGGATTTCCGGCGACGCCGATCGCCCCGCACAGCCCGATGACCACGAACCAGAGGATCATCACCGGCCCGAAGACCCGGCCGACCGCGGCCGTCCCGCGCCGCTGCACGGCGAACAGCACCACGATGATCACCGCGGTGATCGGCACGACCAGGGCGCCCAGCGACGGCTCGACGACCTTCAGGCCCTCGACCGCGGAGAGCACCGAGATGGCCGGGGTGATCATGCTGTCGCCGAAGAACAGCGAGGCGCCGAAGAGGCCGACCGCGGCCAGCACCACGGCGGTGCGGCGGCCCTGCTGGGCGCCCCGGCGGCGGACCAGGGCGATGAGCGCCATGATGCCGCCCTCGCCGTCGTTGTCGATCCGCATGGCCAGCAGGATGTAGGTGACCGTGACGATGATCATCATGGACCAGAACACCAGGGACACCACCCCGTACACGTTGCCCGTGCTCACCGGCACGGGATGGGGGTCCTCCGGGTTGAACACGGTCTGCAGGGTGTAGATCGGGCTGGTGCCGATGTCCCCGAACACCACACCGAGCGCCCCGACCACGACGGCCAGACGCACGGGGTCCCGCCCGCTCACGTTCATCCCGCCAGGATGCGCGACCCGGCCCGGGCCCGCCCGCCTCTTGACGCCTTCTTAACGCTAACGTGGGGCCGCGGGGTGCAGGACCTGGTCGAGGGCCTTCTCGAGGACGACCAGCAGGGCGTCGCGGACCGAGGTGCGCGTCCGGGCGTCGAAGGCCACCACCGGCACCCGGTCGTTGACGGCCAGGGCCCAGCGGACCTCGGTGATGTCGTACGGGAGCCGGCCGTCGAAGGTGTTCAGCGCGACCGCGAACGGGAGCCCGGCCCGCTCGAAGTAGTCGACGGCCTGGAAGCAGTCGTCCAGCCGGGAGCAGTCCACCACGACGAGCGCGCCCAGCGCGCCGTTGATCAGGTCGTCCCACATGAAGCCGAACCGGTCCTGACCGGGCGTGCCGAACAGGTAGAGCTTGAGGCTGTGGTCGATGGTCACGCAGCCGAAGTCCATGGCCACCGTGGTGGTGGTCTTCAGGCTCTCCGACCGCGTCCGGTCGACGCCGACCGACACCTCGGTCATCTCGGCCTCGGTGGTCAGCGGGGCGATCTCGGAGATCGACCGCACCGTGGTCGTCTTGCCGACGCCGAAGCCGCCGGCGACGATGATCTTGACTGGGACCGGCGGTCGCCGGGTGGTGACGGCCGCGTCAGGAGATCGCACGTAGTCCACGCATCACTCGCAGGATGAGTTCGGGGGAATGGGGGCTCATGGTGTCGGCCACGTGGACGTCGAGGTAGCCCGCGGCGCGCAGGTCGGCGACCAGGATCTTGGTGACGCCGAGGTGCAGGCGCAGCCGTGCGGAGATCTCGGCGACCGAGGTCGGCTCCTGGCACAGCGCGACCATCGCCTGCATCTCCGGGCCCAGCGAGGCGAGCGGCACCCGGCCGGTCCGCGGGTCGTAGGGCCGCAGCGTCACCTGGGTCTCGAACTCGATCTCGCGGTCGACCGCGTTGACCCGGCCCGAGGTCAGCACGAACGGGCGCTGCCGGACCTGGTCGCCGCCGGCGTGACCCGCGTCGTGGTGGATCGGGGGCGGAGGTGGGGCCGGCGCCGCGGCGGCCGGTGGGGTCCGCAGGTACGGGGGGATTCTCCCGATCGGCTCACTCACATCTGCGCGGCTCTCTTCAGTTCCGCGATCAGGCCCGGCGTGAGGGTCGCTCCCGCGCGCGAGCCGAAGAGCGTCATCTCGTACGCCACGGTGCCGAGGTTGGCCGACCGGCTCGCGATCACGCCGAGGACGGAACCCCGGCTGATCGTGGTGGCGAGCAGGAAGCCGTCGGCCAGGTCGACCACGACCCGGTTCAGCGCGCCCAGCCGGTACCACTCGGCCGCGCCGCCCGCGAGGCTGGTCATGCCCGACACCACCGCGGCCAGGCGGTCGGAGCTGCCCCGGTCCCGCTTGGACGCCTTCGCCATGAGCAGACCGTCCGACGACACCGCGATCGCCTCCTCCACACCGGCCGTCCGGGTGGTGAAGGAGCCGAGGAGCCAGTTGAACGTCTTCACTTCGGCGCTGTACTCCACGACCGGGATGTTGCGGTCGTGAGTATGGATGCCGTCCATCGTGGTGCTCCCTTTTCACTGGTGGTTCCGGTGCGATGCGTCGTGGAGCGCGCGCGCCACCCCCGACTCGATCTGCTCGATGAGGCTGCGGGCCGCGTCCGGGTCCTGCTCGACCGAGGACAGACCGGCGGCCCGGGCCGGCGGAGGGTCGTGCGGGGACAGGGTGGCGCCGGGCACGCGCCGGCTGAGCGACCGGCCGTCGGCGTCGGCCACCGGCTGCGGCGCGGGCGGCTCGGGCCGTGCGGGTGGGGGCGGGGGCGCTTCCTGGCGCGGCGGCGCCGCGGGCAGGCTGCGGACGACCTCGAACGCGTTCCAGGAGAACTGCTCGCGCCGCATCAGGTCGCTGACCCGGGACAGCGCCTCGGTCTCGGTGGGCTGGAGCCCGCCGGGGCTCCGAGGCACGGTCCCGGCCGAGCCGGCGTCGTCCCACGGCGACGGTGACCACTCGGTCAGCGGGACCACGGCCGGGGCGGGCACGATCTGCCGTACCGGCACGGCCGGCGACACCGGCATCGCCGGGGCCACGGGATCGCCGGCCAGCAGCGCGTCACCGATGTTCACGCCGACGGTGACTCCACCGCCGGGCGTGTGCGCCAGCGCGACCTCGAGCCCGTGGCGCCGGGACAGCCGGCCGACCACGAACAGGCCGAGGACCTGGCTCGGCACCAGGTCGAGCCGCTCGCGGCGGGCGATCCGGGCGTTCTCCTCGGTGAGCCGCTCGTCGGGCATGCCGATGCCGTGGTCGACGACGACCAGCCGGACGCCGTCCGGCACGGCCCGGGCGCTGACGCTCACCCGGGTGTGCGGCGGGGAGTAGCTGGTCGCGTTCTCGAGCAGCTCGGCGCAGATCAGCACCAGGTCGCTGACCAGGGCGGGCGCCACCGACAGGTCGAGCGGGACGTCGACGTCGACCCGGGTGTACTCCTCGATCTCGGCCAGGGCCAGCCGCACCACGTCGACCAGCCGGACCGGGGACCGGTGGCTCTCCTCCCGCTCGGACCCGGAGATCACGACCAGGCTGTCGGCGCTGCGCCGCAGGCGGTTGGCGATGTGGTCGAGCCGGTAGAGCTTGGCCAGCCGGTCCGGGTTGGCCTCCTCGTTCTCCAGCTCGTCGATCAGGCTCACCTGCCCGCCGACCAGGTTCTGGGTACGCCGGCCGATGTGGCCGAACATCTCGGCGACGTTGCGCCGGCTGAGCACCTGGCGCTCGACCAGCTGCGACGAGGTGCTCTGCACCCGTTCGAAGACGCGGGCCAGGTCGCCGATCTCGTCGTTCGAGCTCACCTGGAGCACTTCGAGGTGCACCGGTTCGACCGTCTCACTCTCGTCGTCGGCGACCCGCCGCAGTTCCGTCTCGCCGGCCTCGGCCACCTGGGCCGCCGAGCGGCTGAGCCGGATCAGCGGCACCGCCACGGCCCGGGCCACCGCGGCCACCAGGATCAGCACGGCGAGCAGCACGAACAGGGCCAGGGCGCCGATACCGTACGCGGTGGTCAGCTGCCGTTGCCGTTGGTCCGAGACCAGGGCGGTGACGTCGTCGACGAGGCGCTTCTCGACGAAGCTGCCGAGCGAGTTGAACGACTGGAGGGCCGGGAACAGCGTGCCGATCGGCAGCCCGGCCATCGTGCCGTTCGGATCGGCCTCGAAATCGTCCTCGAAGTTGTCGCCGACACGCTGGTCGAAGGCGGCCGTGACCAGGTCGTACAGGCGCTGCTGGGGCTCGGTGGCGAAGGCCGCGAACCGGGCCAGGTTGGTGTCGTACTCGGCCCGTTCCTCGTGGTACTTCACGTCCTGGCGCCCGACGTTGCCGCCGGCCATGATGGCCAGCTGGGCGGTGCTCTCGGTGCTGGCCTCGTCCATCCGCAGCAACGCGTCCAGCGCGATGAGCTGCCGGCCGGCGGCGGTGTCGGCGTCGGCGTGCCGCACCAGCTCGAGCGACTCGATGAGGCCGTCCAGCACCGGACCGAACCGGTCGAGGATCTCCTGCGGCGGGATCCGCTTGAGCCGCACCCGGCTGCGCATCGCGACCATCGGCGCCTCGGTCACCGCGCCCAGCGCGGGCGGCACCTCGTCGCCCAGATCCTCCCGGACGTCGAGGACCCGGTCGGTGACCAGCGCGGTCTGCAGGGTGAGGTCGTCCTCGTCGACCACACCGAGCACGAACCCGACCGAGAGCAGCCGCTCGCGCTCCAGGTCCTGGAGCAGCCCGCCGATCCGGCCGGCCACCGTGGCCGCGTTGTCGATCTCGGTCGCCTGCCCGGCGTCGGCGACCAGGCCGCGGACCACCGGCACGACCAGGCCCGCCATCGCCAGCAGCGGGATCATCACCAGCAGGGTCAGCTTGCCGCGGATGCGGAGCCTACTGAGGAGCACCGAAACGCTCCCATCGTGCGAACTCCGGGTCGGACGCGGCCGCGGTCCGGGCCGGGGGCCATTGGGCCGGCGGCGCGGCGGTCTGGTGCATGGCCGGCTGGCGCGCCGAAACCTGATGGGCCGGGGCCGGATGCGCCGGAGCCTGATGGGCCGGAGCCTGATGGGCCGGAGCCGGGCGCGCCGGAGCCGACCGGCCGGGACCCGGTGGCGGCGCCGGCCGGTCCGGCCGGCCCGCGGTCGTGCCCCGGTCGCGCCGGACCAGGCCCAGCACGATCGGCGCGAGCATCAGCAGCGCGGCCAGCACCAGCGTCCCGATGGTCAGCAGGCGGCGCTGGCTGAGCGACGAGAGCCGGTCGCGCAGCGCGATGTCGATCTGGTCGAGCAGCGCCGCCGAGAGATCCGCGGCCGCGGCCTGCATCTCGACGCGGGCCCGCCCGACCTGGGCCACGTCGATGCGGCCCCGGCCGGAGGTCAGCGGCGTCATCAGCGGCAGCAGGCTGTCGATCGACCGGTTGAAGCGGTCGAGCTTGTTCAGCAGGGCGCCGCCGAGGCTCCGGCTGCCGGTGCCCTCGACGGCCAGCCGGACGTCGTCGGTGAGGTCGCGAGCATTGCTGACCAGGTCGGAGCGCGCCGCGTTGATGTCGACCAGGGCGTCGGCCCGGGCCGACCCGGTCAGTCCGGCCGCGCTGATCAGGCGATCGGTGTAGCCGGCGGCAGCGGTGATGCCTTCCGGGAGCTCCTGGGCCGCGCCGTCACCCAGGTAGTAGCTGTCGGCGTCCGGGTCGCGGATCAGCTTCGAGTTGTTGCGTACCTTGTCGATCAGGGCCAGCAGCAGGTCGTTGGTTCCGCTGTAGGCGTCGATCATCGTCGCCGGGGTGCCGCTGGCCGGCAGAGACTCGATCTTGGTGCGAAGTCCGGTCCATCGGTCCTGGGTACGCAGCCGGCCACCGAGTTCGCTGTCGACGGCGGCGACCGCGTCGACCGCGCGGATCAGCACCTCGCGCTGGGGCGGGGCCCCGCTGACCGCGGCCGACTCGGCGTTGGCCAGCGCGATCTCCAGCGGCACCAGCGCCTGGATGTACCGGACGCCGTCACGCTCGAGGTCGGCGAACGAGACCTGCTCCCCCACCGACTGCCAGACCATGGAGAAGAGCAAGGTCACCGGAACAATCATGACAAGTGGGTACAGCCTCCGCGAGATCGAGCCGAACGGCCACCCACGCCGACGCTGACGCGTCCCTGCAGTCATCTTCACTCACCCTCGGCGCGAACACCGCGCTTGCTCCGAAACAGTCCGTCCTGGGAACAAACCGCAGGATGGTCGGGGTGAATTTACTCACGTTGAACCGCAACGAGTTAAGGAGCCTTGACCGATTGTTACGGAGATCCAGTTAGGAATGATGGGCGTTCAGACAGTGATCATGTTCGAACCTTGTCCTGTGATCTTGCGAGTCGTATGATCACCGCTCCTCGCGGCCGGGCTCAGGTCGCGGCGGCCGGAAACCGGAGGGTGAACCGGGCCCCGGGAGCGTTGTCGACCTGGATCCGGCCGCCGTGCCGGGCCGCGATGTCCTGGACGATGGCCAGCCCCAGGCCGGAGCCGCCGCCGTCCCGGGCCCGGGCCTCGTCCAGCCGGGTGAACGGTTCGAACGCCCGCTCACGGTCGGCCGCCGCGATGCCGGCGCCGTCGTCGACGACCTCGGTGACCACCTCGGCGCCCCCGGCCGAGACCGTGATCGTCACCGCGGCGCGGGCGTGCCGGTCCGCGTTGTCCAGCAGGTTGCGCACCAGCCGCTCCAGCTGAAGCTGGTCCCCGGTCACCACCGCCGGACCGGTCACCACCGCGGTGAACGCGACCCGGCCACCACCCCCGTACCGCCGTTCCGCCACCTGCTCCTCCGCGATCGCCGCCAGGTCGACGTGGTGTTCCGGCCGCGTTCCCGGTCGTTCCAGCCGGGCCAGCAGCAACAGGTCCTCGGTGAGGTCCTGCAACCGCCGCGCCGACGCCAGCACGACGTCCAGGGCGGCCGGCCGGTCGGCGGCCAAGGCGCCGGCCCGGGCCACCTCGACCGTGTTGCGCAGGCCGGCCAGCGGGCTGCGCAACTCGTGGGCGGCGTCGGTGATGAAGCGGCGCTGCCGGACCGCGGCCTCCTCGAGCCGGTTCAGGGTGGCGTTGGCGGTCAGCGCGAGCGCCTCGATCTCGTCGCCGGTGTCCGGCACCGGAACCCGCAGGTCCAGTTCGGCCGAGGTGATCGCGGCCAGCCCGTCGCTCACCGCCTCGACCAGGGCGGCGACCGGCTTCAAGGCCCGCCCCGCGGTGAACCAGGCGACCGCGGCGACCAGCAGCACCGCGACGGGCAACCCGGTGGCCAGGACCGGGTCGACCGCGTCGACGGCGGCCTCGGCCTCGGCCGGCGACACCAGCACGAAGTAGGTGACCCCGGTCCGGGCGCCGGCCCGGACATCCGCGGCGACGAACGTCCGGGTGCCGGCCGGGACGTCCGCGGCGACGAACGTGGCCGGTCGGCCGTCGAGCCGGACCGTGACCTGGCTGATCCCGCTCGCGAGGTGCCGGCGGCCGGCCCTCAGCCGCGCCGGGTCGACCTTCGCCGGCAGGTCGCCGTGGCCGGTCAGCCCGGCCGCCCGCCGCCGATCGGTGCTCTCGGTCGCCCGCACGTGATTGTCGCCGTCGATCGCGAGCCACCGGGTCGAGCCGTCGGCCGGCGGGCGTCCGATACCGGAGGCGTCCGCGTCGGCGAGAGCCCACGCGCCGATCGCGGTCTGCGCGGTGGACGCCTGGAAGCGGTTGTCGTAGAGCTCGTGGCGCAGCCACAGGGCCCCGGACCCGAAGCAGATCGCGGCCGCCGCCGTCGCGGCGAGCGTGGTGCGGACCCGGACCGAGGTGAGCCTCGGCCTAAGCACGGCCGTCGACCAGCCGGTAGCCGACGCCGCGCACGGTCTCGATGCTGCGGCGCTCGAACGGCAGGTCGACGCGGCGGCGCAGCGCGGACACGTACACCTCGATGATGTTGATGTCGCCGTCGAACGCCATGTCCCACACCTCCTCGATGATCTCCGTCTTGCTGACCACCTCGCCCGGCCGGCGGGCCAGGGCGACCAGCACGGCGAACTGCTTGGCGGTCAGCGGGATCTCCTGCGGGCCACGCCGGCAGCGGCGCCGGACCTGGTCGATGATCAGGTCGCCGACCCGCAACTCGGTCGGCGCGGGTCCGGGCCGGCGGCGCAGGAGCGCCCGGAGCCGGGCCAGCAGGACGACGTACGAGAACGGCTTGGTCAGGTAGTCGTCGGCGCCGGTGTCCAGCGCCTCCGCCTCGTCGTACTCCCCGTCCTTGGCCGTGAGCACCAGCACCGGCGCGGTGAGGCCGGCCCGGCGGACGCGCTCGCACAGCTGGAAGCCGTTCAGGCCGGGCAGCATGAGGTCGAGGACGAACACGTCGTACCGGTACAGCCGGGCCAGGTTCCACCCGTCCCGCCCGTCGTGGGCGACGTCGACCGCGTACCCCTCGGCCTCGAGCCCGGCCCGCAGCGAGGCGGCCAGGTCGCGCTCGTCCTCGACCAGCAGTATGCGCACCGGCGACATGATGCCAGGCCGCGGTATCGCCGACCTGAAGCGAGCTTCAGGCTCGGCCGGCACCGTGAACGGCCCGGTCACCGCCGTGATCAATTTGATAGGTGCGCGGCCGACGAACGCGTACTAGGGTCGGTCGCACCAGATTGCAAGCATGTTTCATATGTGTCAAAACGTTCCCGGTCGTGGTCTCGGGTCGCCGAGTTCACCGGCCTCGAATCAGGCAGGGAGCTGGCCATGGAGGACCACGGAATCGATCGCCGACGACTCCTTCGAGGGCTCGGCCTCGGCGCGGCGGGTCTCGCCGCCGGACCCATCCTGTCCGCGTGCAGCGGGGGCAGTTCCGGCCTGTCCGGCGGCAGCAGCAGCGGTGGAGGCAGCGGGTCCAAGCCGCCGCTCAACGTCTGGTACCACCAGTACGGCGAGGCCGGCACCCAACAGGCCGTCGAGCGCTACGCCAAGGAGTACGACAAGGCCGCCGTGAACGTCCAGTGGACGCCCGGCGACTACACCTCCAAGCTCAACTCGGGGCTGCTGTCCACGTCGGGACCGGACGTCTTCGAGAGCACGCCCAACATCGACCAGGTCAGAAGCGGTCAGATCGTGCCGCTGGACGACATCATCGCCGACGTGAAGAGCGACTACACCGAGGCGGACATCAAGTCGTCCACCGTCGACGGCAAGATCTACATGATCAAGATGGTCGACGACATGGGCGTCCTCTACTACCGCAAGAGCGTCCTGGCCAAGGCCGGCATCCAGCCGCCGACCACCATCGACGAGCTGATCGCGGCGTCCAAGGCGCTGAACACCAAGGAGCAGAAGGGCCTGTTCATCGGCAACGACGCCGGCGTGACCCCGGCGTTCGGCGGCGGATCGCTGCTCGGCCAGATCCTCTGGTCGGTCGGCAGCGACTACCTCACGGCCGACAACAAGCCCGGCTTCACCAGCCCCGAGGCCAAGCAGTCGTTCGCCAAGATGCAGGAGCTCTTCAACTCCAAGTCGATCCTGCTGGGCTCGCCCACCGACTGGTGGGACCCCTCCTCGTTCACCCAGGGCCTGGCGGCCATGCAGTGGTGCGGCCTGTGGGCCATGCCCGGCATCCAGAAGGCCGTCGGTGACGACTTCGGCGTCGTACCCTGGCCGGCCTTCAGCAAGACGGTCGGCAAGCCGTCCACCTTCGCCGGTGGCTGGGGCGCGATGGTCAGCGCCAAGGCCAAGAACGTCGACGCCGCCAAGGCGTACATCAAATGGCTCTGGATCGAGAACCTCAAGAACCAGGAGGACTTCAACCTCAGCTACGGGTTCCACGTCCCGCCGCGCAAGTCGCTGGCCGCCAAGGCGAGCAAGCTCCAGGCGGGCCCGGCCGCCGACGCGCTGAAGATCTTCAACGACTACGCCGTCGCCGCCAACCCGGCCTGGACGCCGAAGATGAACAGCGCCTACGCCGACGCCGCCACCGCGATCGTCCGCAAGGGCGCCAACATCGACAGCAGCATCGCCACGGCGGAAAAGGCCGTCAACGCTGAGCTCAAGCGGCTCTTCGGCTGAGGCATGGCCACCACCGAAGTGGCGGCGCCGCCGAGCCCGGCGCGCAACAAGGGACGGGTCCGCGGCGTCGCCCCGGCGTTCTGGGTGTTCGTCGGCCCGTTCCTGATCGGCCTGATCGTCTTCGTCTACGTGCCGATCATCTGGTCGGTGATCCTGAGCTTCTCGCGGGCCCAGAACACCGTGACCCCGGGCGACTGGGTCGGGCTGAGCAACTACATCGACCTGCTCAAGCCCGGCCCGTTCCTGGACAGCCTGGTCACCTTCACCGTCTTCGCCGCGTTCATCGTGCCGCTGACCTTCGCGCTGGCGCTGGGGCTGGCGCTGCTGCTCAACCGGATCCGGTTCATGCGCACGTTCTTCCGGTCGGTGTTCTTCCTGCCGACCGCCTGCTCGTACGTGGTGGCCTCGCTGGTCTGGAAGCTGTCCATCTTCAACGGGGTGCGGTTCGGCCTGGCCAACACCGTGCTCGGCTGGTTCGGCGTGGACAACGTGGCCTGGCTGGCCTCCAGCGACCCGCCCTGGTACTGGCTGGTGCTCGTCACCGTACGGCTCTGGCTCCAGCTCGGCTTCTACATGATCCTGTTCATCGCCGGGCTCCAGCGGATTCCCAAGGAGCTCTACGAGGCGGCCGACGTGGACGGCGCCGGCCGGGGCTGGCAGACCTTCCGCTACATCACCTTCCCGCAGCTGCGGGCGACGTCGGTGGCGGTCCTGCTGCTCCTGTTGATCAACGCGTACCAGGCCTTCGACGAGTTCTTCAACCTGCTCGGCAACTCGTCGTTCGCCCGGCCACCGCTGGTCTATCTGTACTACACGGCGCAGGGCAACCAGGACTACGGGCACGGCACGGCCGGCGCCGTCATCCTGGCGCTGCTGATCATGATCGTGACGCTGGCACAGGGCCGGATCTTCGGTTTCGGGAGGGCTGAATGACCGTCACCACGACGCCGGCCGTGGCCGCCGAGGACGAGGCCTCGCCACCGCCCAACCCCCGTCGCCGCACGCCGGCCGAAGCGCTCGCCACCTCGGCCCGCTACCTCGTCCTGACCATCGCGGCCGTGCTCTTCCTGGTGCCGTTCTATCTGATCGTCCGCAACGCGCTCTCGGTCGACACCGAGATCACCGCGGCCGACTGGAAGCTGTTCCCGACCACCCTGCACTGGGAGAACTTCGGGGAGCTGTTCACCGACCCGTCGGTCAACATCCTCCAGGCGCTGGGCAACTCGGCGATCGTGGCCGTCCTGCAGACCCTGGGGATGCTGCTGCTGTGCTCGATGGCCGGCTACGGCCTGGCCCGCATCCCGTACCGCTGGGCCACCCCGATCTTCTACGCGGTGCTGGTCACGTTGATGATCCCGCCGGCCGTGACGTTCATACCGACGTTCATCATCGTGTCCCAGTTGCGCTGGGTGGACACCTATCAGGGCATCATCGTGCCGGTCCTGTTCAGCGGCTTCACCACGTTCCTGTTCCGGCAGTACTTCCTCAACTTCCCGCGCGGTCTCGAGGAGGCGGCCCGGATCGACGGGCTGGGCTGGTTCGGCTCGTTCTGGCGGATCGTGGTGCCCAACTCGGGGGCCTTCTTCTCGGCGATCGCGGTGATCACGTTCATCACCAACTGGAACCAGTTCCTGTGGCCGCTGATCGTCGGCCAGGACTCGTCGAAGTGGACGGTCCAGGTGGCGCTGAGCACGTTCCTCACCGCCCAGACGATCAATCTGCACGAGCTGTTCCTGGCCGCCGCGGTCTCGATCGCGCCGCTGGTGCTGGTGTTCGTGCTGCTCCAGCGCTATCTGGTGCAGGGTGTGGCCGAAACCGGCATCAAAGGCTGAGTCCGGAGACTTGTCCTCGTAACATACGTTGATCATCCTGGGAACGCTCCCATCGATCGACGTATGCGAGGTTCTCGTTGTCTCTGCGCCTCCACGGGTTCGGGCTGGCGGCGATCCTCGTCGCCCAGGCCGTTGTCGCCCCGGCCTCGGCCGCAGCCGCCGCACCACCGGCCGCCCCCGCCGGAACCGCTGTCACGCTCATCACCGGGGACAAGGTCACCGGCGGTGAGTCGAACCCCGAGGTACGCGACGCCGAGGGCCGGCTGACCGGCTTCCTCCAGCATCGCGAGGGTGGTGACACGTACGTCTATCCGCACGCCGCGCTGCCCTATCTGGCCTCCGGCCGGCTCGACAAGGATCTCTTCAACCTCAGCGAGCTGATCGAGTACGGGTACGACGACGCCCACAGCGCCCGGATCCCGCTGATCGTCACCTACCGGTCGGCCGCCGCCCAGCGCACCGCCACCACCCTGCGTGGGGCCTCCGGCGTCCGGCCGCTGAACAGCATCCGCAGTGCCGCCCTGAGCGCCGAGCGTTCGGGCGCGTTCCTCGCCAACCTGAAGACCAGCGGCATCGCCAAGGTCTGGCTGGACGGCAAGGCCAAGGGCGCGCTGGCCGAGAGCACCGCGCAGATCGGCGCGCCCGAGGTGTGGAAGACCGGCAACACCGGCGCCGGCGTCGACGTCGCGGTGCTGGACACCGGCATCGACACCGCCCACCCGGACGTCGCCGGTCAGATCGCGGCGACCAGGTCCTTCGTGCCCGGCGTCGCGTCGGTGGAGGACGGCGCGGGCCACGGCACCCATGTCGCGTCCACCATCGCCGGCACCGGCGCCGCCTCCGGCGGCCTGGAGCGCGGCGTCGCGCCCGGCGCGCGGCTGCACATCGGCAAGGTCCTCGCCGACGACGGCTTCGGCCAGGAGTCCTGGATCATCAGCGCGATGGAGTGGGCGACCCGCGAGCAGCACGCCCGCATCGTCAACCTGAGCCTGGGCGCGGACCCGACCGACGGGACCGACCCGATGAGCATGGCCGTCAACCAGCTCAGCGCCGAGACCGGCGCGCTGTTCGTGATCTCGGCCGGTAACGACGGGCCGAGCGCGTACACGGTGGGCACGCCGGGCGTCGCCGACGCCGCGCTGACCGTCGGCGCGGTCGACCACGACGACCTGCTGACCTTCTTCTCCAGCCAGGGACCGCGGCTCGGCGACCGGGCGGTCAAGCCCGAGCTCACCGCCCCGGGCGCCGGCATCCTGGCCGCCCGCTCGCAGTACGCCCCGGAGGGCGAAGGCTCGTACCTGACGATGAGCGGCACCTCGATGGCCGCCCCGCACGTCGCCGGCGCCGCGGCGCTGCTGGCCGCCGAACACCCGGGACTGACCGCCCAGCAGCTCAAGGACGCGCTGGTCAGCACGACCAAGCCGACCCCGGACGTGTCGATCTACCAAGCCGGCAGCGGACGACTGGACGTGGCCGCGGCGACGGCGGCCCCGGTGTTCGCGACCGGTGTCGTCAACTTCGGCTACCCGGCCTACCCGACCGCCCCGGACGGCCCGGTCGACCGGGAGATCCGCTACACCAACACCGGCGACCAGGCCGTGACCCTCGACCTGAGGCTCGACGGGCTCGACTTCGTCACGCTGTCGGCGCGGCAGATCACGGTGCCCGCGCACGGCTCCGCCTCGGTCACCGCGAGCCTCGAGTTCGACCAGGTGCCCGCCGACCGGCTGCACTCCGGGTTCATCAGCGCGACGGCGACCGGCCACCAGGCGATCCGGACGTCGCTCGCGGCCGGCCGCGAGGGCGTACGCCATCTGCTGACCCTCAAGGCCAAGAACCGCGCCGGGAAGCCGACCGGCGGCCAGCTCGTCCTGCTCGGGCCGGGCCTCAACCGGACCGAGCAGATCGACGCCACCGGCACCCTGGCCCTGCGGCTGCCCGAGGGCGGCTACACCGCCTGGCTCAGCACCGACGTCGAGGGCGCGCACGGCCCGTCGTCCCGCGGCCTCGCCATCATGCCGGTGCCGGTCATCGAGCTCGACCAGGACCGTACGGTCGTCTTCGACGCGGCCAAGGCCAAGCCGGTCGCCGCGACCACACCGCAGCCGGCCGTCGTGACCGCGTCGCGTTACCGGATCGAGCGCGACTTCGGCGCCGGCTCGTGGGTGGACGCCTGGAACCCGAGCGCCGAGTACGACAGCGTGTGGGTCCTGCCCACCAGCCGGAAGGTGACCGAGGGAACCTTCGCCTTCGGCAGCCGCTGGCGCCTCACCCAGCCCGCCCTGACCGTGGCCTCCGGCGGCGAGACGTACGACGACGTACGCGTCCAGCGGGCCCGGACGCCCCTCCCCCGCGGGCACAGCCAGGTCGACGCCGTGCTCGGCGGGGACGCCCGCGGCAAGGCCCTGGTGGTCCGCCGCACCGACACGGTCCCGCTCGAACAGCAGGCCGCCGAGGCCGCCGCCGCGGGCGCGAGCCTGCTGGTCGTGGTCAACGACGGCATCGGGCGGCCGGCGCCCTGGCCGGACTCGGTGTGGGCGCCGGCCGACCCGCCGCCGCTGACCGTGGCCACCCTCACCCGCGACGAGGGCGAGCGGCTGATCACCCGGATCCAGGCGGAGCGGCGCGTCCGGCTCGCCCTGACCTCGCGCCCGTCCACCGAGTACGTCTACGACCTGGTGCACGACTATCCGGCCCGGATGCCGGCCGACCTCACCTACCGCGCCACCGCCCAGAACCTGGCCCGGATCAACACGTCGTTCCGCAACTGGCGGCCGGCCCAGCTGCTGGAGAACCGCTCGGACGTCAACGGCTCGCTGGAGTACACGGTGACCCCGGCCATCGGGGACCGGGTCGACTGGGTGACCGCCGGGGTTCCCTGGACCACCGACGTCCAGATCCTGGATGAGCAGGGCCAGCGCAACGCCCCGACGGTGTATCCGGCCGGCTCGGTGCGCAAGGAGCACTGGTTCGGGCCGGTGCAACGGCCACGCCTCATCCCGGACGCCACGTCGAACCCGGTGTTCCGGCAGGAGGGCGGCTGGTTCTTCGCGGTCATCCCCGGCTGGGGTGACTCGGGCGCCGCGCACGAGGGCAACACGTTCACCTGGGACGCGGACAACACCATCCGGCTCTACCAGGGCGACCGGCTGGTCGGCCAGACCGATCGCTACGACCGGCAGCTGAAGGCCGGCAACCTGGCCGACGAACGGCTGCCCTACCGGCTGGTCTCCGAGAACAAGCGCGACGCGTGGGCCGGTCCGTACTCGATCGACACCCGCACGGAGTGGGGTTTCACCTCGGGTGCCGTCGCTCCGGGGGCTCCGATCGAGGTCCCGGCGCTGATCCAGCTCGACTACGCGGTGGACACCGACGTCGCGGGCAGGGCGGCCCGGGACGCCGGCCTGACGATCTCGGCGCTCACCCTGCCCACCGCCACGGGCGCCGGTCCGATCCGGTCGGTGGCGCTCGAGGTGTCCTATGACGACGGCGTCACCTGGCGGCCCGGCCGGCTGCGGGAGGGCAACCGCGGCTGGCGTACGCACCTCGACGCCCCGGCCACCGCGCAATTCGTCTCCCTGCGCACCACCGCCCGGGACACCAAGGGCAACACCGTCGACCAGCGGATCACCCGGGCATTCGGGCTGACGTGACGTGGCGCGGCCGGGGCCGGCCCAGTACCCTGCCTGCTGGCAGGCCCCGTCCGCGTCCACATGAGAGGCACCCCTCATGACCACCGCCACGCCGGATTCCAGCGCCCCCAAGTTCGACACCGGCGTGCCGCACAGCGCCCGGGTCTGGAACTACTGGCTGGGCGGCAAGGACAACTACGCCGCCGACCGCGAGGTCGGTGACCAGGTCAGCGCGGTCTTCCCGGCCATCGTGGAGAACGCCCAGGCCTGCCGCGCCTACCTCGAGCTGGTGGAACCCGGCGTGGTCACGATCTCGCGGTGGCGGCCGGAGCCCGGCGCGGACGACGCCCACCAGGATTCGTACGGCGGCGTCGCCCGCAAACCGTAGGCGCTACCGGGTGGCCGGGACGATGCCGCCGAAGTCGCGCCACGCCGTCCCGTAGTCCTGGAACCCGATCCGCGCCCCGGCCGTGCGCGTGGTCGTGCCCTTGGCCCGGATCTTGCCGTTGGCCGACACCGAATAGATCGGGCCGCCGCTGTCACCCGGCCGGGCCGCCGTCTGCCCCTCGGTCTGCTCCGCCTCGACCAGATCCTCCCGGTCGGCGTAGAAGAACAGCACCTTCAGGTTGCAGACCGGGCGGCCGAGCTGGCGCGAGCTGGTGACGCCGGACTGGCACAGGTACTCGCCGACGAACGTCCAGCCCCAGCCCTCGACCGACGCGGTCACGTTGTCGGTGGGCGTGCCCACGTAGACGTACCCGTCGACGCTGGACGTCGGCACCAGCTCGACGTCGTGGTCCTGGTTGCGCGCGCCGATCGTGCCGATGGCCTCGCCCCGGCCGTCGGTGAAGCGCTGGCCGGTCTGCCCGCAGTGCGCGGCGGTGAGGATGTAGCTGGCCGACCCGTTACGCACGCCGAAGCCCGAGGTGCAGGCGGTGCCCTGGTCGGTGTTCACGATCGTGGCCCCGCCCCGCCACGGCGCCCGGTCGTCGTCCCGGCTGGTCGGTTCGAGCGGCGCCTCCACGGCCACGTCGACCGGCACGCCCACGTCCGGCACCGCGGCCCGCAGCGACGACGGGACGGACACGACCAGGCCGCCGCCGTCGGGCCGCAGCTTGATCGCCTGGACCGCGTCACCGCCGCCCGGCCAGCTCGCCCGCAGCCGGCCGGCGGCGGCGCGCAGCTCGGCCATCGAGTGGTCGGCCTCGTGGACCCGCACCGGCGCTGACCGGGAGGCCTGGGCGATGACCCGCCGCATGGACGCGGGCACGGCGCCCTTCCACCACAGGGCGACGCTCGATTCCTCGAGGACGATCCCGGCGTAGCCCGGGTAGGCGCGGTGTTCGATCTCCCATCGGACGGTGGAGGCGGCGGCGACCAGCGGACGCTGCCGGGTCATGCGCTGGAGGTCGGACAGCTTTGCTTCCGGATTTGCTTCCGCGGGCGAGGCGGCGAGGGCGGTCATGAGTACGGCGGCCGCGGCGGCGGCCAGCCATCGACGGTACGGTGACATCGATGTCATTGTGTTCAGCCTCCTGGGGATGACGACGTGAGGTCGGGAGCTTCCATCGATCGATGTAAATGGAAACTAACCTTCCAGCAGCCGCGACGCCACCCCCTCGCAGCATCTGCGGAACCCCTCAGTGCAGGGCTCGCACCGGGCCTTCCGTCTCCGGCTCGGCCGCGGCGAGCAGCTCCGGGACGGTGACCAGGCGGAAACCGCGCCGCCGGAGGCCGTCGATCATGGCCGCCAGGCCGCGCACGGTGATCAGCCGGCGATCGTCACCGGCGTCGTGGGCCAGCACGATCGCGCCCGGCCGCACCGAGTCCACGATGAACGCCGCCTGGGCGCCCGGGTCGCCGCGGAAGCTGCGCTCGTGCATCTCGTCCGACCACAGCACCAGGTCGTAGCCCATCTTGGCGGCGGCCAGCACGGTCGAGCCGCCGAGGTGGCCGAACGGCGGCCGGAACAGGGTCGGGGTGCGACCGGTGTAGCGGCGGATCACGTCGTCGGTGCGCCGCAGCTCGTCGTACACCCCGCGCAGGTCGAGCGTGGCCAGATCGGGGTGCGACCAGGAGTGGTTGCCGATCGCGTGCCGATCCATCCGGCCGCGGATCAGGTCGTGGTGGCGGGCGACGTTGCGGCCCTCCATGAAGAAGGTGGCCGGCGCGTCGGCCCGGTCGAGAACGTCGAGGACGTCCGGCGTCCAATGCGGGGCCGGCCCGTCGTCGAAGGTGAAGGCGACCAGCGGCTCCTCGGTCCGCCCCCGGTAGTGGATCTTCACGTCCGGGTGGGCGACCGCGCCCAGGTCGTCGGCGGCGGCCGCGTACCCGCCGGCCACCGGAGGCCGGTCCCACCCGCACCAGTGCCGCACCGCGGGCGCCGCGGCCACGCCGACCGCCACCCCGGCGCCACCCAGCAGAGCCCCCCGCACGACAGCACGCCGACTCAACCCCGCAGCCACCACATTCCCCCGTCTCGATGTGTGGCTCGCAGCATTGTGGATCATCGGTGGTCGGCGCTTCCCCCACACGGCGGAGTCGCGCCCGGAGAAAGCTCGGCCTATCGGCCTAGGGAAGGCCCCCTAATCAAGGTGTTGCAGGTTGTTGTCGTAGACGCCGTCGGTCGTGACCAGGATGCCGTTGAGGCGGGTCGCGATGAACGCCTGGATCTGGTCGAGCAGCTCCCAGGCGTCGTCGTCGAAGGTCTCCGGGAACAGCTCGATGCCGATTATCTGCCGGCCGGCGCGCAGCCGCCCGGCGGTCTCCTCGGTGACCCGGCGCTCGGCGATCGCCTCCGCCACCAGCTCGCTGATCGTGGCGGCGTCGACGTCGTGCTGGAAGATGATCGGCTTGGCCACGCCGGGCAGGCGCATCTGCATGCTCTCCCAGCCCGCGTCGTCGTCATCGCTGGGGTCGGGGCTGAACATCGGCTCCCCGTCGCCGTACCAGCCGTCGACCGCGTACTCGGCGATGTCGCGCCGGGAGATCGGCGCGTCCGAGGCGCAGAAGATGTTGTGGAACTGGGACATCACGCGGCCTTCCGCAGCAGGTCAGGGGGTGGGTCGGCGCTTGGAGTGCGGATCGTCACCTGCACTGTACTTGATCCAGTTCTCCTCTTCGGGCGCCTTCTTGTCGACGAACTGGAGGGTGTCGTTCGGCCCCAGGACGCCCAGTTCCTCGGCGATCTTCTTGCGTTCCCGGCTCTCCGGCAGGCCGCCCTGGGTGGTCGCGCCGACCTCGAAGTAATCGGTGCCGCCGGAGTTGTTGTCGCGTACGCCGTCCGGGAACCGGCCGCCGAGGTTGACGTTCTCGACCTGGTCCACGCCGTGGTTCTCGGTCAGGTACCGCTTGGCCGCGACCTGTTCCGGCCCGCCGGACCGGCCCGGGCGCTGACCGGAGGCGGCCTGGTCGTAGTGCAGCCGCTTGTAGTCGTCGAAGGACAGCAGGTCGTCGGGCGACTTGCCGCTGTTGTAGGCCTTCTGCCGGTAGCGCTCGTACCGCCACTCGGCCGCGCCGGGCTGACCGGCGACCGGCTTGCGGCCGGTGGGCCCGGTCGGCGGCCAGGGCCGGCCGTCCGGTGTCGTCGTGCCCGGCGGCGTACGCCCGGGTGTCCCCCGCCCCGGCCGGCTCCGGGCGGGGCGGGGCGCGCCCGAGCCGACCTGCCCGCCTCGGGTGGCGTCACCGACCGCGGCCTCGGCCTGCCGCATGCTGCCCGCGGACCGCCCCGCGCGCGGCCGTAACGGCCGGAACTCCGGCTCGTCCCCGCCGCCGTCCGACCCGCCGCCTCGATTACGTCCCGCCACCGCTACCCCTCGAGCAGTGCGGTGAGGTTCCGCAGGCTCGTGACCAGCGCGGTCGTGTACGACAGGATCCGCCCGGCCCACTTGGCCACGGCCGAGACGATCTGGGCCGCCACCACCGGGATGGTGACGATCAGCAGCGACTCGGCGGCCCAGACGATCACCCGCGCCACCAGGTCGGCGATCAGGTCGCGGACGATGTCGCGGGTGAACTGCACCAGGTTGCCGGCGGCCTGGGTGGCCGAAGCCATCCCGGAGGCCAGCACGCTGAGCCCGCCCAGCGCGTCCACATTGCAGGACATCAGGCTGTAGTACGAGTCGGCGGCCGCGCCCTGCCAGTCCGGGAAGTCGGCGTCGAGGCCGGCCTGCAGGTCTTGGGCCAGGGCGGCCAGCTCGCCGGACATGTTCGACCACGTCTCGGCGTGCGCCGCCACCCGGTCCGGGATGCCGGCGAGCTGGTCGAGCATCTCGCGCAGCGGCTCGAAGTACTCCATCGCCCAGCTCAGACCCCCGGCCAGCAGCGTGCTGAACGGGTCGAGCACGGTCGCGGTGACCTCGAGCGCGAACGCGCCGCCGGCCAGCGCCCCCTCGACCCAGCTGCCGCCGCTGATCGCCTGTTGCAGCCCCTGGAAGCTGTCGGCCAGCGGTGCGGCGGTGGTGGCGGTGCGGGTCGTCGCGACGTCGGCGACCAGTGATCGGTCAGACATGGTGAGCTCCCCGGCGCTACCGGCCACCGGCCTGGCGGACCCCGTCCGCGGCCTCGCTGTCGGCCTCGTCGTAGTCGTCCGCGGTCTGGATCAGCGCGTCACCGGCCAGGCTCAGGTTCTCGGCCACCTGCGCGAAGAATTGTTCCTGGGCCTGGTGCCGGCGTTCGAGAATGCCCGACATCCACCCGCAGAGCAGCCCGTACGCCTCGTCGTCCTGGGCGATCGACGCGCTGGCGCTCCGGATCGCCGCCACCCGGTCGCGCAGGCCGTCGAGGTTGCTGACATGTGACCGGATCTGCTGCCCGTCCACCGAAACCGCGTCCGTCATGCCTCTGATCCCCCGTTCAGCTGCTGTTCCATCCGCTCGGCGATGGTGCGGCCGGCGATCGAATCGGGGCCGACGGTCTCCTCGATGATCTGCCGGGACCGCTCGGCCGCCTTGAGCCGGGCCGCGCGCAACGCGGTCAGCACCGCCCGGGACGACGCGTCCGGGGCGATCCGCTGGACGCGCTCGGTGAACCGCAGGTCGGCCAGGACACCGGTCGAGTCGATGGTCACCGCGACGATGCCGTCGCCGTCCTCGGCGGACACCCGCAGCTCGCCGAGCCGGTCGCTCATGGCCTGGGTGTCGGCCGCCATCCGCTCGATGCGCCCCTGCCAGTTCTGCAGGTAGTCCAGCGCCGAGTCAGGGTCGAGCGGACCTCCTGCGGCCGTCATGACACCCCCGTCGAGAGACGTACGCCGATAGGCCGAGGAGTCTAGCAACGGCAGGTCAGGCGCGCTTGACGGCGACCGTGACCCGGTGGGTGGTGGCGAAGATGGCGCCCGCCCAGCCGTGCGCGTCACGGAAGGACAGGCTGGTCGCGTCGTCCTCGACCCGGTCGGCGACGATCGTGAACGCGGCGCGGGGCAGCTCGCGGCGGTAGAACGACAGCACCGCGGCCGGGTCGGGCGCGGTCAGCGTGAACGAGGCGCCCGACTCGGGGTCGGACAGGTCGGCCACCCGGCTGCCCGCCGGCAGCGGGAACGCGGACGGGACATTCCGGACGACCGCCGAGGTTCGAGCCACCGCCCGGACGCCGGACGCGGCCCGCCGAGCCTCGGGCGCCGGCGCGATCGCGGCGGGCTGGTCGTTACGCCGAGCCTCGGCCGTGGTGGCGCTGCCACAGGCGCCGACCCCGGCGCCGGCCAGCAGGGCGGCAACCACGGCGGCGATCCGTCTCGCGATCATGCGTCCCATTCTCGGCCATCCGGTCAAGATCGGCGTGAAATGGGACGGGTGTCACGCGCCTTGACCACCGCTGTCCTTGGAGAAACCGCCGGTCAGGAGGCGGTCAGACGCTTCTTCAGGTACGCCGCCAGCGGGCGCTCGACGAGCCGGTGCACCGCGTACGCCAGGGCCAGCATGGCCGCGATGACCAGGACCACGGTGACCGGGCGCGGCATCTCCGGCAGGTGCTGGATCAGCGTGCCGCCGATGTGCTGGTGCAGCAGGTAGAACGGATAGGTGAGCAGCCCGGCGGTGGCCAGCCAGGGCCACCGGACGCGGGCCGTCCAGCCCAGCGCCACCGCGGCCACGATCAGGAAGAACATGGTCACGATCAGCATGGCGACGGTCAGCGAGAGCTCGCGGTGCTCGGTCTTCCCGGTGGCCGCGACCCGGGCGCCGAGCGAGTACATGCCCATCGCCCAGGAGAACACGATCAGGCCCCAGTGGCGGATGTCCGAGCCGAACTTGTGGACCAGGAAGAAGCCGATCCCGGCCACGAAGTACGGCGCGTACGCGGGCTGGAGCAGGATGGTCAGCACCGGCAGCCCGGCCTTGACCGAGACGGCCGCGGCGATCAGCCAGGCGTACCCGAACCAGAGGACCCGCCGGCGGGTCACGCCAAGCGCGACCACCACGGCGAAGAGCAGGTAGAACCGGGCCTCGGCCCAGAGCGTCCAGTACGACAGATCCACCGCGGGGATGCCGAGCGGCTCGTTCAGCATGGTCAGGTTGACCACGACCTGCTGCGGGTTGACCGGCTTCTCGAAGGACGGCCAGATCGTCACCACCGCCGCGGTGAGCAGCACCGCGGCCCAGTAGGCCGGGAACAGCCGGATCAGCCGCGACCGCGCGAAGGCCCCGACGGTGCGTCCCCAGCAGCTCAGCGAGATGACGAACCCGCTGATCATGAAGAAGAGCTCGACACCCAGCCAGCCGTACGAGGTGACATGCACCGCCCGCTGGAACGGCGCCTCACCCGGCCCCCACAGTTTGTCGGCGTTGATCGCGGTGAAGTGGAAGAAGGCCACCGCCAGCGCGGCACACAGCCGCAGCCCGTCGAGCACGGCGAGCCGCCCACCGACACGCGGCGTCGCCACGACGGGCACGGGCTTATGCAGCTCGAGGCCGGTCGACACAATGAGTTCCCCCGAATTCCCACTGCGACATCAGAACCGCGAGCACAGTACGGTATCCGGCTCTTCGAACCCCACCGGCCCCTTGACCGGTCGTCGAAGACCGCAAGAACCGTCAAGTCGTGGCGCCGTTCGAGCTGCATGGCGCCGGGCCCTCCAGGAGGAGTATGACTGTCGAGATGGTCGCGCCGGCCTGGATGCATCAGCAGGTCACGGCCGAGCAGTACGCGTCATGGACGGAAGAGCAGTGTGCGGGTATCGAGATCGTGGACGGCATGGCTCTCGTTTGTCCGAGCGCGTCCAAGCGGCACAACCGCCTGGCCCGGCTGCTGGCGAACGCCCTGGATGCGGCCGCGGGGCCGGATTGGACCGCTGACACCGACTTCGATGTCCGGCTTCAGGATGTGCCGCTCAACAACCGTCGTCCGGACGTGACGGTGTACCGGGCGGAGACCATCGATGTGACTCCGACACGACCCGAGCATGTGCTTCTGGTGATCGAGGTGGTCTCTCCGGGGTCGGAGACGACCGATCGGGTCGTCAAGACCGATCAGTACGCGAGGTTCCGGGTCACGGAACGACCTTGGACCCCTTGCCCGGCTGAGCAAGGGGTCCGGGGACCGGCCGCGGGTTCAGGCGATCTTGCGGCGGTAGGCGGCCATCGCGAAGGCGTACGCGACGACCAGGATGCCGGCGCACCAGGCGAGGGCGATCCAGATGTCGTTGCCGACCGGCTGCTGGTCGAACAATGCCCTGATCGCGTTGACGATCGAGGTGACCGGCTGGTTCTCGGCGAAGGCCCGCACCGGGCCGGGCATCGTGCCGGTGGGGACGAAGGCCGAGCTGACGAAGGGCAGGAAGACCAGCGGGTAGGAGAAGGCGGACGCGCCGTCGGGGGTGGTCGCGGTCAGGCCGGGGATCACGGCCAGCCAGGTCAGGGCGAGCGTGAAGAAGCCGAGGATGCCGGCCACGGCGAGCCAGGACAGCACCCCGGCCGGCGAGCGGAAGCCCATGATCAGCCCGACCAGGACGATGACCACCACCGAGATGGCGTTGGACACCAGTGAGGTCAGCACGTGGCCCCACAGCACCGAGGATCGGGCGATCGGCATCGAGTGGAAGCGTTCGAAGATGCCCGACTTCATGTCGTTGAAGAGCCGGAACGCGGTGTACGAGATGCCGCTGGCGATCGCGATCAGCAGGATGCCGGGCATCAGGTAGTTGGTGTAGTTGCCGCCGCCGGTCTGGATGGCGCCGCCGAACACGTAGCGGAACAGCAGCAGCAGCGCGATCGGTGTGATGGTGACCGTGATGATGGTGTCCAGGCTGCGGGTCACGTGTCGCATGGACCGCCCGAGCATGACGCGGATGTCGTTCATCGCTGCCCCACAATCGCCAGGAAGATCTCTTCGAGGGTCGGTTGCCGTTCGACGTACTCCACCTTGGCCGGTGGTAGCAGTTCTCTCAGTTCGGCCAGCGTTCCGGACCGGATGATCGTGCCGTTGTGCAGGATGGCGATCCGGTCGGCCAGTTTCTCGGCCTCGTCGAGATATTGGGTGGTGAGAAGAATGGTCGTCCCGTGGTGCGCGAGTTTCTGGATCACCTGCCACACCTCGATGCGGCCTTCCGGGTCGAGTCCGGTGGTCGGCTCGTCGAGGAAGATGATCGGCGGGTCGCCGATCAGGCTCATGGCGATGTCGAGGCGCCGGCGCATGCCACCGGAGTAGGTCGCCACCCGGCGGCCCGCCGCCTCGGCCAGCCCGAACCGTTCGAGCAGGTCGTCGGCCACCTTGCGCGGGTCGTCGACGCGCCGGAGCCGGCCGATCATGACCAGGTTCTCGCGGCCGGTGAGGATCTCGTCGACCGCCGCGAACTGCCCGGTCAGGCTGATCGACTCACGCACCCGCGCCGCCTGCGACACCACGTCGTACCCGTTGACGCCGGCCGCGCCGTCGTCCGGTCTCAGCAGCGTGGACAGGATCCGCACGATCGTGGTCTTGCCGGCGCCGTTCGAGCCGAGCAGCGCGAAGATGCTGCCCCGCGCCACCTCGAAATCGACGCCCTTGAGCACGTCCAGCTTCTGGTACGACTTCCGCAATCCGCTGACCCGGATCGCCGGTCCCTGCTTCTCCATCATCGCGTCTCCCGTTCGGTGATGCCGGTGTGGCACCACTATGACACCACAGTGATGCCATGGCAAGCCACATTGATGCCATAGGGCTCGCCATGCTCCACGCGTTGGCCGCGCAGAAGTCCGCGCGGGAGGTGTGGTGGATCCAGGCCGCGCGCGACGGGGCCGAGCGGCCGTTCACCGCCGAGGTGGCGGGGCTGCTCGCCGCCCTGCCGAACGCGCACGCACACGTCTTCCTCAGCCGGCCCCGCCCGGACGACGTCTACGACAGCGCGGGCCACCTGTCGGGTGCTGTGCTGCGTACCCTCGGACTGCCGTCCGACGCCGAGGCGTACGTCTGCGGTCCGGCCGCCTTCCAGACCGTCGTCCTCGCCGCGCTGACCGAGGCCGGCGTGCCGGCCGGCCGCGTACACACCGAGATCTTCGGGGCCCAGCCCGGGCTCACCCCGGGCATCAGCGCCAAGCCCGGCCGCCCGCCGCACGCGCCGGAGGGTGCGACCGGCGACGGGCCGGCGGTGTCCTTCGTCCGCAGCGACCTCACCGTCCCGTGGCCGTCCGGCTGCGCCAGCCTGCTCGACCTGGCCGAGGCGTGCGACGTGCCGGCCCGCTGGTCCTGCCGCTCCGGGGTGTGTCACACCTGCGAGACCGGCCTGCTGTCCGGCGCGGTCGACTACACCGCGGAACCGGTCGACCCGCCGGCCGACGGGGCCGTGCTGATCTGTTCGGCCCGGCCCACCGGACCGGTCGTGCTCGACCTCTGAGCCTCAGCCGGCGTTGACCAGCTCGAGGCTCAATGGATGCTCCAGCCGCCGTCGATCATCACCGACGAGCCGGTCATGAACGAGGCCGCGGGGAGACAGAGGTAGGTCACGGTCTCGGCGACCTCCTCGGGCTCGATCAGCCGTTTGAGCGCCGCCGGGGCGAGCATGATCCGCTCCACCACCTCGTCGGGGGCGATGCCGTGGGTGGCGGCCTGGGCGGCGATCTGCTTGTCGACCAGCGGCGTCCGCACGTACGCCGGATTGACGCAGTTCGAGGTCACGCCGTACGCCGCGCCCTCCAGCGCGACCACCTTCGACAGGCCCTCCAGGGCGTGCTTGGCGGTCACGTACGCGACCTTGAACTCCGAGGCGCGCACGCCGTGCACCGACGAGATGTTGACGACCCGGCCCCAGCCGCGCGCCTTCATGCCGGGCAGGAAGCGCCGCACCAGCCGGAACGGCGACTCGACCATCAGCCGCATCATCATCGAGAACACCTCGGCCGGGAACTCGTCGATCGGCGCGACGTGTTGCATGCCCGCGTTGTTGACCAGGATGTCGGCCTCGATGTCGAGCGCGTCGATCGCGGCCAGGTCGGTGAGGTCGAGGGCGATCGAGCGCCCGCCCACCTTCCCGGCCACCTCGGCCGCGCCGCCGGCGTCCCGATCGACCACCACGACCGCGGCGCCCTCGGCGGCCAGCCGCTCCGCGCAGGCCCGCCCGATCCCGCTCGCTCCCCCGGTCACCACCGCGGTACGCCCGTCCAACGTCATCGGACACCTCCCTCGTCACACCTTATGGATCGCGGCCCGCGGCCGGGGCAGGATGAGGGGATGGCATCCGACGCCCGGACCGAGTTGCTCCGACTCGAGCGGAACGGCATCGAGGTGATCACCGAGGCCGAGCGGACCGGGCGGCCCCGGTCGCTGTTCTGGCCCTGGTTCGCCTCCAACATCTCGGTGCTCGGCGTCAGCTACGGCGCGTTCACGCTGGCCTTCGGCGTCTCGTTCGCGCAGGCGGCGATCGCCGGCGTGATCGGGGTGGTGATCTCGTTCGCGCTGTGCGGCGTGATCGCGCTGGCCGGCAAGCGGGGCTCGGCGCCGACCATGGTGCTGTCCCGGGCCGCCTTCGGCGTCAACGGCAACCGCCTGACCGCGGCGCTGTCCTGGCTGCTGACCGTCGGCTGGGAGACGGTCCTGGTCATCCTGGCCACGCTGGCCACCTCGACCGTGTTCACCCGGCTGGGCTGGGGCGGCGGCACCGGCACCAAGGTCGTCGCGCTGATCGTCGTCTCGGCCGTCACCGTGCTGGCCGGGGTGGCCGGCTTCGCCGTGGTGATGCGCCTGCAGACGATCATCACCCTGGTCACGGCCGTGCTCACGGTGGTCTACATGGTGCTCGCGGCCGGGCACATCTCGTGGCCGGCCGTCTCGTCGCTGCCGGCCGGCTCGGCCCAGCAGGTGATGGGCGCGCTGGTCTTCCTGATGACCGGCTTCGGCCTCGGCTGGGTCAACGCGGCGGCGGACTACTCGCGCTACCTGCCCCGGAGCGCGTCGAGCCGGGGCGTGTTCGGCTGGACCACCTTCGGCGCCGCGCTGGGCCCGGTCCTCCTGCTGGTCTTCGGGCTGCTGCTGGCCGGCTCGTCCACCAGCCTGTCCGACGCGATCGGCGCCGACCCGATCGGCGCGCTGACCACCCTGCTGCCGACCTGGTTCCTGGTCCCGTTCGCGATCGGCGCCGTGCTCGGCCTGATCGGCGGCGCGGTGCTCGACATCTACTCGTCCGGCCTGGCCCTGCTGACCGCCGGCGTGCGCATCCCGCGCTACCTGGCCGCCGCCGTCGACGGCGTCATCATGATCGCCGGAACCATCTACGTGGTCTTCTTCGGCAACAGTTTCATCGGCGCGTTCCAGGGCTTCCTGATCACCCTCGGCGTCCCGATCGCCGCCTGGTGCGGCGTGATGCTGGCCGACGTGGCCCTGCGCCGCCGCGACTACGCCGAGGACGAGCTGTTCGACCCGCGCGGCCGCTACGGCAACGTCCGCCCGCTGCCGTTGACGCTGGTGGTGGTCGGGACGGCGGTGGGCTGGGGGCTGGTCACCAATTCGTTCGCCGGCTGGCTGGGCTGGCAGGGCTACCTGCTCGGCCCGCTCGGGCTGGGCGGGCGCGAGGGCCCGTGGGCGTACGCCGGCCTGGGCATCCTGGTCGCCCTGGTGATCGGCCTGGTCGGCACCCTGATCGGCGGCGCCCGGGCGGTCCGCCGCCAGGAGAGCGAGCCGGACCGCTTGTCCGTCCGCCCGTCCCCGGCCTCGTGACACGCTCGGCCAGGGGCAACATGACCGTGCCGAGACGGACGACGACCACCCTGGCCGTGGCGACCCTCGGGCTGGGGCTGAACCTGCGCGCCTCGATCCTGATCGGACCGCAGCTGCACGAACGGTTCGTCGCCGGCCCCGGGCTCCATGTCCTGCTGATCGGGCTTCCGCTGCTGGTCGCGGCGCTGGTGCGGGTGCCGGTGGGTGTGCTCACCGATCGGTACGGCGCCCGGGTGATGATGCCCGCGGTCAGCCTGGTGTCGGCGCTGTCGGTGGCCGGGCTGGGACTGGCCGGCTCGCTGCCCGCGGTCGTGGTGGCCGGGGCCGCGGCGGGCGTGGCGGGGGCCGCGTTCGTGGTCGGCGGCGCCCTGGCGGCCCGCGTCCTGCCGTACGGCCGGCGTGGTCTGGGTCTGGGGTTTTTCGGTCTCGGTGTGGTGGTCGCGGTGGCGATCTCGGCGGTGTCGTGGCGATTCGACCCAACGGGACGGCACGCCGCGTTCGTGCTGGCGGGAGCGCTGGCCGGCTTCGCCGGGCTGGCCGCGGCGGTGCTCCGCGATCCGGTGCCGGCCCGTCCCCGAGGGTCCCTGGTCCGTCAGTGCGGGGCGATGGTCCGGCTGGCCTCGTCCACCTCGTTGTCGTTGCTCTACCTGCTCGCGCTCGGCGGGATCGTGTCGATCGCGGCCTACCTGCCGGTGTTCCTGACCGTTGCCGCCGGCCTCGGCTGGTTCCGGGCTCTGGCCGCCAGCGGCGTGGTGGTCGTCCTGGCCGCGGCCGCGCGGCTGGCCGGTGGCTGGTGGACCGACCGGCGGCCGACCGCCCGGCTGGTGATGATCTGTTACGGCGCGGCCGCGGGCCTCTACACGGTCGGGGCGATGCTGCCGCCGGTGTGGTGGCTGCTGGTGCCGGTGGTCGCGGGGATCGCCGTGTGCGACGGGGTCGCCAGCGGCGCCCTGCTGGCCCTGATCGGCAAGGCCGCGCGACCGCGGGACGCCGGGGCGGTGATGGGCGTGACCGGCTCGGTCGGTGCGCTCGGCGCGCTGGTTCCGCCGGCGCTGGTGGCGGGGGCGATCGGGCTGACCCACTCGTACGCCGCGGCCTGGCTCCTTCTTGCCGCCCTGCTGCTGGTGGCGGCCGTCTACGTCGGCACCCACGGCCTGTCCGTCGGGCTCGGGCTGGCGGTGCGATCCGAGCCCGAGCCGGGACCCACGTCGATGACGATCGCGGTCGTCGGCGAGCCGGAGACCCGGCTGGGCGCGGCCGCGGTGGTGGCCGAGCTGGCCGACCTCGCCGCCAACGACGAGCTGGTCATCGTCTACGGCGCCGGCGAGGGGGAACAGCCCGGCACGATGGCCGCCGGGCTGCGGTACCGGCTCCCCCGCCACCGCGTGGTGGCGGTTCCGGTCCGCCGGCCCGAACTCGGCCGCGACGCGCTCCTGCTCGGCGACTACGTCGACGCCGGCGCGCTCGCGATCGCGGTGACACCGGCGGCGGACATGCGGAGCGTCGCCGCCGACCTGTCCATCTACCTTCAGGCCGACCGTGTCCTGGTGCTGTCCTTCACACCGGCCGAGGGGGCCGAGTTCGGCCCGATCTAGCAGGATGTCGGCATGGAGCTGTTCGGGCGCGACGACGAGCTCCGCGTCCTCGAGGCCGGCCGGACGACCGTCGTGCGCGGCGAGGCCGGGATCGGCAAGTCGGCGCTGCTGTCCGAGGTGGCCCGGCGGGCCGGGGCCCGGCCGGCGCTCATCCTCACGACGACCGGGGTGCAGAGCGAGGCGCAGATCGCGTTCGCCGGCCTCTACCAGCTCCTGCGGCCCATCCTCGACCAGGCCGACCGCCTGCCGCCGCCGCAACGCGAGGCCGTGCTGGCCGCGTTCGGCCGCAGCGGCCCGGCCGCGCCGCAACTGTTCCTGATCGCCCTGGCGACGCTGAGCCTGCTGGGCGAGGCGGCCACCCAGGCGCCGGTCCTGCTGCTGGTCGAGGACGCGCAATGGCTCGACCGGGAGAGCGCGGAGGTGCTGGTCTTCGTGGCGCGGCGGCTCGACTTCGAGCCCATCGTGCTGCTGGCGGCGGTGCGCGACGGGTTCGACGGGCCGTTCGCCGGCAGCGGGCTGCCCGAGCTGGCGCTGCCCCGGCTGGAGCGCGCCCAGGCTGAGCTGGTGGTCGACGCGCGGGCGCCGGGGCTGCGGCCCGAGGTGCGCGAGCGGGTGCTCCGGGAGGCGGCGGGCAACCCGCTGGCGCTGGTCGAGCTGCCCACCATCGTGGACGCCTCCTCGGCCGTGCTGCCCCTGACCGCGCGGCTGGAGCACGCGTTCGCGG
This sequence comes from Actinoplanes sp. NPDC089786, assembly GCF_040684855.1. NCBI lineage: Bacteria > Bacillati > Actinomycetota > Actinomycetes > Micromonosporales > Micromonosporaceae > Actinoplanes > Actinoplanes sp. NPDC089786. Next base: position 66,096 of record NZ_JBFBGU010000022.1, read on the forward strand.
CCCGGGTGACCGAGTTGCCGCCGGTCACCCAGACCATGCTGCTGGTCGCCGCGCTCAACGACGGCGACGCCCTGGCCGAGACGCTGGCCGGGTCCGGGGGCGCCGTCGGCGACCTGGAACCCGCCATCGCGGCGAGGCTGGTCGAGGTCGACGCCGATCGCCTGCGTTTCCCGCACCCGCTGATGCGCTCGGCCATCCGCCAGCGGGCCACCCTCGGCCGCCGGCACGCCGCCCACGCCGCGCTGGCCGAGGTGGTGACCGACGACGACCGCCGGGTCTGGCACCGGGCCGCGTCCACCTCCGGTCCGGACGCGGCGGTCGCCGCCGAGCTGGAGGCGGCGGCGGTCCGGGCCCAGCGCCGGGGTGGCGTCGCCGCCGGCGCGGCCGCGATGGAGCGGTCGGCCGAGCTGACCCGCGACCCCGTCGTACGCGGCGAGCGCCTGCTCCGCGCGGCCGAACTCGCCTTCGAGCTGGGCCGCAGCGACGGGGTGGCCCGCCTGCTGGCCGAGGCCGAGCGGGCCGGCCTGTCCGAGCGGCAGCGCTGGCGGACGGCGTGGATCCGGGACAGCTTCGACGACGGTGTGCTCGGCCGGGCCCAGGCCGCGTGGTCGCTGGCGCAGGTCGCCGAGCGGGCCGCGGCCGACGACCCCGATCTCGCCCTGAACCTGCTGTACGGAGCGGCGCTGCGGTGCTGGTGGACCGAGCCGGGCGTGGAGGCCCGGCAGAGTGTGGTGGCCGCCGCCTCGCACGTGCCGGTGGACGAGAACGACCCCCGGCTGCTGATGGTGCTGGCCTTCGCCTCGCCGATCGAGCACGGCGGGGTCGTCCTGGAACGGCTCCGGCGCAACCGGGTGGCCGGCGACGGGCGTGCGGCCCGGATGCTGGGCAACGCCGCCCACGCGATCGGCGCCTTCGACCTGGCCGCCGGGTTCTTCGCCGGTTCGCTGGCCGGCCTGCGGGCCGAGGGCCGGCTCGCGTTGCTGGCCCGGGCCCTCACGCTGCAGGCGCGCAGCTGCGCCTACCTGGTCGACCTGGGCGTGGCGATGCCGGCCGCGGACGAGGCGTACCGGCTGGCCCGGGACACCTCGCAGCCGCTCATCGCCGCCACCGCGCGGACCGCGCAGGCGATGCTGGCCGCGGTGCGGGGCGAACAGGACGACGCCCACCGGCACGCGGCCGAGGCCGAGAAGGCCGCGCTGCCGGGCGACGCGCGTGCCGTGCTGGCCGCCGTGCAGCACGCCCGCGGCGCGGCGGCGCTGGCCGACGGCCGCCACGAAGACGCGCTGACCGAGTTGCGGCGTATGTTCGACCCGGCCGATCCCGCGTACCACCCGGCGATCCGGGGTCACGCCGTCGGCGACCTGGCCGAGGCGGCGGTGCGCAGCGGGCAGCCCGACGCGGTCCGGGGCGTGGTGGCCGAGATGACGGCGGTCGGGCGGCGTACGCCGTCGCCGGTGCTGCACATCGGCCTGCGGTACGCGCACGCCCTGCTGGCCGATGACCGGGCGGCGCAACCGTTGTACGAGGCGGCCACCGACGCCTGGCCCTTCCCGCGGGCGCGGGCCCAGCTCGGGTACGGCGAATGGTTGCGCCGCCGGCGGCGGGCGGCCGAGTCACGGGCCCACCTGCGGGCCGCCCGCGACACGTTCGACGCGCTGGGCCTGCCGCCGTGGGGCGACCGCGCGCGGGCCGAGCTGCGCGCGTCCGGCGAGACCAGCCGCGGCCGGGTCCCCGACGCCCGCGACCGGCTCACCCCGCAGGAGCTCCAGATCGCCCAGATGGCGGCGGGCGGGCTGACCAACCGCGAGATCGGCCAGCGGCTCTACCTTTCACATCGGACGATCAGCTCCCATCTGCACCGGATCTTCCCCAAACTCGGCATCACCTCGCGGGCCGAGCTGCGCGATACCGTCACATGACGTAAGCGAAGCGCCGGCGCCGCCACGTACGTTCCGTCCATGGCGAACAAGCATGTGCTCTTCATCCACGGACTCTGGCTGTCCTCCACCTCCTGGGCGAGCTGGCAGACCCACTTCCAGGCGGCCGGGTACGACACCTCGGCGCCGGGCTGGCCGGGCGAACCGGACACCGTCGAGGCGGCCCGGGCCAACCCGGACAGCCTCGCCGACCACGGCATCGACGACGTGGTCGCCCACTACACGGCCATCATCAACCGGCTCGACGCCAAGCCCATCCTGGTCGGGCACTCGTTCGGCGGCATGGTCGCCCAGAAGCTGCTCGGCCAGGACCTCGCCGCGGCCGCCGTCGCGATCGACGCCGCGCAGATCAAGGGCGTGCTGCCGGTGCCGCTGTCCTCGCTGCGGGCCACCTTCCCGGTGTTCAAGAACCCGGCCAACCGGCACAAGGCGGTGTCGCTGACCGCCGAGCAGTTCCGGTACGCGTTCGGCAACGCGATCACCGAGCAGGAGTCCGCCGAGCTGTTCGAGCGCTGGGCGATCCCGGCGCCGGGCAAGCCGCTCTTCGAGGCCGCCGCGGCCAACTTCGACCCGCACTCGCCGGCCAAGGTCGACACCGCCAACGAGCTGCGCGGCCCGCTGCTGCTGATGATGGGCGGCCGCGACCACACCGTGCCCGAGTCGGTCACCCGGGCCACGCTCAAGCAGTACCGGCACTCCGACGCCGTCACCGACATCGTGGAGTTCCCCGACCGGGCCCACTCGCTGACCATCGACAACGGCTGGCGCGAGGTCGCCGACGCCACCCTGTCGTGGCTCGAGAAGCACTCCCTCTGACCATGGACCTGCGTCTGAGCGGAAAGACCGCGGTCGTGACCGGCGCCAGCAAGGGCATCGGCCTGGCCATCACCCGGGCCCTGGCCGGCGAGGGCGTCACCGTCGTGGCCGGGGCGCGCACCGCCACCACCGAACTGTCCGACCTCGCCGCCCGCGCCGCCGTCCACCCGGTGGCGGTCGACCTGGCCACCCCCGGCGGTCCGGCCCGGCTCATCGAGACCGCCGTGGCCGAACACGGTGGTTTCGACATCCTGGTCAACAACGTCGGCGCCGTCGTGCCCCGCACCGGCGGGTTCCTGTCGGTCACCGACGACGACTGGGCCACGACCTTGACGATCAACTTCCTGGCCGCCGTACGCACCACCCGCGCCGCCCTGCCGCACCTGATCGACCGCGGCGCCGGCGCGATCGTCACCGTCAACTCGGTCAACGCCCGCCTGCCCGACCCGCTGGTCATCGACTACAGCGCGGCCAAGGCCGCCCTGGCCAGCTTCAGCAAGTCGCTGTCCAAGGAGGTGGCGCCGCACGGCATCCGGGTCACCACGGTCAGCCCCGGACCGGTCGCCACCGCCCTGTGGCTCGGTCCCGGAGGCGTCGCGGCCACCGTCGCCCAGGCCTCCGGGGCCAACCCCGAGGGCGTGGCCCGGGGCGCCGCCGCCGAGTCGGCCACCGGCCGGTTCACCGAGCCGGAGGAGGTCGCCGACCTGGTCCTGCTGCTGGCCAGCGACCGGGCCGCCAACATCACCGGCGCCGACATCGCCATCGACGGCGGTCTCATCACGACACTCTGAGACGGTTAGCGTTGAGGTCATGAATCCGAGGGTCTGGGCGGCCGTCGCCGTCGTCATGTTCCCCGCCGCGGCGGCTGGCTGCGGCGAAGCCGCGCCGAAGTCGACCACAGTGGACGCGAATTACGCCGTCTACCGCACCGACGCCGACCGCGGCGACGCCCACGACCTCGAGACCCTGCACGAGCTGAAGCACAGCACCGCCTCCATCCGCATCACCGGCCCGCGGTACGGCCTGAGCTTCGAATACGTCTTCGTCACGCCGGCGCTGACCGGCGCCCAGGCCAGCTTTCTCGACCTTTCCGACGACTACGACGTCGGGGTGACCGCCGGGCCGGGCCGGGAGCTGGTCATCGCGTACGCCGAGGACGGCGCCCTCACACGCGAGATCGTGCGCGAGGGCGCCGACCCGACCGTGGCGCTGAAGGCCGGCGACGTGGACATCCCGGTCAAGGGCCTGCCCGTCCTCACCGAGGCCGGGGGCCTGCTCATCGCCAGCATCCCGGCCGGCAGCGAGCCCCTGCTGGCGGCGACCGAACTGGGTAAGACCCAGACGCTGAGCCTGCGCACCGGCGACCGTGGCGGCTACAGCCCGGCCGCCTACTACCCCCTGAAGAGCGGCAACGCGACGCTGTTCACCCCCGGCACCGGCCTGGCGAGCACGGTGACCGCCTACAACGCGCAGTTCGACATCGACGCGAGGCTCGGCGCGTACAGCTTCCAGCGCGGGTGGGCCGCCCCGGGCCACGCCTGGCTCCTGCTGACCGTCCAGCACCAGGGCCGATCCGAGCCCCGGGACACCACCGCCTGGCGGCTCGAACTGGATCTCGGCCGGCACCTCACCGTGAAGGGCGCGGGCCTGGCCGCGCACCCGCTCAGCACCAAGATCGAGGTCCTCGAGATCGCCCAGGGTGGCTTCAACGCGTCCATCGACGTGCCCGAGCCGGCCGGCCTCAAGGACGTCACGTTCACCCTCACCTCGGGCGGCACGCTGGTCACCGAGGCCGGGAAGCGCCCGCGGACGCGATCCATCACCGACAGCTCCGACGTCACCCTGACGCTGGCGGTCGAGCGGTAGAACGCCCTCCGGGTTCGGCGAAGACCGCGCCGGTGTCCTTGAGCAGCCGGGCGATGGCGCCGGCCGCCTCGCGACCGGCGCGGTTGGCGCCGATGGTCGACTGGGACGGGCCGAAGCCGATCAGGTGGACGCGGGGCTCGCCGGCGACCTGGGTGCCGATCAGCCGGATGCCGCCCCGGTCGTTGCGCAGGCCCAAGGGGTCGAGATGGCTGAGGGCGGCCTTGAAGCCGGTGGCCCAGAGGATGGCGTTCACCGAGGTGAAGGAGCCGTCCTCCTCGCGTACCCCAAAAGGTTTGATGGCCGTGAACATCGGGCGGCGTTCCAGGGCGCCGCGCTTCTTGGCGGCCAGCGCGTAGGGCGTCCAGAGCAGGCCGGTGTAGGAGACGACGCTGCCGGTCGGGCGGCCCTCCTCGACGTCCGCGGTGACCTTGGCGATGACCTCGCGGCCGGTGATCTCGGGCTCGAACGCGCCGTCCCGGAAGACCGGCTCGCGGCGGGTGTACCAGAACGTGGTCGCCACCCGGGAGATCTCCTCGAGCTGCTGGATCGCCGAGATCCCGCCGCCGACCACGGCCACCCGCATCCCGGCGAACTGCTCGGCCGACACGTAGTCGTGCGTGTGCGGCTGGAGCCCGGCAAAGGTCTCCTGCCCCGGATAGTGCGGCCGGACCGGGTTGGTCCAGGTGCCGGTAGCGTTGATCACCGCCTGGACGGTCCACCGACCGGCGCTGGTCTCGACCAGGAATTCGCGGCCGGCCCGGCGCACCGCGGTGACCCGCACCGGGCGCCGGATCGACAGACCGGTGGCCCGTTCGAAGCCGGCGAAGTATTCCGGCACGGCGGTGCGGCTCGGTTCCGCCGGGTCGATCGGCGGCTTGGGGAACCCCGGCAGGTCGAAGATGCCGTTCACGGTGGCCATCCGCAGCGACTCCCACCGGTGCTGCCAGGCGCCACCCGGCCCACGCTCGGCGTCGAACACCACGTGATCGATCCCGCGCCGCTGAAGGTGATAGGCCGCCGACAGGCCGGACTGCCCGCCCCCGATGACCGTCGCCGTGGCTTGATTCGCGGTGATCACCGGACAAGCGTACGGCGGTGAAGGCGGAATGAAGGCGCCGCGTGCTCCGATGGCCCCCTACGCGACGCGCCCGCGCCGCCCGGAAGGGAAGACAACATGATCGTCACGCGCGACCCATCGCGAATCCGGCGCACTGCGGCCGTGCTGGCCCTGGCCGCCGCCCTCGGCATGGCGCTGCTGGCCGGCAGCCCGCCCGCCCGGGCGACCACCGCCGAGGCGCCACACCTGATCACCACGATCAGCGGCGCCCAGATCTGGCACAGCACCGAGAGCTACAGCTACAAGTGCCCGGTCGACCGGATCTGCGTCTGGACCGGGACCAACTTCACCGGGTACGGCATCTTCTATCCCCGCGCCGACATCCTGTGCCACGGCTGGCGGTTCGAAGGCAGCGTCTGGCAGGACCACACGTACTCCATCTGGAACCGCACGACCGGCTGGATCACGATCTGGGACCGGGCGCACGACGGCTCGTACCGTTACTCGAAGTACGGCTACCTCCCCAACAACTACATCTGGGGCAGCACGCCGTTCAGCTACATCATGGACGGCTGGGTGTACGACGAGAACAACACGTGCACCACGCCGACCTTCGTCTACCACATCACCTGGCAACCGTGACCGCTGTCAGTGGGTGAACAGGCTCGAGGGGTCGTGGACGGCGTTGAGCCGGCGTAGCCGGTCCGTGTTGGTCAGGTAGTAGGCCTCGGTGTTCAGCTGGGGCTCGGGGAAGTTGGGATAGGCGCCGCCGGTGCCGTGGAGATGGGTGAGCTGGTAGGAGTCGTCCAGCCAACTGCTGGGTTGCTGGTCGGCCCGTACGGTGGCGGTCTGTTTGAGCAGGAATCGGGCGTCGCGGTGAGGGAAGGCCGTCGCGTCGGCCGGCAGCCGGTTGTAGGCGCCTCCCCACGGGGTGAAGTCCAGTTCTCGTTCTTCGCCGGGTGTCCGGTCGGTGATGAGTCGTTCGAGCAGCTCGGCGGCGGGAAGCGTGGACCGGAAGAACTCGGAGCGCAGGTAGGCGAAACGGGTACCGCCGTCGTCCGGTGTGGCCAGCCACCTCTTCACCACCTGCACGGTGTCGTGGTGCCGTTCGTCAGCGCTGGGCCGTTGCCCGAGGCGGCGGCGCAGCAGGTCGACCGCGGCGCCGTCGGCTGCGGCACCGAAGACGGCGACGCGGGGTGCGAGCCTCGGGTCTGCCGGAGCGGTGATGGTGAGGCTGGGCGCGGTCGTCTCGTCGAGCTCGGGTAGCGAGTGCTGCCAGGCGTCGAGGAGGTCGGCCGCGCCATCGGCGGGACAGCTCCACCGGAAGGCGGTGCGGGTGGGCGCGGCCACGGTCGCGAAGGTGAGGGAGGTGACCACGCCGGGGGCGCCTCCTCCGCGCATGGCCCACAGCAGGTCGTCGTCAGCCTCGACCGTCCGGCCGTCGGCCCGGACCAGTGTTGCCGCCAGAAGGCTGTCGCAGGTCAGTCCGTGACGGCGGCCGAGGATACCGAGCCCGCCGCCGAGCGTGAGCCCGGTGATGCCCACGGTGGGCCCGCACCCGGCCGGGATGGTCCGGCCGTGGGCGCCGAGCCGGTCGTAGACCTCGGCGAGGCGCGTGCCGGCGCCGATGACGGCGCGGCTGCCGTCGAGCCGCACCCCGGCCATCGGGCTGGTATCGATCACGACGCCGGTCGTGGTGGATCGTCCGGCGAAGCAGTGGCCGCCACCCCGTACGGCCACGGGCAGGCGCCGCCGCCGCGCCGTGGCGAGGGCCGCGGCGACGTCGGCCGTCGTGGCGCAGGGCAGCACCGCGGCCGGCCGGATGTGGGCGAAGCGGGCGAGAACCACGGCTACGCCGGGACCGCGCTGCCGATGTGCCGAGCCCAGTTCGGTTGGCGCCCGTCGACGTCGTGCAGGCCGTAGTGCTCGGCGAGGTCCCAGGAAGTGAGGACCTGACCCGCTCGTTCGGCGATGTGCGGATCGGCGGCGAGCGCGCTGATCGCGCGTCCGATGTAGCGAGGCGTCTCGGAGGCCAGGAAGTGGGGGTCGCGGTCGCCGCCGTCGCGCCAGTTGTCCTCGGTGACGCCGAAGTGGTCGAGCATCGCCTCGGACCGCAGGAAGCCCGGAGTGACGGCCAGCGCGGTGATCCCGTGTTCGCGCAGTTCCTCCGCCTGGGCCAGGGCCAGGCGGTTGACGGCGGTCTTGGTGAGGTCATAGGCGAGGTTGCCGCGGTACTCGCGACCCAGCCCGTCGGTCACCTCGATGATCAGGCCGGTGCGGCGCCGCATCATCAGCGGGACGGCGTGCTGGCTGGTGATGAGATGGGTCAGCACCGCGCGTTCCCACATGGCGCGGAACGCGGCCAGGTCCAGCTGCCAGAACGGCGTGCCCCATTCGGTCAGCGGATCTCCACCCCAGATGTCGTTGACCAGGACGTCGAGCCGGTCCTGCTCGTCCTCGACCCGCCGGATGAGCGCCGCCACCTGCCGCACGTCGCTGTGGTCGCAGCGCACGGCAATGCTGTGGCCACCGGCCGCGGTGACCAGGTCGGCGGTCTCCTCGATCGTTTCGGGCCGGTCCATGTCCGACCGCCCGGCCCGCGAACTGCGACCGGTGACGTAAACCCGCGCGCCCGCGGCGCCGAGTTCCACGGCGATGCCCCGTCCCGCTCCGCGAGTGGCCCCCGCCACCAGGGCGATCTTGTCCGTCAATGGCTTGGTCAGCGACGTCTGCATGACGTTAGTGAATCACGATTTACTAACTGCTGCGACCCGCTAGTGTGCAACCCATGGCTCGACCGCGGACCGTCTCGGATGCCGCCATCCTCGCCGCCGCTGCCCACGCCGTCGGTCAGGCCGGACCCGCGAACGCGACTCTTGCGCAGATCGGCGATCGCGTGGGGCTGACCGCCGCCGCCCTGCTGCGTCGCTTCGGCTCGAAGGATGGACTGCTGCTGGCGCTCGCCGGCGACGCCGTCGCGACCGTGCCGGCCCGCCTGGCCGCCGCGCGGTCGGCCGAACGCCCGATGACGGCGCTGATCGAGACCCTGGTGGCGATGGCCGGCACCGTCCGGAACGCGGCCGAGTTCGCCAACCATCTGGCGTTTCTGCTCATGGACCTGTCGAATCCGGAGTTTCAGCAGATCACTCGCCAGTACGCCGCCGCCGTGGAGACGGCGATCGGCGCGGTGCTCCAAGCCGCGACCGACGTCGGCGAGCTGAACCCCGCCCGCGTCGAGGAGGGAACAGCGGAGACGATCCATGCCACCTACAACGGCGCCATGATCACGTGGGGAATGGCCGGCCACGACGGCAGTCCCGCGGAGCACGTCCGACGGCACCTGCTGCGCGTCACCCGTCCCCTGCTCGACTCGCCGCCCTGAGGGTTCCGTGCCGTGCGGCTCACATTGCGGCGCCGGCCGCCGCCTGTCGGCGGCCGCCGGGGTCAGCGGAGGCAGCGCGGGGCACGCAGCCCGAGGATGCGCCGGCCGGCTCCGACCAGGTGCTCGCGCAGCAGGTCGTCGTCGAGTTCGAGCGCTCTCATGCCCATCCCGCAGGCGATCCCGGAGACGGTGAGATCGGCCTTGATCCACCCGCCCACGCCGGGATCGACGTCGGCGAGCAGTTGGAGCAGACGTTCGCCCAGGGCACTCATGTCCGCGTGCGAGCGCAGGATCTCGATCGCACCGGGATCGCCGACCAGCACGGGGACCAGAACGCGGTTGCGGATCACGATGTCGATGAAGCCGGTGAGCATGCGCTCAGCGCGGGCCCGCCGGGTCCGTTGCGTCTCGGCCGCCCCAATGGCCGCCCGCAACTCCCCGGCCAGCGGCTCGACCACCGCGGTGAGCAGTTCCTCGCGGGTGCGGAAATGGTGGTGCACGGCCGACTTCGTGACGCCCACCTCGTCGGCGATCATCTGCAGCGACGTGCCGGCGAAGCTGTGCCGGGCGAACAGGCGGATCGCGGCGTCGACGAAACGGTGCCGGCTGTCCGGCGCCCGGACCGCGGTCACGGACATGCGTCCTCCTTGCTGAACCCGGTGGTGCCCTCGCGAACCCGGTGATGCCACGAAGCCTAACTGGCCGATCGTTCAGGAGACAACTGCACGATCGTAAAGCTCATAACTGTACGATCGTAAAGTGAGCTACTTCACGATCGTGCAGCATTCGACTGCACGATCGGCTAGCTTCCGGAGCACACCAACTTTCCGGAGGAGACCCGAGATGGCTTCGTTCCTGTACCGGCTGGGCCGGTTCGCGTTCCGCCGGCGATGGCTGGTCACCGGGCTGTGGCTGGCCGTCCTGGCGGCCGCCCTGACCGGCGCCGTGGCGCTGTCCGGCCCGACGTCCGGGGCGCTCCGCATTCCCGGGACACCGTCGCAGGAGGCGATCGACCTGCTGCGGGAACGGTTCCCGCAGGCCTCAGCCGGCGGCGCCACCGCACGGGTGGTGTTCGCCGCACCGGCCGGGCAGCGCCTCACCGACGCGCCCGCGAAAGCGGCCGTCGAACAGGTCGTCGACGAGTTGCGACGGGCCCCCCAGGTGGTCTCCGTGACCGACCCGTTCTCCTCCGGAGCGGTGAACCCGGCCGGCGTCATCGGTTTCGCGCAGGCGACCTACCGCGTGGCCGCGCAGGATCTGACCGACGGCGACCGGGACGCGCTCATCGGCATCGCCGAGCGGGCCCGCGGGACGGGCCTGACCGTCGAGGTCGGCGGTGACGCGCTGCAGCCGCCGAACGAGCAGGGCCTCGGCGAGGTGATCGGTGTCGCGGTGGCCGCCATGGTCATGGTGATCACGTTCGGGTCGCTGGTGGCGGCCGGCCTGCCTCTGCTGACCGCGCTGCTCGGCATCGGCGTCGGCGTCGGCGCGGTCACCGCCGCCACGGGCTTCGTCGACCTGTCCTCGACCACGCCGATCCTCGCGCTGATGCTCGGCCTCGCGGTCGCGATCGACTACGCCCTGTTCATCGTCTCCCGCTATCGCCAGGAGCTCGGCGACGGCCGCGACCCCCTGGACGCCGTCGGCCGGGCGGTCGGCACCGCCGGCTCGGCGGTCGTGTTCGCCGGGCTGACCGTCGTGATCGCGCTGGCCGCGCTCTCCGTCGTCGGCGTGCCGCTCCTGACCCAGATGGGCCTGGCCGCCGCGTTCACCGTGGCGGTCGCCGTGGTCATCGCCTTGACGCTGCTGCCCGCGATGCTCGGCTTCGCCGGACGCCGGGTCCTCGGTCGACGCTCCCGGAGCCGGCCCGCCGGCGAGCCCGCAGCCGGCCGAACCACCACCTCAGGCACCCGATGGGCCCGCCGGATCGCCCGCCGGCCGGTCGTCGCGCTCATGGTCGCCGTGGCCGCGCTCGGCATCGTCGCCGTCCCGGCGCTGGACCTGCGCCTGGCCATGCCGGACGACGGCACCGCCGCACCGGACACCACCCAGCGCAAGGCCTATGACCTGCTGGCGGCCGGCTTCGGGGCCGGTTTCAACGGGCCGCTGACCGTCGTGGTCGACACCCCGGCCGGCGCCGCGAAGACCTCCGCCGCGCAGGTGGCGCGGAGAATCACCGGCCTGCCCGGTGTCGCCGCCGCGGCCGTCAGCGCCGTCAACCCCGCCGGGGACACCGCCCTGCTCACCGTCGTCCCGGCCGGGGGACCCGGCGACTCCACCACCCGCGACCTGGTGCAGGCCGTCCGGCGACTGGACGGCACCATCGCCGGTGCGAGCATCGGCGTCACCGGGCTGACCGCCATCAACATCGATGTCTCCACCAAGCTCGGCGACACGCTCATCCCGTACCTGGCGATTGTCGTCGGTCTGGCATTTTTGCTGCTCATGCTGGTGTTCCGGTCGGTGCTGGTGCCGATCAAGGCCACGCTCGGGTTCCTGCTCAGCGTCGCCGCCACCTTCGGCGCCGTCGTGGCGGTCTTCCAGTGGGGCTGGGCGGCCGGCCTGCTCGGCGTGGAACGGACCGGGCCGATCATCAGCTTCCTGCCCGTCATCCTGATCGGCATCGTGTTCGGCCTGGCCATGGACTACCAGGTCTTCCTGGTCACCCGGATGCGCGAGGACCACGTACGAGGCGCCGCACCCCGCGAGGCCGTGATCACCGGCTTCGGCCACGGCGCCCGGGTGGTCACCGCCGCCGCGATCATCATGGTCAGCGTCTTCGCCGGATTCATCCTCGCGCCCGACCCGGTCATCAAGTCGATCGGCTTCGCGCTCGCCGTGGCCGTGCTCTTCGACGCGTTCGTCGTCCGGATGACGATCGTGCCGGCCGTGATGACGCTGCTCGGCCGGGCCGCCTGGTGGCTGCCCGGCCGGCTGAACCGGCTCCTGCCCGACCTCGATGTCGACGGCGAGAAACTACGCCATCGGCTCGACGACGTGCCCCTCGAACCGGTCGTGGGCATCCCCGAGCGGACGCCGGCATGAGGCTGCTCGTATACGGCGCCGGGGTCCTCGGCAGCCTGCTCGCGGCCCGCATGCACGAGGCCGGGCACGACGTCGCGCTCCTCGCCCGGGGCGAGCGCCTGGCCGCCCTGCGCCGGCACGGCATTCAGCTCGCCGAGGGCGACAGCCCGGTCGTCCGGCAAGTGCCGGTGCCGGTGGTCGAGGACCCGGCCGACGGGTACGACCTGATCGCCGTCGTGGTCCGCGCCCATCAGGTGGACCCCGTCCTGGAATCGGTCGCCGGCCTCGACAGCGACGTGTTGTTCCTGCACGCGTGGGCGGCCGGCGCCGAGCCGCTGGGCGCGGTGATCGGCCACGAGCGGGTGCTGCTCGGCTTCCCCACCGGCGGCGGCACGATGGACGGGGACGTGGTCCGCCACCGTACGCCCAGCTTCGTGACCCGCCGCGTCCCGATGCCGATCGGCGAACCCGGCGGGCGCGACAGCCCTCGACTCGAGCGGATCGTGCGGACGTTCCGCACCGCCGGGATCAACGCCAGGGCCGAGCCGCGGATGGACGCCTGGCTCAAGACGCACGCCGCATTCGCGGTGCCCCTCGGGCAGGCGGCGGCCGCGGCGGGCGGCCCGGCGGCGCTCGCCGGCGATCCGGACGCGGTCCGCGGCATGATCCGCCGCATGCGGCAGAACCTGGCCGCCCTGCCGACGCCGCCGGTCCCGCGCGGTTTCGCCGCGGTGCGCACCCTGCCGGACGGAGTGCTCGTGCCCGTCATCCGGCGGTTCCTGCGAAGCCCGACGGCCACACAGAGCGGGCTCAGCAACACGTCACCCGCGACGGAAGCGGCCGAACTCGAACGGCTGGCCGACCAGATGCGCGCCCAGTAGGCGATCCCTGGTCTCACCGCACAGGGGCCTGCGTCAATGGGCTCGGGAATGGCTTTCCTTCACGGTGAGCCCGCCTTGGAGTCGTTCGATGATCGACCAGAAGCGAGGACACTGCATGGGTTCCGCGGCGGGACACCGTTTGCCGTGTTCCAGAGCGGTACGGGCCGTCTCGATGCGGTCCTGCTGCTCGGCCAGGTCGGCCAGCTTGCGATCGATGATGTGATGCTGGCTCGGCCGGTCACCGGCGAGGAAGTCACCGATGTCGGCCAACGAGAGGCCGACCTCGCGGAGGAAGACGATCACGCCGACGGCCCTGACCGCCGAGGCGGCATAACGCCGCCGACCGGCCGCCGCGCGGGAGTCGGGTTTCACCAATCCGAGCTCGTCGTAGTACCGCAGCGTCGTGGCGGGCACGCCGGTCTGCCGCGACAGGTCCCCGATCGACAAGGGAGCCGGTGTCGCAGGGGAAGCCTGGGTGCGCTCCGGACTGGGCATTGACTTCGAGCGTACTCGAAGTGATGTTCTCGGCCGATGGACATCAAGCCTCGGCCTATGGACATCAAGCGGAGATCACTGGACCGCCTTCTGCTGTGGTGGTCGTCCCATGGCGGCCTGGCCCAGTTTCATCAACCGAGCGGGCTGGCGGGACAGGCCGCCGGCTGGATCATGGGCCGGCGCCCGTCCAACGTGGCACGCAACCGGTGGGCGGTGGGACTGCTCGACATCCAGCCGGCGGATCGCGTCATCGAGGTGGGCTGCGGTCCCGGGGTGGCTGTGGCTGCCCTGGCAACCCGGGCCACCCGTGGACGAATCGTCGGCGTCGACCATTCCGCGGTCATGATCCGTCAAGCTCGTCGCCGCAACCGCGCCGCGGTGAGAGCCGGTCGGGTACGGCTGGTTCACGCGTCGGTCCAGAACCTGCCGGTCGGCGACGGGCCGTTCGATGCCGCGCTCGCGGTCAACACGGTCGGGATGTGGCCCGAACCCACTGCCCGGATCCGGGAGATAGGCCGGATGCTGAGGCCAGGCGGACGTTTCGCCGTGCTGTCGCAACCCCGCTGTCCCGGCGCCACCGCGGCCACCTCGGCAACAGCCGCGGAAACGCTGGCCGAGACGCTCACCGACGCCGGATTCGAGCGCCTGCGCATCGAGATGCTCGATCTCGACCCGCCGGCGGCGTGCGTCATCGGGTACACGCCGCTCTGATCCTCACCGCCCCACTCCGTGCACCGCCCCCACGTAGGGAGACCCCATGGATTTCACCGACCTCCTGCGCCAGAGGCGGATGACCCGCCAATACCGCCAGGACCCGGTTCCCGCCGACGTTGTCCGACGCATCGTCGGAGTCGTGCACCGCGCCCCGAGCGCGGGATTCAGTCAGGGGCACCGCATCGTCGTGATCACCGATCCGGCTCGGCGCGCCCGGCTCGCCGCCATCGCGGAACCCTGGTACCTGCGGCACGGCCACCAGTCCTGGATCTCTCAGGCACCGGTGCACCTGGCCCTCGGCATCCGCGAAGGCGCCTACCACGACCGCTACCAGGAACCCGACAAGATCCAGGACGACGGCGCCGAGATCCCCTGGCCGGTCCCGTTCTGGTGGTTCGACGCCGGCGCGCTGCTCGTCCTGCTCCAACTTGCCGCCGCGAACGAAGGACTCGCCAGCGGCTTCTACAGCCCGGCCGCACCCGACGAACTGGGCGCCTTGGCCGAGGTGGCCGAACTCCCCGACGGCACCATGCTCACCGGCGTCATGACCCTCGGCCACAAGTCCGACGACTCGGCCGCCCGGACGAGCCGGCTGTCGTCACGTCGGAAACCCCTCGACGAACTGGTCACCTGGCTCGATTGACCATTCGTGGCTGCCGCCTGCCGTGGTGCAGCCAAGCTGGTGATGACGCCTTTCCTGCGCACTGCAACGAAGGTCGTCCAGGGGTGAGGCGTGAGGGTTGACACACTTGAGCGCAGCCTGTGACTATGCGCTTAGTAAGCGCTCGCTCGGCGAATGTCGGCCTGCCGCGTGCTGCGGAGCTGAGGCGCCCACCTGTTACAGATGAGGGACTGACCATGAAGGTGTCGTGTGCGTTCCCGACAGCTCTGGACTCGCCCGACATGATCGCGGTGGCAGAGACGCTCGGCTACGAGCGGGCGTGGGTCTATGACACCCCGCAACAAAGCCCGGACGTGTGGATGACACTGGCCCTGGCCGCGGTCCGGACGGAGCGCATTGGCCTCGGCCCGGGTGTCCTGGTCCCCAGCCTGCGGCACCCGATGGTCAACGCCGCCGCCACGGCGACGCTGTGTGCCCTCGCTCCGGGCCGGGTCGCGGTGGCGTTCGGCACCGGGTTCACCGGCCGCCGGGCGATGGGCTACGGGGCGGTCACCTGGTCGTTCATGGACTCCTACATCCGTGCCTACCAAGGCCTCCTGCGCGGTGAGGTGGTCGAGTGGGAAGGAGCCAGCATGCAGATGCTGCACCCTGACGGGCACGCCCCACACCGTCCGGTGCAGGTCCCGGTGATCGTCGGCGCACTGGGCCCGAAGGGCAACAAGGTGGCCAACGAGCTCGGCGACGGACTGTTCACCACCTTGCTGCTGCCGGAGTTCGCACACGACTACCCCTGGTCGGCCTACCTGGCCTGGGGCACCGTCCTGGACGACGACGAGAGCGACGACTCCGAGCACGCTCGTGCTGCCGGCGGCCCGGGATGGGCACTGTCGTTGCACGGCGCCTTCGAGTTCGGCGGGCCGGACGCCGTCCGCGCGCTTCCGGGCGGTGAGCAGTGGATGGACGTGGTGGAGCGAGCACCGGCCGCCGAGCGTCACCTTGCCGTCCACGCCCAGCACTGTGTCGGCCTCAACGAGGCCGACCAGGCCGCCTGGAACGCCGGCGGCAACGTCACGCTGCGCGACGTCACTCTCACCGGGACCCGGGCGCAAATGCGCGAGAAGCTCGACAAGATCAGCTCGCAGGGGATCACGGAGATCGTCTTCCAGCCGTGCGGTCCTGACAGAGAGCGGGAGCTCGAGCGTTTCCTCGAGGTCGCGCGTTGAACCCGTCCACAAGCGACCGGACCACGCACGGGCCCGGGTTCACCGGCCCAGCGTCCGGATGTGCTTGTTCTCGATGACCTCGGTGGTTTCGGTGGGCTTGTCCAGAGCAACCCGGATCATCGCCTGGGCCAGCACGTCGACCCCGACCGACAGCGGCCCGTAGAGCGCGCGGACCAAGGCATTCGTCCCCCGCGGAAGCACCTTCGCCGGGCGGAAGCAGAACACCTCCATGCCTGGCCGCCGCGCCGCGAACTCGCGCAGCGCGATCTCGGCCCGTCCCTTCACGCTCTCCGGCTTGGTGCCCCAACCACTGACGTAGCAGAATCGAAAATCGCCGGGCGGCAACGCGTCGACGAACGCCATCGGGTAATCGACGGTCAATCGATGATGGAGGGCCTTGTCGCCGCCCGGAGCGAAGCGGCTGCCCAGTGCCCAGATGCAGGCATCGTGACCAGCCAACCGGTCGACCACCTCGGTGCCGTACACGTCGAAGTCGCCCAACACGAGCGACTCGACCTTGTCCGAGTCGACCGGCGCCGGACGCCGCACCAAACACGTCACCCTGCTCACGTCGGGCCGGTCGACCAGCTGTCGAAGGGTTTCTGACCCGATAAATCCGGTCGCCCCGGTGAGCAACACCCGCATCGTCAGCACTTCCGTATCGTCTGGGTCCAACCTGGACCTTGGTGAAGGTCACTGTACGAAGCCGACGACGGCCTTCGGCGCTGCCACGCGGTAGGACGGGGGCGATGGCTGCGATGGTGACGCGGCGGTGGTGTCGACGACCGTTGCACCCTGGACGACATCTGGATCTTCACCGACTTCTGGCGCCGTCTCGGCATCACCTACCCCGACGGGGAGGCGCCGACCCGAGCGGTGCGGCTGCCTGAACCGGGCCACGGCGCGCTCCCGGCCGGCGGCTTCTCGCCGTGACCCGGCATGATGATGCGCCGGCTCATGATGCCGGCCGCGGACCGCCCTGGGCTTCCAGGCCGCCGCGGTCACCCATCCCGATCAGGCCTGCGACGACATCGAGGCCGCGGTGCCGCCGGCGCTGACCGGCCGCGGCGCCGTCCAACCGTTTGGTTTCACCGGTGCGGTCGAGCTCCAGGTCGACGTGCTACGGCCCGACATGACCGACCACGCCCTGCTGGTGCCGGGAATCGAACGCCTGGACGGATGCACTCTGCGTTACGCGGCTCCCGACTTTCCGGCGGCCCATCGGATGATCGAGCTCATCGCCGTTCTCGGCGCGCTGTGACCACGCCGGGGCATCGCGTCGAGTAGCCGCTCCCGGTCGACCGGTCGGCGGAGCTCAGCGAACGCTACCGACTAGTTGGTAACAAGGTGGCCGCTCGGACGGACGAAAGGGCGGATATTCTCCGTAAGGCGTAGATATGCTGTGGCGGTGAAACGCCGTTCCGTTCTTGCGGCCGCGGTGGCTGGAGTGGGGATCACGGCCACCGAACCCGCCGAACCGGTGCTCAAGCCGATCAGCATGGCGATGCACATCCACGGGCCGTTCAGTGAGGGCGGCGCCAGCTTCGAGGCCCACCTTCAGCAGGCCCGGCAGCACGCCGTGGATCTGGTGTGGTGGACCGATCACGACTGGCGGATCGCCGCTCATGACCATCGGAAGGCGGTCCACTTCGACGGGCTCGTCGAGCTCGAGGCCGGCCTGGCCTGGACGTGGAAGCCGAGCATCGAGGGACTGCTGACCACGGCCGCGTCGGCGTTCGTGGACGGCCCGCACAGTCCGGACGACCCGGGCCGGGCGCTGCGGCTCACCGCGCGCGGGGCCGGCGCCACGGGCGGGATCCTGTGGCAGGTCGGCTCGGCCTGGAACACGGTTTATCACACGTGCATCGCCGACACCGTGCTCAGCCTGGACGTCCTGCCGGAGCTGGCCGGTCCGGACGCGACGCTGCTGGTGCAGATGAAGCTGTCGTACCACCCGGCCCGGGGTGGGTTACCGGCCGGCGAGTACGTGCTGCGTTACCGGATCGGCGGCGCCGTGCTCCCGGCGTACACCAGCAATGGTCTGCTCGGGGTTGTTGATCTTCCTGCCCCGGCCGGCGTCTGGACCCGGCTCACGCTGCGGCTCGCCGACGACGTCAAGCGGCTCTGGCCGGGCCTGGTGGCCGGCGACAACAGCATGCGCGGCCTGCGGGTGGGTGTCGCGGCCGGACCGGACCGGCAGGCCGGCTTCGTGGTCGACCGGCTCACCTTCCAGCGGGAGCGGCGCGCCGGTCAGGCGGGTGAAGACCTCAGGGCCGAGGTGCTTTCGGCGTACGACGAGGAGTACGCCGACGTCAAGCACTACCGCGCGTACGAGATCTCGCTGGTCCGCCACCTGAACTGGTACGGCGGAGACCAGACGCTGCCCGCCTTCCCGTCCCCGCCGGTGCGCGACGACGACCCCGCGGCGATGGGCAGGATGGTCGATTTCCTGCACGACCACGGCGGCATCGTGTGCTGGAACCATCCGATGGACGTGGCGACCCGCGAGCAGCTCGCGACCCTGATGATCGAGAAGCGGATGCTCGGCGTCGACCTGGTCGAGATCGGTCGCGACCCGCAGGAGGACCTGCTGTGGGTGTTCGACGTCGCCGCCCGCAACGCGATGTTCTTCACGGCGGTGGGCGCCAGCGACGAGCACGACGGCGAGGACTGGCTGGCCGGGCCCGAGCGCTGGCTGACGTACGCGTGGGCGCCGACCCGGCGGCGTACCGATGTCGTGCCGGCGCTGAAGAAGGGCGCGGCCTGGTTCGTCGACCCGGCCGCCTACCGGGGCTCGCTCGACCTGCGGGTGGCCGGCGGTTCCGCGATGGGCGCCGTGATCATCACCAAGGACAAGTCGGTGACGGTCGACGCGGTGGCGACGGATCTGCCCGCCGGGTCGGTCCTGGAGATCATCACCGGGGTCACCGACCTCGCCGGCCTGAAGAACCTGACGCCGGCGGTCACGGTCCAGCGGGTCTCGGCGGGCACGTCGCTCAAGGTTCGTCCCGGGGCCGGCGCCTACGTGCGTACGCAGGTGCGGCTGGCCGACAACCGCCTGATCGCGGCGTCCAACCCGGTGTGGCTGCTGCCGAAATCGCCCCCGCACGGCGTGCCCGCCGACCGCAAGCGAAAGCTTTGATCATTTACGGTACGGACCGTGCGAGATCTTGCCAGTCGGTTACCGGCGGCTGTAGCGGTATCGTCTCCTCTGTGTAGTGCCGGGTAACATCCGCCCGGGCTCGCGGAAGGGGCACGATGGTCGAAAGTGGGGTGTCCGACCCCGAGCCGTCCGGGGTCAGGCCCGTCGTGGGCGTGCTGTCGCCCTTCCTCGGTGGCTGGTACTTCGGTGGTGTGCTCGAAGGGATCGCCCAGGTCGCCGCCGACGCCGGCGCGGCCGTGGTCGCCGTGCAGACGTTGGACGCGGGCACCGATCAGCTCGAGTTGAGCGAGCCGCCCCACCCGCCTCATCCGCTGGCCTGGGACCATGCCGCCGGCTTCGTGGTGATCGTGAACGCGGCGAGCGGGAAGTACCTGCACGAGATCCAGGCCGGCGGCCGGCCGGTCGTCGTGGTCAGCCACGAATACCCCGAACTGGACTGTCCGACGGTGTTCCCGGACAACCGGGTCGGCGTGCGCGCGGCGGTCGAACACCTGATCCGGCACGGACATCGGCGGATCGCGTTCGCCGGCTTCATGGGCGCCCAGGACCAGCGTGAGCGCTGTGAGACGTACCGGCGGTCGCTGATCGCGCACGGCATCACGCCCGACCCCGACCTGATCTTCGAGGCCGACGACAACCAGAAGGCCGGCGGCGAGGGCGCGGCCCGCGCGATGCTCGCCGCCGGGCTGCCGTCGACCGCGGTGCTGGCCGGCACCGACCTCAACGCGATCGGCCTGATCGAGGTGCTGACCGCGGCCGGCTGCCGGCTCCCCGGCGACCAGGCCGTCGTCGGGTTCGACGACCTGTCCGACGCCTCGTTCACCGAGCCGCGCCTGACCACCGTGCGGCAGCCGCTGTTCCGGGTCGGTTCCACCGCGGCCGAGGTGCTGCTGTCGGCGATCGACGGCAGCGGCGGCGGGCCGGTGCGCCACGAGGTGGCGACCCACCTGGTCGTGCGGGAGTCGTGCGGCTGCCCGGCGGCCGAGTTCCCGGGCAGCGAGGCCGACGCGGTGCGCTCGCCCGACACGCTGCGGGCCGAGGGCCGGTCGCAGTACCGGGAACGCACCAAGCTCCAGCTCGCCCTGAGCAACCAGTACGACATCAGCCTCGACCTGCTGCGCAGCCACGAGGAAGATCCCCGGCAGCTCGGCTGGCTGCGGCGCACGTCGGCGCGGGCCGGCTGCCTCGGGCTGTGGACCGAGACGCCCGGCTCCGGCGATCAGCCCCTGGCCATCGTCGGCCATTTCGACCGCGCGACCCGCACCGGGCCGCTGCCGCCGGTCCGGGCCAGCGGGTTCCCTCCTCAGGCGACCCTGGACGCGGGCCGCGCCGAGCCCGGCCTGCTGACGTTCGTCGTGCCGGTGCGGGTCCGCAACCGCGACTGGGGACTGCTCGCCACGGTCGACCGGGTCGACCTGCAGGCGGCCACCGGGCGCGAGCCGATCAACCAGTGGGCCGCGCTGCTGACCGTCGCCCTCGACTACCAGGCGGTGCTGCGGACCCTCCGCGCGCAGGAGGAGCAGCTGCGCGAGAGCGCCCTCTACGACCACCTCACCGGCCTGCCGAACCGCCCGTACTTCCTGCAGCTGCTGGCCTCGGCGGTGGCGTCCGGCCCCGGCGTCGCCGTCCTGTTCGTCGACCTCGACGAGTTCAAGCTGGTCAACGACACGTACGGGCACAGCGTCGGCGACCAGATCCTGATGGAGGTCGCCGAGCGCCTGCGCACCGAGCTCGGCCGCCACGGCACGGCCGGCCGGTTCGGCGGCGACGAATTCCTGGTCCTGCTGGACGCGCTCGACGACGGCCACACTCCCGCGACGATGGCCGAGCGGCTCCAGGCGGCGCTCAACCGCCCCCACCGGCTGGCCGGGCGGCAACTCGTGGTCACCGCCAGCATCGGCCTGGCACTCGCCCACAACACGACCGCCGCCGACGCGGAGTCCCTGGTCCGCGACGCCGACACGGCCATGTACTGGGCCAAGCGCAACGGCGGCCAGGCCGTCTTCGAGCCGCGCATGCACGACGAGGTGCTGACCAGGCTGCACGACGACGCCTGAGTCCCCCTCCCCCGGTCGGCCGACCTGACGAGGGGTGGCGGCCGCTGGTGCTGGATCATGTGTGTCATGGCTGTGCTGGTGGAGATCCACTTCCCGATGACCGCTGACGACGAGTGGATCGATGACGTCGGTGACTTCATGATCGATCTGGAGGAGGAGCTCGGCATCGAGGAGTACGACGACGGCGAGGAGTTCGGTGACGCCTACATCTTCTTCATCGCGGGCGCCGGCGAGAGGACGCTGCTGGCGGCGGCGTCCCGGGTGGCGACCCGCGACGGTGTGCCCGCGGGCGCCTTCGCCATGGTGACCGACACCCAGGCTCCGCAGTTCGGCCTGGGCCGGCGGGTGCCGCTACCGGTGCGGTGACTCCCCGGCCGGCCTGGCCTTCTGCGGGTGGATCGTCTCGTGCCGGGCCAGCATCGCCACGAACTCGGCGATCTTCCGGCTGCGCGTCTCGGCCCGCTTGACGCCGTTGACCCGGCCGATCAGGGAGAAGCGGTTGGACTTGGTCAGCACGTCGAACATCGCCTGCGCCGCCGGGTCCGCGGCGATCGCGGCCAGCAGGTCGGCCGGCACCTGCGCCTCCGACGGCGGCGCATAGGCGACCGCCCACCGCCCGTCGGCCTTCGCGGCGTCCACCGCGGCGCGGCCCGCGGGCAACATCAGGCCGGCCGCCTCCAGCCGGGCCACGTTGGCGACGTTGCGCTGGGACCAGATGCTGCGGGACCGGCGCGGGGTCAACCGCCGCCAGGAACTCTCGTCGTCGCGCTTGCGGGCCTGCCCGTCGATCCAGCCGAAGCACAGCGCCTCGTCGACCGCCTGCTGCCAGGTCAGCGTGGTGACGGAGCCGCCCTTCCGGGTCAGCGCGAGCCACACGCCCGGGGAGGCGGTGTGGTTCTCCAGCAGCCACGCGCGTAGCGCCGCGCCGTCGGCCACGATCAACTCGTCCAGGTCAGTTTCCGCCACCACCGCAGGCTAGCCGAGCGATCATGCCGGGTGGCTCCGGCCGGCCGGCTGCCGTCAGCGCGGCGGCCGCGGCGGCGGGAACGGCTTCCGGGTGCGCGGGCAGGTAGCCACCGGCAGCGCTGGCACCTGCGCTCCGGCGGGGCACTGGAGCGGGGTGTGAACCCGGCCTCGCCGCCGAGCACCTTCACCTACGACCCGGACGACCCGACCCCGGCGCTGGGCGGGCCGAAGCTGGACGGTAACCGACCCGGCCCCAGGGACAACCGGCCGCTGGAGAAGCGTGCCGACGTGCTGACCTTCACCTCATCGGCGCTCGAGTCCGACCTGGAGGTCATCGGCGAGGTCACGGCGCAGGTGTGGCTGCGGGCCGACCGGCCCGGCTACGACCTGTTCGTCCGGCTGTGCGACGTCGACGAGCGCGGCCGGTCGATCAACGTCTGCGACGACCTGGTCACCGTCCGGCCCGAGGGCATCACCGAGGTCGCCGTGCGGTTGTCACCCACCGCGTACGTCTTCCGGCGCGGCCACCGCCCGCGCGTTGAATGATCCCAAAGTGGATACGACTGCATAATCTGGACATGTACGTTTCTCGAAAGCTGCGCGTCACCGCCGCGCTGGTGGTCGCCCTGTCGGCCGGTGCCATTCCGGCCGAGGCTCACCCCGGTCCCCCGTCGTCCGTGTTCGACCCGGCCTCGGTCGCCTGGTTCTCCGTCCGCGACCAGTCCAGCGCCGCCTTCGCGCAGACCTTCGCCACGATGAAGGCCGACGGCTTCCTGGTGCTCGACCTGGAGGTCGACGCGTCGCCGGGGCCGTACCAGGTCGGCGCGGTGTTCCAGCGCAACGTCGACAACCGTGACTGGCGCTCGCTGCGCGACCTGACCGAGGCGCAGTTCGCCACCGAGAAGGCCAAGGCCACCGCCGACGGGCTGCGCCCGGTCGATGTCGAGGTGTACCAGATCGGCAGTCAGCGGCGGTACGCGGCGGTCTGGGTGCAGAACGTCGAGAAGCTGGGCTCCTCGATGCGGCACGACCTGACCGGCGCCGCGTTCGGCGCCTGGCACGACGAGCAGAAGGCGGCCGGGCGGCTGCCGCTGGACGTCGAGCAGTACCGCACGCCGGCCGGAATGCGGTACGCCGCGGTCTGGGTGGACAACAAGGAGAAGCTCGCCTGGCAGCTGCACCGCGACCTGACCAGCGCCCAGTACGGCACGATCTTCACCCAGAACCAGGGCGCCTTCCGGATGACGGCCCTCGACTCGGCGACCACCCCGGCCGGTCAGCGGTACGCCGGGGTCTGGGTCGCCAACCCGGGCAAGCGGGAGTGGCGCGAACGCCGGGACATGACCGCCGCCGCGTGGAACAACTGGTGGAGCCGCTACTCCGACGAAGGGTTCCGGCTCATCTCGTACGAGCGGTACCAGACCTCGGCGGGTGTGCGCTACGCGGGCATCTGGCGGCAGAACAACGAGCGTCCCACGTGGAGCCTGCGGTCCACGATCGACGCCCGGATCCAGAAGCACCTGACCGACGAGAAGGTGCCCGGCGTCAGCGTCGCGATCGTGCAGAAGGGCCAGTACCGCTACGTACGCGGCTTCGGGCAGGCCGACGTGGCGAACGACGTCTGGCTCGACTCGAAGCACGTGCTCGGCCTGGCCTCGGTCAGCAAGGCGGTGACCGGCGCGCTGACCTTGAAGCTGGCCGACCAGAAGGTGATCAAGCCGGGTGACAAGACCGCCAAGTACCTGCCGGCCATCCCGAAACAGCACACCCACACGCTGAAGCAGCTCGCCGACAACACCGGCTGCGTGCAGCACTACGACGAGGGCACCGGCTTCGGCGGCAACACGCCGTACGCGACCTCGCTGGCGTCGGCGCAGGTGTTCTGGAAGGACCCGCTGGTCTGCACGGTCGGTTCGTACCACTACAGCACCCACGGCTACACCATCCTGTGCGCGGCGCTGGAGCAGGCCACCGGCCAGAACACCGCCGATCTGATCCGGACCAGGCTGACCACGCCGTACGGGCTGGGCACGCTGCGCGCCAAGCGGCTCAGCGACACCGGCGTACGCCGTTCGCCGATCTACGACGCCGATAACAAGAAGATCCCGTTCGAGGACGAGAGCGCCAAGACCTGTGGCGGCGGCATGGAGTCGACCCCGGCCGACGTGGCCTGGTTCGGTCACCGGCTGGCCAAGGGCGAGATCCTGTCGGCCCCGTCGATGACCGCCATGTGGGGCGCGTCCGGTTACTCGTACGGCTGGAGCGTCTACACCGAGAGCGGCCACAAGGTGGCCGCCAAGGACGGCGCCAACACCGGCGCCCGCTCCTACCTCCAGGTCTACCCGGACGATGACATCGTCGTCGCGGTGATGAGCAACCGGCGCGGCCACGACACCACCAAGCTGGGCCAGGAGATCGGCACCATGGTCCTGAACGGCTGACCCACGGCCGAGTCGATGTCGGCTGCGTCGCGCCTCGCTACTGTGGGTTCTGGAAGATCAGAGCCCCCAGGAGGACCGCGTGACGCAGCCGACCATCTATGACGCCCAGATCGCCGATCTCCACGGCAAGCCGCTCGACCTGGCCCAGTTCCGCGGCGCCGCCACCCTGGTCGTCAACGTGGCGTCCCGCTGCGGCAACACCCCGCAGTACGCGGCGTTGGAAGAGCTGCACGAGCGCTACTCCGGGCGGGGGTTCTCGGTGCTGGGCGTGCCGTGCAACCAGTTCGGCGGCCAGGAGCCGGGCACCGCCGACGAGATCGCCGACTTCTGCAGCGCGACCTACGGCGTGACCTTCCCGATGACCGAGAAGGTCGAGGTCAACGGCGACGGGCGGCACCCGCTGTACCGGGCGCTGACCGACGAGCCGGACGCCGAGGGCTACTCCGGCGACATCCGCTGGAACTTCGAGAAGTTCCTGGTCGGGCCGGACGGCGCGATCCGGGCCCGGTTCAGCCCGCAGACCCAGCCCGACTCCCCCGAGGTGGTCGCCGCCGTCGAGTCGGCGCTGCCCTCGTCATGAGGCCGTGACGGTGATCGTGTGCCAGCCGGTGGCGCCGGACGGGAACGGGGTCGCGCGGGCCTCGGTCTGACGGGCGCCGGTCTGGTCGGTGGCGCGCACCGCCAGGGTGTGCGGCCCCGGTTCGGGGGTCCAGGTCAGCCGCCACTGGACCCAGGTGTCGGCCGAGGGCACGGGCAGCAGTTCGGCCGGTCGCCACGGGCCGTCGTCCACCCGTACCTCAACCGCCTTGATCCCCCGCCCTTGCGCCCAGGCCACTCCGGCGACCGTTGCGGGACCGGGCTTGAGCTGCGCGAACGGCAGCGGTCGCTCGATCCGGGAGGCGGTCTTCACCGGCGCCTGGGCGGCCCATCCGCGGCGTACCCAATAGGCGTCGAAGTCGGCGAACGTGGTCAGCTCGAGCTCGGTCAGCCACTTGCAGGAGCCGGCGTAGCCGTACAGGCCGGGGGTCAGCATGCGCACCGGGAAGCCGTGGTCGAGCGGCAGCGGCTCGCCGTTCATGCCGACACAGAGCATCGCGTCGCGGCCGTCCAGCAGCGTCGCCACCGGGGTGCCGATCGTCATGCCCTCGGCCGAGCGGGCCACCAGCTGATCGGCCGTGGGATCGAGGCCGGCCTCGCGCAGCAGCGGGGCCAGCGGCACGCCCAGCCAGCGGGCGGTGCCGATGTACGGCCCGCCGACCTCGTTGGAGACGCAGTTCAGGGTGATGTCCCGTTCGATCAGCGGCCGGTCGAGCAGGTCGGTGAAGCTCAGGCTCAGTTCGCGGCCGACCATGCCGTGCAGCCGCAGCCGCCACGACGCCGGGTCGATGCGCGGGACGGTGAGCGCGGTGTCGACGCGGTAGAAGTCGGCGTTGCGGGTCATGAATCCCGCTCCCACGCCGGTGGGGCGGGGTGCGGCCGGGTCGGCCGGCGCCGGTAGCCGGATCGCCGCCCGTGACTCGGTCAGGGCTCCGCCGCGCGCCCGCTGCACGATTCCGGCGGCGCCACCGGCGGCAACGGTTCCACCCGCGATGACGGCGGCGGTCTTGAGAAAAGCGCGACGATCCACGCGTACGAGAAAAGGCTTGCCTTCTTGCGCGACCTGGACGCTCCGGGTGGTCGCCGCGATCAGCACGCCACCGGCCACGGCCGCCGCGACCAGCGACGGCACCGCGTCGAACCACCCCGCCGACGGCCGGGACACCGCGGCGGCGGCGCCCGCCACCCCGAGCAGCACGGCCCCGGCGACCCCCGCCCCGCGCCGCCGGACGGTCAGCACGCCGAGCCCGGCCGCGAACAGGGCCAGCACCAGCGCGATGGAGCCGAGCAGCACCGGCTTGTCGTAGGTGCCGAGCTGCCGGACGGCGAACTCCTTCACCGGGGTCGGCGTGGCGTCGATGATCGCGCCACCCACCGCCACCAGTGGCCCCGCCGGCGGGCGGGTGGCGGCGGCGAGAAGCTCGCCCACTGCCACCCCGCCCGCGGCGGAAAGTACCCCGAGCAGCGCGGCCGGAATGATGCGGCGCATGATGCCTCTTCTCCTCAGCGCTGGGTGGGGGCCGTGGTCACTACTTGGGCATCAGGACCGTGTCGATGATGTACACGTTGGCGTTGGCCGTCTGCACGTTGCCGCAGACCACGGCCGACTGCCCGTCCACCTTGAAGTCCTCGCCGCTGCCCTCCACCGAGAGCGACTCGCCCTCGAGGGTCTTGTGGGTGCCGGCCAGCTGCTCCGGCGTGAGCTTCCCGGCCACCACGTGATAAGTGAGGATGCTGGTCAGGGTCTTCTTGTCGGCCAGCACCTTCTTCAGGTCGGCGGCCGGGATCTTGTCGAAGGCCGAGTTGGCCGGCGCGAAGACGGTCAGATCCGGCGCGGTGTTCAGCGAGTCGACCAGGCCGGCCTGCTTGACCGCGGCCACCAGCGTGGAGAGCACCGGATTGCCGGAGGCGGCGGTCGCCACCGGCACCTTGGCCATCGAGGCGAAGCTGCCCGGGTTGGACTCGTCCGTCGGCACGGCCGAACAGCCCGGCCCGAAGTTGGCCCCGGCCATCATCGCCGGCGCCGAGCTGGCCATCGTCGTCGGAGCGGGCGCGGCCGCCTCGGTCCCGCCGCCGGTGTCGCTGTCACTGCCGCACGCGGCGATCGAAAGCGTGAAAAGACCGGCCGCGGCGAGCGCGGTGAGCTTGGTGATTCGCATCGTTTACCCCTCATCGTCATGATCTGTCATGAGTCATTCGGGG
This sequence comes from Actinoplanes sp. NPDC089786, assembly GCF_040684855.1. Taxonomy (NCBI): domain Bacteria; kingdom Bacillati; phylum Actinomycetota; class Actinomycetes; order Micromonosporales; family Micromonosporaceae; genus Actinoplanes; species Actinoplanes sp. NPDC089786. Next base: position 93,539 of record NZ_JBFBGU010000022.1, read on the forward strand.
CAAGTCAGGTGCCGGATGGGTCGGAAAAGGTAATGCTTTCCGGTCAGCCGGTGAAAGCCGACCAGCAGAGGTCGTTGCGCAGCCTCTGATCGTCCAGCACGAGGCCGCGGACGGCGTCCGGCAGCTGGTCGCGCTGCCACTGGCACTCGGCTCGCGCCGCCGCGTCGCCCGCGCCCTCCGGCGCCGCCGCCCGCGCGGCCTTGATCGCGTAGGCGGCCGCGCCGAGCTCATGCGCGGCGACGTGGGCGACCACCGCGGCCTGGCCGGCGGCGTACGCGGCGAACCGGGCCGCCCCACGCAGGTCTCGGGCCGCTCCCATGGCGTGGCCGCCCGCCGCGCGCGCCTGCATCATCTTGACCTCGCCGCGCACCCAGGCCCGGGCCTGCTCGATCGCCTGGCGCGGCCGCGGATCGTCGGGCCGGACCGCCTCGAACAGGCCGAGCACGTGCTCAGCGCAGGTGGCCGCCCACAGCGCCAGCAGCTGGTGATCGGCATCGGTGAGGCTGCCGCCCCGCCGCACCGTCACGAAGCGAGGATCACGCACCTTCGGCAGAATCACGCCCGATCCTATCGCCGCTCCACCACGAGTGTGAGCCAGCGCCGACCGGCCTTGTTACGGTCGACAGGTGGACGCGGATGCCCCGGACACCCTTGCCGCATGGCGGGAACGCGCGGACAACCTGCTCGACCGCGTCCTCGAGGACGACGACCCCGGGCTGTCCGAGCAAGCCGTTGCGGCCGCCCGTGACCTGGCGGAACAGACGTCAGACGCGGACGACCTGGGGCGGCTCGCCTCGGGACTGATCCTCCATTGGGAGCTCACCCGGACGGAAGCGTCGTTCCGCGAGGCGATCAGCCTCTTCGAGCTGATGGCGGAGGCGACGACCGACGGGGCGGCGCGGACCGCCCGCCTTCTGGCCTGGCGCCGGCGGGCCGAGCTGGACCCGTCGCGGGACACGCTGGACATGGTGCTGGCGGAGCTGAGCGCCGACGCGGACGACGACGGCGTCGGCTCGGAGGCGTACGACTACGTGGTGATGTCGCGCTACTACGCCGCCTATCTGCGTACGGACCTGGAAGCCGCGGTTCATCGCATCCGGGCCCGGATCCGTAGAGCGGCCCCCGACGGCGAACAGGCGGCCGCTCTCCAAGCGCTGCTCGCGTCGCTGTTGTGCGACCGCTATGACGCCGACGGCAACTCGCAGGACCTCTTCGACTCGGTCGGCGCCGCCGCGAGGGCATTGCTGCTCAGCGGTGAGGACGAGGACTTCAACCTGCGAGTCGGCGCTGAGTATGTCCGCGCGACCCGGGCATGCCCGGACGACGCCGAGTCGGGCAGCCGCCTGGCGTCAGCCCTGACCGCCGCCGCGAGGGACATGCCCGTCGCGCAGGACGCCCTGCAATTCCTTCTCGGCACGATGCTGGCCCGGTTTCAGAGCGATGGGCGGGTGTGCGATCTGCGGGCGGCCATCGACCTGTTCGACGCCGTCGACGACGGTCCGGCCCGGGAACACATCGCCTTCGATCTGATGCGCTACTGGGTCACCTTTCAGGATCGGCTGCTGACCGACCTTGGGCTGCCCCACGCGGACCTGGCACGACTGATAGCGATTCTGGCCGGGTGTGTAGACCTTCCGGACCTGCCGCCGGAGGTCCGCGATGACATCGGCTCGGCGCTGGGTCAGCTCATCTCCGGGTGGGCGGCTCGCGATCTGGAGCACCCGCCCGCTGCCCTCGACGCGGTTATCCGCGCAGCCGAGCCCGCGGTGCCGCGCCTCACCCGCTCCCGGCAACCGGTCGTCGCGATGCCGCTCTACTCGTTGGCGCTGCGCCGCTTCAACCGGGACCAGACCGAGGAGAACGGGACCGTGATGGTCCAGATGGCGGCGGCCCTGGGTGCGAGCTTTCCACCGTTCATGCCCATGCACGCCAACGCGTTGATGGCACGGTTCAAGGCGCTGGGGGACCCGGCTGATCTGGACGCCGCCATCGCGGTGATGGAGTCACTCCCCGAGAAGACCGCGTCCGACGGCACCTCCAGACTCGCCTTGGCCGACGCCATGCTCTGGCGGTACGCGCGTTCCGGTGTCGTCGAGGACTGGTTCCGGGCATTCCAGGCCCTGGACTCCGACGAGATCCTGACCGTCGAGGAACCGCGGGTCCGTATGGGCTACGCGTACAACGCGCTGGTCCTGGGGGAGGTCGGCCGTTCGCTGGCACCGGGTCTCCCGACGGCCGCCACCGCCCGGCTGGTGGCGATCCTCGATCGGGCGCGATCGCTCACCGACCATTGGGAAGAGGAGAGGGCCCTCGACATCATCGCCGGCCACATCCTGGACGCGGCGCCTCTCTCGGACGTCATGGACGCCGATCTCGGAGCCATGGCGGCCGCCGGCCGGGCTGAAGAGCTCGACGTGACGCGGCGACTCACAACATCGGCGACGTCACATCTGACCCTCCGGCAATGGGACCATCGGCTCGCGCGCGGGCCAGGGAACCGGGATGTCAGCTCCCGGATCGTAGCCGCCGTGTTGCGCGCCACCGCGCTCCTGGAACCCCGGGATGTTGTCAGCAAGGTCAGACTCGTCAGTGTGCTGTTCTCGCGGGTAGCCGAGACTTCCGACGAACGCGACCTCACCGAGTGCGTCGGCCTGGCCGACGCGGTGCTGCCCAGGATCATGGGGCGATGCCTGCGGGGCATCGTCCTCTCGGACCTCGCCGGGGCCTTGGCGTCGCGGCACAACGTCGGCGGCGACCTCGGTGACTTGGACCGCTCCATCGCGACGATGCGGGACTCGGTCATGGTGACCACGGCGGATTCGCCCTGGTTCCGGGACCGGCTGGTGTACCTGAGCGAGAAACTGGCCCACCGGTTCGAACTCCGTGGCGCCCGGCGCGACCTCGACGAGTCGATCGAACAGATCGAGCGCGCACTGGCCGCCGTGGACGACGACACCCCGGCGGCGACCCGGATCTCGGTCCACAACGGGGTCGCCGGCGCGTACCGGCGCCGGTTCCGGCTGGACCGGGACGCCGACGACCTCGTCCGCGCCGTTCAGGCGTTGCGCGATGCGCTCACCCTCGTTTCGGACCCGACGCAGCGGATGTACGCGACGGTTCACCACAACCTCGCGTCATGCCTGCTGCAGATGGACAGCGAGGGTGATGACGCCGTGGATCTGACCGAGGTGGTCACTCATTTCCGGATGGCGCTGGACGCTACGCCGTCGATCCATCCACAGCGCCTCGACCGGCACGCCATGCTCGCCCGGGCCCTGGCCAGGCGGGCCAGGACCGAGGCGGCGGAGGAGTCCGACCGTACGGAGGCGCTCGCGATCCTCCGTGACGTGGTGACGCACTACGGCGCCGACGAGCCTCTGCGGTACGAGGCCGTCCTGTCGCTGGCGCAGCTGTTGGCCGACGATCCGGCGACGGCCGCCGACGTGACGGAGCTGTGTCGCGAGATCGTCCGCTCCACCCTGCCGTCCGCGCTGACGCGCTTCAACGCCGGCATCGTCTGGACACACGTCGCCGAACGGCACGCCACCCCGGAGGAAGCCCTCGACGCCTGGGACGAGGTCGTCGACCTGCTGGAGATCGCCGCGCCGAAAGACCTGCCGCGAGCCGACCAGGAGAGGGCGGTGGAACAGTTCCAGGACCTCGCGTCGTCGGCCGCGTCCTTCGCCGTCGCGGCCGGGCAGCCCGAGCGGGCCGTCGGCTACCTCGAGCGAGGACGCCTCCTCCTGTGGCGGCAGACCACCGCGGACGTGCCGGCGGCGGAGGGCGACGGCTTCCGGCTGGACGATCTCATCGCCCGGCTGGGCCGCCGTCTGGTCATCGTCGTGGTGGTGAAGGCATGGCGCTGCGACGCCATTCTGGTCTCCGCCGGCGGGGTGCGGGTCGTCGAACTGCCGGATCTGCGCTACGACGACCTGGTGCGACGATGCGGCGAGTTCCTCGATCTGCTGCACGAGTACGAGCGGGGCGGCGCCGCCGACGCAAGCGGCCGGCTGTGGCCGCTGCTCGGCTGGCTCTGGCAGTCGGTGGCCCGGCCGGTCCTCGACGCGATCCCACCGGGCGCGGGCCGGCACCGGCTGATCTGGTGCCCGACCGGCCTGCTGTCGCTGCTCCCGCTGCACGCCGCGCACGATCGGGCCGGCGCGTCGGGCCTGGCCGACGTCGCGATCTGCTCGTACGTGCCCAGCCTGACCGCCCTGGCCCGATCCCTGGCCCGGCCGGCGCCGGCCGGAACGATCGAGGACCTGCTCACCATCGCCGTGGAGGAGCACCGCGCCGCCCAGCCCCTGCCGCATGTCCGGGCCGAGGTCGCGGCCGTCATGGAGGCGGTGCCCGAGGCCCGGCATTCCTCGTTCCTGAACCTCCGCGCGACCCGGCGGACCGTCCTGGACGAGTTGGGCCGGCACCGCTTCCTGCATGTCGCCAGCCACGGACTCCACAACGGGCTCGACCCCGCGGCCGGGGGCATTGCCCTGGCCGACGGCGTGCTGACCGTGCTCGACCTGGCCGCCGCGCACCGCGACGACGCCGAACTCGCCTACCTGTCAGCCTGCCGGACCGCGACGACCGGCGCCCGCCTCGCCGACGAGTCGATCCACCTCGGCACCGCGTTGTTCCTGTCCGGTTTCCGCGCCGTGGTCGGCACGATGTGGGCGGTCGCCGACGCGATCGCGGCGAGGGCGGCACGCGCCTTCTACCTGCGCCTGCGAATCGGTGGCGCCGCCGACACCGCCGCGGCCCTGGCCGACGCCGTCGTCCAGCTCCGTGCGCGATATCCGGACGAGCCGCTGTTGTGGGCCGGTTTTGTGCACATCGGCGGCAGCCATGGCGACCCCGGTCTCGATTGAGGGTCGCGGTGAGCAGGGCGGCGTTTATATGGTCTTGGCCATGACGTCGCTCGACGATCTTGTGGACCGGTACCTCTCCCCCGCGATCACCCCGCACTACGAGAACTCGTCGGTCGAGTTCGTCGTGGACGGGCGGGTGTGGATGCGGCGGATGCGCGAGCTGCTGACGTCGCTCGGGCCGGGCGACGCGGCGTACATCTGCGGTCTGCAGTTGGAGCCCGCGATGGACCTCACCGGCAAGCAGCCCGGCGAGCCCGGCTACCAGGCCCTGGGCGAGATCCTGGCCGGGCTGGCGAGAGACGGCGTCGACGTCCGGGTGATCCTGGCCGGCGCCGTGGTCAGCAGCAGCATCGTGCGGCCGACGATCGGGCCGTTCCACCAGAACGTCAGCTCGGCCCATCGGCTGCGACGCTGGCGGCCCAAGGGCGACCCGCGTACGGATCCGCCGCCGCTGGCCGACCGGGTCCTGCTCGACTGGTCCGGGTCGGGCGTCGGCTCCAACCACCAGAAGGTCACCCTGATCCGGCGCGGCAACGAGCTCACGGCCGGCGTCGGCGGCATCGACTACGCGGCCAGCCGGGTCGACGAGACACCCCACCGGCGGCTGGCCGTGCGCGGCGGGCGGTGGGGCTGGCACGACGCGGGGACGATCATCCGGGGCCCGGCCACCACCGATGTCTGGCGGGCGCTGCGGATGCGCTGGATCGGGGCGGTGAACCTGCCGCGCCGGCGGTACGTCTGGCCGTCCGTCAAGGGGTTGCCGGTGCTCAACCCGCAGGGCATGGCCGCCGAGATCGCGCCGGCGCCGGCCCAGCCCGCCCAGCCGGCACCGGGGTCGGCCTGCCAGGTTCTGCGGTCGGTCGGGCCGTGGTATATCGACTCGCTGCTGCCGTGGGAGCGGCGGCCGTACAGCGACGGGTCGCCGGAGGGCGTACACGAGATCTACCTGACCCTGGTGCAGGCGCTGGGCGCCGCGCAGCGCTACATCTACATCGAGGACCAGTACTTCCGCGAGTACCCGGGCGGTGACCGCCGCTTCGAGCTGTACCCGTACCTGCGGGCGGCGGCGGCCCGCGGGGTCAAGGTGATCCTGGTCGGCTCGGGCACCCGCGACCCGGCCGAGTCCACGCCGCTGATCAACGGCACGGTCAACGCCGACCTGCAGAAGAAGGTGATCGAGCCGCTGCCCCAGCGGCTGCGGCGCAACGTCGGCCTGTGGCGGGTCGAACACCTGACCGTGCACGCCAAGATCGTCATCATCGACGACCGGTTCGCGGCGGTCGGCTCGGCCAACTTCTTCAGCCGGTCGATGGCCGGGGTGGACACCGAGCTGACCACGGCGGTGGTCACCACCGGCGACGACGTGCGAGACCTGCGGGCGCAGCTGTGGGCCGAACATCTGCGTACGCCGATCAGCGACGAGCTGCGCCCCCACCTGGAGAACCTCGACCTGGCCATCGGCATGTTCCGCCCCGAGTGGCTGCCGCCCAAGGAACCGGCCGGCTCGTGGCGGACCCCCGGCATGCCGGACGGCTTCGACCCGCTCGAAACCGTGCTGACCCTCGTCGGCCCGCCGTAGGCGTCACATCTCGAGCACGGCGCGGTAGCGGGCCGTGCCCTGGCGTACCCGATCGAGCGCCTCGTCGATCCGCGCGACCGGAAAGGTCTCGACCTGGGCCGCGATGCCGTGCCTGGCCGCGAACCCGAGCATCGCCCGCTGCTCGGACGGCGTCCCGACGTTGCCGCCGGCCACCTTGCGCTCCCCGGTGAACATCCCCAGCGGGGCGAACGACAGCCGTCCGTGCGGCACGCCGACCAGGCAGAGCGTGCCGCCGGGCCGCAGCGCCGCCAGGTAGGCGTCCCAGGGCAGGTCGGCGGGCACGGTGGACAGGACAAAGTCGAAGGCGCCGGCCGGCGGCTCCTCCCCCACCACCACCACGTCGTGCGCCCCGAACCGCCGCGCGTCACCGGCCTTGCTCTCGCTGGACGAGATCGCGGTGACGTGGCAGCCCCACGCCCGGAGGAACTGCAGCGCGAGGTGGCCGAGACCACCGACACCGACCACCGCCACCCGGTCGATCGGCCTCACCCCATGCCGGAGCAGCGGCGGAAACACGGTGGCGCCGGCGCAGAGCAGAGGCGCCGCTGTGGCCGGGTCGAGCCCATCGGGGATCGGCTGCACATGCCGCCAGTCGCTCGCCCGGACCTGGCTCGCGAAACCCCCGTCACCGCCGCGGGTGGCGGTGACATCCTTGCGCGGGCACAGGTTCTGCCGTCCGCTCAGACACCACTCGCAGGCCTGGCACGACCCGGCGACCGCCCCAACCCCGACCCGCTGCCCGACCGCGATCGACGACGGGTCGACCTCGTCGCCGACGCCGATGACCACGCCCACCGCCTCGTGGCCGACGACCATCGGGTAGCGGGAGATGCCGTACGCGTTGTCGATGAGGCTGACGTCGGTGTTGCAGACGCCGCAGTGGGTGACCCGGACGTCGACCTCGCGTGGGCCGAGCGGCCGGGCCTCGGCCTCGATCACGCTGATGGGGCCGCCGGGCTTGTCGACGCTGTACTTGAGCACCGCAACTCCTTAGTTACCGACTAGTTGGTAACTAACGTACGAGCCTCGGGCCGCCCTTAGCAACCAACTAGTCGGTAACTAAGAGCGCCGGCCGTGCCAGCCGCACGTCTTGCTACCAACTAGTCGGTAACTAGGAGCGCCGGGCCCCGTTGGCCGCGCGCCTTGCTACCAACTAGTCGGTAACTAGGGGCGCCGGGCCGCGACGGCCGCACGCCTTGCTACCAACTAGTCGGTAACATAGGGCCGTGAGAACCCGGAACCCCCCTGAGAAGCGCCGTCGCATCTTCGCCGCGGCGACCGCCGACTTCTCCAAGCACGGCATCGCCGGCGCCCGGGTCGACCGCATCGCCGCCGAGGCCGGGGTCAGCAAGGCCCAGATGTACGCCTACTACGGCGACAAGTTCGCCCTGTTCGGCGCGGTGGTCCGGGCCCACGCGAACGCCATCGTCGACGAGACGCCGTTCACCGCCGAGGACCTCCCGGGGTACGCGGTTGCGCTCTACGAAGCCGCCCGAGCGCGCCCCGACGTCATCCGCCTGCTGATCTGGGCCCGGCTCGAATGCGTCGAGTTGCCCCTGGACGCGGACGGCCTGCGCGCGAAGCTCGACGCCATCGCCGAGGCCCAGGCCGCCGGCACGCTCGACCCGGCCATCAGCCCCGAGAACATCCTGGCCCTGCTGTCCACGATGGCCCTGACCTGGACGGCGATGGGTCCGCTGCCCACCGCGGCCCGGCACGACGAGAACCAGGCGGCGCTACGCCACGCGGTCGCGCAGGCGTTCGAACGCCACTGACACCAGCACGCCAAAGCCGGCCGCGCAGGCGTTCGAACGCCGCTGACACCAGCACGCCACAGCCGGCCGGGCAGGCGTTGGAACGCGGCAGCCGCCCGGAAAGGCGCGGACGCCGCTGACACCAGCACGCCACAGCCGGTCCGGCCGCCGGACGGCGCTACCCCAGGCGGTCACGCAGGCGTTTGAACGCCGCTGACGCCAGCGCCCCGTAACCGGCCGGGTTCAGGTGCAGGCCGTCGCCGACGTCGTAGGCCGGGGCGATACGTCGTGGGGCGGCCGGGTCGCGGACGGCCCGGTCGAAGTCGACCACCTCGTCGAAGGCGCCGCCTCGGCGGATCCACGCGTTGACCGTCTGCCGGGAACGTTCGCGCAGCCCGCCCGGGTCGTCGTAGTTCGTGTTGCCGCCGAACGGGGTGATCGTCGCGCCGAACACGTCGATGTCGCGGGCCTGGGCGCGGGCGACGACCTGCCCGTAGGCCGCGATCAGGTCGGCGGTGACCTGCTGCTGGGCGGTGTCGGTGGCGGCCGCCGTGCCGATGTCGTTGACGCCCTCGAAGATCAGCGTCCAGCGGACCGCGCCGAGGGCGAGCACGTCGCGGTCGAGCCGGGCCAGCACGTTCGGGCCGAGGCCGTCGTTGAGGACGCGGTTGCCGCCGGCCGCCTGGTTGAGCACGGCCACGCGCTCGGGCAGGCGGTTGAGCAGCTGGTCGGGCCAGCGGTCGTTGCCGTTGGTGGTGGAGCCGCGGCCGTCGGTCAGCGAGTCGCCGACGATGACCAGGGCGGCGCCGCCGGCGAGCACCTCGACGCCGCTGAGCAGGTACCAGTGGTCGACCGGGGTGGCGCCGGCCAGGTCGGCGTCGAGAAGGTGGTCACCGTTGATCAGATGGCTGGTGGTGCGCGAGCCGGGGTGTGAGGTGAGGTTCAGCGTCTGCTGCCCGGTGGCCAGGTAGGCGGTGACGGTCAGATTGGTACGGGCGGTCACCGGCATCGCCACCGGGTCGGACACCACCTGGGCGCCGACCGGAACCACCGTGGACGTGTGCCCGCCGAAGGTGAGCGGCCGGCCGCTGCCCGGAACGATGCCGGAGGCGCCGGCCCGCCCGCCGGCCGGCAGCGCCACCGCGGCCCGGGTGATCGGGAGCGCGGCGCCGCCGAACGCGTTCGAGAACCGTACCCGCAGCTGTGAACCACCGATCGAGGTGTGCACGGTCTGCCGCAGGGTGGTGTCGACGAGAACCGAGGCGGCGCCCGTGAACGGTGGGGGTGGCAGGTTGTTCGGCTCGGTCAGCTGCGGCATGGAGACCCAGGTGTGCACCCAGCGGCGGCGGGCCGGCTTCGGGAACGCCGGGAGGAAGGCCGCGCCGCCGAGGCCGAGGAGAATTCGCCGCCTCACGATCGGGCCCGCAGGGACGAGGGCGGGCCGAGGTAGCTGTACGGCAGCGGCGCGGTCTCGACGACCAGACGCTGCACGATCACGCTCGGGTCGACCATCCAGAAGGCCAGCGTGTGCCGGCCCGGCCGATCGACCTGGTGCACGGTCCGGGTCACGTTGACGTTGTCCGAGGTGTTGCGGGCCCACTGTGGATTCATCGTGGTGTCGTCCGAGCCGGTCGCCCCGATGATGTCGACGACCTGGGGTGTGGCGCCGTCGATCGAGACCGCGTAGCGCAGGCCCGGGGTCGGCAGCACGTTGTTGCGGGGCGACAGGTAGGCCGCCACGCGGACCGGACCGGTGGTGGTCAGCGTCATCGCGTACTCCAGCCGCCCGGAGGACCCGCGTGGGGTGAGCCCGTTGCCGGTGCGCCCGATGTCCGGCAGCAGTTGCCAGTCGCCGACCTTGCGGCTGTAGTGGTCGGCCTCCATGGCGACGTAACCGTTCGCCTCCAGGAAGCCCGACGGAGCGACCGACGGACGGTGCACCGGGGCCTGGACGACGACCGAGCTTCCCGCGCCGGTCACGGTGAGCGGCACGGTCGTCGTGCCATGCGGGGCCCGTCGCCAGTCGACGGTCACGGTGGCCCGGACCTGGTCGGTGACCCGGCCCGAGGCGGGGGTGACGTGCACCCAGGGCTTCGCGGCGGTGATGCGGTAGCTGAACGGGGTGGCGCCCTTGTTGTAGACCTCGAGGTACTGCGCGGGCTGACTCTGCCACGGGCTGAACGACGGCAGGGTCGTCGGGTCGCCGCCGTCGAGGGCCACGCCCAGCGCGGCGGCCGGGGGCACGGTGATCCGCTTCAGGTGCGGGTAGATCGCGTCGGGCAGGGCCACGTTGTTCAGTTCGGGCTGCTGCCACGGCGCGTTGGGGCCGTACCGTTCGACGTCGCCGTACCCGATCTTGGGTTGGGTCTGCCAGCCCTTCCACTTCCCGCCGGCCAGCGTGGTGTTGTAGTAGCGGCTCATCGCCTGGTCCTGGGCGAACAGCGCCTCGGCCCGGTCGGCCCGGGCGTTGGTGGCGGCGCGGCCCTGCGCGGCGTACGCGATGTTGGTGAACTGGGCCTGCCGGAGCGCGTACACCAGCGCCGTGTCCTTGATCTGGTAGTAGGCCAGCTGGTAGAACGCGTCCTGGTGGGCGGCCGGGACCAGCCGGCGGACCCGATCGGCCTTGGCCGCGAGCGTCTGCCACTGCGCGGTCACGCGGTCCATCTCGCGGTAGGCGGTCAGGCTGAACGGGTTGCCCTGGTCGTCGTAGATCACCTCGGGCGTCTCGCCGGTGATCCGCCGATTGAGCAGCTCAGGCTTGCGGCGCGACTGGAGCGTCGCGTACTCGTGCAGCAGGTCGGCCACGGCCGGCGCGAGACCAGGACCAAAATTCTCCGCCGCGTACGCCCGGAGCCAGCGCTGGATGCCGGTGACCGGGATCGAGTCCGGATCCCAGGCGTAGTCGAGGAAGAACTGGGTGGGCGCCTCCTCGTTCTTCAGATCGCCGACGTTCACCATCCACAGCCGGTCGACGCCCGAGGCGTACGCACGGTGCAGTTGTTCCCAGGTGTTGGTCAGGTTGACCGTGTCGGCCCATTTGTAGTTGCGCCCGACCCCGACGTAGTCGAAGTGGTAGTACATGCCGTACCCGCCACTGCGCGCGGGTAGCGACGCGTCCGGCAGCTTGCGCAGGTTGCCCCAGTTGTCGTCGCAGAAGACCACGGTGACGTCGTCCGGCGGCCGGTAACCCGCGTCCCAGTAGCGCTGTACTTCTTTGTACAGAGTTTGTACTTGAGGCCGGTCGATCAGGCCGGTGTCGCGCAGGATCTGCCGCTGGGTGTCGATGATGGAGCTCATCAGGTCGATGCCGTCGCCGTCGGGCAGGCTGGTGTCGCCGTTGCCGCGCATGCCGAGCGTGATGACGCCCTCGATGTCCTGGTCCTTCATCCGTTGCGCGCCGTCCCGCCAGTACGCCTTGAGCGCGGCCGAGTTGCGGACGAAGCTCCACTGCCCGTTCCCGCCGTACGGGTCGGTGCCGTTGACCGCGTGCCGGTTCCACTCCTCGATGCCGCGCATCATCGGCGCCTCGTGCGAGGTGCCCATGACCACCCCGTACAGGGTGGCGGTGGCGTGGTTGAGCGGGTCGTCCTCGGCGAACGCCCGGCCCCACACGGCCGGCCACAGGTAGTTGGCCTTGAGCCGCAGCATGGTCTCGAACACCTTGGCGAAGTAGGCCGCGTTGAGCCCGCCCGGATGACCGGGCGCCTTGCCCGGACCGAAGTATCCGGGCGCCCAGGTGCCGGTGGCCGGGTTCTCATCGTTGATGAAGAACCCGCGGTACTTGACCGCCGGCGTGCCCTGGGTGTGCCGGCCGGGAAGCACGTAGACGGCGTCGTGCCGGGCGGCCGGCACGTCGTCCCAGAAGGACCAGGGTGAGACCCCGATCCGGCGGGACAGGTCGTAGGCGCCGTAGATCGTGCCGCGCTGGTCGCTGCCGGCGATCACGAACGCGCGCCGGACACCGGGCAGCGGATCGGTCACCACCTGCTCGATGGTGGTCTCCCACCTGCCGCGGAGCCCGCGGACGTCGAGTCGTCCCCGTGCGACGATCCGGTCGATCAGCGGGCTCTTGCCGAGCGTGCCGATGATGACCGGGTCGGCGCCGGCCGGCACCCGGTCGTGCCCGATCACCGGCTGCACGCCGGTGACCTTGCCGAGGTCGGCCCGCACGTCGTCGGCGACCCGGATGACGCCGGCGTGGTCGGCGGTGCTGACCACGATCGGCGCGGCCCGCCGGCCGGCCACCACCGGGAAGCGGCCGGGGCCGTCGTGGAAGGCGACGTAGCCACCCTTCTCCGGCGACGCGGCCGGCGGATGAGCAGCCGGCGGATGGGTGGCCGGGGCCGCCGTCAAGGGCGCGATCAGGGCCAGGGCAAGGAACGACCTCATCGGCACACACCTCACTGAAAGTTCCGGAAACATCCCGGACAATATTCGTAACGTAGAGGCGTCCGTCTATGTCGTCAAGCGCTGGAGTGCGCCTTTCGGCCGGCCAAGATCCCGGAACTTCCAGGCGCCGACGAACTGGTGTCGGATTGCGGCCAGGATGTTCGTAGAACGGATGACAGGCCGCCCGCGAGGGACCCACGGACGACAGGAGATGCTGGCCAGGTGAGCGAGGATCAGATCCGCGAGGCGATCACACAGGCCCACCACGAGCAGTGGGGGCGGATGGTCGCCACCCTGACCCGGCGGTTCGGCGACCTCGACATCGCCGAGGAGGCGGCTGCCGAGGCGTTCACGACCGCCGTCGAACGGTGGCCCGCCGACGGCGTACCCCCCAATCCGGCCGCCTGGCTGAACACCACCGCCAACCGCAAGGCCATCGACCGGATCCGGCGTGAGAACAAGCGGGACGACAAGCAGAAGGAGGCCACGATGCTGTCCGTCGACGACCCGCCCGAGCCGACCGGCGCCATCGAGGACGAGCGGCTCCGGCTGATCTTCACCTGCTGCCACCCGGCCCTCGCGCCGGAGAGCCGGGTGGCGCTGACCCTGCGCATGCTCGGCGGGCTGACCGTGGCCGAGATCGCCCGGGCCTTCCTGGTGCAGGAGACCGCCATGGGACGGCGGATCACCCGGGCCAAGGACAAGATCAAGGCGGCCGGCATCCCCTACCGGGTGCCGGCCGCGGAGGACCTGCCGTCCCGGGTGTCCGGCGTCCTCACCGTGCTGTTCCTCATCTTCAACGAGGGTTACCTGGCGACCGGCCCCGGCACCGATCCGGTCCGCCACGACCTGACCGCCGAGGCGATCCGGCTCACCCGGCTGATCCGCGGCCTGCTGCCCGGCGACGGCGAGGTGGCCGGGCTGCTGGCGCTGATGCTGCTCACCGAGGCCCGCCGCACCGCCCGCGTCTCGGCCGGCGGCGAACTGGTCACCCTGGCCGACCAGGACCGCGGGGCCTGGGACACGGCGCTGATCGCCGAGGGCCACCGGCTGGTGCGCGAACGCCTGGCCAGCGGCGTGGCGCCGGGGCGGTACCAGATCCTCGCGGCGATCAACGCCGTGCACACCTCGGCCCGCGACGTGCGGGACACCGACTGGTCCCAGGTCGTCGCCCTCTACGACCAGCTCGTCGTCCTCGACCCGTCACCGGTCGTCGCCCTCAACCGGGCCATCGCGGTCGCCGAGCTCGACGGCCCCGACGTGGCGCTGGCGGCCATCGACCGGCTCGGCGACCGGCTGTCCGGTTACCACGCCTACCACGCGGCCCGCGCCGAGCTGCTGCGCCGGCTGGGCCGAGGTGGCGACGCGCGGTCCGCGTACGACAAAGCCATCGACCTGGCCGGCAACACCGCCGAGACCGCCTACCTCACCCGCCGCCGCGACCAGCTCGCCTGAACCCCGGGCCGGCTCCGTTACCATGCGCGCCGTGCCGAACGTACGAGCCTTCCAACCCCTGGCCGCCGCCAAATGGCCCGCCGCCCGCGAGTTCCGGGCGGCGGTGAAGCGGCGTGACTGGCCGGCCGGACGCGCCGTGCTGGACGCGGCGACGCCCGCCGAGCGCACCCGGCTGCTCTGGGTCGGTGGGCAGGGCCGCGGCCTGGAGGACTGGCTGCGCGGGCTGATCCGGGACCATCCGGAGGACAGCGCGCCCTACGCGATGCTGGGCCACCACCTGACGTTCCTCGGGTGGAAGATCCGCGGCGACCTCGAGCGGGTCAGCGCTCGGCGGCGCCAGGGTTTCGGCCGGCGGCTGCAACAGGCCGAGCAGGTGCTCCTCGAGGGCGCCGCGCGGCACCCGGGCGATCCGGCGGTCTGGACGATGCTGCTGACCTCGGGCCGTGGCCTGGACGTGGGCCTGGACGAGGCGTGGCGCCGCTACCACCGGCTGTCCACGATCGACCCGCAGCAGCCGCTCGCCCACACCGAACACCTGCAGCAACTGATGCCGAAGTGGGGCGGCGACTGGTATCAGGTGCACAAGTTCGCGTTCGGGGTGTGGGAGAGCGCGGCGCCCGGGTCGCCGACGCCGGCCCTGGTCGCGGAGGCCCACCTGGAGCACGCGCTGGAGATGCCCACCCGGGCGGCGACCAAGGCGCACATGCGGGCCGCGCTGCCGGAGATCCGGGCGGCGGCCGGGCACTCGGTCTGGCACCCGCGGTTCGAGCCGGGCGGCATCGACGCCGAGCTGGCCCTGGGCATGTTCGCGACCACGTTCTTCTGGTTCGGCGACCGTGCCGCCGCGGTCCGGTGCTACCGCCGGATGGGGAGGCTGGCCGTCTCCTGGCCCTGGGGCCCGGTCCGCTCGCTGGTCCCGACCAACCTGTGGTTGCTGTCCGCCGTCGCCCCCTTCCAGCGTGGCTAAGACCCCGGGCGCAGCAGCTCCGACATCTCCGGGAGCTTGAAGAACTCCGCCGTGGCCACCGCCGACGGCGTGCCCGCGGCCGGGTCGGCGCCGGCCGCGAGCAGGGCCTTCACCGTCACGGCGTTCTGCCGGAACACCGCGGCGGACAGCGCGGACTGGCCCCGGTCGTTGACCCGGTCCGGGTCGGCGCCCAGCTCCAGCAGCGCGGCCACGGTGTCCGGGTGATCGCGGTACGCCGCCAGGATCAGCAGGGTGTCGCCCTTGTCGTTGGTGAGGTTGGCCGGCAGGCCGGCGGCGACGTTGCCGGCCAGCTCCTCGGTGTCGCCGGCGCGTGCCAGGTCGAACATGCGGTGGGCGTACGCGATCGCTTCCTCGTCCAGGTCAGCCACGTCGTCCGACTACCCGCCCCGGCCGTACCTACACACCCCGGACGGGTCAGCACTCCACGATGTTGACGGCCAGGCCGCCGCGCGAGGTCTCCTTGTACTTGGAGTGCATGTCGCGGCCGGTCTGGCGCATGGTCCTGATCACCTTGTCGAGGCTGACCGTGTGCTCGCCGGTGCCGTGCAGGGCCAGCCGGGCGGCGTTGATGGCCTTGACCGAGGCGATCGCGTTGCGCTCGATGCACGGCACCTGCACCAGGCCGCCGATCGGGTCGCAGGTCAGGCCCAGGTTGTGCTCGATGCCCACCTCGGCCGCGTTCTCCACCTGCTCGGGACTGCCGCCGAGCAGCTCGCACAGGGCGCCGGCGGCCATCGCGCAGGCCGAGCCGACCTCGCCCTGGCAGCCGACCTCGGCCCCGGAGATGGACGCCTTCTCCTTGATCAGGATGCCGATGGCGGCCGCGGTGAGCAGGAAGCGCACGATCCCGTCGTCGGAGGCGCCGGGGACGAAGCGTACGTAATAGTGCAGCACCGCGGGGATGATGCCCGCGGCGCCATTGGTGGGCGCGGTGACGACCCGCCCGCCGGAGGCGTTCTCCTCGTTGACCGCCAGCGCGAACAGGTTGACCCAGTCGACCACGTGCAGCGGGTCGGCGTCGTCCGGCCGGGCGCTGAGCTTGGCGAACAGGTCCGGCGCGCGGCGGGGGACGTTCAGGCCGCCGGGCAGGACGCCGCTCCGCCGGCAGCCACGGTCGACGCATTCGGCCATGACCCGCCAGATGTCCAGCAGCTCGGCGCGGATCTGCTCGGGCGTGCGCCAGGCCTGCTCGTTGACCAGCATCAGGTCGGAGATCGACAGCCCGGTCTCCCGGCAGCGGCGCAGGAGTTCGGCGCCGGTGGTGAACGGGTGCGCGACGGCCGTGGTGTCCGGGACCAGCGCGATGCCGCCGTCGGGCCGCGCGCCCGTGACGAAGCCGCCGCCCACCGAGAAGAACGTGCGCTGCTCGACCACGGCGCCGTGCTCGTCGTACGCGGAGAAGGTCATGCCGTTGGGGTGGGCCGGCAGCGACCGTCGGCGGTGCAGGACCACGTCGCGGTCGGGTTCGAAGACGACGGTACGGCCACCCGGCAGCGTGATCTTGCGATGTTCGCGGATCGACCGGAGGCGGTCCTCGACCCGGTCGACGTCGACGGTCGCGGGATCCTCACCGGCCAGGCCGAGCATGACCGCCCCCGGCGTGCCGTGACCGCGGCCGGTCGCCGCGAGCGAGCCGAACAGCTCGGCCCGCACCCGGGTCACGTCGCCCAGCGAGGAGGCGAAGATCTTGGCCGCGCGCATCGGGCCGACCGTGTGGGAGCTGGAGGGGCCGATGCCGATCGAGTAGAGGTCGAACGCGCTGACGGTCATGCGGAGGCCTCGTTCTCTCCCGGAGCACGCGCCCCGGGCTGGGTTGAGCCTCCCCGCTCTGTCATCGGTGCCTGAGAGATTCACCGCCGGGTGGCGGCTTTCACCTTCGGCGCGGGACATGAGGGTCCCGGCTTTCCAGAGTCGCCTGGTTCGAGCGGTACGGTGCCTGAGAGATTCTGGGGAGAAGTTGCTCCTACGGCGCCCGAAGACCTCGGGACTCTCCCGCTCGACGTACGCGGCGGATCTTCAGTTGTCCCGTCGAGGTTAGCCCGTGTTTCATGACCCGACCAGGGCTGCGGCGTTGCCGGGACATGGCCGGACAGCAACATCGGCCACCCGACATGGCAATCCTGGACCGGACGAGCGGTCAGCCCGGCGCTAGTTTCGGGCCATGACGACATGGTTCATCACCGGCACGTCCTCCGGGTTCGGCCGGCTGCTCACCGAACGGCTGCTCGACCGGGGCGACCGGGTCGCGGCCACCCTGCGCCGGCCCGAGGCGCTGGCCGACCTCAGCGCGAAGTACGGCGACCAGCTCTGGGTGGCCCGGCTGGACGTCACCGACGCCGAGCAGGCCCATCGGGTGGTGGCCGAGGCGTTCGCCGCGCTCGGCGCCATCGACGTGGTGGTCAACAACGCCGGGTACGGGGTCTTCGCCGCGGTCGAGGAGGCCTCCGACGAGCAGATCCGCCGGGTCATCGACACCAACCTGCTCGGGTCGATCCACGTCATCCGGGCCGCGCTGCCCCATCTGCGCGCGCAGGGCCACGGCCGCATCCTGCAGGTGTCGACGGCCGGCGGGCAGACCACCTACCCGAACTTCGGCTACTACCACGCCTCGAAGTGGGGCATCGAAGGGTTCTGCGAGACGGCGGCCCGCGAGATCGCCCCGTTCGGCATCGGCCTGACCATCGTCGAGCCGGGCGCGACGCCGACCGGGTTCGGCACCGCGCTCGACACCGCGGAGATCATGCCGGAGTACGACGGGACGCCGGCCGGCGACGTCCGGCGCGCGCTGGCCAGTGGCGAGTTCCGGCTGCCCAACGACGCCGGCAAGATCGCCGCGGCGATGGTCGACCTGGTCGACTCCGGCCGCACGCCGCTGCGCCTGCCGCTGGGCTCGGACACGTACGAGGACATCCGCGCCTCGCTGGTCGCCCGCCTGGCCGAGCATGACGCCCAGCGCGACGTCGCCTATTCCGTCGTCACCGATTCCGTCGTCGAGGGCTAGGACCGCGCCTGGTCGCGGTAGTCCGACGGCGACGCGCCCACGTGCCGGCGGAACGTCCTCGCGAAGTGGGACGAATCGATGAACCCGCAGCGCAGGCCGATCTCCGAGACCCCGGCCCGGGTGGTGCGCAGCAGCCGCCGGGCCAGCTCGATCCGGAGCCGCAGATGGAACTGCGCGGGCGTCTCGCCGGTGTGCAGCTTGAACAGGCGCAACAGATGGAACCGGCTGAGCCCGGCCGCGGCGGCGAGCTCGGCCAGCGACACCGGCGTGTCCAGGCGTGCGTGCAGAAGATCGACAACCCGGGCTACGCGTACGTCGTCCCGGCGCGGCCCGGCCGGTTCCGGCGCCGTTCCGTGGTTGGTCAGCAGGTGCACCGCGATGAACTCGGCGGCCGTCGCGGCGTACGGGTCGTTCACCCCCGCGCGGGCCGCGCGATGCAGCCGGGTCAGGACCGACCGGAGCACGTCGTCGTCGAAGGCCAGGGCGTCGGCCGGGCGCGTCGCACCCACCTCGTCGGCGACCCGGGTCATCGTCAGCGCCGGGATGAGCAGGCGGATCTGGGTCACCCGCTCGTCGCCGGTCGGCGAGGTCCACCGCAGGTCGCTGGGGACGTGCGGCGCCGTCGTGGACAGCGACCCGGCCCGCACCAGCCCCTCGGCCCAGCCTCGCCCGCGCCGGCTGCGTACTGTCCGGGCGCCCTGGATCTGCAGGTCGATCAGCTGCGCGCCGATGCCCGGCAGCTCGACCCGGTCGGCCTCCCCCGCGATCGAGAGAAGCCGCAGGTCGACCGACCGCCAGCCGGCGTCACGGCTGTCGAAGAGCGTGCGGGTCAGATCCACCGGCATGCTGCAATGATCCACGCCGGCCCGCGCACGACGTGATGACCGGGTCCATCGTGCTGATCGCGGGCGGGCTCGGCGTGCTCGCCGCTGACTACTTGGCCAGGAAGGCCAGCAGCGCCTCGTTGACCTCGTCGGCGTGGGTCCAGAGCAGCCCGTGCGGGGCGCCCTCGATCTCGACGTAGTCGGCCTGCGGGACCCGCTTGTGGAACTCGCGGGCGGTGGCGTCGATCGGCAGGATGTTGTCGGCGGTGCCGTGCAGGATCAGGGCCGGCACGTCGATGGCGGCGAGGTCGCCGCGGAAGTCGGTCAGCCAGGTGGGCACGACGGCGCTGGACGCGTACCAGGAGGCGCCGGCGGCGACGTTCCAGCTGTTGCGCAGGGCCTCCTCGGACAGGCGGCTGCCCAGGGTGTCGTCGGTGTTGTAGAAGCCCTGGTAGAACTCGGTGAAGTAGGCGTACCGGTCGGCGGTGACCGCGGCCTGGATGCCGTCGAAGACCTCCTGCGGCACACCGGTCGGGTTGTCGTCGGTCTTGAGCAGGAACGGTTCCAGGGAGGCCAGGAACGCGGCCTTGGCCACCCGGCCGGAGCCGTAGCGGCCCAGGTAGCGGCCGACCTCGCCGGTGCCCATGCTGAACCCGACGAGCACCACGTTCGTCAGGTCGAGGGTCTCCAGCACGGTGTTGAGGTCGGCGGCGAAGGTGTCGTAGTCGTAGCCGACGGTGGGCTGGCTGGACCGGCCGAAGCCGCGGCGGTCGTAGGTGATCACGCGGTAGCCGGCGGACAGCAGCGCCGCGCTCTGCTTCTCCCAGGAGTGGCCGTCGAGCGGGTAGCCGTGGATGAGCACGACCGGCTGCCCCTGCCCGTGGTCCTCGTAGTAGAGGTCGATGCTGGTGCTGTTCTCGGTTCCGACCTTGATGTACGGCATCGCCGTCTCCTTCGATCTGGCGGAGAACGATCGTTCTCCGGCGACAGGAGTAGCGTAGAGAACGTACGTTCTCAGTGCCAAGGGAAGCGCCAGGTGAGGGTGGTCACGCATGCCGGTCGGGGCTGACGAGGAGATTCGCGAGCAGGTGCTGGCCGCGGCCGACCGGCTCTTCTACCGCCGGGGCGTCCAGGCGGTCGGGATGGACGCGCTGCGTACCGAGGCCGGGGTCTCCCTCAAGCGCCTCTACCAGCTCTTCCCGTCCAAGGAAGGCCTGGTCGAAGAGGTTCTGCGGCGCCGGCACCAGGCCTGGGACGACCTCGTCGAGGCGGCCCTGGCGAGCGGCGGGACGCCTCGTGACCGGCTGCTCGCCGTCTACGACATGCTGTCCCGCTGGTTCGACGAGGACGACTTCCGCGGCTGTGTTTTCATCAACACCTTCGGCGAGCTGGGCGGCGCCGCGCCCGGTATCGCCGGGATCGTCCGCGAGCACAAGGCGCAGTTCCAGGCCCGCCTGGCCGAGCTGATCACCGAGGCCGGCGGCCCACCGGCGCTCGCGCCGCAGCTGGCCATCCTCGCCGAGGGCGCACAGACCACCGCCGCCATCGCCGGCACCAGTGACGCCGCCGGGCACGCCCGCGCGGCCGCCGCGACGCTGATCGACGCCGCGCTCTGACCTTCCTCAAGTTCTCCGCCGGGTCGCCGATCGAGGGCAGCACGGCAGCCAAACCCCCGGGCTGCCGACCCACACGGAGGATTGCCAATGAAGCGCAGCATCAAACCCGGCGACGAGGGCTTCACCCTCATCGAGCTCCTGGTCGTCGTGGTGATCATCGGCGTGCTCGTCGCGATCGCGGTGCCGGTTTATCTCAACTACCGCCAGGGCGCGGCGGACAAGTCGGCGCAGTCCGACGTCCGCGGCGGGGTCAGCGCGGTGGAGCAGTTCTACACCAGCAACAACAACACCTATCCGGACAGCATCACCGGCACCGGCAGCGTAACCCTGCAGATCGGCGGGACCGGCCCCGCGCAGACCATCGCCCTGTCGGACAAGACCCAGCTCGGGTACAAGAACAACGGCACCAGCTACCTGTTGTGCGCCAACAACACCGGCGGCAGCGGCAAGTGGTACCTCTACAACAGCGCCAACGGCGGCTCGGTCAGCTCGGCCGCCGGCGCGCTGACCCTGGCCACCTGCAGCTGACCCCGATGGTCTGCAGCTGACCCGTACCCCCGCCTCTCGCCGGCCTGGCGAGAGGCGGGGCCGAAGGTGACGACGGTCAGGAGACCGGACAAAAATCCACAATGGTCAATTTGTACGACAAGGCAGCAAGATCCGCACGGTGGTGCCCTCCCCCGGCGCCGAGATCACCCCGACGGTGCCGCCATGCGCGATCACGATCGCCTCCACAATGGCCAGGCCCAGGCCCGACGAGGCGCCCCCGCCGCGGCTGCGGCTGGGATCGGCCCGGTAGAAGCGCTCGAACACATGCGCCAGGTGCTCCGGCGCGATCCCGTCGCCCTCGTCGCGTACCGCGATCACCACCTCGCGCCCCGGCTGGTCGATCGTGACCGTGACCGGCGTGCCGGGCGGAGTGTGCTGCACCGCGTTGCCGACCAGGTTGCGCAGCACCTGCTGAATCCGCGGCCCGTCACCGTCGACGACCGCCTCGGCCACGCCGAGCCGGGTGATGGCGCGGTCGGGGCTGACCACCCGGGCGTCCTCGACCACCTCGCCGGCCAGCGCCACCACGTCGACCGGCCGGCGGTCCAGCGGCCGGTCCGAGTCGAGGTGGGCCAGCAGCGCCAGCTCGTCGACGAGGAGCCGCATCCGGCCCACCTCGGCCTGCATCCGTTCCATCGCGTGGTCGAGCTCTCCGGGTTCGCGCAGGCCGCCCTGGACGTAGAGATCGATCCAGCCGTGCATGGTGGCCAGCGGCGTACGCAGCTCATGACTGGCGTCGGCGACGAAGCTGCGGAGCCGGTCCTGGGCCCGCCGCTGCCCGTCGAAGGCCTCCTTGACCGCCGTCGCGGCCGCCACCTCCGGGCCCACGATCAGCGCCCGCCGCCACCACTTCATCCTTTTCACCGGGTTCTTCATCGAGCCACCGCTCGCAGGCTGTAGCCGAAGCCCCGCACGGTGCAGATCAGCGACGGCCCGCCGAGGTCGGTCTTGCGGCGCAGGTTGGAGACGAACCGCTCGACCACACCGGTGTCGCCGCCGAAGTCGTACTGCCAGACGTGGTCCAGGATCTGCGCCTTGGACACCACCCGCCCGGCGTTGGCCAGCAGGTAGCGCAACAGCCGGAACTCGGTCGGCGAGAGCTCGATCGGGCGCCCGCCCCGGGTCACCAGATGCCGGGCCTCGTCCAGCTCGAGGTCACCGCAGCGCAGCACGCCCTCGGGCTGCGCCGGCGGCACACGCCGGGCCCGCCGCAGCAGCGCCTCCAGCCGCGCGGCCACCTCCACCACGTCGAACGGCTTGGTCAGGTAGTCGTCCCCGCCCAGGCGCAACCCGCGCACCCGGTCGTCCAACTCGTCGCGCGCCGACAGGAACATCACCGGGACGTGTACGCCCTGATCACGAAGCAGATGCACCAGGTCGAAGCCGTCGGTGCCCGGCAGCATCACATCCAGCACGATCGCGTCGGGCTCACCGGCCGCGATCACGGCCAGGGCGGCCGGGACGTCGCCGACCGCCGCCACCTCGAACCCCGCGAACCGCAGCGCCGACACCAGCAGCTCACGCAGACCCGGGTCGTCGTCCACCACCAGGATGCTGTCCATGATGGTTATTTCATCACCGGGAGCCACCACGCTCGATGTCCGGCCATGGTCAGGACCGCCGGCACGAGCGTCATCCGGATCAGGAACGCGTCCAGGAGCACGCCCACGGCGAGCGCGAACGCGATCGGTTTCAGCGTGGCGTCGCCGCCCGGCAGGAAGCTCGCGAAGACCGCGACCATGATCAGGGCGGCCGCCGCGACCACCCGCGCCGAAGCCTGGAACCCGCTGGTGACCGCACGCCGCGGATCGCCGCTCCGGACGTACTCCTCACGCATGCCGCTGACCAGGAACACCTCGTAGTCCATGGCCAGGCCGAACAGCACCGCCATCAGGATGATCGGCATGAAGCTGATCACCGGGCCGGTGCGCGGGACCCCGATCAGCTCGGCCAGCCAGCCCCACTGGAACACCGCGACCACCGCGCCCAGCGTCGCGCCGACCGACAGCAGGAAGCCCAGCGTGGCCTTGAGCGGCACCACCAGCGACCGGAACGCCACGGCCAGCAGCAGGAAGGCCAGACCGACAACGATCAAGGCGAAGGGTACGAGGGCAGCGCGCAGAAGCGCGGAGATGTCGATGCCGATCGCGGTGGCCCCGGTGACCCCCACCGAACCCCCGCCCGCCGCCTCCAGCTTTCCTACCAACTGGTTGGTAAGTACGTCCTGCGGCCCGGTCGCCGGGATCACCGACACCAGGGCGTAACGGCCGTCGGTGGAAAGCTGAGGGCGCCCGACGGCCGCCACCCCGTCCACCGCGCCGAGTCGCTCGGCGAGCTTCGCTGCCTGGTCACTGCGCCCGACCGGCGCGGCATCGCCCTCGCGACCCTGGCCGGCGTCGCCCTCGCGAGCCGGGCCGGCATCGTCGTCCCCCTCGCGGGCCGGGCCGGCAGTGCCCTCCCGGGCCGGGCTGGCAGCACCCTCCTGGGCCGGCCCGGCAGCGCCCTCCCGGGCTGGGTCGGCAGCGCCCTCCTGGGTCAGGTCGGCGAGGACCAGCAGTGGGCCGTTGAAGCCCGGTCCGAAGGCGGCCGCCGTCAGGTCGTAGGCCTGCCGCTGGGTGCTGGTCACCGGCGCGGAACCGTTGTCGGTGAGGGCCAGCCGCAGGTCGGTTGCCGGCACGGCCATTACGCCGAGAAGCGCGACCACGATGAGGATCGTGACCAGTGGGCGGCGGGTGACCAGCCGCACCCACCACGCGCCCATCGGGCGCCGGGCCGGGCGCGAGCCGCGTCCCAGGCGCCAGGCGAGACGCGAGCCGCGTCCCGGGCGCAGCCGCTCCCCCAGGAGGCCCAGCAGCGCCGGGATCAGGGTGACCGCCACCAGCACCGCGACGATCACGGCGGCCGCCGCGGCCAGGCCCATCGCGCTCAGGAACGGGATCCCGACCACGGTCAGGCCGGTCAGGGCGATGACCACGGTGAGCCCGGCGAAGACCACGGCGGCACCGGCCGTGCCGATCGCCCGGGCCACCGACTCGGCCACCGGCAGGCCCGAGGCGAGCTGTGACCGGTGCCGCGCGACGATGAACAGCGCGTAGTCGATGCCGACGGCCAGGCCGAGCATGAGGGCCATCGGCGCCGCGGTTGTCGGCAGGGCCAGCGTGCCCGCGACCGCGGTCAGGCCGGCCAGGGTCACGCCCACCCCGAGCAGCGCGGTGAGCAGCGGCAGCCCGGCCGCCACGAGCGAGCCGAAGGTGATGACCAGGACGAGCAGCGCGATCAGCAGGCCGGCGGCCTCGGTCGCGCCGCCGGACTCGCCCTCGCCGTACGCGGAGCCGCCGAACTCGACCCGCAGGCCGGCGTCGCGGGCCGGTTGGAAGGCGTCCTCCAGCGCGTCGAGGGCGGGGCGCTCCAGCTGGGCGCTCTTCACCCGGTACTGCACGTTCACCAGGGCGGTCCGGCCGTCCGCCGAGACGATCGGCGCGGCCACCGCGGCCACCAGCGGCGCGTGCCGCGCCTCGGCCAGGGACGGCTCGACGGTGAGCCGGCGTCCGGCCGGGGCCACGAGCACGACCCGGACCGAAGCGCCGGACGCGGCCGGGAACCGCTCGGCGACGGTGTCCAGGGTCCGCTGGGCGCGCGAGCCGGGAATCGAGAAGTCGTCCTGGTAGGGGCCGCCGGCGGTGACGGCGAGCGCCCCGGCCGCGACGGTGACGGCCAGCCAGATCAGCAGGACGGTTCGGCGGCGCCGGCAGGTCCAGGCGCCGAGCCGGGTCAGCAGAGTGGTCATGCGCCCATCGCAACGTCCGCACCTGACGGTCCGTGGTGCCCGGACCTGACGGTTCGCTGACTCTCTGACGCCACCGGCCCGCTGCCGCCGGCCGAGAACCGCCTGCCGACCGCGGTCGAGGCCGGCGAGAACCTCCCCTACGAGCGCCTCACGCCGGCCGCCGCGAGCTGATCAGCAGGTCTTCCGGTAGTCCAGCTCGGGGACGAGGCGGGCCCACTCGGCCTTGCTGAGGCCGGCTCCGGTGATGGCGCAGCTGAACGCGGCCGGGTCGGCGCGGAGGCGGTTCATCGGGGCCAGGTCCCACATGCCGACCACGCCGTACGGTGCGGTCATGCCGATGGCGAGGGTCTGCCCGTCGGGGCTGAAGTCCATCGCGCCGCGGGAGTAGGCGTGGGTGGTGTCGGTGCGGGAGAGCCGGACCGGCCGGGCCGGCTGGGCGACGTCCCACACCGTCGACCAGCTGCCCCAGTCGGCGACGAGCAGAGTCTTGCCGTCCGAGCCGTAGACGATCTTCCCGATCGACTCGGTGTGGCCGGTCATTGTGGAGATCCGCTCCGGTTCGACCGGGTTCGAGACGTCGGTGAGCACCACCGAGCGGTCCTGGCTGCCCGAGGCCAGGGTGCGCCCGTCGGGGCTGAACGACACCGCGGTCACTTCGCCGGCGTGCCCGGTCGTCGTGCCGACCAGCCTGGGCGCGGACGGCCGGGCGAGGTCCCAGAGGTTCACCTTCTTGCCGACGCTGATCGCCATCAGCTTCCCGTCCGGCCGGAAGGCGACCACCGCCGCCTTCTGACGCTCGACATCGATGGTGGCGATCTTCTGCAGGTCCCGGTGGTTGCCGATGTCCCACAGCCAGAACTGGTCATAGCCGGCCATCAGCAGGAAGCGACCGTCCGGGCTGAGCTCGACGCTGTGCACCCACGGCGGCACCCCCATCGAGGCGAAGGGCGCCGGTTTCGTCGGATCGCTGAGGTCCTGCAGCATGAGCCGCTCGGAGTCACCGGCGACGGCGGTCCGCAGATCGGCGCTGAACGACGCGAAGGTGATCGGCCGGGCGCCGGACAGCCAGAGCGTGTTCTGGTGCTCCGGGTTGCCGCTGCCGGACACCTTCCAGAACACGGCGGTGCCCTCGTCGCCGGCGGTCACCATCGTCTTTCCGTCCCGCGCGTATCGCACCGCGACCACCCCGCTGTGGCCCCGCTCGCCACCACGCCGCTCGGGGCCCGCGAAGTCCTCCAGGCCCCAGAGCACAGCGGTCTCCGCCGCCTCCACGGTCACCAGGGTCTTGAGGTCGTGACTGAACGCCACCGACGCGACCTGGACGCGACCCTGCATCCGGGCGATCTCGCGCTTGTCGCCGTTGTTGGCGTCCCAGACGGCGATCATGGCATCGGCGAACCCGGCGGCCAGGCGTTTGCCGTCCGGGCTGTATGCGAGCGTGAGGTTGCCCTTGAACCCGCTGCTGAACGTGTACTGCACCTTGGGCTGGGCGCTGTCACTCATGTCGAAGACGTTGACCGTGCCGTAGTAGTCCCCGATGGCCAGCACCTCCTTGGTGGGGCTGTAGGCGATGCCGTACGAGAGGTTGTTCAACGGGATCCGGCTGCGCTGCACCGGGTGCGCCCGGTCGGAGATGTCCCAGATGAGCGCCGAGTACATCGCGACCGCGAGGGTCTGTCCGTCCCGGTTGAACGAGACCTTCGAGGTCGGCACCTGGCCGATGCCCTCGCGCAACACCGAGAGGACGGTGGGACGGGCCGGGTCGGCGACGTCGTACAACGTCGCGTAGCCCCATTGCTCAGCGGTGCCCGGAGTGGGCTCGCGGCGGTCGCCGACGGCGAGCGTCCGGCCATCCGGGCTGAACGCGACGGCGGTGTTGTTCAGGAACTGGTCGTCGGCGAACGCGGCCAGCAACCGGGGCTTGGCCGGATCGGTGATGTTCCACAGCTCCGCACCCAGACTGAAGACGACGGCCAGCGTCTTCCCGTCCGGACTGAACGCCACCTTGCTGCCTGATCGGCCGGTCTTCTCGATCGTCGCCAGCTTGACGCGCTGGGCCGGCTCGGCCGCGTTCCACAGGGTGATGGAGCCGCCCACGGAACCGGTGGTAGCGAGCAGGCCGTTGGGGCCGGGGATGGCCTCGTACACGTCCTCGATCGACCCGAGGTGCCGGCTGGAGGTCACCAGGCCGGCCACCTCACGTTTGATGTCGTCGGCCGGGTTGATCTTCTGTGCCGCGACGCCCAGCTTGAACGCCAGCCGCGAGTCGTCGTTGACGGTGGCCTTGGCCTCGTTGACCAGGCGGCGGCTGATCGCGATCTTCTGCTGGCGGGCCGCCTCGTCACCGGCCTCCTTCGCCTTCTGCTCCTGCTGGCGGGCGATCTTCTCCTGCGCGCGGGCCTGGGCGCCGGCCTCGAGGGCCAGCTTCTCCTGGTCCGCGGCGATCTGCTTCTGCCTGGCGGCCTCGTCGCCCGCCTCGCCGGCCAGCTTCTGCTGCTCCTTGGCCAGCTGTTCCTGCTCCTTGGCCCGGTCCTGCTGGCGGCGCATCTCCTTCGCCGACTCACGGGCCAGCGCGCTCTGCCGCGCGGCCAGCTGCTGCTGCCGCTTGGCCCGCGCCGCCGCCGCGTCGGCCTTCGCCAGCTGCACCTTGACGTCGCTGGAGGCCTTGTCGGCGAGCGCCTTCTGCGCCTTCGCCGCCTCCTCCTGCTTCTGGGCCTCGGCCGCCGCGCCGCGTGCCCGCGCCTCACCGTCGCGCGCCAGATCTTCCTGCCGGGTGGCCTCGTCGGCGAACCGCGCCGCGTTGCCCCGCTGCGCCGTCGCCTCCTTCTCCTGCCGCCGGGCCTCGACGGCGGACGCGTTCGCCTGGGCGGCGTTCTGCACCGCCGACATCCCGGTCACCGAGGCCAGCACGGTCAGCAGCAGCAACATCGCCACCGCGGACAGGCGCAGCCGGCCCGCGCGGCGGTGCTGGCGGACGTCCTCGCCCTCGAGATCGTCCTTGCTGACGCCGTGCATCGGGGCGGCGAGCTGGGCGATCGCGTCGCGGAAGCGGGAGTGCCGCAGGCTCAGGTGCTGGTCGTCGCGGGCCCACCGCAGGTCGAGGTAGAGCGGCTCCTCGGCGAACACCCCGCGCAGGGCCGGCGGCACCGAGGTGGAATCCGCGTCGAAGTCCTTGGCCGCCGGATCCCATCGCCAGTCGCCGTCGGTCACCACGGGCAGGATGTGGTCCAGCGGCTTGTTGGCGACCCAGTGCTCGATCTCGCGGTTCACCCAGGGTGACTGCGCCGCCTCCGGGGAGGCCATCAGCACGAAGTATTCGGATTTGTCGAGCGCCGTCTGGATGGAGGTCCACAGCGCGGGGGTCACCGAGAGCCCGGTCTGGTCCCGGAAGATCCACAGTGCCCGGCGACGGTGCCACGGCTTGGCCAGCCGATGGAGACCCCGCTGAACGGCCGGGGCAAGTCGCCCATCGG
Source organism: Actinoplanes sp. NPDC089786 (assembly GCF_040684855.1). Lineage (NCBI taxonomy): Bacteria > Bacillati > Actinomycetota > Actinomycetes > Micromonosporales > Micromonosporaceae > Actinoplanes > Actinoplanes sp. NPDC089786. Next base: position 121,840 of record NZ_JBFBGU010000022.1, read on the forward strand.
CCGCATGACTGTACGAAATGAACCCGTTGAACGACACACCAGCCCCCGCGACTGAGAACAGTATCGGCGGTGGTCGATTGTGCACGTCGCCATCCACGCCCGGCAAATTCGGCCCGCCCGATTCCCCCGTATGAAACCGGGACGGCCGACTTGCGAGGCAGCCAGGCCTTCCCGCCCGATTCCCCCGTACCTAACCGGGATGGCCGACCTGGCTGCTTGCAACACGGTCAATAGTCGGGCGCGGACCTTGGACGAAGCGTGGGAGACTCGTGTCCGGCCTTGGGGAAATCTTGAATCCCCTGGTGGACGCTGAGGACGAAAGGATGTGCAGCGGGGGTTGGCGGCGGATTTCGGGGTGCTCGGCGCGGTGGAGGCAAGGATCGACGGCCGATCCGTCGATCTGGGGCACGCCCGGCAGCGGTACGTGCTGGGCGTCCTGCTGATCGAGGCCGGTCGCCCGGTCCCGGTCGACCAGCTGATCGACCGGGTCTGGGGTGAGGACACCCCGCAGCGGGTCGCCGGCACGCTCTACAGCTACCTGTCGCGGCTCCGCGGCGCCCTCGCCGAGGCGGCCGACGTCGAGATCCAGCGCCGCCCGGGCGGGTACGTGCTGACCGCCGACCCGCAGACCGTCGACCTGCACCGGTTCCGCCGGCTGGTCACGCTGGCCCGGTCGGCCGAGTCCGACCACACCGGCGCCGACCTGCTCACCCAGGCCACCGGCCTGTGGCGGGGCGAGCCGCTGGCCGGCCTGGACACCCCGTGGTCGGACGCGACCCGGCGGATGCTGCTGGGCGAGCGGTTCGCCGCCGAACTGGACCGCAACGACGTGCTCCTGCGGCTCGGCCGGCACGGTGAGCTGCTGCCGGTGCTCGACGCCGCGGACGCCGAACACCCGCTCGACGAGCGGCTGGCCGAGCAGACCATGCTCGCCCTCTACCGGTCCGGCCGGCAGGCCGACGCCGACGCGCGGTTCCGGCGGATCCGCCGCCGGCTGGCCGACGAGCTCGGCAGCGACCCCGGCTCGGGCCTGCGCAAACTCCATGAGCGGATCATCGCCGCCGACCCCACGCTGATCCTGGCGGCGAGCGACGTGCGGCCCCCGGCGGCGCCACCGGCCGCCGCCTCGTCGGTCCCGGCGCAACTGCCGGCCGACGTCCGCGCCTTCACCGGGCGTACCGGCGAACTGGCCGCCCTCGACCGCCTGCTCGCGCCCGCCGGCGGCGACGAGCCACCGCTGGCCGTGGCGCTCCTCGCCGGCACCCCCGGCGTCGGCAAGTCCGCGCTGGCCGTCCGCTGGGCCCACCGGGTCCGCGAGGCGTTCCCGGACGGGCAGCTCTACGTGAACCTCCGCGGCTACGACGCCGAGCAGCCCCTGGCCGCGACCGACGCGCTGGCCGGGTTCCTGAGCGCGCTGGGTGTGCACGGGCCCGAGATCCCGCCGGGCGTCGAGGAGCGGGCCGGCCGCTACCGGTCCGAGCTGACCGGCCGGCGGATGCTCGTGCTGCTCGACAACGCGTCGTCGGTGGAGCAGGTGCGGCCGCTGCTGCCCGGCACCGGGTCGTGCCTGGTGCTGATCACCAGCCGTGACTCGCTGCCCGGCCTGGTGGCGGTGCACGGCGCCGAGCGGGTCAACCTCGACCTGCTGCCGCCGCCGGACGCCCTCGGCCTGCTGCGCCGCCTGATCGGCGCGCGGGTGGACGAGGAGCAGGCCGCGGCGAACGACCTGGCCGCCGCGTGCTCCCGGTTGCCGCTGGCCTTGCGGATCGCCGCCGAGCTGGCCGCCGACCGCGCCGACGTCCCGCTCGCCGACCTGGTCGCCGAGCTGGGCGACCACCAGGACCGGCTGGACATGTTGGACGCGGGCGACCCGCGGGCCGAGGTGCGGGCGGTCTTCTCCTGGTCGTACCAGAACCTGCCGGGCGGCGCGGCGCGGATGTTCCGGCTGCTCGGCCTGCACCCGGGCGCCGGGGCGCACATCGACGCGGTCGCGGCGCTGGCCGGGACGACCGTGGGCGAGGCGCGGCGGCTGCTCGGTGTGCTGGTCCGGGCCAGCCTGGTGCAGGCCGGAGCGGGCAGCCGCTATGCCATGCACGACCTGCTCCGGGCGTACGCGTCGGAACTGGCCGAGACCCACGACCCGGCGCCGGAACGCGAAGCGGCCGTGGCCCGCCTGTTCGACCACTACCTGGCGGGTTCCGAGGCGGCGATGAGCGCGCTCCACCCAGACGACGGCTCGGCCGCGGGCGACACCGACGCAGCCCGCCGCTGGATCGAGGCGGAACGACCCAACCTGGCCGCGATCTGCGTGTACGGGGCGGCCCACGGCTGGCACCGGCACACCGTCGCGCTGGCCGGGACGCTGTTCCGCTACCTCGACGCCGGCGGCCCGGTGGCCGAGGCGGTGACCGTCACGGCGTCCGCGGTCAGCGCCGCCCGCTCCGCCGGCGACCGGCTGGCCCAGGCTCGCGCGTTGTCCAACCTGGGCCGGCTGCACCGCCGGCAGGGCCACCTGGATCGGGCCGCCGAGACCTACCGGCAGGCCCTGACCCTGTACGCCGACCTCGGCGAGCACGCCGCCCAGGCGGTCGCGCTGCGCAACCTGGGCAGCGTGCATTGGCGGCTGGGCGACTACCGGCAGGCCGCCGACCGCTACCAGCAGGCCCGCGACCTGTACAGCCGGGTCGACGACGAGGCCGGCGAGGCGGACGCGCTGGTGCGGCTCGGTCTGGTCGACGACCGGCTCGGCGACCACGAGAGCGCGGCCGAGCGCCTGCGGCGGGCGTGTGAGATCTACGAGCGGCTCGGCGACGGATTCAGCGAGACGTACGTGCTCTCGCTGCTGGCCCGGCTGCCCGACCACAAGGACCCGCTGGAGCCGATCGCCGAACGGCTCGAGCAGAGCCTGGCCGCGTTCCGGCGGGCCGGTGACCGCACCGCCGAGGCGTACGTCCGCACCGACCTGGCCGCGATCCTGGTGCTGACCGGCCGGCTCGCCGACGCCGCCGGTCACCTGCGGGAGGCCGTGGTGCTGCACCGGCGGATCGGCGACCGGGCCAGCGAGGCCGAGGCGCTCAACGACCTCGGCCAGGTGCTGCGGGCCACCGGCGACACGGCCGGTTCCCGTGACCGGCACGACGAGGCGCTGGCCCTGGCCGAGGAGAGCGGCGACCGGTACGAGCAGGCGCGCGCCCACCAGGGCACGGGCGCCGCCGACCGGGCCGCGCGCATCTTCGCCGAGCTCGCGGTGCCGCCCGCGCCGGGGCTGCCGGTGGTCAGTCTCGCCGCACCCCGTCCAGCCACAGGACGGTGACCGGGCGGCCGCGGCGGCGGGCGTACGCGACGACATCGGCCGTGCCGCCCACGCCGCGGGCCGGGCAGCCGTCCCAGACCGCGAAGAGATGGTCGCAGGCATCGACCATGGCCTGGCCGGCGGCCAGGTAGGCCTGCTCGGACGGCTCGGCGTAGGGCATCGTGACCACCGAGCCGGCCGACCGGCGCAGCTGCTCGAACCGCGCCCGGCTGCCGTCGGAATAGCCCTCGCAAGGCAGCACCACATGCAGCGTGCCGGCGGCCGACAGCACGTGTTCGGCGAACAGCTGGTCGGCGCCGTCGGCGAGGTTGGAGACACCGTGCAGCCGGCTGCCGGTGGGCAGCTCGCGGCGCCAGCGGTCGGCCGCGAACTCGGCGATCCGCGGCGGCAGAACCCGATGACCGGTGACACCGAATCGCACCTGTGGCCCCCGTACCTGATGTGGAGTCCTTGACGATACGGGCTCCGGCCCTTTCCGGTGGGGCACACCTTTCTGGCTTGCCCGTGCAACCCTGCGGGCCGGTGCGACCGTTACACCTCCGTCAGGAGGGGGAGCCGTTTGAAGGCCGAGGACGAGGATGCGTTCCGCGAGTTCGTGACGTCCCAGATGGCGTCGCTGCGAAAGCTGGCCTACATCACCTGCGGGGACTGGCACGCGGCGGAGGACGCCGTGGCCAACGCGCTGGTCAAGCTTTATCCGCGCTGGCCTCGGCGGCATCAACACGGCCCGCGGCGGCGACTACGGCGGCGCCACCTACGCCGCCTCCGCTCCCGCCACCACCGGCCTGGCCAAGCCGTGGACCCGGATCCGCGGCGGTCTCAGCATCATGGTCATCCCGAGCCGGAACGCGAACACCACCGGCGCGGCCGGCCAGACCAAGTGCTTCAAGTGGGGCGAGTGCAGCCTCTGGACCAAGGACGGCCGGACGAAGGTCGAGGTCGGCGGCGCGCCGTTCTCGGTGGCCGAGCTGACCCGGGTCCTCCGGTCGATCACGCTGGCCGAGGTCGCCCGGCCGTCCACCTGGACCCCGGCCGACCGGGCCCTGCGGCCCTAGGCCGGGCCGGGCATCACGTAGGTTCGTCACCATCGGGCGCCAGGAGGGGCCCGGTGGTCCGGTGGTGAGGAGGACGTCGTGGAAGCGGTCAGCAGGCCGGCCGGCACCCGCCGCCGGGGCGCGGCCCTGGAGGAGGTCATCCTCGAGGCGGCCTGGGCCGAGCTCACCGAGGTCGGGTTCGACCAGATGACCATCACCGGCGTGGCGGCCCGGGCGCAGACCGGCAAGCAGGTCCTCTACCGGCGCTGGCCGAACCGGGCCCATCTCGCGGTCGCCGCCGTGAACCATCACGCTGGGGCGCCGCTGACCGCTCCGCCGGACACCGGTTCGCTGCGCGGCGACATGCTCGCGCTGCTCGACGCGGCGGTGCGGCGGATGAGCAGCGTCGACCCGGCCCTGATCCGCAGCATCCTGGCCGCGCTGCTGGCCGAGGACGGCACGTTCACCGGGACCATGCGGTCGCAGGTGGCGGTGCTGCTGGAGCGGGCGGTGGCCCGGGGCGAGCTGGCCCACGCGCGGGTTCCGGACCGGGTGCTGTCGGTGCCGGCGGTCCTGGCGCGTCACGAGTTCACTCTGCTGGCCGGTTCGGAGAGCGAGCTGGAGGCGCTGCACGAGCCGCTGGTCGAGATCGTCGACCAGGTGTTCCTCCCGCTCGTGTCGGCGTACTCACAGAAGCCTCCGCCTTAAGAGACTTGCGTCTCTTACGGCGCGCACCTACCTTGATAAGAGACGAACGTCCCTTATCCGGGAGATGACCGTGGCTGAGCAGCCCAAGCACGACCAGACCTTGACGCGTACGGCCGTCGCCGTGATCGCCGGCGCGCTGGCGATGTTGTTCGACACCACCATCGTCAGCGTCGCCCTCCGCACGCTGGCCGAGGACCTGCACGCCTCGGTCGCCACGATCCAGTGGGTCAGCACGGCGTTCCTGCTGGCCCTCGGCGTGACCATCCCGCTGGTCAGCTGGGCGCAGAGCCGGCTCGGCGGCAAGCGGCTGTGGATCCTCGCCCAGAGCGTCTTCCTGATCGCGTCGGTGCTGTGCGGCCTGGCCTGGAACGTCGAGAGCCTGATCGCCTTCCGGGCCCTGCAGGGCGTCGGCGGCGGCATCATGCTGCCGCTGATGATGACCCTGGTCGTCCGGGCCGCCCAGGGCCGCAGCCTGGGCCGGGTGATGTCGACCATGAGCCTGCCGGCCGTGATCGGCCCGATCCTCGGCCCGGTCGTGGGCGGCCTCATCCTGAACTCGCTGGACTGGCGCTGGATGTTCTGGATCAACATCCCGCTCTGCCTGATCGGCATCGTCACGGCCGCCCTGCTGCTGCCCGCCGACGAGCCGGCCCGCCGCGTGCGGCTCGACGTCGCCGGCCTGCTGCTGGTCTCCCCGGCGGTCGTCGGCCTGCTGTTCGGCCTGTCCAACGCCGGCCGGGACGGCGGCTTCGCCCGGGCCGACGTGCTGATCCCGCTGCTGGCCGGGGCCGCGCTGCTCGCCGCCTTCGCGCTCTGGGCGGTACGGAAGAAGGACGACGCGCTGATCGACGTCCGGCTGCTGCGGCACCGGCCGCTGGCCACCGCGTCGACCCTGATGTTCCTCTCCGGCTTCGCCCTCTACGGCGCCATGCTCCTGCTGCCGCTCTACTGGCAGGAGGTACGCGGCCGGGAGGTGCTCGAGGCCGGTCTGCTGCTCGCGCCGCAGGGCATCGGTTCCCTGCTCAGCCGTTCGATCGCCGGCCGCCTGGTCGACCGGATCGGCGCCCGGGCCGTCTCGGTCGCCGGCTTCCTGGTCGTCACGGTCGCCACCGTGCCGTTCGCGTTCGCCGGGACGAACACCAACCAGTGGCTCCTCATGGCCGCGCTGGTGGTGCGGGGCGCGGGGCTGGGCGCCGCGACCATCCCGCCGATGACGGTGGCCTTCATGGGCATCGAACGCCCGGACGTCCCGCACGCCAGCGTCATCACCCGCATCGCCACCCAGGTCGGCGGCTCGTTCGGCGTCGCGGTGCTGGGCGTCATCCTGCACGCGACGACCACCGGCGCCCGCTCCGGCGCCGACCTCGCGGCCGGCTTCGACCGGGCGTTCTGGTGGGCGGTCGGACTCGCCGCGGCCGGCGCCACCCTCTCGCTGATGCTGCCCGCGCGGCAGCCGGCCGTGCCGGCCCCGGCGACCGCGAAGGAACCCGTGGCGGCCTGACGTTACCGGCCGGTTTCAGCTATGGTCATCGATGAGAGCCTTATGAAACGATTCACAGCGGAGGCCTGATGAAAAGGCGAGCGTTGATCGCGCTGGTTGTGGTCGCCCTGTCGGTCCCGGGCAGCACTCCCGCCTACGCGGCGAATGTCACCGGGCTGACCGTCGAGCACCAGACCACTCCGCTGGGCGTCGACGTCGCCCGACCGCGCCTCGGCTGGATCCTTTCAACCGGCCAGTCCGCGTACGAGATCGAGGTCTCGACCACCCCGGACGGCCCGGCCGACGTCTGGGACAGCGGCCGGGTCGACTCGGCCACGTCCTTCGACATCGCGTACGCCGGCCCCGCGCTCGCCTCGCGTACCCGCTACTTCTGGCGGGTCCGGGTCTGGCCGGGCGCCGGCCCGGCCTCCGCCTGGAGCCGGCGGGCCTGGTTCGAGACCGCCTTCCTGCGCCCGGCCCAGTTCCGCGGCGACTGGATCGGCGCCCGCCGGGCCGCCCCCGAGTTGTCCCTCACCGGGGCGAGCTGGATCTGGCACCCCGACGGCGATCCGGCCAACTCGGTCCCGGCCGGCACGCGCTACTTCCGGCGTACGTTCGACCTCCCGGCCACCGGGCCGGCCGAGCTCCAGGTCACCGCCGACGACGCGTACACCCTGTATGTGAACGGCCGGGAGATGTCCCGCTCCCCGGCCGCCGCCGACACGTGGCGGACGGCGTCGGTCCTCGACATCTCGTCCGCGCTGCGGCCGGGCGCCAACACCATCGCCGTCGAGGCGGTCAACACCAACGCCGGCCCGGCCGGGCTGCTGGCCAAGCTCCGGGTGAACGGCGCCGACCTGGTGACCGACGCTTCCTGGAAGACGGCCGACGCCGCGGGCCCGGGCTGGGAGCAGCCCGGCTTCGACGACTCGGCCTGGTCCGGCGCCCGGGTCGCCGCCGCCTACAGCAGCGGGCCCTGGGGCGGTTCCGTCTCGGCTCCCTCGCCGCCGGAAACGCTGCTGCGCAACGATTTCGCCGTCGCCAAGCCGGTCGCCTCGGCCCGCGCCTACGTCTCCGGCCTCGGCTACAACAAGCTCTACCTCAACGGCCGGCGGATCGGCGATCACGAGCTCGACCCCGGCTTCACGGTCTACGACAAGACCGTTCTCTACAGCGTGTACGACGTCACCGACGCGCTGCGCACCGGCGCCAACGCGATCGGGGTGAGTTTGGGCCGGGGCTTCCACTCGATGACCAACCCGGACGAGTGGAAGGCGTCGGCCTGGTGGGGCGAGCCGAAGCTCAAGCTGGAGCTGGACATCACCTACCGGGACGGGACCAGCCGCCGGGTGCTCAGCGACGACGGCTGGCGGGTGGCCGAGGGCCCGACCCGCTCGGAGTCGCTGTGGTTCGGCGAGACCTACGACGCCCGCCTGGAACAGCCCGGCTGGAACCGGCCCGGCTTCGACGCATCCCGCTGGCAGCCGGCCGTCACGGTCGACGCCCCCGGCGGAACCCTGCGGTGGCAGGCCTTCCCGGCGATCAAGGTGACCGAGAACCTGCCGGTGGCGGCCACCACGTCGCCGGCGGCGGGCTCGCACGTGTACGACTTCGGCCGCACGACGGCCGGGTGGGCGCGGGTCGGCGTGCGTGGCCCGGCCGGGAGCACCGTGCGGATCGTGTACGGCGAGAAGCTGCTTCCGGACGGCACCGTGGACAATATCGGCGGGTTCGGGACGCGGTTGCAGTCGTACGCGTACACGCTCAAGGGTGATGGCGTCGAGAGCTACCAGCCCAGCTACAGCTACGCCGGCTTCCGCTACGCCCAGATCGACACGCCGCCCGGGGTGACCCTGGAATCGGTCCGGGGCCTGCGCGTGCACACGGCCGTGGCGTCCACCGGCGGCTTCACCAGCTCGAGCGACCTGCTCAACCGCTACCAGGACGCCCAGCGCGACACGGTCCTGAACAACCTGCACTCGATACCGACCGACACCCCGATGTACGAGAAGCGGCCGTACACCGCGGACGGCCACCTCTACGCCGACTCGGCGATCGCCAACTTCGACATGCGCGACTTCTACGCGAACTGGATGCGGTCGCACCGCGACGACCAGAACCCGGACGGGTCGCTCGGCGTCACCGAGCCGACCACCGAGTCGGGCCGGGCCGTCAAGGATCCCATCTGGTCGGCCAGCCTCGTCCTGGTCACCTGGGACCTCTTCCGCTACTACGGCGACCGGCGGGCGGTGGCCGAGAACTACGACAGCATGAAGGCCTGGCTCGGCTACTTCGAACGAGCCATCTCCACGACCGGCCACATCTACACCGGCTTCAGCTATGGCGACTGGCTCTCGCCCGGCAACGCGTTCGCACCGGAGGGGACGCGGCTGGCCGGCACCGCGTACCTCCATCTCACCGCTTCTCATCTCGCCGAGATGGCGCGAGCCCTCGGTCACGACGCCGACGCCGCCCACTTCACCGCGCTGGCCGCGACCATCGCGGACGCGTTCAACGCCGAGTTCCTCGACCGATCGGCGGGCGCCTACTTCGACAACCGGGACGCGGGCTACCGGCAGACCTCGAACCTGCTGCCGCTGAGCCTCGGCATCGTCCCGGCGGCCGACCGCGAGCGGGTCGTCGCCAACCTGGTCGCCGACATCCGGCAGCGGGGCGGGCATCTGAACACCGGCGCGCTCGGCACGAAGATCCTGCTGCCGGTGCTCACCGACGCCGGTCAGGCCGAGCTGGCCTACCAGGTGGCCACCAACCCGACGTATCCCGGCTGGGGGTACTGGTTCGAGGAACTCGGCGCCACCACGATGTGGGAGGAGTGGAACGCCAGCTCGCGCTCGCACGACCACGCCTTCCTCGGCACCGTCGACGACTGGCTCTACCAGCGGGTGGCCGGCATCGAACCGGCCGCGCCCGGCTACACGGCGGTGGTCATCAAGCCGCACCCGGTGGGCGACCTGCGCCACGCCTCGGCCCACGTCGGCTCTCCGCTCGGCCAGGTGAGGTCACAGTGGACCCGCACACCGGGCCGCTTCACCCTCCGGGCCGACGTACCGGTCGGCGCCACGGCCACGATCTTCGTCCCGGCGCCGGACCGCCGGGCGGTGACCGCCCCGGCCGGCGCTCGCTTCGCCGGCATGCGGGACGGCTACGCCCGCTTCACCACCGGGTCGGGTTCGTTCGCGTTCAGCGCCACTCGCTGAAGGTCAATATCGCCCAGGCGCCATATGTGTTTCGAGATGTATGCCGTCTTGTTACCGGCGAGTATGTTCTGGCTCACAGATTGACAACAGTCGATCACCCTTTGCAATCGAAGGAGAGTCAGGCGTGCACACCTCCACCCGTCTCCGTCGCTGGCTGGCAACCTCGGCCACCGCCCTCGCCCTGGTCGCCGGCTCGATCGCCGGCGCCGCCCCCGCATCCGCCGCGAGCCCGTACGAGCGGGGCCCGGCGCCGACCAGCGCGATCCTCGAAGCGTCCCGCGGGCCGTTCGCGGTCGCCCAGGTCACCGTCCCGGCCCAGGCCACGTTCGGCGGGGGTGTCATCTACTACCCGACCGACACCAGCCAGGGCACGTTCGGCGCGGTGGCCATCTCCCCCGGCTTCACCGCCCGCTGGTCCAGCCTCTCCTGGCTCGGGCCGCGCATCGCCTCGCACGGCTTCGTCGTGATCGGCATCGAGACGCTGTCCACCCTCGACCAGCCCGCCGCCCGGGGCCGCCAGTTGCTGGCCGCCCTCGACTACCTGACCGCGAGCAGCTCCGTGCGTACCCGGATCGACGCGTCGCGCCTGGCCGTCGCCGGGCACTCGATGGGCGGCGGCGGAAGCCTGGAGGCCGCCCGCACCCGGCCGTCGCTGCAGGCCGCGGTGCCGCTCGCCCCGTGGCACACCACCAAGAGCTGGAGCAGCGTACGGGTGCCGACCGCGATCATCGGCGGCGAGTCGGACACCACGGCGCCGCCGGCCAGCCACGCGATCCCGTTCTACACCAGCCTTCCGGCCGCGACCGAGAAGTCGTACCTGGAACTCAACAACGCCGGCCACTCGTTCCCGAACAGCGTCAACACCCCGACCGCCAAGCACACGGTGTCCTGGCTCAAGCGATTCGTCGACGACGACACCCGCTACGAGCAGTTCCTCTGCCCCGGCCCCTCGGGCGCCGCGATCGACGAGTACCGCAGCACCTGCCCCTGGTCTGACGACCCCCGCCGGCCCGGTCTGCCCCGGGCCGGCGACGGGCTGTTCGCCCCCGTCGCCGGCGGTCAGGCCGCCTGGTCGCACCCGGTGGTCAGGCCGTCCCGCCCGGGCGGTCTGACCACCGGCGACCAGCGCGGGCCGGATCCTCATGGGACGGCGACGGGACGGGCCAGGCGGGCGGACAACCAGTCGTACGCGGGCGGTTGCGTGGTCCGCCAGACCGCGTTGCTGTGCCCGCCGTGCGCGACGACCGCGGTGGTGACCGACATCGGGGCGGTGGCCAGCCGGGCCATGAGCAGGGTGTCCCGGCGCGAGTGCGCGTCGTCGCCGGCGTAGGCGAGGTAGAGCGACACCACGGGCCGGGCGAGGTGCCGCAGCCGCCAGGCGATGTTGTTGGTGGTGCGCTCGGAGCCGTCGCCGACGGTGATGCCGGGGGTGGCGTAGCCGGACAGGGCGGCCCCCGCGGCGTACCGGTCCGGATGCCGCAGCAGCAGGTCGGCGGCGCAGAAACCGCCCGCGGAGTAGCCGATCAGTCCCCACGCCGCGCGGTCGGTGCGTACCCGGAACCGGGTCTTGATCGCCGCGGGCACGTCGACCGTCAGATAGGTCTCGGCCCGCGGGCCGCCGGTGAGATCGGTGCACTCGGTGTCGATCAGCGGGTCGGGCGTCTGGTAGACGAAGGCCACCACCGTCGGGGCCATGCGTCCGGCGGCGATCTCGCGGTCGAGGTAGCCGACCGCGTTCAGCTTACGCAGCCAGCCCTTCGGCGACCCGGGGAAGCCGTGGAAGGCCTCGACCACCGGGTAGCGCTGGTGGCCGTCGGCGTAGCCGGGCGGCAGGTAGACCCAGGCCGGCATGGTCATGCCCGATGCCCGGCCGGCGATGGTCGTCTCGACGAGGCGACCGCCCGTTCCCGCCGCCACCGTCGGTGCCGTGACCGCGTCGGCGCCGCCGTAGGTCGCGGTCATCCGGTTCAGCTGGAGCGCCGCGGTGGCCGTCACGCCGATCACGCTCACCAGGACGAGCATGGTCCGCGGGATGGGCCCGACGCGGTGCCAGCGGGTGGCGATCGCGGCGGCCGAGGCGAGGACCAGGAACGCGGCGGTCAGCAACAGGGGAAGCCCGTCGATCCTCATGACGGGAGCACCTGTGGCGGCGCGAGGGCCGGGGCGGTCTGCGCCGACGCCCAGGTGATGGCCTCGGCCCGGTTTCCGGCGACGTGCACCTGGACCGACCCGATCGCCGGGGCGTGCCCCGTCCCGACGACCGCCAGCCCGGTGAACTGGCCGGGGAAATCGGCGATCAGACGCTCGGCCGGCCGCAGCATGGCGGCCGTGGCCACCAGGGCCCACCCGCGCGGGCTGGTCCGCAGGTCGGCGCCGAGCCGGGCCGGCAGGTCGCGCAGGTCCGGCGTACGAGGCCCGGGCCCGATCGTCACGGTGATCGCCCCCGGCGCCGTCGCCGGGGGCCCGCCGAGGACGACCAGCACCGGGTAGTCGAGCCGATGGGCGGCATATCCCTCGGGCACCGTGACCGTACCGCCCGGCCACGACCGGCTGCGGCCGTCCACGAAGGAGGCGTCCAGCCGCCCGGCCCGATCCTGGGCCTTCGCCGCGGTCCCCGTCTCCCCGGACAGCGCCGTCCAGGAGGGATAGAACTGCTGGGAACGGTTGACGACCAGCCCGATCGAGAACACCACCAGCGCCTCGGTGAGCAGCAGGCCGGCCAGCCGCAGCGGGACGCGGCTCCGGCGCCACCGCAGCACGGTGCCCGCGCCGGTGACCAGTGCGGCCAGGCCGGCCAGGCCGATGATCGGCCACCCGGTCAGGGTCATCGGCGCCACCCCAGCCGCGGCAGGAACGCCTCGGCCGACAACGCCGCGACCGCGATCCGGGGCAGGTCGCGCACCACCGGGAAGCACAGGTAGCGCGGCGACCAGGTGGGCTGGTACTTCGCGTTCGACCGGTACAGCGACTCGATCTGCCACAGCTTCGAGGCGGTCGTGAGCAACCGGTGGGTGAGCCGCAGGAACGGGCCCGCGCCGAGCTCGTCGGCCCGGGCGAAGATCGACCGCAGGACGGCGAAGTTCAGCGAGATCCGCCGGCCGCCCATCTCCCGGGCGGCGTTCACCGTGCTGACCACCATGAACTCGGTGAGCCCGTTCTCCGCGGTCCGGTCGCCCCGCATCAGGTCGAGGGACAACCCGTGTGCGCCCCACGGCACGAACTGCAGCAGGCCCCGGATCTGCCCGCCGGCGTCCCGGCAGATCACGAACAGGCAGTCGCCGTCGCGCGGGTCGCCGATCCGGGACAGGGCCATCGAAAAGCCCCGCTCCACCTTGCCGTCCCGGAACGCGTCCGCGGACCGTTTCGCCTCGGCGACCGCCTCGGCCGGCAGGTCGCGCAACCGGGCCACCTGGCATTGGAAGCCGGCCCGCTCCACCCGGCCGACCGCCTGCCGGACGCTACGCAGCGCCCGGCCCTGAACGCTGAACGTGGCGACGTCCAGGATCGCCTCGTCGCCCAGCTCGACCACGTCCAGCCCGGCCTTGCGGAACGCCTTGCCGCCGGCGGCGCCGCAGCCGAGCACCGCGGGCGTCCAGCCGTGCTCGGCGCAGTCCCGCAGCCAGGCCGCGATCACCTGCGGCCACTCCGACGCCGGGCCGATCGGGTCACCGGAGGCCAGGCTCACCCCGTTGATCACCCGGTACGCGATCACGGCCCGGCGCGACGGCGTCCAGAACAGCGACTTGTCCGGGCGCAGGGCGAAGTAGCCCAGGGAGTCGCTCTCGCCGTGGCGGCGCAGCAGCTGCCGCAGGGTGTCGTCGTCGGCCCGCGTACGCTGCGGCAGCCGGTTGGCCGGCCGCAGCAGCAGGACCACCGCCACCCCGATGGCCAGCAGCCCGAACGCGCCGGTGGTGTAGCTGACCTGCTCGGCCGCGACCGGCCGGGTGAACCGCAGCGGCCCGGTCAGCCCGACGAGCCCGAGACCGGCCTCGCGGACCTGGTCGAGCAGTCCCGGCCGGCCCTCCAGGCGCGTGGCCCGGAGCGCGATCTCGGCCAGGCCGATCACGAACCCGGCGCCGCCGAACCCGAGCAGGGCGATCAGGGCCCGCCATCGGTTCCACGGGTCGGCCCGGGTGTGGAACCGATGGCGCACGATGATCAGCATGACCAGGAGCGCGGCGGAGACCCCGGCCGCGTCGTAGTGCCAGCCCCGGGCCAGGTGCAGCACCACACCGGCGCCGGCCAGCACCACGGCGACCTGCCAGGCCCGATGCTTGCCCCGGCGCAGCCCCGCACCCAGGTAGATCAGCAGCAGCCCGGACGCGGCGCTCGCCGCCCGCGCGGTCAGCACCCCGCTGGTCGGGATCCAGGCGGCCAGCTCACCGAGACGCCCGTGCGGGGACGGCATCAGGACCCCGATGATGTTGTACGCGCCGGCCAGCTGCACCAGCCGGGCCACGGCGACCCGGGACAGCGGCGGCTGGGGCCGCCACGGCGCGGCCGTGCTGTCGACATCAGCCACGGCACCACCATGTGTCCGCCCGCTTGGACCCGGCTGGGAAGTCGCTGCCGGTTCGCTGGGACCAATGCCGGTTCAGCCACGTCAGGATCGCCTGGTTGGTTTCTTCCGGCTTCTCCTGCTGGATCCCATGACCGCAATCCAGATCGGCCACTTTGAGCTTCCCCGGTTCGGGCTGGCCGGCCTCCGCTTCGCCGACCGAGCCCAAACTGTCCTCGAAGTGGTGCACGCCGCTACGGCTCGGCTAAACGCGGATGTGGAAACGCAGCGTGATCCAGCCGGCGACCCCGCTGGTGCCGGCGCCGGCCGCCGCCAGGAGGGGCAGCATCAACCACAGGTTGCCGTCCGGGATCGGGGTCATCAGCTTGCTCAGCGCCTGCAGCGGGCCGTCGAGCAGCAGTACCTTGCCGGCATAGAGCCCGCCGAAGGCGAGCAGCGAACCGGCGAGGCCGGCCGCCATGGCCTCGAGGACGAACGGCGCCTGGATGAACCAGTTCGACGCGCCGACGAGCTTCATGACGGCCACCTCACGGCGCTTGCTGTAGGCCGCCACCTGGATGATGTTTCCTACCAGCAGCAGCCCCGCGACCGCCATCACCGACGCGATGACCAGCGCGAGCAACTGGATCGACGAGAACACCCTGAACACCTTCCCCAGCACTTCGCGCTGGTCGACGATGAGCTGGATGCCCGGCCTACCGGCGAGCTGCCGGGTGAACTCGTCGTACGCCTCGGGGTTCTTGAGCTTGACCCGGAACGACTCGGGCAGCGTGTCGGGCCGCACCGCGTCGACGAGCGTCGGTGAGTCCCGAAACATCTTCCTGAACCGGGCGAGGGCCTGGGCCTTGGTCTCGTACACCTTGTCGCGCACCAGCGGGCTGGCGGTCAGGGCCGCGTCGATGCCGGCGCGCTGCCCGTCGGTGATGTCCTCGGTCAGGAAGATGGACACCTCGATCTTGGCGTAGTAGAAGTCCTTCATCTGGCCGACCTGCAGATACATCAGGGCGCTCGCGCCCAGCATGGTCAGCGACACCGACAGGGTGATCATCATGGCGATCGTCATCGTGATGTTGCGCCACAGGCCGATCAGGACTTCGTTGAGGACGTACTTGAGACGCATCGGGTTCCCCCAGGGTCGCTGAGTCGGACTTCAGGCGTAGCTGCCGTGCGGCTGGTCGCGCACGATGCGCCCGTTCTCGATCTCGACGACCCGGCGGCGCATCTGGTTGACGATGGTGGAGTCGTGGGTGACCATCACGACCGTCGTGCCGGTGCGGTTGATCCGGTCCAGCAGCCGCATGATCTCGATGGACGTGTCCGGGTCGAGGTTTCCGGTGGGCTCGTCGGCCAGCAGGATCAGCGGCCGGTTCACGAAGGCCCGGGCCACCGCGACCCGCTGCTGCTCGCCGCCCGACAGCTCGTGCGGGTAGCGGTGCTCCTTGCCGCCCAGGCCGACGAGTTCGAGCACCTCCGGCACCACGCGCCGGGCGACCGCGTTGGTCTTGCCAATCACTTCGAGGGCGAAGGCCACGTTCTCGTACGCGGTGCGGTTCGGCAGCAGCCGGAAGTCCTGGAACACGCAGCCGATTGCCCGGCGGAACCGCGCGATCCGCCACGAGCGCATCGAGCCCAGGGCCTCGGCGTTCACCGTTACCGTGCCCCGGGTCGGGCGGATCTCGTGCAGCAGCAGCTTGACGATGGTCGACTTTCCGGATCCGGACGGGCCGATGAAGAAGACGAACTCGCCCTTCTCGATGCCGACGGTCGCGTCGTCCAGCGCCGGCCGGGACGCGGTCGGGTACCTCTTTGTCACGTGGTCGAGCTGAATCATCACGACGGAACTCCTTCATGAGCGCACACCGAAGGGCGCCGCCACCGTCGGAGGTGGCGCGCAGGCCGGTTCCAGGGGAAGGGAAGAGGGCGTTATCCGGTCATGGCAGACCGTCCAGGGCCTGCTGCACGGCCGCGACGATGGCCGGGCGTTCGGCGCCGGACGCTCTCGCCCGCCGCACGAACTCCTCGGCCGCGCGCCGCAGGGAGGGGAACTCCACGGCCGAGCGGAGCGGCGGGTCGTCCACGACCCGGGTGCCGCGGCCCCGACGCGACTCCACCAGCCCGGCCGACTCCAACTCGCGGTAGGTGCGCCCGACCGTGCCGACGGCCAGGCCGAGGTCGCTCGCGAGCTGGCGTAGCGGGGGCAGCCGCTGCCCGCCGACGAGCACCCCGTTCTGGATGAGCGCGACGAGCTGGCGCCGGAGCTGTTCGTACGGCGGCGTCGGATCGGTGGCGACGACCGTGAGAGCGGGCAGGTCGGTCATGCTCGCCGGCCGATCCGCCGGGCCGACGGCAGGATCAACGCCGCGCCGCACCACGCGGTCGCCAGGAACGCGGCCAGCGCCACGATCGACAGCAGCGTGCCGTTCGACGCCCAGCTCGATGCGGTGCAGACGGCCGCGAGGGACCTCAACGTCAGTCCCGCCGTACCCGCGATACTGAGGCAGGACGCGAGCACCAGGACGCCGGCCGCCGCCGTGACGACCTCGGCGGAGCGCCGGCGCGAGACATCGTCGAACCGCACGACGTCGGCCGACCGCGGTCGCCGCACCACCCGCCGCAACGTGAGCGCGGCCAGCACCAGTCCGACAAGGACCACGGACAGCGCGGGAACGGTGTTCTGCACGCCGGGCCAGAGCCCGACGCCGTAATCGCTCTCCTGGACGTAGCACCGCGGATCCTCGCTCGGGCCGCTCAGCAGCCCCGGCATGCGGGCGGTCGTCGTCACCGCTACCAACGCCGCCAGGACGACCGCGGAGGCGCACACGAGCGTGCCCAGCCCGCGGGGGACGTAGTCGGCGGTGCGCCGGACCCGCAGCTCGGCGCTGCGCACCTGCCCGGTCGGCGCCGGCATCCCCAGCTCGCCGGCCAGCGTCCCGACGAGCACCCCGACGCCGAACACCGGCGCCGCGACCAGGACACCGCGGATCGACATGCTCTCCGCGAGGACCACGACGGCGCCGATCAGGCCGGCCAGCATGCCCGCCAGCCGCCACCGCTCGGCCCGGTCGGCCGGGCGGCCCGGCATCCCGGCCTGCGGCGCGGCCGCCGCGGGTGACACAGGAGGCGGACCGTCCTCGATCCACGGCGACGAACAGACCCACGCCGGAACGCGCAGCGGCCACAGCAGCCGGATCACCGTCAGGGCGCCGGCGTTCAGGGCGACCAGGATCAGCACCACCGAAGCGAGCAGGGACGCGAGCGACAAAGCGGTTCCTCCTTGTGTCAGGTACTTAATACAAGGGGGCCCGCAGTTGTGTCAATACAAGATGGCGCGGCCGCCGGTCGGGGCAGCCGTCAGGCGGGCGGAGCAGTCACGATCCGGTGCGGGCCAAGCTCCGTCCGGGAGACGCGATCGGCGGAGACCGCCTAGGTATACCTAGGCCGCCGGAGAGCCCCGGCTAAACCCCTCTGACCAGCAAACATAGGTCACCATCTCCGATGTGGCCGCCCCTTCGCCGGCCGACGATGGATACATCACCGGTTGAAGGAGGAAGGCCATGTTGATGCACCCGGACATGTGGCTGACGATGGCGAACGACCGTCACCGTGAGCTGATCGAGGAGTCCGCGAAACACCGTCTGCTCGCCGCCGCTCGCGAGGCGCGGAAGGCCCGCAAGGCCGGCCGAGCCGTGACGGCCCGGAGCCGGCCCGCCGGTACCCTGACCTCGTGCGAACCATCCGCGGTGGTGCCGGCCCGGTGATGATCGGGCGGGAGGGCGAGCTGCGCCGGTTGGCGCGGCTCGCCGCGGCGCGTGAGCCGGCCGTCGCGCTCATCGCCGGCGAGCCGGGCATCGGCAAGACCCGGCTGGTGCACGAGCTGCTGGCCACCCTGCCCGCCGACACGGTGGTGCTGGTCGGCCAGGCCGAGCCGGGTTCGCTGTCCCGGCCGTACGAGGTGCTGCTGGACGCCATCGCCGGCCGCACCGAGGTGGACGAGGAGCAGCTCGCGGCGCTGGCCGACGCGACCCGCAGCCCGGTCGAACGGCTGCACACCGGGCTCGCCGTGCTGGCCGACCTGATCGGCGACGCGCCCGCCGTCCTCGTCTTCGAGGACCTGCACTGGGCCGACTCGGAGAGCGCGGCGCTGTTCGAGCGGATCGCCGACCAGCCGGGGGCCCGGCTGCTGATCGGGACGTACCGGCCGGACGATGTGACCCACCGCCATCCGGTGGCCGGCCTGCTGGCCCGGATGGAACGCCGGCACACCGTCACGCATGTACGCCTGGATCGGCTGACCCCCGCACAGACCGCGGCGATGCTGGCCGCGGCCATCGGCGCCCCGGCGCCGATGCGCGCCGCGGCGGCCCTGCACCACCGCACCGGCGGCAACCCGTTCTTCCTCGAGGAGCTGCTGCGCGCGCTGCCCGCCCAGGACGTGGAGGCGCTGGTCGAGCAGCCGCTGCCGTGGCGGCTGGCCGACGTGCTCCGCCGCCAGGTCGACGGCCTCGAACCGGTCAGCCACCGGGTCGCCGAGGCGGCGGCCGTGCTCGGCCAGCGCATCCCGTTCGACCTGCTCGCCGGGGTCACCGGCACCGGCGAGGACGAGCTCATCGCCGTGCTGCGCGACCTGGTCACCCGCGGCGTCCTGGTCGAGTCGGGCGAGGACGAGTTCGCGTTCCGGCACGCGCTGGTGCGCGAGGCGATCGCCGACCAGATGCTCGGCCGGCAGCGCCGCCGGCTGCACGAGACGGCGCTCGAGGTGCTGCTCGGCGGCGGGAGCTCCGACCCGGCCCTGGTGGCGCACCACGCCCGGGGCGCCGGCCGGTACGACGACCTGGTCGCCGCCGCCCGCCAGGGCACCGAGCTCTACCTCTCGATCGGCTCGGCCTACCAGGCCTTGCAGCTGGCCGAGATGGGTCTCGAGGAGGCGCCGGACGACACCGAGCTGCTGGGCGGCGCGGCCCGCGCGGCGTGGCTGGCCGGTCTGCTGGACGACGCCCTGCGCTACGGCCGGCGCCGGCGCGACCTGGCCGCCACCACGGCCGAGCGGGTCCGGGCGCTCTACCTGCTGGTCCGGCTGGCCTGGGAGTCCCGCGAGCGCGGCGAGATGGCCGCGCTGACCCGCGACATCGAGGCCCTGATCGCGGAGCTCGCGCCGGGCGCGGACCAGGCGCGGGCGATGACCGCGATCGCCCAGTCGGCCTACCTGCGCGACGACCTCGACGCCGCGCTGCTCTGGGCCGACCGCGCCCTGGCCCTGGCCGACGAGCTCGATCTGCCCGACGTACGCCTGGCCGCCCTGGTCGAGAAGGGCTCCACCCTGACCGAGCGCCCGCAGAGCGCCGCCGAGGGCCGGGAGATCCTCTCCGGCCTGGTCGACGAGGCCGAGAAGGCGGGCGAGTGGGTGCTGGCCGCCCGGGCTCTCAACACCCTGGTGCACGGCGAGCCGCCCGCCTCGCCGGCCGAGCACGCCGAGATCCTGGAACGGATGCGGGTCGACGCCGAGCGGGCCGGTTTCGAGGCGCTCGCGGTCGACACGTACTTCCAGGGCCGGGCCCGGCTCGCGATCCGGGCCGGCGACCTGCGGGGCGCCATCGCGGCGCTCGAGGAGGGGCGCCAGCACGACCGCGGTTACCTGCGCCGGGGCCGCTGGGCCGACTACCACGGCGTCTTCCTGGCCGGGCTCTACCTGGAGGCCGGCGAGCTCGACCGGGTCGAGAAGCTGATCGACGATCTGGCCGAGGTGCCCGACAACCCGGCGACGACGATCCCCGGGCTCGTCTTCCACCTCGCCTGCCGCCGGGCCGACCTGCCCGGGGCCGAGGCCGCCCTGGACGAGTTCCTCACCGCGCTGGCCGAGCAGAACTGGCGCAGCGGCGAGCAGGCCCACGACCTGATCTCGGCCGCGATGGAGATCGGCCTGCCGATCGACCGGCTCGACGCGATGGCCGCCACCATGCTCGACGCCGAGGTCTACGACAGTTACCGGACGCTGATCCACGCCCAGCTGGCCGAGGCGCACGGCCGGCCGGCCGAGGCGCTGGACGACTACCTGTCCATCACCGAGGCCCACATCTTCGGGCCGGTGACCCGCGGCACCGTCCGGGTCGGCGCGGCCCGCTGCCTGCTCGCGGCCGACCGGCGGGCCGAGGCCGCCGGGCAGGCCGAGGCGGCCGCGGTCCTGCTGGCCGACTGGGCCGGCTGGCGGGTCGCGCAGCTCACCCAGGTGCAGGCCCGGCTGGGCCTGGCCCCGTCCGGCGCCCGGGACGCGGTCACCGGCCCGGCCGCGCTGACGCCCCGCGAGCGCGAGGTGGCGGTGCTGATCAGCGACGGGCTGACCAACACCGAGCTGGCCCGCCGCCTCTACATCTCCCCGAAGACCGCGGCCGTGCACGTCTCGAACATCCTGCGCAAGCTGGGCGTCTCGTCCCGCACCGAGGTCGGCGACCTGGTCGGCCGGCACTGACCAGCGATCAGGCGCGGACGTACTGCTGGCCGCCGTCGATGTCGTAGGTCGCGCCGGTCAGGGCGGTGTTGGTCATCAGGTGCACGGCCAGCGCGGCCACGTCCTCGGGCCCGACCACCCGTCCGATCGGGAGGGTGTCGCGCAACTGCTGCCGCCGCTGCTCCAGGTCGTCGCCGAGCAGCCGGGCCGACAGCGGCGTGTCCACGAAACCGGGGGCGATCAGGTTGATCCGGATCGGCGCGATCTCCAGAGCCAGGCCGGCGATCAGGGCCGGCATGGCGACGCTCATCGCCGAGGTGAGGATCAGGCCGGGCGCGGGGCGGCGGGCGCCGGTGCCGCCGACGAACAGCAGCGTGCCGCCCGGGTTGACCCGGCCGGCGACGGGTCGAGGCCGACGGTGGCGTGCGCCAGATGCCAGGCGCGCCGGTCCGGGTCGGCGGCGGCGTCGGTGGCCTCGGCCAGGGCGGCATGCACCCGGCACCGGTCGGCGGTGCCGGCGGCCCGGTAGACGGCCGAGCGGACCAGCGGGTGGGCGAACTCGACCCGGCCGTGCACCCGCACCAGGCCGCCGTCGACGGCCGGGAGCGCGGCGGCCGGGTCGAGGCCCAGTGTCGCGGCGGCGCGGTGCAGCAGGACCGGGTCGCCGACCGGTTCGGCCGCCGCGGCGAGCAGGAACAGCCTGGTGTCGGCCGGGAGCAGGGCGGCCCGGCGTACGAAACTCTGCTCGATCTTCCCCGCGAGCGGCGCGTCACCGGGCAGGCCGAACCCGCCCGCGAGATCCGCGCCCGGCCAGGTGCGTGGCAGTTCCAGCAGGGCCAGCGGGTTGCCGTGGCTCTCGGCCACGACCTGGTCGGCCACCGCGGCGTCGAGCGGACCGTGCACCCGGGTGAGGAGCAGCGTGCGCGCGTCACTCACGCCGAGGCCGGCTATCCGCAGTTCGGCCGCGCCCGGGAGGAAGTCGTGCGTGCGGGCCGCACACACCAGGGCGACCTTCTCGGCCTGCAACCGCCGGGCGACGAACGCGAGCACCTGGGCCGAGGCGTCGTCGAGCCACTGCGCGTCGTCGACCAGGCAGGCCAGCGGGCCGTGCTCGGCCGCCTCGGCCAGCAGCGACAGGTGGCCAGCCCGACCATCAGCCGGTCCGGCGCCGCGCCGGCGGACCGACCGAACACCGTGGACAGTGCCTGACCCTGCGGCGTGGGCAGCCGGGGCAGGTGGTCGAGCAGCGGGGCGCAGAGCTGGTGCAGGCCGCTGTGCGCGAGCTCCATCTCGGACTCGACGCCGACCACCTCGGTGACCCGCCAGCCGGGGATCCGGGAACGCAGGTGGCCGAGCGGGCGCTCTTGCCCGCGCCCGGGTCGCCGCGCAGCACGAGCACCCGGCTGTGGCCGGCCATGACGTCATCGGCCAGACGGTCGAGCGCCCCGCACTCGTCGTCCCGTCCGATCAAGCCCGCAGTGGCCATCCCCGCGATGCTCGCGCCGTTCCGGGGCGCTGGGGCACCCTGTGAGCAGCGCCACTTCGCGGGGGCGCCGGGTCAGGCGATGCCGACCCGGTCACGGCCGGCTTGTTTGGCCTGGTAGAGGGCGCCGTCGGCGCGCGCGAAGACCGGGCGCAGGTCGGGTTCGTCGTCGGCCAGGTAGGCCAGGCCGACGCTGATGGTGACCGGCAGGCCGCCGGCCGCGGTCGGCACCGGGGCGTCGGCGATCGCCCGGCGCAGGCGTTCGGCCAGCTCGGCGGCATGTACGCAGTGCGGGGTCACGATGGCGAACTCCTCGCCGCCGTAGCGGCCGGCCACGTCGTCGTCGTGCGCGGCGTCGCTCAGCCGGTCGGCGACCACCCGGATGACCTCGTCGCCGACCGGGTGGCCGTACGTGTCGTTGATGCGTTTGAAGTGATCGATGTCGACCATGATCGCGGCGATCGCCTGGCCCTGCCGCCGGGCCGCGCGCAGCCGTCGTTCCGCCTCGCCGAAGAAGTGGTTGCGGTTGAGCAGGCCGGTCAGACCGTCCACGGTGGCCATCTGCCGCACCTGGCTGAAGAGCCGGGCGTTCTCGTACGCCGTCATGCCCTGCCCGGCCAGCGCGGCGGCGATCTGGGTCTGCGCCTCGGTCATGTCGTCGTCGCGGCTCGCCCCGACCAGCAGAACCCCGGCCGGCACCCCGCGCTCGGTCACCGGGATCGCCCACCAGATGCGGGCGTCGCCGAGCAGCCCGCTCAGCGACATCGTCCCCACCCGCGGGCCGGCCAGCTCCAGCAGCTCGAAGGGTACGGAGTAGAACACGGTCCCGGCCTCGGCGCCGAGGCCGTGTGCGGCCGCGACCACGAACGTCCCGTCGTCGGTGAAGGAGAGCAGGACCGCCGAGTCGCCCCCCAGGGTCTGGGTCAGGCTGGTCAGCAACCGCCGCATCACCTCGTCCGGGTCGAGCGACGAGCTCTGGTCGGCCATCGCCGCGCGCAGCGTCTCGGCCACGTCCCGCTGCCGGCGCGCGGCCTGCACCGCGACCTCGAGCTGGGCGGCCCGGGCGGTCTCCAGCGACACCGCGACGTGGTTCGTGATGGCCTTGAGGATGTCGACGTCGTCGCTGGTGAACACCCCCTTGGCGATCCGGCTGTCGAGGTAGACGACGCCGCGCAGGTGCCCGTCGAACTTCAGCGGCGCGATCATGATGCTGCGCAGGCCGTGCACCCGGACGCTCTGCGAGCCGAGGGCCACACCCTCCTCGCTGCCGGTCACCACGAGCGGCTCGCCGGAGTGGCGGACCCGGTCGACCAGGGTGGAGCTGTACCCGGTCAGCTCGCGGATCTCGTTGCCCTCGGCGTCCCGGCCCACGTGCGGCACGAGCTGGTTCAGATCAAGATCGAGAAGGAAGAGGTACGCGCGTTCCGCGCCGAGGATGCGCAGCGTCTCGTCGAGCGCGACCCGGGCCAGCCCGCGCGGGTCCAGGATCGTCGCCGAGGCCAGGCTGACCTGCTGCAACGCCCTGAGCCGGCGACGGTACCGGGCGGCGCCCGGCTCGGCCCGGTCACCGGTGTCCCGGCCGCCGCTGTCGTGGCGCGGGCCGGGGTCGGACGTGGACTCCTGCGGGGCGCCGAACTCGTCGGTGATCCACCGCAGGCGCTGCGGCCACTGCTGTTCGACCGCGATCGCCCGGGCCACCCCGGCGTGGTGCGCCGCCGACGCGGGCTGGTCCAGGGCGTTCAGGGCCCGGGCCCGCACCCGCGCCGCCTCGTACGAGATCAGCGGCGCGTCCAGCGGCAGCAGCCGCACCTCCAGGTCGGCCAGCACCCGTAACGCCTGCTCCGGCCGCCCGGCGAGCATCTCCAGGTCGGCCCGGCCGACCTGGTGGAAACCACGCAGCGGCTTGGTGTCGGCCATCGCCTTCAGCCGCTCGACGGCCTGGGCGGCCGGCGCGGCGTCGGCCGTTCCCTGCCGGCAGCGGGCGAGCCGGCCCAGGGCCTCGTAGACGAAGTACAGCCGCTGCTCGGGGACCATGGACTTCGGCTTGAGGTGGTACTGGGCGAACTCGGCGGTGAGCCGGTCGAACGGTTCGCCCAGCCGGTCCTGCTCGACCAGCGCGACCATCCGGGCCCCGTACAGATTGATCAACTGCATGGGGTTCTCGGGGTTGGCGCGCAGGAACCGGCCCAGCGCCTCGATGTGGACGGCCGCCTCCTCGGGCCGGTCGCGCTGAGCGGCGATCACGGCCGCCACCGCCCGGATCGCCGCGCCCTCGGCCTCCGCCCCCGGCCCGAGCCGGGCCCGGGCGCGCTGGTACCAGGCCTCGGCGTCGGCGGTGCGGCCGCGCTTGAAGTACTGCATGCACACGGTGGACACGCCGGTCAGGTAGTCGCCCAGCTCCATCCACCGCTCGTGGTCGGTGAGCGCCCGGCTCCACACCTGGCCCTCGTCGTCGTGGCCGCCCAGGTGGCTGCCCGCGCCGCGCTTCCACTCGACGTAGCCGACCAGCTCCGGGTCGCCGATGCCGGCGGCGACGGCGGCGGCCCGGTCGTACAGCCGGGTGGCCAGCTTCGGCCGGCGGGCCACGTCGGCGATGACGCCGAGACCGGCCATGTGCTGGGCGTACTCCCGGCCGGGCCCGAGCCGGTTGATCGGGTAGATCGCGCGCAGGCTGATCAGCGCGCGCATCGCCCGGCGCATCCGCATGGAGAGCGCGAACGTCGCGATGTCGAGCAGGACGGCCTGCAACCGGAACCGCTCCCGCTGCCGCCCCTGCACATTGCCGAAACCCATCTTGGTACGCCCGATGAGCAGCCCCCGGACCACCGCGCCGATCGTGGTCATGGCCAGGGCGAGCCGGGTCCGCGGCA
Source organism: Actinoplanes sp. NPDC089786 (assembly GCF_040684855.1). Taxonomy (NCBI): domain Bacteria; kingdom Bacillati; phylum Actinomycetota; class Actinomycetes; order Micromonosporales; family Micromonosporaceae; genus Actinoplanes; species Actinoplanes sp. NPDC089786. The sequence goes on from NZ_JBFBGU010000022.1 coordinate 146,907, forward strand.
GCGGCGTACCCAGCTCGGAGAGCCCCAGGCAGACCGCGTCGAAGGCCCGGTCCGGGCTCCACCCGTGGTTGTGAACCAGCGCGACCTGCGCCAGCATCTCGGCCCGTTTGAGCTGGTCGGGCTCGATGCTCAAGGCGTGGTCCAGGTGGCGGAGCGCGTCCTCGAACCGTCCGGTACGCGCGCAGCTCGTCCCCAGCGCGAACAGGAACGCCGGCTCGGGCGTGACACCGGCGCCGGCCGCCGCCCGCGCGGCGACCTCCAGGAAGCTCTGCGCCTCGGCCGGCGCGTGCTCGGCCAGCGCCAGCCGGCCGGCCGCGTACCCGCTCAGGTAGACCCGCTGCGGCCGGCTGGTGATGTCGCCCAGCGCGTAGTGCCGGGCGACCGCGTAGACATAGCGGGGATCGCCGGGCGCCCTCTCGTCCAGCACCTCGGCGATGCGCTGGTGCAGCCGGCGCATGGTCACATCGTCCAGGCCGACCAGCAGCGCCTCCCGGATCCGGTCGTGCGGGAACCGGTAACCGTCCGCCCCGGAGGCGGTTACCAGCCGCCGCGACTCGGCCTCGGCCAGCAGGGCCCGGGCCCGGCGCGGGTCGACGGCACAGACCGTGGCGGCCATGTCGGTCGAGAACCACCGCCCGCCGGCCGCCCCGGTGGCCAGCAGCTGACGGCTCTCCGTGCCCAGCGTGTCGATGCGCTGCAGGACCAGGTCGACGGCGTCGCCGGACAGCTCGATGCGGTCCAGCCCGGCCCGGTCGAGCAGCCAGCCGTCCCAGGTGGGCGTGACCAGACCGGCGTCGAGCACCGCGCGCACGTACTCGACCACGGTGAACGGGTTGCCGCCGGCCCGCACGGCCAGCTCGGCCACCTGCTCGTCGGGCAGCCGGACCGCGCCCAGATGCTCGGCGATCAGCTCGGTCACCGCGTCCTGCGACAGCGGGCCCAGGCGCAGCCGGGTGTCCAGGGTGGCGTCCATGTCGGCGCCGAACCGGTCGAGCGCCGCCACGTCGCCGGGACCGTCCCGGCTGGTCGCGATGACCAGCAGCGGCGTGCCGGTCAGCCGGCTGGTGATCTGTTGCAGCACCCGCCGGGTCGGCCCGTCCAGCCACTGCACGTCGTCGATGTGCAGCACGGCCGCCTGGAACTCGTCGGCCAGCCCGATCAGGAACGCCGCGACCGCGTTGACGAACTGCTCGTGCCGGTCGAGCTCGCCGATCTCGGGCGCCTGCACCAGGTCGGCCAGCAGCGGCGACAGGGTCCGCAGCAGGGGGCCGCCACGGCCGGCGGCCTGGCGTAACCGCTGGACCGCCTCGGCCCGCTCGGCCGGCGGCAGCCGCTCCACCGTGCGCAGGAAGCGCTCGACGGCGCCACGCAGCGGGGCCAGCGGAACCGGGTCGTCGGCGACGCACTTGCCGTACAGGACCAGGTCGCCGTCGGTGGCCACGGCGGTGGTCAGCTCGCGGACCAACCGGGTCTTGCCCGCGCCCGCCGGTCCCTCGACGACCGCCGCCCCGCCCGCGCCGGACCGGGCCTTCAACCAGCGGTTGATCAGGTCGATCATCTCCTGGTCGCGGCCCACCATCCGGTCCGGGCCGACCGGCCGGGACACGTGCCGGTCGGCCGCCGGGGTGAGCCGGGCGCCCGGGTCGGCGGCCAGCCGGCGCAGGTCGGCCAGCAGGCTCTCGCCGCTCTGGTAGCGGTCGTCCGGGTCCTTGGCCATCAGCGTGGCGATGATCGCGGCCAGGGCCGGCGACAGGTCGGGCGACATCTCCCGCGCGTCCGGGACCGGGGCGGTGGCGTGCAGGCGGATCAGCTCGCCGGCGTCGTCGGCCCGGTACGGCGGCTGCCCGGTGACCGACTCGTACAGCAGCGCGCCCAGGGCGTACAGGTCGGAGCGGCCGTCGACCGGGCGCTTCAGCATCCCGGTCTGCTCCGGCGGGCTGTACCGCGGCGTGCCGGTGACCCGGTCGTCCTGGGCCCCGCCGCGCGCCGCGAGCCCGAAGTCGATCAACCGGCCGGTCCCGTCCGGCTCCATGATCACGTTGTCCGGCTTGACGTCCCGGTGCACCAGGCCGGCGTGATGGGCGGCGGTCAGCGGGCCGGCCAGGTCGATGGCCAGCCGGACCGCGGCGGCCTGGTCCAGCCGGCCCCGGCGCAACGCCTGGGAGAGCGGGCGGCCGTCGATGTACTCGAGGATCAGGTAGGGGCCCGCGGTGGTCCGGCCGACCTCGTAGATCCGCGGCAGCAGCGGATGGCCGACGCTGCCGAGCAGCGCGGCCTCGCGCCGGACGTCGGCCAGGGCCTGCTCCGGATCGGCCGTGGACAGCAGCTTCAGGGCGTACTCGCCACCCTGCCGGCGAACACGGTAGACGACCGTCTCGGTGCCCCGGCCGAGCTGCGACACCACCTCGAGATCGGAGAACGACCCGGGCGGCATACCAAAGATCGCGGTCACCGTGTCCTTCCATTCCCGACAGCCCAGACGGACGTTACGCCTCAGCCGCCCACCGGCACCACCACCAGCCGTTCCGGGCTCGCGCCGACGCCTACTCCGCGCTCGCGCCGACGCCTACTCCGGGGCTTGCGCCGAGGTCTACTCCGCGCTCGCACCGACGCGTAGCCGGGACAGGGACACGACGTGGCGGCCGACGTTGACGGCGTGGTCGGCGTACCGCTCGTAGAAGCGGCCCAGCAGGGCGCCGTCGATGGCCGGCTCGACCCCCAGCGGCCACTCCTTGCTGAGCATCGCCGCGAAGAGCTCGCCGTGCAGCTGGTCCATCGCGTCGTCGTCGCGCTCGAGCCCCGCGGCCAGCACCGCGTCGTTCTCGGCGAGCGCCACCACGATCTTGGCGGCCAGCTCGTCGGCCACCGCGCTCATCGCCCGGAACAGCTCGACCAGCTCGGACACCACCACCGGCGACGGGTGCCGGCGCAGCACGGCCCGCGCCACGTGGGCGGCCAGCCCGCCCATCCGGTCGAGATCGGCCGCGATCTGCAACGCGATCATGACCATCCGCAGGTCACCGGCGACCGGCTGGGCCCGGCCGACCAGGTCGTACACCCGGTCCTCGAGGACGCGGTGCAGCACGTCGATCTCTTCGTCGCGGATCAGCACCTGCTGGGCCTGGGTCTGATCGGCACCGAGCAGGGCGCTGCTGGCCTGCCGCATCGCCTCGCGGATGGCCTTGGCCATGGTGACCAGGGTGCCGCCGACCTGGGCGAACTCGCCGTTGAAGCCCTCGCGCACGATGCTCGCCCCTGCCGTCGGCCGTCGGTGTCCGGGCCAATGCTAGGCCGTCACCCAGCCGCCGGCCCGGATCGTCTCGGCATCCTGGTTCCGTCCCATCCGCTGGTACGTCTCGGCCAGGCCGGCCCGGCACCGGAGCGTGGCCGGATGGTCGATGCCCAGCACCCGGCCGGAGCGCCTCAGGGTGTCGGTCAGCAGCTCGGCCGACGCCGCGTGCCGGCCGGTCTCGCGATAGCCGACACCCAGGTTGTGGCCGCTCCGCAGGGTGTCCGGATGATCGCCGCCCGCCCAGCACCCGCTCGGACGCCGCGACCGCCTTGCGCGGCCAGGTGAGAGCCTCCGGATACCGGCCCAGACCCCAGAGCGTGATCGCCAGGTACGAGATCCGCGCGATCGTGTCGATATGGTCCGGTCCGAGCAACCGGGGTCGGCCCGGTGGTCGCGGCGAATCCCGCGCAGGCGCGCATGTTGATCGCCGATCTCGCCCGCACGATCGACGGCCCGCTACGCCTCGACCTCGACGAGCACCGGTCCGACCTGCGGGCCTGGGCCACCGGCCTCGGCGTCCCGCCGCTCAGAACAACCGCCGTGATGCTGCGCGGAGCCGACTCGTTGCCCGGCGTCCGCGAGCACCTCTTCAGCCCCGTGATGCAGGCCCTCGGGTAAGCCGGTCATTCCGGCGGCGCCGGGTCGAGGAGTGTTTCATCGTCGATCACCACCCGATCACGCGGCAGATCAGTCAGGTCGATGTTCCGCAGGTCGGCACCGCACAGGTTGAATTTCCTCCAAACACTCGCCGCATACTGCCAACGAATCAACGACTCAGGACACTAACTCGAAAATCGACCGTGACCAGATACGCGGCAGCATCCCGCGGCGCGAAGCGGCGTGGGATGGGTCTTGGTTGAAGCGGTGACTTATGCGG
>NZ_JBFBGU010000023.1:0-147346 GCF_040684855.1 Actinoplanes sp. NPDC089786
CTCCCGCCAACCGCATGCTGACGGTGGTCAGGCACGCACCCAGGTCGTCCGGTACCGAGCCGAAATCGGCCTGATCGCGCACACGACGGCGACGGCCCAGGCTGCTGCCGCCCTCATGCTTGCGGTGGGACAGCTTTCCGAGGCGAGGGCCGGTCATGAGGCCGGCCAGGTTCCCGAACCCTTCGTCCAGGCATGCCGAGACGCAGAGCGCGAATTCAATCGGGTCGCACGTGCAGAACTGCGTAGCCCTGAGATCAATCTGGAGACTCCCACCGCTCTGCCGGCGGCCGCCGCGCCTGGTGAAGCGCAAGAGACGAGGTGATCGCGGCGCAGCCTGTCGCCGCAGATCATGCAGGACGACGACAGCGATCTAGACCAGGACGCGTCCCTCTCAGCGGCAGATGAGGATACTTGATCTTGGCTTTTCGTTGGCAGCCGAACAATGATCGGGTGCTGAGACCGACTGCTCAACCTGGTTGCTTTCACGTCCTACCGTGCAGTGGAGCCGGACCCTGAGCAAAGTGGTGGCCGTCATGAGTTCAGAACAACTCCGCAAGGCCATCGTGCAGGCGACGGTCCCCCTGCTCGGCGAGTACGAGACCTTGACCACGGCACGGATAGCCGCAGCCGCGGGAATCAGCGAAGCCGAGCTCCTGACGGTCTTCCCCGACAAGGACGCAGTCATCCAGGCTTGGACGTCCATGGTGATGGCGCGTCTGAGCGCGGCGAGCGACCCCGCTGAGGAAATACGCAAGCTGGATGCGATCCGTATGGATCAGCCGGTCGGGCCGCGCCTTCTCGAGGTAGTGCGCATCCTCGGCGCCTACTACGATCGCATCCGCGCTGACCTCGAAGCCTTCGATCAAGCCGGCTTCGCGTACGACGGTACGGCTACTGAGGCGGGCACCCCACCACTGAGCCGAAACGACTTTCGGGCCCTCGGCAGCCTGCCGGAGATTCAGCAGGCCGTCGCGAAACTGCTGAAGCCGGACGAGCAACGTCTACGCCTGTCCGCCGAAGCCCTCGCCGAAATCTTCCTCAGCATGTCGCGATTCTGCACCCGAGCCCCGAACGAAGTTCAGCCACTGCCAGTCGAACAGGTCGTCAACCTTTTCCTGCACGGCGCCCTGATCACCGACTAACGGCAACAGCGGCGAAACCCGCGCCGTTACCGCGACCACAGTCCGGACGCCATGGATTGACGGACACAGACGGTCATGAGAGTCCGACGGCCTGCGCGCATGCTCAGCGGCAGATGAGAACGGCAGCGACTTCGCCAGTCCGATCCAAAAGACTGTCAGATAATGCCGTTGATCGCTTCGCTGAGGGCCGCCACCGCCGCTGCTGTACTACCGACCGACTGCACCCCGGCCGCAATCCGGCCGAGGATGGCGTTCACCGTCAGGGCGTTGGGGTCGCGCTTTGTCATCTCTCGCACCACGGTGTCGGTGGCGTCAAGCAGCTCGACGCTGTTCGGCAGTTCGGTGGCATGTTGGCGTAGCTCTTCCACTACTTCGGCGAGAAGCCGGGCAACGTCGTCGCCGTTGTTTTCGCCAAGCTCTCGGTACGTCGTCTTCTTGACAGCACGGGCCCGATTTCCGATGGCGACAGCCTCGGCGGTGAAGGATCCCCCACTCATGATCAAGCCGTTGTTCTCCACTGGATGCATGGACCCTCCGTTGATTCGGTCTTGAGTGAGGCGGTGCGTGGAGCGTTATCACAGAAGATGCAGCGACCAAAACTCGGCTCCGGGCATCACAACGCCTCCTGCGATTCAGAGATCTTTGCCCTTGAAGCGGCTCGCATTTTCCCAAGATTGCCACGTCGTTGTCCATCCTGGTCATCATTCAAGGTGGACTTGGCCCATCGAATGGATGACACCCGTAGCACCGCACGGTTGATAAGTTGACCTGGGTGCGGTCGCTGACATAATTGCCACGGTGAACGACGCTACTAGATACTTATGTGCAGCCATGCATCAAAGCGAGTTCCTTTGCCGACGAGCAATTCGCCACATGCTCTTTGAGAGGGTTCGCGCGTTGAGTTCCTCGCCTGGGATTGACACCCTGATGGTCCTCCGGCATGCCGTGGCGGCACATCACCGCAGGAGGATCCGAAATGCCATATTCGTAGCTTTCATTTTTGCGTTCGTGGCCGCTATTGCGAAAGTCGAGGAGGATCATCGCTACCGGGTATTGCTAGCCGCCCTAGGATTTTTGGTTTTTGCTGCCTGGTACGAGATATCGGTAGTTTTTTCCTCGCTTCGCTCGCTCACCGAGTCGGGTAGGGCGAAGGCGCCACAGGGTCCCAGGCTGGCCGGGGCAGCGAGTAGACGCCTAGAGGAAGCGGTCTCTCGCCTCGCCAGGAACGTGATCGTCTATCCGGCCAGTGCACCATTTTTCGGTTACGGAATATCGGTTCGCAACTGGAATTTTGTGATCGACGCCGCAACTCCGGTCAGTGGATGTGAGGCCATCCCGTTCGCGGTGAGTGATCTTCTGGCAAAAATGCGGGAGAGGTTGACGGAACTTGACGGCCTATGTCCACTCGGTGTCATATTGGAGGACCGGGTGATGGTCAGTGGAACCGATGTCAATCGCGTGCCGAAATACGTTAGAGATCGGGTCATCGACAGCAGAACGGGAGCGGTGGCTCCAGCAATCGATTCGGAGTTCGTGGACCGACTGTGGGCGGATCCGGACGAATACGTCCGCCCCTATATGACCTGCAGCGTCGTCGGCTGGGGCGGGAATCTCGTCCTGACCGCATTCATTAGAGTGCGCTATTGCAACGGCCAATTGTCCATCGAGGTTAACTATTCAGTTCTAACTCCCATCGACGAGCGCTATCGTAGCGTCGATGCGTTCGACGCGCCAAGGAATATCAGGCACCGTGTACTCGTAGCACTGACCTCCGCCACGCTCCTCCCCGGGCAGATTCTCATGAGCCCGATCTGGACCTGTGTCGATTTCATCCGCGCGAGCAGGTTCGCCGGCCACTCGCGATTGGGTTCGCAAGATGGCAAGGATTTTTGGTTCAACTACGGCTCGGGGTTCAGTCTGCGTGAGCAAGCCATCAACTTCGACTATCAAAAATTCTTTCAACGGCTTGACAGTGACTTATACGCAAAAGCTGTCGAACAGAAGCTGCTGGAAGCTATCAAGACCTTCCTCGCTGACCACAACGTGGATGCATCGGCATTTGAGTCGCAAAGTGCAACTGTGATCAATCACGGGGTCTTCGTGACCGGCGACGCCACGCTGAGTGCCCAATCCATCGCGGCCGGCGCCAATGCCAGGTCCACCATGCTCTCTACGAAGGCCAAGCCGGACCGCCGCAACCCGGCATGATCCGTTCCACTGTCATCGGCAGATCCGGACATCGGTGGAGCCGCACGTTGTGACGGAGGGTAGTCGGAAGCCGCAGGAGTGACTTCCCGGTTCGCTAGGTCAGCGATCGGTGCCGACCACCGCCGAAAAGTGCCAACTAGGACCGAAAGTCACACACTCTCTGGCCGAGTTCTCCCACGGCGACTCCGCTCCCCACCGTCGTACACATGTTCCATCCGCAGTCTGTGAGCAAGCGGCGAGCCGCGTCGGACGTCCGACGCGGCAGTTCTAGGAAGGTGGAAGACGAGTCCGAGCTGGCAGGCCTGAACGGCGGCGGCTCCTTCTGGTCCCTCAGCAACCGGCTGCTTACCGCCGACGCGGGTCCGTGGCGGCTATTCATCGCATCCGATGCTCGCAGGTTGAAGGGACGCACCGACAGGGCCGCCGCGAACTGGGACGACATCTCGCCACTGATCAGCGAATTCGCGCTCGACTCAGTCAACCTTCGCGGCTTGTCGCGGCGGATCTACGTCGGTGCCGAAGGGAGCGGTGACGTCAGGTCAGACGTTGCGCGGATCCGGTCATCGATCGATGACCGTTACCAAGTCAGCAAGGTTCACGTCCGCCGGCCCGACGACGACGAGAAGCTCGGAAACTTGAACGTTGACTTTACGGAAATGACCGTAACCGCCGGGCGCGGAGATGCATCGATCGCATCGCTGGCCCGAGCCGCAGAGCTGCTCGCCCACAGCCAACCGTCCGACTTTTCCGCGCTCACGGCCACCCAAGCCCAGCCTCTCACTGGCGCAACCGACCCAGAATCCGAGAGCACCTAGGCTCCGCGATCGGACGATCCTGAGCGACGGGAACGAAGCGGCACGCGGGCCCCGCGAACCACGGATCCGGGCGGCGACGGCCACCATTTCCCCGGGTGGCCTGGATCACCTGGGGCCGCCGTGGCGGCGAATGCCGCCCGCTGCCGCCAGGTGTCAGCGCCTCCAGATCACGCACGGATCACGCATTCGTCCACAAGGGACGAGGAAATGGCCCTGACCAAGCAAAAACGCCTGATCAGGGCCATGATCACCCGTACGCCGCGTAGGACTTGAACCTACAACCCGCGGATTAAGAGTCCGCTGCTCTGCCAGTTGAGCTAGCGGCGCTTGCTCGTGACAACGAGGAAAACTCTAGCACGGCCCCAGATCGTGACTCCAACCGGGCAACGCCAGGGCAGTCCTGACGCGTCATAAGGGCCAAGAGGTTGACAGCGAAAGTTGCTTGAGTAAGGCAAGATGTGCGCGCGACAACACGAGAACGGGGATCACGGATGGTCAGCAGGCGCCTGATAGCGGTCATGGCGGTGACGGTTCTCGCCCCGCTGGGTCTCGCCGCGTGCGGTGACGACAAGCAGCCGGTCACCTCGAACGGCGATGCGCCGCCGGCCTCGTCCACCCCTTCCGAGGTCGCTCAACAGGAACAAGCGCCCGCGGGTGACGTCCAGATCAGCGTGACGCCCGCCACGGGCAAGACGGACGTGCCGATCAGCGCCGAGATCGGGGTCAAGGTCGACGGCGGCACGGTGAAGACCGTCACGTTGAAGGACGCCAAGGGCGGGGCCGTCGCCGGCGAGATGCGCGAGGACGGCTCCAGCTTCGTGCCGGCCAAGCCCCTCAAGAACAAGGTGGGGTACGAGGCCACGGTCGTCGCCGCGGATGCGGCGGGCGCCGAGAAGACCGCCACCACGAAGTTCACCACCATGGCCAAGCCGGGCAAGAAGACCGGCTCCGGGCTCTACCTGTTCGACGACCACACCTACGGCGTGGCGATGCCGGTGGTGGCCGAGTTCACACCCGGGATCAAGAAGGCCGATCGCGCCGCCGTACAGAAGCGCTTGTTCGTGAAGACCGACCCGCCGCAGCCCGGCACCTGGTCGTGGACCTCGAGCGGCACCCAGGCCTACTACCGCGCGCCGGAACACTGGAAGCCGGGCACCAAGCTGACCGTGCGGCTCGGGCTGGCCGGCCTGCCGATGGGCGGCGGACGGTACGGCGGTCAGGACCGCAGCGCGACCGCCAAGATCGGGCGCGACTTCCAGATGAAGGTCGACGACAAGACCAAGAAGATGACGGTCATCCAGGACGGCAAGACGATCAAGACGATGCTGGTCAGCCTGGGCAAGAAGTCGACACCGTCGTCCAGCGGCAACTTGGTGGTGATGGAGAAGAAGGCGTCGACCGTCTTCGACACCACCGACACCGACGGCGCGGCCGGCTACCGCGCCAACATCGAGTACGCCCAGCGCCTGACCTGGTCGGGGCAGTACATCCACTCGGCGCCGTGGTCGGCGGGCGCGCAGGGCCGCAGGAACGTGTCACACGGCTGCGTGAACATGTCGCCGGCGAACGCGCGGTGGCTGTTCGACAAGACCCTGATCGGTGACCCGGTCACCGTCCAGAACACCGGCGACAAGCTGGATTACGGCAACGGCTGGACGCCGTGGGACGTCAGCTGGAAAGAGTTCGCCAAGGGCAGCGCGCTGCCCGTACCCGCGGACCTGGGTTGAGATTTGCGTGATCATCCGGTGACGTGACGTGGTGGCACACGCGGGACTGGGCGGCCGGGCATTCATGACGGAGGATGGTCGCCGGGATCACGTCCTGATGAGGAGACCAAGGTGACGAGTGTGGTTCGGCTCAACCGCCGCCGCGGGCTGCGGTACGCGATGGCCGTGGTGGCCGCGGGCGCCGTCCTGCTCGGGGCCGGCTGCAGCGGCGACAAGTCACCCTCCTGGGAGGGCGACGGCGCCAAGCCGGGCGCCGAGGGGCCGAGCGGCGGCAATGAATCGCCCGCTCCCCCGCCCAGCATCGTCTCGGTCAGCTCGCCGGCCGCCGGCGCGAGCGGCGTCAAGGCCCTCGAGCCGGTGAAGTTCGCCAGCGAGGACATGGCCAACACCAAGGTCACGGTGAAGAACGCCGACGGCAAGGAGATCGACGGCAAGCTCGACACCGACAAGGGCACCTGGACGCCGGCCAAGGGCCTGGCCTGGGGCGGCAAGTACACGGTGACGGTCAGCGCCCCCGAGCAGGCGGGCAAGACGACCACCACCGAGAGCAGCTTCACGGTGATGAAGAAGCCGGCCAACCTGGTGCGCGTCACCAGCTTCCTGGGCGGCAAGAACACCGTGGGCGTCGGGATGCCGCTGATCATGCGGTTCGGCCGGTCGGTGCCCGAGAAGTACCGCGCCGAGGTCGAGCGCCGCATGCCGGTGACCACGACCCCGAAGCAGGAAGGCACCTGGCACTGGTACAGCGGGACCGAGGTGCACTACCGGCCCAAGGTGTTCTGGAAGGCCGGCACCAAGATCTCGTACAACGCCGACCTGCAGGGCGTGCCGATGGGCAAGGGCTGGTACGGCCGCTCCAACATCGACGTGAGCCTCGAGGTCGGCCGCTCGTTCGTCATGACGGTCGACAACCAGAACAAGAAGATGCAGGTACGCCAGAACGGCAAGCTGGTGCAGACCATCCCGGTCAGCCTGGGCAAGAAGTCCACGCCGTCGTCCAGCGGAACCATGATCGTGATGGAGAAGAAGCGGCACACCGTCTTCGACACGACGGACACGCTTGGCCCGGAAGAGGGCTACCGCACCAAGATCGAATACGCGCAGCGGCTGACCTGGGGCGGGGAATTCATCCACGCCGCTCCGTGGTCCGACGGCGTGCAGGGCCGCGTGAACGTCTCGCACGGTTGTGTCAACGTGTCGATGAAGATGGGCGCCTGGCTGTTCTCCCGCACGCTGATGGGCGACCCGATCACGGTCACGGGCACCGGGCGCAAGCTCCAGCAGGGCAACGGCTGGACCGACTGGAGCCTCAGCTGGGACGAGTACAAGAAGGGCAGCGCCCTCTGACACTCCGCCCGGTGTCGGACTAATCGGGCATAACGCTCGTAGTCTGAGGGTGTGCTGCGACGTCCGGCCTTCGTGCCTCTGGTTTTCGCTCTGATGCTGCTCGCCGCCTGTTCTTCGGGTGGCGAGCAGTCTTCGTCCGGCGCCCGGTCCGCCCCGCCCGCGGCGGCGTCACCGGCGATGTCGCCCAGCACCGACCCCTCGGCCACCGGTCCCTCGACCACCGGTCCCTCGACCACCGACCCCTCGGCCACCGACGACGAGCCGGGCACGGTGGTCTGCGGGGCCCTGGCCTCGGCGATCAACGACGGCACCCTGATGAATCCCGGCATCGTCGACGCGATCGTCGCCGCCTCCGGGACGGCCGACGCGCCCATCGCCGATGCGGCCAGGCGGCTGGCCGCCTCGTACGCCACGGCCACGGCCGCGGTGGGTACCGAGGACGAGCCGGACGCGGTGGCCGAGGTCAGCGCCACTGCCGCCGACATGTCCGACATCTGCGGCGAGAGTGGCCTCGACACGGTGGGCTGAGCCACGCCCAGGCGTCTCGCCGAGCCGGTTGCTCCCGGCCGCGGTCGGGGCGGCGGTCAGCCGGTGACCAGGCCGGCCTCGTAGGCCAGGATCGCGGCCTGCACCCGGTTGTTCAGGTCGAGCCGCAGCAGGATGGCGCTGACATGCGCTTTCACGGTTCCCTCGGCCAGCTTGAGGGTCCTGGCTATCTCCTGGTTGGACAGACCGCGGCCGACCAGCACGAGGACGTCACGTTCCCGGGCGGTCAGCCGGGCGATCCGGGCCCGGGCGGTGTCGCCGCGGGCCAGGCCGTCGCCGAGGCGGGTGATGACCTTCTGGGCGATGCGCGGCGAGAGGAACGCGGCGCCGTCGGCCACCGAGCGCACCCCGAGGATCAGTTCCTTCGGGTCGGCCGCCTTGAGCAGGAAACCGCTCGCCCCCACGGCCAGGGCGCGCGCGACGTACTCGTCCTCGTCGAACGTCGTCAGCATCACCACCTTGACCTCCGGCGCGATGACGGCCAGCTCCTGGGCGGCGGCCAGGCCGTCGAAGCGGGGCATCCGGATGTCCAGCAGCACGATGGCGGGACGGTGCCGGCGCACCGCCTCGACCGCCTCCCGGCCGTCGGCCGCCTCGGCGACCACCTCGATGCCGGGATCGCTGGTCAGGATGGTCCGCACACCGACCCGGATCATCGGCTCGTCGTCGGCCAGGACCAGGCGGATCATCCGGCCCCACCGGCCGGGATGGTCGCGGTCACGGTGAACGTGCCGTCGGTGTGGACGGCCTCGAAGGTGCCGCCCAGGAGGGTCACCCGTTCCTGGAGGCCGGCCAAGCCGGTGCCACGGGACGCCGCTGTCGGCGTACCCCTCGCGGGGTTGTGAATTGTCACCGTCGTGTGGGTCGGCTGCTGGGTCACGGCCAGGTGGACGGGGGCGCCCGGGGCGTGCCGCGACGCGTTGGTCAGCGACTCCTGCACCACCCGGTGCACGGTCGGATCGGCCGAATCCGGGCCGGTGACGTGCACCGTCATGCCCGCCGCGCAGGCCCCGTCGACCAGCTCGGACAGCGACGACGGCAGCGGTGGGACACCGGCCTCCCGCAGCAGATGAACGGTGTGGCGAAGCCGGTCGGTGGCGGACACCGCCGACTCACGCAGCTGCGTGGCCGCCGCCCGGTTGGCGTCGGTCATCCCGGCCGCCAGCTCGAGCGCGCCGGCCCGCAACGCGATCAGCGCCAGGTCGTGGCCGAGCGAATCATGCATGTCGGCGGCGATCCGGGCCCGCTCACGCAGGCGTACGAACTCCTGCTCGCGCTCCAGCTGGGCCACCCGTCCGGCCTGGCCCAGCTGGAAGTGCCCGAGCAGCCACGGCAGGGCGAGGAAGACCACGAGCGCCAACACCGCGCCGACCGCGGTCGAGACCGACCACACCGCCACCGCCGCCGCGGGCACCGCGCAGAGCCCGATCAGGGCCGGGCCGCGGCGGGCCGGCAGGTAGCGCCCGTGCAGGTAGGCCAGGATGCCCAGGGCCAGGAACAGCGCCTGCCGCGACGGCGGGATGGCGTCCAGGAACAGGCCGTTGGCCACGACCGCGCCACACAGGGCGACCAGCAGAAGTCCGTTCCTCACCGGGCCGACCCTACCGATCGCCGGACCAGCACCCGGGCCGCCGCGGTGGCCAGGCCGGCCAGCGCGGCCACGGCCAGGGTGATGGTCAGCGGCACCGGGAAGTAGGTCATCTGGGCCCAGGTGACCGTGCGGCCGATCAGGACCGACATCCACAGCGGGCAGGTCGCCAGGACCACCGTCGGAACCAGCAGCGGCAGCAGGCGCCAGGTCCGGCCCTGCCAGCGACGGGCCCGCAGCACGCCCAGCACGCCGAGACCCAGGGCCAGCAGCGCGATCACGCCCAGCGCGGTCTCGAGGGTCCCGGGGCGCCAGTTCAGCTCGGGCTCCCGGCCGCCGGCCAGGGCGAGCAGCTGGTCGTACGTACGGTCGACGGGCGAAGCGCTGTTGGTCATGACCGCCCAGCCCTCGCCGGTGGCCGGGTCGATCGCCTCGACGGCCGTGTAGGTGAACAGGTTCCCGGAGTGCACCAGCAGCGTACGGCCGTCGGCGTGCTCCACGCCCCAGCCCATGGCGTAGGTGCCGGCCGCCGGTCCCGGCGTGTGCATCTCGCGCAGGCCGGCCGCCGACACGATCCGGGGGCCGTGCCCGGTCTGGCTGATCAGCCACCGGCCCATGTCCGCGGCCGTGGTGACGACCCCGCCGGCGCCGCCGCGGAAGGCGGGCAGCTCGCGCCGTTCGACCCACACCCCGAAGACCGAGTTGTAGCCGTTCGCCGGGGTGTCGCCGACCGTGCTGTGGGTCATGCCCAACGGCCCGAAGATCCGCCCGCGCATCGCCTCGGCGAAGGGCCGCCCGTCCACCACCTCGACCAGCCGCGCCGCGACGTCGTAGTTGACGTTGCAGTACTCCCCGTCCGTGCCCGGCGTCCGGGCCAGGCGGCCGGTCCGCAGCGCGGCGACATAGCCGGCCAGGTCGGGCGCCTCCTGGGTGGCGTCGATGTCGACCGTCCGGTCGGACAGGCCCGAAGTCTGGTTGAGCAGCTGACGCACGGTGATCGCGGCCGCACGAGGGTCGGCCATCCGGAACTCCGGCAGATAGCTCACCACCGGCCGGTCCAGCGCCACCCGGCCCTCGTCGACCAGCGTCAGCACGGCCGCGGCGGTGAACGACTTGCTCACCGAGGCCACCCGCATCGGGGTGTCGGGACCGACCGGGTCGCCGTTCGAGTCACGACCCTCGCCGACGACCCGCACCACCCCGTCGCCCTTGGTCACCACATAGGCCAGGCCGGGCTCGTTGTTCGCCGGCGCGCTGTTCGCCGGCGCGTTGTTCGCCGGCACGGGAAGGAGGGCCAGGACGCCGACCAGGCTGAGCAGAATTCGCATGTCACCGACGCTAGGGATGGCGAACGTCGCACGAATCTGACGATCGTCGCCGCCATTCCTAGACGAAAGTAGTAGGCGGTTCTTGCCAAGATGTCTGGTCATGAGCGCTGTTCTGATCCTGTCGCTGGCCGTCCTCGCGATCATCGACAGCACCAGCATCGGCACGCTGTTCATCCCGATCTGGCTGCTGCTGGCCCCCACACGCATCCCGGCGGCGAAGTTCCTCGGCTACCTCGCGACGATCGCCGGGTTCTACTTCGTCGTCGGCGCCGGGCTGGCCCTGGGCGGCAGCCGCCTGGCCGGCGCCTTCGAGGGCGTCACGGTCAGCCGCCCGTTCCTGATCGTGCAGCTGGCGATCGGTGTCGTCCTCTTCGCCCTGAGCTTCTGGGTCGACCGCCGCAAGACCCAGACCGCCGCCGCGATCGCCCGCTGGCGTGAGCGGGCCACTCTGGGCGCCGCCGGCCGCCTCACCGGGCTGGCCCTGCTGGCCGCGCTGGCCGAGGTGGCCACGATGCTCCCCTACCTGGGCGCGATCGGGCTGCTGGCCACGGCCGGTCTGGCCTGGTACACCGTGGTCCCGCTGCTGGGGGCGTACTGCCTGATCATGGTCCTGCCGGCGTTGGGGCTCTATGCCCTCCGCGCGTTCGGGCCGGCCTGGATCGACCGGCTGCTGGCGCGGCTCAACGCCTGGGCCCTCCGCAGCGGCGGGGCCATGCTGTCGTGGGCGCTCGGCATCGCCGGGTTCCTGGTCGCCCGGGACGCCGCGGCCCGGCTCTGGTTCCCGCAGCTCCTGGGATCCTGACCCGCCACGAGCAGCGCGGCTCGGGTGACCACTCACGCGAGAGTCGCGTTCACGGCCTTGCGCTGTCGCCTGGGTCGCGGAGTGCCACGTCGCTCCGGTGTTGCGGTTGGGGAGGGCGTCGGGCGTACCCAAGGCAGTGGAATTTGATCTTGGGATCTTCGCGGAAACAACGAAAGAACCCTCCGCGCTGCCGACGCGGAGGGCCCTTTACCGGGGAAACGGAGTAACCGAAGGGGGGCTTCGTCCGTTAAGCACCACTTTATCCGGCGAACGCGCATCTAGGAAGTCCCTGCCCGAAACGGACAAAAGAAGTAGGCGCCGCACGCCGGGACCGGCGAGTACTAGGCTGAACGGCGTGGCGGATCTTCTGGTGTGGATCGACTGTGAGATGACCGGCCTCGACCTCGGCAAAGACAAGTTGATCGAGGTTGCGGCGCTGGTCACCGATCCTGAGCTGAACGTGCTCGGCGAGGGCGTCGACCTGGTCATCCATGCCGACGAGGCCGCGCTCGAATCGATGCCCGAAGTGGTGCGCAACATGCACGCCAAGTCCGGGCTGACCGAAGAGGTGCGCAGCTCGGTCGTCACGATGGCCGAGGCCGAAGAAGCGGTTCTCGCGTACGTCAAGCAGTACGTGCCCAACCCGCGGACCGCCCCGCTGTGCGGCAACTCGATCGCGACCGACCGCGGCTTCCTCGCCCGGGACATGCCGACGCTCGACAACTACCTGCACTACCGCATGATCGACGTCTCGTCGATCAAGGAGCTGGCCCGGCGCTGGTACCCGCGCGTGTACTTCGGTCAGCCGGCCAAGGGGCTCGCCCACCGGGCGCTCGCCGACATCCGCGAGAGCATCCGTGAGCTGGAATATTACCGTCGCACGATCTTTGTGCCGCCGCCCGGACCCGACGTCGAGCAAGCGAAGGCGATCGCTGCCGAGTTGTAGGTCACGTCGCCACTCCCAAACCCGGTCGACGGCGGCCGGTGGCGTGTGGCTATGATGGTCCGGCGCCGTGGGATTCGGTTCCGCGTGCCGCGATGGTGGTCGTAGCTCAGCTGGTAGAGCACCGGGTTGTGGTCCCGGGGGTCGCGGGTTCAAGTCCCGTCGGTCACCCCATCTTCGAGAGGGCCCCTTTTGCACGGGGGCCCTCTCGGCGTCTCTGGGGGCGGTCCGGTGGATGCGATCGTGCAGCGGGTGCGTACGTCATGGTCCAAGCGGTCGCGCGGCGGGCCGGCGGCGGCGTTGCGCAACGCCTGCCCCGTCGGGTTCACGGTGGTGGGAGGTCTATCCTCCTCGTCGTCACGGGACGTGGTGCCGCCGATGCGACGGTCCGAGCATGAGACCGGGCTTCTGCTTACTGAGGGTGATGGCCGACTGCGGATCAAGGCGGCGACTTCTTCATGCTCCGGCGGCGGCAGCATCCTCCGGCCGCGCGGCTCGGGCCCGGCCAGTGGGCACGGTGGATGATCAACTATCGCTATCTCCAGAGGACGAGCGGTGGGCAGTGGCTGTACCGGTTGGAGACGTTCAACGTCGCGTATGGGGCGTGCTCTGCGGACATGTTCATTGGCGAGCCTGACGTGTTCGTCGATCAGCGGCGGATCCTCACATAGGTGCTTGAGTACGGGCGGCGGGTTTCCAAGCGCAGCGGCGGGGCGACGTGACACTCCGCGATCTTGGCGGGACTACAGGCCGTGAACGCGGGTCTCGCGTGAGTGCGACCAACCGCGTTTCAGTCGCTGAAATCTTCTGGCAGCGGCAAGTTGAAGCGTCGGCGCAGCCTTGACATGTCGTGATGGTCGGTGGGGCGTGGCGGGTAGCCGGTGTGCCACCGGAGCGACCATTCGGGGGCTTCGCAGCGGACTTCCGTGCCGGCGATGCGGCCACGGCCGGCCAGGGCCGCCGCAGGGAAGCCGACCCCGTCGAGCGCCGAGCCGTAGTGCAGGTCGCCGTCCGGGCGAGGCTCGTACAGGTGCAGGTCGACCCGCCGGCGAGCGCCGTCGTGCAGGACGAAGTTCCAGGGCCGGTCGCCCGGCCACGGGTAGACCCGGTCGACGCCGGCCTCGGCCAGGCCCGCGAACAGCCCTTCCAGCCGGGCGGCGGGCGCCCAGAGGTCAAGGTCGGAGTGCTCGCGGGTCTGCTCACCCAGCAGCGCGTCAACGGCCCAGCCGCCACCCAGGCAGACCGGCACATCATGAGCTTCGAGGCAACGCAGCAGATCCACCGCGTCGGCCGCGGACATCGTGTGCATGCCGCCCAGCATGCGACGAGGGCCGCCCCCGTGGTGGGACGGCCCTCGTCGATCTTGGATGTCAGTCGGTCTTGGGCTTCTTCCGGCCGAGCCGAGACCCGGCGAGAAGCTTGGCCGCCTCAGCTTGATACCCCGAGAGCCGAGCCGCGGCGCTCTGCTTGTCGTCCGGCCCGCCCTCGCTGCTCCTGCCGGCGCCCGCGCCCTCGCTCTTGCCGGGGCCGCTGCTCTTGGCGGTGTCGTTGCCCTTGCCGGCGGACTTTCCCGTGGCCGGGTAGTCCCGCCGCAGCGACGAGCCCGGCCGGCCGAGCGCGTTGAGCTCATCCCGGGTGGGAGCGCCCGCCTCGACGTCATTTCCCGTGGCAGCGGCTCGCGCCGGCGCTCCCGCGGCCAGCTTTGCCTTGGCGTCCGACGCCTCGCCTTCCTCAGCCGTCCCGGGCCCGCTCGGGGCTGCCGAGTTCCGGGCTGGAGTTTCCGCGGCGGCCGAAGCCCCGCCTACCTCAGCCGCCCCAGAGCCGCTCGGAGCTGCCAAGTTCCGGGACGGAGTCTTCGTGGCGGCCGGGCGGCTCGGGGCCGGCTCAGGAGCCACCGGGCGATTGGGCGAGGTAGGCCTGGACGGCGCCGGCACAGTGGGCCGCGTCGGTGTGGGCCTCGGCGGTGCGGGCGCCGGAGCGGTCGCGGTCCCCGCCTCGGCGATCGCAGGCTTGGCGGCCACCGTGGTCAGATCCCGATAGTGCGTCGAACCGATACTCGCGCCGACCACACCGGCCGCCGAGGCAGCGCTACCAGCAGATCCGGTCGGAGGGGTAACGGGCCGGCTCGACCGGGCCGCCCCACCCCCGGCCGAGTCATCGCCCGCCTCCGAGCCGACAGCCTGTGACGGCACCGACTGGGCGCTCGCGGCAGCCGGTCCGGCCTTGGCGGCACCCTGCTCCCCCGGCTTCGTGGCCGACCCGCCGGGCGCGTCGTTCGTGCCCGCCGGTTCCGATGTGCTGCCAAGGGTCGGGGTTCCGGCCGCGTCCTTCGCAGCGGGTTGCCGGGCCGACGTTCCGGCCGCGCTGCTCGCGGCAGGTTGCTGGGCCGACGTTCCGGCCGCGCTGCTCGCGGCAGGTTGCTGAGCCGACCGCTCCAGTGCGGTCTTGCCTGCGGTTGGCTGTCCGGTGCGGGCCATCGCCGCGCTCAGCAGCGAACGACCAGCACCGCCGAGCGCGGAACGCGGTGACGCCGACCCACCCGAGGACGCCGGGGCTGACGGCCTCGTCGCCGTCGGGGCGTTCGCCGTGGGCGCGGAAGTCGTTCCAGGCCGGGCCGCGCCGGGCTGCGATGCCGACGCCCAGGCGGATGCCGACGCCCGCGACGCCTCTGACGCCGATCCTGGTGTGGCCAGTCCGGTTCCCGCGGCGGGTGAGTTGGTGGGTTTCTTCGGGAGTCCGATCGCCGCGCGGAGGGCGGCTGCGTCCGCCGCGCCCTGGCGTAGGGCGGCGATCTCGCCGTCCGACTTCGACGGTGAGAGCTTGGTCGTGCGCTCGGACGGCGAGAGCTTGGTCGTGGACTCGGACGGCGAGAGCTTGGCCATGGACGGTGCAGCAGGCTGTGTCATGGGCTGGTGCTTGTCGCCCGTCGTGTCGTCCGTGCGGGCGGGTGTCGTCGCGGATGGCTGCCCGCTACGGTCCGAGCCTGCGGCAGGCTTCGGAGCGGCCGAGGTCTGCCCAGGCAGCGTCGGCGGCGCCGACAACGACGCGAGCAATCGAGCGAAACCCGACGACTGCTTCGCGCCGCCTTCCGCGGGGTCACCCTTGGAGGGCACATCCGCCGACTGCTCAGAGCCAGCGCCAACCGTCGGCTCGCTCTCCTTGGTCGCCGTTCCGGATGCCGCCCCGCCGTTGCTATCAGCGCGATCAGCGACCTTCGCCAGAGACGGCGTCGGCGTCCGCGTGACGCTCGTGGACGCTGGCGTCGGCGTGGCCTTCGCGGACTGCGAGCCCGGCGGCGAAGCGGCTGCGGACTGCGGAACCGTCGACGTCGTGGCTGTGGATGCCGCCGGCGCGGTGGTCGTGGACGGCGCAGCCGTTGACGCCTTGGACTGCGAAGGCTTTGTGGCCTCACGGCGCGGTGACGGTGTTTCAGTCACTGAAGGCTTGGTGTCGGAGCCCGTTGGCTTGGCAGACGCCGTGGCGGGCTGCGGTGTTGCGGTGGGCGCGGCGGGATTGGTGGGCGTGACCGGCTTCGGGCCGTTCGTGGACGTCCCGGCTGAGGCGGCGAAGGTTGAGCCGCTTGTTGCGGCTGCCCAGGCGTCGACCGGCTCCGCGTCGGGCGTTGCGGAGGCCTTGGCCAGCTCCACGCCGGGCGTTGCGGAGGCCTTCGCCGGCTCTGCGTTGGGCGTGGGCGTTGCGGAGGAGGTGGACGGCTTCGCGTTGGCGGCGGGCGCCGTGGATGTGGCTGTGGTCGGCGTTGACTCGCGGCGCGGGGCCGGCGGTTCAGTCGCTGAAGGTTTGGTGGAGGCCGGAGTATTGGCCGGTTTGGCGGGCGGGGCGACCGGCTTGGGCTCAGCCGGGTTTGCCGAGGACTGCGGCTTGGTCGAGGCCGTTGAGGGCTTCAGCTTGTCGGCGGAGGCGGTGGAAAGCTCAGCGGGGTTGAGGCCGGTGAGAGCGGCCGCGGGCTTCGAGTCGGTGGCCGCGGGCTTCGGGTCAGTGGCCGCGGGCTTCGGGTTGGTGGCGGCTGCGGCGGGCGTGGGCTCGGCCGGTGACGGGGACGCGGAGGCGGGAGTGGGAGTCGCGGTGGGCGGGAGGGTCAGGCCTACCTTGCGGGTTTCGGCTCGGCGTAGGCCGGTTGCCTCCCAGGCGCCTGCGGCGGCGGCTGCTGCGTCCTCGGTTGCGGCGTTGCGGCGTTCGCGGGCCAGGGCGGCCGCGGCTCGGGCCTCGGTTTCGCGGGCTCGGGCGGCTGCTGTTTCGGCTACCCAGGCGCCTACGGCGGAGGCCTCGAAGGGGGCGGTGTTGTCGGGCTGGGTGGGCTTGCGGCGGGACGGGCGGGTGAACAGCGGGTCACGGGTGGTGGTTGCGGCTGGGCCGGGGGCGCCTACCAGGCCGGCCATGGGTGGGAGGCCGGATGCTGAGGTGCTTCCGCTGCCGAAGAACTCCAAGGGCTCGCCGGGGGCCGGGGTTTTGGCGCCGGGGGCGGGAGCTCGGTGGGAACCGGGGCGGGGCGGGAGTGCGGTTGCTGCCGCGTAGGCCGCGGCGGATGGGGGGACGGCGGGCGGCCAGGTCGGGCCGGGCCTGTCCATCGAGGATCCCATCGGCACGGTGGCCGGGGCGGGCGAGGCCGCAGAAGCAGAAGAGGCCGCGGTGGAAGAGGCCGCGGTGGAAGAAGAGACGGATGACGACGGCTGGGATGCGGGTGGCTCGGCCAGGGCGGTGGCTGAGCGGGACGCGGAGGCGGCAACGGACGCCAGGCCGGCGGTGGTGGCTACGGCCGCGGAGGAGGCGGCCATGGAGGCCGCGGTCGCAAGGGAAGCAGGGGAAGCAGGGGAAGCAGAGGAAGCAGGAGAAGCGGGAGAAGCGGCGGGGGCCAAGGAAGGAGCAGCCGCGGGTGATGGGGTGTCGGCGAGGGTTCGGGGGCGGCCGGTGGCGGCGTGGCGGCCGCCCTGGCGGGTCAGGGACAGGGGGGCGCCGATGGCCTTCATCAGGTCGGGGACCTGGCTGGGCTCGACCACGTAGACGATCTCGCGGCGGCGGCCGGGCCAAGCCATGATGATCAGGCCGGACATCAGGGTGAGGCTGCCCAGCATGAGGAGGGCCCAGGTGCTCGAGTTGAGCCAGCGAGGGCTCAGCGACACCGCGCTGGTCAGCTGGAGGCCGGGCTCGGCGGCCCGGTTCATGATGACCAGGCTGTACGGGCGGCCTTCGAGCTCGGCGGGGTTCCAGTCGAGGGTGCCCAGGCCGGCCCGCAGCCAGAAGGTCTCGGCGGCGGGGACCTTCGCGGGGGCCTTCGTCCCGGCGACGCGAGCGGTCTTGACCGGCAGGGCGCCGGTGCCGATGTCTACTGTGCCGACGACGGAGCGCGGCACGCCCTGGAGGTAGCGCGCGGCGTCGGCTCGGGGGGCCAGGCCGATGAAGGTGGGGGCACCGGAGGAACTGGCGGCCAGGCGGAGGCTGCCGTTGCCCAGGCGGGCGAACGGCGCGTCCGTGCGGAGCAGGGCGTCCACGTCGTCGACGACGATGGCGTGGCCGCTGGTGGTGATGGTCTGGAGTGGCCCGCTGAACGCGCCACCCGCGTCGCGGTGCTGCATGGCGGACCACAAGCCTGCCCCGATGAGCAGTGCCGGAAGTCCGATGAGCAGCAACAGCATGCCGAGGATCGTGCGCAGCGCCCGCATGAGCTTCTCCCCCTTCTCGGGTGTCACTGCGAGGACCATACATACCGAAATGCCACCAAAGTGGTCAAACGGACGGCAACAAGCCAGAAAGGCCGGTCCAGGCGTACGAGAAGGAGAGAAGTGGGGAGATTCAGTTGACCTTGACGGTGGTGGTCAGCGTCGAGCGGTCGACGTCGGTGGTGCGCACCGTGAACGTCAGCTTCCAGTCGCCGGCCTGCGGCAGCGCGATGTCGCCGATGGCGTGGAAGTCGGTGATGCGCAGCAACGGGATCTCGATCGGCTCGATGTTGGCCGAGGCGAGCGCCGCCGTGGCCGTCCATTCCACGACCGGCAGCGGCTTGTTGTCCGGCGTGTACGCGTACAGATGGATGCTGTTGTTGCCGATCTTGGCCGGAAAGACGTCGACCTGGAGCGAGACGGAGCTGTCCCGCAGCGTCTGGGTGACCGTTGTGCTGGTGGTGCCGGTCGACGCCGCCGTGGCCGTACGCGGAGGCGGGATCTGGACCAGCGCCGACGTGACACCGAGGACGATCGCGAGGACGGCCAGTTCGACCAGCACCGCCCGCCGCAGCCGGGACGGTCCCGCCGCCGCCGACCGGTTGAGCACCATCTTGCGGGACAGCGCCGCCACCCCGATCGCCACCGCGGCCAGGCCGGACTTGACCAGGATGAGCTGCCCGTACGTGGACTTGAACAGGCCGGAGATCGAGCTGACCTCGATCAGCGCCTGCACCACGCCGGCCAGGACCAGCGCGCCGACCGCGGTGAACGCCCAGCGGGACCAGATCGGCAGGATCGCCCCGAGTTCGCGCTCGTCGGCCTTGGGCAGCAGGAAGGCGACCAGCATGATCAGGCCGCCGAGCCACACCGACATCGCCGAGAGGTGCACCGCGTCGACCACCACGGACACCCCGGCCACCGGTGACGCGGTCGGGTGCCCGGTGAGCGGCCAGGTGGCGAGCGCGGCCACGCCGAGGACGCCGAGCAGCGCCAGGTCGGCCTTGGACTCGCCGCCGTCGCCGCGGAGCAGCGGGCGGAGCAGGAACGCGGCCGCGCAGATCACGCCGAGGCGGACCAGCATGACCGCGCCGAATGTGCTGCCCAGCACGTCTTGGAAGTCGGCCGGCGAAGCACCGAACGGGCCGGCGCCGATCGCGTACGGCGCCTGGAGCCACAGGCCCATCAGCGTGCTGAACCCGATCAGCCCGAGGCCGGACCAGACCAGACGGGCCGGTCCGACCCGGGACAGCCGGTGTGGCCAGAGCAGGGCCAGGACCAGCACCGGGCCGACGAGCAGCACGAGTCCGGCGTACCCGAGGTATTTGCCGATCGGGATCAGCGCGCGCACCACCGGGTCGACGCTCTCGCTGACGGCGTCCTCGGTGGGCGCCGCCGACGGCGCGCCGACGGAGTAGGTGAGGCTGCCGGCCACCGGGTGGCTGTCCGCCGAGATCACGCGGTAGCTGACCAGGTAGGTGCCCCGAGCACCGCCGGAGCGCAGCGGGATGGTGACCGACGTGCCGGACGCCTCCGGCTCGCCCTGGTCGGCGCGGCTGCCGTCGGGGGCGAGCACCTGGATCTTGCCGGCCAGCAGCTGGATCGACTCGCTGAAGGAGAGCGTGATCCGGTTGGGCGCGTCCGGGACCACCGTGCCGTTGCTCGGGTCGCTGCCCACCAGCGCGGCGTGGGCGCTGGCCGGCGCGGCCGGGCCGAGCAACGTCAGGAGCAGGCCGAACAGCAGACCGGCACCGGTCGCGAGGACGCGGCGCAACGATCGTCGATCACCAGGCATGCGAGCCATGTTCCCCGATTGCTCCCGGGTCGCCCAACGTGGGTACGCCTGCCAGTTTCGCCCCGCGTACGATCTCGGGTCGTGACCCCGGCTGAAAACGGTCTGGACGAGACCACTGTCCTCGCGCTCCGGGCGCGTGCCGGCGACGCCGGGTCACAGGCCGCGTTCGTCCGCGCGACCCAGGCCGACGTCTGGCGCTTCACCGCCGCGCTGGTCGATCCCGGCGTCGCCGACGACCTCACGCAGGAGACGTTTCTGCGCGCGTTCCAGGCGCTGCCGCGCTTCGAGGGGCGTTCTTCGGTACGCACGTGGCTGCTCGGCATCGCCCGCCGGACCTGCGCCGATCACCTGCGCACGGTGGTGCGCGGCCGGCGGTTGCGGGCCCGCCTGACCGCCCAGGCCCACACCGACATGCCCGCGCCGGACTCCTCGGGCCGGCTGAGCGCCGCCGATCTGCTGGGCCGGCTGGGCCCCGAGCGCCGCACCGCGTTCGTGCTCACCCAGGTGATGGGCATGTCGTACGCGGAGGCGGCCCAGATCGAAGAGGTACCGGTCGGCACGATCCGCTCGCGGGTGGCCCGCGCGCGTGACGACCTGGCCGCGGCCGTGGCCGACGCCCAGGCCAGCTGACTCACAAGAAGACCCCAGGAAACCCCCAGCCGAAATCACGGAACCGCGGCGGCGCCCCCGCCGACTAATGGAACGTGATGACGGTGACTGCTGTGCGCCGGACCGCGGTGTGGCCGTGGGTCTCGACGGTGGCTCGGCTCGGCCTGGCCGCGGTCTTCCTGATCGCCGGCGGGCTCAAGGTGTCCGACCTGGCGGCGTCCGGTCGCGCGGTGAACGCGTACCGGCTGATGCCGTTCGAGGCCGCCCAGGTGGTCGGCGCCGTCCAGCCGTTCCTCGAGATCGCGCTCGGCCTGTTGCTGCTGATCGGCCTGGCCACGCGGCTGACCGCGGTGATCGGCGGGCTGCTGATGGTGATCTTCATCGCCGGGATCGTCTCGGCCTGGGCCCGCGGCCTGCAGATCGACTGCGGCTGCTTCAGCCAGGGCGGTGACCTGGGCGCGGGCGAGAGCCCGGCGTACGGCTGGGAGATCGCGCGAGACGTGGGCTTCCTGGCGCTGGCGGGTTTGTTGGTGTGGCGTCCGCGGACACGGTTCTCGCTGGACGGTTTGTTGATGAGGGGTACGCGATGAGCAAGGGCACGAAGCAGCGGACGGCCGCCAAGCGGATCGTCGAGCAGCAGAAGGCGGCCGACAAACGCCGCACCGTCACGCTGTGGACCACGGTGGCGGTGGTCGGGGTGCTGCTCATCGCCGGCCTGATCGGCTGGGGCGTGCTGGCCGGCCAGCGCTCCGACACGAGCAACGCCGCCGTCCCGCCGGGCACGGTCGACAACGGCACGGCGTTCGCGGTGGGCGACGGCCCGGTCACGATCGATGTGTACGAAGACTTCATGTGCCCGATCTGCCACGAGTTCGAGAACCAGTCCGGGGCCACGCTGACGCAGCTGGTCAACGCGAAGAAGGTGACCGTGCGCTACCACCCGATCGCGATCCTCGACGACAAGTCGAACGGCACGAAGTACTCGACGCGGGCCGCGGGCGCCGTGGCCGCCGCCGCCGAGGAAGGCAAGTTCCGGCAATATCATCAGGTGCTCTTCGACAACCAGCCCACCGAGGGCAGCAACGGCCTCGACAACGCCAAGCTGATCGAGCTGGGCAAGTCGGCCGGGCTGGGCGACAAATTCGCGGCCGCGGTCACCGACGGGAAGTACAGCGGGTGGGCCACCAACGTCACCGCCGAGTCGTCCAAGCGCGGCGTCACCGGCACACCGACCGTTCTGGTCAACGGCAAGCGGCTGTCCAACCCGACCCCCCAGGCCATCACGAGCGCGGTCGGGTGAGACGAGCTCTCCTCACGGTCGCGGTCGTCGCCGGGGTGGTGCTGCTGCCCGCCCCGGCGTTCGCGCACGGCGGCGACACCCCCGACGCGACCTCCTTCCGTACGGAGGTGACGGGTCTCGCCCCGGCCGTGCCGGGCCTGGTGGTGACCGCGATCGAGGCGGGCGCACGGCTCGAGCTGACCAACGACACCGGGCGCACGGTCGAGGTGCTCGGCTACTCCGGCGAGCCCTATCTCGAGGTGCGACCGGACGGCACGTACGAGAACGTGCACTCGCCGGCGACGTACCTCAACCAGACCTTGGCCGGGGAGACCCCGCTGCCGGCGGCCGCCGACCCGGCCGCACCCCCGCAATGGCGACGCGTCTCGGGCGACCTCACCGTGCGCTGGCACGACCAGCGCACGCACTGGACCGGTGACGGCCTG
This sequence comes from Actinoplanes sp. NPDC089786, assembly GCF_040684855.1. NCBI lineage: Bacteria > Bacillati > Actinomycetota > Actinomycetes > Micromonosporales > Micromonosporaceae > Actinoplanes > Actinoplanes sp. NPDC089786. The sequence continues at coordinate 22,251 of NZ_JBFBGU010000023.1, forward strand.
CCGCCGGCCGCGACGGCCGAGCCCTACCGCGGACATCACCTGCGCGACTGGGTCGTCCCGCTCCGCCAGGAGACCACTGAGCTGCGGATCCAGGGGACCCTCGACTACCTGCCGCCGCCTCCGGAATGGCTGTGGTGGGCCGGCGCGGTGGCGATCATGCTGGCGGTGGCCGCGGCCGGGCGGTGGTCGGTCGCGGCCGGGCCGGTGGCGGGGGCGGCGCTCCTGGCGTACGCGATCCTCCGCACCCTGGACGCGCCCGCGCCGACGGTGACCTACGCGGCCGGGCTGATCGGCCTGGCCTCGGCCTTCCTCACCCGGTCGGCGTTCCTGACCACGCTGGCCGGCGCGGTGGTGGCGGTCTTCGGCGGCCTCATCGACCTCGGCGTCCTCCAGCAGGCCGTGGTCCCGGTGGCCGGGCCGGCCTGGATCGCCCGGACGGCCGTGACGCTGGCCATCGGCGGGGGCCTGGGCCTGGTCGTCCAGGGCATGATGCGGCTGCGTCACCAGCCCGGCGCCACGGCTAAGGTCGCAGGATGAGCCTCAGCCACGGCGACACCGCCCCCGATTTCACCCTGCCCACCGACTCCGGCGACCGCCTGGCGCTGAAGGATCTGCGGGGGCGCAAGGTCGTTCTGTACGCGTACCCGGCCGCGATGACCCCCGGGTGCACCAAGCAGGCCTGTGACTTCCGCGATTCGCTGGCCTCGCTGCAGGCGGCCGGCTACGAGGTGATCGGCATCTCCCCCGACTCCCCGGCCAAGCTGGCCAAGTTCCGCGAACGCGACGCGATCACGTTCCCGCTGGTCAGTGACGAGGACAAGAGCGTGCTGACGGCGTACGGGGCGTACGGCGAGAAGAAGCTGTACGGCAAGACGGTGACCGGGGTGATCCGCTCGACCTTCGTGATCGACGAGGACGGTGCCGTCGACCGGGCCATGTACAACGTGAAGGCCACCGGGCACGTCGCCAAGCTGCGGCGTGATCTGGGCATCGACTGACCTGTCTTCCCTCACGTCCCGGCGGCAACTGCCGATAGGTGCGGTGCACCCGCCCCGCCACCTTCCGGAGAAACGTGATGTCAGCCCTGCTTCGCAATCTGCCGGTAGCGCAGAAACTGCTCGTCAGTTTCGGTGTGCTGTGCCTCCTGATGATCGGCGTCGGCGCGACCGGCCTGATCCAGGTCGACGCGGCCAACGACCGCCTGTCCGAGGTGGGCCGCGACAACCTGCGGGCCGCCGACCTGCTCGGCGAGGTGCGCTCCGACGTCCAGGAGCTGCGGGTGCTGAGCGGGTCGCTGATCCTGCACTCGCCGGCCGCCGACGCCAACAACATCGAGCAGGCGATCAAGCGCAAGGACGCCGAGATCGACGGCACCTGGGCCCAGTACCGGACCAGCGGGGTCGAGGGGCAGGCAGCGCAGCGGGGCACGTTCGAGACCGCGCTGGCCGACTACCGCAAGGTGCGCAACGACAAGCTGTTCACGGCCGGTCGCGCCGCGAACATGGACGCCTACCTGGCCGCGCAGGGCAGCCTGGCCGAGCCGCTCGCCGAGGCCATGACCACCGCGCTGAACTCCCTGGCCATGGCCGAGGACGCCGACACCGCCCACCACATGACGCTGGCCCAGCGGGCCGCCGACCGGGCCAAGCTGCTGGTCGGCGGTCTGATCGGCGGCGCGCTGCTGATCGCCCTGCTGCTCGGCCTGCTGGTCAGCCGGGCCATGTCCCGGCCGCTGCGCCGCACCGTCGAGGTCCTCGAGGGCCTGGCCGAGGGCCGGCTCGACCAGCGGCTCGACGTCGAGGGCAAGGACGAGGTCGGCCGGATGGCGAACGCCCTCAACACCGCCCTCGACCGGCTCACCGGCACCCTGCGTGACGTGAGCGACAACGTGACCACGCTGGCCTCGTCGGCCACGCAGCTCACCTCGGTCGCCGGGCAGATGAACGCCTCGGCCGGCCGGTCCGCGTCCGGCGCCGGCACGGTGTCGGCCGCGTCCAGCCAGATCGGCCAGAACATCACCACGGTGTCGGCCGGCGCCGAGGAGATGAGCAGTTCCATCGGCGAGATCGCGCGCAGTGCCAACAGCGCGGCCGAGGTGGCGGGCAAGGCCGTCCGCATCTCCAGCGAGGCGGGCGACATCCTGCAGAAGCTGGGTACGTCCTCGGCCGAGATCGTCTCGGTCGTCAAGATCATCACGTCGATCGCTGGCCAGACCAACCTGCTCGCCCTCAACGCCACCATCGAGGCCGCCCGGGCCGGTGAGGCCGGCAAGGGCTTCGCGGTCGTCGCCGGCGAGGTGAAGGAACTGGCCGGCGAGACGGCCCGGGCCACCGAGGACATCCGGACCCGGGTCGGCGCGATCCAGACCGACTCGGCCGCCGCGGTCGCCGCGATCGCGGAGATCGGCGCCGTGATCGACCAGATCAACCAGACCCAGACGGCGATCGCGGCCGCGGTCGAGGAGCAGACCGCGACCACCGACGAGATGAGCCGCAACGTGTCCCAGGTCGCGGCCGGCACCGCCGACATCTCCACCAACATGGCCGCGGTCGCCGAGGCGGCCGCCGAGACCACCGGCGCGGCGGCCCACACCGAGGCGGCGGCCGACGAACTCTCCCGCGTGGCGAGCGACATCAGCCGGAGCCTGGCGATGTTCCGCTTCTAGAAACACCACAGACCCACGGCGGTCGTCACGCGGCCCGATCCGCGAGGCGACCGCCGTGGCCTGTACATACGTCCGCCGAGGAGTGTTTACACTCACCGGAACGCGGGAGTGGCGGAATGGCAGACGCGAAGGTCTTAGGAGCCTTTGTCCTAACGGGCGTGGGGGTTCGAGTCCCCCCTTCCGCACGTGGGTGGAGCCCGCGGGTCGCGGGTGACGCGGTCCGCGGCCCGACGAGATCGATGTCCCTCATCCGGGGTCGGTCGTGCGGACCGATCCCGTCGCCGACCCGGCCGGCGCGCAGAGGTCGAGATCTTGTTGACCGGACGAGCATTTGCCGCGTCTTATTCGATCAACCAAAATAGGGCTACGGACAATTTGTCGCGGCTGGACCCACACCTCCTGGCGTCGATACGGTGGACGGACGGCATGAAGTCCTTTCTCCACCCCGTCCATGACCAACGGATCATCAATCCGAACTTCGGTGAGGTCGATATTGTCCGGCACAGCGCACCCGGAGCAGGAGGAGTTGGCCCGCGTGCTCGGCGGGCCGGCGGCATCCGCCCTGTCGCGCTGGGCCGAGGCCAACGGCCGTGCCGTCCGGCTGACGCGACCGGTCTGGCGGGCCGGCGGCTACACCGGCGCCAAGCTGGCCGCCATCAATGTTCGGCAGCCCGGCGGAGCCGACGTCAAACTGGTGCTGAAGGTCTGCCCGGCCGGGGTCTACGCCCGTGAGCCGGCGGCCCATCGACGAGCGCAGGCCGCCTCGGCCGCGGCCTTCATCACGGACCACCTCGTCGACCAACCGTTCGACCCCTACCCCGTCGGGGATGGCGGCCACCTGATGTTCCAGGACGTCGCCGGAGCGACGTTCGGGCTGACCCCGTTGACCCAGGTGCCCGACGTGCACTTCGACAAGACGTGCGGAATCGTCGTCCAATCTGTCCTCCGGGACTGGGCCCCCCACGTGGTGCGGTCCGTCGAGATGACGACGGCCGGCTTCCTGGATCGGGAACTGCACGGGGCGTTGGAGGGGGGCGGCTCGATTCATGACTGGGCCACCGCTCTGGGACTGTTCGAACAGGACACGTCCTGGTTCCTCGAGGGCAGCGACCGCACCAATCCGTTGCCCAATCCGGTGTTGATGGCCGCGGGCCGGATCGGCGGCGCCATCACCTTCGACGTGTCGACCGGCGCGTCACACGGCGATCTCCATCTGGAGAACGTCCTGGTCCCGGTCGAGCGGGACCAGCCACAGGCGGAGAACTTCCGGCTGGTCGATCTGTCGACCTTCGAGGCCGACGCGCCCCTCAGCCGCGACCCGGTGACGCTCATGCTGTCGGTCATCGCCCAGACGGTGGACGAACTCCGGATGGAGGAGCAGGACGCGTTGCTCGATTTCGTCCTGCACCCCTGGACGGCGGGATCACCTCGTCTCACCGGTTACCTCAGGACGACCCTGAACACCATTCACGAAGCCGGCTACGAATCGCTGAAAATCATGCGTCAGGGCGATTGGCGATCACAATTCCTGCTCTCCGTCCTCGCCGGCGCCATGCTGTTCGCCTGCTATGAGAACCTGACTCCACGCGGACGATGGTGGTATTTCCGCCTGGCGGCGCATGCCGGACGCAGATTCCTTCAATTTCACAACCACTATCTGCCCGCATCGACCCGCCCCTTGCATCGTCCGACCTCGTGGCCCACGGTGACGGCGCCGGAAATCCTCGCCGGAACCCCGCACGACGGTGACCGCCTGAGCCGGTCCGACCACGAAGCGGCGCTGAGCCTGCTGTCCGACGTCGATGTCGCCGTTCTGGCCATGGCCTACGACGACGTGACCGGAGCCGCCCCCGGCCCGGGCCGGCCGGACCATGCCACCGTCATGGCGAAGGTGGGCGAACTGATCGGCGACGGCACCTCGCACGACCAGATGCCCCGGTCCATGGTGCTGGTCGACCGCTGCGCCCATCTGGTCGGCGGCGTCGCCTCGCACCGTATGCACGAGTGGCTGGACCAGTGTGCGGAACGTCGTCTGCAGGTGAGTCAGTCTGTCCTGCGAGCACGTCTGTGCCAGATCTCCGAGCGGTTCGCCGCCGGATCAATGAGCGAACTTACGGGATCTTCATCTCAGGAGATGAGACCATCACCCCCGGGTGATACGTCCCGATTAGTCCTACCACGTAGCCTGCCCCGTGATAATCCAGAGCCGGGAGACACCGTGAACGCGCGAACCACAGCCGGCCCGCTGCAAGATGCGCCCAACGATTCCCGAGCGAATCAACGCCGGCTCATCCTTGGGCCCGCCCTGCCGTCGAAGAACCCCAACTTCACCGGTCGCGAGACTCTCCTGCAGCGGCTCACCGCGACTCTGCTGGCCCGGCAGCACGCAGCGGTCGTGCCCCAGACGCTGCACGGCCTGGGCGGCGTGGGAAAGACCCAGCTGGCCGTGGAGTACGTCTATCGACACGCCGGCGAGTACGACCTGATCTGGTGGATCCCCGCCGAGGATCCGGCCCAGGTTCGCCAGACGCTGGCCGAACTCGCGACCCGCCTCGACCTGCCGGCCGGGGACGAGGTCAAGCAGACCATCAGCCTGCTCTTCGAAGCCCTGGCCGCGCCGGAGAGCGATCGGCGCTGGCTCCTGGTCTACGACAACGTCACCGACCGGGCGAATCTGGCGGGCATCGTGCCGCCGGCCGGCAGCGGCCATGTGATCATCACTTCGCGCAATACCGCCGAGTTCGCGACGGACAGCGGTTCCATCGAGGTCGACATCTTCGAACGCCAGGAAAGCATCGAACTGTTGCAACGACACGGGCAGAACATCAGCCCCGAGGATGCCGACCGGCTGGCGGAGAAGCTGGGCGACCTTCCGTTGGCGCTGGAGCAGGCGGCGATCTGGAACGCCCAGACCAAGATGCCGGTGCCGGAGTACCTGGAACTGTTCGACCGCAACATCGAGCAGCTCCTCTCCGAGGGCCGGCCGGTCGCGTACCCGGAAACCGTCTTCGCCATCGTGAAGCTCGCCGTCCAGCAGCTGCGCCGGGAGGCCCCCGGAGCCGCCGAGCTGCTCGAGGCGTTCGCGTTCTTCGGCGCCGAACCGGTCGCCGTCTCCGTCCTGCGCAGTGGCCGGCTCGCCGATCTGTCGGACGACCTCTCCGCGGCGCTGCGCAACCAGATCGACCTCAACCGCGCCATCCGCCGGGTGAACGCCTACGGCCTTGTCAAGATCACCGACTCCGAAGGGCAGCGGCTCCAGGTCCACCGCCTGGTTCAGCGAGTGCTACGCGAAGAACTGGTCGAGGACCGGCTACGGCAGGCCCGCCGGAACGTACAGAACATCCTGTCGTCGGCCAACCCGGGTGAGCCGGATGACATCCAGACCCGCCGGGCCCATAAGGAGATCGGCCCGCACATCCTGGCCGCCGAACTGATCAGCGCGGTGTCGCCGGACGCACGCACGGTCGTTCTGGACCAGATCCGGTACCTCTTCACGATCGGCGACTACGAGGCCAGCCGCCGGCTCGGCATGCTCGCCTACGAGGCGTGGACCGATCCGCAGGACCCACTCGGCTCCGACCACGAGATCACGTTGATCGCCGGTCGTCACCTGGCCAACGCCTTCCGGCTGCTGGGCGAATCCCAGGCGGCCCGGGACCTCGACGAACACGTCTTCCGGATCCTCACCGAGGACACCGAGCGCTTCGGCGAGCACCACGAACACACCCTGTACACGGCCAACAACGTCAGTAACGACCTTCGCATTCTGGGCGACTACGCCGCCGCCAGAAAGCACGACGAACGCAACGTCGAGCTGCACACCATCACCTTCGGGCCGGATGACGACAGCACCCTCCGGGCGCGGAGCAACCTCGCGGTCAACCTGCGGTTCCTCGGCCTCTTCGCCCAGGCCGAGCAGATCGACCGCGACCTTTTCGACAAGAGACGGGATCGGTTCGGCGAGAACCACGTTTCCACTCAGGAGTCGCTGACCAACCTGACGCGGGACCTGATCGGACTCGGGAAATACTCGGCCGCGCTCGAACTCCAGCGCCGGGGTCTGCCGATCTACCGAGACCTGCTGTCGGCCCGGCACGCGGCCGTGCTGATGGCCGCCCGAGCCATCACGATCGCCCTGCGGCGCACGGGTTCCTACGCGGATGCCCGGGACAGCGCCCGGGAGAACTACCACGATCACCGCGCGCGTTTCGGCGAGGACCACGAACACAGCCTGTCCGCGGCACTCACGTTCGCCAACGCCCTGCGGGTCTGCAACGAGTTGCAGACGGCGCGGAGCATGGCTCGCGACACCGTTGAGCGCTATCGACGGCTGTTCGGCTCGAGCCATGCCCTCACCCTCGCCGCCAGCATCAACCTCGCCATCATTCTGCGGAGGTTGCGGGACGACAACGCCGAGGCACGCCGGCTCGCCGAAAGCAACCTCGCGCTCGCCCGCCAGGTGTTCGGGGACGACCACCCGTACTCCTTCGCCGCGGCGACCGGGCTGGCCAACTCCTTCGCCGAGGCGGGCGAATCCGCGGCAGCCCGTGATCTGGCCGTCGCCACGTACGAACGGGCGGAGCGATTCTTCGGTCCGGGCCATCCGGAGACGCTGCTGACCGCGGTCAACGCCGCGATCGATCTCCAGGCGACCGGCGACTCGACCGGCAGCGACCTGCTGCTCAAGGCCCGTGTGCAGCTCCGCGAGGTCCTGCATCCGGAGCATCCGATCGTGACCGAGATCGGCGGCGGGGAACGCGCCGAGCTCGATATCGAGCCGCCGCCCAGCTAGGTCGCGTCGCGTGACCCGGCCTATCCCCTCGGCGCCGAGTTGCGCAGCATCCACGCGTCGTAGGCCTGCACAAGCTCATCCTCGGCACGGCGACCCAGCTCGTGGGGCAGCTCGACGGCCTCCAGCCGCTCGACCCGCCGGCGGGAGTGGGCGACCAGGGCCTCCCCGGCCCGCGTCAGTTCGGGCGAGCGGGTCACGGCCTCGATCGCGGCGCGAAGTTGGACGCGCCGGCGGGCGAGCTGGCCGGCCGCCTCGCCTCGGAGTTCGGGCACGGCCAGCAGCTGCTGCCACAGCTCGCCCACCGCGGTGAACGCGTAGATGCCGTGCAACGCGCCGAGAATGGGTCGCGGATCTCTTCGCCATGGCGCGAAGTAGGTCGCCGTCGCGGCCGGATCCGCGAGCCGCCAGAAGAGCAGGATGCCGTTCAACATGGAGTGAGCTCGTTCGTGTACCAGGCAGGCCCCGAACTCCACCGGGCCCGCGGGCAGGCTCAACGCGATACTTCCGAGGGCGGCACGCGAGCTGATGCTCAGATTGGCATCGTCGGCGGCGGGTTCCAACGGAACCAAGGTGTCCGTCCAGCGCGCGGTCAGCTCGCTCGATTCCGGCGCGTGATTCCGCAGAAGCGACCAGGCAAGCTCACCACGCGACCACCACAACCGGACGGCCTCGGGCGTCAACCGGTCGGCCGGTCGGCTCACGAAACAGTCACGGGTCGGGTCGAGATCGTCGATGGTCAGCGTCAGGGATCGCCGGCCCGAACCGAGACGGATCTCGCGCAAGCTCATCCAGCGGGGATCATCGCCCATCGGAAGGTCTTCCTCATGACCGCCGTCGTTGATCAGCCTCGGGCGTCCCGGCCGGACGATCAACGTCGCCGTCCCGTCGGTCCCGGCGGACTGGTCGACCGTCGCCGAACCCATGGTCGGCAGGTGGATCCGGCCGGCGCGAATGGCGACATCGACGGAAGCGTCGACGCCCGTTCGCAGGGCCGCAGCCGCGGCCAGGTTCCCCAGGGCGCTGACGTCGTCGGCAGTAGCCGTCCGTTCCGGCCCCGAGTGCAGGCATCGGCTGGCCCAGCTTCCGAGCCATCCTCGGCGGAACGTCTCGGCCGCCCGGACCGGCGACCTCGACTGCGCCCGCGAGAGAACCTCGGCCACGCCGAGAACTCGTGGGTCGTCGCCGAGCAGATCTCGCAGCACATGACTGGCCAGCAAGAGGTCTTTGCTGTGTTGGGCCGCGCGAATGCGTTCGACGGCGCCGGCGTCGCACCGTCCGCTCGCCAGCTGATCAAAGGACCCGACCGGCAATGCGTGGGGCTGGATCAAGAGTCCTCACGGCTCTCGACGGGCCGCGCGCCTGGATCGAGGAAGCTGCTCCAACTGGAGGTGACGGGCAGAACGAGATAGTCGGCCACCAGCCGCCGAGCGCCCTCGACGACCTTCGCGTCCTCGCACTGCAGCAGCTCGAGCATCGTCATGCCGGAGACGTCGGCGATCACCACCGGTTGATCCGTCTCCTCGTCGGAGGCCGCGCTGGTTGACGGTTCCTCGCGGTGGGGCATGGGTGGGCCTCCCTGGGAAAATGAGCGGACGTCGATCTGAGATCGTCAGACCAGGTCCGGTGAACCATCGCGGTGAGCAGCCGCTCCAGCGAGGCGACTCGGTACGGCACCCTCCGGCGACGACACGTTGACGACCGTCATTATTTCATAACTGGAAGCGATCACGATGTGACTGTGAGTCCAATCTGGAGTCAAGATCAGCCGCGGTGATCCTCTTCTCCAGGGCACGCATCTTGTAGCGGAAGTCGCTCAGATCGTCGTCATGGAACAGCCGGAAGAACCATTGCGGCGTACGCGGCTGCTGCCGGCGCGCCAGCAACAGCGAGTCCTGAACCTGACGGGCGAACCGGGTGAACTCGGCCTCGTCGGCGAGATGCGATGACGTCGGGTCGTCGATCACCGCCCGGACGAGGCCGAGGACGCGGGAGCGCTCCTGGGTGACCGCGTTCTGGGCGCGAGCCTGGTCCGAACAGAACAGCAGCAGACCGAGCGACGGAATGAGCCACGAGCTGACCAGCGCCGTCACGGTCGCCTCGGTCGCGAACGCGACAGCCACGCCGCCCACGCACCACGCGATGGCGAGACCGATCAGCCCGTCGGCGAGGCGACGCCGGACCCTCGACCCCCAGGCCAGGTTCTGTTCGAAACAGAAGAGCACGTCGTACGGCCACCCCGCCGTCGAGACCAGGTAGTAGTCCAGCAGCGGCTTCTGGTCGCCTCGGTACCGCCGGCTGAGCCGGCTGACCTCCTCCTCGGACAGCGGATCACCGGCGAGCACGCTGTTCCACGGAAGGTTGAACAGGGTCGTGTCCAACAACTCCTGCAGGGTCGCGCTGGTTCGGAGATAACGCCGGGCGGACGGGGCGAGGACCAGCGCATACAGCGCGGCCCAGAGCGTTCCGGCGACGGCGACCGCGGAAAGGCCGGCATCGGTGATCCGGGCGACGATGCCGGACCCGGCGATCACCAAGGACATCGCGAGGCTCATCGCCTGGACCCGCTGCACGTTGCGATGCGTCACGGCGATCGCGCGCAGCAGCACGACGGACCGAGCGTCGTTCTGCAATAGATCGATTCGCCGCTCGGCCCGCATCATCAACCCCGCACCGCTCGAACATCCCAGCCGCCTTGCGTCATGGTTGCACGAGGAGTGATGGCTTAGGTACTGGCCGTTCACGCCAACCGGTGATGTCGGCCGGATCGGCCAGCGCCTCAGTCGATCATCGCGACCATGGCGATCGAGACCAGCAGGCCCGGGCGGTCGACGTCGGTATCCCGGCGGACATCAGACTTTCTCGACGCGGCGCAGCACCATCGTCGCGAAGCCGGCGATGCCGCGGTAGCCGCGAAGCCACTGCTCGCGGTGGCTGCGGGCCTCGTCCAGGGCGTCCGCGGCGTCGGGGTGACCGGGGTTGTCCAATGCCCATTCGGTGAGCGAGCCGACCCACGACCACTCGTACGTGTCCCACTCGGCCTGGTCGCTCACGTGCACGTAGATCGGGGTCCAGCCGCTCCCCTCGGCCGCGTCGGCCAGGCCGGCCAGGTCGGTCAGCTCGCCGAAGAACGTCGTCAGATCGGGGGTCGGTGAGGACGCCCAGAACAGCTCCCCGACGAGCAGGACGCCGTCCGGGCGCACGTGCCGGCCGGCCGACGCGATCGTCTCGCCGAGGCCTCCGAAGACATGTGTCATGCCGACGCACATGACCAGGTCGTAGTCGCCGTCCGGCACGTAGCCGCTCGCATCCCGTTCGTGCAGGGTCAGGCGCTCGGTCAGGCCGCGGACGGCGGCGGCCTCGGCGGCCCGCTCCAGCGCGTACGGGCTGAGGTCGATACCGTCGGCCACCCCGTCGGGGTAGTGGGCCAGCGCCTGCATCGCCCAGGCCGCCTCGCCGCAGCCCAGGTCGAGGATGCGCGCGGCCGGACCGCGGCCGGCGCGGCGCAGGAGGCGGTTGACGTTCACCCCGGAGATGGGCGCGGCGATCGGGTGGTGCGAGTGCGCGATGCTGCTGAGCCGTTGTCGATCCACGGCGAGAATCTACGTCAGATGTACGGTGCGGCGGGCGTCCCGCCAGGCGATCCACGCGGTGCGCAGCCGTGGGGACGTGACCTGCTCGCCGCGGCGGCGGGCGGCGAGCTGGTCGATCAGCCACGGCGGGGCGGCGGCCTGCCCGACGGCACGCGACTTGGTGAGCAGGGCGCCGTGGGCCAGGGTGTGCCGGCCGCGGGCCATCGAGGTGAGGCTGAGGTCGGCCATCACCGGGTCGAGGAACAGCCAGGGCCGGCGCGCGGCCCACGACCAGTAGCCGGTGAGCTCGGCGCGGCCGGCCTCGCGTACGTCATCGTCGGTCATGGCCGGGAAGATCTCACCCGGCGCCCGGCCGAGGACGGCGTAGCCGTGCCGGACCAGCTCGGCGCGCGTGACCCCGGAGAGGATGCGCTGCACCAGCACCCCGTGTGTCCACGTGGGATGGCGGCGGGCGACGTCGGCGACCGACGCCTGGTCGACGTAGACGCAGCCGAGCGCGAGCGCCGGGTCGATGCCGTCGTGCAGCGCGCGGACCTCGGGCTCGGTCAGCGGCGCGGAACAGATGGCGACCAGGTCGAGGTCGCTGACCCCGGGGAGATGGTCGCCGGTGGCCAGCGAGCCGGCGACCAGCAGATCGGTGACCCGGGGATGAGCCGCGAGCCGCGAGGCGAAGTCGTCGAGCACCACCCGAGCATGGCACGCGGTCATGAAGGTCACGCGGTCCAGAAGGTAGAATCTGACGTTCATGTGAGGTTCGAGTCCGTATGGAGAACGTCATGCGCATCGGTGAGCTGGCCGAGCAGACCGGGGTGAGCGTCCGCTCGCTGCGTTACTACGAGGAGCAAGACCTCATTCTTCCCACGCGTACGCAGGGCGGCCAGCGCACGTTCCCGGCGGATGCCGTGGAGCGCGTACACCTCATCCAGATCCTGCTCGCCGCCGGCATCCCCAGCCGGCGCATCGCCGAGATCATGCCCTGCATGCACACCGGGCAGATCACGCCGGCCATGTTCGATCACCTGACCGCCGAGCGGGACCGGATCGACGAGCAGATGAGTACGCTCGCCGCGACCCGGGACCGCCTCGACGGCGTGATCGAGGCCGCGCGCGAGCGCCTGACCGCCGAGAGCGTCCCGGCATGACCGAGTTCAGCCGGCAGGATCTGAGCGGCTCGACCTTCCGCGACGTCAACCTGGCCGGCGCCGACTTCCGGGCGGTGAGCTTCTTCCAGGTCCGCATGCGCGGCGTCGAGCTGTGCGACGTCGAGATCAGCGGCGAGCTGAAGAACGTGGTGATCAACGGGGTCGACGTGGCGCCGCTGATCGCGGCCGAGCTGGAACGCCGCGACCCGCTGCTGGCCAAGATGCGCCCGGCCGACGCGGACGGTTTCCGCGAGGCGTGGGCGATCCTCGAGGAGCTTTGGGCCGGAACCATCGAGCGGGCCCGCACGCTGACGCCCGACCAGCTCAACGCCTCGGTCGACGACGAGTGGTCGTTCCTGCAGACACTGCGGCACCTCTGCTACGCGACCGACGCCTGGGTGCGGCGGGCCTACCTCGGCGATCCCGCGCCGTGGCACCCGCTCGACCTGCCGTGGGACGAGGCGGGCGACGACGTCGGCTTCACCGTCGACCGCACGTCGCGCCCGTCCTTCGAGGAGGTGCTCGCGGTTCGCGAGGATCGGGTCGCCGGCGTACGCGAGGTGCTGGCGGGCCTGACCGACGAGCGGCTGAACGGGCAGACGCAGCCGGTCCACGGCCCCGGCTCCTGGCCTCCGGCCCAGGCGATGGATGTACGCGAGGTGTTCGTCACCGTGCTGAGCGAGGAGTACTCGCACCGGCAGTACGCCGAACGCGACCTCGACAAACTGCTGTCTTAGCGCAACCGGTTGCGCTTTGCCTACGGTTAACCGTAGGCTCGTCGGCATGGGCAGACTGATCAGCACCTCCATCACGTCCCTGGACGGCTACATCAACGACGAGCAGGGCAAGTTCGACTGGGGCGTGCCCGACCCCGAGGTGCACGCGTTCGTCAACGACCTCGAACGCCCGATCGGCACCTACCTGTACGGGCGGCGGCTCTACGACGTGATGACGTTCTGGGAGACCGCGCACGAGCAGCCCGGCCTGCCCGCCGTCGAGCTCGACTACGCGCGCCTGTGGCAGGCGGCGGACAAGATCGTGTATTCCACGACCCTGGCCGAGCCGTCGAGCGCGCGTACCCGCGTCGAACGGTCCTTCGACGCCGAGGCCGTGCGGGCCCTGAAGGAGTCGAGCGACCGCGACCTCACCATCGGCGGCCCCGGCCTGGCCGCGCATGCTCTGCGCGCCGGCCTGATCGACGAGATCCGCGTCTTCCTCTCCCCCGTGATCGTCGGCGGCGGCACCCACTTCCTGGCCGACCGCGTCCGCCTCGACCTCGACCTCACCGACGAGCGCCGCTTCGCCAACGGCGTCGTCTACCTCGCCTACCGCGTGACGTCCCGCTGACGGCCGCTCAGGCGGCCCAGGAACCGGCGCCTGGAGCGACGCTGACACCATCGGCGCGGGTGAGATCGACGTTGCCGTCGGCGTGGACGGGCTCCGCCGTACCCAGGCCTTTCTCGACCGGCACCTGAACCGCCGGCACGACACCCGGCGGGACACCTGGCCGGACTTCCCGCCCCGCGCCATCGCCGCCCTGGCCGAGCTGCCCTTCCGCCCGCGGTGGCAGGCGCTCGGCCCGATCGGATGAGGTGCCCCCACCGGTTCACCCACGATCCGTATGCTTCCCCTCGCTGATCAGGGAGGGCCAGTCTGATGTACGGACAACCGCAGCCGCCGTGGGGCGGTGGGACGTCGGCCATTGCCGTCACCGCCAAGTACTGGTGGGTGTCGTTCCTCCTCGGCCTGTTCAAGCCGATCCTGTCGGTCGACGGGCACCCGGTGCAGGCGAGCTGGGGACGCACGGTGGTGCCGGTACAGCCGGGAACGCACCACGTGCACATGCACATCCCCTACCTGTTGCCGTCGCGCATCGGGAACGCCGAGACCATGGTTCCGGTGTACGAGGGGCAGACGGCCGAGGTCGAGTACCGGGCGCCCGCCATCGCGTGGCTGGACGGCGCGATCGGGCCGCCGCCGCAGAAGCACCGCGGCATGCCCGCCGCCATCGTGCTGGTGCTGCTGCCGCTGCTCCTGCTGCTCTGCGTCTGTGGCGGTCTCGGCATCGCCGCCCTCACCGACGACAGCGCCGACGACCGGACGGCCCAGCCGTTCCGCCCGGCCGAGCCGACACCCTTCGAGCGGCCGACCTCCGATCCGCTCAGTGAGCCGTCCGCGACGGAACCGGCCCCCGCGAACAAACCGACGTTGCGGGCGGTTCCCGCCCGTACCCTGGTCGGCCCGGTCTTCTCGGCCTCGGACAAGACCTACACGATGGACTTCCCGGAGTGGCCGTTCGCCTTCCGGACGCCGGGCTCGTGGGGATGCCTCCGCGGCGACGTCGACCTGCCCGAGGCCAAGGCGTACGTCTGCATCGACGAGGGCAACCCCCGCAGCGGCCAGCGCTTCCAGATCATGCTGCGGCCCTGCCCGGCGCCGTGCGGCTCGGCCGAGCAGAAGAAGCTGAGCACCGAGTGGTTCGACAAGGGCGCCAAGGCCAAGACCTTCGACCGGCGTACGTCGTACGTCGAGACGCCCAAGGACGCCAAGGGCCGCTACCTGCTGGACATGAGCCACTTCTTCGCCCCGACCGGCGGCGTCCCGACGTGGCAGGTCGGCATCGGCGCCTTCACCCCGCCCGGCACCAAGGGCGACATCCAGAAGATCTTCAACGACGTCCTGACCCAGACCTGGTGACCGACGGCCTGACGGCCACCCTGTCCCGCGGCGGCGTGATCCGCGTCGCTGAACATCGGCGGCCACAGCGGCGAAAATGGGCGGATGGGCCTGTCGCTGGAAGTTGATCCGCCGCTGACCGACGCGTTGCGCGACGAAATGGTCGCGCTCTGGACCACGGTCGTCAACGACGGCGGGGCGGTGGGGTTCGTGCCTCCGGTGGTCGCCGACGACGTGCGGCCCACCGCCGAGGCGGCCCTCGCCGCCGTGGCCGACGGCACCGATCGGCTGGTCGCCGGCTTCGAGGCCGGCCGGCTGGTGGCGCTGCTGTTCGTGGCCGACAACGGACACCGGCTCAAGAACCACTGGCGGACGCTCAAACGGGTGATGGTCGCGCCCGGGCAGCAGGGCAAGGGGTACGGCGGGGCGCTGATGCGCGAGGCCACGGTGGTCGGGCGCAAGATGGGGCTCGACGCCCTGCAGGTCACCGTACGCGGCGGGACGGGCACCGAGAACTTCTACGCGCGCCTCGGCTACCGCGAGGTGGGGCGGGTGCCCGACGCGATCCGGGTGGCGCCCGGCGACGACCGCGAAGAGATCATCATGTGGCTCGATCTGCGCCGGGACCGATAATTCCGGCGGTGGTGGCCGGGCGTTCGCCCGACGGGGCTAAGGTGCCGCGCATGGCTGCCGAGGAACCGACGCGTTCGCTGCTGTTCGCCCTGGACGACGACCCGCACGGGCTCGGGCTGGGGCTGGACCTGCCGGACGGCCACCTCATCGACGACCCCAAGGGCACGGCCGACGACCCGCCGCTGTACTGGGTCAGCGAGGACGAGACCGACGCCGAGGAATGGGCCGAGGTCAACGCGCACGCCGCACGGACCGGGCTCCGGCCGATCCTGCTGGACGACCTGGTCGACGAGGACCTGTCGCCGAGCACCACGCAGTCGGCGCCGGGCGACCACGACGCCGAGGACGTGCTCGCCCTGTGGTGGGAGGAATGGCACGCCGACAGCGACGACGATCCGGACGACCAGCCGGAGTGGCCCGGCCTGGCCGACGCGCTGCCGGTGGAGGCCGACCCGGAGGCGTGCGCGCGGGAGGCGCTGGAAGACCTGGAGGGCAGCGACCTCTTCGAGGAGCCGCTGCTGGCGCTGGTGCCGGCGGCCCGGAGCGCGGACATCCCGGCGCTGCTCGGCTGGGACGGCGCGATCAACCTGGAGGACGACCCGGGCCGGCTGTCCGCGGTGCTGCGCAGCTGGGAGGACCGGTTCGGGGCGAGGCTGGTCGCGCTCGGCCCGGACACCTTGGTGGTGAGCGTAGCCGCGCCGCCGCGGACTGTCGACCAGGCGCTGGCGATCGCGGCCGAGCACTACGCGTTCTGCCCCGACAACGTCGACCAGGGCGAGCACGGCAATCTCGAGGAGTATGCCGACTGGCTGGTGGGGCGCGGGTACTGGACCTTCTGGTGGGATTAGGCGGTGGTTGGAAACACGTCCTAGCAGGCGGCGGGCCGGGCGACCAGGGCGACCGGCGGTTCCTGCGCGGGCGGCGGTGTCGTCGTCTCCACCACGGCCGGGGCTGACTCCACCACCGGCGCGGGCGCCTTGGTCGACGGCTTCGGCGCCGGCTTCTTCTTCGCCGGCACGGGCGGTTTCGGCGGCGGCGCCGCGATCTTGGCCAGGACCTTCTGGATCACGCCGGGCTTCAGCTTGATGCCGGGCACGGTGGTGGTCTTCCCGTACGCGTCGGTGAAGGTGATCGTGAACGGCCCGCCGCCCGCGCCACCGTCGATGATCCAGTAGTTGAAGTCCGTACGCGTAGCCGCCTTGCCGTTGACCTTGAGCGACCGCAACGGGCTGCCGTGGTTGTCGACGAGCGCCGCGAACCAGTAGCGCGACGAGCCCTCCTTGAGCCGCACGCTGACCGCCCCCGGCACCTTGGGCGAGCGCACCTTGGTGAACGTGACCGGCACGATCCCGTCGACCTCGTTCGCGATCTTCTTGAACGCCGTACGGCTGAGATCGATGTGCCCCGGCTCGCACGGCGGACACGAGTCGATCACCTTGACCCGCACCTTGCCCTTGGGCCCCTTGACGTCCAGGTAGCCGCCGCAGGCCGCGCCGTCGTCGTAGTCCGCCTCGCCCAGGGCCACGAACAGGTCGTCGGCCGGCGCCGACGGGAACGAGCAGTTGCCGGTGCCGCCGCCGAGGTCGTAGAACGTCGCCTTCCCGCCGGCGCGGGCCGCGGCGCAGGCGGCTCCCCCGTCCCGCAGCAGCAGGGCGAGGCCGAGGACGCCGGCCAGGACAACGGCGCCGCCGGTGGCGAGCCAGCGTTTCGAAAGTGCGATCACGCCGATGAATGCTTCGGTCCGGCGTACCGATGGGCAACTGTCCTAAGCCAAAACTAAGACGCGAGAGTGACGGGGTCACCCACCCGGAGGCTTCCCACCGCGTCCGGGATGAGGTTCAGGCCGAACATCAGCCCGCCGTCGATGTTGCGATGACGGCCGAGGATCTTCAGCGGTTGCGAGCCCTTGACGCCGGTCTCCTGGTCGATCGTGGTGACCAGGCAGCGCGCACACGGCCGGGCGGCCCGGAACGGCACCTCGCCGATCATCAGCCGTCGCCCCAGCCAGCCGTCCTCGGCCCACGGCGCCGCCCCCGCCACCACGATGTTCGGCCGGAACCGGGTCATCGGCACCGGCTCCTCACCGGCCTCGACCAGCCAGTCGTTCAGCGCCGCCAGGGATGCCTCGGTGGTGATCAGCATCGGGTAGCCGTCGGCCATGCTGACCCGGTCGTCATCGCGCCCGGCGTCCAGGATCGGCCGTCCGCCCGGATCCTCCTGCCACGCGATCCGCGCCGGCCGCCCCAGGAACGTCGCGAACCACCCGCCGTCGTCCGCGAGCCGCGTCGGCGCCTGCGGCTTCGACTTGAAGACCCGCACGAACTCCTTGGGCCCGTCGACCGGTTCGGCGAGGCGCAGATCCGGCATCCCCGCGGCCCGGACCACCAGCCCGCCGCCGACCGGGGTGACGTGCAGCTGGCTGAGCAGCGCGGTGTCCCGCTGAGTCACTCCCACGCCGTCCTGGTCGACAACGATCCAGCGCCGATCCCCGGCCAGCCCGTGCCGCTCCACCAGCGCGACGTCATGGTCATTCCGGTGCGACCCCTTGATGGGGTACGAGTGCAGCGAGGCGATCCGCATGCCCTCAGCCTGCCACGCACCGCCCCCGCCCGGCCGCCGGGTCAGCGTCGACCTGCCGATCCAGCCCGTCGACCCCCGGAGCTCAACATCCGCCCAGACCGATCCGGTCGGCAGCGCGGAGTGCCGGTCAGGTGTTGTTTCTCAGGATGGCCCAGTCGATGGAGAAGTAGCCGAAGACCAGCTCGTTGTCGGGGTCGTAGAGAATGCCGCGGGGCGCGGCGACGATCAGGATCCGGGCGGAGAAGATCTCGTCACGGGCCGAGGGTGACGAGAATCGTCCCATCGGCCCGTGACGCAAAAGATCAGCCGAACCAGCGGGCCAGATGATCGTCCAGATCCCGCTGGTCGTCGCCGATCCAGGCGACGTGGCCGTCGGGGCGCAGCAGGACGCCTGGGACATCCACGTCGGCCGCCGGATCGGCGAGCTGGTCGACCCGGTCCGACCAGGCCCGAGCGGTCAGCCGGCCGGTGCGGTCCAGCAGCAGGCCGCGCCCGCGGTGCAGCCGGGCGTAGAGGTTGCTCTGGCTGAGGGCGATGTCGGGCAGGCGGCGGCCGAGCAGGGCGTGGCCCTCGCCGACGTCGTAGCGGACGCCGATCGCGGTGATCTTCTCCATCAGGTGGCGGTTCACCTCGTCGAAGTCCATCAGCTCGGTGAGCAGCCGGAGCACGGCCTTCGGGCCCGGTCCGGGGGACTGGAGTTCCATCTGGGCGCGGGTGTTGTCCAGCACGTCCGCGGCGACCGGGTGACGTTCGGCCTGGTAGGTGTCCAGCAGGGTCGGCGGCGCCCAGCCGCGGATCTGGGCGGCCAGTTTCCAGCCGAGGTTGAAGGCGTCCTGGACGCCCAGGTTCAGGCCCTGCCCGCCGATGGGCGGGTGGATGTGGGCCGCGTCGCCGGCCAGCAGCACCCGCCCGACCCGGTAGCGGTCGGCCAGCCGGGTGGCGTCGCCGAAGCGGGACAGCCAGCGCGGCGAGTGCACGCCGAAGTCGGTTCCGGCGATGGCGTGCAGCTGGCGCCGGAAGTCGTCGAGGGTGGGCGGTTCGGCCCGGTCACCGACCGGCGCGCCGGGGATGATCATGCGGTAGGCGCCGCCGCCCGAGGGCATCAGGAGGAATCGCTTGTCGTTCTCACGGATCTCGGCCGCCCGGGCCGCGATCTCCTCCGGCGGCACGCCCACGTCGAGCTCGCCCATCAGCGTCGCGGTCCGCGCGGGCTCGCCGGGGAAGCCGACGCCGAGCAGTTTGCGCACCGTGCTGCGCCCGCCGTCACAGCCGACGAGATAGCGCGTACGCAGCCGCTCCCCGCCGGCCAGCTCGACGGTCACGCCGTCGTCGTCCTGGTCGAGGGCGGCCACCGCGCAACCGCGCCGGACCTCCGCGCCCTGCGCGACCGCGTGGTCTTCAAGCAGCTGGACGATGACCGGCTGCGGGATGCCCAGCAGGTAGGCGTACGCGGAGTCGAGGTTCTTGGGCGCGGGTTTGTCGATGGCCGCGAAGTAGGCGCCGGCCGGACGTTGCCGCCCGCGTTCGCGAACGCGCTCCAGCAGACCGCGCATGGCCATCAGTTCGAGGCTGCGAACATGCAGGCCGACGATGCGGACGGCCGACACGGGCTCGGTCTCCTTCTCGAGGACGAGAACCCGCACATCGTGGAGCCGCAGTTCGGCGGCCAGCATGGCGCCGGTCGGACCGCAACCGGCAATGATCACGTCGTACATCAGGAATTGCCTTTCGGGAGTGCCTCTGGCGCTCCCGGCGACGCCTACGTCAGTCGCCAACCGTGACGGCCGGGGGGAGCACCCACATCGGTACAGCGGTCATGGGTCTCACCTCCTCGGGCGGCGTCACGTTCCGGAGGAAGCTACCACGGGGCTGTTTTCTGAAAGTTCTTATGCATACTCTGGGCAGGTGAATGAAGGGGCCGTCAGGGTGGTGGATCTGTTCCAGGGGGCGCGCCTCACGCCGACCCAGCGGCGAATCGCGCACAGCCTGGTGCAACACGCCGGCACGGCCGCCTACCTGTCGGCGGCCGAGGTGGCCGACCTGGCCGGCGTCAGCCAGCCGTCGGTGACCCGGTTCGCCATGGCGCTGGGCTACCCGGGCTATCCGGCGCTGCGCCGCGAGCTGCGCGGACTGGTCGATTCCGCGCCGGCGCCGGCCACCGCGGCCAACGAGTCGCAGCGCGCGGTCGCCGCCGAGGCGGGGCGGCTGGGGCGGTTGCGCGACCAGCTCGAAGATCTCACGGCGGTGCGTACCGCCGCCGGACTGCTCGTGCGCAGCCGGCCGCTGCCGGTGCTGGGGCTGCGGGCGGCGGCGCCCCTGGCGACGTATTTCGGGTACTTCGCGGCCAAGGTGCACCCGGACGTGCGGGTGCTCGACGCCGGCGGCACCGAGCTGCTGGACCGGCTCGATCAGGCCCGCGCCGCCGGTGCGACGGCCATGCTGGCCATGGTGCTGCCCCGCTATCCGCGGGAGAGCCTGGCGGCGATCAAGGAGGCGGGGCTGGCCGTGGTGGCGATCACCGACTCCGAGGTGTCACCGGCGGCCGAGGTCGCCGACGTGGTGCTGCCCGCGGCGGTCGGTTCGGATCTGGTGTTCGACCTGCACACCGGGCCGATGACGATGGCCATGGTGCTGCTGCAGGCGATGTGCGACGCGGCGCCCGAGGTGGCGCAGCGCCGGTTGGAGGAGTTCGAGGCGACGGCCGCGCGGCGGCACATCTTCGAGGGGTAAGAGGCGATGGAGATCAGAGCGACGAGAGGTACGACGCGTACGGCGCTGGGCTGGCCCCAGGAGGCGGCCAAGCGGATGCTGATGAACAACCTCGACCCCGATGTGGCGGAGCGCCCGGAAGATCTGGTGGTGTACGGCGGCACCGGCCGCGCCGCGCGCGACTGGCCCAGCTTCCACGCGATCGTGCGGGAACTGGACGTGCTGCGCGACGACGAGACCCTGCTCGTGCAGTCGGGGCGGCCGGTGGGCGTCCTGCGTACCCATGAATGGGCTCCTCGGGTCTTGATCGCCAACTCGAACCTGGTCGGCGACTGGGCCACCTGGCCCGAGTTCCGCCGCCTGGAGCAGCTGGGCCTGACCATGTACGGCCAGATGACGGCCGGTTCGTGGATCTACATCGGCACGCAGGGGATCCTCCAGGGCACCTACGAGACGTTCGCGGCGGTGGCGGCCAAGCGGTTCGGCGGCGACCTGGCCGGCACGCTGACGCTCACCGCGGGGTGCGGCGGCATGGGCGGCGCGCAGCCCCTCGCGGTGACGATGAACGGCGGCGTCTGCCTGATCGCGGACGTGGACCGGACCCGGTTGCAGCGGCGGGTGGACACCCGCTACCTGGACGTCATCGCCTCCTCGCTGGACGACGCGGTGGCCCAGGCCGACGCGGCCAGACGCGAGCGCCGCGCGATCTCCATCGGCGTGGTCGGCAACGCCGCCGAGGTCTTCCCCGAGCTGCTGCGCCGCGGCACCGAGATCGACATCGTGACCGACCAGACCAGCGCCCACGACCCGCTGAGTTACGTGCCGCTCGGGGACGTCACCGATCTGAAGGCCGACGAGCACACCGACCGGGCCCGCGCCAGCATGGCGATCCACGTCGAGGCGATGGTCGGGTTCATGGACCGCGGCGCCGAGGTGTTCGACTACGGCAACTCGATCCGCGGCGAGGCGAGGCTCGGCGGGTACGGGCGGGCCTTCGACTTCCCCGGCTTCGTCCCGGCGTACATCAGGCCGCTCTTCGCCGAAGGCAAGGGTCCGTTCCGCTGGGCGGCGCTGTCCGGCGACCCGGCCGACATCGCGCGCACCGACCGCGCGGTGCTCGACCTGTTCCCGGACAACGAGCCGCTCGCCCGCTGGATCAAGCTGGCCGGCGAACGCGTGGCCTTCCAGGGGCTGCCGGCCCGGATCTGCTGGCTCGGGTACGGCGAACGCGACCAGGCCGGCGTGAAGTTCAACGAGCTCGTGGCCGGCGGCGAGGTGTCGGCGCCCCTGGTCATCGGCCGTGATCACCTCGACTCCGGCTCGGTCGCCTCGCCCTACCGCGAGACCGAGGCGATGGCCGACGGCTCCGACGCGATCGCCGACTGGCCGCTGCTGAACGCCCTGGTCAACACGGCCAGCGGCGCGTCCTGGGTGTCCATCCACCAGGGCGGCGGCGTCGGCATGGGCCGCTCGATCCACGCCGGTCAGGTGTGCGTGGCGGACGGCAGCGCGCTGGCCGGCGAGAAGATCGAGCGGGTGCTGACCAACGACCCGGCCACCGGTGTGCTGCGGCACGTGGACGCCGGCTACGAGTCGGCGGCCGCCGCGCACGTCACGGTCCCGATGAGGCAGTCGTGAGCTCGGCTTTCGCCAGCCTCTGGGCCGAGATCGCGCCGATCGGCCTCACCGACAACGGTTACCTTCGTTTCGCGCTGACCGAGCCGGAACGTGTTCTGCGTGACTGGTTCCGCAACCAGGCCGACCGCCGCGACATGACGGTCACCGAGGACGGCAACGGGAACCTGTTCGCGTGGCGCGGCGAGCCGTGGGCCGACGGCGTGGTGCTGACCGGTTCCCACTTCGACTCGGTGCCGCACGGCGGCGGGTACGACGGGCCGCTCGGCATCGTGTCCGCGTTCCTGGCCGTGGACCGGCTCCCGGCCGGCCGCAACGTGGCCGTGGCGGCGTTCTGCGAGGAGGAGGGCGGCCGGTTCGGCGTGCCGTGCCTGGGGTCGCGGCTGCTGACCGGCGCCATCGACCCGTCTCACGCGGCCAGGCTGTGTGACCGGGACGGGGTGTCCTTCGAGGAAGCACTGGGATATCGACCCGCCGGACCGCGACGGTTGCGCTTCAAGGCGGCGGTCGAACTGCACATCGAGCAGGGCCGCGCGCTCGACGTGCCGGTGGGTGTGGCCAGCGCGATCTGGCCGCACGGCCGGTGGCGGTTCGACTTCCGGGGCGACGCCGACCACGCCGGCACCACGCGGATGGCCGACCGGCGCGACCCGATGCTGACGTACGCGTACACGGTGCTGGCCGCCAACAAGGAGGCGCGCCTGGCCGGCGCCCACGCCACGATCGGCCGGGTGGCGGTGGAACCCAACGCCACCAACGCGATCCCGTCGCTGGTGCGCGGCTGGCTCGACGCGCGCGCCGCCGACGAGTCCACGTTGGAGACCCTGGTCGAGGCGATCGTCAAACGGGCCACCGACCGGGCCGGGCGGGACGGCATCGCGGTGTCGGTGGAACCCGAGTCGGTCACCGCCGAGGTCGCCTTCGACACCGCGCTCGCTTCCCGGGTGAGCGAACTGCTGGAGGACGCGCCGATCCTGCCGACCGGCGCCGGCCACGACGCCGGGGTGCTGTCCGCCCATGTTCCGACGGCGATGCTCTTCGTGCGTAACCCGACCGGCGTGTCGCACTCCCCCGCCGAGCACGCCACCGACGACGACTGCGAGGCCGGCGTCGAGGCGCTCGCCACCGTGCTGCTGGAGCTGACGTGAACTTCCACGCTTCGCACGCGCTGATCGGCGGGAACATTCAGCGCAACGTGCTGATCGAGATCGAGGACGGCCGGATCACCGCGGTCGTCCCGAGCACACCGGCCGGCGCGGCCATGCGGCTCCGCGGCCTGGTGCTGCCCGGCCTGGCCAACGTCCACTCGCACGCCTTCCATCGCGTCCTGCGCGGCCACACCCACGCCGGGCGAGGCAGCTTCTGGACCTGGCGGACGCGGATGTACGAGGTCGCCGCGGCCCTTGATCCAGACTCGTACTACCTGCTGGCCCGGGCGGTCTACGGCGAGATGGCGATGGCCGGGATCACCGCGGTCGGCGAGTTCCACTACCTGCACCACGCCCCGGACGGCGCCCGCTACAACGACCCGAACGCGATGGGCGAGGCGCTGATGGCCGCGGCCGCCGAGGCCGGGATCCGGATCACGTTGCTGGACACCCTCTATCTCACGTCGAGCGCGGACGGGCGGCCGCCGGAGGGCGTGCAGGTCCGGTTCAGCGACGGCAGCTTCGACGCCTGGGCGGAACGGGTGGAGGCGCTGAAACCGCTGCCCCGCGCGCTGATCGGCGCCGCCGCGCATTCGGTGCGCGCCGTGCCACCCGCCGATCTGGCCGCGCTGGCCGGCCGCAGCCCGCTGCACATCCACCTCTCCGAACAGCGGGCCGAGAACGAGCAGTGCCAGGCCGTCCACGGTTGCACGCCGACCGAACTGGTGCGCCGCCACGGAATCCTCGGTCCCGCCACCACGGTCGTGCACGCCACCCATCTCACCGAGGCCGACATCGCGGCCCTGGACGGGACCGGCGTGTGCGTCTGCCCGACCACCGAACGGGATCTCGCCGACGGGATCGGGCCGGCCCGCGCCCTGACCGGGCTGTCCCTGGGCAGTGACAGCCACGCGGTCATCGACCTGTTCGAGGAGGCGCGCGCCCTGGAGATGGACCAGCGGCTCGCCACCGAGGAACGCGGCCACTTCACCGTGGCCGAGCTGGTCGCGGCGGCCACCAACCACGCGGCGATCGGCTGGCCCGACGCGGGCGCGATCGAGCCGGGCCGGCGGGCCGACCTGGTCGCGGTGTCCCTCGACTCGGTCCGCACGGCCGGCGCCGACCCGGCCCAGGCCATGCTCGCCGCCACCGCCGCCGACATCACCCACGTGGTCGCCGACGGCCGGCTGATCGTCGACGACAGCGGGCACACCGGCTTCGACGTGGCGCGGGCGCTGCGCGAGGCCGCCACGGCGTGGAAGCGCAGCGCGGCATGAGCAGCATCGTGATCGACAACATCGGCGAGCTGACCGTCGACGACGGGCCCGGTCTGACCGATGCCGCGCTGGTCGCCGAGGACGGCCTCGTCACGTGGATCGGCGCCACCACCCGAGCGCCCGCCGCCGACGCACGGATCGACGCGGCCGGCGCGGCGGTGATTCCCGGCTTCGTGGACAGCCACGCGCACCTGGTGTTCGCCGGGGACCGGGCGGCCGAGTTCGCGGCGCGGATGGGCGGGCGCCCGTACACCGGGGGCGGCATCATGACCACCGTGGCCGCGACCCGCGCCGCGACCGACGATGATCTCCGCGCGAACGCCCGCCGCCTGGTCACCGAGGCGCGGCGGCAGGGCACGACCACGATCGAGATCAAGAGCGGGTACGGCCTGACCACCGCCCACGAGGTCCGCAGCCTGCGCATCGCCGGCGAGCTGACCGAGGAGACCACGTTCCTGGGCGCGCACGTGGTGCCGGGCGGCGACCCGGACGAGTACGTGGCGCTGGTCAGCGGCGAGATGCTGACCGCGGTCGCGCCGCACGCGAAGTGGGTGGACGTGTTCTGCGACCGCGGCGCGTTCACCGGCGAGCAGGCGCGGACGATTCTCACCGCGGGCCTCGCCGCCGGGCTGCGGCCCCGCATCCACGCCAACCAGCTTCAGCACGGTCCCGGCGTCCGGCTCGCCGTCGAACTCGGCGCCGCCAGCGCCGACCACTGCACCCACCTGGACGACGCCGACGTCGACGCGCTGGCCGGTGGCGACACCGTCGCCACGCTGCTGCCCGGGGCCGAGTTCTCCACGCGGTCGCCCTATCCGGACGCGCGGCGGCTGCTCGACGCCGGTGTCACGGTGGCCCTGGCCACCGACTGCAACCCCGGTTCGTCGTACACGTCGTCGATGGCGTTCTGCATCGCGCTGGCCGTACGCGAGATGAACCTGACCCCCGCCGAAGCCCTGCGCGCGGCAACTCTCGGCGGCGCCCGGGCCCTGCGCCGCGACGACGTCGGGCACCTGCGGGTCGGCGCGCGGGCCGACCTGGCCGTCCTCGACGCGCCGTCCTCTCTGCACCTGGCCTACCGGCCGGGTGTTCCGCTGATCCGCACCGTTCTGCACCACGGAGTTCCGCTATGACCGTCGTCGTCACACCCACCGGAGTCACCGCCGCCGACGTCCTCGCCGTCGCCCGGGGCCACGCCACCATCGAGATCGCCGAGGAGACCGTGGCCGCGATGGCCACCAGCCGCGCCATCGTCGACGGCATCGAAGCCTCCGGCCGCCCGGTCTACGGGGTGTCCACCGGGTTCGGCGCGCTGGCCAACACGTCCATCGCGCCGGCGCGCCGGGCCGAGTTGCAGCACGCGCTGATCCGCTCGCACGCCGCCGGGGTGGGCGCGCCGATGCCCCGCGAGGTGGTGCGGGCGATGATGCTGCTGCGGGTGCGGTCGCTGGCCCTCGGGCTGTCCGGCGTGCGTCCGGAGCTGGCGCGCGGCCTGGTCGACCTGCTCAACGCCGACATCACGCCGTGGGTGCCGGAACACGGCTCGCTGGGCGCGTCCGGTGACCTGGCGCCGCTGGCGCACTGCGCGCTGGTGCTGCTCGGCGAGGGCTGGGTGCTCGGCAAGGACGGCGCCCGGGTCGGCGCCGCCGATGCCCTGCAGGCGGCCGGCATCCAGCCGCTGACCCTGGCCGCCAAGGAGGGCCTGGCGCTGATCAACGGCACCGACGGGATGCTCGGCATGCTGCTGCTCGCGATCGACGACGCGGCGCACCTGTTCACCATGGCCGATGTGACCGCCGCCCTGTCGATCGAGGCGATGCTCGGCTCGGAGCGCCCGTTCCTGCCCGAGTTGCACGCCATCCGCCCGCATCCGGGCCAGTCGGCATCCGCCGCGAACATCCACCGCCTGCTCCAGAACTCGTCCATCATGGACTCGCACCGCGACGACCTGGCCCACGCCGTGCAGGACGCCTACTCGATGCGCTGCGCTCCCCAGGTGGCCGGCGCCGCCCGCGACACCCTGGGCTTCGCGGCTTCGGTTTGTGGACGTGAGCTCGCGTCGGTGGTCGACAATCCCGTCGTCCTGCGCGACGGCCGCGTGGAGTCCACCGGCAACTTCCACGGCGCCCCCCTGGGTTTCGCCGCCGACTTCCTGGCCATCGCCGCCGCCGAGGTGGGCGCGATCGCCGAGCGCCGCGTCGACCGCCTCCTCGACATCACCCGCAACCGCGACCTGCCCCCGTTCCTGGCTCCCGACGCCGGCGTCAACTCGGGCCTGATGATCGCCCAGTACACCGCGGCCGGCATCGTCGCCGACAACCGCCGCCTGGCCGCACCCGCCTCGGTCGACTCCCTCCCGACCAGCGGCATGCAGGAGGATCACGTCTCGATGGGCTGGTCCGCCACCAAGAAACTCCGCACCGTCCTCGACAACCTGACCAGCCTGCTCGCCGTCGAGCTCCTGTCCGCCGTCCGCGGCCTCCAGCTACGCGCCCCGCTCACCCCGTCCCCCGCCGGCCGAGCCGCCGTCGCCGCGGTCGCACCGTTCGCCGGCGCCCCCGGCCCCGACGTCTTCCTGGCGCCGGTCCTGGAGCAGGCACGCGAGGTGGTCGCCGGCCGTTCCCTCCGAGCCGCCGTCGAACAGTCGATCGGCCCCCTGTCCTGACACGACAATCGGCGGCGACGGATCATCCTGCGCCCCCACGCATTCCGATCCCGCCGCCGCCGCGGGCGCCCCGAACATCGTCCCCACCTGACCCGCCGACCGCTGTCCCCCTCGGCCATCTCGGCGGCTCAGACGCTGCTCCGCACCCGAATCCCCGTTCCCCCGTGCACCGCCAATCCTGCCGACCCACCACCCACCGCAAGCACCGCCGCCCGCAGCACGGCACGAATCCGGGAGACACCCCATTTCAAGATCAAGAGCAGAATGTCGTAGCTCGGTGGGTGGCCCCGACCGTCGCTCCCGCCGAGGCCGGCCCCACGGCTCCTGGCCGCTGGCGCGTCCAAACCAGAGCCGCGCGGCCTTCATTCTGCGTAATCGATCACCCTCCAGGCGCTCCGCGCCAACCCCACCCGGGTCGGACCGCGCTTCGCGCAGTCCGGGTCGACGCCTACGCCGCGAGCGCCCTTGCCGGAGCCGAGCCGGCCACCGCGGCTTCCACCCGCCACCCCAAGCCCCACCCCTCCCACCGCGGCCCTTTTGCTCTGAGCGCGTACAGGCAACACCCCAGCCCGACCGAACACCGAGGTCACACCGGCCCTGCCCGCGACACGCCGAAGCGACACGCCTGCTCTGAGCGCGTATAGGCAACACCGGCGTTCGCGCTCCGAGCACCCGCATGCATCGCCGCGAAGCCGCCGATGCCCAGGTGGCGCCCGGAAAGAAGGAGTGCCGCAGGGGTGTTGCCTATACGCGCTCAGAGCAAAAGGGCCGCGGAGGAGTAGGGGTCAGGTCTGCCGGGCGCGGGAAGGGCCAGGGCGCGGGAAGGGCCAGGGCGCGGGAAGGGCCAGGGCGCGAAGAGAGCTCGCCCACCCCAAGAGGACGCAAACGAGGCGATCGCGCGCCCAGCGCACCACCCCCGCCCACCCCGCGCACAAAACGCGAAGAGCCCCACGCACAAATAGGCCGGAGTGGCGGGGCAGCCTAGCGGAGTTCGCGGGCGACGACCTTGGCCAGCTCGCGGAAGGCCTTGCCCCGGTGGCTGATCGCGTCCTTCTCGGCGGCGCTCAGTTCGGCGTTGGTGCGGGACTGGCCGTCGCCCAGGAAGATCGGGTCGTAGCCGAAGCCGCCGGCGCCGCGGCGGGCGCGGAGGATGCGGCCGGGCTGGCGGCCCTCGACCAGGTGTTCGCGGCCGTTCGGCAGGACCAGGGCGGCCGCGCAGACGAAGGCGCCGCCTCGGTGTTCGTCGGGGACGTCGCTGATCTGGGCCAGCAGCAGGTCGAGGTTGGCGTCGTCGTCGCCGTGGCCGCCGGACCAGCGGGCGCTGAAGACGCCGGGCATGCCGTTGAGCGCGTCGACCGCGATGCCGGAGTCGTCGGCGACCGTGGGCAGACCGGTCCGGTTGGCGCCCTCACGGGCCTTGATCAGCGCGTTCTCACCGAAGGTCAAACCCGTTTCGGGTACGTCGGGATAGCCCTCGAACTCGCCGAGCCCGACCAGCGTGACCCGGGACGTGCCGAGCGCCGCGTCGAGGATGCGCTGCAGTTCGAGCAGCTTCTTCCGGTTCGCCGTGGCGAGCAGCAGCTTGCTCACGACGCCAGCGCCTTCTGCTGGGCCAGGGCGAGTTCGGCGCAGCCGGCCACCCCGAGGTCGAGCAGCAGGTCGAGCTGGGCGCGGTCGAACACGTTGGCCTCGCCGGTGCCCTGGACCTCGACGAAGTCGCCGTCACCGGTGCAGACGATGTTCATGTCCACCTCGGCCGCGACGTCCTCGAGGTACATCAGGTCGGTGCGCGGCTCGCCGTCGATGATGCCGACGCTGACCGCCTGGACCGACCGGTGCATCACGCCCTCGACCTTGCCGGCCAGCGACTTGCGCCCGGACAGCCAGGTCACCGCGTCGTGCAGCGCGACGTAGGCGCCGGTGATCGCCGCGGTGCGGGTGCCGCCGTCGGCCTGGAGCACGTCGCAGTCGAGCACGATCGAGTTCTCGCCCAGCGCCTTGAGGTCGATGCACGCCCGCAGGCTCCGGCCGATGAGGCGGGAGATCTCCTGCGTACGCCCGCCGACCTTGCCCTTGACACTTTCCCGGTCGCCGCGCGTGTTGGTGGCGCGCGGGAGCATCGCGTACTCAGCCGTCACCCAGCCCAGCCCGGAGCCCTTGCGCCAGCGCGGAACCCCCTCGGTGACCGACGCGGTGCACAGCACCCGGGTGTTGCCGAACTCCACGAGCACCGAGCCCTCGGGGTGGATGCTCCACCGGCGGGTCAGGGTGACGGGACGCAGTTGGCCGGGCTCGCGGCCGTCGGGACGTGCCATGAACGTCACCCTATGCGTATCGGGGAGCCGCGCTAGCCGCGGGATGCCCAGGCGCTGGACATCGTGCCGACCGGGGCGGCCGGGCGCAGGGCGGCCGCGGTGGCGCGGGTCTGACGGCTGATCGCCGGCGCCTCGACACCGTGCGCGCGGAGGAAGCCCTCGACGGCCTGCGGCCAGCCGAACAGTTCGGCGCGGGCCCGTGCGGCGGCGCGGCGTTCCTGCTCGGGGCGGGCCATCAGGCGGCGTACGCCCTCGGCGAACCCTTCCGGCGTACCCGGAACCGCGACGCCCGCCTCGCCCACCACCTCGGGCAACGCGCTCGCCTGATTGACCACCACCGGGGTGCCGCAGGCCAGCGCCTCGAGCGCGGCCAGCCCGAATGTCTCGACCGGACCGGGCGCGACCAGCACGTCGGCGCTGGCCAGGAGCGCGGCGACGGCGGCCCGGTCGCTGACGTGACCGGCGAAGCGCACCGGGAGCCGGGCTGCGCGGTAGGCCAGCGCCGCCCGCCGGGAGCCGTCACCGGCCACGGCCAGGACGGCGGGCTCCTTCATGGCGCGCATCGCGGCGATCGTGTCGACGGCCAGTTCGGGGCGCTTGTCGGCGGAGAGCCGGCTGCAGTAGACGACCAGGATCTCGTCGGGGCGGGCATACCGGGCGCGGACCATCGGGTCGGCGGCGCCGGGCCGGTACATGCTGAGGTCGACGCCGAGCGGGACCTCGACCAGGTTGGGTACGCCGAGCCGGCGGAACTCGGTGGCGGCGAAGGCCGTGGTGCAGACGATCTGGTCGTACATCTCGGCGGTGGCGCGGTTGAGCCGGTCGGCGAGCACCTCGCGGGCGGGCATGCCCCAGACGCCGAGCAGCCCGGCCAGGCTCTCGTGGGAGACCATCATCGAGCCGACGCCCCGCTCGCGCGCCCACTTGCCGGTCCAGCGCAGGGTGGAGCGGTCGGACACCTCGATGCGGTCGGGTTCGAGCTGCTCGAGCAGCCGGCTGATCTCGCGACGACCGGCGAGCACGCGGTTGCCGCCGGTGCGTGGCAGCACCGTGCCGGGCAGGGTGATCACCCGGCCCTGCTCGGTCATCTCGTCGGAGGCGCGACGACCGGGAACGATCAGGATCGCCTCGTGACCGGCCCGCTGGTAGCCCTCACCCAGGTAGCGCAGTGCCGTACGGAGACCACTGGACCGAGCCGAGACGAAGTTGGCCAGCCGGACAATGCGCATGCCAGTGCACTCCAAGGGGGGTCAAACTCGGGGGGCTCAGAGATCGTAGCGGCTGCCGGGCCGCACGACCTCAACGGGACCGGCGTATGCGGCCGATGCCGCATCCACAGTAGATGCCTCACTCCCCCATGCGGATACCAAATGGGTCAAGAGAAGGCGACCGACATCCGCCTTGGTCGCCGCCTCACCCGCCTCACCCCCGGTCAGGTGTATGTCAGGTGGATTGTCCACACCGTCCAGGTAGCTCGCCTCGCAGAGGAACAGGTCGGCGCCCTGGGCGAGTCGCAGCAGAGCATCGCAGGGCGCGGTGTCGGCCGAGTATGCCAGGACGTGTCCGCCCTGCTCAACGCGTACTCCGTAGGTCTCTATCGGGTGATTGACCCGGTCGACGGTGACGGTGAACGGACCGATCGGGAAGGTGCCCGGCTCGAGCCGGAAGAAGTTGTAGACGTCGTCGACCGGCTCGGCGTCGGGGCTGTAGGCGGCGGCGATGCGCTCGGCCGCGCCCAGCGGCGCGTAGACCGGCAGTTTGGGCAGCGGGCCCTGCGGGTCGTAGCGGCGGACCACCACGTAATCGCACGCGTCGGACATGTGATCACAATGCAGATGAGTGAGGAGAATCGCATCTACCGCATTGAGCCCGGCGTAGCGCTGCAAAGCGGACAGTGATCCCGAGCCGAAATCAAGGAGCAGCCGGAAGCCCTGAGCCTCCAGAAGGTACGCGGAACAGGCCGACTCGGGGCCGGGAAAACTGCCGGCGCAGCCGAGAACGGTCAGTCGCATACGGATACCCCTGAATCACGCCCCGTCGACCCACGCCCGGTCAACCAAGCCCCGCGCGACCGGCCCGTGGTGATAGTCAGAGACCAGTCAATCACGCTGCGAAGCGTACGCCCGGACCAGCGCGCCGGGTTAAGGTCTGATCGATTTGTCGCTAAATCGACAACGTACATCACATCCCTCGTGACCTCGGTCTCCGTAAGATGCGTGACTCTTCGTAAGGCTTCCGCGTTGCACACCGTGAGGCGACTACCCTTACGGAGACGAATGACGACCGACCTGGACTCACCCAGCGCAGTGGTGCCCTTCGGCTGGGAGGGTGATGTCCCGACCACCGATCCGGATGACCGCGACCTGCTCTTCCGCTTCCCCGCGGCGGACGATCCGGCGCCGGGCACACGGCGGTTGCTCGCCATGTCGCTCTACGCGTCGGCGCTCGGACTCATCGGGGTCGGCGTCGGCCTGCGTGCCTTCGTCTCGGTGCTCGGCGGCGTCCCCGGCTGGTACGTGCCGGTGCTCGCCCTGCTCGGCCTGACCAGCGTGGCCCTGGTGGTCGGGGCGTTCCTGTCGATCCACCGCCGAGTGCTGCCGTACCTCTTCCTGGCCGGCGCCGCCCTACCGTTGAGCGGCGCCGTCCTCATCGCGGTGGCGCACTAGGCCCAGAGCTGCCCTTCGAGGGCGTCCTCCGCATCGGACAGGGTGCCGCCGTACGCGCCGGTGGACAGGTATTTCCAGCCACCGTCGGCGATCACGAACGCGACGTCGGCGCGCCGGCCCGCCTTGACCGCCTCGTGCGCGACGGCCAGCGCGGCATGCAGGATCGCGCCGCTGGAGAAGCCCGCGAAGATCCCTTCGACCTCGACGAGCTGACGGGTACGCAGGACGGCGTCGCGCGTGCCGACCGAGAAGCGCCGGTTCAGCACCGTGGCGTCGTACAGCTCGGGAACGTACCCCTCGTCGATGTTCCGGAGCCCGTAGACCACCTCGCCGTAGCGTGGCTCGGCGGCGATGATCTCGACGCCGTCCACCTTCTCGCGCAGGTAGCGGCCGGTGCCCATGAGCGTGCCGGTGGTGCCCAGCCCGGCCACGAAATGGGTGATCGTCGGCAGGTCGCGCAGCAGCTCGGGGCCGGTGGTCTCGTAGTGGGCGCGGGCGTTGGCCGGGTTGCCGTACTGGAAGAGCATCACCCAGTCGGGGTGCTCGGCCGAGATCTGCTTGGCGGTGGCGACGGCCTGGTTGGACCCGCCGGCCGCCGGCGAGAAGATGATCTCGGCGCCGTACATCCGGAGGATCTGGACGCGCTCGGCCGAGACGTTCTCGGGCATCACGCAGACCAGCCGGTAACCGCGGAGCTTGGCCACCATGGCCAGCGAGATGCCGGTGTTGCCGCTGGTCGGTTCCAGGATCGTGTCACCGGGGCGGAGCCGGCCGGCCTCCTCGGCCTCGCGCACCATGAACAGCGCCGCGCGGTCCTTGATGCTGCCGGTCGGGTTGCGGTCCTCCAGTTTGGCCCACAGCCGCACCGGCGGCGCCCCGTCGGGCACCGTCGGCGACAGGCGGGGCAGGCCGACCAGCGGCGTGCCCCCGGCTGCGTCCAGGAGGCTCTCGTAGCGAGCCATGGCGACTAGCCCCCGTAGAGAGCCGCGACGGCCGCGAAGCCGAGCGCGCCACCGGCGACCGCCGGCAGGATGGTGACCGAGTCACCGTCGGAGACCTTGGCGTCGAGCGCGCCGAGGAAGCGCACGTCTTCGTCGTTGACGTAGATGTTGACGAAGCGGTGCAGCCCGCCCTCGGGCGTGATCAGCCGGCCCTTGAGGCCGCTGTGCTTGGCGTCGAGATCATCGATCAGCCCGGACAGGGTGACGCCGGCGCCCTCGACGACCTTCTGGCCGCCGGTGTAGCTGCGCAGGATGGTGGGAACGCGAACTTCGATAGCCATGACTTTTTTCAATGCTCCTTGGGAAGTGTTCGAGGCAGGGTCGGGTGGAGGTCGCTCAGCGACACTCGTAGAACACCGACGCCGGGCTCTGCCCGAACATGTACGTCTGTACCGTTCCCATCACACGTCTACCGTCGCATCCACGATGTTGACCTCTTCTTCGGTCACCACACTGTCCACGATACGGAACGACCGGATCTCCTCAAGCTCGGGATCACGTGTCGAGACGAGCAGGTAGTGGGCGCCGGGCTCACCGGCGAAGGAGATGTCGGTTCGCGACGGATAGGCCTCGGTGGCCGTGTGGGAGTGGTAGATGACGACCGGTTCCTCGTCGTTGTCGTCCATCTCGCGCCAGACCCGCAGCTGTTCCATCGAGTCGAACTCGTAGAAGGTCATCGAGCGGGCGGCGTTGTCCATCGCGATGTGCCGGGTCGGCAGGTCGCTCCCGATCGGGCCGGCGACGACGCCACAGGCCTCGTCGGGGTGGTCCCGGCGGGCGTGGTCGACGATCGCCTTGACGATCGCGCTGTCGATGGTGAGCACGCTTTTCACATTACCGTGGGATTTCCGGTCGCCGCGCGTGGCCGTGACCACACGCCGCGCTAGTCGATCTCGGGCAGCGCGTTCAGCAGCGATTCCTGCAGATAGCCGAGGTACGCGTACACCGACAGCTGGAAGACCCGGCTGGAGGCGGGGTCGTGCAGCACCGCGTCGTCCAGCTCGTCGCCGAGGTCGGTGTCGGCGCTGACATCCAGGCGGGTGCCCATGGCCAGCCGCGCGTCGTTGATCGCCCGCAGCCAGGCCTCGGCCGTCTCGGCGTCGAGGCGAACCTCACCCGGGCCGTCGCTCGGCAGCGCGGCCAGGATCGCGCCGGCCTGGTCGATCTTGCCGGTCTTGAGCTCGCCCTCGGTGTACTGCCGGAACTCGGCCGAGTCTTCGGGCAGATCGGGGTAGATGTCCGGGAAGAGCCGGTCGACCACCGGGTCGGTCCGGTCGAAGCCGTCGGTGAGCAGGTCGACAACCTCACCGGCGACCTTGCGGAGCACCCGCACCTCGTCGATGGCGAACGCGGCCACACACTCGCCGCCGCTGCGTCGGAACATGTCTAGTCCACCCTCACGCCCGGTCGACCGTCGCCCACAGACCGTATCCGTGCAACTGCGAGGCGTCCAATTCCATCCGCTCGCGGGCACCGGTGGAAACCACCGCCTTGCCCTTGTGATGCACGTCCAGCATGAGCTTCTCGGCCTTTTCCCGGCTGTAGCCGAACTGCTTCTGGAAAACCCAGGTCACGTACGACATCAGATTGACCGGGTCGTCCCAGACAATCGTCACCCAGGGCCGGTCGTCCGCCGGTACTTCCTCGACCTCCGGCGTCTCAACGGGAGCGACCTGGGGCAGCGCCATGCCCACCATCGTGCCACCGGAAGGGCCGAACCGTGGAATGTGGCCCCTCAATCGCAGGTCACGAAGCGATCTACAGTCCGATTGCCAGAGCCACAGGTAGTGACATGACCGTGACGGATCTCGATATGCTGGCCGGGTGGGCAACTGGGACTTCGTCGGCCGGACCGGCGATCTGGACCGGTTCATCCGAGCCGCGGCCAATGCATCCTCCAGCACCGAAACCAGGGGCCTGATCCTCAGCGGCGATCCCGGCATCGGCAAGAGCCGGCTGCTGTGCGAGGCGACCCGGGTGCTGCCGGCCGATCAGTACGCGATCTTCTCCGCCTCGGCCACCATCGGCGCCACCGGCCTGCCCTTCGGCAGCCTGGCCCAGGTGCTCCCGGCCGACCCGCCGGTCGGGCTGTCCGCACCGGGGCTGCTGCGCTGGGCCGCCGACGCGCTCCGGGCCGGCGCCGGTGACCGCCGGGTGGTTCTCGCCGTCGACGACGTACACCTGCTCGACCGCACTTCCGCCGCGCTGATCCACCTCCTGGTCCGTGAGGGGGCCACGCTGCTCGGCTCCCGGCGCACCGGCGAGCAGGCGCCGGCCACGATCGCCGCGCTGTGGACCGAGGGCGTGGTCGAACACGCCGACCTGCTCCCGCTGAGCACCGAGGAGTCACGCCAGCTGCTGGTCACCATGCTCGGCGGGCCGCTGGAGGCCGGCTCGGCGCAGCGGCTGGCCCGGCTGGCCGGCGGCAATCCGCTGCTGCTGCGCGAGCTGGTGATGGCCGCCAGGCAGGGCGGCGAGATCACCCGCTCGTACGGCCTGTGGCGCTGGACCGGCAAACTCACCCTGGCCCCCAGCCTGGCCGACCTGGTCGACGCCCGGGTCGGCGGGCTGACCCCCGGCGTCCGCGACGTGCTCGAGCTGGTCGCCTTCGGCGAGCCGATCGGCCTGCACCTGGTGCTCCAGGGTTGCGTGCCGGCCGACGTCGAGGCGGCCGAGGTCCGCGGCCTGATCCGGGTGTACGAGGACGGCCGCCGCCGCGACGTGCGCCTGGCCCATCCGCTCTACGGCGAGGTGGTCCGCCAGCACTGCCCGGCCACCCGGTCCCGCCGCCTGCACGCCACCCTGGCCGACCTGGTCGAGGGCACCGGCTCACACCGCCGCGACGACCTGCTCCGGCTGGCCGTGTGGCGGCTCGACTCGGGCACCGGGCAGGACGGCGCCATGCTGCTCGACGCGGCGGTCCAGGCGTTCGGCCGGTTCGATCTGCGGCTGGCCCACCGGCTGGCCGACGCGGCCTGGGCCAGCGGCGCCGGCTACGACGCGGCCGAGCTGCTGTCCACCGTGCTGCTGTTCGCCGACCGCCCCGAAGAGGCGGTGACCGCGCTGAACCGGGCCGCCGACGGCCCGCCCGCCCGCCGGACGATCGCGCTGGCCACGGTGGCGTTCTGGGGGCTGGGCCGGGCCGACGCGGTCGACGAGCTGACCCGCGCGCGCTTCGACGACCCGGCCGACCGGGCCCGGGGCCGCGCCGTCGAGTCGCTGATGCGCATGCAGCTCCTCCAGCTCGCGCCGGCCCGCGGGCTCGCCGCCCAGGTCCTCGCCGACCCGGCCGCCGGCACCCCGGCCAAGGACATGGCCCGCTGCGTGCTGGCCTTCCTGGCCGCGGCCGGCGGCGACCCGGCGGCCGGGGTCGAGCTGCTGGCCGCGGTGGCCGCCGACACCGGCGCGTGGCGGCGGGACAACCCCACCCTCCAGTTCGTGCTCCCGATGGCGCTGGGCACCCGGGTCAGCGTCGCGCTCGACCTGCCCGGCATCGACCGGATCCTCACCGACGAGTTCGCCGACCTGGCCCAGACCGGCGGCTTCGGCGTCGGGTCGGCGTGGGTGTCGCTGCTCCAGGCCCAGGCCGCGTGGGTGCGCGGCCGCACCGACGTGGCCCTGGCCGCGTGCGAGCAGGCCTGCGCGGCGCTGGCGTCGAACCGGCTGTACGACGGCAACGTGCACGCCTACCGGGCCCACGTCGCGGCGCTGCGCGGCGAGACCGAGGTGGCCCGCGAGGCGCTCGCGGTCGCCGACCGGTCGCCCGGCTCCAACAACGGCCCCGACTACCCGTGGGTCACCTCGTCCCGGGCCTGGGTCGCGGCCTGCACCGGCGACTCGATCGGCGCCGTCAGGCTGCTGCAGGATCTGGTCCAGCGGCTGCGGGCGGACGGGTTCGCCGGGCACGAGCTGCTGGTCCTGCACGACCTGGTCCGGCTGGGCCGGCCCGAGCTGGCCGCCGACCGGATGGCCGCGCTGCTCGACGCGGTGCCCGGCGGGCCGGTCGCGCCGCTGCTGCTCCGGCACGCGCGGGCGGCCGCCGACGCCAGCGCCGAGGGGCTGCTGGCGATCGCCCGCGACTTCCAGGCGCGCGGCTACCTGACCTTCGCGGCCGAGGCGGCGGCCGGCGCCGTCCGCCTGTTCCGCGGCGCCCGCGACCCGCAGGCGCTGGCCGCGTCCACGCTGCTCGGCGACGTGCTGGCCCGGTGCGACGTGCTGCGTACGCCCGCCCTGCGCACCGTCCAGCCCGCGCTGACCACCCGGGAACGGCAGGTGGCGGAACTGGCGGCGGACGGCGCCAAGAGCCGGGAGATCGCCGATCAGCTCTTCCTGTCCCCGCGTACGGTCGAGAACCACCTCCAGCGCGTCTACGCCAAGCTCGGGGTCAACGGCCGGGTGGAGCTCGCCCCGGCGCTTCGATCTCTGCCGCAATAGAGTGAGCTGGTGAAGGACTATGCGACCGCGCTGCTGACCGACCACTACGAGCTGACCATGGTCAGTGCCGCGCTGCGGGACGGCACCGCCGCCCGGCGCAGCGTCTTCGAGGTCTTCGCGCGCCGGCTGCCGACCGGCCGGCGGTACGGTGTGGTCGCCGGCACCGGGCGGCTGATCGACCTGATCCGCGACTTCCGGTTCGAGCCGGCCCAGCTGGACTTCCTGCGGTCGGCCCGGATCGTCGACGAGGACACCATCGCCTGGCTGCGCGACTACCGCTTCACCGGCGACATCGGCGGTTACGCCGAGGGTGAGCTGTTCTTCCCCGGATCACCCATCCTGACCGTTTCCGGCACGTTCGCCGAGTGCGTGGTGCTCGAGACGCTCATCCTGTCCGTGCTCAACCACGACAGCGCGATCGCGGCCGCGGCGGCCCGCATGGTCACTGCCGCGCGCGGGCGTCCGATCATCGAGATGGGTTCCCGGCGTACGCACGAGAGCGCCGCCGTGGCCGCGGCGCGGGCGGCGTACCTGGCCGGCTTCGCCAGCACCTCCAACCTGGCCGCGGGCGGAACCTACGGCATTCCGACCACCGGCACCTCGGCCCACGCGTTCACGCTGCTGCACGACGACGAGGCGACCGCCTTCGCGTCCCAGGTGGCCGCGCTGGGCAAGAACACCACGCTGCTGGTCGACACGTACGACATCGCCCAGGGCATCCGCAACGCGATCGCGGTGGCCGGGCCCGACCTGCGGGCCGTACGCATCGACTCGGGCGACCTGTCGGTGCTGGCCCAACACTCCCGTGAGCTGCTCGACTCGCTCGGCGCCACGGAGACCAAGATCGTCGTCTCCGGCGACATGGACGAATACTCGATCGCCTCGCTGGCCGCCGAGCCGGTGGACATCTACGGCGCCGGCACGGCCGTGGTCACCGGTTCCGGGGCGCCGACCGCCGGTCTGGTCTACAAGCTGGTCGAGGTCGAGGGGCGGCCGGTGGTCAAGCGGTCCGAGAACAAGGCGACCGTGGGCGGGCGCAAGACCGCCGTGCGGCGCCACAAGCCGACGGGTACGGCCACCGAGGAGATCGTGGTCTCCCAGGGCGTACCCGATCATGAGGTGAACGACCGCCTGCTCCAGCGCGCGTTCATCGCGGGCGGCGACGTCCTGCCCGCGCCCACCCTGGCCGAGGGACGCGAACATCTCCGTCAATGCCTCATCTCGATCCCGTGGGAGGGCCTTAAGCTCTCCGCGGGCGACCCCGCCATTCCGGTCACGATCGCCTGAGGGGGAACCATGACCCGTGCATTGATCATTGTTGATGTGCAGAACGACTTCTGTGAAGGCGGTTCGCTCGCGGTGTCCGGTGGCGCTGCCGTGGCCGCCGGGATCTCGCTGGTGCTCGACCGCGCCGGTGACCGCTGGGACCACGTCGTGGCGACCAAGGACTACCACGTCGACCCGGGCGCCCACTTCAGCGACCATCCCGACTTCGTCGACTCGTGGCCGGCCCACTGCGTGGTCGGCACGCCCGGGTCCGAGTTCCATCCCGAACTCGCCACCTCCCGCATCGAGGCGGTCTTCGAGAAGGGCGCGCACGCGGCCGCGTACTCCGGCTTCGAGGGTTTGACCTCCACCGGGGACCGCCTGGCCGATTGGTTGCGCTCCCGCTCGGTGACGGAGGTCGAGGTGGTGGGAATCGCTACCGACCATTGCGTACGGGCGACCGCGCTCGATGCCTCGGCCGCGGGGTTCGCCACAACCGTGCTGCTGGAACTGACCGCCGGGGTGGCTCCATCGACTACTTCCTCTGCGCTCGACGCTTTTGCGGCGGCCGGGGTCGCGACGACCGGCACGCCCGTTGTCGACGTGACGTGATCCCCGTCTAACTCGCTCGAAACTTGTCGTACCGACCCGAGAGGATGTCTGACGGAGGTTAGGACCGTCATGACACTCACGCCTTACCGAGAGACCCTCGCCCTTCGCGGCATCAAGTCGCTGCTGGTGGTGGCCACGCTGGCCCGTGTGCCGATCACCGCCGGCGCGGTCACCATCACGCTGCACGTGGTGCAAGATCTCGGGCTGGGCTATTTCCTGGCGGGCCTGGTCGGCACGGCCTTCACGGTCGGCGGCTCGTTCGGCGCGCCGGTGATGGGCCGCGTCACCGACCGGCGCGGGCTGCGCCCGGTGCTGGTGCTCACCACCGTGGCCGAGGTGATGTTCTGGTTCTCGGCGCCCCACATGCCCTATTGGGCCCTGCTGGTCGCCGCCCTGATCGGCGGCTTCCTGGCCCTGCCGGCGTTCGCCGTGGCCCGCCAGTCGATCGCCGCCCTGGCCCCCGAGTCCCATCGCCTCCCCGCCTTCGCCCTCGACTCGATCACCACCGAGCTGAGCTTCATGGCCGGTCCCGCCCTGGGCGTCCTGATCGCCACCACGGCCGGCGCCCACACGGCCATGTATGCGGTGGGCAGCGGCATCCTGATCTCCGGCGTCGGCCTGTTCCTGCTGAACCCGCCGATCCGGGCCCACGACGAGGCCCCGCCGTCGGCCGGCGCCGCCCGCATCCCGCGCAGCCAGTGGCTGACCCCGCGCCTGATCGGCGTCCTGGCCATCACCGCGGCGTCGACCCTGGTCCTGAGCGGCACCGACGTGGCCGTGGTGGCGGTCCTCCGCGAGTCCGGCGAGATCGCCTGGACCGGCGCCGTGCTGGGCATCTGGGCCGCCTGCTCCCTGGTCGGCGGCTTCCTCTACGGCACGATCCGCAAGGGCCTGCCGCCCCTGCTGCTGTTCGCCCCCATGGCCGTGCTGACCATTCCGGTCGGCCTGGGCGGCGACCACTGGTGGCTGCTGGCCCTGCTCATCCTGCCCGCCGGCGCCCTCTGCGCGCCCACCATCACCGCCACCGCCGACGCGGTCAGCCGCATGATCCCCGCCGCGGCCCGGGGCGAGGCCCTGGGCTGGCACAACTCGGCCCTGACGGTCGGCGTGGCCCTGGGCGCTCCCCTGGCCGGCGTGGTCATGGACTGGCAGTCCCCACCGTGGGGCTTCGCCGCTGTCGGCGCCATCGGCGTCGTGGTGGCCTTGGCCGTCCTCCCCGCCGAACGCCGCCGCCGCCGAACCGCCGCCGCCGAGCCACTCTCCCGCGCCCCCACTCCGCCCCCTTCCGCCGCGGACCCGACCGCCGCGGACCCTTCCGCTGCCGACTCTCCCGCCGCCGCCCCTCCCGCCGCCGACCCTGCCGCCGCCGAGCCTTCCGCCTCCGGCCCTCCCGTCACGCCAGACCCGGCCTCGCCCGCCGAAACCGCCCCGCTGCGCTAAGCCGCGCCGCGCCGCGCCGCGCGTCCTTCAGGTCGGGGCGGGCGCTTCCACGGGACTGGACCGGGGCACGGGTGCGCCAGGCAGGTGTAGGCCCACGACCGTGGTTGCCGGGCGGCCGAGCGAGCCGACCACCGGCTGCAGCTGATCGAGCGTGACGGGAAAAGGGCCTGAATGGCGGGCGTCGGACGGGCGAGGATCGGGAGGTGGCGATCGAGCGGGTGGCGGAGGCGTTCGGGCTGGGCCGGCTGACCGGCGAGCCCGAACAGGTGACCGGCGGGCTCTCCAACGAGCTCTGGCGGGTGGTCACCGCCGACGGCGCTTTCGCGGTCAAGCGAATGATCGTCAAGCCACCGCGACCTGGACCAGCCCAACACCCTGCTGACCCCCGAGGGCGCCCTGCTGGCCGTCGACTGGGACGCGGCCGGCCCGATCGCCCTGGCCCACGAGGCCGTCGGCTTCGCCCTGGACTGGTCGCACGTGGACCCGGCCCGCTTCACCCGAATCATCCGCGCCTACCTCGACGCGACCGGCGCCGAGATCCCCGCCGAGCCCTGGGTCTTCGCCGGCTGGATCGACGGCCTGGGCGGCTGGCTCGACTACAACGCCACCCGCCGCCCCGACACCCCTCTGGGCGCCGCCGAGGTGACCAGCGCCCTGGCCCACCTGCATAACCTGGCCGCCAACCTGGACACCTTCCTCAACGCCCTCCGCCCCTGAATCGGCCCCCGGCCGCTCGTCAGCGTCTTCGGGTTTCCCACACCGGCTGCTGGGGCTCGTCGTTGTGGACGATGATGTCGACGTGATCGGCCGGGCGTACCGCAGCAAAGTAGAGCTGTTGGGCGGGGATGTAACGCTCACGCCAGCGCCGCTCGACCTCGGCCCGGGTTGACACCCGGCGCTCCCGGATCACGGCCCGTTCCACGGTCTTCTCGAGCGCCGTCGACACGAAGACGCGCAGATCCCACCGGTCGACCAGTTCCGGGCGCATGAGGAAGACCCCGTCGAAGAGCAGCACAGCGTCGGCGGCGACAGTCATGACCGGCGGGGAAATCGCGGTATCCGTTGCCCGGTCGTGGACCGCGTCCTGGACGCGTCGATCCCCGATCGGGCCGAGCGGATCGAGCAGCATCCGGTTCAGCGCGTCGTAGTCGTGGGTGTCGAAGTAGCAGCCTTCGGCCGAGTACTCACCGCGCGGATAGCGCTGGGCCCGCGGAAAGAGGAAGTCGTCGATCGTCGCGCGGATGACGTCGCGGCCCCGCGTGCGCAACACGACGGCCACCTCGTCGGCAAGCGTGG
This sequence comes from Actinoplanes sp. NPDC089786, assembly GCF_040684855.1. Lineage (NCBI taxonomy): Bacteria > Bacillati > Actinomycetota > Actinomycetes > Micromonosporales > Micromonosporaceae > Actinoplanes > Actinoplanes sp. NPDC089786. Next base: position 64,793 of record NZ_JBFBGU010000023.1, read on the forward strand.
TCTTGCCGGCGGCGGGCGGCCCGTCGATGGCAACCCGAGTCGGGTGCGGAACCGTGACCGACCCGACCGCCTCAGCCAGTCGGCCGACCACCTCATCGCGGTCCATGTCCTGCCCCCGTCTGAAGGTCGCCGTGTCGAGCCGACCATATGCGCGCCCGCCACTAGCTGGGGGTCGTGACGCGAAACGACCCGCCGGGAAGCCGGCGGGCCGTATCGGGGATCGGGAGGGCGCTACTTCTTTTCGCCGACGTTGCTGCCCAGGTCTTCCTGGTAGGTCGCTCCGCCGTCGGATTCGCTGGTCAGCGGGCGGGAGCCGCCCTCGGGTGGGCCGGCCACGCTGGCGCCGGCGGCCAGTTCGGGGAACTTCGCGTCGAATGCGGGGCGCTCCGAGCGGATGCGCGGCATGCGGTCGAAGTTGCGCAGCGGCGGCGGGCAGGACGTGGCCCACTCCAGGGAGTTGCCGTGGCCCCACGGGTCGTCGACGGTCACCAGCTCGCCGACCTTGTACGACTTCCAGACGTTGTAGAGGAACGGCAGCGTCGACGCGCCGAGCACGAACGAGCCGATCGTCGAGAACGTGTTCAGGAACGTGAAGCCGTCGGACGGCAGGTAGTCGGCGTACCGGCGCGGCATGCCCTCGGTGCCCAGCCAGTGCTGCACCAGGAAGGTGGCGTGGAAGCCGATGAACGTCAGCCAGAAATGCACCTTGCCGAGCCGGTCGTCGAGCATTCGCCCGAACATCTTCGGGAACCAGAAGTAGATGCCGGCGAACACCGCGAACACGATCGTGCCGAACAGCACGTAGTGGAAGTGCGCGATGACGAAGTACGAGTCGGACACGTGGAAGTCGATCGGCGGGGCGGCGAGCAGCACGCCCGACAGGCCACCGAAGAGGAACGTCACCAGGAAGCCGATGGCGAACAGCATCGGGGTCTCGAAGCTGATCTGGCCGCGCCACATGGTGCCGATCCAGACGAAGAACTTCATGCCGGTGGGTACGGCGATGAGGAAGCTCAGGAAGCTGAAGAACGGCAGCAGCACCTGGCCGGTGACGAACATGTGGTGGGCCCACACGCTCATCGACAGCGCCGCGATCAGCAGGGTCGCCGAGACAAGGCCCTTGTAGCCGAACACCGGCTTGCGGCTGAACACCGGGATGACCTCGGTGATGATGCCGAAGAACGGCAGCGCCACGATGTACACCTCGGGGTGGCCGAAGAACCAGAAGAGGTGCTGCCACAGCATCGGGCCGCCGGTCTCGACGTTGAACACCTGGGCGCCGAGCACGCGGTCGGCGGCGAGCGCGAACAGCGCGGCGGCCAGGAACGGGAACACCAGCACGACCAGCAGGCTGGTCACGAAGATGTTCCAGGTCATGATCGGCATCCGGAACATCGTCATGCCGGGGGCGCGCAGCGTCAGGATCGTGGTGATCATGTTGACGCCACCGAGGATGGTGCCGAGGCCGGAGATCGCCAGGCCGACCACCCACATGTTGCCGCCGACGCCCGGCGAGTGCAGACCATCACTGAGCGGTGTGTACGCGAACCAGCCGAAGTCGGCCGCGCCGCCCGGCGTGAGGAACCCGCCGATCGCGATGGTGCCGCCGAACAGGTAGAGCCAGTACGCGAACGAGTTCAGCCGCGGGAACGAGACGTCCGGCGCGCCGATCTGGATCGGCACCACGAAGTTGGCGAAGGCGAACACGATCGGCGTCGCGAAGAACAGCAGCATGATCGTGCCGTGCATGGTGAACAGCTGGTTGTACTGCTCAGGGGACAGGAACTGCATGCCGGGACGGGCCAGCTCGGCGCGCATCAGCAGCGCCATCAGGCCGCCCAGCAGGAAGAACACGAAGGCCGTGATCATGTACATGATCCCGATCTGCTTCGCATCCGTCGTGCGCAGGATCCGCGCGATCGCCGAACCCTTGACCTGGGGTCGGACCGGCCAGGGCCGGGTCACGATCGGCTTAGGCGCGACGGTCGTCACGAATAGCCTCCGGTGTCTCGTTCGTCCCTCTCAGTACGCCAGAAGGAAAAGGCGTGCCTCGCAGGCAGAATAGTCCCCCGTCCGGTCTTCCCGGGCGCGGGGTGACCAAACCCCGGCGTGCCGTCAGAGGGGCTGCACGAGCTCCCGGTACTGATCAGCGAAGATCGCCTGGCCGCGGCTGCGGAGCATCGGGTCACGTTCGGCGGGCGGCACGTCGTGGGTCTCGTCCCGTTCCCGGGTCTTCGTGCGTACCTGCTCGCACCGGGGCCGCCGGCGTTCCTCGAACGCCGCCAGCGCGGCCGGGATGTCGTCGGGCGTGGCGCGCAGCACCTCGCCGAGCACGACGGCGTCCTCGAACGACATGGCCGCGCCCTGGGCGAGCGTCGGCGCGGTGGCGTGCGCGGCGTCGCCGACCAGCACCACCGGCCCGCGTGACCAGCGCTCGAGCACCACCTCGTCGGTCCGGGCGACCTGCACCTTCTCGACCGCGTCGAGGATGGCCGGCACCGGGCCGCCGAAACCGGCGAACAGCTCGCGCAGCCTCGCCCGCGGGTCGTCCGGGTTGGGCGTGCCGGGCTCGGGCGTCTCGTCGGCATAGCAGTACAGCCGCCGGCTGCCCATCGGCATCACGGTGAACGACGACCGCTCGCCCAGCAGGGCGGTCCAGTCGCTGAGCTGGGGACCGCCGTTGACCACGCTGCGGTAGACGATCTGGCCGGTGGACACCGCCGGCCCGCCCAGACCGGCCTTGGCCCGGACCGCGGAGCGCCGCCCGTCGGCCCCGATGACCAGGTCGTACTCGGCGATCTGGCCGCTGGAGAACTCGACCTTGGCGGCGCCGTCGACGATGTGCAGGTCGGTGACCGCGGTGTCGTAGCGCACCTCGCCACCCACGCCGGTGAGCAGCACCTGCTGGAGTTCGGCCCGGGCCAGGGCTCGCGACTCGCCCACGCCGGCCCACAGCGCCGCGACGTCGAGCTCGAAGAGCTGACCGCCGGTCGAGTCGCAGAAGACCTGCCGGAAGATGAGGTCGCCGAGCGGCCGCAGCGGCGCGTCGAGACCGAGCACACGCAGCGCTCGGGTCGCGTTGCCGGGCAGGTAGATCCCGGCGCCGGGCAGCATCGAGGCAGGCAGCTCCTCGACCACGTCGGGCCGGAAGCCGGCCACCCGCAGGCCCCTGGCCGCGGCTAGACCGGCGATACCGGCGCCGACGACGAGGATGCGCATGGTCATCGGAGCAACGCCTCCGAGGAGAGATGGACACGCGTCGGAGCCAAGACACTACCCGCCGCCACCGGGGCGGGGAACCCGCGATCAAGTCGGCGTCCGATTTGTTCAAGACGGACAGACGACACCGTTCGTAGTGTCATGGTCATGGCTCCTACTTTCAACGCGATCGGCCTGGCCGCCGAGGACCTGCCGGCGACCCTGGCCTTCTACCGTGCGCTCGGCCTGGACATTCCCACCGAGCAGGACGCCGGCCCGCACGCCGAGGCGGTTCTGCCCGGCGGCATCCGGCTGATGTTCGACTCGTACGCCTCTCTGAAGGAACTCGATCCCGAGTGGACGCCGATGCCCGAGGGCGCCGGCGGCCTGGCCTTCCTCTGTGACACCGCGGCCGAGGTGGACACCGTGCACACCGACCTGGTCAAGGCCGGTTACGCCAGCCACAAGGAACCGTGGGACGCACCCTGGGGCCAGCGGTACGCCCAGATCACCGACCCGGACGGCCGGATCGTCGACCTCTTCGCCTGGACCAGGTGAAGCCACGGATCAGGGTGAGCCGCGAATCAGGGTGAGCCATGGATCAGGGTCAGTCACGATCAGGGTGAGCCGCGAATCAGGTGTGAGTCGCGGCTCAGGCGAAGCCGCGGGTCACGTGACCAGCGAGCGTAGCGGCACGCCGGCCAACGCCCGGACATCACGCGACAGGTGGGCCTGATCGGCATAGCCGGCCAGCGCCGCCACCGAGGCGAACGGCGTGCCGTCGCGGGCCAGCGCGAGCGCCCGCTGCATGCGCAGGATGCGGGTCAGCATCTTGGGCCCGTACCCGAAGGCGGTCTTGACCCGGCGCTGCAGATGTCGCGCGCTGAGGTCGAGCCGCTCGGCGATCGCGTCGACCGGCCACCCGGCCCGCGCCCGCGCCGCGACCTCGACCAACGCCGGGTCGGGCGGCCGCCAGCGGGCCATGGCGACCGCGCGGAGAGCCTCATCGGGCGTCGGGGACTCGGCGACGCGGCGCACCTCGGCCGGCGACCAGACCTGGTCGAGCGGGACCTGCCGGTCGGTGAACTCGTCGGCCGGCACGCCCACCACCTGGGGACCCGTACCCGCCGCGAACCGCAGCCCGAAGGTCTGGCCCGGGACGCGGGCAGGATGATGTTGCACGGCGGTGTCGGGCCCGGCGATGAACACCTCGCCCTCGTGCCAGATCAGGTCCATGCAGCCGTCGGGCAGCACCCGCGTCTGGCGACCACCCGGCGGCCTGAGCGAGCGCCAGGCGATCACCTGTGGCAGACCGTCGGCGGGTCGTTCCGAGTACATGACCTGACCCTGGCACACACGTACGACAATTTCCTCCGCGGCACGGCGCGCGGGACAATCACCACCGTGAGCGACCGCCTCGACGAATACCGCCGCAAGCGGGATGCCAAGCGCACCCCGGAACCGGTTCCTGAGGCGAAACCCGAGGCCAAGGCCCTCGAGAACCGCTTCGTCATCCAGCAGCACCACGCCCGCGCCCTGCACTGGGACGTCCGGCTGGAACGCGACGGCGTCCTCGTCTCGTTCGCCGTCCCGCGCGGCCTCCCCCGCGACCAGAAGCGCAACAACCTGGCCAAACACACCGAGGACCACCCACTCGAGTACCTCGATTTCCACGGCGAGATCCCGGCCGGCGAGTACGGCGGCGGCCGGATGCTCATCCACGACACCGGCACCTACGAAACCGACAAATGGCGCTCGGACGAGATAAGCGTCACGTTCCACGGCGACCGCACCGCGGGGCGCTACGTCTTCTTCCAGACCGGCGGCAAGGACTGGATGGTCCGGCGGATGGATCCGCCGGAGCCCGGCTGGGAGAGCATGCCCGAGGTGATCGCGCCGATGACGGCCACGCGGCGGGCCGGGCTTCCACCCGACGACGAGGCCTGGGGGTACGAGCTGAGCTGGGCCGGGCGGCGCACGATCGCGTTCGTCTCCGGCGGCCGGCTCAAGCTGCTCGACGACCGCGCGACCGACGTCACGGCCTGGTACCCGGAGCTGCGCCCGCTCGGCGACGCGATGGCGCCCACCGAGGCCGTGCTGGACGGCGAGATCGTGGCGTTCGACGGGACCACGCCGTCGACGGCGCTGCTGGCCAAGCGGACCGAACCCAAGGACGCCGGCGCGGCGAAGCGTCAGTCCGAGCGGGCGCCGGTGCAGTTCCTGGCGTACGACCTGCTCTGGCTGGAGGGCCACAGCACGGTCGAGGCGGTCGGCTACGCCCAGCGACGGGAACTGCTCGAGGATCTGGGTGTGGCCGGCGACCACTGGCAGACGCCGCCGTTCTTCCCGGGCGGCGGCGCGTTCGCGCTGGACGCGGCCACGGCTCAAGGGCTCCCCGGCGTGGTGGCGAAACGCCTCGATTCCGCGTACCTCCCCGGCCGGCGAAGCCGGGACTGGTTGTTGATCTCCCCCTGACCCGGGCCGGTATTTCTCTGCAGCCGAGGCATGACCAGCCGATGACAAGGGAATGACGACGGTGTTACGGCGGGAAGGGTCTATGTTGAGATGCATCTAGCTACAGCCAGCCCGACGACCCGACCAGTGAACAACGTGATGTCTGCCGAACTCTGGAAATCCGCCGTCCACGTTCTCGATGCCAACTGGTCGAACGACCACATGGTCCCGTCCCGCCTCCTCTACCCACACCAGTGGAGCTGGGACGCCGCCTTCATCGCGATCGGACTCGCCTACTACAACCCGGCCCGCGCCTGGCGCGACCTGCGCAGCCTCTTCGAGGCGCAGTGGCCGGACGGCCGCGTGCCCCACATCGTCTTCGACCCCGCCGTGCCCGAGGGTGACTACTTCCCCGGCCCGAGCTTCTGGGACGTGCCGGCCTACGCCAGCCGGCCCGCGCGCGGGAGCACCAGCCTGGTCCAGCCGCCGATGCACGCGATCGCGGCGTGGGAGGTCTACCGTCGCTCCACGTCACACGGCGCGGCCTGTGCCCAGCAGGCCACCGAGGAACTGGCCTGGCTCTACCCGCGCCTGGTCCGGCAGCAGGAATACCTGACCGCCCGGCGGGACGCGGGCGGCGGCGGGCTGGCCAGCCTGGTCCACCCGTGGGAGTCGGGCGTGGACAACAGCCCGGCCTGGGACTCCGCGATGTCACGCGCGCCGGCCGACCTCGACCTGCTCCGCCGTTTCCACCGCCGCGACCTCGACGTCGCCGACGCCGCACACCGGCCGACCGACCTCGACTACGCCCGCTACATGCATCTCGTGGTGGCCTACAAGGAGTCCGGCTACTCGGATCACGAGCTGGCCCGGCGGCACGACTTCGTGGTCGAGTGCCCGGGCTTCAACTCGATCCTGGGCGCGGCCGAGGTGGCGCTGGCCAAGATCGCCAAGGTGGTCGGGGCCGACCCCGGGGTGCACAAGGCCCGCGCTCGGGCGATCACCGCGGCGATCGTGGACCGGCTCTGGGACGAGAGCGCGCAGACCTTCAAGGCCCATGACGTGCGTACGGGGACGCTCAGCCCCGCCCACTGCGTGACCGGGCTGCTGCCGCTGATCCTGCCCGGCTTGCCGTCCGAGTACGCCAAGGCGATCCTGGCCGAGGCCCGGTCGGCCCGGTTCGGGCTGCCCGGCGAGACCACGTTGCCGGTGCCGAGCTACGACCGCACGGCGCCCGGCTTCGACCCGCTGCGGTACTGGCGCGGGCCGATCTGGATCAACGTGAACTGGCTGCTGCGCCGTGGCCTGGCCCGGCACGGCTTCGCCGACGAGGCCGAGGACCTGCGCACCTCGATGTTGCGCCTGGTGCACCGGTCGGGGCACTACGAGTACTTCCACCCCGACACCGGCGAGGGCATCGGGGCGGGCCAGTTCAGCTGGACCGCCGCGCTCACCCTCGACCTGCTGGCCGACAAGTCGGTGCGGGCGTACGCGGCGGCCGCCTGACGATCAGACCGTCTCGTTGGCGATCAACGTGTCGCGGCCGTGGCCCGTGTGGACCACGGTCGCGGTCGGCAGGGTGAGCAGCCGCTCGCGGATCGACGTCACGATGGTGTCGTAGTCGCTGTACGACCGCCCGGTCGCGCCCGGCCCGCCGTGGAACAGCGTGTCCCCGGTGAACACGCAGCCCAGGTCGGGAGCGTAGAAGCAGACCGACCCCGGGCTGTGACCCGGCGTGTGGAGCACGGTCAGGCCGGCGATCTCCTGCCCGTCGGCCAGCGGCTCGGGCATCGGGCGGTCGGGATGGGTCAGCTTCCACAGCGGTTCCTCGGCCGGATGCAGGTGCAGCGACGCCCCGGTGGCCTCGGCGAGCCGGGGCGCCACCCGTACGTGATCGTCATGGGCGTGGGTCAGCAGGATCGCCGTGACCCGCCGGCCGCCGACCACGCTCAGGATCCCGTCGATGTCGTGGGGAGCGTCGATCACCACACAGGTGTCGTCGTCGCCGACCACCCAGACGTTGTTGTCCACCTCGAACGTGTGCCCGTCGAGCGAGAACGTCCCGTTGGTGACGCCGTGGTCGACCCGCATCAGAAGATCACCACCGAGCGGAGCACGCCGCCCTGGTGCATCTTGCCGAAGGCGTCCTCGACCTGGTCGAGCCGGATCTCCTCGGTCACGAACGCGTCCAGGTCGACCCGGCCCTGCAGGTAGAGCTCGGTGATCATCGGGAAGTCGCGGGTCGGCAGGCAGTCGCCGTACCAGCTGCTCTTCAACGCCCCGCCGCGCCCGAACACGTCGAGCAGGGGCAGCTCGATGGTCATCTCGGGCGTCGGCACGCCCACCAGGACCACGGTGCCGGCCAGGTCGCGGGCATAGAACGCCTGCTTGTAGGTCTCGGGCCGGCCCACCGCATCGACCACCACGTCGGCGCCGAAGCCGCCGGTCAGCTTCTGCACCTCGGCCACCACGTCGGCGCCCTTGGCGTTGATCGTGTGGGTGGCGCCGAACTTGCGCGCCCACTCCAGCTTCTGGTCGTCGGTGTCGACGGCGATGATCGTGGTGGCGCCGGCCAGCGCCGCGCCGACGATCGCGCCGTCGCCCACGCCGCCGCAGCCGATCACCGCGATCGAGTCGCCACGGCCCACGCCGCCGGTGTTGATCGCCGCGCCGATGCCGGCCATCACGCCGCAGCCGAGCAGGCCCACCGCCGCCGGGCGCGCCTTCGGGTCGACCTTGGTGCACTGGCCCGCGTGGACCAGCGTCTTCTCGACGAACGCGCCGATCCCCAGGGCCGGCGACAGCTCGGTGCCGTCTTCCAGGGTCATCTTCTGCTTCGCGTTGTGGGTGTTGAAGCAGTACCACGGCTTGCCCTTGGCGCAGGCCCGGCAGGTGCCGCAGACGGCACGCCAGTTGAGCACCACGAAGTCGCCCGGCTCGACGTCGGTCACGCCCTCGCCGATCGACTCGACGATGCCCGCCGCCTCGTGGCCGAGCAGGAACGGATAGTCGTCGTTGATGCCGCCCTCGCGATAGTGCAGGTCGGTGTGGCAGACGCCGCACGCCTGCACCTTGACCACCGCCTCGCCGGGACCGGGGTCGGGCACGACGATCGTGGTCACCTCGACCGGCGCGCCCTTGGCCCGGGAGATGACACCCTTAACCTGCTGACTCACGACGAACCACCTTTCCTTCGGAACCGGCGCTTGAATCCAATCACGGATCGCGCATGGGTCCCGAGTTATCCACAGGGGCTTCGCGTCGATCTGTGGGCCCATCCAAGGCCTGCCCCATCACCCGGCCAAGTGCGAGGCGAGGTCCAGAGTGTGGCTGACGTCGGCCGCGGAACGCCGTCATACCGGTGTTGTATGTCGGCGTCCCGCGGCTGCCGTCAGGCGCGCTCTGGGCCACGCCGCAGCCCTGGCCGGGTGATGGGGCAGGCCTTAGGTTGAGCTGGTGACTCAGACGTTCCGGCGCGGACTGCTGGCCCTGGTGGCGCTGGCCGCCGTGCTGTTGCCGCCCGCGCCCGCGCAGGCCGACCAGCCCTTCCGGCTCGCCACCCAGGTGGTCGACCGGGCCGGGGCGCTGGGCGGCGAACGCGCCACGGCCGACGCGGCGCTGGCCCGGCTCCAGACCGACACCGGCATCCAGCTGTTCGTGGTGTTCGTCGAGTCCTTCGACGGCACGCCGGCCGAGGACTGGACCGACGAGACGGTGCGGCTGAGCGACCTCGGCGATCGGGACGCGCTGCTCGCGGTGGCGACCGCCGACCGGAACTATCAGGTCTCGTTCCCCGCCGACGCCCGCATCACCGACGCCGAGCTCGACGACGTGGCGACCGGGAAGATCGAGCCCGCCCTGAGCGGCGGCGACTGGTCCGGCGCGGTGGTCGCCGCCGCGGACGGCTACCGCGAGGCGGCCACGTCGTCCGGGTCGACGACGCTGATCTGGGTGCTGATCGTGTTCGTCCTGGTGCTGGGCGGGGCGATCGCCTGGGTGGTGATCCGCCGGCGGCGGGCCGCGGTGGCCGACCGGCCGCAGTCCGCGCAACCCGAGGCGCCGGCCGGGCCGACCGTGGAAGACCTCACCACCGAGGCGAACGCGCTGCTCCTCGAGCTGGACGACGACCTGCGGGCGAGCGAGCGCGAGCTGCAGATGGCCACCGGCCAGTACGGTCCGGAGGCGACCGAGCGGTTCCGGGCGGCGTTGGAGGCCTCCCGGCAGGACGTGGCCGAGGCGTTCCGGCTGCGGATGACGCTGGACGAGTCGCCCGGCCCCGACCTGGTCACCCGGCGGCGCACGCTCAACGAGATCATCAAGCGCTGCCGGGACGCCGACGCCCGCCTGGACGCCGAGTCGGAGGCCTTCGACGAGCTGCGTGACCTGGAGGGACGCGCGGCGGAGGTGGCGGCCGAGGTGGAGCGGCGCCGGGCCGAGGTCGCCACGACGCTGCCGGCCGCGACGACGGCCCGGCAAACCCTGACTTCCCGGTACGCCGGGCCGGCCGTGACCGCCGTCAGCACCAACGTCGACCAGGCCGCCGAGAGCTTGGCGTTCGCGGCGACGGCCCTGACCCGGGCCCACACCGCGCTCGACAGCGACCCGGCCGCCGCAAACGAGCCGGCCGCCGGAAACGAGACCGTGGTCGCGGGCGGGAGCGATACGGCGCCGGGCGGGGGCCGGGCCGAGGCCGCGCTCGCCGTGCGCGCGGCCGAGCAGGCCGTCGACCAGGCCGAGCTGCTGATCGCGGCCGTGCACCAGGCCGTCGCCGACCATGACGCCGCGCGCAAGTCGGCGGACGCCCTGATCATGGAGGTCGAGGCCGAGGTCGCCGCCGGCCGGGCCGCCCTGACCAGCGCCACCGCGGCCCAGGCGGCGGCCAGCCAGGCCGCCGGGACCGCCGACGCGGCCGGCACGGCGGGCGCCGCGTTCGCCGCCGCCAACGCCGGGACGGCCGCCGCGGCGAGCGCCGAGGCCGGCGCCCTGAGCGCGGCGATGAGCACCGCCGAGCAGACCCTGGCCCAGGCCCGGGCCGACCTGGCCGGGTCCACGCCCGACCCGATCGGCGTCACCGCCCGGCTCCAGGCCGCCGACGCCGGGCTGGACCAGGCGCTCGCCGACGCGCGGGACGTGGCCGAGCGCGCCGCCCGGGCCCGCAGCCTGCTGGCCCAGGCCCTGCCGGTGGCGCGGGCCGAGGTGGCCGCGGCGAACAGCTACATCACCACCCGGCGGGGCGCGGTCAACACCAGCGCCCGGTCCACGCTGGCCGAGGCGGAACGGCACCTCGCCCTGGCCGAGAGCCTGGCCGCGGCCGAGCCGGTGACCGCCGTGACCGAGGCGCAACGGGCGCAGAGCCTGGCCGCGACGTCCAGCCGGAACGCGCGGAACGACGTGCTTCGCTTCGGCGAGGGCTACGTCCCGGCGGCCCCGGCCGGCGACGACTCGCTGTTCGGGGCGTTCCTGGGCGGGCTGCTGACCGGGGAGAGCAACAGCCGCGGCGGTTACCGGAGCCGGTCGCGCGGCGGCAGTTCGTGGAGCGGCGGCGGCTTCGGCGGCAGCGGCTCCCGGAGCCGCCGGACGAGCGGTGGCGGTGGCGGGCGCGGCGGCGGGCGGCGGAGCAGCGGGGGCCGCTTCTGACCCCGGGCTAGGAGGAGCCCTCGAGGAACTGGTCGCAGAGCTTGGCCAGCTGTTTGACCTGTGCGGGGGTCAGCCGGTCGAAGACGTACTGCTGCACGGCCTCGGCGTGGCCGGGCGCCGCCTCGACGATCTTGCGGTGCCCGGCGTCGGTCAGGACGGCGATCTGGACGCGGCCGTCCTCGGGGTCGCGCTCACGGCGTACCCATCCCTGGGCCTCGAGCCGGGCGACCACGTGCGACAGCCGGGAGAGCGAGGCCGTCGCCTTCTTCGCGAGCTTGCTCATCGCGAGGCGGCGGTCCGGCTCCTCGGACAGGCTGGCGAGCACCAGGTAGCCCATATGGGTCAAACCGGCGTCCCGCTGCAGTTGCCCCTCGAGTGCGGCGGGCAATCTGAACAGGACAGAAACGAACCGGCGCCAGGTCTGCTGCTGCTCGTCGGTCAACCACCGTGGCTCGTCCATGGATGGCAGGTTAGTTAAACGTCATCGTGGCGGCATCGCCCGGGTGGGCAGGTTGTGAAGCCGAGGTCGCACAAACGGGCAGCTCGATCGACATGGTTGAACGTCACAGTTACTCTGCTCGAGGACTCAACCCCAGGCACGGCGCCGGAACCGGCTGGCTGGGGGGCCTCGGCCGGTTCCGGCGCCGGTAACAACTGTTACGAGTTGGGCGGCTCGTCCTTGCCCTCCTCCTCGAGCCGGTCGGCTTCCTCCTTCGTCTTGTGCACCGCGCCGTCGGCGTGCTCGGCCGGGCCGTAGACGGTGTAGAGGACCAGCGGGTTCGGCCCGGCGTTGACGAAGTTGTGCTTCTTGCCGGCCGGCACCACGACCAGGTCGCCCTGCTCGACGTTGCGCGTCTCGCCGCCGACCTTGGCCTTGGCCATGCCGCTGACGAACGTGAGGATCTGGTCCACCTCGTGGACCTCCTCGCCGATCTCACCGCCCGGCGGGATCGTCATGACGACAAGCTGCGTGTGCTCGCCGGTCCACAGGACCCGGCGGAAATCGGGGCTCTTCTCGGCCTCGGTAGCGATCGTCCACTTCTCCATGCCTCCACGCATACCCCAAACGGGGCGCGGGAGAACCCGGTTCAGGACTGCCGAAGTCGCGCGGGTGAAAGAGGCGTCGGCCGGCCGACGTGGTAGCCCTGGACGAAGTCGACGCCCAGCTCACGCAGGAGGCGGAGGGTCGGCTCGTCCTGCACGAACTCGGCCACGGTGTGTATGCCGTACGCCTGGCAGACCTGCACCAGCGCCCGCACCAGCACCTGGTCCTGCGGGTTCTTCACCAGGCTCACGACGTACTCCCCGTCGATCTTGACCAGGTCGATCGGGAAGATCCGCAGGTAGCGGAACGACGCGTACCCCGACCCGAAGTCGTCCAGGGCCAGCTCGCAACCCAGGTCACGGACCCGGTCGGCGAAGTGTCGCGCCTCGGAGAGGTTGCCGATCAGCGCGGTCTCGGTGATCTCGAAGGTGAGCTGCTCGGCGTTCACCCCGTAGCGCTCGATGAGCCGCTCCACCTCGCCGGTGAGGCGCGGGTCGCCGACCGAGCGTCCGGACAGGTTGATCTGCAGGTTGAGGTCGTGGTGCTCGGCGGCCAGCTGCATCGCCCGCTCGACCACCCACAGGTCGATGTCGAAGATCGCGTCCAGCCGCTCGGCGATGTCGAGCACCTGGCTCGGCGACTGCGGCCCGTCGTGCTCGTCGAGGATGCGCAGCAGCAGCTCGTGCCGGACGACCTGGTTGGTCTGCAGGTCGAGGATCGGCTGGGAGTAGAGCGTGAAGCGATCGGTGCCGAGCGCGTCGGCCACCCGCTCGCGGTACGAGCCCTGCCGGTCGCGGGCGGGCACCGGGTGTGGCACCTGGGTGAGCGGCCGGTCGGCGTGCCGGGCCTGCCGCCACGCCTGCTCGGCGTCGATCAGCAGGTCGTGGCTGCCGGTGTCGCCGCCGGGCTGGAAGCGGACCAGCCCGGCCCAGGCCTTGGCCCGGGACCAGGCGTCCGGCAGCACGAACGGGTGAGCGCGCAGCGACTCGACGAAGAGGTCGGCCTGCCGCCGGGACAGGGCCCAGGACGCGCCGGCCAGGAGCACGCCGATCTCGCTGGGGCCGACCCGGCCGAGGAGATCGGCCGGGCGGACCAACCCTTCGAGTACGCGCGCCGCGCGATGGAGCAGGTCGGCGTTGCGTTCCGGCCGCTGCGTCCCGCCCCCGTCCCGCGGCCGGTCGTCCGGCTCGATCCGGATGACCAGCACCGCTCCCCCGCCGCTGCGCAGGGCCCGGTCGAGTTCGTCGGCGAACCCGGCCCGGGTCAGCAACCCGGTGGCCGGGTCGGGGTCGGAGATCGAGGTCTGCACGGTCTCGCCGCGCCGGGCCAGCCGGGCCACCTCGCGGCGGGCCCGTTCCCGGGCCGAGACGTCGGTGATGATGCCGCGGATGCCGCGGATCGTGCCGTCGGGGCCGGGCACCGACTCGAGCCGGACGTCCACGTCGAACCAGCCGCCGTCGGCCCGGACCAGCCGGACCGTGGTGTGCACGGTGTCGTGCGTGCTCCAGACCCGGGTCAGGGCGGTGAGCGCGGTGGCCTGGTCGTCGCGGTGCACGTACCGGGCCAGCACCTGCCGGCTGACCTCGTGCTTGTCGGGCGAGCGGCCGACCATCGTGCTGAGTCCCTCGGACCAGACCACGGTGTCGCCGGCCGCGTCGTAGGTGAACCAGGAGTCCATCGGGGCGGGTTTCCGGGCGCGGCTGCGGGGCGAGGGAAGGGTACGCGGAATGCGTTCGTTCGGTGCCGTCACGTACTCGCTCGCCCCCTCCTGCCTGTGTCGACCGTTGCCCTCACCTATTACGACCCGTCACGGCACGGGTTTACAGGGGGCATCGTGGCCAATATTTTCGCGGATCACCCAACAAAACAATGATCTGCGGTTTCTCGGCCGAACGGGGACCTGTTATAGCCGATCGGATGACCACCACACCGTGTGCCGCAGGTCTCCGTCTACCGTCGAATCCATGACAGACAGTCACAACGAGTGCCGATCGCGGAACCGAACGCTACACCCGCCACGCAGGGCACCGCTGGATGAGCGGAAAGTGACCGGGAGATAAGGTCGAAACCGTGGGCATCATCCGGGACATGCAGCGCGAGCACGCCACCCAGACCGCCGCACAGCAGCGGGCGGGCACGGCAGCGACGCAGCAACGTGAACTCATCCGCCGCAACCACGACCTGGCCGTGGCGGCCGCCCAGCAAGCGGCTCGGAACGCCGAGCGACAACGGGAACGCCAACGCCTGTACGCGGAGGCACGAAGCGCCGACGCCGCGTCACTGAACGCCGACGTGCGGGCCCGCCTGTCCGACCTCGACGCCCTGCTGTTGTCCACTCTCGACGTGGACGACCACATCGACCTCGACCGGTTCAAGAAGCCGCTGCAGGTGCCACCGTTCGACCCGGGCCCGCTGGGCCGGCCCCACCCCGAACCGTCATGGGACAGCTACGCTCCGCCCGAACCGCGCCGGCTCGGCAAGGTGCTGGTCGGCGAGAAGTCCCACCAGCAGCACACGGCGAACGCGCGGCAGGCCTACGAGCAGGCGCGCGAACGGTGGATGGAGGCGGAGACCCGCCGGCGGCAGCAACTGGCGGCGCGTCAGCGGGCGTACGAGCAGAAGATCAAGAAGTACGAAGCCAAGATCGCGACCTACAACGCCGAGGTCGACCGGTTCGCCGCGGCGGTGGCGAACGCCGACCCGGCCAGCGTGGTCGAGTACTTCGCGATGGTGCTCGGCAACTCCGTCTACCCGGACGACTTCCCCCAGCACTTCCGGCTCGCCTACCTGCCGAAGCAGAAGCACCTGCTGGTCGAGTACCACCTGCCGCCGGTCGAGGTGATCCCGGTGGTCAAGGACTACCGGTACGACCGGGTGCGCGACGACGTGACCGCGGTGCCGCGCGACGAGGCCGAGATCCGCCGCCGCTACACCGAGATCATCGCGCAGGTGTCGCTGCGGACCGTGCACGAGATCGTCGAGGCCGACCGCGGCGGACTGGTCCAGAACGTGTCCTTCAACGGCATCGTGGACACGATCGACCGGCGTACCGGCGAATTCGTCCGGCCCTGCCTGGTCTCCCTGCGTACCCAGCGCGAGGTTTTCGCGGCGATCAAGCTGCGCCGGGTCGATCCGGTGGCGTGCCTCAAACACCTGCAGGCGAACCTCTCCGAGTCGCCCGACGCGCTGGCCGGCGTGACCACGATCCTCGACTTCGACCGCGAGGCCGACCAGGACCTGACCGGCGAGTTCAACGTGCTGGCCGAGATCGACGAGCGGCCCAACCTGCTGGCCATGAGCGACGACGAGTTCGGGCAGACGCTGGCCGACCTGTTCGGCAACATGGGCCTGGAGATGGGCCCGGCCGGGCGGGAGGGCGCGGGGTCGCGCTGGTGGGTCGCGGTCGATCCGCGACCGGTCTTCGGCGGCACGATCGTGGTGTACGCGACCCGCGGCGTCCCGGCTGACGGCGAGACGGCCCGGGCGCTGGCCGAGGAGATGACCGCCACCGGCGCCACCAAGGGCATCCTGGTCACCACCGCCGGTTACGAGCCCGACGCGCTGGAGGTGGCCGCCGGTCGCCCGCTGGAGCTGATCGACGGCACGGCGCTGCTCACGCTGCTGTCCGAGTACAGCCGGCTCAAGGCGCGGCTGGAACCGCCGGACTGATCTCGAGCTCGGCGATGCGCTGCCAGACCGGGCGCATCGCCGCGTCCGGCTCACGGGCGAAGATGCTGCCCCGGATGCGGACGAAGACACAGTTGCCGACCCGCTCCAGCACGGCCTGCCGGCGCATGTCGCTCTCCCACTGCTCCGGCCCCTGGTACGCGTCCCCGTCGCACTCGATGGCCAGCCGCCGGCCGTCCGGCGCGTTCAGGACGAAGTCGATCCGGTACGCCCCGAGCCGGAACTGTGGCGTCGGCCGGTAGCCACGCTCGGTGAGCCGCCGGTGGACGTCGCGTTCGAAGTCGTTCTCCGGCTTGGCCTCCTGGACGGAAGCGGCGGCCGGCTCGTAGTTGAGCAGCAACGCCCGGGCGTCGTCGGCCACGAGTTGCGACGCCTGCACCGAGTGGTAGATCCACAGCTGGTCGCGGGCCCGGGACGCGGCGACGTTGATCCGCCGGTGGTACTCGCGCCGGGTGAACGCGGCCACCCGTCCGTCCTTCGCGGACACCACCATCGACACCAGCACCACGTCGCGCTCGTCGCCCTGGAACGTGTACGCGTCGCCGACCCGCAGCCGCCGCGCCTCCATCTCGTCCTCGCCGATCGCCTCGCGGATGCGCTCCAGCAGCAGGGCCGCCTGCCCGCTGGTGGACAGCAGGCTGATCACGCCGAGCGACTTGCCGCGGTAGGCGGGGTCGGCAACGATCGCGGCGACCTGCCCGACCAGCGCCTCGGCCTCGGCGAGATTCACCTCTCCGTACGGCTGAAGGGTCTGTCTCGTTCCGTCGACGGCGATCTTCCTGATCGGCGCCAGGGCCGGCCGGTCGGCGCGCAACGGCATGATCTTGCCGTCGTAGTAGTGCTTGGACGAGAACTCGATGATCTGCGGTACGCAGCGGAAGTGCTCGGTCAGCAGGATGCGCTCGGGCGAGCGGCGCACCGCGTGGTCGTACAGCGACGACTCGGGGTCGAAGTGTTCGGCCGACGGCACGTCTTGAAGATGACTGTGGATCAGGCCGGTCACCGAGCCGACGAAGCTGAGCTGCGGTCCGATCTGCTGGTCGTCGCCGACCACCACGGCCCGCTCGGCCAGCGCCAGCACCGGCAGCGCGAACAGGTCGGCCTGCGACGCCTCGTCCACGATGACCACGTCGAAGTGAGCCCCGCCGGCGAACTGCTCGATCGCCCGGTCGACCGACATGACCCAGACGGGCACGGCTTCGACGGCCGACTCCATGGCCCGCTGGGCGTGCGCCTGCCACGCCGCGGCCGTCCGGCCCGTACCCTTGCCGATCTTGCGAAGCGCCGTGGTCCAGTCGGCGAGGGCCGCGCGGCGCCGGTCGTCCAGCGCCCGGGACACCTCCAGCCAGGCCGAGGCGACCACCAGCTCGCCGGTCAGCAGGCGGATCTTCTCGCGCGCCGCCTCGACCCGCCGGCCCAGCACCGCCGGGTCCACGCTGCCGGCCACCACGTCGAACCAGGTCTGCGCCCGCCGCCAGGCCCACGCCCGCAGGCACGCGTCGCCGGACACCGCGGGCACCTCGCCGGCCTCGATCAGGTCGGCCCACTCGGGCGCGGCCTCGGCCAGCCGATTGCGCAGGCCGATGTACTGCTCGACCTCGGGGCGCAGGTCCAGCCGGCGCTTGATCTCCGCGCGCTGCTCGTCCCAGCCGTCGAGCTCCCGGAACGTGTGGCTGAACCGCGGCCAGCGTTCCAGCGCCCGGCTCGTCCCGGCGATCCGGGCGTCGACCTCGTCGAGATCAAAAACCGCGGGCCCCTCGCTGAGCAGGCTCTCCACGGCGGCCAGACGTTCGGCGTCCCGGTCCAGCTCTTCCTGGGGTACGAGCAGACGGAGCCGTGCCGACAGATCCGGCCAGTGCTTGGTGTCCCAGTCCAGCGACTGCGCGGCGTCGGCAAGCAGCGTGCCCGCCCACGACTCGGCGTCGGCGCCCTGCTCCGGGATGGCGAGCCGCTCGATCCACTCGGACCAGTGATCGGCCAGCCGCCGCCTCGCCTGCAGCCGCCTGACGTGATTTGTCGCGATGTCCACATCGTCGGTCGTGCGCAGCGGCTCGTCGTCCACCCGGGTTTCCGCCGCCAGCTTGTGCAGGCCCGGTTGCATCAGCCGGCTCACCGCTCGACCGGTCGCGAAACGCTGCCGTAGTTCGGCGAGCTGCGACAGCAACTGCTTCGGGGCCGCGACCTGCGCGGTCACCCGATGGCCGGCCAGGCCCCGGGACAGCTCGGCCAGCTCACCGAGCAGCACCGAGGTGGCGGCCACATGGTCGGACCACAGGCGCTGCCAGTGCGGGTCGTCGAGCAGGCGGCCGAGGCGGCCGGTCCACGAACCCTCCCGGCGGCGCAGCCACAGGACGGCCTCGTGCAGGTCGTTCAGCAGGTCGGCGTACGCGTCACGGCCGTGCTCGCGTACCGCATCGGGGTCGAGCCCTCGGGTCTCGAAGCTCTCGGTCTCGGCCAGGGCCGCGTCCCGCCGGTCTCGATCGTCCCTGGCCTCGCCCGCCGTCGGCAGCACCGCGACGTCGGGCAGGGGCCGCATGGCGGCGGCGCGATCACCCGCGTCGAGCCGGTTCGCGAGCTCCAGCAAGGTGGCGAACTCGTCGGCCCCCAGCGGCGGATCACCCGCGACCGGATCCGGGATGCCGCCGTCGGCCGGCGCGCGTTCCCGCAGCCAGGCGCCGACCTCGGCCGGCGACAGATCGGCGCCGTCGATCACATAGGTGGCCGCCTCGTTCTCGGCGATCGCGCGCAGGTTGCCCAGCGTCCGGGCCAGCTCGTCCTCGGCGTCCTCGAGCTTCCCGGTGAGCCGCTCGACCCGGGCCGCCTCGGCGCGTTTGTCCAGCGTGGCGGCCCGGTCGGAAAGCTCGCGGGCGGCCAGTTGCAGCTGCACGAGCTGGTCGGTGGTCCGCCCCAGCACGGCCAGGCACAGCGCGCGGATGCCCTCGGGCAGGCCGTCCCGCAGCACCCGCAGCGGATCCTCCTTCTGGGCCACGACCAGCACCCGCTTGCCGTTGGCCATGAGGTGGCAGATCAGGTTGCGGATGGTGTGCGTCTTGCCGGTGCCCGGCGGCCCCTGAACCGCCACGTTGCGGTGCTGGGCCAGCCGGCGGGCGATCGACTCCTGCGCCTCGTTGGTGGGCAGCGGCATGAGCAGCCGCTCACCGACCCGCGTCCAGTCTTCCGGCTTGTCGTCGGGCAGGACCAGTTTGGACGGCTCGTGCGCGACGATCGCGGACAGCGACCCCGGACTTCCACCGTTACGCAGCCGCTCACGCAGGTTCTCCAGGAACCCGCGAAGCTGCCGCTGCTTCGGCCGGGCGAAGATCACGCCGGTGTCGACGATCCGCGTCGTGCCCGCCGGCCCGTCGATCCTCTTGTCGTATCCCAGCCGGGCCATCGCCCGTTCGAAGAGCTCGCGGCGGTCCAGGTCGTTCCAGAGGTCGGCCTCGACGATGCCGCCCGGCCCCGCGATCGCGAGCAGCTGGGCCAGGTAGCGGTCGTCGGTCCCGGTCAGCGCATCGGTCTGGAGCCGGCTGGGCCCGTTCGGCGACACCGTGATCAGCGACCGGTCCGGCTCGTACTCGATCATCACCGGCGTGGCGACCAGCGGATAACGCACCTTCTGGTCACCGATCACGGTCTCCAGCACACCGTGCCCCCACACCAGTTCGGTAGTGGCGGCGCTCATGTCCAGCAGGTGCATCAGGTCGAACAGCCGCCGGTGCAGCACCCGGGTCTGCTCGATCTCGGCGGTCAGCTCCCGCCAGGGCCGCCAGTGCTCGTCCTTCCACCGCTCCAGCAGGGCGTCATCGGTGTCATTGCGCTCGAAGCCGTCGCGCAACTCAGCCGGCACGTCCACCGGCCCCGGCAGTTCCGGCAGCCCCACCCGCAGCCAGCTGGCCGTGCCCTCGGCGGGCCCACTCTCGACCCGCCCCGGCAACGCGTCGATCCAGACGGTGTCACCAGGCACAACGCGAGCCGGCCGCTCCATCGACGCCCGCACGGCCAGCAGGTAGTCGGCCACCGAAACGGCACGATCCCGAATGACCTGCGGCGACTCCATTCCCCCGAGGCTAGCCGACCGGGTCAGCCGCCTTCGCGGTGCCGGAGGCGGCCCGGCGGGCGCGGTTGACGTCGATCAGCTGGTCGAGGGACCCGAGCGTGCGGGTCAGCCCCGCGACATGGGTGGTGAGCCGTTCCTCGACCAGCCGCTCGAACGCCGCGTCCGACGAGGCCCGCTAGAGATCTTGTTCGTTCTCCTCCGGGTCGCGACCGACCGCTGAACGGCCGCCGTCGACCGGGAGCACGGCGCCGTTCAGGAAGGAGGCGGCGTCGGACAGCAGGAAAGCCACCACCTCGGCGACCTCGGCCGGCGTGCCCATGCGGCCCAGCGGCTGGAGCAGGCGGATCTCGCGCTCGAAGGACGACCGGTCGGCGGCGCCCAGGGACGCCAGGTGGGAGTCGGAGCGGTCGGTCGCGATCGAGCCCAGGGCCACCGCGTTGGTGCGGATGCCGGACGGGCCGTAGTCGACGGCCAGCGCTCTGGTCAGGCCCTCGATGGCGGCCTTCGCGGTCGCGTAGGGCAGGGCGCCTCGGACGGGGCGCTGCGCCTGGTGGGACGACACGTTGACGATCGCGCCGGGGGTGCGCTGGGCGAGGAAGGCCTGGATCGCCGCGGCGCTGCCCACGGCCACCGGCGTCAGGTTGCGGGTGATCAGGTCCAGGACCGGGCCGGCGCCGTCGTGGAGCCAGGCGTCGTGAAAGACCGCCGCGTTGTTGACCCAGCCATGCAGAGGGGTCGCTGATCCGGCTGCGCGTGCGGCCACGGCCGGGTCGGAGGCGTCGCCGATCACCGGGGTCATCTGCTCGTGGTCCCAGTCCAAGGGCGAGACGTCGAGTACGACCACCGGCGCGCCGGTCTGCAGGAGGCGGGTCGCTATCGCTCGGCCGATACCGCGACCGCCGCCGGTCACCACGTATGCCATGGCGGCGGATTGTCGCAGACGCGTGGCGCCCGCGGGCCGGTCCGGCCGAAGACCGCCCTCCCTGGCGGCTGCCGTCACTGCGGTTCGTGCTCACCTCATGGCCTAGCGCTATATTGTGCCGGATCAATGGAAGCGCTCCCAAACCTCACTCGTCCTGAGGAGCAACTGTGATCCGGCATCTTCTTCTCGCCGCGGCCCTCGTCGTGGCGCCCGCCTCTCCTTCCACTCCGGCCTTCCTCGCCGCCGAGTCCGAGCTGGTCGTCAACGGCGCCTTCGACGGCACCGTCGCACCCTGGTATTCCAGTCCACCGAACGCCATCGACCTCTCCTCGGGGCACGCCTGCCTGGCCGCGCCCGGCGGCACGGCGAACCGCTGGGACGTCTCGATCGGACAGAGCGGGCTCGGCCTCGTCGAAGGCACCTGGTACCGCCTCCGGTTCTTCGCCAGCGGCACCTACGTCGCCCGCGCGATGGTGGGCCAGTCGGCCTCGCCCTACACCACCTACTTCGAGGAGAACGCGCTGCTCACCGAGGGCGGCGGCACGTTCGAGTACACGTTCCGGGCGCCCCGGATCCTCGACGGCGACTCTCAGGTCGCCTTCCAGGTCGGCGGCAGCCCGGAGCCGTGGCGGTTCTGCCTCGACGACGTGTCCCTGGTCGCCGGCGTGCCACCCGCGCCGTACGCTCCCGACACCGGCCCGCCGGTTCGCGTCAACCAGGCCGGCTACCTGCCCTACGGTCCGAAGAACGCCACCCTGGTCACCGAATCGACCACGCCGGCCACCTGGGAACTGCGTCGCGGCCGCGCCATCGTGGCCAACGGACGCACCAAGCCGCGCGGCGTCGACGTCTCGAGCGGCCAGAACGTGCACTCGATCGACTTCAGCCGCTTCCAGGGGCGTGGCATCGGCTTCACCCTGACGGCCGGCGGCTTCACCAGCCGGCCCTTCACGATCGACCCTTCCGCGTACGACCGGCTGAGCACCGACGCGCTGAAGCTCTACTACACGCAGCGCTCCGGCGTAGAGATCCGTTCCGACCTGCGCCCCGGCTACGCCCGCCCGGCCGGCCACGTCGACGTGCCCCCGAACCAGGGCGACGGCAACGTCCCCTGCCAGCCCGGCGTCTGCGACTACCGGCTGGACGTCACCGGCGGCTGGTACGACGCCGGCGACCACGGCAAGTACGTCGTCAACGGCGGCATCTCGGCGTGGCAGCTGATGAACCAGTACGAGACCGGGGCATCCCGGGCCCGCTCCCTGGCCATTCCGGAGAGCGGCGACGGCGTACCCGACCTCCTCGACGAGGTGCGCTGGGAACTCGACTTCATGCTCGCCATGCAGGTGCCGGCCGGGCAGCCGCTGGCCGGCATGGTGCACCACAAGATCCACGACCGGAACTGGACCGGTCTCCCGCTCTGGCCGCACCTCGACCCCGAACTGCGCGAGCTGCACCCGGTGTCGACCGCCGCCACGCTGAACCTGGCCGCCACCGCCGCCCAGGCCGCCCGCCTCTACGGTCGCTTCGACCGCCCGTTCGCCGCACGGTCGCTGGCCGCCGCGCGTACCGCCTTCGCCGCCGCGGTCGCCAACCCCGACCGTCTCGCCTCCGACCAGGACGGCGTCGGCGGCGGCACCTACAGCGACGCGCAGGTGGGCGACGAGTTCTACTGGGCCGCGGCCGAGTTGTACCTGACAACCGGCGAGCAGCAGTACGCCGACCGGGTGCTCGCCTCGCCGTACCACACCGCCGACGTCTTCGGCCCCGGCGCGTTCGACTGGGGCAACACGGCCGCCGCCGCCCGCCTCGACCTGGCGCAGGTCCCGAGCCGGCTGCCCGGCCGCGCCCGGGTGGTGCGCTCGGTGGTGCAGGGCGCCGACAAGTACGTGGCCACGCAGAAGGCCCACCCTTACGCGGTCCCGTACGCGCCCCCGAACAACTCGTGGGACTGGGGTTCGAACAGCCTGGTCCTCAACAACCTGGTGGTGATCGGTTCGGCCTACCACCTGACCGGCCGCCCCGCCTACCGCGACGCCACCATCGAGGGCATGGACTACATCCTCGGCCGCAACGCCCTGAACATCAGCTACGTCACGGGGTACGGCCAGGTCAACGCCCACAACCAGCACAGCCGCTGGTACGCCCACTCGATCGAGCCGACCATGCCCAACCCGCCCGTGGGCACCCTGGCCGGTGGCCCCAACAGTTCCCTGCAGGACCCGTACGCCCAGAGCAAACTCACCGGTTGCGTGGCCCAGTTCTGCTACATCGACCACATCCAGAGCTGGTCGACCAACGAGCTGACCATCAACTGGAACGCCTCCCTCTCCTGGGTCTCCGCCTTCGTGGCCGCCCAGAACGGCGGCTGACCCCCGCACCACCCCGGGCGGTGGCCTCGCGCCGCCGCCCGGGCCGGCCCTTCCCTGCGAGCTCTTCGCGCTCTCGAGACCATGCTCGACATCGTGTCCCGCCTGGTCGACGGGATCACCGCGAAACAGTCCTGAGCCTTGCCCGTCAGGGGAACTGCATGCGCCGCGGGCGCGGGATCACCGGCGGGGGCAGCGGCAGGTCGTCGAGGTGGCTCCAGTTGAGGATGCCGTTGTCGGTCGACTTCACCTCGCCCAGGCAGGCGCGGAGCAGGCCGACGTGTGGCGCTCCGGCATAGCCGGCGATGACCACCTCGGGCTTGGGGTCGATGCCGGCGATGGCCGCGCAGATCTTGGCCACCTCACGCTCGTCGACCGCGTCGAGCGGCAACGGCGTCTCGGCGGGCGGCCGGCGCCACGGCGGACCGAAGCGGCGGAGCAGCTCGCGGGCGAGCCGGCCGAACGAGCGGCCGACCTCGGCGTCACGCATGGACTCACGAGCCGACTGGCCGTAGCACCAAGGCACCACGACATGTCCGTTGATCACCACGAGCTGGTAGATCGACTTCGGGACACTGATGATCTCGGCGCCCGGCAGCGTTCCGAGGAAGAGGACAAGCTCTTCGTACGGAAGCGGCCAACGCGGGTTGGCGAGGATCCGTTCGGTGGTCTGCGTGGTGTGGGGGTGAGCGTTCACTTCACGGTCGATCGCCGTGCTCAGCGCCTCGGGAACCCGGGTCCAGAGTTCGGCGGCGACCTTGTC
This sequence comes from Actinoplanes sp. NPDC089786, assembly GCF_040684855.1. Taxonomy (NCBI): domain Bacteria; kingdom Bacillati; phylum Actinomycetota; class Actinomycetes; order Micromonosporales; family Micromonosporaceae; genus Actinoplanes; species Actinoplanes sp. NPDC089786. The sequence continues at coordinate 88,925 of NZ_JBFBGU010000023.1, forward strand.
ACCGAACTGCTCGACCACCCATTCGCTCGGACCGACCAGAACGTCTGGACGCATTCCGTACCACCACCGTCCGTGTCGCTGGCGCTACTGCTGGCTAGAAGAGTTCCACCTCCGGTGATCGACTGGAAGAGGGAACCTGCGGCTTCCCAAAAACGCTCGTGAATGAAATCCAGTCGATCGCTCAATCCGCTGTTTCGACACTGGATCAGCAGGCCCCAGGGCCGCGAAACATGCAACTTGCACGGCGAACCGCTCGTGCAAGTTGCATGCCGGCTTCGCTATTCGCCCCAGCAGATCTATCCAACCGCACCCATATTTCACCATGGTGTCCAGCATGCAAACAAAGCTTCACCACGACTCTGCGCAGCACCAATGCTTCCACTATGCAATGATCACGAATCACTCAACCACCACAGTGGACAATGATCAAGGCGCCCGCGAGATCGCCGACCCACCGACGATCGACATCGACCGCTGTCACATTCCTGACACTGTGCATTTCCGGGCCGACATCACGCTCGCCAAGATCACTTGATAAGGCAATCAATTTCGGTCAGCCACAGGGCCCGGCAGCCATTAGGAAGGGTTCTTTCCGACCGGTAGATACGGCAGCCACAGGTCGCGGTGTTCGTCGTCCGGCGTAGTGCCCTCCGGCATCATGATCATGCCAAACTCCGGATGACTCACCGCAAGAAGCAGATCGAGCGACTGGACGAGCGCGGTCAAGATCGGAGCAGCGGACAGCTCGCCGAACAACAGCCTGGCCTCGGCCCGCTGGATCTCCTCGTCCCGTCCGGTGTAGCCAACGTCGAGGACGATCGGGAACGCGTCGATGAACGACCGCTCCGCGTTGGTCCGCCAGTCGGTTTCCACCGCGTTGCGGTACAGCTCGCCGCCCACCTCGCCCGGCCCCAGCCGAGCCGCCCGAACGAGAATCAACTGGTCACGACGCCCATGGCGGATCTCCAGCCCGGCGAGCGGCGCGATCTGGACCGCCAGCGCCTCGGGCGACAGCTCGGTCATCAGGTAGATGTGCTCCTGCGTCGACACGCGTCACACCACTCCTGTCATGGCATCTCGATCATCGTGCCATCGCCCAGGATGAAACGTATCCGATCCGGGAGGGCGGTCCCGTTCGAGGTGTGCTTGCCCAGCGCGCGGTGATAGCCGTGACGAGCCACCTCGTCGGAGAGGCCCACCTCGCGGCCGTCGAGCACGACGTTGCCTCCCCCACCCGGCGCGACCTGCTCACCAGCCAGGGTGATGTTCCGGCTCACCGCTCCGCTGGTCGCCGCCTGGAGCGTCTTGAACTCGGTGACTGTGCCCGGGTCTCGCGGCCCGGTGCGCACCATGGCGTCCGGATTCTTCAGGCCGTCCACCTCGATGCGTTCCCGTGGGTGGACCATCTCGCCCTCCACGGCCAGGCGCTCGGCGATCGCCGTCTCCTTCGGCTCGAATCGCCGCGCCGGATCATGCACTCCCGGACCGAAGTCCTCGCCGAGTGGCGCCTTGTGCAAGCCACCGTCGAAGCCCGGATCGCCGGGACGCGGCCCCTTGGCTCCGCCCGACCCAGCGTCACCACCGAGCGTGCGCTTCAGGAAGTCGATCAACCCGCGTAACCGCTCACCGTCACCGATCAGCTTCCGCAGACTGGCCAGCAGCCCTCGCAACCACCGAGCGATCCGCGCTCCCCACGCCGCGCAAAGGGTCGCGACCTGCTCGGCCACCAGCGGCGTCGCCAGCCCGCCCGTGGCGATCACCTCACCCGCGTACACCACCAGCCGCGACACCACGGTCGCCACCGCATCGCGGACCATCAGCCGAACCGTGCCGATCAGCGCCCCCGCACCTTCGGTGAGCAGCGCCATCGTCTCGGACGCCCGGCCCAGCGCCCGCAACGCCTGCTGCCGGCCCGAGGCCCAGCTCCGGTACGCGTCCCCCGCCGCGCCGGTCCACTCGGCGACCTCGTCCCGCACCGCCCGGCCGAGCGCCTCCGCCTCCCCGCCGAGCTTCGCCGCCACACCGCGCCACGCCTCCGCCTGCGCCGCGATCGCGACCGGGTCACCGGCCAGCCAGTCGAGCGCCTCAGAGAGCGGCTTGACGTGTTCGATCAGCCACGCGATGCCGTACTGGAGCAGCGCGCCGACCGGATCCGACATCAGCGCGAGCCCGTCCAGCCCGGCGCTGACCACGCCGATCGTGCCGTCCACCCAGCTGCCGTCGCGCACACCCCGGGCGATCAGCTCGATGTCCTCGGCGATCCAGACACCGGCCCACGGACTCGGCTCGCTCATCAATCCGACCCGGCCGGCCCCACCGAGCGCGACCGGGACCACGTGCCCGCCCACCGCACCGCCGACGCGTTCCCGACATCTGCCGCCCGGTAGTCGGCAGCCGTCGCCCGCAGCCGGGAACCGGTGTCGCGCAACGACTCCGCCGCCGCGTCGATGCCGTCGACCAACGTGTCCCGCATGACGTTGAGCAACGCGGGCACCATCACGCAGAGCTGCCCGTACGCGTCATCGCCGACCCGCGTGGCCGCACCCGCCCGCGCCGCCGCGCCCACCTGCCCCGCGATCGTCTCCACGCGGCCGGCGTGGGCCACGAGGTCGCCCGGACGCACCCCGAACCGCTCAGACATCGCGCGCCGCGTACGCCCCGAGCACAGCCCGGCCGGTCTCCGAGTCGGCGCCGACCGTCTCCTCGGTGCACTCCGTGACGAGCGTGGCCAGCCTCGCCCGCGCCGCCCGCACGGTCTCGAGGATCGCCGCCGCGGTCTGCGCCGCCGGCCGCTGCCGGATGCCCTCGGCCAGCTCGAGCGCGGTCACGCCGGTCGCGTTCACGGTCACCGTGATCAGCTTGTCGCGGCTCGCCGCCGACGCCGTCAGCCCGGTCAGCCGGGACGCCAGATCACGCGCCTCGGCCGCCCGTCTTTCCAGGCCGGCCTGCCACTCGTCCACCCGCCGCTCCGCGGCGTCCAGGTCGTCTCCGTCAAACATGCGCTCACGGTATTGAGCAACCATCCGACGTTCCGGTGCCCTGTGGACAGAAGCCGCCTGTGGACAACCCGCCCCCGCCGCAGGCGCCGTGCTATGCCGGGTCGGGCGAGCCGGCCACCGTGACCTTGGTGTTCTCGGCCGTGGCCGACCAGCGCTTGGCCCACCCGTCCCGGCAGGTCGCGAACTCCGCGTCGGACAGGCCATAGGTCGACACGATGACCTGCACGGCATTCGTCGTGGCGGAATCGAGCGGCCGGTTGCCCGCCGCCACGACCAGATGCCCGTCGGGGTCGACGGTCCAGGCCACGCGGGCGCCGACCCGCTGCCAGTCCGTGTCGGCCAGGCCCAGGGCCTCGCGGCCGGTGCTCTCGCCGGTCAGGTAGATCGTCCGGCGTACACCCGGCGGGTGGTGTTCGAGCAGGAAGCGCAACTGCACCAGGAAGGCCTTCCAGCCCTCCTCGATCGCGTCGAAGTGGTCGGGGCCGGTCGCCGCCGGGCCCTCCCGCACCGCACGCACCAGGCTGCCCGCGCCGTCCGCGACGATCTCCAGATAGGACCCGTCGGCCCAGCCCATCCGCTTCTCGCGGGCGACCTTGGTCACCGCTTTCACGAAGATCTGCTGGATCTCGGCGCCGAGCCCCACATAGTCCCAGCCGAACCACCGGTGCAGCACAGGCGGCTTGGTGACGGCCTCCCACACCCGGTCCCGACCGGCCCGGATCGGCATCTCGACCTCGTACGCCTTCAGTCTGCGCTCGTGAGTCACCCACCCATCCTGGCCAATCTCGATCGGTCACGCCACGCCGCGGCGGCCGGCGTCGATCGGCGAGCGCATCCCCGCCCGCAGCCCGGAACTGATCGTGGCCCGCGTCTCGACCCGCCCCAGGCCGCATCGCCACGCCGCCGTCCCCAGCTCGCGTCGCACGTCGGCCGCCGGCAGCAGCCCGGCGCCGACCAGCCGGCCCAGCCCGAACGCCGCCCGGTTGAGGGTGTCGTTGCGGGTGCCGATGGGAGCGTTGGCCACCCGCTCGACCGCCGCCGCCAGCGCCGCCTCGGCATAGCGTTCCGGGTGGCCGATCGCCTCGCCGGGCGGCTCGTAGGCCGGGCCCCGAACCAGATCGCGCAACGCCGCTGACGCCTCGGGCAGCGAGCCGCCCGGCCGCCGCAACCAGGTGTAGGCGGAGCCACTCGCGTGCCGCGACGGCGGCGCCACCACATAGCCACCGGCGCCACGCCAGTCGAGACCGGGCAACAGGCGCACCCGGTTCCCGTACCCCAGCGGCCGGAACCAGAAGTGCCAGCCGCCACCGCCCGTGCGGACCTGGGGACCCGGTGGCATCGCGCCGCCGAGGAGGTGGCGCAGCGCGTGCCACCCGGTCACCGAGTCGACGTCGGCGACATCCATCACCACGCCCGTGACCAGCCCGAGATTGGCTTGCGGCCAGCGCGAGAACCACAGCTCGATCTGGCGCGGGTCGGTGCTCGCGTCGCGCAGCCCGTGGCGCGGCAGCGGGTGCTTCCCGGGCCGGTCGCAACCGGGTCGGCCACATGAACAGCCTCCATCCGCGGCAGGGTTGTACACCGGCAGGACCGGGAGGCCATGCCGGGCGTAAGCGAGCGCCGCGGTGAGGGACATTAGAACAAATGTACGACGCCGACAAGTTGTCCACAGGTCCAAGGGGAACTGTCGGACGTACGAGTTACGGTCTCGTCCGTGCCCATCGCAACGCTGCCCCTGAGCCCATCCGTCGAGGCCGACCAGGTCGTCGGCGCGGTCCTGGCCGACCTCGCCACCGGCGACCACCGCGGCGTGGTCGTCGACTCGCCACCCGGCGCCGGCAAGTCCACCCTGGTCGTCCGCGCGGCCGGCGAGCTGGCCGCGGCCGGTGAGCCGCTGATGATCGTGGCGCAGACCAACGAGCAGGTCGACGACCTCATCGACCGGCTCGGCGCCAGGTCGCCCGAGACCCCGGTCGGCCGGTTGTCGGCGGTCGACTACGCGCCATCCGACCGGGTCCGCGACCATCCGCGCTGCCGGGTGGGCGCCAAGGTCACCGACCTGGGCAGCCCGGCGGTGACGATCGGCACGGCCGCCAAGTGGGCCACGGTCACCGAGGGGCTGTGGCCGTGGGCGATCGTCGACGAGGCCTACCAGATGCGGTCCGACGCCCTGCTGAGGGTGGCGCCCCGGTTCGCGCGGGCCTTGTTCGTCGGCGACCCCGGCCAGCTCGACCCGTTTTCCACGGTCGACGTCGACCGGTGGACCGGCCTGTCGTGGGACCCGATGCAGAGCGCGGTCGCGGTGCTGCTGCGACACAATCCCGATCTTCCGGTGCACCGGCTGCCCGTCTCGTGGCGGCTGCCGGCGTCCGCGGCGCCCGTGGTGGCCGAGGCGTTCTACCCGTTCACCGGCTTCCGCTCGGGCACCGGGCCGGGCGACCGCACCCTGTCCTTCACCCGGCCGGCCTCGTCACCGCTCGACGAAGTGCTCGACACGGCCGCAGCGACCGGTTGGGGATTGCATGAGCTACCGGCCCGATTCACCGTGCGCACCGACGCCGAGGCCGCGGCCGCCTGCGCTCAGCTCGCCGCCCGGGCGTTGTCGCGCGACGGGCATACCGAGGCCGCTCCGGTGACGCCGGCCCGGGTGGCGATCGGGGCCGCCCACCGCGACCAGGCCGCCACGATCCGCGCGCTGCTCCCGCCCGAGGCCGCGGGGGTCACGGTCGACACCGCGAACCGGCTTCAGGGCCGCGAGTACGACCTGACGATCGTCCTGCACCCGCTGTCCGGCCGGCAGGACGCGACCGCCTTCCACCTGGAGTCCGGCCGGTTGTGTGTGCTCACCTCGAGACACCGCAACGCGTGCGTGGTCGTGGCCCGGGCCGGCATCGCCGACCTGCTCGACGCCCACCCCTCGACGGAGCCGGTCCACCTCAACGTCCCGGTCAAGTTCCCCGACGGCTGGGAGGCGAACCAGGCGATCCTGGCCCACCTCGCCGCCGTGGCGCGGGCCTGATCATGATGCTCGTGGCCGCGGCACCGTCGACCTCACCCGAACCCCGGTCTCGGTGATGGTCGCCGTCCACCGGCCGTCGCCGGAAACGATCGCCGCCTCGGGATCGCCACCGGCCACCGGGCGGGCGCCGTCGAAGCTCAGGCGGGTTGTCCGGGCCGTGCAGGCGTGGGGCGTCTGGTCGGTCAGCTCGCCTCGGCGCGACCAGATGCGCAGCGTGCCGTCGGTGCAGGCGGTGGCGATCCGGGTGCTGGTCTCGTCGATCGCCACGGCGGTCAGGTCGGCCGGGTGCTGGCGCTTGAGAATCAGGCGGCCGGTGCGCAGGTCGCGAACCTTCAGGTGCTCGCCGCCGACCGCGGCAAGCAGCGTGCCGTCGGGGGCGAAGGCGACCGCGCGAACCGGGCTGCCGAGCAGATCGTGCACGAAGTGGCGCAGCGGCCGGCCGGTGTCCACGCGCCACAGACCGACCAGGCCGTTCGAGCCGCCGATGGCGAGCAGGGTCGCGTCGGGGCTGAACGCCAGGCTCTCGCAGCGGCAGTCCTCGAAAGTGACGGCGAACACACCATCACTCAACCATCGCGCCGCCGTGAGTCCAAGGGGTCTGTGCCGGATCGGGGAAGGCGGCGCCGGGGCGGAAGGCCTCGCTGAGCGTCGTCAGCAGCAGGCGCTCGCCGACCGCGGGGACGCTGCCCGGCTCGGCCACCAGCTTGCGGCCCATGCCACCGGAGAGCTCCAGCAACACCTCGGCCCCGTCGGGCGTGTGCCTGACCGAGACGACCTTGGCCTTCTGGGCGGGCCGAGCCGGCGAGGTGAGCGTGGCGCCGGCCTCGACACGCACGGGCTCGGTGCTGGCGACCATGATCCGCGGCCGCAGCACCGGGCGCTTGCCGGTGTCGTCGACCCGGTCGTCCTTGGCCATCGTCACGACCGCGACGAAGGCCGCGCCGGTCAGCCGGTGCTCGGCCATCACCAGCGGATCGTCGAAGGCGCGCTGGACGGCGTAGCGGGTGGCCGCGTTCTCCAGGCGGTGCAGGCGCGACGCCGCGGCCACCGCCCCGTCCCGGCGGGGCTGGGGCGGGAGGCCCTCCTCGATCCCGGCGACGAAGGCGGAGTAGCTGTCCCGGTCGGCGTCCCAGCGCGAGGCCACCCGCGCGCCCGGCGGCAGGGCCCGGAGCAGCGACAGCGCGAGCCACATCTGATCCCACGTCGGCTGGAGCACGTCACGCAGCGCCTCGGTCAGGCCCGGCACGTCGTCCGCCTCCATCAGCGGCGCGAGCACCTTGTTGTCGAACTCGGGGTCGGTGGCCGGGCCGGCCGCGGCGCCCTCCGCGGCCCGGGCGGCATCCCGGCCCGACATCCCGCGGGGCGGGGAGATCCAGGCGAGCTGGGCGGCCAGTTGCGCGTCCTCGGCGCCGCTCTGCCCGGTGGCCCAGTGCAGTCCCAGCGCCTGCACGGCGTTGAGCAGCATCGACGCGCCGGGCACCTCGGCCGACTGGGCGAGGAAGGTGAGCCATCGCCCGAGCAACGGCACCCCCGGCGGCACCGGATAATCGCCGTCGATCTGCCGGAACCGGGTAGACCGGCCGAGCAGCCGGACGAAGTCGACGCCGCCGGTGTTCGGCACCCAGACCTGCGGGGCGTCGACGAAGCGGTACCGCACGTCCCGCCCGCGATCGACGGCGATCGGCTCGGCCATGCCGGTGAACGAGTCCAGGTAGGGCAGGAGCACCTCGGCCAGCTCGCCGGCAAAGCGGAAGCGCTGGTCCCGGTTGCGCGGCTGGGGCACGACGAGCAGGGTCGGCGACATCTGCGAGGCCCCGGCCAGGGCGGCCAGCGGCGCGTTGGCCTCGCCGGCCATGGCCAGCGGGACGAAGACGAACGGCCGCCGGTGCATGTGCAGGTGGCGCACGGTGGCGATCGGCTCGGCCTCACCCGAGGCGGCGGCCTGGGCCCGGGCCAGGGCGGTGAGCGTGCTCAATGGCCGAGTGCCTCGGCTCGCAGCCGTGCGGCGGTGCGGAGCAGGGCGGCCGCTTCCTCCTGGTCCTCGTTCGCCGGGCGGGCGCCGCCGGCCAGGGCCAGCGCCTCGGCCACCGTCGCGACGCCGCCGAGCGCGTCGCGGACCGGGCGGCCCAGGGCGGCCGTCGTTCCCGCGGCCTCGTGCCGGCAATAGGCGGCCAGCTCGCACGCGGAGAGACACTCCGGCGCATAGCGAGCCGACACCTGAGCCAGGCCGGCCGCCAGCGTCTCGGGCGGCAGCGCGAGGTCGAACGACACTCCCGGGGGAAGCGCGGCGACCAGCGACGCGGCCGAGGCCATGCGGGTGAGCTGGCGGCGGAGCGTGGCGAGTTGCTTGCGCACGTCGAGCACGACCGCCACCGGGCTGAACGAGAAGTTCTCCGGGCAGACCAGCACGACCTCGTGACTGACCAGGTCCGGGTCCTGACCGAGCGAGGAGAGGAGGTCGCGAAGGGCGAGCACATAAACAGCGGCCTGGGTGGCCGCGGCGGAGACCTTCGCGCTGTCCGCCTGGCCGTCGATGATCGAGAACGACTTGATCTCGACGACCTGGAGGCGGCCGGCCCGCTGGAAGGCGATCAGGTCCGGTTCGAGGAAGACGGTCTGGCCGGCCACCTGCAGCGTGAGCAGGGGGTGGTCGATCAGGGCGGCGCCGGCCGCGTCGCCGAGCAGCGCCCGGGTGCGGGCGTGTCGCTGGGCGAGCGTCTCGTCGGCGTCGGCGCCCAGGTCGTCGTAGCCGACCTTGAGCGACGGAAAGCCGAGCGCGGTGAGCAGCAACGCGCCGTCGTCGGCCTTGAGCATGGCCTCGAAGCCGTTGCCGCGGGCCAGCGCGAACCGGGACTGGCCGAACTGGCCGGGGAAGCCGACCCGCTCGGCGAGCCGGGGCTTGTCGATGCCGGCCGCGTCCAGCACGGCGCGCCGGTTGCAGCCGGGGTTGCCGGTGAGCGCGGCGATCGTGCGGGCGTTGTGCCGTTTCCGGGGCGACGAGCCACGGAGCTGCTCGATGGCGGGGTCGGTCGAGGTGGCGGCGCCCTGCCGCTGGATCTCGGGCTTCGGCGCCGGCTGGCGCGCTCGGGTGTCGGTCACGCGCCGCCCCGCTGGTGCGGCACCGACGGGACGCCGAAGAGGCGGCGGTGCTCGTCGAGGTGGTCGGTGCGGGCGAGGGCGGCGGTGCGTGCCGGCCCCTCGGCAGCGGCGGCCGCGGCCAGGGCGGGGTCGTCCAGGGCGGCGCGCGCGGCCTCGGCGAGGTCAAGTGCCTCGGGACCGCCGGGCACCTCCAGGGCGAGGCGTTGCAGCAGCTCACGGGCGCTGGCACCGGGGCGGGCGGCGGCGAACTCGGCGATCCGCGCGGTCGCGACCAGGGCATGGGCGCGCGCGACGGCCGGCGTGATCAGCCGCTCGTCGAGCGACCAGGTCGACAGCGTGACGGTCCCCCGCGCCGGCGCGAGATCCGGGTGCAGAGCAGGACAGATGAGGTACGGGCGCAGCACAGTCCCGCCGTCGAACCCGGCCGAGTGCGTGGGCACGGCCGTAGCGGAACCATCCGGCCCGGCGGGTGATTCCGCGCGGGCGAAGAGACCGGAATCAAGCCCGGACGACGGGTCGAGGCCGGCTGCGAAGCGTTCGTCGTCGCGCATCAGGGCGGCCAGCGCCGGAACCGACAGGTCGCCGTCGAAGAAGGCCGCGTGCACGTCGACCACCAGCCGGGCCGGCGCGGGCACGCCCAGCAGGAGCAGAGCGTGCCGCGCCTGCTCTCGCAGGCCGGGCAGCGTGCTCTGGCGGGTCATCTCGGCAGCCTTCGTCGGGGGGTACGCCGGTCGACACTAGATCTTCGCGCACCGGACCGCCAATGTCCGTGCGACGCACCGCGATTCACCCCGCGGAGCTGAATAAACCCCGCATATCGGACCGCGGGCGTCGCACGCGCTACGTTCGAGCCATGCCGAAGGCCATCTGGAACGACGAGATCATCGCCGAGAGCGACGACACCGTGGTTGTCGAGGGCAACTACTACTTCCCGCGCAGCTCGCTGCGGGAAGACGTGGTTCGCCTCTCCGACACGCACACCGTCTGCCCGTGGAAGGGCAAGGCGTCCTACTACACGCTCGAGTCGGGCGACCACGTCACGCCGGACGCGGTCTGGTTCTACCCCGAGCCGAAGCCCGACGCCACGGCCGTTCGTGACCGGGTCGCCTTCTGGAAGGACGTCAAGGTCGTCGCCTGACGACCCTCGGCAGACCCGCCCTTGGACAACAACGACCGGAGGCCCGCTCACGCTATGCGCGGGTGGGCCTCCTCGATCTTGGTCACCTCGAGATAGTCGAGCATGTCCTTCTGCTCGGCCAGATCCAGCGCGTAGAAGGCCTCGTACGCCGAATTCCGCGCGTGTGGCGTCTCGGCCGCGAGCAGCGCGATGATTCCCGACCAGGCCAGTGACACCCGGTCGAAGAGCCGCGCCGCCCGCAGCGACGTCAGGCGGCTGAGCATCGCCACCTTCGTCGCCGCGTCGTCGTCGTGGGCGATCCGGTCGGACAGCTCGAAGAGCGCCTTGCCCCGGTACGGATGTTCCGACTCGATCAGCCGGGCCAGCTCCGCGTTGTTCATGTGCTCGACCGGCGGCGCCGGTCCACGGCTCGGCAGCGGTGTGCTCACTGCTTCCCGTCCCCTCTCACGATGTTCCTCCCCCTGGACACCGACCGTATCGGTCGGAAGCTCAACGTGCTCGGCTGTCGCGCCCGCTCTCGAAGCCGTTGCCGGGCACCTGATGGGGCAGCGACGGCTGGTTGCGGAAGGTCGGGAACGGCTTGGCCGGGGGCATCACCGGCGCGGCCGGGCCGTCGTCGGGGACCGCCGGGAACCTATGCGAGAAGCTCTCCAGGACGGCGCGTCCCGTTTCTGACTCGGGCCCGACGGTCTCGTTCACCGCCACCTCGACCTGCTCGGCCAGCCCGGCCTGGGCCCGGCGGATGGTCCGCAGGATCTCGGTGGCGAGCCCGGCGTCGGGCAGCTCGAGCGTGGTGATGGCGCCACCGCTGTCGACCCCGACCCGGATCACGCCGTCACCGCCGGTAGCCGAGGCGGACAGCCGGGCCACCCGGTCGGCCAGCGTGGCCGTCGCCTCCGCGCGCCCGGAAGGCGGCGAGTTCCAGGAACGCTCCGCCGCCTCCACGTCGTCCAGATTGCGACCAAGCACAGTTTGTCCTCCGTTGCCGACTTTCTTCTGTGTTGGCGTCCTATGAGATCACGGACGCGCAACTCAGCGTGACCCGGTGTGCGGGCGCGCCACGAGGTCACCCGACCTGGCGACCGTCTCGTAATGTATGCGTGGTTTCACATCCACATTCGAGGCGCTCGATCTGAGGCCGAATTCGAAACCAGTCCGGGCGATACATTAACGGTTGCCGGTGGGCAAACATCCCGACCGGCAGGAGGAGCCGCGTTGACCGACGAGGAATACCCCGCGCAATGGCGGTCGGAGATGGTCGATGTCTCCGGGCTGACGCTGACGGAACTCGCCGACCTCACCCAACGTGACGACTCGGTTCTGAGCCGTACGCTTCGCCGCCTGTCCCACGACCTGACCGACCCGGACGAGCCGATCGCCGGCTTCAACTCGGCGCTCTGACGTGCGGAGGCACGCTCTCACCGACCGCGATTTCGCAGCGTTGGGAGCGGGCCGGCCGTCACCATCCGTCATCGATGAGTTGCGGCGTGGTCAGCACGGCCGGAATCTCCTGCTGCTGCGCGCGCTGCCCGGCGACCACGGCGCCGAGGCCGATCTCACCGATCCCCTGTTCGGCGCCTGGGCCGCCGCCCGCCTCCGCGACCGCGTCACCGGCCCGCCGCCGGTCGATCGCCCCGACGTCAGATTTCTGACCGCCGAGCACGACACCATCAGCTTTTCGGTACGCCTGGAGGACCGCGACGACCGCCGAGGCCTGCTGGGCCTCACGCCGTCCGCGCCGCTGACCGACGCCGAGGCCGCGCACTGGCAGGAGTGCTTCACCGACGCGTGGCGCCTGCTGGTCACCCGGCACCGGGCCGCCGCGCTGCTGCTGGCCGACGTGCTGACCTGCGTCGTCCCGGTCGAGTCGGACGCGGGCGCGGCCGGGATCAGCGCGACGTCGGCCGACGCCTTCGGTGCGGTCGCGATGTCCCGCCCGGCCGACGCCACCGGCCTCGCGGTCGGCCTGCTGCACGAGGCGCAACACAGTGTGCTGAACGCCACCTCGTACCTCTTCGACCTGCACCTCGACCCGCGCGACCGGGGCTATTCGCCGTGGCGGGACGACCCGCGCCCGGCCTCCGGCGTGCTGCACGGCGCGTACGCCTATCTGGCCGTGACCCGCTTCTGGCGCACCGAGGCCGGCACGACCGGCGACCCGCTGGCGACCTTCGAGTTCTGCCGCTGGCGCGAGGCCGTGGCCGGCACCGCCGAACGCCTGCTCAGCACCGGCCGCCTCACCGCCGCCGGCCGCCGCTTCACCGGCGCGCTGCTCGACGAGGTCCGCCCGTGGCCGGCCGAGCCCGCCGACCCGCGCATCGTCCACCTGGCTCGCCTGGCCAACGACGACCACTACGTCCGCTGGCGCCTGCGCAACCTGCGGCCCGACCCCAGCCCCCTGGTGGCCGCCTTCCACCGTGGCGACCCGCCCCCACCCCCGACGTCCCAGCTGCGGACGGACAGCCGCCGCGCCCTCTCCCACTCGCCCCGCCTCAAGGCGATCCACGACCTGCTCCGCCGGGGCGAAGTGGTCGCGAGGTTGTCCACAGGCGCGCCGGCGGCCGACAGCCCTGTGGACAACTCCGCGGAACTGTCGGACCCACGCGCTACGTTGCCGCCCACCCAGAGGGGTGGGGGAGGTGGCGGTGGCCGCGCCGATTTCAAGATCGAGAGGAGCGGGGGAGACGGCGGTAGCCGCGCCGATTTCAAGATCGAGAGGGGCGGGGAAGGCGGCGGCCGCACCGACTTCAAGATCGAGAGGGGCGGGGAAGGCGGTGGCCGCGCCGATTTCGAGGTCGAGAGGGACCATGAGCGCGGCGCGCGCCACCCGAGCTCCGAGCAGACACGCGAAATTCGCCCCGCGGCCGTCGAGGCCGCTCTGCTCGCGGGTGATTACGGGACAGTCCGGCGCGCGTACACGGGCAAAGATCTTGATCTTGAATTGACGCCGTTGATCATCGCGGGTGGGGTGGGTGCGCGGGCCGAGGATGTTGCCGCGCTGGTGCGGGCCGGGTGTGCGCCGGGCCGGGTGATCGAGTGGATTGTCGGCTGACATCTCTCAGGTGAGCGCGACCGGGACCGATCTGGTCGCCTGGAGGTGAGCCATGGGGCAGAGCACGGGTATGAACCGGGTCCGGCGGGTGGTCGACGCCGCGATGGTCTTCGGCTCGTTGCTGGTGCTCACGTGGCCGGTGCTGTTCGCCGAGCGCACCAACCTGGCCGTACCGGTCGGTGTCGTGGCGTTCCTCGGGATCGGCGTGGTTCTGCTGGCCGAGCGGTGGCCGCTGCTGCAGTACGCCCCGATCGCGTCCGCGGTGATCTGCGCCGGCTGGTGGCACTATCGGGACGGCGCGATCACGCCGGAGCTGACCGGGCTGCTCATCGCCGTGTCGGCGGTCATCCTGGTCCGGCAGTTCCTCGGCGCCCGCACCAACGACCGGCTGATGCGCGACCTCACCAAGCAGCGCGCGATCCTGACCCGGCAGGCCTACTTCGACCCGCTGACCGCGCTGGGCAACCGCAAGCTCTTCATGAACCACGCCACCGACGCGCTGTCCGACGCCGACGACACGATCACCGCGATGATCCTGGTCGACCTGGACGGCTTCAAGGAGATCAACGACACGTACGGCCACGCGGCCGGCGACGAGCTGCTGGTGAGGACGGCCGAGCGGCTCAACGCGAATGTTCGGGGCAACGACACCGTGTCCCGGCTGGGCGGCGACGAGTTCGTGGTGCTGCTCCCCCGGCTGGCCGACGACACCATCGCCGACACCGTGGCCAACCGGATCCTGCGTGACCTGGCCGTGCCGCTGACCGTCGGCGACACCGTGCTCAGCATCCAGGCCAGCGCCGGCATCGCCTTCGCCCGGGGCGGCGGGTGGGCCGTGGACGCGGTCATGCGTGACGCCGACGTGGCCCTCTACCAGGCCAAGGCGGACGGCAAGGGTGTCGCCCGGCGGTTCGACCCGGCCCAGTTCGCGATCGCCGAGCAGCAGCGCCGGGACGAGGCCGAGCTGCGCCGCGCCGTGGACGAGCACGAGTTCGAGGTGCACTACCAGCCGATCGTCGACCTCGACGGCGAGCACACGGTCGGCGTGGAGGCCCTGGTCCGCTGGCGGCACCCGTCGCGTGGCCTGCTCGCCCCGGCCGCGTTCCTGGATCTCGCCGAGGAGATCGGGCTGCTGCCGCGGCTCGGCGGCTGGGTGCTCGCCGAAGCCTGCGAGCAGGCCGCCGCGTGGCAGCAGGCAAATCCCGGCTTCGAGCTGAACGTCAACCTCTCCGCCTCCCAGCTCGGCCAGCCCGACCTGATCGACGAGGTGCGCGGTGTGCTGGAGCGCACCGGCCTGCCCCCGCACCTGCTGGTGCTGGAGCTGACCGAGTCGGTCGCGCTGACCGACCTGGCCGAGTCGGCCCGGGTGCTGGGCGCGCTCAAGACCCTCGGCGTACGCATCGCGCTGGACGACTTCGGCACCGGCTTCTCGTCGCTCAGCCACCTGGGCGCGCTGCCGGTGGACGTGGTGAAGATCGACCGCTCGTTCGTGGCCACGATGCAGGACACGGCCGGCGCCTCGGTGGCCGAGGCGGTGCTCCAGATCGCCCGCACCTTCGACCTGTCCCCGGTCGCCGAGGGCGTCGAGGACGCGTTGCAGGCGGCCCGGCTGCGCGAGCTCGACTGCGGGCAGGCGCAGGGCTACCACTTCGCCCGCCCGATGCCGGCCGCCGACCTCACCGCGCTGCTGACCCGCCAGGAAGCCCTACAGGGGCGGTAGGTCGATCTCGGTCTCCAGTCGCAGGCCGGCGGCGGCGCGGGCCAGGATCGGATGATTCTCCCCGTACGCCTTCGTCAGCGCCGTCATCTCCTGTTCCTGGGCGGTCTCGTCACCCGCGTCCAGCGCCACGTTCCAGGCGCAGGCGGCGGTGTCCGGATGGTCCGGGCCGCGCACCGTACGGGAGCGCATCAGCGTGTCCGCCGCGATCTCCCGCGCCTGCTGCCCCTCGCCGGTCTGCAACAGGTCGGCGACCATGCCGTTGGCACAGGACAGCGTGAACGGGTGGTCGGGCCCGACGCTGCGCCGCAGCCCGACCAGCGCCTCGGTGTCGATCGTGCGCGCCTCCGGGAACCGGCCGGTCGCCCGCACCACGCCGGCCAGGTTGGCCGACGCGGCCAGGGTGAACGGGTGGTCGTCGCCGAGCACCGCGTGGTAGCGGGCCACCACCCGTTCCAGCAGCCGGTGGGCGCCGTCCAGGTCGCCGTCGGCCCGGGCGCAGTTGGCCAGGCCGACGATCGCGCCGAGCGTTTCCACGTTCAGGTCGCCGAACCGCTGCCGGAACCGGTTCACGTTGGCTTCGGCCAGCTTGCGGGCGTGCGCGAGGCCGCGGCGGCGGGCGGCCAGCGCCACGAACCGGCGCAGCAGCAGCACCATCGGATGGTCGGCGTCCAGGGTGTGCGGCAGGACCAGGATCTCGGCCGCGCCACCGAAGTCGCCCATCCCGATCAGGTCGAAGGCCAGCGCGCCCCGCGACGAGATGATCTCCGGGTGGCTCTCGGCCAGCACCGCCGAGCGGTGCTTGAGGGTCTGCTCGTCGAGCGCCTTGGCCCCCCGGAAGTCGCCGAGCAGCCGCAGGTCGGCGGCCAGGTTGTTGGCGCAGCGCAGGGCGGTCGGGTAGCTGTCGCCGTAGAGCCGGCGGTAGCGCACCAGGTTGTCCTTGTCGAGCAGCCGGGCCTGTTCGAAGTGGCCCTGCATGCGCAGGTCGGCGCCTACGCTGTTGGCCGTGGCCAGGGTGGTCTCGTCGTCGCCGCCGAGCGCCTCGCGCTGCAGCCGCAGCGTCTGCGAGTTGAGCGTGCGGGCGTCCGGGATCCGGCCCACCGCCCGCAGCGCGTTGGCCAGGTGGAAGGAGACCAGCAGGGTCTGCTCGTCGGCCTCGCCCACGGTTTCCCGCCACCGGGTGACCGCCTGGGTGGCGAGGTCGCGGCTGGAGTCGTAGTCGCCGCTCGCGTACAGATAGCGGACGCAGTGCACGACCAGCTGGCGGGACTCCTCGGAGGATCCGCCCAGGGCGTCCGAGTGCACCAGGTGCGGGACGATCTCGGCGTACCGCGGCCAGGCCGTGGGCGTGTCCGGGTCGCCCGGGTCGGCGGAGGCCAGCATCCCGCGGACGGCCCGGAGCTGCGCGGCGTGCCGGTCCGAGCTGAGCTCCTGGCTGAGCATGCCGCGGATCAGCGGGTGCACGAGCAGGCGTTCGCCGGACGGGTCGAGGTCGGCCAGCCCGTACCGGCCGATCAGCCGCATCGCGGCCCGCAGCCGGCGCTCCAGCCGGATCGTCGGCACCAGTTCCTCGGGCAGCTCGCGCCCGCGCGCCGCCCAGAGCAGCTGCCACGAGACCGGCGCGCTGGCCAGGAACGCGCACAGCTCCAGCAGCTGGGCGGCCGGCGCCGAGGCGGCCCGCAGCGCGTCGGTGGCCAGGCCCCAGGCCACCCGGATCGGGGTCGGGAAGGCCAGTTCGGCGGCGCGCTGGTCGTACCTTCGCAGGTATTCCGCTGTGGACCAGCCGGCCGCCACCCGCACCGCGGCCGCCTGGTGCAACGCCATCGGCACGTCCTGGAGCCGGTCGGCCAGGCGCTCGGCGTCGGCCACGGAGGCCTCGGGCAGGCGCCGGCGGAGGAAGTCCACACTGTCGGCCCGGTCGAACACCGGCACCGGCACCGCCTGCGCGATCTCCGACGTCCAGCGCGGGTTGCGCGAGGTGACCAGCACGTGACCGGCGCCGCTGGGCAGGTACGGCTTGATGTCCTCGGGCCGGTTGGCGTTCTCGAAGACGACCAGCCAGTTCCGGTACGGCTCGCCTCGGCTCAGCGCGTCGCGCACCGCGCCCAGGGTGCGGTTGATGTCGCGGGCCTCGGGCAGGCCCAGCCGCTGCGCCAGCCCGACCAGCGAGGCGCGCATCCCGGCGGTCTGCTCCGCGGGAATCCACCAGACAAGGTCGTACGTGTCGGCGTACCGGTAGGCATACTCAATCGCGAGCTGGGTTCGTCCCGTGCCGCCAAGCTGGTGCTCCGGCGCCGGCAGCAGCGCCACGGGACCGTTGCCGAGCAGGCCGCGAACATCGCTGAGCAGGTCTTCCCGCCCGGCAAAACGCGGGTTGCGCGGTGGCAGTCCACCACGGATAGGCACGGCAGCCCCTCTCGCACAGGAATATTGTCACTACGAAAGGTAAGGCCTCTCCGTTGTCCGAGGAAGTAGTGGCCAGACTGGACCGTACGACCGACACCGTGACCGTGGTCCTGACCGGCGAGGTCGACGTGCTCACCGTCGACCAGGTGCGGTCGGCTCTGGCCGAGGCGATCGCCGCCCGCCCCCGCTCGATGACCGTCGATCTGTCCGACTTGTCGTTCATCGACTCCACCGGTCTGGGCGCCCTGGTCTTCGGCTTCCAGCGGGCCCGGGACGCCGGCATCACGTTCCGGCTGTCCCGCCCCACCTCCGGTGTTCGTCAGATCCTGGTGGTCAGCGGCCTGCTCGAGGTCGTCGAGCTGGAGGACTGACGTGCCGTCCCTCGTCGACCCGGTCGTCCGCCCCGGCACGATGAAGTCCCGCCTCCAGCCCGACATCCACGGCGCCGGCCTCACCCTGCGCCCCTGGCTCCCGTCCGACCGCGCCACCGTGGTCGCCGCCTACGCCGATCCCGGCATCCGCCAGTGGCACGCCCGCTCGATGACCAACGAGGAGGCCACCGACTGGATCGCCCACTGGCCCGGCCGCTGGCGAGCCGAGTCCGGCGCCGGCTGGGCCATCCTCGACGAGGGCAAGGTGGCCGGCCAGATCAGCCTGCGCCGCCTCAACCTGCCCCTGGGCCTGGGCGAGGTGTCCTACTGGGTTCTCCCCGCCGCCCGCGGCCGCCGCATCGCCCCTCGAGCCCTGGTCACCGTGTCCACCTGGGCCTTCGAAACCCTGGGCCTGCACCGCATCGAGGTCGCCCACTCGACCGTCAACCAGCCGTCCTGCCGGGTGGCCACGACCGCGGGTTTCGCCCTGGAGGGCACCAAGCGCGCCGAGATGCGGCACGCCGACGGCTGGCACGACATGCACCTCCACGCCAAACTCTCCACCGACCCTTAAATCAAGATCAAATTCTGGATTTTCCCACGTCCGTCGTGGTCCAGACCGCTTGCTCCCGCGGGCTCCAGGTCCGTGCGTGGTCAGGCCGCCACAGGCGGCAGACCCACTTCCCAGAGCGCGCTGACCGGCACGGCCCGCAGCTTCTCGCCGAACGGCAGGGTCGACGTGCCGGTGTGGAGCACCACGCCGGCGACGAAGTCGTCGCCGAGACGGCCGGCCAGCCGGCGCAGGCCGCGGAAGTCGTCCGGCCCGACGGTCGTGGCCGCCTTGACCTCGATGCCGACGACCTGCCCGGACCGGTTCTCCAGAACGGCGTCGACCTCGAACTTGCTGTGGTCGCGGTAGTGCGACAGGTCGACGGCCGACGCCGACCAGGTGAGCTGGCGGGCAAGCTCGGAGATGACGAAGGACTCGAGCAGCGGCCCGAACGGCGCCCCGGGCCGGAGCAGGGCGCGGGCGTCCACACCGACCTCGTTGGCGGCGATGCCCGAGTCGACGAACACCAGCTTCGGAGCGGCGGTGGCCCGGGTGCCGAGATTGCGGGACCAGCCGGGAATCCGCTTGATGAGGAAGATCTCTTCCAACGCCTGGAGGTAGCGCGCGATCGTCGACCGGCTCAGGCCCAGTGCCGACTCGAGCGCGTTGGCCGCGATGATCGTCGCCGACCGGGCCGCGAGCAGCCGCACGAGCTTGCGCAGCTCGCCCTTGTGGTGGATGTCGGACAGCTGCCGGACATCGCGCTCGATGAGCGACTGCACGTAGGCGTCGAGGTATCGCTGCCGGCGCTTGGCGTCGTCGCGGGACGTGGCCTCCGGCAGGCCGCCGCGCACGATGCGGGCGGCGTAGCCGGCTCGCGTGACCGTCGACTCATGCCGGAGTTCGGGTCCGAGCGTGAAGATGGCGTCGACGAAGCCGTCCGGCTGGCCATCGAGCTCGCCCTGGGAGAACGGCCAGAGCTCGACGGTCTCCATCCGGCCGGGCAGGGCATCCGGAGCGGCGACCATCCCGAACAACCGCGACGAGCCGGTGAGCAGGAACCGGCCGGGCCGCGGATCGGCGTCGACCGACGCCTTGATGGCGAGGAGCAGGTCGGGGGCTCGCTGGATCTCGTCGATCGCCAGGAGCTCGGCGGAGTCGACGAAGCCGACCGGGTCGGCCAGAGCGGCGGCACGGTCCTGAGCTCGGTCGAGGTCACGCCGCTCGGCCACGCGGTCCCCGGCGACCACTCGCACCAGAGTGCTCTTGCCGGCCTGACGCGCCCCGCTCACCAGAACGACACGTGTGTCGGCCAGGGCGGCGGCAATCTGCGACTCGACGCGGCGAGGGAGGAGATCAAGCGTGGACACACCCGATCCTAACTGTCGCGACCGCCAAACTTTACATATGCGGCGGCGTAACTCTACATATGCGGCCGCCTGATGCTACATATGCGGCGGGACGGCGCTCGATCTGCGGCGCCGTTTCTCAGGCCGGCTTGGCCGGGACGGCCAGGCCGATGCCCGGGGCGACCGGCTTGAGGTGGCGGCCGGCCAGGAGGGCGAGGCTCAGCAGGGCGGCGAGGATGGCCAGGGCGCCGGCGCCGTACCAGGCCAGGTCGTAGTCGCCGAGGCGGTCGCGGAGGGTGCCGGCCACGACGGCGGCGATGGCCGCGCCGACCTGGTGCGAGGCGAAGACCCAGCCGAAGACCACGGCGCCCCGGTCGCCGAAGTACTCGCGGCAGAGGGTGACGGTCGGCGGGACGGTGGCCACCCAGTCCAGGCCGTAGAACAGGATGAACACCACCATGCTGGGGTGGGCGGTGGCCGCGAACAGGGACGGCAGCACCAGCAGGGACAGGCCGCGCAGGGCGTAGTAGCCGCCGAGCAGCAGGCGGCTGTCGACGCGGTCGGTGAGCCAGCCCGAGGCGATGGTGCCGACGATGTCGAAGAAGCCGACCAGGGCGAGCAGGCCGGCGGCGGTCGTCACGGCCATGCCGTGGTCGTGGGCGGCGGGGATGAAGTGGGTGCCGACCAGGCCGTTGGTGGTGGCGCCGCAGATGGCGAAGCCGCCGGCCAGCAACCAGAACGGGCCGGTGCGGGCGGCCTGGGTGAGGGCGCTCAGGGCGTTGCGGGCGGCGTTACCGGCGGGCGCGGCCGGCGGCGGCGAGGCGGACGCGGGCGGAGGCGGCGGGGCGGACGCGGGCGGAGGCGGCGGGGCGGACGCGGGCGGAGGCGGCGGGGCGACCGCACCGTAGGCGAGGACGCCCAGCTCGGACGGGCGGTCGCGGAGGCGCCAGACGACCAGCGGCACGACGGCCAGCGCGGCGAACGAGACGGTCAGGGCGGCGGTACGCCAGCCGCTGTGCGCCGACAGGTTGGCCAGGACCGGCAGGAAGATCAGCTGGCCGGCCGCGCCGCCCGCGGTGAGGATGCCGGTGACCAGGCCGCGGTGCTTGACGAACCAGCGGCCGGTGATGGTGGCCACGAAGGCCAGGGCCATCGAGCCGGTGCCCAGGCCGACGAGCACGCCCCAGCAGAGGATCAGCTGCCAGCTCGTGGTCATGAAGACGGTCAGCCCGGAACCGGCCGAGACCAGGAGCAGCGCGAACGTCACCACGCGCCGGATGCCGAACTGTTCCATCAGGGCGGCGGCGAACGGCGCGGTCAGGCCGTAGAGCAGCAGGTTCACCGAGACGGCGGCCGAGATCGTGCCCAGCGACCAGCCGAACTCGTCGTGCAGCGGGGTGAGCAGCACGGACGGGGTGGCGCGGAAGCCGGCCGCGCCGACCAGCGCGACGAACGCCACGACGCCGACAAGCCAGGCGGGATGGATACGACGAGTCACCAGGGAAGTCTGCGGAACCCGGCGACCAAAGACGAGTGGCCCGGAGGCCATCATGCGCAAGAATCAGGCCATGACTCGTCATCGTGTCGCCGTCCTCGCCCTCGACCAGGCCGTCACCTTCGATCTGGGCGTGCCCGGCCAGGTGTTCACGTCGGCCCGGGACGACCAAGGTCAAAGTCACTATTCGGTACGCGTGTGCGCGCCGCACCCGATCCGGACGACGGCCGGCTTCACCGTGACGGCCGACCACGGGCTCGAGGCGCTGGACGACGCCGACACGGTGCTCGTCCCGGGCGTCGGCCGGTCGTCCGATCCGGTGGAGCGCGGCTTTGTCGCACCTGAGGTGGCCGAGGCGCTCCGGAAGGCGTACGAGCGCAAGGCCCGGATCGTGTCCGTCTGCACCGGCGCGTCCGTGCTGGCCGCGGCCGGCCTGCTCGACGACCGCCCGGCCGCCAGCCATTGGGCCTACGCGGACCGGCTG
Organism: Actinoplanes sp. NPDC089786; assembly: GCF_040684855.1. Lineage (NCBI taxonomy): Bacteria > Bacillati > Actinomycetota > Actinomycetes > Micromonosporales > Micromonosporaceae > Actinoplanes > Actinoplanes sp. NPDC089786. The sequence goes on from NZ_JBFBGU010000023.1 coordinate 110,604, forward strand.
CGAGAGCACTACCCGCGCGTCAAATGGGACTTCGACGCGCTGTTCCGGGACGACGGCGACGTGCTCACCTCGGCCGGGGTCGCCGCCGGCATCGACCTCTGCCTGCACATCGTCCGAAGCGACCAGGGTAGCGAGGTGGCCAACCGGGCGGCCCGCAGTTGCGTGGTGCCGGCCTTCCGGGACGGCGGGCAGGCCCAGTTCATCGAGCGCCCGGTGCCGGTCACCGCGGGCGCCGGCACCGCGCGCACCCGGGAGTGGGTGACCGGACGGCTCGGCGAGACGGTCGCCCTGGAGGAGATGGCGGGCCACGCGCGGATGAGCGTGCGCACGTTCACCCGCCGCTTCCGGGAGGAGACCGGACTGAGCCCGGCCCGATGGCTGCTCCAGCAGCGGGTGGCGCACGCCCGGCTGCTGCTGGAGTCGACCGACCTGCCGATCGACGTGGTGGCCCGGCGCGCGGGGCTGGGCAGCGCCTCCGCCCTGCGGCAGCATCTGCACACCGCGATCGGTGTGTCGCCCTCGGCGTACCGCCGGACGTTCCGGCTATCCACCACGCAAACGTCCGAATAACGGCAAGATTGAGCTAAGTACGCCGTATCGGCCGCCCGAAAAGGATGTCGTGGATCAGACCTTTCGCCCGCTGCTCGACGCCCTGAAGCAGATCGGCGTCGACCCCGTGGCGGTGGACGCCGCCGCGGAGGAGGCCCAGCGGAGCGGCCGGTCGGTGCGCGCGGTCCTGATCAACGACCAGGTGGTCACCGAGGAGCAGCTGACCGAGGCGGCGGCCAAGGCGTTCGGCATCAACACGCTCGACCTGGTCGGCTACAGCCCGGACCCGGTCGCGCTCAAGCGGATCCCGCTGCCGGTGGTGCTGCGGCACCGCGTGCTCGGCCTGTCGATGACCGACGGCGAGATCGTGGTCGGCGTGACCGACCCGGGTGACGTGGTCGCGCTGGACGACGTCCGGGCCGCGACCGGCCTGACCGTCCGGCCGGTGGTGGTGGCCCGCAGCGAGGTCCGGCGGATCATCGAGCGGCTCCAGCGCGAGGACAGCGACCTCGGCGACCTGGGCGACAACCTGCAGGACGACGCGGCCGGGATGGCCGCGCAGGCGGCCGGGGCCGACGACGTCCCGATCGTCCGGTACGTGAACAACCTGATCGAGCAGGCCGTCCAGAACCGCGCGTCCGACCTGCACCTGGAGCCCACCGAGGACGACATGCGGGTGCGCTACCGGATCGACGGCGTGCTGCACGAGGTGGACACGGTCCCGCGCAACGTCATGGCGGCGCTGATCTCGCGGCTGAAGATCATGTCGGGCGTCGACATCACCGAGAAACGCATCCCGCAGAACGGCCGGATCACCGCCCTGATCCGGGACCGGACGGTCGACCTGCGGACCGCGACGCTGCCCACCGTGTGGGGCGAGAAGATCGTGCTCCGGGTCCTGGACACCGGCGGCATCGACCTCGACCTGGCCAAGCTCGGGTTCACCGAGCACAACCTGAGCCGGTTCGCCGAGTCGTTCACCAAGCCGCACGGCATGCTGCTGGTCACCGGGCCGACCGGATCCGGCAAGTCGACCACGCTGTACGCGACCCTGGGCAAGATCAGCCGCCCCGAGGTGAACGTGATCACCGTGGAGGACCCGGTCGAGTACCGGCTCCGCGGCGTCAACCAGGTGCAGGTGAACGCCAAGGCCGGCCTGACCTTCGCCGCGGTGCTGCCGGCCATCCTGCGGTCCGACCCGGACGTCGTGCTGATCGGTGAGATCCGGGACGGCAACACCGCCCAGATCGCGGTCGAGGCGTCGCTCACCGGTCACCTGGTGCTCTCCACGCTGCACACCAACGACGCGCCGGGCGCGGTCACCCGGCTCACCGAGATGGGCATCGAGCCGTTCCTGGTCGGCTCGTCGCTGGACTGCGTGCTGGCCCAGCGGCTCGCGCGCCGGCTCTGCGACTGGTGCAAGGAGGCGTACTACCCGACCGAGGAGGAGCTGGTCGGCGCGCGCTGGCCGTTCCAGGACCTCAAGGTGCCGGACACCCTGTACCGCCCGGTCGGCTGCCGGAACTGCGCCAACACCGGCTACCGCGGCCGGATCGCGCTGCACGAGGTGATGCCGGTGTCGGCCGAGATCGAGTCGCTGACCATCCGGCGGGCGTCGTCCAACGAGATCCGCGAGGTCGCGGTCAGCCAGGGCATGTACGACCTCCGCGCCGACGGCCTGGCCAAGGCGTCGGGCGGCCTGACCAGCGTGCGCGAAGTCTCCCGCGTCGCGATCTGACGACGTTACCCCCTCGCTCCCGGTACCGCGCAAAAACGGCGGAATAGCTCCTAAACCTCGGTTCGGCCGTGCCGAATGAGGGGGGCGTCAGAACCCGCGAGAGATTGTCGGTGCCGCACATGTACCAGCTCGACCACGACGTGCCCCAGCAGGCGGCACCGGTGGACGCCGTGCCGGCGGACGACCTGGCCGTGCTCGACCAGATGCTCGTCACGCTGGTCGAGTCGCGTGGTTCCGACCTCCACCTGACGGTCGGCTCGCCGCCGATGATCCGGGTCGACGGCAGTCTGCGCCCGCTCCCCGGCTACGGCAAGCTCAACTCGGCCGACACCGCGCTGCTGGCCCGGGCCGCGGTCAACGCGGAACAGTGGGAGACCTTCCAGCGCGAGCACGAGATGGACTTCGCGCACAGCATCGTCGGCGTCTCCCGGTTCCGTGGCAACCTCTACATCCAGCGCAACTCGTGCGGCGCCGTCTTCCGGGCCATCCCGCACAAGATCAAGCCGCTGGACGAGCTGGGCATGCCCGATTCGGTGTCCCGCTTCGCCCATCTGCCGCGGGGCTTGGTGCTGGTCACCGGACCGACCGGTTCGGGCAAGACCACCACTCTGGCCTCGTTGCTCGACCTGGCCAACCGCAGCCGCGCCGCGCACATCATCACCATCGAGGACCCGATCGAGTTCCTCCACCCGCACAAGCGCAGCGTGGTGAACCAGCGCGAGGTCGGCACCGACACCGAGACCTTCGCCCAGGCCCTGAAGCACGCGCTGCGGCAGGACCCGGACATCATCCTGGTCGGTGAGCTCCGTGACCTGGAGACCACCGCGACCGCGCTGACCGCGGCCGAGACCGGTCACCTGGTGCTGGCCACCCTGCACACGCAGAGCGCCACGCAGACCATCGACCGCGTCATCGACATCTTCCCCCCGCACCAGCAGTTGCAGATCCGGGCCCAGCTCGCGGCGTCGCTCCAGGGTGTGGTCACCCAGGCCCTGGCGCCGAAGGCGGACGGCAAGGGCCGCGTGGTGGTCAGCGAGATCCTCACCGCCACGCCGGCCATCCGGAGCCTGATCCGCGAGGGCAAGTCCCACCAGATCCCGTCGTTCATGCAGGCCGGCGGCAGCGACGGGATGTTGTCCTTCGATCAGCACCTGGCCGAGCGCGTCCGGGAGGGGCTGGTCTCGATGCCGCACGCCCTGGAGATCTGCCACTCCCAGGAAGAACTCAAGCGCCTCATCGGACGGATGTGATCCGAAGTGCCCGCCACCAAGACGTTCCACTACAACAGCATCGACGCGACCGGGCGTAAGACGAAGGGCACGGTCGAGGCGGCCAACGAGGCCGCGGCGATGCACATGCTCAAGACCCGCGGCGAGGTCCCGCTCGAGCTGAGCGTGGCCGGCCAGGGCCTGAACATGGATCTGAAGATCCCCGGCCTGGGTGGCAAGACCAAGCTCAAGGACCTGGCGGTCTTCGCACGCCAGTTCGCGACCATGACCGCTTCCGGCATGTCATTGCTGCGGTCGCTGTCGATCCTGGAGGAGCAGACCTCGGCGCCGGCCTTGAAGAAGGCGGTCGCCGAGGTCCGCAACGACGTGGCCGGCGGTGTCTCGCTGTCGTCGGCGATGTCCAAGCACGACCGGCAGTTCCCCCGCCTGATGGTCGCCATGGTGCGGGCCGGCGAGGCGGGCGGCATGATCGACAAGGCTCTCGAGCAGATCGCGGACAGCCTGGAGAAGGACGCGGCGCTCCGCGGCAAGATCAAGAGCGCGCTGACCTATCCGGCGATCGTGCTGAGCTTCACGTTCGTCCTCATCGCCCTGGTCCTGATCTTCATCGTCCCGATCTTCGAGGCGATGTTCAAGAGCCTCGGTGGCAAGCTGCCGGGGATCACCCAGTTCCTGGTCGACACGAGCCACAACATGTGGTGGATCGGCCCGCTCTTCCTGATCATCACGATCGGCGGCTCGACGATCTTCAAACGCCGGCTGCGGTCGAGTGCGGAGTTCCGGTTGGGCTTCGACCGCTTCAAGCTCAAGATGCCGGTCTTCGGGCCGCTGCTGCGCAAGCTGGCGATGAGCCGCTTCTCGCGGAGCCTGGGTCTGCTGCTGAACGTCGGCGTGCCGGTCATGCAGGCGCTGTCGGTGGTCGGCGAGACCACCGGCAACGAGGTGATCAACGCCGCGATGAAGGACGTCCAGGCCGCCGTCCGCGAGGGCCAGCCGATGTCGTCCGCGCTGCGCCACCACAAGATTTTCCCCGAGATGGTCACACAGATGATCGAAGTGGGCGAAGAAAGCGGCCAAATCAGTCAGATGCTGGACAAGGTTGCCGATTTCTACGACAGGGAAGTCGACAGCGCCGCCGAGTCCCTGACCGCCTCGATCGAACCGATCATGGTCCTCGTCATGGGAGCCGTGGTCGGCGGAATGGTGATCTGTCTCTACCTTCCGATGTTCACCATCTACCAGAACATCCAGAGCAACTGACGCGCTGGAGCAGTGAAACGACCGGTCCCTCCGGTCGACGTCGGGCACCCGAGCCCGGAAGGTTTTATCCCCGCCCACCCTGACGCCACACTGGAGGCACCCCCAATGCAGGACATCATCACCCGGCTGCGCGCCAAGAAGGACGACGACGGCTTCACGCTCATCGAGCTCCTGGTCGTCGTGGTCATCATCGGCGTGCTGGTCGCGATCGCCGTGCCGGTCTACCTGAACTACCGCCAGGGCGCGGCCGACAAGTCGGCCCAGTCGGACGTTCGCGGCGCCATCTCGGCCGTCGAGCAGTGGTACACGGACAACAACAACACGTACCCGGCCGGCCCGACCGCCAAGCAGAGCACCACGTACAACCTGAGCACCACCACCGCTGCCGGCGCCGCCGGCGCCGCCGGCAAGGTCACGTTGTCGGACAAGACCGAGATGGTGTACATCCCGCCGTCGGGCACGGTCACCTCGTACAAGCTCTGCGCCACCAACACCGGCGGCAGCGGCAAGTACTACATCTACGACAGCGCGTCGGGCGGTTCGGTGAAGTCGGCCACCACCATCACCGCAACGAACTTCACCACCTGCGGCCCCTGACCCGGCACGCCGCCGACGGCGTCCATCCACCCAACGCGAGCCGAGGAGGTCGACATGCCGCAGCCCATGCTGCTCTGCATCGCCGGCCTCCTCGGTCTCGCGATCGGCTCGTTCCTGAACGTCGTCATCCACCGGGTGCCCGAGGGCCTGTCCCTGGTCAAGCCCGGCTCACACTGCCCGCACTGCGGCCACGAGATCCGTAACCGGCACAACGTCCCGGTGCTCGGCTGGGTGCTGCTGCGCGGGAAGTGCGCGGACTGCCGGGCGCCCATCAGCGTCCGTTACCCCTTGGTCGAGGCGGGGACCGCGGCCCTGTTCGTGGCCGTGGCGGCTCGCTTCGGGCTCTCCTGGGAGCTCCCGGCGTATCTCTATCTGGCCGCCATCTCGATCGCGCTCGCCGCGATCGACCTGGACAAGCTGCGGCTGCCGGACGCCATCGTCAAGCCCTCGTACGCCGTCGCGCTGGCCCTGCTGCTGCCGGCCGCCGCGCTCGGGCACGACTGGCGCGCGATCGTCCGCGGGCTGATCGCCGCGGCCGCCATGTGGATCTTCTTCGAGATCGTCGCCTTCTTCGGCGCGATGGGCGGCGGCGACGTCAAGCTCGCCCCGCTGCTCGGCTTCTACCTGGGCTGGCTCGGCTGGAGCGCGGTGGCGATCGGCGCGTTCGCCGCGTTCGTCCTCGGCGGCCTGGTCGGGGCCGGCCTGATGGCGGCCCGGCTGGCCAAGCGGAAGACGCGCATCCCGTTCGGCCCGTACATGCTCGCCGGCGCGTTCCTCGCCGTGTTCGCCGCGGCGCCGATCGCGGACTGGTACCTGAACCTGCTCTCCACCCCCATCGCCTGAGAAAGGGAACCGATGGCTGGCATCACTCCGATCGGGCTGGACATCGGCTCGTCGTCCATCCGCGCGGTCGAGGTCCGCCGCGCCAAGGACGAGCACACCCTGACCAACTTCGGGCAGGTCCCGCTGCCCCCGGGCACCGTCCAGGGCGGCACCATCCAGGACCCGGTCGTCGTCACCACCGCGCTCAAGCAGCTCTGGGCCGCCTGCCGGTTCGACACCAAGAAGGTCATGCTCGGCGTGACCAACCCGCAGCTCGTGGTGCGGGAGATGTCGGTGTCGAACCTGCCGCCCAAGGAGATGCAGAAGTCGCTGCCCTTCCAGGTGCGCGACGCGTTGCCGCTGGCGGTGGAACGGTCGGTGCTCGACTTCCACCCGCTGGAGGATCCCGGAACCAATCCGACCGTACGCGGCCTGCTCATCGCCATGCCCAAGGACGCCGTGCTCAGCTCGGTGCAGGCGGTGGAGAAGGCCGGCCTGCACGTGGTCGGCGTGGACCTGGCCTCGCTGGCCCTGCTGCGCGCCGCCTCCCGGCTGGACGCCCAGGTCGAGGCCATTGTGGACATCGGCGCCGACGTGACCAGCGTGGTCGTGCACGTCGACGGCGAACCGCTGATCGTGCGGACCGTCCCGCGCGGCGGCGCCGAGGTGACCGAGAGCATGGCGACCCGGCTGGGCATCCCGGTGCCCGACGCCGAGGTGCTCAAGTGCCGCTTCGGCCTGCATGGCGACGGCACCCCGGACAGCGCGACCGCCGCCGCCGACGCGATCCGGCCGCTGGTCAACGAGCTGCGCAGCTCGTTCACCTATCTCGCCTCGGGTGAGCGGCAGAAGCAGGTCACCCGGATCTCGCTGTGCGGCGGCAGCGCGCTGATGCCCGGCCTGGCCGAGCACCTCCAGCAGTCGCTGAACGTCTCGGTGATGTACGCGGACAGCGCCGGCCGCCTGCGCGACACGCGCCGGGCCCGCCAGCGCGGCTTCGACAGTTTTGTGCCGTCGGCCGCCGTGTCGATCGGCCTGACCCTGGGAGCGGCAGCCTGATGGCCCAGACCACCCTGATGCCCCTGGACCCCGCGCTGTCACCGCAGCAGGTCACCCGGGTGCTCACGATCACCGCCAGCCTGCTGCCCGAAGAGGTCGTCGCGGCCCGCCGGGCCCGCCGGACCCGCGGCTGGGTGCTCGCCGTGGTCGGCGCGGTCATCCTCGCCCTGGCCGGCTGGTACGTGGTGGCCGACCGTGGCGCCCTCGACGCCTCGACCGAGCTGGAGTCGGTCACCGCCGAGCAGTCCCGCCTGCAACGCAAGCAGGCCGGCTACGGCGAGGTGGTGAACACCCAGAGCGAGAACATCACCATCACCAAGCAGCTGAAGACGCTGATGGCCAAGGACCTGCAGTGGGCCGGCCTGATCGAGACCCTGCGTGACACCGGCCGGCCCTCGAGCGTGTCGCTCCAGGGCATCACCGCCACCCTGGTCGCCGACAAAGCCGCCACGACCGCTTCGGTCCTGCCGAGCACCAGCGGCGCGGCCACGATCGGGACGATCACGCTCATCGGCACGGCGCCCGACAAGCCGTCGGTCGCCCGTTACGTGGAGACCCTGACCCAGGTCAGCACGCTGGCCAACCCGTACGTGACCACCGTGACCCAGAGCGGCAAGACGGTCACCTTCGTGCTGACCGTCGACGTCACCACCCGGGCGCTCTGCGGCCGGTTCACCACCAAGTGCAAAACCTCCGGAGGCAACTGATGGGTGCCCGCCACGCCGACCGGCTGTGGATCGCCGGCGGCGCCGCCGTCATCGTCGCCCTCGGGCTGATGACCTGGTTCTTCCTGGTCAGCCCGAAGTACGCCGAGGCCGCCGAGCTACACCAGACGACCGAGGACACGCAGGTCCAGATCGCGGTGCTGAACAAGCGGATCGCCGACCTGGAGCACGAGAAGTCGAAGCTCCCGCAGTACCGCGCCGCGCTGAAGGTCAGCCAGAACGCGCTCCCCTCGGGCTCCGGCGTGCCGGACCTGCTGCGGCAGCTGCAGAAGTCGGGCGACTCGCTGAACGTGACCGTGGGCGGCGTCAGCGTGAACGCCCCGGCCGCGGTCGAGGGGATGACCGACATCTACTCGCTGCAGATCGCGCTGACCCTGGACGGCACCGCCAGCAACCTGGGCAAGTTCCTCACCCAGCTCCAGACAACGCAGCCGCGGGCCGTCCTGATCGACTCGGCCACGGTGACCGGGACCGGGGACGGCGCCACGACGAAGACCACCATCTCGCTGTCCCTCCACGCGTTCGTCGCCGTGCCGGCCGGCCAGGGTGCTCCGTCGATCACCACGACGCCCGCCAAGTAGCGCCGCCCGACGTCGAAACGCCGCGGCAACCGCTCAAGTCCGACCAATCGCGGCCGATGGGGCCGCGGACGGCTCCACCCCTCGCAGCCGCGACCCAGACGAATGGAACGGCCATGGCCCACCGACTCGTGTCGTACCGACCGGCACGCCGCCGCATGAGGCGGCGTGACGGCGGCTTCTCGCTGATGGAAACGCTGGTCTCGCTCGCGGTGATCGGCACCGTGATGGCCGGGACGGCACCGTTCCTGATCAAGTCGGTGGGCGTGGTCGCGCAGCAGCGCACCCAGCAGGTCGCGGTCGAGGTCGCGAACGACGCGATCGAACGGGCCCGCGCCCTGTCGCCCACGTCGCTGCTCGCCGGCCGCAGCCTCACCAGCGCGAAGGCCCAGCTGGCCTCCGCGCCGGCGCAGGTGCAGTCGGTGCTGGACGTGACCCAGATCGACGCCAACGTCCTGCTCACGACCCTCCTGGGCAGCTCACCCGACGTGACCGCGCCGCTGCCCCTGACGCCGCTGCCGGTGACCGTCGGCAACGTCACCTACCAGCAGAACTGGTACGTCGGCAGCTGCTTCCAGAGCAAGGCCGCCCCAGCCTCCCCCACGCTGCTGAACACCCTGGTCGGCCTGGGCGACTGCATCGGCACCAAGCCGGGGCTCGGCCTGATCGCGGTCCCGTACTTCCGGGTCGTGGTCGCCGTGACCTGGAAGCACAACGGCTGCAAAGACGACGCGTGCACGTACGTCACCTCGACGCTGGTCAGCCCGAGCGCCGACCCGGTCTTCGACCTCAAGCGGCCGCCGCCGGCCATCGTCGCCCCGCTCAAGCAGTCCCACTACGTCGGTGACAAGGTCGACCTCCAGCTCGTCGCGGCGGGCGGAACCCTGCCGCGCACCTGGACGCTGACCAACCTGCCGCCCGGCCTGACCGCCACCAGCGCCGGCGTCATCTCGGGCAAGCCGACGGCGGCGGGCACGTACACGGTGACCGCCCACGTGGAGGACCGTGACAAGAACAGCGACGACGCCACCTTCACCTGGGTGGTGGCCGACCTGCCGGTCCTCACCTCGCCCGGTGCGCAGGTGTTCCGCACCCTGACCGCGGTCTCGCTGCCGATCACCCTGACCGGCGGGCTCGCCCCGATGGTCTGGACGGCGACCGGCCTGCCCGCCGGTCTGCTCATCGACGCGGGCACCGGCGTCATCTCGGGCACGCCGCTGACCACCCAGTCGACGGCACAGACGGCCACCGTCAAGGCGGTCGACAGCCTCGGCGAGCAGACGGCCACGACCACCTTCACCTGGCGCACGTTCACGCCGGTGAACCTGGTCAGCCCGGGTGTGCAGAACGCCACCAAGGGCGACAACGGCGCCTACAACCTGGGGGCGGCGGCCTACGGCGGCCTGGCTCCGTACACCTTCTCGGCCACCGGGCTCCCGGCCGGCGTCACCATCCACCCGAACAGCGGCCAGACCACCGGGATCATCACCGCGGGCACCCGTTACCTGGTCACCGCCAAGGTGACCGACAGCCTCGGCGGCTCCGCCTCGGTCGTCGTCCTGGTCAACGTGGCCAACCGGATCGGCACCGACCTGCGGGTGACCGCGCCGGCCCCGGGGGCCCCGGACCAGACCACCGCCCTCAACGCCACGGTCTCGCTGACCGCGCAGGCGGCCGGGCAGTCCGGGCTGTCCTGGACCGCGACCGGGCTGCCGACCGGCCTGACCATGAGCGCCGCCGGCGTGGTCACCGGCAAGCCGACCGTCGCCGGCAAGTACACGACGACGTTCACCGTCACCGGTGGCGGCCAGTCGGCCTACCTGATGTTCACCTGGACGGTGAACTGATGCGGCGCCGGGAGCGGACCGACGACAGCGGCTTCTCGCTGGCCGAGGTGATGGTGTCGATGAGCGTGATGAGCGTCGTCATGGTCGTCTTCACCTCGGCGATCCTGCAGGCCTACAAGACCAGCGCCAAGTCCGAGTCGATCTCGATCGTGCAGGCCCAGCTGCAGAACGCTTTCCAGCGCATCGACCGGGAGATCCGGTACGCGTCCTGGATCAGCCAGCCGGGCCAGGTCGGCACCGCCTGGTACGTGGAGTACGCCGGGTACGACGGCAGCAGCTGCGGCCAGCTCCGGCTGGAGACCTCCGGGACCGCGGAGGGCCCGAACAACGCCGGCGGCGTGCTGCAGTGGCTCACCTGGCCCAAGGCGGCGCCCCCGGCGGCCGGCGCGGCGGGCCAGACGATCGCCTCCAACGTGGTCGCCCCGGACAGCGCCGGACCCTTCGAACGGCAGGCCGCCGGCACCGTCACGGGCACCGGCGCCACCGCCTTCACGCCCGACTACCAGCGACTGCGGGTGCGCCTCTCGGCCCGGCGCGGCGACAGCGTCGCGGCCGTCGACACCACCTTCACCGCGCTGAACACGTCCCGCGACACGCCCGCCACGAACGACTGCAGCAAGGGGAGGCCGTCATGATCGGCACCGGATTCTGGCGGAGCCGGCGGCGGGCCCGGCGATCGGACGAGGGCTCGATGCCCGCGGCGATGATCATCACCCTGGTCGGCATGACCCTGAGCGCCGCCATCGCGCCGCTCGTGGCCAACCAGATCGTCAGCACCCGCACGATCACCACGCGGACCGACGCGCTGCAGGCCGCCCAGGCCGGGATCGACGTCGCCCTCGGCCAGCTGCGGGCGGCCGGGACCGCCGGGTCGGGCGACCTGGAAGCCTTGCCGGCCTGCACGTTGACCGGCGCGTCGGAGACCGGCTCGAAGTACAAGGTGACCATCCTCTACTACAAGCTGTCGGCCGCCGGCGCGCCGGCGCCGCAGGACTGCCCGCCGACCGACGTGCCGGTGACGGCCAAGCTGACCGCGACCGGCGGCCCCGACGGGGTCACCCTGGCCCAGGGCACCCTCGGCACCCGCACGCTCGAGTCCACGTACACGTTCAAGACCAGCAACGAGAACATCAGCGGCGGCGCCGTCCAGCTCGCCTCGCCGGCCGCTCCGCTCGCGCTGTGCATGGACTCCGGCGAGGACTCGTACCCGGCCGCCGGATCGACCGCCAAGGCGCAGCTGTGCAAGAGCGGCGGCGCCAGTGACCAGCGGTTCGCCTACACCGCCGACCTGAATCTGAAGGTGGTCAGCTCCGAGACGGCGGGCGCGCCGGACGGCATGTGCCTGGAGGCGGCCTACCCGCGGGCGATCGGCAACGTCGTCAAGTTCCAGCCCTGCCTCAAGCTGACCGCCCGCCAGCAGTGGAGCCTCAACGACTCCTCGGAGTTCTCCGGCACGCGGGAGAACGAGGTCGTACTGAACGAGTTCTGCCTGAGCCTGCTGAACCCCGGCATCACGGGCAGCGACATCGTGCTGGGCTCGTGCGCCGCGGTGTCGAACAAGAACGTATGGCGTTCGCAGCCCGGCGTCGGCGCGGGCATGTCCTCGGCGGCGACCAACCAGCTGGTCAACTTCAAACAGTTCAGCCGGTGCCTGGACGTCACCAACTTCACACCGGGCTGGCCGTACATGATCGTCTGGTTCTGCAAGCAGGCCCCGAACGGTGTCCCGCCCTGGAACCAGGCCTGGTACATGTCGCCGGCCGGCAGCAACATCCTGCAGAAGCGGATCCGGACGATCAACACCAACGACGGTCAGGGCTACTGCCTGACCACGCCGGGGTCGACGGCCGCGGCGACCTACGTGACGCTCACCGCGTGCGCTGCGACCGGGATCCTCGACGACAAGATGGTCTGGACCGTGTACGGCGACACCGGGGTGTACGCCAGCAGCTACCGCATCGTCGACAAGAACGGCTTCTGCCTCACCCCCACCGACCTGACCGCCACGCCGGCCGACACGCACACCGACGGCACGGCCAAGGTCAAGCTGGCCGAGTGCACCAACTCGGAGCTCCAGAAGTGGAATGCCCCGGCCGACTTCAACAAGCCGACCGTGCTCACCAACACCCAAGAGAAGTGACGCCGGCCGACGAGGTCGAGGGCGCGATGCGGACGCCGGACGGGCAGTGGCGGGTGGAGATCGTCCGCCGCGGCCGCACGCGCTGGTACCGCGTCGTGCACGGCGACGAGGTCATCGACTGGTTGTCGATCGCCTCGGTGGAACGGATCCTGCGGGACGCCGGCGTCGACCGCGACCAACTGATCGAGGGCTAACGGCTCGGAACCCACCAGACCTTGGTCGGGCCGTTCAGGGTGGGGCAGGCCAGGTAGCGGTCGCGCTGTTCGCAGCCGTACGCGGCGCCCACCTCGACCACGCCGACCGGGCGCACCCGGCCGGCGTGGTCGTGGATCTCGACCCAGGTCCAGCCGGGCGCACCGGTGTCGGGGCGCAGCAGCAGGTCGCCGGCCCGGATCACGGGGCCGAGCCGCTGGGTCAGCCGGCCGGTGCGGGGGTCGCGCAGGGTCACCTCGGGCATCTCCTGGTCGTCACCGGCCAGCACGGTGTGCTCGTCGAAACGGAACGCGAAGGAGAGCTCCCGGTTCGTCCAGAGCGGGGCCCCGCTTCCCGGGTCGATCGCGCTGACGCCGACCGCCGACGGGTCGCCCAGGGCGCTGATCCCGGGCACCGCGCTGGACACGCACCAGACGTCGCCGCAGTCCTCGGCCAGCCCGGTCGGCCCGGAGGTGCGCTGCCACAGCCGGGCGAACGGCACCAGGGAGAAGGCGGTCATCGACGCCTCACCGGCCGCCTTGCGCCGGACCACCATCCGGTTGTCGCCGACCGTGCCGATCACCGTGCCCTCGATGTCCGGGAACTGGGCCGGGTGCAGCGGGCCGCCCAGGTCGCCGCGGGACAGCTCGCGCCCGGTCGCGTAGTCGAGGATCAGCACCGTGCCGTCGGCGCCGGCCAGCACCACCCGCCCGGGCTCGCCGTCGGCCGGCACCGACGGTCCGAAGTAGACCCGGAAGCCGGCCGGTCGCTCCCAGATCGTCCGCCCGGTCCGCGGATCGGCCAGCCGCAGGACGGTCCCGTCCGGCCGGTCGGCGGTGAACAGCACACCCGCGCCGGCGATCATGATCGCCGCGGAGTTGGCCTCCTCGTGCGTCCACAGCACCTTGCCGGTGGCGGCGTCCAGGAAGCTGATCCGCGGGTCGCTGCCGGATCGGGCCATCAGCACGCCGGCCGCGTCGCTGATCACCAGGTTCTGCACACCCTGGATCAGGGCGGCCGCCCACACCTCCCGGCCGGCGGTCAGGTCGTACCGGCGTACCGCGGACTCGCTGTTGGGGTTGTTGATCCCGTAGTGGGCGGTATAGAGGGCGTCGCGGCCCAGCTCGAACGCCGCCGCCGCCGAGCCGCCGGCGGTCAGCACCTCGCGCAGGGCCCGGGGCGCCGGCCCATCGGCGGTGAGCGCGGCCAGCAGCAGAGCGGCGACGAGCAGGGAGATCAGCGAACGACGCGAACCGCCGGCCCCGGAGCGTTCGGACGCCCGCGGCGGGTCCGCATCCAGGTCGATGACCGCCACGCCCACCATCGCCTCATCATGCTCCTGCCCCAACCGACACGGGTAGGTCACCGTGAGTAGGCTTACCGCATGTCTTATGCGGTACCGCCGACAAGAACGGCGGCCGTCGTCCGGCAGCTGCGCAACGAGATCGTCTCCGGTGAGCTGCCGCCCGGCACGCTGATCAAGGACGCCGAGCTGGCCGCCCGTCTGGGCGTCAGCATCACACCGGTGCGCGAGGCGATCGCCCAGCTCTCCGTCGAGGGCCTGATCGACATCGCGCCGAACCGGACCCGGCACGTCACCAAGGTGACACAGAAGAACGCGCTCGAGCTGATCGACGTGATGGGCGTGCTCGCCTGCGCCGGCTTCGAATGGGGCGTCGACAACCTCACCGAGACCCACCTCGACACGCTGCGCCAGCGGCAGAAGGAGTTCGTCGAGGCGCTGGCCGCCGGCAACGTGCTGGCCGCCGGCGCGGCCGGCGCCGACTTCAGCACCACGGTGATCCTGGCCAGCGGCAACCGCGAACTGCAGTCGATGGTCGACCTGGTGGTCGCCCGCACGATGCGCATCCTCGCGATGTCGGCCGAGAGCAACCTGTGGAGCACCTGGATCGAGGGCCACGACGCGATCATCGACCTGCTGGAAGCGGGCGACCGGCCGGGTGCGGTGGCCCGCTACAAGCAGATCTACGTCGACTACCGGGCGAAGGTCGAGCAGGAGCTCTTCGACTAGGCCAGGGCCTTGATCAAGGCCGGCAGGTGGTCGAGGGCGGTGCGCCGCAGGGCATATCGGGTGATGCCCCAGCGCCGCTCGTGTTCGCGGATCTGCGCCGCGATCTCCTCGATCGTGCCGACCAGGATGAACGGCACCTGCCGCAGCTCGTCGACGCCGAGACCGACGTCGTCGGCCATCTCCTCGAGCGCGGCCTCCGCGTCGTCGGTGACCTCGAACTGCTGCACCAGCGCCTCGAGCACCTTGCCGCGCAACGGCTCCACGTGCTCGTCGATCTGGTCGAGCCGCCAGCGAACCTCGTGATTGCGCCCGTCGGGCCTGGTCCTCCCGAGCCCGGACAGCCCGATGACGTCCGCCTCCTCGGCGGCCCAGCGCAGCAGCCGGGAGTTGCCGCCGCCGAACAGCAGCGGCACCTTCGCCTGCACCGGGCGCGGCTTCTCCAGCCTCGCCCCGGTCATGGTCAGCGCCGGAGTGTCCACTGTGACCTCCTCGCCGGCCAGCAGCCGCCGCGTCGCCTCGGCCACCGCGATGCATCGGTCGACCCGGCCGCGCACATCCGGCCGGGTCTGCCCGACCGACTCCCACTCGGCCGGGTTGTGCCCAGCCCCGATGCCGAGCAGCGCCCGGCCGCCGGACACCACGTCGAGCGTCGCCACGTCGGCGGCCAGCAGCATCGGCTCGCGGACGCCGGCGTTCACGACGTACGCGCCGAGTTTGATCGTGGTGGTCACCGCGGCCGCCGCGGCCAGGGCGACATGGGGCGCCGCGCACTGGCCGGGATGGTCGGGCGTGAGCAGCGTGTCGAAGCCGTTGGCCTCGGCCGTGCGGGCGGTCTCGAGCCATTCGGTGGCGTTCTGCGGTACGGCCTGGAAGGCGAATGCGGTCATGCCCAGCACCCTGCCCGCCGCGGCCCGGGGCGGGTAACCCCATTTCGCGGCGGGCGAAGGTTGTTCACAGCCAGCGGAAAAACCGGACGGCTCCGCCGGTGAAGACGCCGATGTACGCGAGGAGCGCGATCACCGGGAGCAGGGCCGGCCAGTGCCCCACCGAGGCCGCCTGCATCGCCGCCTGCCCGGCGCCGAGCGGGCTGAGCTCGCCGATCCGCTGGAGCCAGTCCGGCATCACCTCGCGCGGCGTCCACAGCCCGGCCAGGAACATCAGCGGGAAGAACAACGCCATGCCGATGCCCGACGCGGCCTTGCCGCTCGGCGCGACGGCGGCCACGAAGATCCCCAGGGCGAACACCGCCGCGCCGCAGAGCAGGAAGGCGACCAGGAAGAGCAGAAGGTGCCGGGGGAACGGCACGTCGAAGGCGAACCGGCCGACCAGCACGGCCAGCACCCCGGCGACCAGAGCGGTGACCGCGTTCATCACGAGTTGCGCGCCGAGCAGCATGACCGGCGAGGCCGGGGTGGTGGCCATCCGGCGCAGCACCCCTCGCTCCCGGTAGGTGGCGAGGACCTGCGGCGTGGACTGCAGGCCGAGCGAGGCCAGGGCCAGGACGAGCGCGATCGGCACGTACAGGTCGATCACCCGCAGGCCGCCCAGCTCGGGGCTGACCTCGCGGAAGGCCGGGATGGAACCGAGGATGCCGACCAGCACGACCGGGAAGAGCAGCCCGAAGAAGGAGAGCATCGGCTCGCGGAGGAAGAGCCGGAACTCGGAAGCGGTGAGTTTGCCGAAGGCGTTCATGGCGGTTCCTCTCAGGCGTCGGTGGGGCGGCCGGTCAGCTGGACGAACGCGTCGTCCAGAGTGGCCTGTTCGAGGCGCAGGTCGGCGGCGACGATCTGGTTCGAGGCGAGCACGCTGGTGACGGCCTGCAGCAGGGCGCCGGTGCCGACCACCTCGACGGCCGGCCCGTGCCGGCGCACCTCGCGGACCTCGGGCAGGGCCGTGAGCAGCTTCTCGTCCAGCGGCGCGGACGGCCGGAACCGGATGCGCTGCTCGACGGCCACCCGCTCGACCAGGCCGGCCGGGGTGTCCAGGGCGACCACGGCGCCGTGGTCGATCACCGCGATCCGGTCGCAGAGCCGCTCGGCCTCCTCCATGAAGTGGGTGACCAGCAGCACCGTGACCCCGCGGTCGCGGATCCCGGCGATCAGGTCCCAGGTGTCCCGCCGGGCCTGCGGGTCGAGGCCGGTGGTGAGCTCGTCCAGGACGGCGATCTCGGGCCGCCCGACCAGCGCCAGCGCGATCGACAGCCGCTGCTTCTGGCCGCCCGAGAGCTTGGCGAACGGGGTCTTGAGCTTGTCGCCGAGACCGAGGTCGCGAACCAGCTCACGCCACTCGACCGGGTTCGGGTAGAACGCGCTGAACAGCTCCAGGGCCTCGCGGACGCGCATCTTGTCGGGCAGCGCCGACTCCTGCAGCTGCACCCCGACCAGGCGGCGAAGGTCCGGGTCGCCGGGGGTACGCCCGAGCACCTCGATCGTCCCGCCGTCCGGCTTGCGCAACCCGGCGATCGCCTCGACCGTGGTGCTCTTGCCGGCCCCGTTCGGACCGAGGATGCCGAAGATCTCGCCGCGCTCGACGGAGAACGTCACGTCGGCGGCGGCGACGGTCGGCCCGTACTCCTTGCGGAAGTTTCTGACCTCGATGATTGGCATGCGTTCAGCGTCGCGGCGCGGCGGCCGGGTTCCATCAACCAGCGGCAGGCGACCGCGGTCCACCGATCGGTGGATGGGGATGAGCCAACCGGTTTTGGGGATCTCCGGCGCGGCGTACGCCTATTTTGCTAGCTTTCACCCGATTAGCGAGACCAGGAGGGCATGTCGTGCGAGTCCGGCGCAGAACCCTGCTCGGCGCCGTCGTCGCGGCCGCCGGGCTCTCCGCCTGCGGCGACACCGCGGAGAGCGGCGACGATGGCGGCACCACGACCATGTGGATCTGGCCCGGCGGGCTGGACGACGCCATGGTGGCCGAGGCGGTGCGGCATTTCGGCGGCACCACCAAGCTGAGCGTCAGCACGGTCGAGGGCAACTACCTGGAGCAGCTCACGCCGGTGCTCAACGGCGCCGGAGCGCCCTCCGTGGCCGGGATCAAGGGCGAGGACATCAGCTCGGTCCTCCCCCGCGCCGACCTCTTCGTCGACCTGAACACCCTCGGCGCCGGCGACCTGAAACCCGACTACCTCGACTGGAAGTGGCGGCAGGGCAGCACGCTGGACAACCGGCTGGTCGGCTTCCCGATCGACACCGGGCCGACCGCGCTGTTCTACCGGCACGACGTGTTCCGCAAGGCCGGGCTGCCGGCCGAACCGGACGATGTCGCCGACGCCGCCAAGGACTGGCCCGGCTACCTCGCCCTCGGCCGTCGACTGGTCCGGAAGCTGCCCTCGGTCCGGCTCTTCTGCAACGCGGCCGACCTGTTCAGCAGCTGCGTCGGGCAGAGCACCCGCCGGTTCGTGAGCGAGACCAACAACTACATCGGTGACAGTGACGCGGTGCGTGGCGCGTGGGACATCGCGGTCGAGTCGGTCGGGATGGGCGTCAGCGCCGGCATCTTCAACGACGACACCAAACGATTCCCGGCGTACGAGGCCGGCACGGTCGCCAGCGACACCGGTCCGGCCTGGCTGGCGCAGGACCTGGCCGGCTCGGCCGCCGGATCGGCCGGCAAGTGGCGGGTGGCCAACGGCTGCGCCGACGGCGCCAACCAGGGCGGCTCGTTCCTGGCCATCCCGGCCGCGGGCGGCGGGCACGAGACCGCGTTCGAGGTGATCCGGTGGCTGTTGTCACCGGCCAACCAGGCCAAGATGTTCGCCGGCGCCAAACTGTTCCCGTCCGCGCCGGCCGCGTTCCAGATGGCCGAACTGCTCGCGCCCGACCCGTTCTTCGGCGGCCAGCGCACCACGAAGGTCTTCGCCGCCTCGGCCGGCCAGGCCAAGCTCTCCTACGAGGCGCCGTCGGACGCCGCCATCGAGCAGATCTTCCTCGGCCACCTGCAGAAGCTGGAGGCCGGCACGACGACCGCGGCCGCCGCCTGGACGGCCGCCGTCGACGAGGGCCGCAAACTGGCCGTCAGCAAGGGTGTCCTGGCCGACTGACCAAAGGCGTGTCTCAACGGGCGGCGCTGAGCGGCAGCAGGTGGCCGGCCAGGTCCGAGACGACGTCGCGGACGACCACGCGGGCGTCGTCGGCCCGCCGCTTGGTCGACGCCTGCCGGGCCATGATCATCTCTGCGTTCGAGGGCGTGACCGGGATCGCCGGGGTCGGTATCCAGCCCGCCGGCAGCGGGAAGTTCCGCTTGGCGTGCTCGGCCAGCAACCACCCGGCGATCGCGCCCTGCACGTACGGCTCCGGCGAGACCAGCGCGTACCCGCCGTTCCGCACCGCTTGCACGGCGATGTCGTCCAGCCCGAACCCGCCGGCGATCCAGGTGCCGGCCGACTGGTTGCGCAGCCGGGCCAGGCTGCGGGCGTCCCGGTCGCCGGTGCCGACGAAGCCCAGCGCGCGCGGGTCGGACCGCACCAGCAGCTCCCACGACTTCAGGTTGGCCGCCGGGTCCTGCTTGGTGTCGAACGGCCCCAGCAGCCGCACCCCGGGCCGGACCCGCGGCAGCCGGGAGCGCAGGCCGGCGATGCGCTGGTCGAGCGCCTGCACGCCGGGCACCGCCGTGCCGAGCACGACCACGCCGGCCGCGTCCCGGGGCAGCAGGGAGGCGACCTGATCGGCCAGCATCTCGCCCAAGGCGAAGTTGTCGTTGCCGACATAGAGCTTGACGCCGGAGCCCTCGGCCGGCGGGGAGTAGACGGCGATCACCGGGGTGCCGGCCTCGCCGGTCGCGGCCATCGGGCCGGACAGCAGCTCCGGCGTCCAGGTGAACACGGCCAGCCCGTTCCGCCCCTCCCGGCGCAGGTCCTCCAGCATGCCGAGTTGCCGCGCGGTGTCGCCGATCGGCGGGCCGGCCTCGGTGTGCCGCACCCCGGCCTCGGCCACCGCGGTGGCGTACCCGGCGGTCATCTCGCGGACGTAGCCGAGACCGGCGTCCGCGGTGAGGAAGGCGACGGCCGGGTCGGGAGCGGCGTAGCCGGCGCTGTGGCCGCCCAGGGAGAGGACCAGCGTCACGGCCGCCACCCCGGCCACTGCCCGGCCGACCCGCATCGCGTCCTCTCCTCCCGTACCCGTCTCGGAATTCTCTTCGGCAGCACCCGAGCCGCTCTACAGCGTTTCGGTGACGAACCTCAAGCTCAGCCCGGCCCGGCCGAATCTGTGGCGAGGAACGACAACGGACGAGGGGCGGACTGATGCGGGCAGGCTGGATGCGGCGCAGGGCGGTGGCGCGTACCGCCATCGCCGCGCTCGCGGCCGGTCTCACCCTGCTCGCCGCCCTCGCCGTCTTCAGCGCCCGCAACACCGCCCAGGCCATCACCGGGATCGCCGGAGCGGAACAGGTCACCCAGCAGTGGGGCCAGGTCTACCTGCGGATCGGCATCGAGTACGAGCAGCTGGTCGACTTCGTCCGGGCGGACAGCGAGGTCGGCCGTGGCCCGCTGATCTCCTCGATCGGGTCGGCCGAGGAGAACCTGCGCTGGCTGAACGCCAACGGCGGCCCGTCCGACTCGTTCCAGGCGCAGACGCTGCAGAACACCTACGGCGGGTACAGCTACACGCTGCGGGACCTGGTCGACGCCCAGGCCGAGGGCGACCGCGCGCGGATGGAGGACGACGCCAAGAAGGCCGCGCTGAGCGCTTCGGCGCTGCGTAAGCAGGCGTCGGTGAACATCGCGCGGAACAACCTCGAGACGAGCGGCCTCCTCCTCGAGACGCAGCTGGACAACCGTCGGGTGCTGCTGGCGGTGGAGATCATCTCGGTGATCGACCTGCTGCTGGTGGTGTTCTGCGCGCTGGTCCTGGTCGCGTACCAGCGCAGCACCGAGCGGCAGGCCCGAGAGAGCCGGTACCAGGCCATGCACGACAGCCTGACCGGCGTGGCCAACCGCAGCCTGCTGGTCGAACGGCTGGACCAAGCGGTGGCCACCGGCGGCGGCACCGGACTGTTGCTGCTCGACCTGGACCACTTCAAGGAGGTCAACGACACGCTCGGCCACCTGGTCGGCGACCGGCTGATCCAGGAGGTGGCGGCCCGGCTGACCGAGTCGGCGCGGGCCGATGACACGGTCGCCCGGCTCGGCGGCGACGAGTTCGCCGTGGTCCTGCCGGACATCGGCACGACCGACGACCTGATGCGGGTGGGCCGGCGCATCCTGGACGCGCTGTGCCGCCCGGCCGACCTGGACGGCTTCGTCGTCGACGTCAGCGCGAGCATGGGCGCCGCGCTCTACCCGGCGCCCAGCGACAGCACCACCGACCTCATGCGGCACGCCGACGTCGCCATGTACACGGCCAAGCGCGGCCGGCTCGGCGTCGCCCTCTACGACCCCAAGCACGACGGCAACACCACCGAGAAGCTGACCGCCGGGGCCGAACTGCGCAACGCCATCGAGCACGGCGAGCTCGAGGTCCACTACCAGCCCAAGGTACGGGTGAGCGACCGCACGCCGTCCGGGGTCGAGGCCCTGGTCCGCTGGCGGCACCCGGCCCGCGGCCTGCTCGGCCCGGACGCGTTCATCCCGGTGGCCGAGCAGAACGGCCTGATCCGGCCGCTCACCGACGTGGTGCTGACCGCCGCGCTGGAGCAGCTGCGGACCTGGCGGACGGCCGGCCTGACCCTGCCGGTCGCGGTCAACGCGGGCGCCGACTGCCTGCACGACGCCGGCTTCCCTGCGCACGTCCGGGCCCTGATGGACCGGTACGACGCCGGCCCCGGCGAGCTGACCATCGAGATCACCGAGAGCATGGTGATCACCGACCCGGAGCGCGCCGCGACCATCCTGGCCGAGCTGCGCGCGATCGGCGTCCGGGTGTCCATCGACGACTTCGGCACCGGCTACTCGTCGATGAGCTACCTCCAGCAGATGCCCCTGGACGAGCTGAAGATCGACCGCCGGTTCACCGCCCGGATCGAGCAGGAGGGCAGCGGCCGGGCCATCGTGGCCGCGATCGCCGACCTGGCCCACGCCTGCGGCCTGCACGTGGTGGTCGAAGGCGTCGAGCACGAGGAGACGGTCGCGATCCTGGACGAGATCGGCTGCGAGGCGGCCCAGGGATACCTCTTCTGCCGTCCGATGCCGGCCGACGAGATCACCGCCTGGGCCCTCGCGCCGGTCTGACCGTTCGCCGGGAACCAGCTCTCGGTCACTTTCCGCACCTCCGCCTCGGGCAGGGTCGCCGCCCGGTCCTCGACGGTGAGGTGGAGGCCGCCGGCCGATCACGCTCTTCGGCGTGGTCTCGCAGGGCGCTCCTATGAGGGCGTCACCACGGCGCGTAGTCTGATCACGTGAGTCAGCCGGTCCCGATCGGACCCTTCGGTGAGATGCTGACGCCGGCCGAGCGCCAGGAGCTCCTCACACTGTCCCGCCCGACCAGCTATCGGCGTGGCGAGGTGCTGTTCCGCGAGGACGACGTGACCAAGCACGCCATCCTCATCGACCGCGGCTCGGTCAAGATCGTGCGCCGCCGGCCGGACGGCGCCGACCTGATCCTCGCGGTGCGGGGCGCCAACGATCTGATCGGCGAGATGGCCGCCATCGACGGCTCCCCGCGTTCGGCCGGCGCCGTCGCCGTGGGCCAGGTCGACGCCTACGTCATCGAGGCGCAGACCTTCGAATCGTTCGTCCGGTCGCACGACAACGTCGGCTGGATGCTCATCCGGTCGATGGCCGAGCGGCAGCGCGACGCCGACCAGCGCCGGCTCGACCAGGTGTCCGCCTCGGTCGCCCACCGCGTGGCGGTCGAGCTGCTGGACATGGCCGACCGCGACGTGGCGCTCGAGCCGGACGGCTTCGTGCTGTCACAGACCGAGCTGGCCGAGACCGTGGGCGCCACCCGCGAGGCGGTGTCCAAGGCGCTCGGCGAGCTGCGCCGGCGAGGCGCGATCGAGACGTCCCGCCGTCGCATGAAGATCCTCGACCGTGCCAAATTGGTATTCTGACTCCCCCACACCGGTACTTTTTCACTCTCGTCCCTGAACTTCCGCTACGCTCTGTGAATGACACAGTGTCCGGAAAGGGGGTGATCATGTGGGATCCCGGGTCCTCGGCATCGCCAGGACACAACTGGTCATCCTGACCAGGCGCTTGCACGGGCGGCTCATCAGAACCGTCCTGCGCAGCGAGCCTTCGCGGGCCGTGACCCTGGTCGCCTTCGACATCGTCGGGTTCGGCAAACGCCAGTCCGACGAGCAGGCTCGGGTACGCCGCCGGCTCTTCGCCACCGCCAACCTGATCAAGAACCGGCTCGGCGGCCGGCTCGCCTACGGCGTTCTCGACCGTGGCGACGGCGTGCTGGTGGTGCTGCCGACCAGCGTCGACCCGCTCCACCTGCTTGGTGAGGTGCTGCCCGACGTGGCCGAGTCGATCGACGACGACAACCGCGTGAGCGGCGGCGACACGATGATCCTCAGGTGCGTGATTCACAAGGGAGAAGCGGAACGCGACCGCTGGGGCTGGGTCGGGCAGGACGTGAACCTGGTGTTCCGCCTCCTCGACTCGCGAACCCTGCGGCTGCGGCGCAAGGAGCGGGGCCGGCGGTCACCGGTGACCGTCGCCCTCTCGGAGGCGATCTATCGCGACGCCTGCGAGCGCCTCGGCGACCGGACGGCGCTGGAGAACGAGATCGGGAAGAGGTGGCACGACTCGCTCGAGAAACACCTCTTCCGGGTGAAGGACTTCAAGCAACACGCCTGGGTCGCGTCGGTCGGCGCCCCGTCCCACTGAGGGGCCCGGCACAAATGTGCGGCCCGCGTCTTGCAGGACGCGGACCGCGGGTCACGAATACGCTCCGGCACAAGGAACATGTCATGACTAAACGCAGGCTACCCCGCAAGGACCCCGAGCACAGCACCCAGAACCTATTCGACCTGCGGCTTTTCGTGCTCGTCACGGTCGCCGGCATGATCACCTGGCTGGCCTTCACCCGGCCGGCGCTGGCCACCGCGATCGGCGTGGGACTGGGCACCCTCTACGCCCTGCACCGCATGGTCGGCCGCTAGGTGGCGCATCGAGAGCGACCCGCGTTCTGCTCACGCAGAAGCGGGTCGCGATCAAAACGGGGTGGGGCGGACGTTGCACCATGCGAACCGCCCCACGCTGGTCGCCGGTGATCCGCTGAAGGGACCTGCGCTAGCATTGCTATCAACGCCGAGTGACGAGGAGATGCGGCAATGGCAGCCCTCAGCATCCGAGACCTGGACGACTCAGTCAAAGAGAAGCTGCGTCTCCGAGCCGCCCGGCACGGCCGGTCCATGGAGGCCGAGATCCGCCTGATCCTCACCGCGGCCGCCACCGAAGACGAACGCCCCCGAACCGACCTCTTCAGCGCGCTGACCGAGCGGTTCGGACAGCTCGGCGGAGTCGAACTCGACGTCCCGGCCCGGACCACCCCACCCCGAGCGGCGGACTTCAGCGAGTGATGATCGTCCTCGACACCAACGTCGTCTCGGAACTCATGCGTGCCACACCCGCTCCGGCCGTGCTTGCCTGGCTCCAGCAAACGTCCACCACCGGTCTCTACACCACGTCGGTCACAGTCGCTGAGATCCGCTACGGCATCGCGCGGCTATCAGATGGCCGCCGCAAGCACGACCTGCACCAGTCAGCCGACGAGATCTTCGCCGCCTTCCCCCGCCAGGTCCTGCCCTTCGACCTCGCTGCCGCCACGGCCTACGCCGACCTGGTCGCCGGCCGGGAAGCGGACGGCATCCCGATCAGCGGATTCGACGGCCAGATCGCCGCCATCTGCCGATCGCAGGTCGCGACCCTCGCCACCCGCAACACCAAGGACTTCGCCGACACCAAAATCTCCCTCATCGACCCTTGGCAGCAGACAACCGCGTGACGCCACCAGCTTCGACTCTCGCAACCACAGCAAGAACACGGCTCCCCGCCGGTGCGGTTCGCGCAATGCCTCAACCGACCGGAACGGCCGCGCAGGTCAGCGAATAGGTGGAGCTGAGGGGACTCGAACCACTTCAGGCATCCGTAAGGCACGGGCCGCGGGCACCACAGCGGCGACGGCTCTAATCCTGGCCTCAGGTTGATCGGGGAGAGTGAGCGGCAAAAGCATCGACTGGAGGAGGCGGGCCGGGGTGCGGATCATGATCGCCGACGATGACGCGGCCATCCGTGAGTCGTTGGAGCGGGTGCTTCAGGTCGAGGGTTACGACACCAGCACCGTCGCCAACGGTCTCGCCGTGCTCGACGGGGTCGGTGGGGCCGGCGGTGACACGCTGGATCTGCTGATCCTCGACGTGATGATGCCCCGCCTCGGCGGGTTGGAGACCTGCCGGCGGTTGCGGGCGGCGGATCGGGATCTGCCGGTGCTGATGCTGACCGCCCGGGATCAGGTCTCCGACCGGGTCGCGGGGCTGGACGCGGGCGCCGACGACTATCTGCCCAAGCCGTTCGCCACCGAGGAGTTGCTGGCCCGGGTGCGGGCCCTGCTGCGCCGGCGCACGCCGACCGACGGGGAGCCGCAGATCCTGTCGTTCGCCGATGTCCGGCTCGATCCTGACCGGTTCGAGGCGTGGCGGGGCGGGCGGCCGCTGCGCCTGACCCGGACCGAGTTCTCCCTGCTGCAGGTCCTCGTGCGCAACGCGACCCGGGTCTTGACCCGCGACGCGCTGTTCGAGGCGATCTGGGGCTTCGACATGAGCACCACCGCCAACAACCTCCAGGTGTACGTGAGCTACCTGCGCCGCAAGATGGAGGCCGAGGGTGAGCCGCGATTGATCTACACGCTGCGCGGTCTGGGATACACGTTGCGGGAGACTCCTCCGTGAGCCGGCACGCCCGCCGGGAACCGCGCCGGCTGACCCGATGGTGGCGCCGGCGGTCCCTGCGGACCAGGCTGACGGTGATCGCGGCGACGGCCATCGCGGTCAGCGTGTTCGTGGCCTTCCAGGTGGCCAGCGAGCTACTGGACTGGCAGCTGCAGGACACCGTCGAAAATCAGCTACGCGCCGACTCCCGCGTCCTGGCGACGAACGCGGAGCGCGCCGGTCCGGCGCAGGTCGAGCTACCGCCGTATCCCGGATCCGGTCGGCTGGTGCGGGTCATCCTGCCCGACGGCTCGACCCGGACGCCGGCCGGCCAACCCCCGCTACCCCCGGTCAGCGAGCACGCCGGGCGCGTGGCGCAGGGCGCGTCGGCTGACCTGATGGAGTCGGGCGACAGCGACGACGACGGCTACCTCATCTACACCCTCCGGGCGGGCGACGGCGCGGTCCAGGTGGCCCGCGTCGCCGACGACAGCCCGGTCAACCAGTTCGGGTTCGGCATGCTGCTGATCGGGCTGCTCTGCGTGGCCGGCGGCGCCCTGGTCGGGCGGACCGTGGCGCGGACCGGGCTGGCGCCGATCGACCGGCTGACCGCCGCCGCGGTCCGTGTCGCGCACACCCAGGATCTCGACGCCGACATCCCGGACGAGGGCGGTGGGGAGATTCGGCGGCTGATCCAGTCGATCAACGACATGCTCGCCGCGCTCCGGGACTCCCGGCGGGCCCAGCGGCTGCTCGCCGAGGACGCCGCTCACGAGCTCAAGACCCCGCTCACCAGCCTGCGCCTCAACATCGAGCTGCTGATCCGGCTCGATCGGCGCGGCACCCTGGACAGCGCGTTGCCGGCCGAGAGCCGGACCCGGCTGCTCAACGATCTCGGCGCCCAGGTGGCCGAGTTGAGCACCCTCGCCGCCGAGTTGACCGACCTGGCCCGCGGTGACGTCAGCGACGAGAGCACCGAGGTGCTCGACCTCGCCGACGTGGTGGTGACCGCCGCGACCCAGGCGCGTTCCCGCGTGCCCGACATCGAGGTCGCGCTCGACGTGACCTCCGTGTGGGTGAGCGGGCGTCCCGCCGCGCTCCAGCGGGCGGTGCTCAACCTGATCGACAACGCCGGCAAGTGGTCCCCCGCCGACCAGCCGGTCCAGGTCCGGCTCCGTGCCGAGGGCGCGTCGGCGGTGCTCGAGGTCGACGACGCCGGGCCGGGCATCGACGCCGCCGACGTACCGCGGGTGTTCGACCGGTTCTACCGGGCCGACAGCGCCCGGGCGTTGCCGGGATCCGGTCTGGGGCTGTCGATCGTGCAGCGGGTCGTCGACGCCCACGGCGGCCGGGCCACCGTCGCCCGCTCCGCACGCGGTGGCGCGCTGCTTCGGGTCGACCTTCCGGCCGCGGGCCCGCCCGCCCCGATCGCGCGGCTCACCGCTGGGGAGGACACCGCGGCGCGCTGACGCGCCCCGGCGGCACGGCGCAGGACCAGAGACGGCGGCCCTCGGGCATGGCCCCGCGCGGCTCAGGACCAGAGGCGGTGGCTATAAGAGATCCGGGACGGGCCTGGGTCCCCGTCCCGGATCTCGGCTCACCGTTGCAGCGCGAGTTCCTCGTCGTCGGCGAGCGACTGTTGCCCCTTCGGCGGCTCCGTCGTCGGACGGGACAGCCGGCTCGGCCACCAGATCCGCCGGCCGATCAGCAGGGTGAGGGCGGGCACCAGGACCGATCGCACCAGCAGGGCGTCGAGCAGCACGCCGAAGGCGACCAGGAACCCGACCTCGATCAGCATCACCAGCGGAAGTGTGGCGAGGACGGCGAACGTGGCCGCCAGGACCAGGCCGGCCGAGGTGATGACGCCACCGGTGGCCGAGAGGGCTTTGAGCATTCCCTCTCTGGTGCCGAGGCGCACGGTCTCCTCCCGGGCCCGGCTGGCCAGGAAGATGTTGTAGTCGACGCCGAGCGCCACCAGGAACATGAATGCCAGCAGCGGCACCGAGTAGTCGACACCCTTGAACCCGAGGATCGTGTCGAAGATGAACACGCTGCCGCCGAAGGCTGCGGCGAACGAGACGATCACGGTGGCCATCAGGACCAGCGGGGCCACGACCGCGCGCAACAGCAGCCCGAGGACGATCAGGACGACGGCGAGCACCAGCGGGATCACCAGCTTCTCGTCGCGGCTGGTGGTCACCTCGGTGTCGAGGTTCTCCGCGCTCGGCCCGCCGACGATCGCCTCCGCCCCGTTCACGGCCTGCACAGCGGTGCGTACCCGCTTGATCGTGTCGTACTCGGCGACGGTGTCCGGCGCGTCCGTGGGAAACACGGAGATGTCGGCCCAGCCACCGCTGGTCTGACCCGGGATGGCCACGGCCACACCGCTGGTGCGCTTGACGATATCGAGCACCCGCTCCTGGTACGCCGGCCGCGCGAAGATCGTCATCGGCTGGCCGCCGAGCTCCGGGAAGTGCTGGCGGAGAACGGTGAAGCCGGTGACCGACTCCGGCGCGGACAGGAACTGGTCCTGCTCCCGCAGGGCGCCGGTGTTGCCCGCCAGCCCGATGGCGAACACGCCGAGGACTCCGAGCGAGGCGAGCGTCGCCACCCACCGGCGGCGGCTGATGGCGGCCCCAAGCCGTCCCCACAGCCCCGGCTTCTCCTCCACGGCCGTGCTGAACCGCGGGATGGCGGGCCAGAAGATCCGCCGGCCGAGCACCACGAGCACCGCCGGGAACAGCGTCAGCATGGCCACCAGCGCGCACAGGATGCCGGCCGCACCGATCGGGCCCAACCCGCTGGTGCTGTTCAGGTCTGCGACGAGCAGGCAGAGCAGGCCGGCGACCACGGTGGCCGCGGACGCGACGATGGCCGGCGCCGCGCCGCGTAGCGCGTGGACCATCGCGACCCGGACGTTCTGGTGGTGGTGCAGCGTCTCCCGATATCGAGCGATGAGCAGCAGCGCGTAGTCCGTGCCGACGCCGAACACCAGGATCGTCAGCAGCGCCGAGTTCTGGTCGTTGATCACGATGCCGAAGCCCTTGACGAGCAGGTAGACGGTCGCCATCGCGGTCAGTGCGGCCGCGCCCACGGCCACCAGCGGGATGACCCACAACACCGGGCTGCGGGGCGGTCCTTCGCGGCGTCACGCAATGGGCCGACGATGGCCTCCGGTGCGCCGTTGGTCGTGCTCACGTCGAGGGTGAACATCATCGCCTGGCCGTCGGTGGAGGGTCTCGTCGGTGGGCCCTCGTCGTCCTCGCCGGCCGGGGCCGCCACCTTCGGCGGGTACCGCTTGGCAAGGGTGTTGTAGTGGCGCTCGACCGTCGCGCGGTCGGCGTCGGTCATGCCGCCGGCGCGGTGGTACACGAAGACGAACGTGTTGTCCTCACCGCCGGGGAGGCTGTCTTCCAGTACCGCGACCTTGGTGGACTCGGCGGTGGCCGGCAGGGTGTCCACGGCGCGGTCGGTGGTGACCGAGCTCAACTTTCCGCTCAGCGGCACCATGACCGCCGCCAGCGCCACCCACAGGCCAATCACCAACCACGGCACCCACCGGCCGGCCAGCCGACCGGGCGGCGTTTCCCCGGACGGCGCTGCGTTGACTGCCATTCACTGGCCTCCTACATACGGGTTACATCGCTTTCGGACGCCTACTTCGTACCGAGCGAATCTGAGACGACCGTTAATCGGCGCTCAGGCCGGTTGGCCGAACCAGGCGCCCGGCGCACGCACCGGCGTGGTGGCGTCGAGGTCCTGCCCGGTGGTGTCGAACGGCGCTCCGGAGAGTCGCACCGTGGTACCACCTCCCTCCCAGGATGACCACCGTGGTACGACGAAACGGGACGGAATCGGGCCTAGCGTTCAGGTTATGAGGAAACCTGACAGTCCACGGTGGAGGTTCGGGGCGGCCACCATGGCGCTGGCGACGGCGTTCGCTGTCGCCGCCTGCGGGTCGAACGCCGACAACAGTGCGGCGCCCGCCACGGCCGGCCCGCACAGCGCGCACGCGGGCGGGTCGTCGGCTCCACCGCAGCCGCTGCGCGCCGGCGAGCGGTTCGCCGACCTGAAGATGCCCGAGGCATACACGCCCGCGCCGCCGGCGGGCGGCGGCACGGACGAGTACCGGTGCCAGGTGATCGATCCGGGCCTGACCAAGGCGCAGTTCCTGACCGGGACCCAGGTCATGCCGGAGAACCTCGACATCGCGCACCACGCCATCGTGTACGCGGTGCGGCCGGACAAAGCTGCCCTGGTGCGCGCGCAGGACGCGAAGGTCCCCGGCCCCGGCTGGCAGTGTTTCGGCGGGACCGGCGTGAAGGGCGCCGACGTGGAGGACGACGAACCGGGCGCGACGTGGGTGGACACCTGGACTCCGGGCGCCACGGAGACCCTGTTCACCCAGGACATCGGCTTCAAGCTGGAGCCGGGCACCCTGATCATCTTCCAGATGCACTACAACCTGTTGACGACCGACGGCAAGCCGGCCGGGCCGGACCGCTCCGCGGTGCGGCTGCGGCTGACCGACGGCACGCCGCAGACCCGGGAACTCGACACCTTCCCGCTCGACGCGCCGACCGACCTGCCCTGCCTCCCCGACGAGTCGGGCCCGCTCTGCGACCGGGCGGCCTCGATCGCGGACGTCACGAAGCGGTTCGGGGCGGAGACCGGCGAAACCGCGGATCGTCAGGTGGAGGAGTGCGGCCAGAGCGCGCCGAAGCCCGGTAACACCCAGACCTGCGACCACGAGGTGGAGGAGCCGATGACGCTGTTCGCCGGTTTCGGGCACATGCACTGGCTAGGGCGGGCCATCAAGGTCGAACTCAACCCGGGCAAGCCGAACGCCAAGGTCGTGCTCGACGTGCCCCAGTTCGACTTCGACAACCAGCGGCTGCAGAAGCTGCCGTCGCCGGTGGACATCGGCCCCGGCGACACGTTGCGGGTAACCTGCACGCACGACGCGGGGCTGCGCAAACAGCTGCCGCAGCTGCGCAAGCTGCCGCCGCGCTACGTGGTGTGGGGCGACGGCACCAGCGACGAGATGTGCGCGGGCATCATGACGGTTTCTCCCCGCAAGTCCTGACGAAGCGCGAACGTGTGTGAGCTCACTGAGGTCAACAAGGCGAAAGCCAGCTCTGAGCTCACACACGGTAACGCAAGCGGATCGGTGCGGCTGGGAACTACGGTCGAGCCCCCGACAGACGCGCGAGATGAAGCGCTAGATCGGCCGGGTGAGTCTCAGGTCGTAGGCGAGGATGACGGCCCGGATCCGGTCCCGTGCGCCGATCTTGGCGAGGACCCGCCCGACGTGGGTCTTCACCGTCGACTCCGACAGCGTGAACCGTTGCGCGATCTCGCCGTTGGTGAGGCCGTGGCCGATGGCGACGAGGATCTGGCGCTCGCGGCCGGTCAGGGAGTCCAGCCGGGGATCCTCCCGCACGGGCTCGCAGGGGTCATCCTCGAGCCGGTCGGCGAACGCGTCGAGCAGCCGCCGAGTCAGCGCCGGCGCGATCACCGCGTCCCCGGCGGCGACGGCCCGGATGCCGGCGAGCAGCTCCTCCGGGCGGATGTCCTTGAGCAGGAAACCGCTCGCCCCGGCCCGCAGCGCGGCGAGCACGTACCGGTCCACGTCGAACGTCGTCAGCACCAGGATCCGCGAACGCCCACCGGCGGCGACGATGCGCCGGGTGGCCTCGATCCCGTCGACGCCCGGCATGCGGATGTCCATCAGCACCACGTCGGGATGCAGCTCGGTGATCCGCCGAACGGCCTCGGCGCCGTTCTCGGCCTCGCCGACGATCTCGGTGTCGGGGGTGCTCTCCAGCAGCATGCGAAACCCGAAGCGCTGCAGCGGCTGGGCGTCCACCACGAGCACAGAGATCATGAACGGCTGCCTTTCAGGGGGTCGTGCCGCCGTAGAGCGCGGCGCGGCGCGTTCGGCCATGCCGGCGAGGCCGAGACCCGCGTCGCCGGCGAGGCCTACTTCATACCGAGCGAACCTGAGACGACTGTTAAACGGCGCTCAGGGTTAGAGATGATCATGGCCGGAGTGATCTCGGCCACTCAATCTCGGCCGTCGGGTCGGGCCGCCAGCCCCCCGCGAGAGCTTCATCCAGAAGCAGGTTTCCCCAGCTCAAGGCGTTCACCGCACATACTGGGCACCAAAAAATTCGCACCGCCCAACTGGAAAGTTGAACGGTGCGTTTTCCTTGCTCAAAATGGGTGGGGCGGACGTTGCACCATGCGAACCGCCCTACGCTGGTCGCCGGTGATCCACTGAAGGGCCGTCTGACCAGTTCACGTGGCAGGCGAATGCCGACCCGAACCTGCTGATAGCACGCTGTCGACGCTCGCGGGTGATACGAAAGCCGACGGCCACCCCAAAGCTGGGGTGGCCGTCGCTGGTCCAGTTAAGTTGTTGCTGCGCGAGGGATGTCAGAGCCGTTGCCGCTCATCCCCGATCGCACTGCGGACGGCTTCCGCCCAGGCGTCGACCTCATCGCCGTCCCAGATGGGGCCTTGATGCAACTCCGCTGCGGGCTCCGGGAAACCCTCGACTGCCCAGATTCGCAGGCCGACTTCATGACTGCCGTAGAACCTGGGCGCGCTTCGACTTGGTTCGCATCGGGCTCTTCCTTGTTCCTCATGTTCCTCCCTCTCACCTGCCGTTGTCAGGCGGCCGGATGTCCAGGGGTCAAGCGACCGTCGGACGTCCTCCAAGGTATCCATCTTGTATCTGCTTGTCTACGTTGCTAGTGCTACGTATCGCCTTGTAGCTGCCGATAGGTAGACGTGGCAGCAGCTCTAACGTCGCCCTCATGAGTAAGTCCGCGCGTTCTCTCCGCCACGACGGACCGGTGGCGGTTTATGTCCAGATCGCGGACTACATCGAAGCGGACATCAAGGCAGGCACGCTCCAACCTCACGACCGCATCCCCACCGAAGGCGACATGCACGCCGAGTGGGGCGTAGCCCGCACGACAGCACGCCGAGCGGTCGCGCTCCTGCGCGAACGAGGCTTGGTCTACACCGTGGAGAAGCGCGGCACTTTCGTCTCCCCGCCATGACGCCCGCTCGCCGGCGTCCACGCATGGCCCCCATGTACGGACGCGAGGCACTCCAAACGGCTGCAACGAGTGGCGGGTTCTGCGGTGCGGTACGCGTCTGCCCTGATGGTGAGTGATTGGTGAAAAGTCTGACCAGCGCGCCCGGATTGCTGCAAATGGATATGGACGTAAATGATGCTTTCCGGGCAACCAGGTGCTCTATATTGAGGAAATGTCACACGAGGACGATCACCCTGCCATCATTCAAGGGACACCCCTGAGCGAGCGCGTTGAAGCCACCGAGCAATTTGCGGAAATTGCGGAAAGACTGCTTCGTGTCGGCGACCTCAAATGGTCTGAAGTCGAAGCCGATTATCGCACCTTGGCCTTTAATGACGCACTCCGCCGACAGCTCGAGAGTATCAATTCTGCCGTATTGCTATGCCGAAATGGCCTGGGACATCTAAGTGTAGCCTTTGTACGGGCGTCTCTAGAAGACGTGATGTATCTTGGCTTCTTCTGTGAGCTTGAACTCGCCGAGTCCCAGGAGCTATTCCTGACGCTTGGTAAGTGGGACGCGATTAGATCGTTGTTGGCCCAGCGAAGCTATGTCGGCGACGAAGTGACGGCAAAACTCTGGTATCCCATACCTTCCTGGACGCTGCCGCGCTTGAGCGCGAGCAGGTCAAGAAACATCTAAAACTGCTGCAGCAAAGATACCGTTGGTCGGGCGGCCTTCTCCCCTCCGGCGACTGGGTTGCTGAGCGCGCTAATCAGCGAGAGCTTTATGATTACCTTCATGCGGCCACCAGCCGCGCTCTTCATTTCTCTGCTGGCGAAACGCTTCGCCGGGGTTGGGGTCACCCACTCGGGGCGATTGTCACAGATAAGCGCGAATTTCGCGAGCACCTAGCGTCTTTCGCTCTTGATCAACTATGGCGCCTTTACTCAGAGACCTGGAAGGTGGCGATTCCTTTCCTGGAATCAGCGGGGGTCGAGAGCGACGAGGCGTTAAGTTGGGACGAAATGCAGCCGGTACTTGACCGACTCCTCGCATGCGGAAAAGTTCCGCTGGTGCATTCGCACGAGTGGAACCTGACACCTAGTGGACCACTGAACCTCGAGTCGAGCCCCGAGGAGCAATGAATACGGGCCGCGTAGGTTACCGGGACGAGGAACATGCCACGCCGCACGCAACTCAAGAACAATGCTCGCTAGGAAGCATGCCGCATCTTCTGCCCCCAGAACACAGAAATAGGAATTGCGTTTTACGACTGAGTGGCGCACAAGAGGCCGACCTATATCCGAGTGTTGAGCTACGTTCATCGTGAGGCATCGTTTTCACCTTCGAACGGGTTGCTCACTTGGCCGAGGAAACGGGCGAGGTCGCCGAACAGGTCAACATCTGGGCAGGGACCGGACTCAAACGGCAGAAGCACGGTGAATTCGACCCGCGGGAACTGGCCGCGGAACTCTCCGACGTCATGCGAGTCGCCGTCGGCATCGCCTTGGAGTTCGACATCGTCGACCTGCTCGGCGACCACATCCGACACCGGCATTCTCGTGCCGCCGAAGACACCGACAGCGCCTAAGCGTGCCACTGCTGCTGGGTGACTCCGGGCGACCGTCAGCGACCCCTGCCAGCCAACGGTGTCCTTCGCAGTTGCGCTCCGCTGCAGTGGCCGTCCCTGAGTTGACATCCCGTCACACGCGGAAAGGGTGAATCACCAATGAGAATTGGTTACAGCTTCTGGGGGTTCCTCGGCAACGGCATCACCGATACCCCTGACGGTGGCCGCAGCCACCGCCGCCCTTTCATCGACGCCCTCACCGGTCGGGGACACGACATCGTGTTCCTGCAAGCCGACCGCGACCGTCTCGAAGCCGGCGACGACCTCGGCGGCTCCTACACCTTCCACGCAGGCGTTCCGGAGATCGACCTGCTCTTCCTGGAGTGGCGCTGGCCCATCCCCGGCCGTAACACCACCGAGTGCGGAGCCGACGGCCATACCTGTGACCTGCACCGCCAGACCCAGCTTCTCGACCACTACACCGCGCGACTCGAGACACTCACCGTGATTTGGGACAAGGACCGCACCCTGCCGACCGACAGCGCGTGGCGCCGCAACGCGCACACCCTGGTCTGCGAGGCCGCCCTCACGCCGACCCCCGGTGCGCAGGTCCTGCTCTTCCCCGTCGCCGAGGAGCTCCTAACCCAGGCCGACCCCGCCGCCCTCGCCGCCCAGCCCCGTGACCTGGCGCTCGCCTACGTCGGCAACCAGTACGACCGCGACGAACCCTTCGATCGGTTCTTCGCACCTGCCGCCAACAGAGTCGAGCACCTAGTCGCGGGAAAGTGGACGAAAACCGACCGGTGGCCGAACGTCCGCTTCGTCGGCCGGATCCCCTTCGAAACCGTCACCAGCGTCTACGGCCGGGCCCTGGCCACGGTGCTGCTGCTGCCCCATCGGTATGCCGCCGCGGGACAGATGACCCAGCGCATCTTCGAGGCCGTGCTTGCCGGGTGCCTGCCCATGGCCCCGGTGGACGTCCGCTAAGCGGACCGGTTCGTGGCGAAGGAGCTCATTGTGCGTTCCAGCCAGGACGTGATCGAGCGGGTGACCTACCTTCGCGAAATCGCCGGAACCCAGCAGCATGCCGATCTGATCGCCACGTCCTTGGATCGGTTGGGTTGGTTCGGCCTTAACCGGCAAGTCGAGGCCTTGGACGGCGCAATACACCGACTCTTGCGAACCGGTAAGGCCGCGCAGGCAACTAGCCCTGGCCCTTCAGTAAGGGCAGCCGGTAGTAAGCCCCGGGAAACGCGAAAGTGCCTTCTGATCTGGAACGATGGGACTTGTCTAGGGTTCCATCTGTCCATCACCGGAAGGCACTCTCAAGGTGCAGAGTACCGGCACGCGTCCGAAGGTTGTTGTCACTGGTGGTGCTCGGGGTGTGGTCGGCCATGCCGGCACCCGGCTGCTCACCGATCTCGCTGATAGGACGGGGTTGACCAGCGGGTTCGTTCAATCGCTCGGGTTAGACGGGGTGCGCCGGCCGGCGCATGAGCCGGGCCGGGTCGCGGTCGATCTGGCGGTGCTGCTGGCTGACGGCGGCGAAGCCATCAGTGATCTGGCGGTGTTGCGGCAGCAGCCTGGCCTGTTCGGGCCGGTGGCCTCGGATCCGACCGCGTGGCGAGTCCTCGACTCGATTGATGAGCCGGCCCTGCAACGGTTGCGGGCTGCGCGCGCCGCCGCGCGGGAGTTGGCCTGGGCCCAGCTGCTGGAGACACGCAGGTCGCTGCCCGCCACCACGGTGCTCGGCCAAGCGCTGCCCGGGTTCGTCCTGGACATCGACGCGACGATCGTGCTTGCGCATTCAGAGAAGGAATCGGCGGCGGCGACCTGGAAGGCCTCGTTCGGCTACCACCCGCTGTTGTGCTTCCTCGACGCCACCGGTGAAGCTCTGGCCGGGATACTGCGACCGGGCAACGCCGGCAGCAACACGGCCGCCGATCACATGACCGTCCTGGGTCACGCCCTCGATCAGATTCCCGAGCCACAGCGATACGGCAATGCGATCCTCATCCGCAGCGACTCCGCGGGCAGCAGTCACGAATTCCTCGCCCACATTCGCGGTCTGCGCCAGCAGGGCATGGACACCGAGTTCTCCGTCGGTGTCGCGATCACCAAACCCGTCCGGGCCGCGATCACCGACGCCTGCGACTGGGTGGCGGCGGTCGACGGCGACGGCAGCCTGCGCGACGGCGCGGAAATCGTCGAACTGACTGACCTGATCGATCCGGGCCTGCTGGCCTGCTTCCCGGCCGGCAGCCGGCTGATCTGCCGCCGGGAACGCCCGCACCCCGGCGCGCAACTCTCCCTGTTCGACACGATCAACGGGATGCGTCACCAGGTGTTCGCCACCGACACACCGGTCGGTGGCGGCTCGATTCAGTTCCTCGAGGTCCGGCACCGCTGCCACGCCCGCGTTGAGGACCGCATCCGCACCGGCAAGAGCACCGGCTTCGGCCGATTTCCCTCCCGGAAGTTCCACATCAACCAAGCCTGGCTTGAGCTCGCCCTGACCGGCATCGACCTGCTCTGCT
>NZ_JBFBGU010000024.1:0-142678 GCF_040684855.1 Actinoplanes sp. NPDC089786
ATGGATCCACAATCACTCAGGGCGTCAACCGTCCACGACCGTCGTGACCCCACTCGCGCCTCGCCACGGTCGGAGATGGCGTTCTTTCTGCCCCCCAGAACTGCGGGACTCGGATCGCCTACGGCATCCTCATCTGCCGCGATCCGCTCGGCGGCATGCCCGTCACGGTGTGAAGTGGGCCTGGTGTTGCTGTTTGTACAGCTGTCATCGGGCAGGCGTTGGCCGATCTCGGCTTCGCTTGGTCAGCTCGGCGATCAGTGTTGTCGCAACTGTGCGATGGCGGCTCGAAGGAAGTCGTCACGCCGACGTGCGGCGTGGGGGCCGTAGGACTCGGTGGGCGTGTTGAGAGCAGCCACGGCGTCCCAGTAGGGGAGGTTGTCGGCCCGCGTGCCGCTGGCCCGTTCCCAGCCCTGCAACACGTGCCTGGGGGCGGCATCGTCGTAGAAGATCGCGACTTGTTTGCGGAGCTCGCCGAGATCCACGCCAGGGTTGCCGACGCCGGCGGTCTTCCAGTCGATCAAGGCGCGGACCCGGCCGTCGGCAACCACCGTGTTGCCGGGCCACACATCGCCGTGCACGAAGACGCCCGGCAGGTCCGGAGCCTTGATCGCCTGAATTTGTTCGTCGGCCAGCTGGAGTAGTGCGGTGGTTGGCATCCGGCCGACTCGGCGGTCGTGGGCGAAGTCGTCAACCGCGATAGGGCGGGGCCGGAGTGGGAGCTGCGGTTGCGGGTCGAGGATGACGGTGTGGACCTGGGCGATTGCGGCGCCTGCCGCCAGAAGCAACTCGGTGGAAGGCGCAGCGGGCCATGTGCTCGTCCCGGGCACGACGGTCTCCAAACTTGCTGATGTCTCAGCCACGCGACCGTCGAGATCGGCCGCGAACAGGCGGGGAGCTGACAAGCCGTGCTTCTCGGCGACAGTGAGCGCCGCGGCGTTCGTCGCAATTTGATCCGGCGAGATACGGCTGCTCGGGAAGCGAAGGACCGCTGAGAATGTCGACCCGTCGGGCGCCATGAGATCGATCCACCACGGGCTTTCCCCGTCGTGCAGAGAACGAACGGCACCGACAACGATCCGACTGCTCAGCTGTGACTCAAGCCAAGCGAGCAGCGGCTCCGAAAGACCAGGACTGCGCTGGTTACCCTTCCCGCACTGGACGACTCTCATACAGGTAGGGCCACCTGTCAAGAGCCCCACCAAGCTGCAGATTCGCGCGCGGTACCGCCCATGAGAAGGCGTGACCTGGTGCGGGATCGGTTCACTCTCAAGTAGCCGCGATTCGCTCGCTGCCCGCCGCTGCACCCGGGACCATCGGCTGGATCCCGGCCATGCCGATGACAAACGCTGCGGAGGGCAGCCATGCCCATCCGCTGCTGGGCGCGCGGCGATGCGAGGATCACGACATGAGTGACCCGTTCATCAACGTGATCCGGCCACCCGAAGGCGGCCCGTATGCCTGCCCTTGCTGCGGGTTGTCACCCTGAGCCAGCGTGGCTACTACGAGATCTGCCCGGTGTGCTACTGGGAGGACGACGGACAGGACGATCATGACGCTGATCAGGTTCGCGGTGGCCCGAACCGCTCAATGAGCCTCTCTCAAGCGCGGCGGAACTTCGTGAGCTATGGCGCCTCAGAGGAACGACGCCTGGCCCACGTTGGTGCGCCACTGGACACAGAAAAGGCGGGAAGCGGGCAGCAGTAGCGGCAGACGCGGGCCATCGGCACCACCCGGCGCACCTGACCGCCGACGGGGCCCACAGCGTGTAGCTACCCCGTGGTGGAGAGGCGACGCAGCGCCGGCGGCGCGACGATCCGCAGGGCCGCGTTCTGGTCGGCGCACACGGCGAGCGCATCCCCCAGGGCTTCCCGGGTGGCCACGACCGCGTCGTCGTCGGCGATCGTTGCGGCCTCGTCGAATGCCAGGGTCAGGGTGGTGAGCGGTTTGTCGCGCAACTGGAACGCGCCGTTCACCAGCGGTAGCAGCCGGCGCATGTCTTCGGCCGACAGCGTTCCGACGATGTGGATGGTGTCCTGGTCGTCGGCAAACATTCTGCTCATCACAAGATCGTAGACGGCACGCGCACCGACGGCCCCTATGCGATGGCCTAGGCAGGCTCGAGAGAACCCTCTTACCAATGAGCCTTTTCCAAGCTGATCTTGCAGCTCAGGGCGGGGGCGGCGGGCCCGGTGATCGATGGAGGCGAGGCTCCAGGTAGGACAGCAAATCGACCAAACCCGATGCCCCGACCGGGAGCCTCGCCATCATGGCGTGCCAGGCTGGAACTGCTTAGGCCAGACCAGTCTGGCCTTAAGAGTTTCGGAGACGGTGCGGTCGTCCTCGTTTACCTTGGTCCTTTCCTGGCCGGTGCGGAACGCTGGTCCTGCTGGATCGCGCGGCCGCGGCGCGGCCGGTGGTCGAGGAGGCCATCGCCCTGCTGCGCCGCCCCGGCGAGACCGGCCGCTGCGCTCATCAGTCCGATTTGGCCAAAGCGCTGCTCAACCTCAGCACCGTCCTGGGCCGGCTCGGCCGGCATGCCGAGGCGGTGGCGTCGGCTCGGGAAGCCGTCGAGATCCAGCACGAGCCGGCCATGGACGATCCCGACCGGTACCTCCTGGATTACACCCACGCGACCACCAACTTCGCCCTGGTGCTGTCCCGGGCCGGCTGCCACGACGAGGCGACCACGGTGGCCCAGGAGGCCGTCATGCGGTATCGGCGGATGCTCGACTACGGGCCGGACGATGTCCAGCCGTGGTTGCCCGTTGCGCTGACCAACCTCGGCGTGGTGCTGACCGAGCAGAATCGCCACGAGGAGGCCGTGCCGTTCATGACCGAGGCAGTCGAGCGCTATCGAGACCTCGTCGGCACCGACGAGAGCTACCGGGCGAAGTTCGGCGAGTCGCTGTACAACCTCAGTATCGGCCTCGCCGCGATCGGCGACCGCGACTCGGCGCTCAAGGTCAACGA
Organism: Actinoplanes sp. NPDC089786; assembly: GCF_040684855.1. Classification (NCBI taxonomy): domain Bacteria; kingdom Bacillati; phylum Actinomycetota; class Actinomycetes; order Micromonosporales; family Micromonosporaceae; genus Actinoplanes; species Actinoplanes sp. NPDC089786. The sequence goes on from NZ_JBFBGU010000024.1 coordinate 2,971, forward strand.
GGCGGCGATCCTCGAGTTCCGTCAGGCTGCGCATACGGATCCGGGTTATCTGCACATGGTTGCCACGGCGCTGGAAACTCGCAGCCTGCTGCTTTCGGAGATGGGCCGCCCGGACGATGCGGCCGGGTACGAAGCCGACGCCGCCGAACTGCGCGGGACGCTGCGTCTGCTGCTGTCCGAGGCGGACAACCCGGACGAGGTGGTTCCGCCCCGGACGTCCGGCTCCGGCTAGGCCCGTATTCCGCAGGTCGGCGATCGTCAGCACCATTCCAGCGGATTGACGTCGAGCAGGTCGAGGATTTCGAGTTGCAGGGGTGTGGGTTGAGGGATGGTGTGTGGGTTGCCGCTGGTCGCGGGGATCAGTCGTATGCCGGCGAGGGCTTGGAAGATGAGCCGGGTGGTCGGGATCGCGGGCCGGCCGGCGTAGAGGCCGGCGACGGTCGTGCGGTCCTGCGCGCGTAGGGCGGCTCTGGTCTGGCGTTCGATCAGGCTGAAGATGAGCAGGGCGAGGCAGACCACGGTGATCATGGCGGTGATCCGGCGGTTGTCCTTCAGGTAGATCGCGGCGACGGCCAGGGGGCCCTTGAACGTCGAGTAGCGGCGTTCGACGGCTTCCTGGCCCTTGTAGTGCAGCAGGACCTGCGCGGCGTCGGCGTCAGCCGGGTCCAGGTTGGTCAGCAGCGCGTACCAGCCGTCGGTGGATGTTTCGGCGTCGATCGTAGCCTGGTCGAAGTGCCAGGTCAGGGTGGGTTTGCTGGTCTCGGCGTCGGTGCCGGTCGTGGTGCGTAGGTAGCCGCCGACGCGGCGGGTCTTGCCGATCACCGTTAGGCGGGCCTCGACCGCGGCCGGGTCCGGGTAGTGCCGCGAGCCCAGGCCTCGGGTCAGCCGGTCCAGATCGCCGCGGGCCCGGTCGAGTTTCTGGGCCCGGGCGGCTGCTGCGGCACCGGCGCGGGCGCTGGAGTGCACGAAGACCCGGCGCAGACTCAGCACCGGGTCCTTCTTCCGCGGCCCGGCCAAGGACATCGTGTCCTCGACCACGTGCCACGCTCCCCGCTTGGCAGCGTCTTTTCCCTGGTCACGGGCAGCGACGTAGTCGACCCGGGTGGCCCGGTCCAGCTCCAGGCCAGCCAACTGTTCGGCTTTGACGTACACCTTCGACGCGGGAGCCACGAACGTCACCTCGTCGGCGTGCATCTTCGTCAGGTTGTCGTACGACACCAGTTTCGAGTCCCCGACGATCAACAACCGGCGCGTCGTGGCGATCTGCTGCAACGCCTTCATCATCGGCACGACCTGGGCGACCTCACCCGCGCCGCCGTCGTACGCCCGATGAAACACCGGCACCCCACCATCGGCGGTCACCGCGATCCCCGCCTGGACCTGTTTCAGATCCGGCCGCCGGTCCTTGGGATGCCCGAACTTCGGCGCCGCGTAGTCCTCATCGGCCTGCTCATACTCGCCATGCAGCGAGATCGACGTCATGTCCCAATGCATCCGGGACACGTCGATACCGAACACCTTGATCGCGGCTGCGCCGACCGACCCGGCGATCGAGTCCACCTGCGGCGCGATCGCGTCCAACGCCCGGCCGACCCGGTCATCGTTGAGCTGTTCCGGCCGGAGCCCGAAGACTTCCTCGACCGCGTATCCGGCCGCCCAGTCCCGCACCCGCACGAGGGGTTCTGGTGAGGTCAACCGGTTCGCGACCAGGGCTTCGATGACCTGCCCGTGGGTCAACTCCGACCGGTCGTCGACCGGGCACAACCCATCGATGACATCGCGAATCCGCAGCCGACCGGCGAACGCCGCGACCACCGGCAACGACCCCAACGCCTTCTCCACCGACGGCACCGCACCGTATCGCGCACGCTCTCTCACAACCCCGCCACGCTGCCACCGAACCTGCCCCCGGCCAACCCGCCGCGCCGAAACCCGCCCACGATCACCGACGTGCGGAATGCGGGGCTAGGCGCGCTCGACGATGCTCGCCAAGACCTCATGGGTACTCCTGCCGGTGCTTGACGGGTGGGGTCGGCGCCCGATCGCCGGACGGCGACCTCAGCGCCTCCGATATTGCCTTGATAACGCGGCGCCGATGCGGATACACAGGGCCGCATGTCCACCGTGCTTATCATCGCCGGGCCACCCGGAGCCGGGAAGTCGATTGTCAGCTCCATCGCTTCTTCGCGTCTCTCGCCTAGCGTCCTGATCCGCGGAGACGCCTTCTTCCGATTTCTGGACCAGGGTGCGCAGACGCCGTGGCTGCCAGGGGCGAAGGATCAGAACCAGACGGTCATCCGCGCCTCGGGTGCGGCAGCTGGGCAGTTCGCGCGGGGAGGATACGAGTCCGTCTTCGACGGAGTCATGGGGCCATGGTTCCTGCCGACCTTCTTCGAAGCTACAGGACTGAACGAGTTGCACTACGCCGTTCTGCTGCCCTCGGTAGAACGCTGCGTGCAGAACGTCACCACCCGTGAGGGCAACCGTGACGACGAGCCCGGTACGCGGCATATGCACAAACAGTTCGAGCAAGCCCGCATCGACGCCCGACACCTGGTCATCGACCCAAGAGGGACTCCGGAGGAAATGGCTACAAGCATCTTGTGTCGCTACCGTCAGGGCGCCTTTGCCTATAGTGCTCGAGACGTCACATAGCCCGGGCGACCCATCGTATTGGCGCTGCGCCTAATGCTCGGTCTACCGCGACCCGCGGGGGCGATGGTCTCGTTGTCTCAACTCCGACCCCGCAATTTCCTTGACTCAATACACCGGATATTCAGCAGTGACAGCCGCGCGAATGACTTGATGATCGCGGCCGATGCACTGATCTACCGCAGATATTGCGCGATACCCGCGCACCGCGGGCCCGCCTCCAAGCGGGGACGCCCGCCGGTGACGTCGGGCTCGGCGGAGTGAATCTTCAGCGGGGGAAACAGCCGGACTTCCACGGGAGCGCCTGGACGGTCAATCGCCTGCTGGACAACGGATACGTCAAACGCGGTTGAGTTGCCGATTGCCGCTACGGGCCAGGCCGTGGCGGCTGGTGTCCTCACTGCGGTGGTTGCTCCGGCCGTCGGTAGAGATCGAGTGGATGGCGGGCCGTCGACATGTCCCGCAATAGCCCGCGAGCCTGGCGCTGACTGCTACGCTTCTGCTCCCAACTCTCGCGCGCTCGCGTTCGTCTGCGACGCAGCCGCCGAACATACGCCAGAACTCCAGTTCACACCCGGTGAGCCTGTACAAGGTGTCGTCTCTTCCTGTATCCGATCCTTTATGACCCCCAAACAACTGGTCGCCACGCTAGTTCTCGTCGTTACGGCAATCGCCACCCTCGCAGGCGCCGCGTGACCCCATATGCGCTCGCCGCCGCCAGCGAGCTCATGCACCTTGATTGGAAGACCCTCGCCGATATAGGACAGACCTACGGTGGTGCCTCCGCCCTGATCTCCGCCGTAGCTCTCTCCGGTGTTGCAGCGTCCATCGCTTACCAGGTGCGAGCCGTCCGTCAGCAACGCCACCAGGCCGTCCGCGACCAGCAACGGGAACTACTCCTATTACTGGCTAGCGACCCGGAGACGTACGCTCACGCCTTCACGCGGGAACGCGCGGCGATGCACCCGTCGGAATTGCGGCGCGACGTTTATGCGCAGATGTGGCTGCAGTTTTTCTCTTTTGCCTACGAAACTGGACATTTCACCGAGTCGGATATTCGATCCCCGGAAGGCGAGAGCCTCTTCAGCACTGAAGCCTTGAGAAGCCACTGGGCCGGCCACCGAGACGGGTGGATGTCGAGTCCCAATTCAAAGGCTCGACGATTTGCTCATATTCTCGACGATGTGTATCACGAGGTACTTGCTGCTGACCCTCCACCGGATCCCGAGCCCTACTCGTCGAAAGGAAACGCCTCCGACCGCAGGCACGATGTTGGGCGTCTGGCTCGCCGGCCTGAGCCGAGGCCGCCGGACGCCGAGCCCTCGCGAAGGATGCTCCGTGGGGGCTCGGCGTGCGTGCGGGCGCGCAGGGGCCGGGCGTTCGCGTCGGCTGAGGGCGGGTTGCCGAGGCGGGCGAGCCGGCTGAGCACGGCGGGGAAGGCCGCGGCCGCACACAAAGATTAGGTGCGGTCGGCGCTCACCGGGGAGGCCGGTGACGGTGAGCGTCTCGGGACCGGTCAGCGCGGCCGTGGCGCCGCCGGCGGTGAGGGCGGCCATCGCTTCGGCCGTCCGCGTGGTGCGCAGCACGACCCGGTCGCCGGGCGCCCGGGCGAGCAGGCCGGCGATGCTGATGTCGGCGACGAGCCGGCCCCGGGCCACGACGATGAGGTGGTCGGCGGTGTCCTCCAGTTCGCTCATCAGGTGGCTGGAGACGAACACCGCCCGTCCCTGTCCGGCGAGCCCGCGCAGCAGCCCGCGGATCCAGTGGATGCCCTCGGGATCGAGACCGTTGACCGGCTCGTCGAACAGCAGCACCGGCGCGTCACCGAGCAACGCAGCCGCGATGCCCAGCCGTTGCTTCATGTCGAGGGAGAAGCCACCGGCCCGGCGCACGGCGGCACGCTGACCCTGTCCAGCCCGCCCGGCGGACCGACCGTCCTGCGACTCGAACTGCCATGCGCGTAGTCCTCGCCGACGACGCGGTCCTCCTGCGCGAGGGCCTCGTCGCGCTCCTCGTCCGGTTCCACCGCCAAGTCGTCGCCGTCGGTGACGCCGCCGCCCTCGCCGCCGCCGTCGACGCCGAACGCCCCGACGTGGTCGTCACCGATGTCCGCATGCCGCCCTCGTACACCGATGAAGGACTGCACGCGGCCGTCGTCCTGCGCGTGCGATACCCGGGCCTGCCAGTGCTCGTCCTCAGCCAGTACGTCGTCACCGCGTACGCCGCCAAACTCCTCGAATCCACCGACGCCGGCGGGGTCGGCTAACTGCTCAAGGACCGCATCCTCGACGTGGCCGAGTTCGTCGACGGCGTCCACCGGGTCGCTGCCGGCGGCTGCGTCATCGACCCCGAAGTGGTCCGGCAACTGCTCACACGCCGCCATGACCCGCTCCGCCGGCTCACCCCACGCGAACGCGAAGTCCTTGCCCTGATGGCCGAAAGCCGCTCCAACGCCGCCATCACTACGGCGCTGACCATCAGCGAGAAGGTCGTCGGCAAACACATCAACGCCATCTTCACCAAGCTCGACCTGCCCGCCGACAGCTCCGACGACCACCGCCGGGTCGCGCCGTCCTGACCTGTCTCCAGCGGAAGGAACCCTGAGCCTAGTCGTGGACGGCGCCGGCGCCTTCGTCGCGCGCTGGTCGCAGCATCTGGCGGCGCACGTGCGCCGGCCGGGTCCCGACCAGGAACGTCTCGGGCTCAGTGGGCCGGTTCCTGCCGTGCGCCGCCGGTAGAAACCGGGGGTGTCGACGAACTCGACCGCCGATGGCCCGTCCGGGTCGATCTCCACCACGAGCCCCTTGTCGAGCAGCCTGATGCTCGACGGCGTTACCGGCAGGGGGCCGGGCGTAGATCAGGTTCGTGACACCCTCACGGCCGTGCGGTCAGCCGCTTGGCTCTGCTCGTGAGTAACGGGTTCTGCCCCGTGAAGAGTGATCGATACTCGTCGTGATCGATCGTTGGGTGGATGGTGTGATGAGGTCATCGGCAGGCTGCTGCCGTATCCGCCAGAGACTAGAGGTCTTTTGAGCTGGGAGGGCGCCGCACTGGTGCTAGCTCTAGCATGGGAGTGGTGCTGGCAGGATCGATCCGCGCCGTCGGTGACGCATAGCGTCACGGATATGCCGAAAGTCAAGGGGATCGCGTCCGGGGTGGACACGCATCGGGTCAGGAGCCGATCGAGAGTTCGTGGCTTGCCGAGGTTGTTCGTGGGTCCGAAGCTGTTGTCGGCCCTGACCGCCGTCGGGTTGGTGCTGATCGCGTCGGGCGTGGTCGCGGCGCCGGCAGGGGCCGGTCCGCTGGCCCCACCTCCGCTCGCCGTGAAGGTCCTGGCCGCGCCGCAGCCGTTGCCCGCCACCGATTGGCGTGCGCATCTGGTGTACGAGATTCTGCTGCGCAACGAAACGGACCACGCGGTCCGGCTCGACCGGGTGGAGGTCCGTGCCGTCACCATCCTGGCTGTGCTGGATGGTGACGCGATCGAGCGGCGGCTGTTTCGCTTCACCGACGACGCATTCAGCCGGACGCTCCCGCCGGGTGGATCCGGCATGCTGCTGCTCGACGTCACGCTGGCACCAGGCGCGCGGGTACCGACCCGTCTGGATCACCGTTTCGGTGTGGCCACCGGCGACGGCGACGGCGTGACCACCTTCACCGGCGCCCGAACCACGGTCGAGCGGCGGGAGCCGCTTCGGGTGAGTGCGCCGCTGCGCGGTGGCAGCATCGCCGTGTTCGGCTGCTGCGGCCCGCCGTTCGGGCACCGGCGGGCACGAGTCGAACTCGACGGCCGCATCTACCTCGCGCAGCGTTACGCGGTCGACCTCGTCCGGATGGACGCCGCGCTGAACACGAATGCCGGTGATCCGACGCGTAATGAGAGCTACTACATCTTCGGCGCCGCGGTCATGGCCGCCGCGCCCGGCCGTGTGCTCGCGGTCCGTGACGGCGTGCCGGAGAACACCCCGCCGGCCTTTCCGCCCGATCTCGGGGACAACGACGTGCTCGGCAACTTCGTGCTTCAGGACCTCGGCGGTGGCCGCACCGCCGTGTACGCTCACCTGAGCACGGGCAGCGTGCGGGTCCGGCCCGGCGATCGGCTTGACCGCGGCCAGGTCCTCGGCCAGGTGGGTAACAACGGCAACTCGTTCCAGCCGCACCTGCACTTCCAGGTCACCGACGCCCCCGGTCTTCCCTTCGGCCTGACCGCCAACGGTGTGCCCTTCGTCTTCGACCGGTTCCGGCTCGACAGCCGCGTCGCCGGATTCGACACCTTCCCGCCGGCACCGGTCAGAATCCCCGTGCCGCCGCCGCACCGGCGCGCAGGAATGTACTCGCTGACCGGTGACATCGTCACGTTCGAACCATCCAGCGATCGGCGGTGAGCAACCGCACGGACGTCCCGGCCCTGCAATTGGATCCGCGTCGTTCAGGACGCCGCCACCGTGCCCATGCCCGCCACCACGCCTGCCGGGCGGCTGGCCAAGGCGCCCTGGCGAATGCTGTCGTGCAGGCCGATTCCAGGGGTAGCGTCGGACAGGCAGTTCGGATCCCCGACAGCGCGTTGGCCCGCCCCGCGAGCCGACGACGACCCGGTCGAGCAGGTAGAGGTGCTGGTCTACGGCGCCGAGCTCGCGATGGTGCTGCACGATCCAAAGACCGCAGCCGAGATGCTGGCCCGCGTCCAGTCCGCCGTGCTCACCGAAGGGGAAACTGGTCGAGCGGCATCCGCGTTCGACAACGCCGCCGAACTCGCAGCGGCCCTGCGGTGATTCACCATCGAACGCCTCCCTCATCTCGGCAGATCCGCGCTCGCAGCCGTATAGGCTCGCGATTGATTGCACAGTGGGTGCAGGCTCCGGATCTACCGATTGGCGCTACCGAAGTCAAGATCCACAAGTGGCGCTCTCGATGTTGACGAGCCTCACCGGATCCCGATGTGAGCGCCGGATCCGGTGATCGATGGGCAGAGCCGGGGGTGCGTTCCGGCAAGCGCCTACGGTCAGCCCTGGTTGCGGCCCTGCGGCCGCAACGCCGAGCTGGGATCGTCCTGCTGGGTGAGGACGAACAGGACCATGGGCAGCGTGATCAGATCGCTGTCCTCGATCAGATCCCACACCTCGTCACTCCCTCGACACCCAACGTAAGCGGCCATCCAGGGCACGCCCATGCCGTCCGTCCAATGGTGATGAAAATGTCAGTGCATGCGCAGTCTTGGCAACGAGATTCCTCAGATTGGGCCAGGCCCAGTCGGGATGAATTCCGCTCGATCCGTCATGAAGTAGAATTCGCCCTTCTCCGGTTGTATGATCGACAACCAATGTATTAATCCCAGTATCTGAGGCGAATGGCACCCAGTGGCGGTCCCACAAAGGGTCGGGGAACCGCGACCGGGAGAACATTTCTTCCGACGTCTCGAATAGGTAGTCGGTCCAGATATCGAGCCCATTTGAGTTCTGAGATCCGTCATGCCAGCTGAGGAGTGTCCGGAGGTCTGGGTTCAAGGGGAATCTGTAACGTAATTCGAGGTTCTGAAGTTGAGCCTCACTGAGGCCAGGCCGCAAAGTGGCTTGGCTGACGGGGTGCATAGCGCGCAAGCCATGCCTCGATGGCGGTCAGGCTCTCGGCCATGTCGGGCGTTGTCGGCATGGCCGAATGGTAGACATTGGCCGGTGCCCTCATCGCGGAAATCTCGATAAGGGCACCGGCGTCCGGTGGTCAGGCGACGGTCTTGAGCCCACCATCGGCGACGAAGAGGCGGGTGTTATCCGATGCGAAGCCGGCGACATTGCCGAAATTCGGCGTGAGCGTGACGCCAGCGCCGTTCGACTTGGCGACCCTGATCGTCTTCGTGTAATTGCTGGTACCGGAGGTGCGAACGTCAACGTACAGGTAACTGCCCGCCGATATGGCCGCAGTCGGCGCATATCCGTTGGTTGGTACCTGGCTGGAGATGGTGGTGGCTTGGCCGTTGGCCGGGTTGATCTTCAGCAGGGTGGTGCCGGTGATGATCCAGACGTTGGCGTCGTCCGCGGCAACCGCACCGGTGACGCTCGAGTTGATCACCGTGGCGGGGCCGGAGCCGAGGTCGATTTTGGCCAGGCCGCCATTGACGTTGTTGACCGCGTACAGGTAGCGGCCGGCGATTGCCACCGATGCCGTCGCCGGGGCGAACTGGCCGCCCGGCAGCAGCGATGTGACCGCGCCGGTGTTGGGGTCGATGCGGCGGATGCCGCAGTCGTCGGTGGCGTAGACGAACCGGCCGTCAGAGCCGACCACCCGCAACTTTGCGGCAGCAGTCTTGAACCTCGCTTCCGCACCGGCGATCGCGCTTTGACACGACGACACCGTGACAGTGCTTCCGGCCAGCAGAGACACCACGGTGCGTCGCCAACCGCACCATGCCCCGGCTGAACATTCCTCACCAGCGCACCGAGAACCCAGCCCCGATCAGCCAACACCGCCGGATCGGGCTCATCCGCCGCGCCATCACCGACGACGCCATCCCGCTGCGAGCCAGGGTCGTGACCCTGCTCATGCTGCTCTACGCCCAACCGATCAGCCGCATCATGCGCCTGACCACCGACGACGTCATCCGCGACGGCAACCAGGTGTAGCTGCGTCTCGGATCCCCGCCCTCGCCGGTTCCTGAGCCGTTCGTCGCCCTGCTGCTCAAGCACCTGACCAGCCGGGGGAACACCACCACCGCGACCAACCCGAACGGCACCTGGCTGTTCCCCGGCCGCCGCGCCGGCCAGCCCTTACACCCCGCCACCCTCGGCAAACTGCTCAGCGTCCTCGGGATCACCACCTTGCACGCTCGCACCGCCACGATCCGCCAGCTCGTCCTGCAGGCACCGCCATCGGTCGTCGCCGGGATGCTCGGCTACCACGTGGTGCACACCGAAGCCGTCGCCGCCCAAGCCGGAGGAACCTGGAAGAAATACGCCCCCCGGAGACCGCACCCGACCACAACCCAAGATCCCGGGACAGAGAACACCGACTACCTGATCACCAGTTTCTGCCAGCGCCGCACCCCCTCGCCTCGCACAGACCGCCCGCCATCGGTTTCCGGTTAGGGTCCTCGATCATGGAGCAGTCACTGGAGGACGCCGACCGGTTGGCCCGATACGTCACCGTCGGGACCACCCTGGCGCTACTCAGCGACCGGCGGCTCGGGGAACTGGTGGACAGTGCGGCGCCGATCGGTTCCGGAATCGGCGGCACGGCGGTGCTACTGCAGGTCGAGGGCACGCCGGTCTTCGCCAAGCGTGTCCCGCTCACCGACACGGAGCGCCAACCGGAGAACGTGATGTCCACTGCGAACCACTTTCGGCTCCCTCCCGGCTGCCAGTACGGCATCGGCGGGCCCGGCTTCGGCGCGTGGCGGGAGTTGGCCGCGAACGCCATGACCACCGGCTGGGTGCTGGAAGGGCGGTTCGGCAGTTTCCCGCTGATGTATCACTGGAGGGTGCTGCCCGGCGCGGTCGCGCCGCCCGAGGAACACGCGGACCTGGAACGTACGGTCGGGTACTGGGACGGCTCACCGGCGGTGCGCGCCCGGATCGAGGCGGTCGCCCAATCGTCGGCCGAGGTGGTCCTCTTCCTGGAATACGTCCCGCAGAACCTGCACGAGTGGTTGACCGCGCAGGTGGCCCTCGGCGACGGCGCCGTCGAGTTGGCGGCCGCCACGGTGGAGCGCGACCTCCGGACCGCCGTTGCGTTCATGAACGCCAACGGCCTGCTGCACTTCGACGCGCACTTCCGCAACGTCCTCACCGACGGCCGGCGGCTCTATCTCGCCGACCTCGGCCTGGCGACGTCGCCGCGCTTCGAACTCTCCGCCGCCGAGACGGAGTTCCTGCGCCGCAACGCTGGCCACGACGGGTGCTACGTGACTACCGAACTGGTCAACTGGCTGGTGGCCGCGCTCAGTGGCGCTGCCGACCCGGTCGCCTTCCATCGAAAGCATGGCGTCGAGGCGATCCGCCGGTACGCCGGGGGCGAGCAGCCGGCCAACGTCCCGCCGGCCGTCGCGTCGATCATCCGGCGGCATGCGCCGGTCGCCGCCGTGCTCAACGATTCTACCGCACGTTGTACGACGAAAGCCGGACCGCACCCTACCCGTTGAGTGAGATTGCCCGGGTAGGCGCCACGACCGGCCAGCCCTGATCGCGCGACCGCAGGCACGGCGGGAAGCCTGACTGGCGCCGCACCGACGGGGACTGACTAGTGACTTCAAGTTCAGAGACAAGCCCAACAACCGAAGACCACGCAGCGTAGGCGCATTCGAATCTTGGTCGGAGAATAGCGACTACTTGAATACCGGTCTCTGCCAGTATCGCACCCCACTACGCCGGTTCCGGCAACTCTCCGTGATGTAGCCGGAGCGCGTCGAGCCGCGAACGCACGCTCATGGCCGCCGATAGGACGCGAGATCTCGTCATGACGGCGACTTTCGGCGCAGGCAGTGACAGCCGGCCCGCAGGCGTGTGAGCTGTTGGTGCCCGGCGGCGTGGGCTTCGCCGTTACGGAAGGCTTTTGATGGGGAGCCGGATGGTGAAGGTGGTGCCGGGGCCCTGGTGAGGGGTGACGTGGATGGTGCCGTGGTGCCGTTCGATGATGGCGCGCGTGATCACCAGCCCGAGGCCGGTACCGGGGATACGCCGGTCCAGTGCGGTGGAGGCCCGGTAGAAGCGGCGGAACAGGCGGGGACGTTCGGTTTCGGGGATGCCGATGCCGGTGTCGGACACGGTCCACATGATGTGCTCATCCGTGTCGTTGGTGGCGGTGATGGTGATGGTGCCGCGGGCGGGGGTGTACTTGATGGCGTTGCCGAGCAGGTTGTCGGCGACCTGGCGTAGCCGGTGCGGGTCGGCGTGCAGGTGCAGCCCGCGCGGGGTGTGCACGGTGACGGTCAGGTCTTTGGCCGCAGCTGTGGTGTGAAAGGCCTGCACGCAGTGCTCGATGACGGCGCACAAGTCGGTGGGCTCCGGCTGCACGGCCAGGTGCCCGGACTCCAAGCGGGCGAGGTCGAGCAGGTCCTCGGCCATGACCGCCAGCCGTTGCGCGTTACGGCCGATGACCTGCAGGTAACGCCGTTGATCGTCCACAGTGAGGGCGTCGAGTTCCTCCTCGGCCAGCGCCGCGGTGCTGGTGATGACCGCGAGCGGGTTGCGCAGTTCGTGGGTGACCATGGCGACGAACTCGTCCTTGGTGCGGGCCAGCTCGACGGCGAGTTCTTCCGCGCGGCGGCGTTCCAGGTACTGCCCGACCTGCGCGGCGACGCCGGCCAGCAGCGCGATGAGGGTGTCTTCGGGATCTTCGGCCCGGTCGCCGTAGACGCACAACGCGCCGAGGGTGTGTCCGCCAGTGCAGATCGGCACCCCGACGGCAACGTGCAACCCGATACGGGCCGCGGCGCGGCTGCGCAGGAACGTGGCGTCCGCTGCCAGATCAGCGACCCACTGCGGCCGGGCCTGCTGGAAGACCCGGCCGGGCAGTCCGACGCCGGGATCAAGTTCATCCAGGGCGAACCGGCCGAGGCGCTGGCCGGGTGCGGCGTGCCGGGCGGCGCAACACAGCACCTGCCGGTCGTCGTCGCTGAGCCACAGCTCGACCACCGGCCAGTCCATCGTGACGCCGAGTGCCTCAGCTACCCGGGTGGCCGCGACAGTGCTGGACTGCGCTTCGGCCAACCCCCGCGCCACCGCGGCTTCCACCGCGGTGAACCGCCCGGCCCGGCGCACGACGGTGACGTCGTGCGCGAAGGCATGAAACACCCGGCCGGTCTGTTCCTGCGTGGCGGCCAGGACCAGCTCGATCGCGAACTCATGGCCATCACGGTGCAGCGCGCACAGCTGCAGCCGCTGACCCAGAACCCGCGCCGGTTCACCGGCGGCGAGGCGAGCCAGCCCCGCGTGGTGCGCCGCGCGGAACCGCTGCGGGAGGATCAGATCCTCGATCCGCCGGCCGCAGGCATCCTCCAGCGGATACCCGAACGTCGCCTCGGCGGCGGGATTCCAGCCGACAACGCGCCCTTCGGCATCGATCGCGATGTACGCCTCAGGGGAAGCGGCCAGCACCGACTGCGGCTCGTGGACCACCCCCTCGCCGCCGGTGACCTTCTGCTGCTCTGACTGAGTCATGGCTCCCCCCTGTCGCCGAACGACATCCGACGGCGACCAGGCCCTGGGGGATGGGCACGACGCTGCTAAGCGAGAGCGTAGCCGCATGTCCGTTCGACCAACCCTCAACGGACGCAACGGCTCTGCCGTCCGGGCGGTCCCGCCGGCCTGTTCAGACTGCGGCGCGGGCGGTGTTGACGCATTCGTCGACATCGAGCACCAGCAGCAGCCGATCCTCGGTCTTGTATGACCCGACGATCATCGCCCGGGTCGGCCCGGTCAGGGTGTCCGGTGGCAGCTCGAACGCCGCATCGTCCAGTTCGGCGACCGGTCCGATCCGGTCCACCAGCAGGCTCATCGGTTCACCGCCGGCCAGCACGACCACGTTGGTGATCGCACCCGACATTGACCTGGGTGGCAGCCCGAACCGGACCTGCATGTCCACCGTCCCGATGACCTCGCCGCGCAGGTTGAACAGTCCGCCGCACGCGTCCGGGGCGAGCGGCATCGGCGTGTACTTCTCGTTGAGCAGGACTTCCTGCACGATTTCTATGGGGACCCCGAAGAACTGGTTCGCTACGTCGAACGTCACGAACTGACGTCTGGGCATGGATGATCTCCAGGGGTCTGCTGGCCGCCAGGCTTCGCCGGGGCGTACCCGTTGCTGTATTCGGTTCGCCACCCTTCAACTCAAGGCAATCCCGGATCGGGGCACACCTTTTGTTCACATCGAGGCCGTAGCCCGGGGGAAACGCACCCGAAGACGCGATCGCCTCGACGGTGCCCTCCACGAGTACGAACATGCCGCCTGGCCTGCACGGATGAGGTTTCCGGCAGGCGCAGACCCAGTGGTGGCCAGAACGATCCAAGGTCTGTATTCAACGCCGCATCGAACGCCGGGCACGCACGCCCCATGCGGCCACCGACGGCGTGATCGTCAAGCTGAGTCGCGCTCGGATCGTGGTATGAGAGGGCGCCGCCACGCAACCAGGGGCTACCGTTTACTACTGCCACCGACCTGGCAAAGCGCGAGGTCACCTGGCGCGCGGACTACTCATATCTTGTCCGGCCAACTCCTCACGGCATCGCGAAGCCTCGTCACCGCTCCCTTCGGGGATGCGGCGGAACTCCGCCGTTCCCGCCCGCGCAGGCGCTTGTTTCGGAAGAATCGTCGGAGTGGCGGCACTACATACCACCCGGAAGCAGTCGCGGTGGCAGATAACCGGACTGGCGTTGCTCGGCGTTACCGGTTTAACTTGCCTCGGCATCGGTGCTTGGAAGGTATTTTTCGCCGACGGTGGACCCGGTCTCACCGCGCTGCTCATCGTCGGCGCAGCATTGTTTGTTCTCGCGTTTACTCCGCCACGCCTTGCGGCTATCGCGCTGACGCCAGACGGACTCGAATTTCGGCTCTCCCAGGAGATGGCCGACAAGGGCGCTGAGGCCACCGCTCGGATGGGGAACCGGTATGCGGAGATCCCGGCCGACCAACTGTTGGCAAGCTTTACAGTGCTGGCACCGGGCGGGTGCGGGCCGTGGTGACTAACCCGGGCCGGGCTCAGGCGGAGTTGGCGGCGATCGTGCGGTCGTCGCACGACGCGATCATGGGTAAGGCCCTCGACGGGCGTATCACCAGCTGGAATCCCGGTGCTGAACGGCTCTACGGCTACACCGCCGCGGAGATGGTGGGTCAACCCGCCGCCGTCTTGTTCCCGCCGGAGCAGCAAGGCGACGAAGCAGCAATTCTGCAGCGCATCAGCGCCGGGGAACGCGTCGAGCAGTACCAGACCCAACGCGTACGGAAAGACGGCAGCCGGGTCACCGTGTCACTGACCGTCTCCCCGATCACCGACGAACACGGCACCATCGTCGGCGCCGCCTCCGTCTCCCGGGGGATGGACCCTCAGCAGCAGGCCGAAGCCAGGTTCCGGGGCCTGCTCGACGCCGCCCCCGACAGCATCATCTGTGTCGACGTCTCCGGAGCGATCGTGCTGGTCAACGCACAGGCCGAACGCCTTCTCGGCTACCGCCGTAAGGAGTTGCTGGGCCAGCCGGTGGAGGTGATCATCACCGGAGGCGTGTCCAGCGAAGGGCTCCGGCCTGCCATGCAAGCCGGCAACGAACCGGCGGTGGTGTCGTTGCATCCCAGTGTCCGCCGTAAGGACGGCACCGAGTTCCCTGCGGACATCAGCCTCAGCGCCTTCGAGACCAGCGGCGGGATGGTGCTCTCGGTCGCGATCCGGGACGCGACGGAACGTTTACAGGTCCAGGCCGAACGCGAACGGCTTATGGCGCTGGCCGAACGGGAACGGCTGCAGCGGCAACTACAGCAGGCTCAGCGGCTGGAGAGTCTCGGGCAACTGGCCGGCGGGATCGCGCACGACTTCAACAACATGCTCGGCATCATCCTCAACTACATCGGCTTCATCCAGGAAGAGGTCACCGCCGCCGCTCACGGCGAGGATCAGCAGGACTGGGCGACGGTGCGCGCAGACACCGAACAGGTCAAACGGGCCGCCGAACGCGCCGCCGCGTTGACCCATCAACTGCTGTCCTTCGCCCGTCGCGAGGTCGTGCGTCCGCAGGTGCTCGACCTCAACACCGTTGTCGCCGACATCGAACAGATGCTGCACCGCACCCTCGGTGAAACATCCGGCTGGTCACCGGCCGGGCGGACGGGTTGTGGCCGATCCTGATCGATGAAGGCCAGATCGAGCAGGCGCTGGTGAACCTGGCGGTCAATGCCCGTGATGCGATGCCCGGCGGCGGCACGCTGACCGTCACGACAAGCAACCAGAACCTCGACGACCTCGCCGGCTACGATCCACCCGTGCCGCCCGGACGCTACGTATGCCTGCAGGTCGCCGACACCGGGACCGGCATACCGAAGGAGGTGCTCGAGCGCGTCTTCGAGCCGTTCTTCACTACCAAACCCAGCGGTGAAGGCACCGGCCTCGGCCTGGCCACGGTATACGGGGCCATCAGCCAGGCCGACGGGCACGTGCGCATCGCCAGTGAGGACAACGTCGGCACCGTGGTGACCGCGCTGCTGCCGGCCACCGACCAAACCCCGCAGCCCGCCGCAGCGGTACTGCCCTGCGACCGGACCAGCCAGCAAGGCACCATCCTGGTCGTGGAGGACGAAGACGGCATCCTTGAAGTCGCCCGACGGCTGCTGACCCGCAACGGATACCAGGTCATCACCGCCGCGACTGGCACCGAAGCACTGGAAAAGGCCCGCTGGCACGACGGACCCATCGACCTGCTCCTCGCCGACGTCGTCATGCCCCACATGCTGGGCACCGAAGTCGCCGCAACGGTACGCGCCCTGCGCCCCGACATCCACGTGCTGTACATGTCCGGCTACGCCCAGCCCGTCCTGTCCTCCCACGGCACCCTCGAGCCCGGCATACGCCTCATCGAAAAACCCTTCACCGAGCCCGACCTGCTCAACCCCATCCGAGAAATATTCGCTCCTGAACAGTCCGCTGGTGGCTTCCCTGACAGGCCCACCTAAATCCGCTTCAGTTCAGCCGTTGCAGCTACGCCCGGAACACGCGCAGCGCCTGCTCGACGACCCAATTGGCCACGAGCCGAGGCGTTCAGCCAGCGATGGGGCGTCGAATCCCATGAGGGCGGCAAACGCGTCTGGGTCATCCTGCGGCCCTATCCCGGCGCCGACAGCGATTGACCCCTGATCGACCACGACCGGGCGCTGTCGACAGCGCGGCTCCAGGGGCCGCGGACAATCCTCAGCCGGATTTCGGAGCCGGGGCGTTCCAGTGGTAGCAGTCATGTGCGGGGCGGAGCGGCCGATGGTACGAGAAAACCGTTCCATCGCTCGGCCGGGCGTGTGGTCGCCGGTACTACGACGCGGGTGGGCCGCGCGCTGCTGGCCGCGCGCTGCTGGCCGCGCGCTGCTGGCCGCGCGCTGCTGGCCGCGCGCTGCTGGCCGCGCGCTGCTGGCCGCGCGCTGCTGGCGTGCCAGCCGTCGCGGTGTTGCTGTTCCTGCCGGCCGACCACGAGTCGCGTTTCCGAACGTGCTTCGTGTTCTCGTCCTAGGCTGAGGCGAAATGTTCCGATGGCCGTGCGCTCTGCGGCGGGACCGGGGGCATCATGGCCGTTCTGGCCGTCACCGCGCTCTACATGATGATCTTCCTGTGGGTGTCGTGGTGCTATCTGCGCCGGCGTGATCCGCTGCTGCGTGACGTGATGTTGGTCTTCGCGGCGGTGGCGGTGCTGTTCGTTCTCGGCGTCGTGCGGGTGCTAATCGGCCCGCCGCCGCAGGTGGTGGCGGCGTCGGCGTCTGCGTTGTTGTTGGCGCAGCCGGTGCTGACGTTGCGGCTGGTCGGCCGGCTGCGGTCGGTGCCGCAGTGGTTGCAGGTGGCCGCCGTGGCCGGCTGGGTGTTAACCACGCTGCCGGTGGTGGTGTTACCGGCGCCGTTGCCACCGCCGGTGGTGTGGCCGGCGGTGGGCGTGTTCTGCGCCGTGGAGGCGGTCGCCGCGGGGCTGTTGGCCGCCGAGGCGCGCCGCCGTGCGGGTGCCGCCCGGGCCCGGCTGCAGTACGCCGCGGCAGGGACCGCACTGTTCGGCGTGACGTTGCTGATCGCCGGCGGCGGATCGGGGGTGGCCGTGTGGACACGCTCGTTGGCCGTTGTCTCCGGGCTGCTGTACGTCCTGGCGTTCGTGCCGCCACGCCGGCTGCGGCAGAGCTGGTCGCGGGAGGCCGCGAACACGGTGCTGCGTTACTTGCTCGCCATCCCTGCCGACGAACCAGCCGCGCGTACGTGGCAGCAGTACTGCCAAGGAGCCCGGCAGATGTTCGGCGCCGATGCGGTCGCGGTGGTGCTGCCCACCGCGGCCGGCACCGTGCGCGCGGTGACCTCATGTGGGCTGTCCCTGCCCGAGTACGAGTACGAGCAGCGTGACGTCGATGAGGTGTTGGTTGCCACGACCACGGTCGACGCCCTGGCTGGCGCATCTGGGTCGCCCCGGCTGGCGGTCGCCCTCGCTCAGGCCGGTCACTGCCGTTTCGTGACTGCGGCGCCGGTGCCGACCGCGGACGGTCGTGGCGCGGTGGTGCTGCTCAGCCGCTACCGCCGGCTGTTCGCCGATGACGACGTCTCGCTGCTGACCGAGCTCGGGGAGCAGGCCGCCGCCCTCGCGCAGCGCGCCACCGTCCTGGCGCAGCGGGCCACCGCCCTTGCCGAACAGCAGAGCTTGGCGAAGATCGTGGAGTCATCGCACGACGCGATCATCTCCAAAACCCTCGACGGGCTGATCACCAGCTGGAACGCCGGTGCTGAACGGCTTTACGGCTACGCCCGTGATGAGGTCCTCGGCCAGCCCTCTGCCATGCTGTTTCCTCCGGGTCACGAGCTGGCAGAAGCGCAGCTGATGCAAGACGTGGCCCGCGGCGAACGCATCGAGCAGCACGAGGTCCAGCGCCGCCGTAAAGACGGCACCGTACTCACGGTGGCGTTGACCCTGTCACCGATCACCGGCCCGGACGGCCACATCACCGGCGTGGCGGCGATCTCCCGCGACATCAGCGAACGGCATCGTGCCGAGGCGATGTTCCGCGGCCTGCTGGAAGCGGCCCCCGACGCGATCATCGGGGTCACCCGGGGCGGCACCATTACCCTGATCAACGCCCAGACCGAACGCATGTTCGGCTACCAGCGCGACGACCTGATCGGCCAGTCGATCGACGTCCTGGTCCCCGAGCGGGTACGCCCCCGCCACCCCCAGCTGCGCGACGCCTATTTCGCCGACCCCCGAGCGGGGCAGCTGGGGGTCGGCAAGGACCTGACCGCGGTGCGCAAAGACGGCAGCGAGTTCCCGGTCGAGATCAGCCTGTCCGCGCTGGAAACCGACCAAGGTGTGATCGTGTCGGCCGCTGTCCGCGACGTCACCGAACGGCTGCACGCCCAGAACGAACGCGAACGCCTCATCGCCCAGGCCGAACGTGACGCAGGCGAACGGCGCCTGCAACACGCTCGCCGGCTGGAAAGCCTCGGCCAGCTCGCCGGGGGTGTGGCACACGACTTCAACAACATCCTCGCCGTGATCACCAACTACAGCGAACTACTGCTCGACACCCTGGACACCACTGCCGTCAACGCCGATGATCTGGCCGGCGCCCGCAACGACATCGGGCAGATCAGCCGGGCCGCCGAACGCGCCACCCAGCTGACCAAACAACTCCTCGCCTTCGGCCGGCGTGACATCACCCAAGCCGAAGTCCTCAACCTCAACCACGTCATCGGTGACGTCGAGCAGATGCTGCGCCGCACCCTCGGTGAACACATCCACCTGATCACCCAACTCGACCGGCAGCTGCAACCCGTCTACGCCGATGCCAGCCAGATCGAGCAGATCCTGGTCAACCTCGCCGTCAACGCCCGCGACGCGATGCCCGACGGCGGCACCCTGTCCATCGACACCACCAACGCCGACCTCGACGACGAAGATGTCGCCTCCGGCCCCCTGGAACCGGGCCGGTACGTGCGCCTACGGGTCAGCGACACCGGCAGCGGCATGCCCCCCGACGTGATCGAACGTGCGTTCGAACCGTTCTACACCACCAAGCCCCACGGCTCGGGCACCGGCCTCGGGCTAGCCACCGTCTACGGCATCGCGACCGCCGCCGGCGGTGACGTGCGGCTCTACTCCGAGAACGGCATCGGCACCACCATCACCATCCTGCTACCCGCCGTCGACACCCCCGCCGCCCTCACCCCCGCCGATGCCGCCGCCGGACCCGAGGTGCAGGCAGCCGGACCGCGCCCGCACGAGACCATCCTGATGGTCGAAGACGAAGACGCCCTACGCCAGGTCACCGGACGGATCCTGACCCGAGCCGGCTACCACGTCCTGGCCGCCAACTGCGGCGCCCAGGCCATCCACCTCGCCCACACCCATGCGGCGCCGATCGACCTGCTGCTCACCGACGTGATCATGCCGAAAATGCTGGGCAACGAAGTCGCCGCCCGCATCCAAGCCATCCGCCCCGGCATCCCGGTGCTCTACATGTCCGGCTACGCCCAACCCGTCCTCACCGAAAACGGCACCCTCCCCGACGGCGTCACCATCGTCGAAAAACCATTCACCAGCCGCGAACTGCTCCACCACATCCACACCGACCTGCACCCACCCGGCACACATCAACCAGCCACAGCCGCCTCCGCCTCCGCGCGACCCAACGCCACACCCGAACCGATCGACATCGGGCCTGCTTAACCAGGCATGGAACCCGGGCCGCCCACGGCCGATGGGCAACCGCCGCCGGCCGGGCCCGATCAGTCCTGCTCCTCGCGATCACTCTGGTCCGGGTCCCGCAGCGGCCGCCAGGCGCCGCCGAGGTCAGGCAGCCGAAACGAATAGTGACCGTGAACGTTGATGTGCCGACGCGCATACGCCGACAGCCGAGCCACGTCAGCGTCGAGGACCGGGTAGCCCTGTGATCGCAGCTCGCCCAGCGCCCGGTCCAAATAGGCGGTATTCCAGAGCGTGACACAGTTCAGCATGCCACCCCGGCGTCCAAGTCGACGTCTGCCCACCGCAGCCCCGCGGCTTCACCACGGCGCAGGCCGCGCAGCGCGATCAGCCACCACATCACCACCAAGCGGTCCTGCGCAACGAAGGACAGGAAGGTCGCGGTTTGCTCGACCGTCCATACGGCTACTGACGGCCGTTGACCGGTCTGTTGCCGCGCCTCGACTCGCTGCGCGGTTCAGACCAGCGCGTGTGGTCGCCGCGGAGAGGGCACCAATTGAATGCGCAGCAGCGGCATGAGCGCACCTCCGCCCCCGGCCGTCGCCGAGCCCGACCTTGACCCGCCCGCAGCCGCCCGCCGCCGGCGCATCCGGTTCGCGGTGGTGCTCGCGCTGACCCTCGGCCGTCCCGCCGGCCCAACCGGCATGCACGGGCGGCACCGCGGCAACGGCCAGCGTTCCCGTGATCGCGTCGTGCGATCTCCACGTGGGTACCACGTACCGGAGCGGCAATCAGATCCGCGGCGACGGCTGGCGCAGCGGCAACTGCGGCGTTGGTACCAGCTACGTCGAGGTGCAGCGGAGCCGGTGGTACGGCTGGGAGACGATGCAGACGGCGAACGTCAATGCCAATGACGTGGACTACGGCGTCGGCTACGACTGTGGGGGCACCGGCCAGTACGAGTACCGGGTGATCCACGAGGGATACACGGCCGGCGGCGACTACCTGTTCGCCGAGTCGAACCACATCACCGCAGGCTGTTGACCGTCCGGTCGCCAGCAACCGAGCACCGGGGTGAGTGCCTTTCCACAAGGCACTCACCCCCGGTGTGTCAGCCCACGCGCATTTGCCGGTGACCTGCCACTCGCGGATGAACGGCATGATCTTCTTCTTGGCGGCGCCCCGGGCCGTCGCAACGGCGGGCTTCCCGCGCTGCGATGGTCTTTGCCGCTGCCTGAGTTGCCGGCACGGGACGACGGCGAGCCGACCGTTGGCCAGCTGAGGGCCGCCCTACCCCGCCCGGATGGGAGTCGCTCGACCACACACCCGTGCGGCGAGGAACCACAACACCCACCCAACCTGGGGAAGCGCGAGTGTTCACAGCACTAGCGGTAGTTGTCACCTTATGGTGGTAGGGGCCGGGTGGCGGCTTGCTGCTCCAAGCAGTCCAGTAGCGGTGGAGCAGCAGCCATGGGGTGAGCCAGGCACGGACAGCGCGTAGCGCTTTTGGCCAGCTGGGGTGTTCGGCCGGCGGCGGGGTTTGAGTGCCCCCTCTCTCCGGAGTTGTCGCTGAACGGCTCCGGAACAGTCGCGGCGGTGTCGTTCGTGGACGGCGGGTCGAACCAGATGTTCCAGCAGAACGAGAACGCGCAGTTCACCAGGGTTTGGTGGCGGCGGATCGCGGTGGCGGAGCGGACTTGGAAGTCGGCCCAGCCGAGTTCGTCTTTGACTTGTTTGTAGCTTTGCTCGATCCAGTGCCGGATCCCGTAGAGCCGGACGACTTCGGTCAGGTCTGCCGGTTCGTGGGCGGCATCGGGGGTGTCGTGTGGGCCGCCGGGGCGTGCCAGGTTGGTGGCCAGGTACCAGGTGGCCTTGTCGGGCAGGGTGGCCGGGTCGGTGGTGGCGATGACGAGGCGGGTGTGTCCGTCGGGCCCCCACCAGACGAGCTGGGCGTCGGTGGCCCACCAGGTTTCGGTGTGCCCGTCGCAGAACCGGCGTTGGACCGGGTGCCAGCCGCCGGGAGCCTCCGGGTCACCCCACGGCACGGCCCGGGCGGCGTCCTTCGGGGTGTGGGCCTGGGATCCGTACTGCCAGGTGCCGCGGGAGGGTTTGAGGGCCATGACGAACCCCAGTCCGCTTTGACTGAGCTGTCCGCGTAGCGGGTCGTGGTCGCCGTAGAAGCTGTCCGCCACGACCGCCCGGCAGACCACGCCGGCGGCGAGCGCTTTGTCGATCAGGTCGTCGGCGATCTGCAGTTTGGTCCGGAACTCGGGGTCGGCCTGCTTGCGGGGGAAGTGGGAGGCCGGGGTGTAGGCCTCGGCGTGCAGCGGATAGTAGACACGTTCGTCGGCCCAGACCGTGGTCACGGTGACGATGCCGTTGTCGGTCTTGCTGTAACGGCCCAGCCCCTGCCGTCCGACATGCGCCGTCGCGGTGCCGTCTTTGCGGTCGCCGGAGTCGTCGATGGCGATCACCCCACGCGTGTGCGGCGCGGTCGCCGGAGCGTTGACCAGCAGCTCCAGGCGCCGCCGGTTGACCTCATCAGCGTCCCAGGTGGACTGCGACAGGAAGTACTGCAACCGTTGCACCGCAGCATGTTGCGCTCCCTTGACCGGCTCGGACCCAGCAAGGGCGGTCAACGTCTTATTCCGATCCCGCGGCGCCAGCAGGCCGGTCAGATACTCACGGAAACCCCGCCGCTGCGCCAACCGGGAGAACAACTCATCGAAACACACCGCGTAGTCCTCCAACGGACCCGCGGCCGGCGGACACACCGCACGAACCACCAGCACTCCAAGCACTCGACCCGACACCAGCCGGTGCAACGCAGCAGAACGCAAGAAGGTCCGGCAACCGCGCAGTTCTGCAGGAGGTCGTACGGGTCGTTGTAATACACACGTGAGTCTGCGGCGAGAGCGGCCTTCGCGACGCGGGACCACTCGTCGGCAAGCACTTCCCAGTCGCCAGCCTCGAGCCGTCCAGTCCCGCCTTCACGATCACCGCGGGATCAGTCTTCGGAACGGCGGTCAGCGTGGTCCGGCTGGGGATCGCCCGCCGTCCGGCCAGGTCGATGCCCTCAACCACCTCACCGGCGGACGAATGAAAACCAACCGGAGTCTCGGTCAAGGTGTTGCCGCTGCTCGCGACCACCGAACCAGCGTATCGCGTCAATGGGGTCGGCGACGATCTCGCCATTGGCCCCAGGCCCAGCAGTGCCTTGAGCGTCCGTTGGCCTCGCGGTTTCACAATACTTTCATATCGCTGTCGCGACATCTACGTCTCTTGATGTGGCCGTATTGCCCGCCTACTCTGACCAAAGGAGCGCCGAACTCTCATCCGAGAATTCAATCCCTTACCGCGGGCTCTCTCTCCACTCACCTGCTCCTGAATTCCACCGCGGCGTAAAGGCAGGACTCGAACGCATCGGGGTGGCCTTCTGCACCGATGCTTCTCTACGGAGGTCACGTTGGACACGCAACGGCAAGCCTTTCTGGCCACTCTCGAAGCTGAACTGGTCGATCTTTCGCCGAGCCGGACAGCGGCGGATTCGATTTTTGATCGCCCGAGCCGGGGCGCAGGAATTGCGGTGAAGCGGGGTGTCTTCTGCACGCTTCTCGCAGGTGCTTCAATGTTGGCGTTGGGAGCCGCCCCGGCGGAGGCGGCCAGCGCCCCGTCCGCGGCTACGTCAGGTCCTGTCATCCAGAGCGATTGCTTCACGCCTGACTTTGTACGAAGGGACCACACGAAAACATGCGGCAACCCCCAGGCATTCGTGAATTACTACTTCGTCGATGAGGATTGGATAACCTCTTACTACGTCTGCTACATCTTCGAAGGCTCTTGGTACGGCTGCGGCGGATCGACGCCACTGCCCGATTCGTCGGCCTGCGGTCGCCCGTAGATCGTCAGTGTACGGAGGCCGGCCAATCGACGGGCGAGGGGTGACTACTGTGCACGACCGGAAAGACCTGACCCTGCCGACGACATGGATAACCGGCTCGCCGACCCGGTTGGCATCCGTGAAGGTTGCCGAGGACGAGCAGTCGAGCCCGGTGAGCATCGTCATTCTCGCCAAGGACGAGGAACGCTGCATCGCCCGCTGTCTGGACAGCGTAATCGGTCAAGATTTCGACGACATTATTGTCCTCGACACGGGATCCACGGACAATACCGCGTATATTGTCGGAGATTACATCGCCCATGGCGTCCGGTTGCTCCGGACGCCATGGGCTAATTCATTCGCACACGCAAGAAATCGGGGAATCGACGCCGTCGGGAGGGGATGGATAGTCTTCCTCGATGCCGACGAGTGGTTGACCGAGGAAGCGGCACGACGGCTGCGACCCTGCCTTATGTCCCTGTCTCGGCTGGAGAACGTGTCTCGTCTGACGTTCGCGCCCGAGATAGTTCACGTGGACCGCGGCGAATACACACACGACCTGCCGCGCATCTTCAAGGCAGACAGCGCGATTCGCTTCCGCGGCCAGGTGCACGAGTACCCGGTGATTGCTCAGGGCTCGCCCACACCAGTAGAAGTCATCACCATCGACATCCAGATGAACCACGACGGCTACAGCCCGGCGGTTGTCATGGACAAGAACAAAAGGAAACGAAACCTCGACCTGCTGGCGGCGGCCCGACTGGACGACCCCGACAACCCTCGATGGTGGTACTTCACCGTCCGCGACGGACTGGCAGTGCACGACCATTCAGAACTGCTGAGTCTGTGCGAGAGGCTCAAAGAACTGGCGGGCAGGCCGACCGACACTGGCGACCGCCGTAGCGCCCGTGACTATTACCGCCTCGCGCTCGGCTCGGCGTGTCAGCGCCTTTCCGCCGTGGGCGACTGGCTGACTGTCTACCGAAACTGCGAGGACCTGCCCGAGGCCGACGCCTTCTATTTCCGGACGATTCGCGAGCTACTCGGCGGCATGGTGACCGGGGCCGGACTCATCGAGGCTATAAGACGACGCAGCGACGAGGAGTTGACAACGGAAAGCGTCGTCGACCCGTCCGGGCGACATCTCGACGCAGTCATCGTCGCGTTGCTCGAGCAACTGAATCAAGGCACGAAATCCAAAAAATATCGTGAGCTCTGCGCGCCCTGGACCGACTCATTCTTTGAGGAATCCCGTCTGCGACCGCACTACCGGCAACGTTCGCTTTGATTGTCGGAGAACCAGATCGTGGTGTCCGTGATGAACCGCAGGATGTCGTTCGCCTCGCGGGTGAAACCGTTGACCAGCGCCATGCCCGGTGAGTTGTGGCCGGGCCGCACGGGCCGAACTGTTCGAGGGGCACGCCCGGTCCGGTGACGTCCGCGCGTAACAAGTACGCGGGCGCGCCGCTGCCCGGGCGGGTCACCTCGCGATATCGGCGCGACAGCGAGACGACAGCGGCAGGCTCTAGAGTTCGCGGCCGAATGGGACTGCGTGGTCCTGATCCAACTGTGCAACCGAGTGTGGGGAATGTGATGCGGACAGGACGTCGAACCGCCTTCGGAATCAGCGTGTTGGGGTTGTTGGTGCTTTCCACTGGGGTCGCCGCCGCCCAGACCGTGAGCGGCTCCGCCGGGTCGGGACCGGCACAGATCGTGCAGGCCGCCCCTGCACCGTTGCCGAGGATCGCGGCGCCGCGCACCAAGGGACGGGGCACCCTGGTCGAGAGCTCCACCGGCAAGGCATTTCGTCCTCGCGGTTTCAATTACGCACGGCTCGCCGAATCCTCCTCGGGGTGGTTCCACTCCACCTTTGAGCCCGGTCTGTACGACGCGGCTCGGGCGGAACGGACTCTGGGACAGCTCCAGCACGACGGCTACACCCTGGTCCGGGTCTTCATCGATTCCGGCAGCATCCCGGACGCGAAGGCCGGACATGCGCACGGGCTCGGCCGCGGCGTGGGCGATCGGAGCGTCGGTTACGGCCCCTACCTGGACAACGTCGCCGACTTCATGCGCCGAGCGGCGATCCATCGCGTCTACGTGTTGCCAGTGCTCGGTATCTTCCCGCAGAACGAGTACTACTACGGTCTGGTCGGCAGTGTTGACAGTGCTCAACTCAATATCGAATCCGTCAACCTGATGTACATGCACGAAGGCCATGTCAAGGCCAAAGAAACGTATGTCCGGGAGTTCGTCACGGCGATCCGTGATCGCCTGGGGAGCGGGCTCATGAGCACCCTGCTCGGGCTGCAGTTCGATAACGAGGCTACGTGGCGGACCGACCTCCGCCCGTTCTCCCGGCACACCGGCACGGTCAGGCCGGCGAACGGGATCGTTTACGACATGTCCAAGCCCGCCGATCGCCAGCAGGCAGCCGATGCCAGTATCGTCGAGTACGCCAACCGGATGACCGCCGCGGCCCGCGCCGTGGATCCCCAGCTGCTGACGACCATCGGCATGTTCACTCATCGGGCCGTCGATCGCGATGGGCCGGACGGAATGCAGCACTCCTGCTCGGCCGACTGCGGCCACCCTGACCTGTGGCGATACCCGGTGCGCCCGGCTGTGCTGACGGCCTATTCACGGCTGGACTTCCTCGATCTGCACGTGTATCCGCGGTTGCCGTACGGCAAGACGTACTCGCTTCTGGATGATCTGGCATCCAGCGAGTGGGACGACGTGCAAGGCATCGTGCTGATGGGTGAGACGGGCGCCTATCGCGATTCGTTCGACGGCAGCGTGACACAGGCCGCGAACGCGATGCGGGAACATCAGGTGGACAGTTGCCGGCAAGGCTTCTCCGGTTGGTTGTTCTGGACCTGGGACACCAGCGAGAACGATGACCAGCGCCGCTTCTTCTCCGCGAGTGAGTCCGGCGGTGCCATCAACGGCCAGTTGGCGCCCATTGTCCGTCCCGATCCCTGCCGTCAATAGCCTTACCTGGCAATGACGTCGGTGTCGCCGGCAGCCTTTCATGCTACGGGTGGTCCACCCATTGTGCGTACGTATGTGAATCGATGTGCTCGCAGTCCCGGGCTTGCCAGAACCCGAGTGATGTCTGCCTGGGCGATTCTTTCTTCGCGCTGTCGCGCTGCTTGCGCGCACGTCGATTGGGCGTTGCGGGGCTTGAGGACCGTCAGCGCGTAGGAAATGCTCGGATATCGATCATTCTCCGTAGGTAGGCCAAACCGGAAGTCGGGTCGTATGTCCACGGTGTTCGGCGGGAGTCCCTTCCCTTCCGGGCCGGGCGGTCTACACCTCCGCCTGCTGGGTCCGGTCGGCGCCCGCCGTGCCGGCCGTGACCTCGACCTCGGCGGCCTCAAACCTCGCACGCTGCTCGCCGAGCTTCTGCTGGCGCAGGGCGAGGCGGTCTCCATCGATCGGCTCGTAGACACGCTGTGGGGCGACAAGGCACCCGCGCGGGCCACCTCACTGCTGCACACGTACGTGTCGACCCTGCGGACGGCGCTGCGTGACCGGCACGGTCCTGTCATCACCCGCCGGTTGCCCGGATACGCCTGGGAGGTGCGCTCCGGCCGGCTCGATCTGACCGAGTTCGAACGGTTGCGCGACCGCGGCCGGCGGGCGGTGGCCGCCGGTGACCACGCTACGGGCGCGGCCATGCTGTCCCGGGCGCTGTCGTTCTGGCGCGGCACACCCTTGGAGGGTCTGCGCGGCGTCGCCGTCGAGCGGCACGCGGAGCGTTTGGCCGAGCTGCATCGGGCGTGCGCGGTCGAGCGCATGTCGGCTGCGCTGACGACTGGGTCCAGCGGTGATCTGATCGCCGAGTTGGTCGCCCTGGTCGCACGATACCCGCTTGACGAACGGCTTCGGGGCCAGCTCGTCACCGCCCTGCATCGCGCCGGTCGCATCGCCGACGCGCTGGCCGCTTACGAGACCGGTTGTGAGGTCCTGGCCACCCAGGTGGGCGCGCCGCCCGGCGACCACCTGCACCGGGCCTATGCGGAGATCCATGGGGGAGGCGCGCACGTCGAGCCCGGCTCAGGTTCGGCCATTCTGTCGCCTGCCGCGCGCCAGACGGTGTCCGCGCTGACGTCGTTGAGCCTGACCGACGTCGCGGGCTGGCTGGTAGACGCGCTCGTGCCGCGCCCGGCGGCGGATCACACGCCGTCGGCGAGCCGGCAGCTCGTCACCGCCGGCCTGCTGGTGCCCACGAGTCGGGATCCAGCCGGGCAGACACGCTACAGCGTGGTCGCCGGGGCTCCGGCGCTCGGCCGGGAGCCCGCCGGCAGGGACTCCGATCCGGCCACCCGGCGGATGCACGCCGCTCGGGCGGCCCGGGCGGCGCTGATGATGGTCGACGAGCATCCGGCACTTCCGATTCCCGGCCTTACGTACCCGTCGGCGCCGGCCACCTGGAGCGTCCCGGCGCCGCGCAGGCGGCGCCGCGCAGGCGTCCAGAGCCAGTTGCAGGCCGAGCTGGGCACCTTGGTCTCCATTGTGGAAAGGGCTGGTGCGACCGGCGCCGTGGACGAGTGTTGCGCGTTGGCGGCGGCGCTGGTGCGAGCCACCTTCGCTCATCGTAACCAGTTCACCGAGTGGCACCGCACGCATGAGGCGGCCCTGGCCGCCGCCCGCCACGTCGGTGACCGCGCCACGGAGGCGGCCATTCTTCACAGCCTCGGCCGGATGTGCTTCGAGCAGGGCCGGTTCGAGGCGTCCGCCGACTATCACCAGCGGGCGCTGGCCATGCTCGGGCCGACTGCCGCCGGCGGCCACGCGGCGGCGGTGATCACCGCAGGGCTGGGCCGGGTGCTGGTCGGGCAAGGCCGGTTCGACGTCGGCCTGCGGCACCTGGGAGGCGCTCTCGGTCCCATCGATGCGGCCGGCGACCAACTTACGTCGGGGTTCCTGTACAACGCGATCGGCGCTGCCCACCTGGAGCAGGGGCGGCTCGATACCGCCACCGAATGCTACCTGCGGGCGCGTATCGCCTACCGCGCCGAAGCCCATGGCACGGGGGAGGCGACCGCCTTGCGGGGCGCAGGGCTGGTGTCCCGCGCTCGGGGCGCCCTGGAGGAGGCCGCCGCCCACTTCCGTGACGCGAGGTCGCTCTTCGCGCGTGCGGAGGACCGGCTCGGCACCGCCTACGCCGACCAGTCACTGGCGAAGGTGGAGCTTCGCCAGGGGCGGCCGGCCGAGGCGATCCGCCGGCTGCAGCCGATCCTGTGGACCTGCCGGGGGCTGCATGACACGTTCGGCGAGGCGCTCGTGCTGCGGACGCTGGGTGAGGCGTGGCTGGTGGCGGGCAGCTTGACCAACGCCGAGGACAACCTGCGCCAGGCGCTGCACCGCTGGAAGGAGTTGCGGCTTCCCCTGTGGCAGGCTCGCACTCTTCGTGACATGGCATGGCTGCACGAGTCGGCGGGCCTCAGCCACAGCGCCCGGCAGGCCTCCGGCGCCGCGCAGGTCATCTTCCGCCGGCACAGCAGCCGGGAGCTGACCGAGACGGTCGGCGAATCCCGCTCTCCGCGCCCGATGTCCCGACCGGTCCGGGCGTGACCCGAACCGATCGGGGGTCGAAAATCGGTCACCCGGCCCATGTTTCGGCGTGAAGGGACTGATCGGAGTCGTCCCAGTAGCGGTTCTCCAGGCGTCCGTCGGGCCGCCGGAAGAAGACCTGTTGCTGGTCGTCGATGGCGAAACCGGCCGGATCAGACGCGGTCGCGACAGTTCCCGTCGGGGACCACTCGTCGGTGGCCGGCCAGTTGCCCGGGATGGACGGGTACCAGACCCAGTGGACGATCCCGCCGGTGGCAGTGCGTCCGAAGAGGTGCTGCCTGTCACCGACCGTGTACGCGAGCAGGGAGCCGACCACGTCCGGCCCGGCCCAGCCGACGGCCGTGATCCGCCCGTCCGAGGCGTCACGGTAGTAGTGCTGCACACCGCCGCCGCCCGACCGCACGAAGACGTGTACCTGATCGTCGTATCCGAAGCCCACCGGATCCGAACTCAGCGCAGCGGGTCCGGTGCCGAAGTCGTCCACGGCGGGCAGGTTGTTCGCGATGCCGTCGTACCAGACCCAGTGCACGAGCCGGTTGTCCACGGCGCGAGCGAAGATGTGCTGCTCGCCGTTGTGCACCAGGGCGGCCGGATTGCCGGTGATCGCCGGCCCCGCCCAGGTGTCTTTGGTGGACTTCCCGGAGTCGTCCCACGAGCGGTGTTCCAGGCTCCCGTTCGTCGCGTAGAAGACGTGACGCCGGCTGCCGAAGGAGAAGCCGGTAGGGTCGGATCTCACGTGGTTGAAGGTGTCCACGTACTCGCCCCTCGGCTGGGCGCCCGCCTTCAAGACCCAGTGCATGAGGTTGTTGTTCGGTGTGCGAGCGAAGACGTGCTGTTCGTCGTTGTGGACGTACGCGATCGGCTTGCCGGTGACCGGTCGGCCGGCCCAGATCTCGGACCGGGACGTCGCGGGCGCCGGGGCCGACCATGAGTGCGCGAGCCGGCCGGCGGGGTCGATCTCGAAAAGGTGCCGCTCGCCGCCGTAGACGAACGCCTGGTTCGTGGAGCCGCTCGACGACGGGCTTGCGGCCGTCGCGGATGTGGCTGTGCCGACCAGCGCGGTGGCGAGCACCGCCGTGGTGGTGAACACCGCCGTGACGGCGCGGACCGCTGTCAGCACCGTGTGTCGGGGTCGGGACTCCAGGGATGGAGTTGTCGACATGTGACCTCCTTGAAGTGAGTTGTTGCCTGATCAGCCGGCGTATCGGCCGTTCCAGTTCTCGGTGTGGACGCGTTGGTCGGAGGCGTCCCAGTAGCGGGTTTCGAGGGTGCCGTCCGGGGCGCGGAAGAAGACGTGTTGCTGGTCGCCGGTGGCGAAGCCGGCGGGGTCGCTGCTGACGGTGCCGGGGTTGGACCATTGGTCGAGTACCGGGCGGTTGTTGGTGACGCCTGGGTACCAGACCCAGTGTTTGAGACTGTTGTCTGTGCCGCGTGCGAAGAGGTGTTGTTCTCTGCCGTGTCCGTAGGCGAGTGGTCTGCCGGTGGTGGTGGCGCCGGCCCAGTCGTTGTCGGTGACGATTCTTCGTTCGGAGGCGTCCCAGAAGCGGTGGGCGATGGTGCCGTCGAGTGCGCGGTAGAAGATGTGTTGCTGGTCGCCGTAGGAGAAGCCGGCGGGGTCGGAGGTGACTTGGCCGTTGGTGGTGCCCCAGTCGTCGGCGGCCGGGAGGTTGCCGGCGATTTCGGGGTACCAGACCCAGTGGGCCAGTTTGCCGTCGGGTGTGCGCGCGAAGACGTGTTGTTCGGTGCCGAAGGTGTAGGCGACGGGGTTGCCGGTGATGGTCGGGCCGTGCCAGGTGTCGTTGGAGATCCGCCATTCGGAGGCGTCCCACCAGCGGTGTTCCAGGCTGCCGTCGGGTGCCCGGTAGAAGACGTGTTGCTGGTCGCCGTAGGAGAAGCCGGCGAGGTCCGAGGTGACTCGGCCGTTCGGGGCCCAGCTGTCGAGCACCGGCTTGTTGTTCGGGGCGCCCGGGTACCACACCCAGTGCGCCAGGCTGTCCTGTGGTGTGCGGGCGAAGACGTGTTGCTCGTTACCGTGGGTGAACGCGACCGGCTTTCCGGCTATCGCGGATCCCGCCCACACGTCCGATTCGGGGTGCCCGACCGCGGGGTTCAGCCACGAGTGGGCGAGGTCGCCGTTCTCGCCGCGGCCGAAGAAATGCCGCTCGCCGAGGTACCCGAAGGCCTGGTTGGGTGTCTGGCCGCCGCCGCCCAGCCGGCTCGCGACGTCCGACCTCAGCTGCGCGAGCATGGGGTAGAAGACGTCGCCAGGACACGCGGTGGCGAAGAAGTCCCGATGACCGTAGATCTGCGTGGTCGGGATGCCGTACTGCTGGCAGATGAAGACGCACAGGTCGACGAGGCGATCGTAGAGCGCGGCCGGCGGGCCGACATTGGTGAAGGTGCCCTCGTTCTCGATGCCGATCGCCTTGTCGTTCTGGTCCGGACAGTGGACGCCGACCACCATGCCCCGGCCCGCCGCCAGCGTCTCCAGGCTGCGGTGGCGTCCCTCCAGGAGGTATCCGCCCCGGGACACGGTGAAGTGCTGGCCGGTGTCGCCCCAGCCATTCGTGTCCATGTGGTCGTTCTGGATCGATCGCGCCATCGCCGTCGCGTTCGCCAGCGCGGTCCCGTTTTCGTTGCCGCTGGCGGTGTGGTGGATCAGGATCTTGTCGGGGTTGCGGCCGATCACTGTGAGGTTCTGGTCCGGCTGCCGGGCTCCCCACGAGTCGCAGGGGATGATGTCGGCGGCCGAGATCGCGGCGCCGGCGGGTCGCGGGCCGGATCCGAACTGGAATCCGCCGAGTGCGATGCCGGCGCCGACGGCTGTGGCGCCGCCGAGCAGCGAACGGCGGGAAACCGCACGAGGTGACATGTCTACTCCGGATCTCTTGTCCGCTCCGGACGGCCAGATGGCCGCCGGCAACGCCCGGCCGACTGATCAAAGCCACGCCGGGCTGTGCGCCGACACCGTGACACGACGCCCTTCAAGAAACCTTCAGCCGTCCCGCCCCGGCCTTGCCCCGCAGGTCAACGCGATCGGTTGGAGCCGCGCCATCCGTACGAGAGCGATATGTCATAGACCGGTGGTGTGATCGGCAAAACGCCTGATCCGACGGGCGTTCAGACGGCGTGGGAGCCGGCGGAGCACCGCCGTGGTGTCCACGTGAGACCGGAAGGGACGACATGCGAAGCAGGACAAGAACCATGGCGACCGCCGTGATGGCCCTCGCCCTGGGCCAACTGGCGTTCGCCACCCAGGCCGAGGCCGCTGACGCGGATCGGGTCGCCGTGCGGGCAGACAGCCTGATCACGGCGGCAACCGCCGACGCGGCGGGCGACGCTGCGTTGACCGTCGATGTGTACCTGGCCGGGCGCGAGACCGTCGCGCTGGAGAAGTTCGTCAAAGCGGCCAGCGATCCCCGCAGCGACGGCTACGGCAAGTACCTCTCCGCCCAGGAGTTCCGTCAACGGTACGCGACCACCGACGAGGACCTGGCGCACGTCACCGACTGGTTGACCGGCAGTGGCCTGACGGTTACCGCCGTGCCCTCGAACCGGCGTTACGTGCGGGCCACCGGCCGAGTCGCCGCGGCCGAGCGGGCCTTCGGCACCGACCTGCGGACGTCCGCGGAGCACGGCCGGGCGCCAGCGACGGCGGTCACCGTTCCCGGGGCGTTGCGGTCCGTGGTCGCGGGGGTGTCCGGGCTGGCGGAGCGCCGTATCCTGACCCGCTCCTTCCATGGCGACGGCATGCCGGCCGGAGCGTCGGCGAAGGGTCAGCCCAACGCCGCCGCGCCGCCGGGGGCGGTCCGTGCCGGTCGTCCCTGCTCCGACTACTTCGGACAGAAGGTGGACCCCACCAAGCCGCCGGCGTACGGCAACAACTGGCCTTACGCGGTGTGCGGGTACACCCCGAGCCAGATCCAGAGCGCGTACGGTGTCCGGCAGGCGCACGCGTCCGGTGTGGATGGTCGCGGCGTGAAGGTTGCCGTCGTCGCGTCCTATCTGTCGCCGTCGGTGCTCGCCGACCTCAACACCTACAGCGGACGCTACGGCCTGCCGGCCATGAAGCCCGGCCAGTTCACGCAGGTCGAGCCCGCAGGCGGCTACCGCTGGGGGGAGGAGTGCGGAGAGCCGTCGTGGTACACCGAGGAGGCGATCGACGTCGAGGCGGTGCACACGATCGCCCCGGGCGCGGACATCACCCTGGTCACCGCCGCGAGCTGCGATGACCGCGACCAGTACGAGGCGGTCAACAAGGTCGTCGACGGCCACCTCGCCGACATCGTCACCAACTCGTGGGGCGTCAATGACGAGCGGGTCAACTCGGCGCTCTTCGACGCCTACCACGCGACGATGCTCCAGGCGGGCGCGACCGGGATCGGCGTCTACTTCGCCACCGGTGACACCGGGGACAACTCCCGGATCACGGCCGACGGCAAGCCGGTGACCGCGCACCCGGCCTCCGAGCCGCTCGTCACCGCCGTCGGCGGCACGTCGCTGGGCATCGGCCGCAACGGCGAGTACCTTTTCGAGACCGGGTGGGTAACCGCCCGTTCCGACCTGCGGGACGGTGCCTGGACCCCGGCCCCGCCCGGCAACTTCTCCTCCGGCACCGGCGGCGGCACCAGCCAGGTGTTCGCGCAGCCGTCTTACCAGGTCGGGGTCGTGCCCGACGCGATCGCCACGCGGCACGGCGGGCGCGGGCGCGCGGTCCCGGACATCGCCATGGTCGCGGACCCGGCCACCGGGATGGTCATCGGCTATGCCCAGACGTTCCCCGACGGCGTCCGTTACAACGAGTCCCGCTCGGGGGGCACCAGCCTCGCGTCGCCGCTTCTCGCCGGCATGATGGCAGTCGCCGACCAGCAGGCCCATATGCACCACGGCTTCGTCAACCCGCTGCTGTACCACTACGCCAACCGCGGTGACCTCCAGGATGTCGCGGACACCACCACCCGTGCACAGGTGCGCGCGGACTACGTCAACCGGATCGACGACACGGGCGGCGTCACGTACTCGCTGCGGAGCATGCAGTTTCCGCAGACGATCGCCACCGGGCGGGGTTACGACGACATGACCGGTGTCGGATCCCCGCGCACCGCCTACTTCCTGGCCCCCGACCCGGACCCGGAAAGGACGACGGCCCGGTAGCTCACGCGTCTCCGGTGCGGTGACCGGTCACCGCACCGGAGACGTGGGTCCGGGGCGCCCAGGAGAAGAGGGGGTTGGTGCGCGTTCCGCCGCGCGCAGCCACTGCGTTCCGGCGGCGGGTCTTCCGTGCCGGCGGCCGGTGGGGCGGCCGGGATCGGACCGATGAGGATTCCGATCGTCGCCACGATCGTTCGTCTGTTCATCGGTCTCTCGTTAAGACACACCCCGGGGCGTCAGGCCGGCCCCGGGGTGTTCCACGAATGGACGCGGGTCATCCGTTCCACGGTTCGGTGTGGATGGCCGCGTCGGAGGCGTCCCAGTAGCGATTCTCCAGCCGGCCGTCGGGTCGGCGGTAAAGGACGTTCTGCCGGTCGCCGGCGACGAACCCGGCCGGATCGGTGGTCACCGTGCCGGCGGGGGACCACTCGTCGAGGACCGGGAGTCCGCCGGCCGCCGTCGGATACCACGCCCAGTGCGCGAGCGCGCCGGTGTCGGTACGGGCGAAGAGGTGTTGCTCGTCGCCGTAGGTGTACGCCAGGAGCGTGCCGACGGTGGTCGCGCCCGGCCAGGTGTCGGCGGTGACCCGCTGCTCGGAGGCGTCCCGGTAGCGGTGCTGGACGCCACCGGCCGCGGATCGGTAGAAGACGTGCGTCTGGTCGCCGTACCCGAAGCCGACCGGGTCCGAGGTCACCTCCCCGGCGGTGGTGCCGAAGGCGTCCGCCGCCGGCAGGTTGTTCGCGATGCCCTCGAACCACACCCAGTGGGCCAGCTTGTTGTCGGTGGTACGCGCAAGGATGTGCTGCTCGCCGCCGTACGCCACGCCGACCGGATTGCCGGCGATGGCCGGGCCGGTCCACACGTCGGTGGAGATCCGCCACTCGGAGGTGTCCCACCAACGGTGTTCCAGTTTGCCGTCCGAGGTCCGGTAGAAGACGTGCTGCTGATCGCCGAAGGAGAAGCCGGTGGGGTCGGAGGCGACACGGCCGGTGGCGTTCCAGCCGTCCAGCACCGGCAGGTTGTTCGGCGCGCCCGGATACCACACCCAGTGGGCCAGATTGCTGTCCGGCGTGCGGGCGAAGACGTGCTGCTCGTTGCCGTGGACGAAGGCGGCCGGCTTTCCGGTGACCGCGCTGCCGGTCCAGATGTCGGACTGCGGGCCGGGTGCGCCCGGGTTCGACCACGAGTGCACGAGCTGTCCGGCGGCGTTCACCTCGAAGTGGTGCCGCTCGTTCCCGTACACGAAGGCCCGGTTCGTGGAGCCGTTCGAGGAGACGCCACAGTTGCGGCCGGTGTGGGTGTAGGTGCCGCCGTCGTAGCGCATCGCGGTGTCGTCGATGACGATCGGCTGGCGCACACCGTCCGCGATCTGCTCGAAATGCAGGTGCGGGCCGCTGGAGTTGCCGGTCGAGCCGACCTTGCCGAGTTCCTGGCCCTGCGCCACGTTCGCGCCGAGCCCGACGGAGAACGCGGACAGGTGCGCCACCCGGGTCGACCATCCACCGCCGTGGTCAACCACGACCTCATTCCCGTAACCGCCGTTGACCTGGGCCGAGACGACGGTGCCGGGCGCGGATGCGAGCACCGGTGTGCCCAGCCCACTCGATCCGATCACGTTGTAGTCGATCGCGTTGACGACCTCGGTGGAGTGGTGGAAGTAGAGCCGGGGCTCATCGCAGGGCCACGGCGCCTTGAAGTCGGGCCGCGCCCCCGCCGCGGCGGCCGGCGCGCCGGGAAGCACGGCCGTGATCAGGGCGATCGTGGCGAGCACGGCGGCCAGGGTGGTGCGCCGTCGGCCCAGCGGTGACGGGCGGTCAGCCGGCATATTGGCCGCTCCAGTTCTCGGCGTAGACGCGCCGGTCCGAGGCGTCCCAGAAGCGGGTTGCCAGGGTGCCGTCCGCGCTGCGGAAGAAGACGTGCTGCTGGTCGCCGGTGGCGAAGCCGGCCGGGTCACCGGCGACCGTGCCCGCGGCGGACCACTCGTCGAGCACCGGCCGGTTGTTCGCGACCCCCGGGTACCACACCCAGTGCTTGAGGCTGTTGTCCGTGCCGCGCGCGAAGACGTGGTACTCCTTGCCGTGCCCATAGGCGACCGGGTTGCCGGTGACCGTGGCGCCGGCCCAGTCACCGTCGTTCACGATCCGCCGTTCGGAGGCGTCCCAGTAACGGTGGGCGATGGTGCCGGCGGCGGTCCGGAAGAAGATGTGCTGCTGGTCGCCGTAGGAGAAACCGGCGAGGTCGGAGACGACCTGACCGGCGGTGGTGCCCCAGTCGTCGGCGATCGGCAGGTCGTTCGGAATGCCCGGGTACCAGACCCAGTGGGCCAGCTTGCCCTCCGGCGTACGGGCGAACACATGCTGCTCGGTGCCGAACGTGTATGCGACCGGGTTACCGGTGATGGTCGGGCCAGGCCAGGTGTCATGGGATACCTGCCACTCGGAGGCGTCCCACCAGCGATGCTCGAGGCTGCCGTCGGGCGCCCGGTAGAACACGTGCTGCTGGTCGCCGTAGGAGAAGCCGGCTGGATCGGAGGTGACCCGGCCGGTGGCGCCCCAGCCGTCCAGCACCGGCATGTTGTTCGGCACGCCGGGATACCAGACCCAGTGCGCCAGATCGTTCTGCGGCGTACGGGCGAACACGTGCTGCTCGACGCCGTGCGTGAAGGTGACCGGATCGCCGGTGACCGCGGAGCCCGCCCAGACATCGGCCTCCGGGTGCCCGACCGCGGGGTTGGTCCAGGAGTGGGCGAGGTTGCCGCTGATGTTCCGCCCGAAGTAGTGCCGCTCGCCGTTGCCGTAGGCAAACGCCGGGTTCGGCGACGGCCCACGAACGCCGGTCACCAGAGCCAGCAACTCGCGGGCCTTGCCCTCGTTCTCGTCGTAGCGGGTCGGGTGCCCCGACCTCTGCACGCGCTGGGCAATGCCGCCCGCGGAGTCGTTCGGATACTGCAGATCCATGGCGATCGCGAGATCGTAGAACTTGTTCGAGGAGTAGACCGGGTCCATGATCTGTGCCGGCGTGCCCCAGCCTTGCGACGACCGCTGCTGGAAGACGCCGAGGGAGTCCTTGTCGCCGCAGGCGAGGTTGTTCATGTGCGACTCGACCCAGCCGGTCTCGAACGCGGCGAGCAGAACCTTGTCGGTGACGCTGCGGCTCACCCCGACGTCGTAGACGGTCTGGATGATCGCCGGATCGTGCTGGGACGGGACCGACGGGCATTCCGCCGCGGCGGGTGAGGGGATAGCGATCGCGCTGATGGCGAGGACGACGCCGGCGAGTATTCGCGCGCCTGTGATGGGGCGTGGAGCCATGACTGATCTCCGTATCTGGTTCGATCCGCCGGGCCGTACCGGATGCCGGCGGGTGACGAGGGTCGTGGCCGCGATTCCGTCCGGCCGAACAACCGTCGATCTACAGGAGTCAATATCGACCGTCGGCCATTCGGCGTTCTGTCGTCCGGCTTTCGCGGCCGCGAATCACCCTGCCCACCGATCGAAGAGCCGTTTCGCACTCAGCTCGCGGTTCAGCCCCCGCGCCGTGACACCGGGACGCAGAACTGGAACGCCGAACGCGAGTGCGGTGTCCCGGACCGAGGTGCGGGCATGTTCGGCAAGGCGCTCGAACGCGGCCCGGGTCAGGTCCGCGTCCTCTCGGCCCGCCAGTTCCCGGGCGAAGAGGGCGGTGAGGTCGTGCGGGCGGTAACGGGCCTCGCCGGTGGGGTCGGCGCCGACCGATTCGAGCAGTCCGGAGGCGACCAGGTGCTCGGCGAGACGTTCCCCGTCGCTGCCGTCGCAGAGCACACCGAGAGTCCACGCCGCGAACGCGCCGGGTGGCATCAGTCCGATCCGGCGCAATGCCACCTGGACGTGCGGGGCGAGGCCCGCGTAGGCCAGCTCCAGCCTCGAGCGGACTCCGAGGCGGCCGATCGACAGCTCGTCCAGGCGGCGGGTGTTGTCGCGGAGCCGGTCGGCCAATGCGCTCAATGGCAGTGTCGGCTGCGGCTGGAGCCGCGCGCCGGCGATACGTACGGCCAGCGGCAGACGTCCGCACAGGTCGACGATCTCCTCCGCCACCCGTCGCTCGGCGGCGATCCGTCGCCCACCGATGATCCGGCCGAGGAGCCCTACGCCCTCCTCGACCGCGAACGGCTGCAATCGCCGCTGGTGAGCGCCGGGCAGTTCGGACAGGGCGCCCCGGCTCGTGACGAGCACCGCCGTCCCGGGCGTGCCGGGTAGCAGCGGTGTCACCTGCTCCGCGTCCACGGCGTCGTCGAGCAGGATCAGGACCCGCCGGTCGGCCACCCGTGAGCGGAACGCCGCCGCCCTCGCCTCGAGTCCCTGCGGGAGCACGGATCGCTCGCCTCCGAGGGCATCCAGGAACTCGCCGAGAACCTCCGCGGGATCCCGGGGCGCTGGACCGGCGCCCTCCAGGTTGACGTAGAGCTGGCCGTCCGAAAACTGCGGTCGTAGGCGATGGGCCACGCGTACCGCGAGCGTCGACTTGCCCACTCCCGCCACACCGCTGACGACCACGATCGGCACCGCGTCCGCACGCGTGAGCCGGCCCTCCAGATGCGCGGCCTCGTCAACCCTGCCGACGAAGTCCGAGAGGGATGGCGGAAGCTGGCACAGCACCGCGTAGGACCCCGGATCGGGCTCCGCGGGTCCGTCCCTGCCGTGCAGGATCTCCTGCTGAACGGAGCGCAGTTCGAATCCCGGGTCCAACCCGAGCTCGGCCTGTAGCACCGCGCGAGTGTCGCGGTAGACCTGCAGCGCCTCGGCCTGCCGGCCGGAGCGATAGAGCGCCCGCATCAGCTGTGCGCGCATTCCTTCCCGGATGGGATGCGCACCGGTGAGCGCGCGTAATTCCTCCAGGATGATCCGATGGTTTCCCAACGCGAGCTCGAGCTCGAACCGCCGCTCCGAGGCCTCCATGCACCTCTCGAGCAAGCCTGGTACGGCTTCGCGGTGCAGCGTGGCCGATTCCACGTTGAACAGGATGGGCCCGTGCCACAGACGGGCGGCCTCGCGTAACGCCTCCAGGCCGGACTGACGGTCTCCTCGTGTGATGGCCGAGCGGGCCGTCGCCAGCAGTGTGTCGAACTCCTGGATGTCCGACGAGCCGGGTGGCAGCTCGATCGCGTAACCGCCGGCGCGTGTGCGTACCAGCCCGTCGCCGCCCAGGATGCCGCGCAGGCGCGCGGTGTAGGTCTGCAGCGCGGCACGAGCGCGCAGTGGTGGGGTGGTGTCCCACAGGCGGTCGATCAGGGTCTCCACCGGCACGGCCTCACCCGGCTGGAGCAGCAGCGAGGCGAGGATGGTCCTCAGCTTGGGTGCTGAGATGTCGACGGTCCGGCCGTTCATGCGAACCTCGAGGGGGCCCAGGATCCGGAAGTAGACGGCGGTTGCCGAACCCTCGTTCGATGGCGGCGGTTGCGCGGTAGCGGGACGCAAGCAACTCTCCCTAATCTGTGGTCGGCCAGGCTGAGATCAAGGGCGGCTCGCCGGCGACGACGCGGTGGTAAGGGGTGGCGGCTGGGCGCTGAGCCAGTCGCAGGGCGCCGGTCAGGGCGTCCGCCCGGGACCCGACGAGGCGCAGCCCGTGGTGGTCAAGCGCCCGCCGTAGGGGTGCGAGCAGCGCCTCGCCGGCGAGGAACAGCCGGCCGGCGACGCTGACCGGGGTGCTGCTGGGCGACAGGCCGCAGCGGCGCCCGGCGGCCGCGGCAGTGCGGGCCAGGTCGTCGGCCGCGGCCGCGAGAATCGCACCGGCGACCGGATCGCACCGTCCGGCGGCGGTGACCACGGCCGGTGCGAAGGCCGAGATCCGGACCGTCGGAGCGGCGGAACCCATCAGCCGCTGGACCGCGGGCAGGTCCATGCCGCCGAGATGGTCGGCGGCCGGTTCGGCGAGCGCCGTCGGTGGCCCGGTGCCGTCCGTCGCGGCCAGCGCGGCCGCAAGCCCCGCGCGGCCGATCGCGTAGCCGCTGCCACGGTCGCCGAGCAGCGGCCCCCACCCGTCCGCCCGGGACCAACGGCCGTCGTCGGCGACCCCTATGGCGACGGTCCCGGTGCCCGCGCAGATCAGCACACCCGGTCCGTCGAGCGCGCCGGCATGCGCAGGCACGCCGTCGTCCACGATGGTGACCGGGGCGCCGCCGAAGACGGCGGAGAGGGCATCGGTCAGCCGGCAGCGACCCGCCTGTTCGGCGGTGGCGCCGGTGAGGCCACCGCAGACCCGGTCGACCGTGCCGCGGTGACCGGACGCCTTGTGGGCCTGCCGAACGGCCGCGACGATCATGGCCACGTCGTCCGCGCCGGGTTCGTAGGTGAACCCGGCGCCGGCGCCGTCGTAGCGTCCGTCCGGACCGTCGATGCGGAGCCGCAGACCGGACTTTCCACCGTCCAGCAGCGCGAACGTGCCCGTCCGATCATTCATCGGGTAGCCTCCCGGGCCGAGGTCAGGAGCCGTGCCGCGGCGTCCACCATGGCGTCTCCGGCCTCGGGCGAGAAGAGGCTGAGCATCGCCTCGTAGGTGCCGGCACGGTGAGCCTCCCGGTCGACGAGGTAACTCAGGTAGCCGTCGGTACAGCCGATCACCCGGGTGTCCCGGAACGGGCTCGCGGCGGCGATCCGCAGCCCGATCGCGGAGTACGGCTCGACCGGCAGATGCAGCCAGGCGATATCGCCCAGAGCCGCCGCGGTCAACGGCGCGTCGTACCTGTCGGGCAGGTCGAGCGCGCACATCCGCTCCTGGAAGCGGGCGCCCTCCAGGCCGGCGAGCGCGGACCGGGCCGCCGCGCTGTCCGCCGGTTCGGCGACCGACCGCCGGCGCGCCTCGGCGTCCGTCACGGTACGCCGGACGACGTCCGCCTTCGGCAGTCGCCGCCCTGGCAGGTGCACGCGTCCGTGCCGGACGGCCAACCGGCAGTCGCCGTCGACCGGGTCGCTCCGGTCCTGAAGGCCACGCAGTACGGCGCCGGCGAGCAGGGTGCCGAGCCGAGCCGCCTCGGCGAAACCACGACCGCGCCGCACCGCGCGCGGGCTGACGTCGCCGGCGGCCCCTTGGAGGAACGCGATCACCGGCGGCCGGCCGGTGCCGCCGCCGAACCGGGCCACCTCGCTGAGCGCGGCGGTCAGCACGGCGCGGGCGGCGCCGGGCCAGTCCGCCGACCACGCCAGGTTCTCCGGCCCGAGGGCGGTCGGATGGCCGGCGTGGTCGAGTAGGAGAGCCCGCACCTCCGAGCCGTCCAACGACCGCAGCGCCAGGACTCCCGCACGCTCGTCGTGAGGGCCGTCCGTGCTGTTCCGGTTCGCTCCCGTGCCCGGCGCCCAGACCACGCTCCAGTGGGGCTGGACGGGCTCCGGCGTCTGGGCGGCGCGCCTGGCGAGGGCGCGTACCCGGTCGGCGAGATGTTTCACCAAGCTGTCGTCGCGGCGCTCCGGGTCGGAGGGGTGGATGCCGCCGGTCCAGCCGGACGGGCCGGAGTGGGTGTGCGAGGCGCAGACCAGGACGTCGCCGCCGATGGGGTCCATGCCCTCGGCCACGGCCTCCCGCAGTGCGGCGGCCAGCTCGGTGGTCACGGCCACCGCGTCGAGGCTCAGCCACGTGGCGGTCGTACCGGCGTCGTCGGTGAGCGAGACGAGGCCGGCGGTCAGCGGGTCGTGCACGCCGGTCGCGACCCGGCCGGCCCGGGCGGCGTACCCACCGAGCGGGTGACCGGCGGGTGGCGTGACGTCCGCCATGGCGGCGCGCAGGGTAAGGATGCTCACGGCTCGATCACGCGGACGCGGCCGCCGTACGCGCGGGTCAGGCCTGCGTTGCGTTCGTCCCCGTCGGGCAGGTTCATCGAGGTGTAGATCGGCGGTGTGGTGCCGTCCGCGAGCAGGCGCCGGCTGACTTCCTCGGTGAGCAGCTGGGCGATCAGCACCCCGGCCAGTGAGGAGACCGCGCCGACGCGGGTGCCGTCCGCGAGCTCGACCGCCGCGTCGCCCGGTGGAGCCCCGGTGTCGACGACCACGTCGGCCAGGTCGGCGAGCCGCTTGCCGGAATGGTGCCGGGACGGCACGGAGTTGGTGTGGGCCAGCGAGGTGATCGCGATCAGGGGGTGGCCCCTGCCGGTTACCAGGCTCGCCATCTCGACGATCGAGCCGTTGATGCCGCAGTTCGAGGCGAGCAGGAAGACATCGCCCGGACCAGGCCCGGCGAGGGTGTAGATGCGGCCGGCCAGCGTCGGATCGCGCTCCAGGGTGGGGTCCATGATGTCGCCGGGCGGCGTGCCGCCGAACATCACCAGGTCTTTGATCGAGAGCATGTTGACCGGGACGAGTCCGCCGGCCCGCCCGGCCATCTCATGGGCGATGATCCGGGCGTGCCCGGTCCCGAATGTCTGGAGGATGCCGTCATCCCGGTAGCAACCGACGATCAGGGCGGCCGCCGCGTTGATCGCCGGGGTCTGGGCAGACAGGACGTGGGTGAGCGTGCGCTGGGCGACCTGGGCGTAGGTGGTCATGAAACTCCTCACACTGACGGGTGGGCGACGGCGTTACCTGCCGATGCCGGCGGTGAGACCCGCGACTACCTGCCGGCTCGCCATGACGAACACGACGACGAGTGGCAGCACGGCCAGGACGAGGCCGGCGTAGAGGGCGCCTCGGTCGGTGGAGAACTCACCGAAGAAGCGGGACAGTCCGACCGGGATGGTGTATTTCTCGCTGGAGCGCAGCAGGATCAGCGGGAAGAAGAAGTCGTTCCAGGTGGGGGCGAGCTGGAAGACGGCGACGGTGGCGATCGCCGGTCTGGACAACGGTGTCACGATCGACCGGAAGAGCCGCAGCTCGCCCACGCCGTCGATGCGGGCCGCTTCCTCGATGTCGGTGGGCAGACCCCGAAGGAACGCCATCAGGATGAACACCGAGAACGGGATGCCGCCGGCCGCGTACAGCAGGGTCAGGCCGATTCGGCTGTCGACCAGGCCCATGCTCTGGAACATGTAGAAGATCGGCAGGACGCCGAGCTTGATGGGCAGCATCAAGCCGGCGAGGAAGTAGGCGGCCAGCAGCGCGCGGCCGGTGAAGCGCCAGCGCGCGAGCGGGTACGCCGCCATCAGCGAGATCACGGTACACAACGTCACCGCGGCAACGGTGATCACCACCGAGTTGAGCAGGTAGGTGGACAGTGACGCGTTGGCCCAGGCCCGTCCGAAGTTCTCGAAGGTCGGGCTGGTTGGCAGCCCGAGCGGCTCCCGCATGATCTCCCGGTTGCCGCGCAACGAGCCGAGCAGCACCAGGAGCAACGGTCCGAAGGCCACTCCGGCGTACGCCCACAGCAGCACCTGGACGCCGACGGCGCGTCCGATCCGTGGCGCGGTGCTCACCACGGCACCTCCCGGCGGCGGAGCGACCTGTCGACAACGAGCGCGACACCGAAGACAACGACGAACATCACCATCGCGAGTGCCGAGGACAGCCCGATCGCGTTGACGCCGCCCTGGAAGGCGATGCGATAGAAGAGCAGGCCGAGCACGTCCATCGACTGACC
Organism: Actinoplanes sp. NPDC089786; assembly: GCF_040684855.1. Classification (NCBI taxonomy): domain Bacteria; kingdom Bacillati; phylum Actinomycetota; class Actinomycetes; order Micromonosporales; family Micromonosporaceae; genus Actinoplanes; species Actinoplanes sp. NPDC089786. Next base: position 47,119 of record NZ_JBFBGU010000024.1, read on the forward strand.
GGGACCACCGGATGAGCCGCCGAGCGCGAAGACCAGATCGAAGACGTTGAAACAGCCGACGAACGTCAGCAACGTCACCGCGCCCACCGCGGGCATGATGAGCGGGAAGCGGACCTGCCAGAACGCCTTCCACGCGGACGCGCCGTCGATGACCGCTGCCTCTTCCATCTCGGCCGGCACCGCTGCCAACGCGGCGCCGAAGATGAGCATCGGGCAGCCGATCCACTGCCACGCGTTGACCAGCACCACCACCGGCAGCGCGATGGCCGGGTCACCGAGCCACGGCCGGGTGAGCCCGTCCAGGCCGACCGCCTGGAGGCCCGCGTTGACCGGGCCGAACGCGGGCGAGAGCATCATCGACCACAGGTAGCCGACGACCAGGGGGCTGATCAGGTAGGGCAGTGAGTAGAGCGTCTGGAACATCCGCTTGCCGCGCGGGTTGCGGTGCAGCAGGACGGCCAGCCCGAGACCGACGGTGTTCTGCACCAGCATCGTGCCGGCGAAGAACACCACGTTGTGCCAGAACGCCTTGAGAACCTGCTCCTGGTAGGGGTAATCGCCGAGCACGGCGGCGTAGTTGGCCATCCCGGCCGGTGCGCCCCGGGTGGTGCCCTGCCAGCCGTAGAAGCTGTACCAGAGCGCGGTGGCAAGAGGTACGACGACGAAGACCGTGTAGAGGACGGCGGCCGGGCCGCAGAAGAACGCTACCCAGCCGAGCCGCCGACCGGAGCGGAACGCCACGATCAGCCCCTCGGTTTGAACCACGTGTCGACGCTGCGCTGCAGTTCCTTCGCGGCGTCGGTGGCGTTCCCGGTCCCGAGCAGGACGGCGGAGACGTTGGTGCGCAGCACTTCGGCGCCGGGTGGCGTGCCGTAGCTGAAGTCGGCGTACATGAGGTAGGGGCTCGGATTTGCTGTGTACGCGTCGAAGGCCTGCTTGAGCAGCGGGTCGGTCGGCGCCGTGCCAGGGACGGCGGAGATCTGGATGAGCTGGTCCGAGAACGCCTGGCCGAACTCGGGAGTAGCCATCCACCGGGCGAGCTCGACGGCCTCGTCCTTGCTCCTGGTGCGCGTGGCCACTCCGAACGACCCGTCCACGAAGCCGGGAGTGACGGCCTTGTCGAGCACGGCGCCGGGCGACGGAGGCACGCTGAAGATGCCCAGCTCGATATCGGGCGCGCTCTTCCTGAAACCGGCCAGTTCCCAGACGCCGCCCGGGAACATCGCCGCCTTGCCGGATACGAACAACGCCTTGGCGTCCTCATAGCCGACGCCGGAGAACTGTGGTTGCCAGTACTTGCTGGTCCCGGCATAGGTCTCGATCGATGCAACGTAGTCCGGGTCGGTGAACTTGGCCTCGCCGGCGAGGACGCGCTTCTCGAACGCTGCTCCGCCGTAGCGGGTGGCGCCGAAGATCTCGTGTTCGATCGGGATCATCCAGTCGTCCCTGACGTTCACCGCGAACGGGATGATCTTCTTACGCTGGAGGGTGGCCGCGCCGTCCAGCATCTGTTGCCACGTCTGTGGAGGGGCCACGCCGTTGTCGGCGAAGAGCTTCTTGTTGTAGACGACGTGCATCGTCTGGATCGCGAAAGGCACTCCGTAGATCCTTCCGTCGGCCCGGCCCCGTGCGCCGTCGAGCGTGGCGGCGGGGAACGATGCGAGCCTCGGCACCGCGGCGTCGAGTGCGAGCAGGCCGCCGGAGGCGATCGCCGGTTGCAACTCACCGTAGGCGCGGAGCTGGGCGAGATCCGGACCGGAGTCGCCGGACAGGCCGGTCTGCAGGATCGTGTTGTACTCGGTGTTCTTGTAGGCCCGGTATTCCACGTCGATGCCGGGATGAGTCCCCTCGAACTTCTCGAAGATCTTGTTGTAGACGGTCACGTCCTCGGTTCGCCAGCCCCAGACCGAGAGCTTGACATCCCCGTCCGCGGCCCCGGCGCCCGGCGAACACGCCGCGACCCCGCCCGCGATGACCATGGACAGCACACCAGCGATGAACCTTCGCACGATCTTTGCCTCCCCCGAGAGCTCAGATCCGTAAGCCTATACTGGTACGCACCTGTGTCAAGATGGGTTGGCGTGCCGGACGCGAACGGGCCCGACCTGGCGCGATGCGGCAACGGACACGGCAAGATGGTCGCGTGCCCCGACCTAAGCACCAGCCGACCACCGACGCGCCCCTCCCTCTGCGGCTCCCTCCGGGCATCTCGAAGGCGGATGCGCTCTACCAGGTACTCGTCCAGCTCGCGGGGCAGATCGGCGCGGGCGGGCTGATACCGTCCGAGCGGGTGCTCGCGGAGCACTTCGGGATGGCCAGGACCACCGTGCGCCAGTCCGTCCAGCAATTGCTCACCGATGGTGTGCTGTTCCGGCGGCACGGGCACGGCACGTTCGTCGCCGCCCAGCGCCCGGGATACATCGACATGCTCACGTCGTTCAGTCGCGACATGCGGGCCCGCGGGCTGACACCCGGCGCGCGGGTGCTGACCGCCGAGGTCGAGCCGGCGAGCCGGGTGGTCGCGGCCCGCCTGCAGGTCGCGGCCGGTTCTCCGGTGCTCAGGCTGGAACGCCTGCGCACCGCCGACGGACGGCCGATGGCCCTGGAACGGATCACCGTGCCGGCCGAGCGGTTCCCGGGCATCGCCGACCTGGACTGGGCCGATCGCTCGTTCTACGAGGAGTTGGAACGCGGCTGGGGCGTCCAGGTCGGCGGCAGCGACAGCCAGGTGGCGGCGGTGCTGCCCGATCCGGCCGACGCCGAGCTGCTCGACATCGACCCCATTCAGCCTTGCCTGCTGGTCGATGCGATCGTGCACGACACGCGGGGCGTCGTGTTCGAGGCGGGCCGGGCCTGGTACCGGGGCGATCAGTACGAGGCGGTGGTCCGGGCGCGACGCCCGGCGAGCTGACACCGGCGCCCGGCGGCGGGATGGTCACCGGCGGGCCCCCGGTGACCACCCCGCCGGCGGAGGCTCAGGCGACCTCCAGGTAGTCGATCTCGGCGAACTGGTCGACGTGCCGCAACCGGATCGTGTTCGTACCGGCCCGCAGCCGCACCGTGGCGCCGGTCTGCCGCCAGTTGTCCCAGCCGGTCACCGGGTAGGTCACGGCCGACGCGGCACCCCCGTTGACCGTCAACTCCTGCCGGGCCGGCCCGGAGGAGCCGTTCGCGTACCCGATGTGGACCGTGTAATCCCCGGCCACCGGCGCGAAGACGTCCACCTCGGTCCAGCTGTCGTCGAAATCGAGCCCGCCGACGACACCCTCGCCGGACGAGCCGGCCGCGCCGGTGCGAACGGTCGCGTGGTTGATCCGGCCGCGTTCGGCCTCGTAGCGCACCCGGCTTCCGCGGGCCACCGGATACCCGCCACTCCAGCCGATCTCGGCGGTGTACATGCCGCGCCCGCCGGTCGGCAGCCAGCCGTGGAACATGAAGCGGTCACCGGGTTGCGATGCGGTGCCCCGCAACAGGACACCACCGCCCGGCCCGCGTACGGCCCCGTCCAGCGAATCCGTGGTCAGCAACGGACGGAACGCCTTGACGTACGGGCCGGTCACCGACGACGCGGTCGCGTAACTGGTGCTGTACAGCGGGCTGCCGTAGGGACCGGTCGAGTAGAACAACACGTAGCGGCCGTCCTGCTTGACCAGATTCGGTGATTCGATGACCCCGTGCTCGTCGGGCCGATCGACCTGGAGGAGCCGGGTCGCCGAACCCTGGAGTGAGAGGCCGTCGGCCGCGGTGCGCTGGATGTACAGGCCGGGATTCGCGCCCACCCTGTTCTCATCCGTCTTCCAGAGCAGGTACCGCGCGCCGTCGCTGTCCACGAACGCCGACGCGTCGATCGCCCCGGAACGGTCGGTCGGGCAGACCAGTGGCTGGGAGCCGACCGGGGTGAACGGCCCGCGCGGTGACGTCGCCGTGGCCGCGCCGACGCACTGGAGTCCGGAGGCGTTGTGTTTGGCGGTCAGGTAGAGCAGATAGGTGCCGTCCGCCCGGCGGGTGACGTCCGGAGCCCAGGTGTTGCCCGGCCCGGCCCACGACGGCAGCGACGGCAGCCCGTCCGCGCTCTGGAACGTCCAAGGACCGTCGGGGGAAGGGGCGGACGCCACCGGCATGTTCTTCTCGTTGTTGTTCGTCGCGTACGCGTAGTACGTGCCGTCGACGGCCAGGACCGACGGATCAGGGAAGTCCTGCCCGATCACGGCCCGGTTGGCTTGCGTACCGGTGGTGTTCCGGCCGAGCGCGCCGCGCACGAAGTGGTCGTCGATCTGCTGCGCGGACAGCGCGGACGGGTAGACGGCCACCTCGTCGACCGAGCCGGCGAGCCGTTGGCCGGCGTCGTCACCTCGGGCACCGATCTTGAGGGTGCTGTTACCGCCCGTCGCCGCGCGGGTGCTGGCGATCGACGCGTCCAAGGCCCCGTCCAGGTAGACGGAGAGCCGTGAACCGGTGAAGGTCGCCGCCACGTGGTGCCAGCTGCCCGGCTGGACGGTGGTTTTGCCCACGGTCTCGACGGGGTCGTCCCCGCCGTCCAACGCCACCAGCCGGAGCTTGTTGCCCGGCCTCAGCCGCAGGAGGTACCCGTTGTTGGCCGGCGCGTCGTACTTCTCGATAAGCGCCTGCTCCGTCGACGTGGTCACCTTGATCCACGACTCCAGCGTGAATGGGCCGGTGAAGTTCATCGCCGGGTTGTTCGGCACCTCGACGAACCCGTTGTCGAGCTGCAGCGCGGTGTCGGTGTCGTCGGCGATCGCGCCGGCCACCTCGTGGGTCTGGAATTCGCGGTAGGCGCCGTCGTTGCCCCGGCCGGACGAGTCGGCCGCGACCGGGTTGCCGTTCAGCTCGCCGAGCCGCCAGTAGCCGGCCGGCAGGGCACTACGGACCAGGTCCGGATAGCTGGTGGCGGACGGCTGGGCGACCCGGACCGTGACCTTGCGGGTAGTGGGCGGCCCGTCCGCCGGATCGGCGACGAAGTCCAGTGTGTACTGGCCGGGCGCGGTCGGCATGGTGACCTCCACACCGACCTTCTGCCAGGCGAGGCGCCGGTTGCTGGTGACCGAGAACGACGTGTCCGCGGACGCCGGCAGACCACTGCCGGAGATGGTGAGCGTCCCGGGCACGGTGCTCTCGCCGAGCGCCTCGATCGTGGTGTCGAATCGGACCTTCTGGCCCGGCGCGAAGAGCTTGCGCCCCGGCTTGACGACGGTGGCCTCGGCCTGGTCGGCGTGCGCCGGGGTGTTCCGGGTGTAGGTGACCACGATGTTCGCGGTCGCGGTCGGCTGGCCAAGGTCGATGGTCTCGGTCGTGGCGTCAAAGGCGTGCGACGCGCCGTTCACCGTCGCCGAGGCCATCCGGTAGCCGTCCGGTACGCGTAGCCGCAGCGTGACAGCGTCGGCGCGGACCCGGCCCGTGGAGGTTACCGGCGGCGTGACGCTGGCACGGACGGTGTTGTTCGCGAGGTCCGACTCGATCGAGTAGCTGACCGGCCCGAACGCGGTGGGCATGTCGGCAATGTTGATCCTCTTGCCAGAGGCCAGCCAGCCGCGCGGTGTGGCCGACGCGAGGTTCAGCGAGCCGGGCATGCCGTTCGTCTTGTTCTGCTCGCGGACCAGCATCAGGCGCAAGGCCTTGAGGTACATCGCGTTGTTGCCGGACAGCGGCGGCCACCACTGCGTGCGGTTGTATTCACCCTGCTCCGGGCAGGGCGCTACCGTCGCGCCCTCACCGCCGATGAACGTGTAGGGCGTGAGATCCTGCGCGAGTTTGCCGTAGAAGCTGAGCGCAAGTCGGTCGGCCTGGTCGTTGTCGGCCAGGAACTTCTGCAGTGAGTAGCCGTACTGCTGGTCCACGCCGGAGGACTTGTAGCCGGCGGCGCCCCCGGCGAATTGGAGCACCTGCCCGCTCTCGCAGACACCGGGGTCGACGCCGGTGGCGTTGAACCGGGTCAGGCCGAGCATCAGCGCGCCGTGTTTGTTGAGGTACTTGTGGATGCCGGCGGCGCGCGCGCTGCCCGGCTCGATCAGCCCGGTGGCCATGACGAACGGCATGGTGAGGTTCCAGTAGCTGCCGAGGGTGTCCTTGGTGATCTGGTCGTACGGCGCCGGCGCGTTCGGGTCGAGCAGCGAGATGGGCAGGAAGATGGAACCGTCTGGCAGCACCTTCTCGGACGCCGTCACGGCGTTCAGCAGCGCGGTACGCAGGCCGTTCGCCTGGGTGGCGAACTGGTCGGCGATCGCCGTCTCGCCCATCTGCCGCAGCGCGTTGCCCATGTCACGGATGCCGCGCCAGGCCTCCGCCTGATGGTGAACACCGTAGACGTCCGAGTCGATGTCGGTGCCGTACTGCTGCTTTTCCAGCAGGCCGTTGGGGTCGGCGGCCCGCTGGCGCGCGTACTCCGTCAGGAAGCTGCGGAAGGTGGTCAGGTTGTTCCGGATGAACGACGCGTCGTTGCTCTGGAAGTAGTGGTAGGCCGCGTTCTGGAGTTTGATCCCGCGTTCCCAGTTGAGAAACGTGTCCGGGCCCTGACCGCGTTTGACCAGGACGTCCATGTTGGTGCGATAGTCGGAGGCGAAGCCGAAGTCGCCGAGCACCTCGATCGATGGCCCGACCTCGGGCACGAACGCGAACGTGTCGTCGTGCGCCTCGTAGGCGTTGCCGATGCTCTGCTGCCAGCCCATCACAAGGTTCTGCATGAGAAGGTTGCGCATCGCGTCGGCGGCGTACTTCTCCGGCACCTCGACCTTCGCGCCGCCGTTGACCACGTTCTGCCAGTAGGTGCTGATCGTGTTCTTGGCCGACGTCCAGGTGCTGCTGTTGGCCTGCAACGACGTGGCCGCGGCGTTCTCGTTGAGGATCGCGAGGTAGACCTCGGCCTTGCCGGACGACAGCGGCGGGCGCAGCGTCAGGTAGGAGTCCTGCCAGGTGGCGGTGCCGCTGTACGCGAGGAACGTGCGTCCGTTCTTGACCAGCCGGTTGCCGCTGAGGGTGGCACCGGCGAGGTCCGGCCCGACGATCCGAATCCTGATCGTGGGCGCAGTGCCGGAGGACTGGATGTCGAACTTGACGTGGCTCACCAATGCGTTGGTCTGCGAGTCGCGTGCGGTGAACGACTCCCGGTCGTAGCGCACCCCCTGCGCGTCGGTGTAGCTCAGCGCGAGGATCGGCAGGTAGTCGCCGGTCAGCTTCGGCTCGGCCAGCCGGGTGCGGTCGCTGCCGTAGATCTCGGTGCCGCCGGAGCCGACCCCGAACGTGAGGCACTGCGGGATGTCACCCTGCTGGCCGGCCGGGCACTCGTCGAAGTTGTGCTCGTAGCCGCCGAACTTCTGCTCCCATTGGGAGACGATCTGACTGCCGTCCGCGACGTGCAGCGAATATTGGCGGTTGGTGACGGCGGTCCGCGGGTCCGGTTTCGGGTACGTGAACGGAAGGTAGTAGAAATGCGAGGCGGTGAGCTGGCCGTCCGAGCCGTTGGCCGGCATCAGCAGAGGTTTGATGTTCTCGTAGGTGGGACCGTCCGGGCCGGCGATCAGCTTCTCGCCCCATCGGTCGGTCTTGTCGTTGAGCATGTCGTTGACGCGGTCCGCGTAGTCCGCGGGCAGGGTCCGTTCGGTCGCCGTCGTGTGCGGCGGATCGGCCCGCGCCGGGCCTGGCCCGGCGACGGCACTCATGGCAAGAGGGACAGCGAGGGCAGCCGCCAGGATGGGGCGTCCATGCATTCGCATCATTTGAGCTCCCGTCAACATCTGGTGTGTACCAGTAACGGGGCGGGCTGCGACATTGTCAAGGGTCGATGCGATGCGCCCGTTGCCCGCCCGGTCCTGCGGAAACGCCGTCAGGGTGCGGCTTTGCGGTTGTGCTCACAGTGCCGTCGCGCTCGACCCACTACAAAGGACGCGGCCTTCCAGGGCATCAGCCGTCGCGAGACGGCGCAGCGTGAGCGCCCCGCCGTACCGGTCGATCAGTATGGCGACAGCCACCGGACTCTTACCGGACAAGCCTCGGGTTGTCTGCGCGAGAGCGCCGCGAAAGCCAGACGCCAGCGAGCCGAAAGACGGGCCGCCGATGATGGTGCGCGTTGGACCCGGATGCCGTTGCAGTAGAGCCGCGGTCCGTCGCCGCGTTCCGGCGGGCTCCTTGCTGCTCATGATGCATACGCCACGGCTTTCTGTGATGTTAAGTATCGTTACGCCAACATGAGAGGACCGCTGTGATCTTGGTGGCCGGTGCCACGGGGCACGTGGGCGGAGCGATCGCCCGGATCCTCGCCGAAGCGGGCGAGCCGGTCCGGGCGCTCGTCAGAGATGCCGGACGGCAGGGCCTGGACTCGCGGGTCACTTGGGTGCCGGCCGACCTCAACAAGCCGTCAACCGTCGCCGCCGCCCTGCCCGGTGTGACGGCGATGTTCATGATGGCCGGCTATCCCGGCCTGTCGGAGGTCCTCGATGCGGCCCGCGGCGCCGGTGTGCGCCGCATCGTGCTGCTCTCGTCGCTGTCGGCCGCTGACGGCGACACCAGCAACGTCATCGCGCGGTACCACATCGAATCCGAGGAGACGATCCGCGCCAGCGACCTGCCGTACTCCTTCCTGCGCCCGCCCACATTCATGACCAACACGCTGCAGTGGGCGTCGACGATCCGCGATGGCGGCGTCGTGCGGGCCACGTTCCCCGACGTGCCGATGGCCGTCATCGACCCGCAGGACATCGCTGCCGTTGCGGCCGTCGAGCTGCGGGAAGCCAGTGGGGACAGCCACGTCCACGAACTGAGCGGTCCGCAGGCGATGACTCCGAAGGACCGCATCGACGTGCTGAGCGACGTGCTCGGCCACCGGATTGGCTTCGAAGGGCTCACCGACGAGCAGTCGGCGAAGGTCCTGCACGAGCAGATGCCCGCCGCGTACGCCGAGGCGATTCTGAAATTCTTCGCCGAGGGCACGACGGACGAGTCGCCGGTGCGTCCGACGGTCGAACAGCTCACCGGCCGTCCGCCGGCGACGTTCCGCCAGTGGGCCGAGGCCAACGTGGGGGAGTTCCGGTGAAGAAGCTCCTCAAGATCGCCGTCGCCGTCGCCGCTGTTGTGGCCCTGAGCGCCGTGCCGGCCGACGCTCACCCGACCCGGCTGCAGGTGCACCGGTTCGCCTCTGCCAATCCGGGCTCGGTCAACTCCTACACAGTCCGAGGCCCGTACGGTTCCGTGGTCATCGACACGCTGCGGACGCTCTCCGACGCCCATGCGGCCGTCGCGCGGACCCACGGGGTGCAGGCCATCGTCCTCACCCACGCGCACCCCGACCACGTCGGAGGTGGTGAGGTCTTCCGCGCCGCCTACCCGAACGCGCCGTACCACGCCACAACGTCCGCGATCACGACGATCCGCACCGACCCGCTGGGCTTCTACGCGCTCACCCACCAGCAGCTCGGTGACGACTACCCGGCCCGGCCGCTGGTACCCGATCGCGCTGTCCACGGCGGTCGGCCGCTCACCGTCGCCGGGCTGACGTTCCAGACAGCCGAGTTCGCTGCGGCTGAGACCAGTGACCAGATCGTTTACTACCACCCGTCCAGCCAAAGCATCTTCGTCGGTGACCTGGTCGATAACGCCATGACACCAGCCCTGTTGGAAGGTCACACGTGCGGCTGGCTCAAGGCGCTGGACCAGTTGCGGCAACGCTTCCCCGAGGCGCACACCGCCTATCCGGGCCACGGTGCCCCGGCCGACCTGCAGACCCTCATTCGTGATCAGCGCACGTACCTATTGCGCTTCCGGGGACTGGTCGGCCTTGCAGTGCGCACGCAATCGCCAGGCGGCAGCACGGTCACCGCAGGCGAGGAAGGCCGCATCGTCGATCAAGTCAACACCTGGTACCCCGGCTACCAGCCGGTCGCATCCATCCCGACCCTCATGCACGTCAACGTCACCGCGGTTGCTGGAGAGTTGCTGTCGGAGAAGCACGGCTGCCGCTGATTGATGTCCATTGAAGTTTGCGGGGTCGTCCGTCGTAGGTCTACCGGTAGGGCTTGGCGGTGCGATTGTAGGCGATGGTGAATTCTCGATCTTGTGTGCGAGGTCCTGGCGGGAACTGAATTCGCTGCGGCGCAGCAGCCTGCGGGCGCGCCCGTGGGGCACGCCAGTGGGGCGGTGCCACGCAAACGATTCGCCACACATCGGGGGAGCCTCTCCTGCACCCCATCGCTGTCAGACCCAGTCGATTCGTGTTCTGGACCGGGCATCCTCGTTTGACGCGTTCGCTGGTATTGGTGGCTTCGCCGCTCGGCTTCTCGGCGCGAGCCGAGTCTCGGCCGCAGCTGCGGGGAAAGCTGCGGCCGAGACGGCCCTTCGGCAAGGTGTGACCGGACTCGAGCGATCCTTTTGACCCTCTCGAGCAGATCTCACCCGCTCGGTGAATCCTGGCAAACGCCGCTTTCATTCCCCTGACGGCACGCTGTCACGGTATCGCCCGTCGCAGCACAAGGTATGCGGCGTACCGCCGGCGAGTAAGCCGGTCATCGACGTCCCGTCGATCACCGCCAACGCCATATCGCCAGTCCATGCCCGCATCACGCCTCCGCTCGATCGGTTGCCATCTGAGGTGACGGTAGGAGCCGGTGCGATAGAAATTCCCTGTCGAACGGTGCGGGCCGGCCCGCTTGGTGGACCGGCCCGCTCGGCGTCACGATGGCAACGGGGATGACGTCGCGACGCCGGCTCAGGCGACCCGTTCTTCCACTCCGGCGCACACCGTGGCCGGCGCTGGTGTACCGACCGGTGGCTTGGAGGGCCACCAGCTGCGGGGGCCCAGCAGTGTCAGCACCGACGGCAGGATCAGGATGCGGATCACCACCGCGTCCAGGATCACCGCGGCTGCCAGACCGAAGCCGATCTGTTTCAGTTCGGTCAGGCTGACGAACATGAAGCTGACGAATACGGACACCATCACGACGGCGGCGCTGGTTACTACGCTGGCCGAGCGGGTGATGCCGTCCGCGACGGCTTCGCGGGTCGGCTGCCCGGCAAGCATCCTTTCGCGGATTCTGCTCACCACGAAGACCTGATAGTCCATCGAGAGTCCGAACAGGATCACGAAGAGGATGAGCGGAATCCGGGAAGTGATGAATCCGCCGGAGGTGAAACCGAGCAGTCTCTGCGCCCAGGTGCCTTGGAAGACCGCGACCAGGGCGCCGAACGCGGCGGCGGCGGACAGTACGTTCAGGAGGACCCCGACCAGCCCGATGACTATCGATCGGAACGCGAAGCTCATCATCACGAATGTCACGAGCAGCACGAACGCGATCACGAGCGGCGTCCGGCTGGCCTGGTGGTCGACGTAGTCGATGGAACGGGCTACCTGCCCGGACACGGCGTAGTCGAGGCCGGGGATCGCGCCCAGGGTCTGCGGGACCAGCGTGTCACGCACGATCTTCAGCGATGTGATCGAGGCGGGCGCGTTGGTGCCGGTCGGAACCGGAATCTCGAGGGTGCTGACCGTGCCGTCGGCCGACGTGCTGATCCGGGGGTGGTCGGTGCGCGCGAAGTGTGGGTCGGCCTGTGCCCGGTCGCTCAACTGAACGAGCGCGGCATTGACCGTGGCTTTCTCGGCTGCGGGCGCTTTGACGGCGACGAAATGCGCGATTCCCTCGGCCGGGAACAACCGCGCCATACGGTCGTAGGCGGCGATCGCCGGGATGCTGCGGGGGAAGGTGTCGTTGCCCTCCACCCGCAGCTTGATACCGAGCGCGGGCAACGCCAGCAGCAGCATCAGCCCGGCGGCGACGACCAAGGTGACCAGCGGGTGCTGGGTGGCCGGTCGCAGCAGGCTCTGCCACACCCGGCTGGGCATCTCGCTGGTCGGCAGCACGCCGCGGCGGCGGACACTGCGGCGGTCTACCCGCTTGCCGAGCTTTGACAGCAGCGCCGGCAGCGCGGTCAGCGAGCCGGCCATCGCCACCAGCACCACGATGATCGAGCCGGTGGCGATCGACGAGAAGATGACGTCGTCTACGAAGTAGAGGCCGACCAGCGAGAATATGACCGCCATCCCGGAGACCATGATGGTGTGCCCGGAGGTGACAGCGGCCAGTTCGACCGCCTGGGTGTGGCTGAGCCGCCCACCGGAACGCGCGCGTTCCTCCCGGATCCGTTTGAGGTAGAACAGCGAATAGTCGACACCGACCGCCATGCCCATGAGCAGGACGACGTTGGCGACCGCCCCTCCGGCGTCCGGGAAGACGAACGACGCCAGCCCGTACAGGCCGAGCGCGGTGCCGACCGACGAGATCGCCAGGATCAGGGGCACCGCGGCGGCCATCAGGGCACCGAACACGATGAATAGGATGACCAACGTCACGGGGAAGGTGATCATCTCGGCCCGGGCCAGGTCGGAGCCGAGTTGCTTACCGTTGCCCTTCGACGTCGAGGCCGAACCGGTCTGCGCCAGCACCACCCCCGGATGGGCCGCCTGTGCCGCGGTGACCTGCGCGTCGACGTCCGGCAATGCGGCCGTGGCAGCCTTTGCGTCGCCCTTCATGGTGAACGTCACCAGCACCGCGGTCTGATCCGCCGCTCGCGCGGGAGCCTGGACGGCGGCCACCGACGGCAGCCTGGACAGCTTTTCCGCGACATCGGTCGCGGCCTGGTCTGCCTCCGACCCGACTGGCGCGTTGCCTTGCGCGGTGATCAGCACTCGCTCCGTCGGCGGCTGGGTCAGGTTGCCGTCCGTGGCGATGGACTCGGCCCGGCCGGCCTCGCCGACCCAGAAGTCATTGCCGGACGCCTCGTTGGTGCCGACGCCCGCGCCGACGCCGATGGACAGGATCACGAACACAACCCAGCCGAGGATCGCCTTCCACGGATGGGTCGCGCTCCACCGGGCAACTCGCACCGTGATGCCGCGCCGTGCCGGCGAGGTCCTGATCATTGCATCTCCTGAACTTTGATCTTACGCATGTAAGAATATACTTACAGGTGTAGGAATGCGTGTCAATGTGTGCCTGAACGGGGCGGTAATGCCTGGTCAGCGACCCGCGATAAGGCGCGCCAGCTCGGGCCCGCCGGCCGGATCGGCCGTCAGCCAGGCCCGAAACGCGGAACATCCGCACGTACTCGAGGTAGTCGCGCGCAGCGCGCGGACCTGTCCTTCGAGTGACTGCCGGCCGATGGCGCGCCGACGCAGACCAGCGCGACGTCGCAGCGGTCGGAGTGGCGCGGGGGAGCGAAGCTCGCTTCGGCCCGCCACACACCTTCCGTCAGGTGCTGCCAGGTACTACGGAGCGGCGTTTCGGGTCGGCCGGGGTGATTCCAGCGTCATCAAAGCGCTGCTCGAGCGCCTCCAGACCGTGCTCGTGGCGAAACGCCGCCTCGGCCGCGGTGATCGGCAGTAGCCACAGCACCCGGATGTGGCCCTGAGCCCAGTCGCACTGCTCCAGTTCCGGGCCCCACGGGTAGGGCCTGCTCACCAGCAGGTGATCGCATTCAGAGTTTTGTAGCCACGGGCGGCCGATCGCGACCGTGTGGCCCAGGTCGAGCGCGTGCTCGCCGCCGGTGGCGTGATAGTGCCCGACCATCGTGACGGTCTCGACGTGAACGTCGGACCTGTGCGCAGCGAGCAGAACGAACTCCAGGCCGTGCCCGCGGCCGGCCAGCCCAGAGGTCGCGTAGAGCCAGCCGCCCCCGGCAGGCTCTAACCGCAGGACATGGAAGCCCGAGACCCTCTCGTGGATCGGCCCGAGCACCGGTGGCAGCACCTCGACGGGACGGCCCGGAAAGCGCGCCCGCAGGTGGCTGAGGAGAGCGGCCGCGGACGGCGGCAAGTCATGCTCCACGGCGTCGTGGTGGCACACCTGCCCAGCGACATTTGTTCACACCGGCTGTGGCGATCATGACCACCGTCCGTTCAGCCGACACTCCGCAGGATCTGCTCGACCGCCGCAATCCGTTCGGTCAACTCGTCGATCCGGGCGTGCACCTGTTCCTGTTGCCGCACCGCCTGCTCGGCGACCTTGCGGTTCTTCGCCATCTCCGTCCCCAGGACATCGGTACGGTGCCGCTCGAACCGGAAATAGAAGGCGACGCACAACGTGATGCCACCAACCAGTGTCAGGATGGCCACGATGGGAATCACAATGGAACCGATATCAGTCACTGCGGGTTCTCCTGCATTTTGCTGGGTCCTTCCCCCTGGTCCATCTGCAGCGCCGCGAGGACCGTATCGACCGTCAGGGTGAGCTCGAACGGCGCCAGTTCGAGATACTTCATCGCCTTGCCGTCGGGCGACAGCTCCAGATGCCCTTCGATGAGCCCGGCCTTCTCCAGCCGCTCCAGATGCATGTAGAGCAGCGGGCGGGAAACTCCGAGCCGGCGCGCCAGCTCGCTGACGTGCACACGTCCTGCGGCGAGTTCCCCGATGACCCGCAGCCGGAGCGGATGACCGACGGCCGCGAGTACGGCCAGCAACTCTTCACTGGTCAGCAGTTCGCTCCCATACTGTCTCGGCTTTCACGTGTCAGTTCAACCTATCGGGTGGAGCTTGTGGATACAAATGTCGGGTGGACGCAGGGAGTGGCCGAGCTCGACGACCGGATGGATTTGCGCCGCGGGCGGGCTCAGCGGCCAACGTGCTCCGAGGCCGATGAAGCGGCCCATCACGTGGCGCAGTTGCGGCAGCGTCCCGGAGCGCGGTGAAGATTGACGGCGCGTGCCGCGCGGTGCCGTTCGTGAGCTCCGGTACGGGTCTCGAAGGATGCTCGTCTGGAAAGCTTGGGTGATCCGGGTCGGCGCTCGAGCGGTGTGAGACCAGCGCCAGCTCGTGCTGGTATGCCGTCCGTCGGCACCGTCTCGGTAGAACTCGGGTGTGTCGGCCGACAATTCTGATGCCCGCCGTCCACACCGCGGTGTGGACGGCGGGCCCTCAAGCCCGATCAGATGTAGTCCACGTAGAGACTCCACCATTCCGGGAAAAGGTGTTCGCAATCGTACGCGCGCCATTCGCCACGGTCGATTCCCCTTTGACCTTCCGCCTTGCAAAACGGCAAAGAGGCCGACTTGAAGTCAAGCACGTATCCCCAGGATTGCGTCCCGATCTCCCCGTCGGCCTCGGCGGCCTGCTCGACCTGGACGCGTGCCGGCGCCGCGCTGGCCGGTGCCGCCGCCAGGATGGCGCCCAAGGTCATGGCCACGCCCACACAAACGTTTGCGGTCCTCTTCAAGACTCACCTCATTCGACTCGCGATGCAGTGAAGTGCTAACCGTGACAAGCCAAGCGTGTCGATATGTCGTCCCGACCTCGTCACGCTGTCGCGGTTCATTCGTGGCCCGCGCCAGGGGATGCGATGTGTTCCACATGGGGCATTTGACCCCGGGGGAGTCGGCGAGCGCGGCTGGGTCATCGAAGCCGCAGTGGAACTGGGCGTTGTACTTACGCCCTGATGGATCCCGTTTCGAGGTCCGCCACGCCGAGACGGAACCGTGTCGAACTCCGTCTTTCTCCGGCTCCCGGGCTCGGCTCCGGGGCTATTCTCCTGGCCGGTCGGGACGGCACCGGATTCGGTGAACCGTTCGCGGCGCCGGATCCGATGAAGGGGTGTGACCAGTACGCCACCTGCCACTCCCGCCGACGCTGAGTTGCTCGCCCGCGTCACGACCGGCGACCGCGCTGCCTTCGAGGCGTTCTACCAGCGGCATGCGACCTGGTTGGTGCTCCGGCTGCGCTATCGCTGCGCCGACACCGAGTTGGTCGACGACGTGGTGCAGGAGACCTTCCTGGCGGTCTGGCGCGGTACGGCGAGATATCGCACGGAGCACGGTGGCGACGTCTCGGGCTGGCTGTGGCGGATCGGCACCCGCCGCCTGATCGATTCACTGCGGGGGCACGGGGCCCGGCAGCGGCTGGCCGGCCTGCTGGCGCGTCGGCAGCAAACCGACGAGCCGTCGGCGGAGGAGCAGGTGCTGATCGGCGTGGAGCACGGCGATTTCGCCGGTGCACTCGCCCGGCTTTCGCCGGAGTTGCGAGCCGTCGTGCAGGCGACCGTGCTCGACGGCCTGAGCACCGCGGAGGCGGCGGTGCTCCTCGGCATTCCGTCCGGCACGGTCAAGACCCGGGCCATGCGTGCCCGGCGGCAACTGCGTCAGGAGCTGGCGTGAGCAGCGAGGGGGAGGGGTCATGACAGCGGCCGAGTGGCATCTGCCGGACGGGGAGCTTCGGCGGTACGGGGAGGGAACACTCGTCCCGCCCGAGCTCTGGTCCACCGAGGCGCATCTGGCGGCGTGCGCGTACTGCCGGGAACGGCTCGCCGCGGCGGCCGAGCCGCAGATGACCGCGGCGGGCTGGGTCAGGCTCGATGCGGAGCTGGACGCGCCCGTCCCGGGGCCGGTGGAGCGCCTCCTGGTCCGGGCCGGCGTGGCCGAGCACACCGCCCGGTTGCTCGCGGCCACTCCGGTGCTGCGCCTGTCCTGGCTGGTCGCCGTGGCGTCGACGCTGGCGCTCGCCGCGCTGCTGGCCAACCTGGCCGACCCGGTGGTGTTCCTGGCCGTCGCGCCGCTGTTGCCGGTGGGCGGGGTGGCGCTCTCCTTCGGACACCGGGTCGACCCGACGTACGAGATCACCGTGGTCGCTCCGATCCACACCTTCCGGCTGCTCCTGTTGCGCTGCGTGGCCGTGCTTTCCACCACCACAGTGCTGAGCGCCGCGGCGACCCTGGCACTGCCCGACCTGGGGTTGACCGCCCTGGGCTGGTTTCTGCCGGCGTTGGCGCTCACGTTGCTCACCCTGGCCTTCATGGCCCGGCTCGGCCCGGTCCTCGCCGCGGTCCTGGTCGGCCTCGGCTGGGTCGTGCTGGTGACGTCGACGCTGGGCGCCGGCTCCGGCGGCTCGTCACCCTTCGTCCCGGTCGGACAGCTTGCGCTGGCGCTCGCCGGCGCCCTGGGCGCCCTCGTCCTCGCCCGGATGCACCGGGCGTTCGAAACTCCAAGGAGGTTCCGGTGACCGTCGTCAGCGCATCCGGCCTGTCCATGCGATACGGCCGCACGCTCGCCCTGGCCGACGTGGCGTTCACGCTGGCCGACGGCGTGACCGGCCTGCTCGGTCCCAACGGCGCGGGCAAGACGACGCTGCTGCGGATCGTCGCCACGGCGCTCGTGCCGGATCGCGGGGAGCTCACGGTGCTGGGCGTCGATCCCCGGAGCGAGTCGGGCCGGCTCGCCGTCCGGCGCCGCCTCGGCTATCTGCCGCAGGATCCCGGCTTCCATCCGGGGTTCACCGCGTTCGAGTTCGTCGACTACGTGGCGATCCTCAAGGAGCAGACCGATCGCCGGGCCCGGCATGAAGAGGTCCGGCGGGTGCTGGCCGCGGTCGGGCTGGCGAACCAGCGCGGACAGAAAATCAGGGCGCTGTCCGGCGGGATGCGGCAGCGGGTGGCATTGGCCGCCGCGCTGGTGGGCGACCCGGACCTGCTGATTCTCGACGAGCCAACCGTGGGTCTCGACCCGGAGCAGCGGCTGCGGTTCCGCGAGGTCGTCGCGGAGCTGGGCGAGGGGCGTTCCGTGCTGCTGTCCACGCACCAGACGGAGGAGGCGATGGCGCTCTGCCAGCGGGTGATCGTGCTGGACCGGGGCACGGTCCGGTTCGAGGGCGCGCCGGCCGACCTCGCCGCGCTGGCCCGCGGCCGGGTGTGGACGACTGAATCTCGCGTGGTCGGGGCGCTCGCCTCCTGGCGCGACGGGACCGGCCGGTATCGCCACGTCGGCGCTCCGCCGCCTGGCGCCGAGCTGCTCGAGCCGACCGTGGAGGACGGCTACCTCCTGCTCGTCGATGCGACCGCACACCAGGGGGTGCTCGCGTGACCGCGGCCGTGGTGACGGAGACCCGGGCCGGCGTGAGGCCGGGCGATCCGCGCCGGGCCATGGTCGCGCTGGCCAAGGCGGAGGCGGTCCGCCTCCTGCGCCACCCGGTCACGATCGCCGGCATCCTGCTGTTCGTCGGGACGCAGCTGTACGGGTGGCTGAGCGCCGGTTCGGACAACTATCCAGTCCTTCAGTACGAGGACTGGTCCAAGCAGTTCACCGCCCTGCTGACGCTGGGTGGCGCCGCTCTCGTCGCCGTCAACCTGGCGGCGCTGCGGGCACACCGGCACGGCACGACCGCCGTGTTCGACACGCTCGTCCTGCCCGCTCCGTGGCGCGCCGGCGCCTTTCTGCTGTCCGTGCTGCCGTACAGCGCGGTCGTCGCGGTGTTGACCGGCGGGCGGATCGGCCTGCTCGCCGCCGTGCCCGGCGCGGCCGGCCGGCCTAACCCGTTCGAGCTGGCGCTCTATCCCGCGGCCGTCCTGCTGCTGGGTGCCGTCGGAGTCCTGCTCGCCCGGTGGCTCCGCGCCGCGATCGTCGCGCCGCTGCTACTGATGGGTCTGACCGCCGTCACCTTCGCGGGCGCCCTACCGTCCACCCCTGGCGCGACGTGGCTGCGCTGGTTGCTGCCGGTCGCGCTGGAGGAACCACCGATGCCGCTTCCGGTGGACCTGATGGCCCGCCCGGCCGGGCGACACCTGGTTTACGTATTGGGTCTGGTCGCCCTTGTCGCCGTCGCGGTGCTGGCGGTGACCGGCGCCCGCGGCCGTCGGCTGACGGCGGCCGGTGCGGCCGGCCTGTCGGTCGCCGTCCTGGCCGGCTCGGCGCAGTTCCTTCCGATGAGCGACGCGGTACGGGCCGCCCGGTCCACCGCGGCCGAGCGCCCCGCCGAGGTCCAGACCTGCCGCCGGATCGACCAGGTCACCTACTGCGCGTTCGACGGCTTTTCCTCCTGGATCGGCGGGTGGGACGGCGTGGTCCGTGGCGTCCTGCGCGGGGCGCCCGACGACCGTGCCCGGCAGCCACTCGTCGTGCGGCAGCGGATGTCCACCGTGGACCTCTACGCCGACGGCGAGAGCTCGAGGAGTGCAGAGCAAGCGGCGGCCGCCGCAGCCGCGTGGCGGCGGGTGGACGCCCGCGCCGGCACGCCGGACGCGGTCACGGTCGGCACCCGGTGGGGCGACGGCAGATCGGCGATCACATTCGCCGGCCTGGTGGCATACCAGGTCGTGGTGGGTCGCGGCGGCCCGGACGGCAGTCAGCTCTGCGGCGCGCGGGGAGTGCTGGTCGCCTGGCTGGCCGGCCAGGCGACCCCGACAGCGGCCGCCGGCCTGCATGAAGCAGACGCCACGAGTTGGGGTGCGTTGCCGTTCGGCGATCCGCAGTTTCCTATCGGTCTGTCGGTGCCGGACCGGGAGGCCGCGGTGGCGCTGGCGCTGCTGAACCGCCCGGCCGCCGACGTTGCGCAGGTGGTCCGGCGCTCGTGGGCCGAGTTGGCCGCCGCGAAGACATCCGCCGAGCGGGCCGGCGAGCTGTTCGGCGTACCGGTGGCCCCACTGCCGCCGGAGGAGGAACGGACCGTATGCGGCGCGTGAGCGCTCGGGTCCTCGTGCTGCTGTTGGCGCCGACCGTGCGAGCCACGCGGTGGGGGGCGTTCCTGGCCGCGGCCGGTGTCGGGCTGGCGATCGTCGTCGTGCCCGCGGCCACGACGACGATGCTGACCGCCGAGGATCTCGTGGCACTGCTGCGCGTCGCGGCGGTCTGCGGTGCGCTGGGTGCCGGGTTCCTGCTCGACGACCCAGCTGCGCGCAGCACCGCGCCGATGCCCACGCCGCGTCCGGTCCGGCACGCTGCCCGCGCCGGCGTGATTCTGCCGGCGGTCGCGGTGTGGTGGGCGCTCGTGCTGGGCGTCACCGTGGCCGGCGCCGAAGAGGGCATCGGCGCGACGCTCCCCATCGGTGGCGTGACGGCCGAGGCGGCCGCGCTGGGTGCCGTCGCCCTCATGGTGGCCGCCGTCCGCCTGCGTGGCAGCCGGGCGGCCGGCGTGCGGGCAGACGGCGGCGTCGCCGCCTTCCCCGCCCTGCTGGTGCTGGTCATGGCCGCGACCGTGCTGCCGCGCGGGCTGGCGCTTTTCGTTTCGCCGGACAGTCCGGAGTGGACGGGGGCGCACGGCCGGTGGGTCGTGCTGCTGGCGGTCGCCCTCGCCGGATCGTTCTGGGCGAGCGTGGAGCCGACCAGGCCACTGCGCACGCCGTTCCGTTGACGGCTTCCGGCCGGCGGGCGCCAGCAACCGGGTGGCCAATATCGTCCGAGACGCGCCCACCGGCCGCACTTCATCCATCGCGTTCCGAGGCCGCATCACCGACGGACGACGCCTCACCCGCCTGGCCGCCACCCGGCCCGGAACTTCCGGCGACCGACGTCGTCACCACATGAGTCATCTGATCGCATCACCCGTTGTCCCTCCGGCCTGCGACTCAGACAGCATGACGAAGATCACCCAGCCGGCCGACGCGGACGGCGAACCAGTGTCCTGAATTCCGTCGTATGGGCGTGGAGTTGACTCGATGATGGGCCGGCGCGTGCTGGCGATCGCGGCAGTGGCCGGGCTGATGATCGCCGGGCCGGTCGGCTGCTCGACCGGCAAACCGGCTGGTCATGCCACTTTTCACGATGACCATGAGGCCTCGATGGACATGCCCGGTATGCACGCCTCGGTCCCGCCCAGCGTTGGTGCGGCCACTCTTCCGGGCCCGCTCCTGCCTGGCATGCCGCCGCCGTTGCGCGCCGACGACCTCTACGCCGCCGACCGGCCGAACGCGCTGTCGGATGCGGTCAAGGACGACCCGGTTCGCGTCTACGTGCCGAACTTCGACGACGGTACGGTGTCCGTGATCGATCCGGCGACGTACCAGGTGATCAAGACCGTCCGGGTCGGCAAGGGTCCGCAGCACGTCGTGCCGTCATGGGATCTGCGCACTCTGTGGATCAACAACAACGAGGGAAATTCGCTGGTGCCCCTCGACCCTGCCACCGGCGTCTTCGGCAAACCGGTGCCGGTCGACGATCCGTACAACCTGTATTTCACGCCGGACGGCAAGGCTGCGATCGTGATGGCCGAGGAGCAGGAACAGATGGTTTTCCGCGACCCGCACACCATGGCCGTGCGCAAGACGCTTCCGGTGCACTGCAAAGGGGTCAACCACGCCGACTTCTCCGCCGACGGCCGCTATCTGATCGTCAGCTGCGAGTTCTCCGGTGACCTGATCAAGGTCGACGTTGCCAAGCGGTCGATCCTGGGGCGGATCCGGCTCCCCGGCCACCATCCGATGCCCCAGGACATCAAGATCGCTCCGGACGGCCGCACCTGGTACGTCGCCGACATGAACAACTCGGGCGTGTGGGTCGTCGACGGCGACCGTCTCGCGGTGCGAAAGTTCATGCGAACCGGCGACGGCGCCCACGGACTCTACGTCAGCCGCGATTCCCGGAGCCTCTACATCGCCAACCGTGGTGAGGGCTCGATCTCACTACTGAACTTCGCCACCGGCAAGCTGGTCGCCAAGTGGCGCATCCCCGGCGGCGGCAGCCCGGACATGGGCAACGTGTCCGCCGACGGCAACGTGCTGTGGCTCTCGGGCCGGTACGACAACGTGGTCTACGCCATCGACACTACGGACGGCCATCTCGTCAAGAAGATCAAGGTCGGCCGTGAGCCACACGGTCTCACGGTCTGGCCTCAACCCGGTCGCTATTCCCTCGGCCACACCGGCATTCTCAGGTAGGGGGACGACCGGGCCGGAAAGTCGAGCAGACGCAGAATGATGCGCGCGTATATGGCGTCAGGTCTTCGGCCAGCCGCGCGAGGAGCTTCCCACGACGCTGCCGTCGATCTGGGGCGTGAGCTTCTGCTGCGCCTCTCGGCTGGCCGGTTTGAACGGTCCGTTGTGCTGCGCGTCCCCGGTTGTCATGTGCGTCTCGTGGGCTGGGGTGCGGCGATCTGAATGAGCGGCGCGGGCTCGTGTCGGATGATCTTGTGCATGACGTGTTTGACGCGGGTGTATTCCTCGAGCGCGTACGTCGACAGGTCTTTGCCGTAGCCCGAACGTTTGAACCCGCCGTGTGGCATCTCCGTGGGGAACATGAGATGGGTGTTGACCCACACGCATCCGAAGTCGAGGTCGGCGCTCAGCCGCATCGCGGTCGAGTGGTCGGTCGTCCACACCGACGATGCGAGGCCCTGCACCACGGAATTGGCCAGTTTCACCGCCTCCGCCTCATCGGTGAAGCGTTGCACGGTGATCACCGGTCCGAAGATCTCCTCGGTGCTGACGCGGTCGTCACCGAGGACGTCGGCGATGATGGTGGGCGCGAAGAAGTAGCCGGCCGTGCCGACCCGATGGCCGCCGGTGACCACGCGTGCGTGATCCGGCAGGGTGTTGACGAAGCGGCTGACCCGTTCGAGTTGAGCGGCGTTGTTCAGCGGTCCGTACATCGCGGTCTCGTCGTCGGGGCCGCCGGTGTGCACCGCGCCCACCGCGGTTTCCAGCGCCGCCAGGAACTCGTCGTGGATCTCCGCGGCGACCAGCACGCGGGAGGCCGCGGTGCAGTCCTGTCCGGCGTTGCTCAGCGCGCCGGTCACGATGCCGGTGACCGCCGCGTCCAGGTCGGCGTCGGCGCACACCACGACCGGTGTCTTGCCGCCCAGTTCCGCCTGCACACGTTTCAGGGTCGCCGCCGCGGAGGTCGCCACGTCGATGCCGGTGGCGATCGATCCGGTCAGCCCGACCGCGGCGGGAGCCGGGTGTGCGACCAGCAGCCGGCCGGTCTCCGGGCCGCCGCAGACGACGTTCAGCACGCCGGGCGGAAGGATCTCGGCCGCGATCTCGGCGAACAGCAGAGCCGTCGCCGGGGTGGTCTCGGCCGGTTTGAGGACCACCGTGTTGCCCGCCGCGAGGGCCGGCGCCGACTTGAGCGCCGCCATCATCATCGGATAGTTCCACGGAGCGAGCAGGACACAGACGCCCAGCGGCTCACGCCGGACGTAGGACGTGTGGTCGGCGACGTACTCGCCGGCGCCCAGGCCCGGCAGCAGGCGCGCCGCGCCGGCGAAGAAGCGCAGCTGGTCACCGGCGAGCGGGATCTCGTTGGCGGCGGCGCGGCTGCCGGTCTGCCGGAGTTCCGCCTCGGTCAGCTCGGGCAGGCGGGCCTGCAGGGCATCGGCCAGCCGGAGCAACAAGGCCTGGCGCTCGGCCGGCGTGGTGGCCCGCCAGCCGTCGAAGGCCCTGGCCGCACTGCGCATGGCCGCGTCGACCTCGGCGCCGTTCGACGCGGGCGCGGTCGCCCAAACCTTGCCGGTGACCGGATCGAGCAGCTCGGCGCGCTCACTGTTGTCCGCCGTGGACGGCTTGCCGTCGATGAAGTTGGCCAGGCGTCTCATGAGGTCACCCGCAGACTTTGGAAGCCGTGGAAGCCGAGATTGTTGTTCCAGTCCAACGTCTGCGGCGCGACGCGCAGATGCGGAAAGCGCTGATACAGGTTGACCATCGCGATCCGGGTGGTCTGGCGCACCAGGGGATCGCCGAAGCACAGGTGCCGGCCCGCCCCGAACGTCAGGTGCCGGTTCGGCGCGGGCCGGCGCAGCCGCAACAGGTCGGGCTCGGTGAACACCGTGTCGTCGCGGTTCGCCGAGGCGACGTAGAGCAGCAGCGGCCGGTCGGCCTTGATGTGGCAGGTGACTCCGTGGCTGTCGACGTGATCGAAGTCTTCGCGGGCGACCCGGCCGACGAACTGCACCGGCGTGCAGAAGCGCAGCAGTTCCTCGACCGCGTCGTCGACCGTGTCCGTTCTCAGCAGCAGCTCTCGCTCTTGCTCGGGCCGCTGGTCCAGGGCATGCGTGCTGTTGCCGATCAGGTAACGGATGGAGGCCGTCCCGGCGAAGAGCAGGAGGGTGGCCTGGGCGACGACGTCGGCGTCGCCGAAGCGGTGACCGTGCACCTCAGTGGTACGCAGGGTGTGCAGCAGGCCGCCGGAGCGCACCGATCCGGCCACGATCGGCGGTGACGACAGGAACTCGACCAATTCCTTTGTGCTCTGTCGAGTGCGGAGCACATGCTCAGCCGTGACGTGGGTCGAGCCGAACAGGTGCGCGATGTCATCGGTCCACCGGGTGAGCGCGGGATGAGCATCGACCGGCACCCCGAGGACGTCGGCGATCACCATGGCCGACAGCGGGAAGGCGAAGTCGCTCATCAGGTCGAACCCGCTCGGGTCGACCGCGTCCAGCAGCCGGTCGACGATCGCCTGGATACGCGGCTCGAGCACGTCGTCACCGAAGGGCAGATAGCTGCGGTTGGCCTGCCGGCGCAGTGTGGTGTGGCTGGCGCCGTCGTGGAAGGCCAGCCACCGTTCGAAGACGCTCACCATGTCACCGGCGGCGTCGCGCTGGTCCGCCGGCAGGAACCGCAGCGGCACCGCGGCTCTCGCGTTCGACAGCCGTTCGTCGGTCATCAGCGCGATTGTGTCGGCGTAGCTGAAGAACAGCCATGCTCCGCCGAAGATCCTCCCTGAGTGGAACGAGGGGGACTCGGCCCGCATCCGCGCGTAGAACGGGAAGGGGTCAGGGATGTACCTGGCCTCGTTGTGCGTGAACTCGTCGGCGTTCAGCAGATCGGATCCCACCATTCACTCCCTCATGAACAGCGCCGTCGCCGGCTCACGGACAGACGTGGCGAGGTGGGGCGGCCCGCGACAAGCAGCTGGCGGGAGCACATCAAGCGAGATGGCCGCTGAATCGGCGGACACGCTGCCACCTAGCAGGGTGCCTGCCAATCAGAGGTCGGCTCCATGACAGTATGTAACCAGAGAATAGCCGAGAGTCAATCCAAACAGGATGAACAGCAGTTCACGTGGGAAGCCGACCAGGCGTGTGCCGCACGGGCAGCAGACCGGGAGGCCTGCGCTTCGCGCGGACCTCCCGTGCTTGAAGCACGCAGCGACGATCAGCCGACGCCCTGCTCGGCGTTGCGCAGAACCGTGACCCCCTCGGCGAACTTGGCCCACTGCGCGTCGGTCCAGCCGAGCGACGCCGGCCCCTGAGCGACGACGTGGTGGCCCTTCGAGTCGGGGAACGACACGCTCACGGTCGACGTGCGGTCGACCTTCGTCGGCCGTGAGATCGACCCATCTTGACCGTTGACGGTGACCTTGCTGCTCGTCCGGGCGAGGTCAGAGCCTTCCATGCCCCAGGCCTTGAGGTCTTCCTCGGTGATCGGGCGGTCGTCGGGCGCCGCGTCCTTGGATTCCAGCATGACCGCGATCTTGCCGACCCATTCGTTGACGTCCTGGTTCTTGAAGCCCTTGGGCGCGAGCGTCAACACGGTGTTGCTGCCGCCTTGAATCTCCCAGCCTTCGGGCACCGACTTCACCGTGTAGCCGGGTACCTGCTTGCCCGTGTAGGCGACCAGCTCGATGGCCGGCAGCTGACTCCGTGGGGAGGCGCCCTTGGGCGTGGAGGCGGGGGCGGTCGCGGCCCGCGGGGGAGCCGGTTCGGTCGATCCGTTCGTGACCACGACACCAGTCGCGGCGGCGACCACGGCCAGCCCGGCGGCGCCCGCCCAGGCGCGGGTCATCCGCCGCTTGTGCAGGCGGCGGCGTCCCCGAGAAAGGTCCGCGGCCGGGTCGACCGCCTCGTTCTCGATCGGCACCGCGCTGTCCAGGAGCACCTTGATCTCATTCATGGGTTCGTCCTCTCGATCCGTTGGCCGCCCGTCGCGTGTGACGGCGCGGGAAGGAGGAGGCGCAGCTTCGCCATCCCCTTGGCCGCCTGACTCTTGACCGTGCCCTGGCTGCAGCCGAGCATCCGGGCGGTTTCCTCGATGCTGAGATCCAGCCAGTAGCGCAGGACCACGACGGCCCGCATCTGTTTGGGCAACGCCGCCAAGGCTGTCCGCACCTGTTGCCCGACCGGGCCGAATCGACCGTGGTCCAAGCCCGCGATCCCGTCCGGGCCCTCGTGGGCGGGCATTTCCGGAAGATCGGGCGTCGACCGTTCTCGGCGCCACCACGGGCGTCGAGATTCGTCGATGTGGCTGTTCAGAACCGTGCGTCTGGTGTACGCCAGGACCGTTTCCGGCCGGTCCAGTTTCGGCCAAGCCACGTACAGCTTGGACAGGGCGGTCTGCACCAGGTCCTCGGCCCGGTGGTGGTCCCCTGCCGTCAGCAGGCCGGCGAACTTGAGCAGCGACGTTCGATTGACACGGACGAACGTCACGAACTCGTCGTCACGAGTGGGACGCGGCATGTAGGTACCTCCTTCACCTCCTCTACGAGCCGGCCATCCTCCGGGGTTGCCGCCGAGCCTTCCGCAGGCGGGTGATGTCGGCCATGAACAACCTGATCGATGCCGTACGGCCGCGGTGCCGGTTCGCCCGGCTCAGTTCTGGCTGTCGAACGGAACGTCGGCCCAGACGATCTTGCCGTCGGGGCTGGTGCGGCTGCCCCACTCGCGGCTGATCGCGGCGACCATCAGCAGCCCCCGGCCGCGGACCCGGCGGGCGTCGGGGCCGTGGATCCGCGGTGTCTCGGTGCTGCGGTCGGCGACCTCGATGCGCAGGGCGCCGTCGTTGCGGCGCATGGTCAGCTCGCCGCCGTCGCCGGTGTGCTGCACGACGTTCTGGACCAGCTCGGTGATGACCAGCAGGACGTCGTCGACCAGCTCGGGGCTCTGGTGCGGGCCGAGGGCCTGCCGGGCCTGGTGGCGCAGGGCCGCGCAATCCGCGCCGTGGGAGAACGACAAGCGGAGCGGGTCCATGAAGGGATGTTTACCCTTTCGGGCACCCCGTACGCCACTCCGTACCCGAGCGGAACTCACGTTAGCCAGATCCGGGCCGTGCCAGGCTGGACGTGCCGTTCAGGGGACTGGGCTGCGACACCTCATCCTTTCGGCTGGCGGCAGGTGGGCTGAACGGTTAACTTGGGCACAGGCAATGGTTGTCGTCTGGCAAAGGAGTGACCCGGGGTGCGAGGTTCGGTTGTCTCCGAGACCGCGGTCGATCTGATCGACGAGTTCTCGCGCACGGCGGTCGATGATCCGGCCCGGCGGGGCCGGCGTGAGCGGGCGATCGAGGCGTGGCTGCCGCTGGCCCAACATCTGGCCCGCCGCTACCACGGCCGGGGTGAGCCGCTGGGCGATCTCGTCCAGGTCGCCACGGTGGGGTTGATCAAGGCGGTCGATCGGTTCGAGCCGGAACGCGGCATGGATTTCGGCGCGTTCGCCGTGCCTACCGTGCTCGGCGAGATCAAACGGCACTTCCGCGACCGTACGTGGATGATCCGGGTCCCGCGGCGGCTCCAGGAGCTGCGGCTCGACATCACGGCGGCGACCAACGAACTCACCCACACGCTGGACCGGTCACCCACGGTCGCCGACATCGCCGCGCATCTGAAGGTCACCGAGGACGAGGTGATCGAGGGTCTGGAAGGCGCGCGGGCCTACGCCGCCACCAGCCTGTCGGCGCCGGCCGGTGAGGACGGCAGCGCCGAGCTCGCCGACACCCTGGGCGCGGTCGACGACGGTTTCGAGCTGGCCGAGCTGCGGGTCGCGCTCGGCCCGGCGATGACCATTCTCGACGATCGGGAGCGGCGCATCCTGGCCATGCGCTTCTACGGCAACCAGACCCAGCAGGAGATCGCCGGCCAGATCGGCATCTCGCAGATGCACGTGTCCCGTCTGATCAGCCGGGCCCTGGCCAAACTGCGCACCCAGCTGGAGTCCTGATCGATCCCGACGAACTGCACCACATCGACGTCGCCGTCCACGGCCGGACCGCCGCCGTCACCCTGACCGGCGAGTTCGACCTGTCGAACTGCGCCACCCTGCGCGACGCACTGACCGACGCCCTGCTGTCCCCGGACACCCGCAAGGTCGTCATCGACATGGCCGGCGTCGCGTTCGTCGACTCCACCACGCTGTCCGCGCTGGTCGAGGCCTACCGGATAGCGCAAGCACAGGGCAAGGCGGTCGCCATCACCACGGCGAGCCCCCGGGCCGACCGCATCCTGCGCATGACCGGCCTGCTCGACCTGTTCACCGAGCAGCCCGACACCCGCAGCGTGATCTGAACGGGTCCGGGGTCACTCCCACCGGACTTCGCCCAGCATGGACCGGGCCGTCTCCAGCGGCAGCGGCTCGGGCATGGGGTGCCGTTCGCCGACGGCGCGCAGCGCGGACCGGAACCGGAAGAAGGTCATCGGGTCGTTCGGGTACCGCTCCGGTGCGACTCCGGCGAACGAGCCCGACTGACGGGCCCGGCCGAGGACCTTGCGCCACTGGTCGATGCCGGCCATGCCGGCCGAGGTGACGCCGTGGCAGAACAGGCCCAGGTGCAGATGGTCGTACGGCTCGGCCCGGTCCAGGTAGGCGTTGAGCAGGTCCAGGGACGGCTCGACGGGGAAGACGCTCCAGTACGGGACGGCGCCGGTCCGCAGCGTCCACCACGGGTCGAGCAGCATGAACGAGTCGATCACCAGCCGGTCCGCGGGCATCCGCCGCTGCCGGTACCACCGGCGGTAGAGCTCGGCGACCGGCGCGCTGAGGTCCTCGGGGCCGTCGAAGGTCAGCCGCTCGACGCGGTAGCCGTGGCGGGCCGCGAAGGCCGTGACGTCGTCGCGCAGCGCCGGCTCGAATCCCCACTCCGCCTCGGGCGCCTCCTCGTCGGCCTCGGGCGCCGCCCAGCCGTCGGCCGCAACGCCGTGGCTGTGCAGGTAGCGGGCGACCCGGTCGCTGCCGGTGCGGTACTCGCCGGCCGGGATGCCACCGGTCGCGCCGAACTGGAACAGGTGCCGTTCGCCGATCCGGGTGACCGGCCACCGCTGGTGACACTCGTCGACGACGATCGTGCCGCCGGGTTCGAGATGCTCGGTGAGGAACCGTTCGTAGGCGGCGCCCAGCCGGGTGCGCTTGACCCGGAAGTACGCCATCCGGCGCAGCGTCAGCCGGTCCTGGTTCGGGTCGTGCATGTGATGCAGCACCAGGTCGGGGTTGCGGTCGAGCAGCGCCCGGGCGGTGCGGTCGAAGGCGTGTGCCGCGCGTCGCGGTTCGTCCGGCGAGATCGCTCTCTGGCGTACGGGAATGAGCAAGGTCTGTGGCAACCACGGCACACCCATGGCCGCGCAGAGATGCACCAGCGCCCCGCCCGACGAGCCGATCACCACCGCCGGATAGCGCCGCCGCGGGTAGAGCGCGGTGAGGCCTGCGCTGACCTGGTCGAAGTCGAGTGCGGCGATCTCTTCCTCGGGCCGGCCCTCGGAGCCGGAGAACACGCTGTAGATGTTCTGCCGGGCGCGGCGGGGCAGCCGCGCGACCACCGCGGCGACCGGGCGCAGCGCGGCCATCGCCGGGTTTCCCAGCGGCGGCACGTCGCGGCCGTGCAGGAATCGGGCCAGCGCCACGACCATGCCGGACGCCGAGTCGAAGCCGGCTATCTCACGGGGCAGTTTCATGGCACCTCCACCGAGGTTCATGCCCGCAGCGCGAGGGTACGAACCACCCGTGATCACCTCGTATCACGACAGCCCCCTGGGGCTGATGCGCAGCCGGTCGGCCGGTGAGGCCCGCGCCGACATCCCCGAGATCGTCGTCGTGCAGGGCATGGCGGTGGCCGGCTACCTGCTCCCCGGCGTCCGCGCCCTCGGCGAGTGGACCCGCGCCCACCTGCTCGAACTACCCGGCCTGGCCGGCAGCGGCGAACCACCGCACGAACTGTCCATCCCCGAGTACGGGCAGGCGGTCGCGGCCTGGCTCACCGCCACCCGCACCCGGCCGGTCCTGCTGGCCGGGCACTCCAGCGGCACGCAGGTCGCCGCCGAGGCCGCCCCCGGCCACCCGCTCGTCGCCGGTCTGATGCTGGCCAGCCCCACGGTCGACCCCGCCGTACGCCCGTTACCCCGGTTGGCCCTGCGCTTCGTGCAGGAAGGCCGCCTGGAGCCGCCCGGGATGACCCGCTCGCACCTGCCGGAGTGGCGGCGCGCCGGGATCCGCCGGCTGGCCCATCTGGTCCGCGCCAGCCTGCGCAACGACATCGAGGCCAGCCTGCGCCGGCTCACCGTCCCGCTGCTCGTGCTGCGCGGCGCCGACGACCTGCTCAGTACCCCGCAGTGGGCGCGCCGCCTGGTCGCCACCGCCCCCGAGGGCCGGTACGCCGAACTACCCGGCGCCCACGGTTTCCCCTTCCTCGACCCGCACGCCTGGTCGAAGCCGGCCCAGCAGTTCGCCCGCACCCTCTGACGCCGCAGGCCGGCGCCCGAACCATCGACCAAGGTTGGCGCCCCGTCGACCGATGGCTCTCGGATGTGACGAAAGTGACGCGGAGACTGAGCCGATGGGCATCACGAGAGCACGATTCCTGACCGCGGCCGGCGCGGTGGTGGCCGCGCCCCTGGTGGGTGCGGCGCCCGCGGCCGCGAGGCCACGAAAGATCCACCCCGGCGTCTGTTACTCCGTCGGCGACGGGTGGGACGCCCGCCGGATGCGCGCCGACGTCCGGGCCATCGCCCGTGACCTGCACGCCGACTCCATCTCGGTCTACGGCACCGGCCCGGAGCGGCTGGCCGCCACCGCGGAGGAGGCGGCCGAGCGGGGACTCCGCGTCTGGGTGCAGCCGCGGATGGCCGACGTGCCGCCCGGCGAGATCCTCGACCACATCGTCGAGACGGGCCGGGCGGCCGAACGGCTGCGCCGCCGGCACCCGGCCACGATCTTCAGCGTGGGCTGCGAGTTCGTGCTGTTCGTCCCCGGCATCGTGCCGGGCGCGGACCCGGTCGAGCGGGTCCGCAACCTGCTCGCCGGGAACTTCGACCCGGTGGTGATGACGCGGCGGCTGACCGC
Source organism: Actinoplanes sp. NPDC089786 (assembly GCF_040684855.1). Taxonomy (NCBI): domain Bacteria; kingdom Bacillati; phylum Actinomycetota; class Actinomycetes; order Micromonosporales; family Micromonosporaceae; genus Actinoplanes; species Actinoplanes sp. NPDC089786. Next base: position 77,843 of record NZ_JBFBGU010000024.1, read on the forward strand.
GTTCACCGCGCGGGCCGCCCGGGCCGGCCGGTCGGTGTTCCGGGGCACGCTGACCTACGGCGCGGCGTACGACGAAGACGTGGACTGGTCGTTGTTCGACCTGGTCAGCGCCAACTACTACGGCGACCGGCCGGCCCGCGACCTGGCGCCGCTGCAGCAGCTCGGCAAGCCGGTGGCGGTCACCGAATTCGGCTGCTGCACGTATGTGGGGGCGGAAGCCGACGGCGGCCTGGGCTGGGACGTGGTCGACTACACGAAGGATCCGCCGGAGATCAAGGGCGGCCTGGTCCGCAGCGAACGCACCCAGGCCCGGTACATCGTCGAGCGGTTCCGGGACTTCGCCGCGATGGGCCTGCACTCGGCGATCGTCTACGAGTTCGTCTCGCCGGACGCGCCGCACCACCCGGATCCGCTCTACGACCTGGACATCGCCAGCTACAGCATCACCAGGACGGTCGGCGACCGGTGGGAGCCGAAGCTGGCGTTCCGGGCGATGTCGTCGTGGATCAGGGCGTAGGGCGGGCCTCGACACCGCTCATCCGGCCCACCAGGATGGACCGGAGGCGCTATGCGTATCGCCGCGTACAACGTGGAGAACCTGTTCAACCGGGCCCGCGCCCTCGACCAGGGCACCTGGGCGGCCGGGCGGCCGGTGCTGGAGGCGTACCAGAAGATCTGCGTCCTGCTCGAGGAACCCGCCTACACCGACCCGATCAAGCACGAGATCCTGCGTGAGCTGCGCAAGCTGGGGCTTCTTCGCGGCGACACGGCGAAGTTCGCGCGGCTGCGGCAGAACCGTGGGCGGCTGCTGCGCCGGTCCCGGGACGGCAAGATCATGGTGATCGCCGAGGGCCGCGCGTCGTGGATCGGCTGGGTGGAGCTGACCACCGATCGGGTCGACGAACTCGCCCTGGCCAACACCGCGCGGGTGCTGGCCGACGTCGGTGGCGACATCGTCGGGGTGATCGAGGCGGAGAGCCGCATCGCCCTCAAGCGCTTCGCCGACGCCGGGCTGCTCGACCAGGGCAAGGCGCGCTACCCGCACGTCATGGTCGTGGACGGCAACGACGAGCGCGGCATCGACGTCGGTGTGCTGTCCGGCCCCGGCTACCCGCTGATCCGGCAGGTCAGCCACGTCGACGACACCGACGAGCGCGGCCGGGTGTTCAGCCGCGACTGCGCCGAGTTCCTCTTCCGGACCCCGCGGGACGTGCCCGTGGCCATCCTGGTCAACCACTTCAAGAGCAAGGGGTACGGCGGGAAGCTCGCCTCCGACGCGATCCGCCGCCGCCAGGCCACCCGGGTCGCCGAGATCTACCGCGACCTGGTCGCCGACGGCATCGAGCACGTGGCCGTGGTCGGCGACCTGAACGACACCCCCGACAGCGAGCCGCTCGCACCCCTGCTCACCGGCACCGACCTGCGCGACATCAGCACCCACCCGCGCTTCGACGACAACGGCCGCCCCGGCACGTACGGCTACTGCACGGCCCGCAACAAACTCGACTACGTCCTGCTCAGCCCGCCGATGTTCGGCGCCGCCACCGGTGGCGGCATCTTCCGCCGCGGCGTCTGGGGCGGCCGGCGCGGCACCCTGTGGCCGATCTACGACACGATGACGGCCGCCGTCCACGCCGGTTCCGACCACGCCGCCATCTACGCCGACATCGCGCTCTGATCAGGTGGCACGTTTCCGGGATTCGCGCTGATCACGGTTCGGCCACGCTGTTGGCATGTCTTACGCATACCCCCAGCCCGTGTTCATGCAGCCGGAGCCCCCGATGCGCCGCAGTGCCCCGGTGAGCGTCCACTTCATCGCGATCCTGTACTACCTGGGCGGCACGATCTATCTGCTCGCCGCGGCCGGCGCCGGCCTGGTGGCCTACACCGGGACCTGGGACGACCGGATCCGGATCAACCCGGACGACCGGCTCTACGCGACCATCGCCGCGGTGGCCGTGCTGGCCGTCATCGGCCTGATCACCATGTGGTTCGGCCGCCGGCTCCAGCTCGGCCGCAACTGGGCCCGCATCCTGCTGAACATGTTCCTGCTGCTGAGCGTGGCCGCGATCGGTTACGCCACCTGGGTGGCGCAGGACCCGACGGCGCTGATCGCCCTGATCCAGCCGGCCTTCTTCCTGCTGCTGCTGAACACCCGCGCGGCCCGGTCCTGGTTCAAGCACCACACCTGGTGATCACGTTTCCGAAAAGCGATCTGCCAATACAAACAACGGCAACACCTTGACCGTCATCAATGCGTACGCCGACCATCGCAGGCATGGCAGTCACCCGGAAAATCACCGTTGTCGTGGTCGCCCTGGTCGTTCTCATCACCACCGGCGGCGCGGCTTATCCGAATCCCGGACGCGTCACCGGCGACGTCGGGGTGCACGACCCGACCGCCGTCAAACGACCCGACGGCGTCTACCTGGTGGCGCACACCGGCGACAACATCGCCCTCAAGACCTCGACCGACCGCACCGCCTTCCGCACCGCCGGCCAGGCCTTCCCGAACGGCGCGCCGTGGACGACGAGCTACACCGGCGGCAGCCGCAACCTGTGGGCGCCCGACCTGTCCTACCAGGGCGGCCGATACCTGATGTACTACTCGGCCTCGACCTTCGGCTCCAACCGGTCCGCCATCTTCCTGGCCACCAGCAGCACCGGCGCGGCCGGCTCCTGGACCGACCAGGGCCTGGTCATCGAGTCCCGGACCAGCGACAACTTCAACGCGATCGACCCGAACCTGGTCGTCGACGCCAACGGGCGCTGGTGGCTGAGCTTCGGCTCGTTCTGGTCGGGCATCAAGCTGATCGCGCTCGATCCGGCCACCGGCAAGCGGTCGGACAGCACCGTCCGGGCCATCGCCGGCCGCAACGGAGGCGCGATCGAGGCGCCGGTCATCGTCCGGCGGGGCGGCTACTACTACCTCTGGGTGTCGTTCGACCTGTGCTGCCGCGGCGCCTCCAGCACGTACCGGGTCATGGTCGGGCGCTCGGCGAGCATCACCGGGCCGTACGTCGACCGCAACGGCGTCGCGATGACCTCGGGCGGCGGCACCGAGATGTTGGCCGGTCACGGGAGCATCCACGGGCCCGGGCATCAGGCGCTGCTGGCCGACTCGGACGCCGACGCGCTGTTCTACCACTACTACGCCGACAATGGGACTTCCTTGCTCGGCATCAATCTCGTCGGATATGAGAACGGGTGGCCGTTCGTTTATTAGATCGTTCATCAAATCAAGATCAAGTTCAGGTCGTAGCCGGGTGGGTGGTGCTGACCGTCGCTCCCGCCGAGGGTCGCTGCGCTCCACGTGCGTAGTGAGTGGTCACCCTTTTCACATTCAATTCTCCGGCGGTCCCGGCCGTAGTCCTCATCGGACGCCGGCCACATCGGGAGTCCTATGTGAACAGAGGTTCGCGACGGCGGGGTCGGGCGACGGCCCGGGTGCCGCTGCCGGGCGTCACGGTCACCTGGCGGAGCTGCTGGGACTCGGGCCGGGGGTCGGGTGCGGCCAGGTCGGTGGAGGCGGCGACCCGGGAGATGACCGTACGCATGGTCAGCATCGCCAGCCGGGCCCCGACGCAATAGCGGGCGCCGTGCCCGAACGGCAGCCAGGCGCGCATGGCGGGGCCGGCCTCGTCGCCCAGGAACCGGTCCGGGCGGAAGGCGGCCGGGTCCGGGAAGACCGCCGGGTCCTGGTGGATGAGCCGGATCATCGGGAGGACGGAACAGCCGGCCGGGATCTCGTACCCCAGGATCTCCATCGGCGCGACCAGCCGGCGGTGACCGGTGAGCGCAACCGGCCGGATCCTCAGGGTCTCGCGGACCACCGCCTGCAGGAACTCCTCGTCCTCGGGCTCGTCGCGCAGCCGTTCCCAGACCCGCGGCGTGCGCAGCAGCCGCTCGAACGCCCAGGCCAGCCCCGCCGCGGTGGTCTCGTGGCCGGCGAGCAGCAAGGTGACCATCTCGTCGCGAACCGCCTGGTCGTCCTCCTCTTCACCGACCAGGCGCGACAGCATGTCCCCGTCCCCGTCCCCGTCCCCGTCCCCGTCCCCGTCCCCGTCGCCGCTCCCGCTTCCTCTCTTGCTTCCGTGCTGCCGGCGCCCGTTTCCGCTCTCGCTTCCGTGCTGCCCGCGCGCGCCGCCGCTCTTGCTTCCGTGCTGCCGGCGTCGGTCGGTGATCTCGGCGAACAGCACCTCGTCCAGCCGTTCGCGGAGGTCGGTGAAGCCGTTCGCGGTGAGCACCCGATCGCGTACCCGCGGGGGCATCACCAGCGCCGCCAGCGACAGCCGGTCGAGCATCCGTGGCGCCAGCACGCGCAACCGGCCCCGCCGTTCGGGCAGGCGGGCGCCCCACACCAGCCGGACGATCACCTCGAGCGCGATCCGCCGCATCGCCCGGTGCAGCGGGAACGCCCGATGCGCGGGCCACCCGGCGATCTCCCGGTCGGTGATCTCGGCGATGGTGTCCCGCCACGCCTCGATCGCCCGCCCCTGCAAGGCCGGCGCGAGAAGCCGGTGGTGCCGTTCCCACGCCGGCCCGTCCATGGTGAACAGCGAATGCTCGCCGACGACCGACTCGAAGAGGCGCTTCCGCGGGCATCCGACCAGCCCCGCGCCGGTCGGGTCGGCGAACACCTGCCGCGCCGCCGCCACGTCGGCCACCACAACCTGCGGCGCCTCCGAGATCAGCCGGCGGGTGAAGATCGGGCCGTGGGCCCGGCGCAGCCTACGCACCGAACCGAGCGGGTCGCGGGCGGCGTGGACGCTCTGGACCAGGGCGGGCAGCCGGGATCCCGGTGGAAGCTGCGACATGGCGGCCCTCCCAGGTTCGGTTCCCCGAACTACGAGGTGCCCCCGATCGGGCCGGGCAAACGGGCCGGGGTCAGCCCGTCCGATGTTCCCCAGGCGCCTGAGCTGCCCGCTCGTCCGCTGCCGCCGCTCGCCCTGACTGTCGGGCGACGCAGTAACAGGGACGCGACCGTTGTCCCCGTCTGGCCCTACCACCGTCGCGCGCCTGGCAACCCACCTCTGCCCCATGAACAGCGTGAGAGCGGGCACTCAGCGAGAGCACGCCGACGCGGGGGCAGAACCCAACCGGGTACGCACCGACGGCAACGCACCCCTACCGCGGTGGGACGGGTGGGTGTGCGGCCGAACGGCCGAGGTGGGCGCTGGTCGTCCGGACTAATCCGGCCGGCCGAGGCCGGGCACTTTGTCCGGGGCGGGGGCTCGGCGGACCCTACGGTCCCCTTGTGCCCAGTTTTAGACGCATTCGCGAGGTCCTATCGCGGTATCTTGCGGCCGAGGTGGCTGGGACCGCGGCGGCCTTCGGCGCGATCTGGGCCGCCTATCGGTGGGGTGCCTCCCACTTCATCGCTGGGCAGTGCGGCAGCGTTGCGGAGACCTTCGGCTTCTACGGGGTCATTCTGGGTCTCGAGTGGCGCCGAGCCGGGCGGCCTACCCTCCGCTCGTTGCGGAGTCTTCTGGTCGAGTTCGGTCCGGCCGAGCTGATCGACACCTTCGTGACTCGTCCCTTACTCCTGGCTGCCGGGCCGGCCCTGTTCGACGACGTCTCCACGGGCGTGGTGGTCGGCAAGGTCGCCGCCGACGTGCTCTTCTACGCCTTTGTCATGCCCAGCCGGCGGCTCCACGACCGCCTCACCGGTCGGCCTGGCCCCGTTTCCTTGAGTGACCGTCCCGAGCCGGAAAGTGGCGAGACGGAGGTAGGTCATCTCGGTTCCGGCGCTCGATGAACGATGGGGAGATGAACGAAGGGGAGATGAACGCCGAGGCAGGTCGGACGACCCGCCCTTCGACTGCCCAGGAACCGGTCACGCGGCGTGGCGGTGGCGGGCTGCGGTGTAGGAGATGTAGAGCATGGCGGTGATGGCGCCGATGGCCAGGGTCAAGGAGCCGGCCTTGCCGCCGGCCGAGCAGTAGACGTCGCCGATCAGGAGGGCCGTGCCCGCGACGGCCGCGGGGACGGAGCGGTTGCGACGGGCCAGGACGTAGCAGGCGGCGATCAGGGCGGTGAAGGTGATCGTGCCGGCGACCATGTGGCCGATGCTGTGCCAGGTCATCGTGGTCGGGATGGCGGTGACGCCGGCGGGGAAGCCGTTGCCGGGGTCCATCACCAGGAGGCCGGCGGCGATCATGCCGAGGCCGCTGGTGGCCACCAGGCGTGGGGTCCAGGGGCCGGCGGCGGTGCGGCGGAGGCCGGCGGCTCCGGCCAGCAGGAGGATGCCCGCCACGACGAAGTTGGTGATCTGCGGCCAGCCCAAGGTGCCGGTGCTCAGCAGGCTCAGCGGGTGTTTGGTCAGGTCGAAGCCGTCGCGGGTGAAGGCCTGGGTCAGGGACACCCCGGCCCACAGCGGGGCGGCTACGGCGCCGGCGGTCAGGAGCGTGCGAGTGGCGACGGCGGGACGGGCGGTGGTGGCGATGGTAGTCATGAGTGGGCGCCTCTCTGCGAAGAAGGTTGCTGTCATCAGGTCGTCGGCCCGAAGATGTGACAGGGAATGGCGTAATTCCCTGTCACATGGGCCGGTCGACGTAGGGGCACAGGACCCGAGCGAGAAGGAGAAGCGATATGCGCTTCCTGATGACGTCCATGGCGGCCGATGACCAGCCGGACGAGCAGCTGTACGCGGAGATGGCCAAGTTCATCGAGGAGATGACCGCCAAGGGTGTGCTGCTGGCCACCGGCGGCCTCGCCCCGGAAGGGGTGGTGCTCACGTCGGTGGGTGATGAGCTGACGGTGACCGATGGGCCGTTCGCCGAGTCGCGGGAGGCGGTCGGCGGGTTCGCGCTGGTCGAGGTCGGCTCCAAGGCCGAGGCGATCGAGCTGGGCCGGCGCTTCCGGCGGATCGTGGGTGACGGCAAGAGCGTGATCCAGCAGGTCTACGGGCCGTGACAAGACGGTGAACGACGACGTCAGGGCCACCGTCGACGCGGTCTGGCGGCTGGAGTCGGCCCGGATCGTGGCCGCCCTCATGCGGCTGCTGCACGATGTCGGGCTGGCCGAGGAGATCGCCCAGGACGCGCTTCTCGCCGCGCTCGAACAGTGGCCCGATAACGGCATCCCTGACAATCCCGGCGCTTGGCTGACCACGATCGCCAAGCGCCGGGCGGTCGACCACATCCGCCGCGCGCGCCGGTTCGAGGAGCTGGCGCCGCGGCTGGCCGTGGACGCGCTGGAGGAGCAGCCGGACGACGTCCTGCGTCTGATGTTCATCGCGTGCCATCCGGCGCTCGCGCCGCGCACCCGGGCGGCGCTGACCCTGCGGATGGTGGCCGGCCTGAGCCCGGCCGAGATCGCGCGCGCCTTCCTCACCACGGAACCGGTGATCCAGCAGAGCATCGCGGCGGCGAAGAGCACGCTGGCCGAGGTTCACGCGAGGTTCGAGTTACCGCCGCCGGACGAGCTGGCGGGGCGGCTCTCCTCCGTACTCGAAGTGCTGTATCTGATCTTCAACGAAGGTTATGCGGCCACGGCCGGTGACGACCTGTTGCGGCCCGAGCTGACCCGGGAGGCGTTGCGGCTGGCGCGCGTTCTGGCCGAGCTCGCGCCGCACGAGGCCGAGGCGCATGGTCTGGTCGCGCTGATGGAGATCCAGGCGTCGCGGTCGGCCGCGCGCACCGGCCCGGACGGCGCTCCGGTGCGGCTGCACGAGCAGAACCGCGGGCTGTGGGATCAGTTGCTCATCCGGCGCGGCTTCACCGCGATGCTTCGGGCCCGAGAGCTGGGGGGTACGCCTGGAGCGTACGTGTTGCAGGCCGCGATCGCCGTCTGTCACGCCCAGGCCCGCACCGCCGAGGACACCGACTGGGCGCAGATCGCCACCCTCTACGAACTGCTCGAACGCCTGTTGCCGACCCCGGTGGTCCGGCTCAACCGGGCCGTGGCGGTGAGTTTCGCCCGCGATCCGGCCGAGGCGCTGGAGCTGGTCGAGCCGCTGCTCGCCGACCCGGCGCTGCGTGACTTCCACCTGTTGCCGAGCGTCCGCGCCGACCTGCTGCTGCGCCTCGGCCGCATCGCGGAGGCACGGCTGGAGTTCGGCCGGGCCGCCGACCTGGCCGCCAATGCCGCCGAACGCGCCTTCCTGATGAAAAAGGCCGGGGAAGCAGGGCCGGGCGAGCCGACGCTGGGCGAGGTGGCCGAGGCGTTCCTGGCCCGGGACGATCTCGGGGCGGCGACGCTCCGGTCGTACCGGCAGACGATGGTTCGTTTGCGTCGCAGCCTGGGTGACCGGCTGCCGCTCGGCGAGCTGACCGCCGACCGGGTGGCGCGGGCGTTCGCGGTGGCGTGGGGCGACGCCGCGCCGGCGACCTGGAACCGGCACGTGGCGGCGGCCCGCACCTTCGCCGCGTGGATCGGCCGGAGCGAGGCGGCCAGCGGATTGTCCAGAAAGGACGTCACGCGAGCAGAGAAGGCCGCGCGAGAAGTGGTGTGGCACAGCGAATCCGTGCCGCTGCGTGAACGTACATTGTGGACCTTGATCGAAGAGTCGGGCGCGCCGATCCAGGCCGTGCTGTCCCTCGGCGTCGAAGATCTCGATCTGGCCGATCGGCGGGCCCGGGCCGGTCGCCGCTGGGTCACCTGGCGCTCCGGCACCGCCCGGCTGCTCCCACAGCTGCTCGCCGAGCGTACCCGGGGACCGGTGTTCCTGGCCGACCGCCGGCCGGTGCCGTCGCGCCCCCTGGCCGAGGCCGACCGATGCCCCGAGACCGGGCGGCGCAGGCTGTCCTACGAGCGCGCCGAATACCTCTGCAAGCGGATCACCGGGCACACCCTCCGCCGGCTCAAGGATCCTCCGAACGGCCAGCACTGAACACCGATCTTCGGCGTAGCGTGTCGATAAAGCCCCCCTGGGCGATTCAGAGCGGCGAGGGAGCCAGCGATGAAGAAACTCATCAACGACCCGGCGAACGTGGTGTCCGACGCGCTCCGTGGCATCGCCGCGGCCCATCCCGAGCTGCGGGTGGATCATGAGAATCGCCTGATCATCCGGGGTGACGCCCCGGTGCGGGGGAAGGTCGGGCTGATCTCCGGCGGCGGGTCGGGCCACGAGCCGCTGCATGGCGGGTTCGTCGGGCCGGGCATGCTCGACGCGGCCTGTGCGGGCGAGGTCTTCACCTCTCCGGTGCCCGATCAGATGCTCGCCGCCACCAAGGCGGTCGACGGCGGCGCGGGCGTGCTGCACATCGTCAAGAACTACACCGGCGACGTGATGAACTTCGAGATGGCGGCCGAGCTGGCCGAGGCCGAGACCGGCGTACAGGTGGTTTCGGTGGTCACCAACGATGACGTCGCCGTGCAGGACAGCCTCTACACCGCGGGCCGGCGGGGCGTCGGCGTGACCGTCCTCGTGGAGAAGATCGCCGGGGCCGCCGCCGATCAGGGCCGCTCGCTCAGCGAGGTCGCCGACCTGGCCCGGAAGGTCAACGACAGCGGGCGCAGCATGGGCCTGGCGCTGACCTCGTGCACGGTCCCGGCCGCCGGCAAGCCCACCTTCGACCTGCCCGACGACCAGATGGAGATCGGCATCGGCATCCACGGCGAGCCGGGCCGCCGCCGGGTGCCGCTCGCGCCCGCCTCCGAGGTCGCCGAGATGCTGGTCAGCCCGATTCTGGCCGACCTCGACTTCACCGGCGGCGACGGCGTGATCGCCTTCGTCAACAGCATGGGCGCGACCCCGCTGATCGAGCTCTACGTGCTGTACAGCGAGATCGCCTCGATCCTCTCCAAGGCGGGTGTCACGGTCGCGCGGTCGCTGGTCGGGCCGTACATCACCAGCCTGGACATGGCCGGCGCCTCGGTCACCCTGCTCAAGGCCGACGACGAGATTCTGCGACTGTGGGACGCGCCGGTGAACACGCCCGGTCTGCGGTGGGGAGCGTGAGCGTGGATCCGGCTTCCCTGACCGCCTGGCTGACCGAGTTCGCGCGGCTCGTCGAGACCCATCGCGAGATGCTCACCGAGCTCGACTCGGCGATCGGCGACGCCGACCACGGGTCGAACCTCGACCGCGGCATGAAGGCGGTGGTGGCGATGCTCGGCAAGGAGAGCCCGGCCACCCCCGCGGCGGTGCTCAAACGCACCGGGATGACGCTGGTCAGCACGGTCGGCGGGGCGAGCGGGCCGCTCTTCGGCACGGCGTTCCTGCGGATGGCCGCGGCGGCCGGCGACGACGAGACGCTGGACGCGGCGGGCTTCGCCAAGGCGCTGCGCGCGGCGCTCGACGGGGTGGTGGCGCGGGGCAAGGCGGTGGCGGGCGACAAGACGATGTACGACGCGCTGGCGCCGGCCGTCGACGCGCTGGACGCCGCGATCGCCGACGGCCAGCCGTTCGCCGAGGCGATGGATGCGGCCGTACGCGCGGCCGAGGCGGGCCGCGAGGCGACGATCCCGATGGTCGCCCGGAAGGGCCGGGCCAGCTACCTCGGCGAACGCAGCGCCGGCCATCAGGACCCGGGCGCGACCTCGATGACCCTCCTGCTCGCGGCCGCGGCCGCCACCCTGCCCGGGTGATGACCGGGCTGGTCGTGGTCAGCCACAGCCGGGCGCTGGCCGACGCCGCGGTGGCCCTGGCCGTCGAGATGGTCCAGGGCAAAGACCTCACGCTGGCGGTGGCCGCCGGCCTCGACGCCGACACCTTCGGCACCGACGCGGTGGCCATCGCCGAGGCCATCGCGACCGCCGACCGCGGCGACGGCGTGGTCGTCCTGATGGACCTGGGCAGCGCCGTCCTCTCCGCCGACCTGGCCCTGGACCTGCTGGAAGACCCCGACCAGCGCGATCGAGTCGTGCTCTGCCCCGCCCCCTTGGTCGAGGGCCTGGTCGCGGCCGCGGTGGCCGCCGCCAACGGCGCCGACCGGACCGAGGTGGCCGCCGAGGCCGTGGCCGGCCTGGCCGGCAAGGAATCCCAGCTGGGAACCTCAACCTTGATGGAACATGAGGTTCCCGAGCCCGGAATCCCGGACGCCACCGCCACTTTCACCGTGACCAACCCGCACGGCCTGCACGCCCGCCCCGCCGCCCGCCTGGTGACCGAGGCCCGCGAGTCCGGCGCCGCCGTGCAGATCCGCAACCGCACCACGAATTCTGCCTGGGTGCCCGCGTCCAGCCTCTCCCGAGTAGCCACCCTCGGCGCACATCAGAACCACGAACTCGATGTACGCGCATCCGGCCCCCAGGCCCGGCCGGCGATCGACCGCATCCTCGCCCTGGCCGCACGAGCCTTCGACGAAGACACGGCCCCGGCCCCCGCGCCACCGAGCCCCGGACCGGGCACGCAACCGGCATCTCCGGGCATCGGAACAGGACCGGCCTGGCTGCCGCGACAGTCCACACCGGACCTTCCCGACGTGCCATCCCTGGGCGCGGATCGCGAGCGCCAACGCCTGGACCAAGCCCTGAACGCGGTGCGAGCCGAGATTCACCACCTGCGCAGCACCACACCCACCGCCGAGGCCGGCATCTTCGACGCCCACCTGCTGCTCCTGGACGACGCCGACCTCCTGGACGACGCCCGCGGCCGCATCGCCGACGACACCGCCGCCCCCCAGGCCTGGTCGGCCGCCACCGCCCGGGTGGCCGACGAGTTCGCCGCGCTCGACGACTCCTACCTCCAGGCCCGCGCGGCCGACGTCCGAGCCGTCGCCGACCAGGTCCTGCGCGCCCTGATCGGTGCAACCGCAACCCCTCCGACGGGTACGGGCGTCCTGATCGCCCCGGACCTGACCCCGGCCGAGGCGGCTGCCCTCGACCCCGCCACGGTCAACGGAATCGTGCTCGCCGCCGGCAGCCCCACCGCTCACGGCGCCATCCTGGCCCGGGCCAAGGGAATCCCCGCGGTGGTAGGCGTGGGGCCGGCCGCGCTGGACGTCGCCCCCGGCACCACAGTCGCCCTGGACGGCCGTACCGGAGAAGTGGTCTTCGACCCTGGCCCCGAAGTCCTGGCCGACTTCCGCAAGCGCGCGACCGACCAGACCGCCCAACGCCGGCGCGCCCTGTCAACCGCCGCCCGCCCGGCAACCACCCCATCCGGCGTCACCATCCGCGTCGGCGCCAACCTCGGCTCCACCGCGGACGCCCAGGCGGCCGCCGCCAACGGCGCCGACCACGCGGGTCTGGTCCGCACCGAGTTCCTGTTCCTGAACCGGCCGTCCGCCCCCGACGTCGACGAACAGGAAGCCACCTACCGGGCCATAGCCCAGGCCCTCGACGGCCGCCGCATCACCCTGCGCACCCTCGACGTGGGCGGCGACAAGCCCCTGCCCTACATCCCCACCCCACCCGAGCAGAACCCTTTCCTGGGCCGCCGCGGCATCCGCCACTCCCTGGCCAACCCCACCCTGCTGTCCGACCAACTGACCGCCATGGTCCGAACCGCCCGCGACACCCCGGTCAGCGTCATGTTCCCCATGATCAGCACCCTGACCGAGCTGACGGCGGCCCGCACGGCCCTGGACGAGGCCATCGCCCGAACCGGCATCGGACGGCCCGCAGGCCTGGAGGTCGGCATCATGATCGAGGTCCCGGCCGCGGCCCTGAAGGCGTCGACCTTCGCCGCCCACATCGACTTCGCCAGCATCGGCACCAACGACCTGACCCAGTACGCCATGGCCGCCGAACGCGGAAACCCTTCAGTGGCAACACTTTCCGACGCCCTGGACCCGGGCGTCCTCCGCCTGATAGCCGCCACCTGCCAGGCAGCCGGCAACAAATTTACGGTCGCTGTATGCGGCGAACTGGCCGCCGACGAGGCAGCAGTCCCGCTCCTGATCGCCCTGGGCGTCCGCGAACTCTCCGTCTCGCCACCGTCGATCCCAGGCGTCAAGGAGGCCGTCCGCTCCGCCCCCGCTTCCAACCCTGACGTGCTGGACCTTCCGGACGCGGACGCGGTCCGCGCAGCATTGCTTCAGTGATCAAAGTCAAAGCCGGGCGGAAGGCACCCTCAGCCCCCGATGAAGATCGGATTGGTCAACGCCACCATCGACGTATCGGCTCGACGAACCTCAGCCCGGACATACCGGGAGTTCTGCGAGTTCGTCGGCCACGCGACCGTCCCCGTCCCCTCAGCGGACAGCGGCGCCGTAACCCGAACGCCCTGATCCGAGATCAGCCGCGCCGTACCTCCCGGCGCGCCGGACACCGAAAGCGTCACCTGAACCGGGTCGTCCGCCGCGGCCGGGAGCCGATCACCGATCTCCGCCCGCCCCCGCGGCGTGGCCGCCGTGAACGACAGCGAAACCGCCGCGGATTCGGCGATCCACGACCGCCCCGCCCGCACAGCCGCGAGGACCGAGCGACGGTCGAGGTTGTCGGCCCGGACCACGGTCTGCGGGAGTCCGATCACCTGGGGCTCGCTGTGTGCGTCACTGGCGCCGACCGCCGGGAGCCACTGGCGCCCCCGGTTGCTGACCAGCAGGTTGTCCCACGCCGCCAGGACGGCGTCGTCGTCCGGGGTCCACGGTCCGTTCCACACCTCGACCGCGTCCAGCCCCGCGTACCCGAACCGCCATCCGCAGGCCACGCACTGAGCGTTCGGGTGCGCCGCCACCGCGAGACCGCCCGCCCGGTGGATGCGGTCCACGAAGCGTTGCAGCCCGCCGTCCGCCGCCCGGTAGCGCCAGTCGATCCAGGTGCCCGCGGGCAGCCCGAGGGCGGTGTAGTGCCCGTTGCGAGTGGTGATCTCCTCGCCGTTGATGATCAGCAGGTCCGGCCCCGCGTACTCGCCCCAGACGCCGTGCGCGCTGGTCGTGTTGTGTTCCGTCGAGACGAAGAAGTCGAGCTTCGCCGCCCGGGCGCCCGACGCCAGCTCGGCCGGGGTGCGGCGCCCGTCCGAGTGGACGGTGTGCAGATGCAGGTCGCCGCGGTACCACGCCTTGCCCCGGCCGGTCGCCTGGAGCGGCGCCGGGCGTGGCTGGAACGGCGCCGGCTGTGCCCCGTAGCTCAGCGTGACGGTCAAGGTCCAGGTCAAACCCTGGGGGTGCACCGTGTACGGACCGAAGATCACGTGCCAGGTCCCCGGCCGGATCGGGCCGGGGAGGTAGCCCGGGGTCGCCTCGGCCGCGCTGATCGCGAACTCCGTGCGGAACCCGCCCGACCAGCCCCGGAACCCGCGCGCGTCGCCGAGGTCGTGGCCGCTCTCGTCGAAGATGCCGATGTCCAGCGCGTTACCGGCCTGTCCCGGGGGCGGCGCCGGCCGGTCGTACGCGTAGCTGACCTCGATCTTGTTGACGCCCGTCGGGATCTCCAGCGGCACGTACACCCAGTCGGGCGCGCCGTAGGGGATCGTGCCGGTCAGGGTCCGGGTCTCCGTGCCACCGGGGGCCGCGACGGCGAACGACACCGGGTCGAGCGTGACGGCCGCGCTTCCGGCGGCCGCGCTGATCAGCAGGTTGCGTCGGCTAGGCATGGGCCCACCCTCCCGGCGCGCCGTGGCCTCGGGCTGACCGCCCGGCGACGCCCATGTGACGGGGTTGCGGCCAGTTCGGCCGCGACCCCCTCCGTCCTACCCCATGGATCGGCGCGGGTCCAGCGCCGTCCGCGCGACGGCGTTACCGTCATAGCGGCCGCCTCGCGCGTGATCGTGGGGTGGCCTACCGTCCACGGTGGAACGGATTTGGTCATACGGGGAGGCCAGGACCGATGACGACGCGGTTGATCGCGCGGGTGATGAGCGCCGTGCGGGACGAGGAGCTGGACGTTCTGGAGGCCGGGTTCGCGGGGAACGGGGACGGCGCCGGGTTCGCGTTCATCGTGATGCGGTCGGCCGACGAGCCGGACGCCGCCGACATGCGGATGGGCTGGGACAGCTACTGCCTGACCACGGCCGAGGGGCTGACCTTCTACGGCGGGCTGGAGTCGGTGGCGCTGAACAGTGACCGGCTGGTGCTGCGGCTGAGCTCGGAGGCCGCGGACACCCTCGAACTGGACCGTGACGTCGAGGTCGAGTTGCAGGTGGACGCGGACGAGCGGCGTGAGTTCCGCGACCTCTTCCCGGGCATCGTGCTGTGGGGGCGCCCGTCGGCGCGGCCCACGCTGACCGGCTTCTGAGAAAGTCGGTCGCCCGGACATCGATGGCTTTCGTAGGGTTCCGGGCATGCCGATCGTGGAAGCGCGTGACCTCACCAAAGTCTTCCGCCGACCGGAGAAGGACCCGGGGCTGGCCGGCTCGGTGAAACACCTGTTCCGGCGGCGGTTCACCGACAAGGTCGCGGTCGATCACGTCGACCTGTCGATCGAGGCGGGCGAGGCCGTCGCGTACGTCGGGCCGAACGGCGCCGGCAAGTCGACCACGGTCAAGCTGCTCAGCGGCATCCTGGTGCCGACCTCGGGCGACGTACGCATCGACGGTCTGCATCCGCGGCGTGACCGAACCGCCATCGCGCACCGTATCGGTGTCCTCTTCGGTCAGCGCACCCAGCTCTGGTGGGACCTTCCGGTCCGTGAGTCGTTCGCGGTGCTGCGCGACATCTACGGCCTCGACGACGCCACCTACCGCAAGCGCCTGGCCCGCTTCGACGAGGTGCTCGACCTCGGCGAGATCCTGCCGACGCTGGGCCGCAAGCTGTCGCTCGGCCAGCGGATGCGCGCCGACCTGGCCGCCGCCATGTTGCACGGCCCGCGGGTGGTCTATCTCGACGAGCCCACCATCGGCCTCGATCTGGCGGTCAAGGACAGGGTCCGGGAATTCTTCCGTACGCTGCGCGATGAAGGCACCACGGTCATGCTGACCAGCCACGACCTGGCCGACATCGAAGGGTTCTGCCGCCGGCTGGTCATCATCGACGAGGGCCGGATCATCTTCGACGGCGACCTCGGCGCGGTGAAGGACCGGTATGCCCGCGAGCGCATCCTGCACGTCGAGACCGAACAGCCGGCCGCGATCGAGGCGGTGCGGGTCGCCTTGCCCGGTGCGGTGATCACCGAGGGTGAAACGCCACGGCATCTCTCCGTACGCTTCGACCGGTTCGTCCTTACTGCCGGTCAGGCCGTCACCGCGCTGGCCGGCCTGGCCACCCTGGTCGACTTCCGGGTCGACGAGCCGAGCATCGAAGATGTCATCCGCCGCGTCTACTCCGGCGAGCTCCAGCTGGACCGCTCGTGATGCGCGCCTACACCGCTCAGGCGCGGGCGATCGCGTTGAGCGCGCTCGAATACCGGCTCAACGTGCTGCTCGGCATGGTGGCCTACCTGGTTCAGCTGGTCGCGTTGCTGGCGGTCTGGCGGGTGCTGCTGGCCCAGTCGCCGGTGGAGGGTTTCACCTGGCCCCAGATGCAGGCGTACCTGCTGGTGGCGTTCGCGTCCGGCGCCCTGGTGTCGATCAACGGGGATTTCCGGATGGCGTTCCGGATCCTGCAGGGCACGGTCGCCCTCGACCTGGTCAAGCCGGTCGACTACCAGCGGTCGCGGTTCGCCGAGGCGCTCGGCGGGCTCTGGATCGAGGTGCTGATCGTGATCGTCGCGTGCGCCGGGGTCGGGTTCGCGCTCGGCGGGATCTCGGTGCCGGCCGGGCCGGCGCTGGCGCTGTTCGCGATCAGCATGCTGCTCCTCGTACCCCTCAAGTTCTTGATCCTCTATCTGACCTCGCTGGTGTGTTTCTGGACGCAGAACTACATGGGCGTGCAGTGGGCGCGGATCGCCGTGGTGAACCTGCTGTCCGGCGCGCTGATCCCGCTCGTCTACCTGCCGGACTGGCTGGGCACGCTGGCCAAGTGGTCGCCGTTCGCGGGGCTGACCTCGACGCCGGCGCTGATCTACATCGGGCGGGTCGACCTGGGCGAGGGAGCGCTGCTGGTCGCGGTGCAGCTCGGCTGGGTGGTCGTGCTGTGGTTCGGCGCGCGGCTGCTGTGGCGGTCGGCGGTCCGGCAACTGACGGTCAACGGGGGTTGAGGATGCGGCTCTATCTGCGGTTGCTCGGGGCCCATCTGCGCGCCCTGCTGGAGTACGAGGCCGACTTCTGGACGCTGGCCGTCGCCACGGTGCTGATGCAGGTGGTGAACATCGTCTTCCTGGCCGCCCTGTTCGTCAAGGTTCCGTCACTGAACGGTTGGACGTTCTGGGCCGTGCTGCTGATGTTCGGGGTGGTGGCGCTGGCCGAGGGCGTCGGGTCGCTCTTCTTCGAGGGCATGTGGCAGCTGGCCTGGCAGATCAACCTGGGTGAGCTCGACTACTTCCTGGTGCGGCCATACCCCGTGGTGCTGCAGTCGTCCAGTTCGGTGCTCGGCATCAACGGCCTGAGCAACATCCTGGTCGGCGGGGCGATGGTCGGCACCGCGCTGGCGCACAGCACCGTCGCCTGGACCCCGTGGCGGGTGCTGATCGGCGTGGTGCTGCTGATCAGCGCGATCGTCATCAAGCTGTCGATCAACCTGGCCACCAACGCGGTGTCGTTCTGGCTGTCCAGCCCCAGCCCGCTGTTCGCCTTCGCCGTGCATCAGGTCGGTGAGCTGGCCCGGTTCCCGCTGTCGATCTATCCGCTGGCGCTGAAGGCCGCGCTGGGCTTCGTGCTGCCGTTCGCGTTCGTCAGCTTCTTCCCGGCCGCATACCTGCTCAACGAGGGGTCGAACCGGTGGATCGGCCTGCTCACGCCGCTGGTCGCGGTCTACTGCGCGGTGGTCGCGCTGACGATCTTCAAGCGCGGCCTGCGCCGGTACGAGTCCGCCGGCAACTGAACACTGTGGATCGTGTGCCGCCGTCCTACGCTGCTTCTCATGAGGATGCTTCGCGTCTGGCTCGGGCAAGTGGTGCGGTCACGGACGCTGCCGGTAGTCGTGGTCTTCGCGGCGGTGTCGGTCTTCCTGCTGTGGCTCGCGCGGGGCGGCGAAGCGTACGGATCGAATCTGGCCCTGAATCTTGGTTCCGAGTTCGTCGGCACGCTCGTGGTGATCTTCGCGCTGACGCCGATCATCCGGCGGGCCGAGCGCGGGCGGGTCCGTGAGCACCGGCACCTCGACTTTCCCTGGTACATCGGGCGGGTCAGGGCGGCCGCCTCCAGCGTCCGGATCCTGCACACCTTCTCCCGGCTGCTGCTGCCCCCGCACGACCAGCGTTTTCTCGCCGCGGCGACCGACCTGCTCCGGCGCGGCGGCACGGTCCGGATCATGCTCATGCACCCCGACTCGGTGGCCGCCGCCCAGCGCACCGTCGAGCTGGGCGGCCGTGGCGACGTGGCCACCGAGTCGCGGCGAAACCTACAGACACTGAACGAATTCCACCTCGGGCTCGACCAGGCGCTCCGGCATCGATGCGAGGTGCGGTTGTACTCGACCTCGGCCTCCCTCCAGGTCTACTGCTGGGACGACCGCCTGCTCGCCTCGTTCCTGCCACTGGGCCGGCTGTCCGGGGACCATTCGCAGCTGGAGGTGTCCGAGGACTCGCCGCTGGGCGGGTTCGTGACCGAGCGGTTCGAGGAGCTGTGGGACCGGAGCATGCCGGTGGACGACTACTGGCGTACCCGGGTGACCATCGCCGACCCGGGCGAGGAACGCTCGTACACGGCGAGGTTTCTCCTGGTCGGTGACCGTTTCTATCTGGCCGACCCGGAGGTGGTCGCGCACATCGCACGGGCCGGGGCGTCGACGGTACGGGCGGTGCTGCACCACGCGCCCGAGCGGTCGTTCCAGGTCACGGTGCTGCCGGACGGTGACGACGAGGCGGCCGAGGTTCAGTCACGGTACGTGGAGAAGTACGACCATCCGGAGACGGTCTTCGTCCGGCTGGTCTGAGGCTGCGCTAGCGTTCTCGACATGCGGATTGCGGTTCTGGGCGCCGGGGTCATGGGCGTCGGCGTGGTTCATTCGTTGTTGCGGGCCGGGCACGAGGTGGCGGTGTGGAACCGGACCCCGGCCAAGGCGTCGGCGTTGTCGGCTGACGGCGCCGTCGCCGCCGGCAGTGTCGAGGAGGCGGTCACCGGGGCCGACGCGGTGATCACCATGCTCTTCGACGCGGCCGCGGTGCTGGCCGCGAAGCCGGCGATCGTCAGCGCGCTCGGTCCAACGGCCGTGTGGATCCAGTGCGCCACGGTCGGCGTCGCCGGAATCGCCGAGATCGCCGACGGGGTCGACGCGCTCGTCGACGCGCCGGTGCTGGGCACGAAGAAGCCGGCCGAGGACGGCGCGCTGATCGTGCTGGCCTCCGGAGATTCCGAGCTGATCGACCGGTGCGGGCCGGTGTTCGACGCGATCGCCTCGCGGGTGGTGGTGGCCGGGCCGTCGATCGGGGCGGCGACCAGGCTCAAGCTCGTGTGCAACGCCTGGGTGTCGCTGCTGATGGCCGGCATCGGCCAGTCGGTGCAGTTCGCCCGCGCCCTGGACATCGACCCGGCCCTGTTCCTGGAGGCCATCGACGGCGGCCCGACCGGGGCGCCGTACGCCCAGCTCAAGGGCAAAGCCATCCTGGCCGGCGACTACACGACGTCGTTCGCTGTTGATGGTGTGGTCAAGGATGTCGGGCTGATGGTCGAGGCGGCGGCGGAATCCGGGTTTCCGCCGGAGCTGCTTGACGCGGTGCTGCGGTTGTATTCGCGGGCGGCCGAGGCGGGGCATGGCGGTAGCGACATGGCGGCGGTGGCGGAGGCCTTTACCGGGAAGTAGCGGCTTTACCTGGCCGTTCGTCTTTGGCCTGGTGTGCGTTTTTGGCCTGGTCTTCGCCTCGGGCTGGTTTCGGCTGTTCAGGCCGGCTTTCCGGGGCGCCTGTTTCGTTCTTCTTCCCGCGACGTCTTCGTTCTTCTTCCCGCGACGTCGCTTGTTCGGATGGCCGTCAGGGTTCCCGGCGTTCGTTTTTTGGCCCGTGACGTCTTCCGTTCGGGTGGCGGTCAGGGTTCCGGCAGCCGTCATGCGCCGGTCTTCCTTCCGGGCGATCTGTCATCGGGTGAAGGTCGCGAACAGCGGAGCGATGGCGTCGGCGGCTCGCCGGACGTCGGCGATCACCGTTTTGCGGAGGCGGGCCGGGTTGCGGATGTCGGTGAGGTGGCGGTTGAGGCTGGCCGCGTGGACCTGCCAGAGGCCGACCAGGGCGATCGCGGCGATCTGAGGCTCGGGGGAGTCGGCCGGTCGGCCGGCCCGGTGGGCGAGGTTCTCCGTCACCGCGGCGGTCAGTTTGTCGATCATCTCGTGCCGGTAGCCACGCAGGCTCGCCGTGCTGGTGCTCAACTCGCGGAACCGCCGCAGCGACTCGGCCGCCGAAGCCGGGTCGTCCTGCTCGGCAACCCAGGTGACGAGCCCATTCAACTCGCCGCCCAGCACGCCCAGCGCGGCATCGACCGGTGACGTCTCCAGGTCGGCCAGCGCCCCGCGCACTGCGGCCAGCGTGTCCTCGAAGCGATCCAGCAACAGCGCTTCCTTGGCCGGGAAGTAGTTGAACACCGTCTTCTCGGACACCCCACAGGCCGCGGCGATCTCGGCCACCCGGACCGCGTCGAATCCCCGTTCCAGAAACATCTCGGTCGCTGTGGCCGACAACTGCGCGCGCATCAGCTTCTTCTTGCGCTCCCGCAGCCCGGCCCCGTCTTCCGTGGTCACCACGCCAGCATAGTGCTGCTACAGTAAATTTCTAGTCACTGAACTTTTGTGGAAGAGGTGTTGGGCAATGGCTGTGCTGGAAGCGGTAAGTCTCGTGCTGGCCGGCTTGCTGGCGGGCGCCGAGTTGATCGTCCGCTGGGGCGTGCAGCCGGCGTTGCGCAACCTCGACGACCGCGCGCACATCGCGGCGCGGGTGGCGCTGGTGCGTTCCCTGCGGGTCGTCGTGCCGATCCTCATGCTGCCAACGGTGGTCGCCGCGGTCGCGGTCCTCATCGCCGACGCGACGCCCTTCCGCTGGGCCGGCGTGGCCTTGCTGCTCGCGTTCCTGCTGTTCGCCTTCCTGGGCACCGTCCCGATCAACATGAAGGTCAGCGACTGGCGCGCCGACGCCCCACCCACCGACTGGCGCGCCACCGTCGTCCGCTGGGAGCGCATCGACGTCTTCCGCTCCTCGGCCGCGATCCTGGCCTTCGTCTGCTTCGCCTTCGCCGCCACCACTTAGGCACTGGCTCCGCCCGTACGGTGGGCTGATCTGCTGGCCTGCTGGTCTGCCTGCGCCGGGCCGCCGCCTACACGCTCAGCTCGTGCCACCTGCCGTGCCCGCTCAGGGTGCGCCGCTCGCCCTGCTTGCCCCTGCCCGCGCTGCCCGCCCCGCTCGTGCTGCCCGCCTCGCTTGCGCCGCCTGCTCTGCTTGCGTTGCCCGAGCGTCGCCTGCCTTGCGCGCGCTGCCCGCCGTCCGCTCTGGTTCGCCGCCTTGCCACCCTGCCGCCCTGCTTGCGCTGGCTTGCTGTTCGGGTGGCGGGAGTGGGGCGTTGAGGGGGAGGAGCGTGGCCGTTCGGTGTGGATGGTGTCGGTTGATCGGCTCGGGTTGGTGCCAAGGGTCGGGTGGGTGACAAGAGCGCAGGTCGGGAAGGGGTTGGCTGGTGGCGGGGACGGTCTCCGTCGAGGAGTGAAGATGCTGCGGGTCGCTACGTTCAACGTCAACAATCTCTTCTCGCGGTGGAGCTTCGCGGCGGATCTGCCTCGTACCGTTGCTGACGCCGCGCTGCCGGAGTTGCATGCCGACAGCAAAGAGGCGGCCGCCGGCGCGGTCACCATGGACGGGCAGTCGGCCGGCGGGGACGTCGTGCGGATCGTGCTGCCCGACGGGCAGGAGCTGACCGGGATCCTGCGCACCTTCGCGGGCCGGCTGGTCAGCGGCAAGGACCCGAAGGCCCGGGCCTGGGTGGCACGGCGGATCGCCGCTCTCGACGCCGACGTGCTCTGCCTGCAGGAGGTCGAGGACCAGGACACGCTCGACACCTTCTGCCGCGAGGACCTGGCTGCTCTCGGCGTCGACTATCCGTATCGCGTCGTGATCGAGGGCAACGACCCGCGCCGGATCGACGTGGCCGTCTGCTCGCGGGCGCCGATCGAGCGGATCAGCTCGTGGCGCTACTTCGGCGGCCGCGTGTTCAGCCGGGACCTGCTCCAGGTGGCGGTCGAGGCGCCGGACGGTAAGCCAGTGAACGTTTTCGTCAACCACCTGAAGAGCAACTTCGTCACGGACGAGTTCGCGCTCAGCCCGGCCGAGGTGGAGGAGGCGCACGCTGCGATCCAGGCGAAGCGTACGCGGCAGACCGAGGCCATCGCGGCAATCCTGCGCAAGCAGCGGATCACCAAGCGAGCAGTCGTGCTCGGCGACCTGAATGACGATCCGGCCGGCCTCGCGCTGTCCGCCCTGACCCGGCACGGCATGGTCGAGCACATCACCGCCGCAACCACGATCCCCGGCCCGACCCGGACCGGCGCGCTGGTCGAGGACAGGTTCGCCGCCGAGTCCCCGACCATGTGGACCCACCGCCACCGAGCGAACAGGAAGAACAGCTACAGCTGCTTCGACCAGATCTGGACCACCACCGACCTTCCGATTGCCGCCGCCCACGTCATGCGCCGCACCCAGATCACCGGCGACGGCAGCGACCACGACCCGGCCTGCATCGACCTCGACCTGTAGCAGGCCGAAAGCATCGTCCGAGGCCGAAAGCATCGTCCGAGACCATCGGCCGCGCGTACCGGCGGAGCGCGTTCGGCCGTGGGGCATCGGCTGGGGGCATCGGTCGTGGTCGAGCGTCTCTCGGGAAGCGCGGGCATCGTGAAGTGGGCCGCGGCGGCTGGGCGCACGAGATGGATGGGCGCCTCGTGCACCCGGGGCGTGAAGTGTTCCAACATGGTGATCATCGGCCGGAGTAGGGCCGCACCCAGCCCGGCCAGGGACGCACGTCCTCGTCCAAGGTCACGCCGAGCAGCGCCAGCGCGCCCTCGGTGGTCGGCCGGCGCGCCGGGTCAGGCTCGCACAGCCGCGCGATCACCTCACCCAGCCCGTCCTTCGGCAGGGCCCCGTGCAGCGAGCCGGTCAGCGCCTCGCGCAACGTCATGCCCAGGGCGTACACGTCCATCCCGGGGGTGATCGGCTCGCACGCCTCCATCTCGGGAGGCGCATATCCCTGCGTACCCACGGGCCGGCCGGTTGGTTGTCTGGCGCCTATCTCGCGCGCCGAGCCGAAGTCGATGAGGATCGGGCGGCCGTCGCGGAGCACGATGTTCTCCGGCTTCACGTCGACATGCGCAACCCCGTGCTGGTGGAGCGTACGCAGCCCGGCGAGCACCTGGATGCCGAGCAGCGCGACGTCTTCGGCGCCCAGCGGACCCGTCTCGTCGATCTCGTCGGCCAGGGTCGGCCCGTCGACGTATTCGGTTGCCACGTAGGGGATCTCCTCGCCGATGCCGTCCTCGTAGAGCCGCGGCAGCACGGGATGGGGGTTGTCGCTCAGCGCGGCCACCTCGCGGGCCAGCGAGCGCGTCGACCGAGGGTTGCCCACCTGGTGGGGCCGGGGCAGCTTGAGCACCGCGGGCCCCCACAGCCGCGGCGACCAGACCAGCCAGGTCTCGCAGCGGATGCCGACGCCGAGCCGTTCCCACGCGCGGAAGCTGCCGGGCATCGAGGCGCCCTCGGCGAACGACCAGATCGGCTCGCCGTCCTCGTCGTCGAGGGCCGGAGCCGGCACAACTTCGTCGATCATGACCAGTCCAGTCTGAAGAATGTGGTCGGAGACCCGCCCGGGTGTTCGGTGATGCACCCGGGCGGATCTCCGCTTCGGCACCGACGGGCGCCGGAAAACACCCGTCGGAGAGGACCGGATCAGCCGCGCGTGCGGGTGCGGGTCCGCGTGCGAGTGCGGGTCCGCGTACGACCGCCGCGGTGCTGCAACGGCGACTGGATGCGACGACCAGCCATGGTGATCACCTCCTTTCGATGAGGTTGAAAGCGCTAGCTCAGCCCCGCGTACGGGTGCGCGTGCGCGTCCGGGTGCGGGTGTGCTTGCGTCCACCGCGCCCGCGGTGCTGCAGCGGCGACTGGATGCGACGACCGGCCATGAGGATCACCTCCTTCCGGCGAAGCGGAACGGCCGAGGGTGACGACCCGGTCGGCGATGGCCGCCAGGTCGAGATCGTGGGTGACGAGGAGCACGGTGCGTTCGGCGGTCGCGTAGCGGATGGCCCGCATGATCTCCGCGGCGGACGCCGGGTCGAGCGACGCGGTCGGCTCGTCCAGCAGGACCAGGGGCGCGTTGGAGACGGCGGCGCGGGCGATCGCCACCCGGCGGCGTTGACCGCCGGACAGGCGTACCCCGCCTTCGCCCAAAGGGGTGTCGTAGCCGAATGGCAACGTCTGCGCGAACTCGTCCACCAGCGCGGCGCGGCCGGCGGCGAGCACGTCGGCGCGCGTGGCGGTGGCCGACCCGAACGCGATGTTCTCGGCCAGCGTGCCGTCCAGCAGCCACGGGTCCTGCGGCACGAACGCGATGCGCTCGCGCAGGCTCAGCTGCCGGATCTCGCGGACGTCCACGTTGTCGACCAGCACCGCGCCGGCCTCCACGTCGTAGAGCCGGAGCAGCAGGTGAAGGACCGTGCTCTTGCCGGCGCCGCTCGGCCCGATCAGCGCGACCGTCTCGCCGGCGCCGACCCGCAGGTTGAAGTCGTGCAGGACGGGCTGCTCGCGGTCGTAGCCGAAGCCCACGTGGTCGAAGCGGACCTCGTGACGGAGCAGGGGCGCGGGGCCGGCGCCGGGAGTTTCGGGCACGGCCTCGGTGCTGTCGAGCACCTCGGCCACCCGGGCCGCGCTCGCCCCGGCCTTGGCCAGAGTGGTGGACAGCCGGGTCAGGGCGCGCACCGGGGAGTAGAGGTCTTTGAGGTATGCCACCACGACCAGCAGCTCGCCGGTGCTCAGCCGGCCGGCCAGCACCTCGCGGCCGCCGACCAGCAGGACCAGGCCGGCGCCGACGGCGAGCACCACGTCGGCCAGCGGCGTCCACCGGGCGGCGGTGTCGATGGCGCGCAGCTCGGCGTCGAGCAGGGCACGGTTGCGGGCGTTGAACGATCGGGAGGCGCGGTCGGTGCGGCCGAACGCCTGCACCGCTCGTACGTTGCGAAGCAGATCTGTCGTAGTGGCCGCCAGCCTGCCCGACTGGGCCCGGGCCTCCGCCTGCTGCGTCCGCACCTTGCGTCGCTGTCGCACGGCGAGCACCGCCAGCACCGGCAGCACCGCCAGCCCCACCAGGGCGAGACCCGGGTCGAAGAGCACCAGGATGACCAGCACCGCGACCAGCATGACCAGGTCGGGCACGAGCGTCTCGGCCAGCGCCACGACGGCGTCCAGCATCCGCCCCACGTCGGTGGTGAGCCGGGACAGCAGCTCGCCACTGCGCAACCGGTCGTGCCAGCGCAGGGAACGCGTGACCGCGTGGTCGAAGACCTGCGTACGCATCCGGGCGCCGATCCGCTCGGCGGCCCGCTCGACCGTCATCACGCCGGCCATGTCGATCAGGCCGGCCACCCCGCTCAGGACGATCGTGGCGACCGCGGCGAGGACGAGGAGGAGCGGACGCGGGTGTTCCGCGGCGATCACGTGATCGATCGCGAAGGCGAGCGGCCAGGGGCGGGCCAGCGTGACCCCCACCTGGAGCACGTTCAGCCCGGCCCCGGCCGCCAACGGCAGCGCCTCGGCCCGGACGGCGGGCCTGGCGACGGAGATGGCGAGCGGTGCTGGCATGCCGACCACTTTGGGGCGAACGTGGTCGCGGCCGCTATTGCCCTTTGGTCCTATGACCGTGGTCTGACGCGGAATCGCGAATTGCTCCCTATCTTCGAACCATGACCTCAACCGTCGGGCTCGTCGCCCGGTTCACCGCGGTCGGCGTGGCCGTGCTGGCCGGGCTGGCGGCGCTGCTCGCCGTCGCCGCGCGGCAGGCCGGCATCGAGCAGGCCACCGACTCGGCCAGCGAGGTCGCCTTCGTGACCGCCAAGGGCGTGGTCGAGCCGCGCCTGGACCAGGCGGTGATCGACGGCGACCCGGCCGCGCGAGCCGCGTTCGACCGGGCCATGCATCAATACGTGCTGGCCGGCTCGCTGGTCCGGGTGAAGCTGTGGGACGAGTCCGGCAAGATCATCTATTCCGACCAGCCCGGCCTCGACGGCACCAGGTGGGAGCTCGAGGAGGAAGAGCTGGAAGCGCTGCGCGAGCAGCGGATCGACTCCGAGGTGAGCGACCTGTCCCGGCCCGAGAACCGGTTCGAGGTCCGCTACGGCAAACTCCTCGAGGTGTACGTCGGGGTGCGCGCGCCCACCGGCCAGCCCCTGCTCTTCGAGGTCTACTTCCGGTACGACGCGGTCGACCAGGCCGGCCAGGCGGCGTGGCACAAGTTCGCCCCGATCGCCCTGGGTGCCCTGGTCGCCCTCCAGCTCGTGCAGATCCCGCTGGCCTGGTCGCTGGCCCGGCGGGTGCAGCGTCAGCGCGCCGAGCGCGAACGGCTGCTGCGCCACGCGGTCGACGCCTCCGACGCGGAGCGCCGCCGGATCGCGGGCGAGCTGCATGACGGGGTGGTGCAGCAGCTCACCGGCATCACCTACGCACTCGACGCGGCCCGGCTCGGCAGACCGGACGAGACCCAGCGGGCCGAGGTGATCAGCCAGGCGGCGTCCGATCTGCGTACGGGCATCGGCCAGCTCCGGTCGCTGCTGGTCGACATCTACCCACCGAATCTCGACGAGGAAGGCCTCGGATCGGCACTCGCCGAGCTGGCGGTCGGCCTCGAACGCACCGGGGTCAACGTCACCCTCGACGTCGCGGACACCGAGCACCTCACGCCGGTCACGGCGGGGCTGCTCTTCCGTACGGCCCAGGAAGCCCTGCGCAACGTCACCGCACACAGCGGGGCCTCGCAGGTCGACATCAAGGTCACCGAAGAAGGAGGAATGGTCCGGCTCGTGATAGATGATGACGGACGAGGGTTCGACGGCGACCTGGTCGCCGAACGGGCCGAAGGCGGACATTTCGGGTTGCGTGCGTTGAGCGACCTGATCTCCGGCGCGGGCGGCAGACTGGTGATCCGGTCCGCCCCGGCGGCCGGGACCAGGGTGGAAGCGGAGGTGCCGGTCCATGATCCGGGTGCTGATCGTCGACGATCACGCGGTCGTCCGGCGGGGGTTGGTGCAGCTTCTGGAGACGACCGATGACATCCGGTTGGCAGGGGAGGCGGCCAACGGCGAAGAGGCCATCACGCTCGCCGCGTCACTCAACCCCGACGTGGTGCTGATGGATCTCTCCATGCCGAAGACAGACGGCGTCCAGGCGATCGGCGTGATCGTCACCGCCAACCCCGACGCTCACGTGCTCGTCCTAACCTCGTTCAGCGACCAGCAGCGGATCCTCGACGCGCTCCAGGCCGGCGCCGAGGGTTACCTGCTGAAACACGCCGAACCCGAGACGATCCTGTCCGGTATCCGCGAGGTGGTGGCCGGCGGCTCGCCGCTCGACCCGAAGGCGGCCCGGGTGCTGCTCACCAGTCGCCGGGCGCCTCGCAAGGCATTGACGTTGACCGACCGGGAGCAGGAGGTGCTGCGGCTGGTCGGTCAGGGGCTGCCCAACAAGTCCATCGCGCGCAGGCTGGGCATCAGCGAGCGGACCGTCAAAGCCCACCTGACCAGCGTCTATCAGCAGCTGGGGGTCACCGACCGCACCCAGGCCGCGCTGTGGGCGCAGCGTCAGTCCGAGGTACTAGGACCAACGGACAATGGCGCGTTCGGCGACGAAGGTTGAAGATCGGACTGTGGAGAATGTCCGACTCGCGTCGCCCGACGCGCGCAACCGGCCGGTGTTGCTCGACACCGGCCCGCTGAACACGCGCGACCGGCGTCGCCGGGGCCGGGCGGCGCGCGGGGTGCTCGGGGTGGCGATCGCCGCGGTGCTGGCCGCCGGAGCGATCGCCGCCGGCGGCTGGAGCATCATGACCGCGGCCAGCGGCAGTCCGCGGGCTGACGGGGCGTCGCCGCTCTGGTACACGCCGCCGGCCGACGTCGAGCTGCCCGCGCAGCCCGTGGCACCCACCCGGACGCTCACGCCGACGTCGCCCGGGCTCGCCGATCCGGTGCCGCTGATCAAGCCGAAGGCGGTGGCGTCGACGGGACCGTCCCATCGGCCGACGCCGGTCCGGTCGGCGTCCGGCGGTCGGAGGACGTCGCCGAACAAGGGCAAAGGCTCGCCGACCAGCAAGCCGACGACGACCAAGACCTCGGGTGGCGGCCACAAGGGCAGCGGTGGCGACGACGCGCCGGGCGATGACCACAGCGGTTCGGGAAACTCCGGTGGCTCCGGCAAGTCCGGCAAGGACGACAAGAAATCCGAGAACAGCAAGGAAGACAGCAAGAAATCCGAGGGATCCGACGACGACTAGAGGCGACTAGACCCCGGTCTTCGGACGCAAACCGAGCAGCGCCGGGGGAGACCGGCGCGCAGCCTGTGGTTCGGCGCGGGACCAACGCGACGCGCGGGGCGAGATGGCCGCAGGACCGGGAATCGGCGCGGCGATCGGCCAACGGCAGGCGGGGTCCGGAGGCGCAGGTCGAAATGGCTGCGGGATCGCTACCGCGCGCCGACCGTGGGCCCGCGGCAGGCGACGGTCGGCGCGCTGGACGCGGCCTCTACCCGCGGGCGGTGGCAGCCAGCGCCCGGAAGATAATGGCCGGACGGGAGAGTTCGGTCGGATGCGCCAACATTGTCGTGACACGGCCGACGGTGTGGTTGACCGTACGGTCGCGGGTTGAGGCTTTGAAGACCAGGCCGCTTGCCCATTGGATGAACTTGTAGCCACGTGGGTAGGGGCCGTCGACGTGGGGCAGGGCCAGGTCGGACAGTGTTGACACCTGCCAGGCGGCGTCCACGACCACTCGGACGTCGGCGAAGTAGGACAGCGCCGGCTTGGCGAGGTCGGGGTTGCCGCGCAGGTACTCCGACAGGCAGCTGGCGTGCATCATGGCCGAGGTCATGCCCTGGCCGTAGACCGGGTTGAACGACGCGACGGCGTCGCCGGTGGCGATCAGGCGGGCCGGGAACCGGTCGAGGCGGTGGTAGTCGCGGCGGCGGCTGTCGGCCTGGTGGTAGGTGACCACGTCGCTGGTGCGTTCGGCGGTGGTGGCGACGTCGCCGAACTCGGACGGGAAGTCGTTGGTGCAGCGGCGCTGGTAGTCGTCCGGGTCGCGGCTGGGGCGGTCGTCGTTGTAACCGGCCACCAACATCGTCCAGCGGTCGCCTTCGACCGGGGTGAAGCCGGCGATCCGCGCGACCTTGCCGGGCCCGGGGTTGGCGATCGAGATCGTCGTCCACACCTTGGCGTCGGCCGGGCGGCGGAAGAACGCGGTCGCGTAGTTGAGCTTGATGTTCATCCGCTGCATCGGCGGGCGCGGGAACCCGTACCCCTCGATCCAGTCACCGAGCCGGCTGGAGCGGCCCGTCGCGTCGGCCACGAACCCGGCCGGCTCCTCGACCACCTCGTCCGACCCGGCCGGCGCGTAGCGCACCCCGGTCACCGCGCCGTCCACAATCGTCAGGCCGTCGACCCGGCCGTGCAGCGTGCGGACGTTCGGCAGGGCGAGCACCCGGTGTCGCAGCAGCGCCTCGAGGAACGGCCGGCTCGAGATGATGCCGATCATGCCCTGTCCGGTCGGCGGGTCGAGCCGCAGCTCACCGTCGATGTAGAAGCGTCCCGCGTCCGGCGGCGGATTGACCGCCCCGGCCGCCAGCGCCGCGTCGACGAAGCCCGGAAACCACCGCTCGAGCTGAATCTGCCCCGACGGCAGCAGCGCGTGCACCTGGCTGCCCTGCGGCACACCCGGCCGCGGGCTCACCGCCGCCGCCGGATCACGCGCGATGTCAGCATCGGACACATCCAGCGCGGCCAGATCATCCCGCTCAATGATCAACACCTCGTCGGCGTGATCACTGAGCACCCGCGCCGCCATCAGCCCCGCAACACTCCCGCCGAGCACAATCGCCCGCGCAAACTGAACGCGCTGCCCCGTCGGCCGCACAGCCGAGGTGATCACCCTGAACCGGTCCGCTGCCGACATTCCCCGCCCCGCAAACATGAAGGTTTCTTAGCCGTCCCAACGATAGCCATGGATCAATCGATCCGCTGCCTGCGGCTTCGCAAAATCAAGCAGAGGTACGGACGACCACCGCACCGTGGCGCCCACGCCGGGCCGTCGCCGGTCACCCTCCCTGCCCCACCACCGGGTTGTCCCGCGGGGCAAACCCCCGACCGCCGCCGGCATCGCAGGCCCCGATCCACGCCACCCCGACGGCTGAGTTTCCGGCTTGATCTCGACTTTCCACAGTTCCCTGACACGGTCGTCGTGCCGTCGTGCCGTCGTGCCGTCGTGCCGTCGAGCCACGGCTGTGGCTGACCGGCGGCGAGGTCGACATGGCCGCGATGGCGACGGCGCTTCGGCCGATCTGATGGCACCGAACCGGATCCGCTTCGTTACGTCGCCTGGGTGTCCGTCGCTCCTGAACGTTTGGATGCCGGCGCCGCCGAGCTGGACGCGTTGAACGGGAGTGCGCCTCAGCATGCGACTACCGATGCGAGTGGTCGCGGTGAGGTTCTCGCGGCTGTCGCGCTCGACCGGGAACGGCTTGATGAGCTGACGGAGGCGTGGATCCCGGTTGTCGTGGGGGAACGGCGCGGGGTGCTCGTGTTCACGAACTGTGATTGACCACCCGGGACGACCCGGCGGTGGGGCAGGGAGGGTGACCGGCGACGGACCCGGCGTGTGCGCCACGCCGGGTTTACGTCGGGCGTATCCAAAAGGGTCTCGTTCTTTCGACCCGGCTTGGATGACGCCTGAGCACGGTCCCCGAGCCTCTCGTTTGCTGACCGCCACCGCTAGGCGTCTCGCTTTCTCAGCGCCCAGATGGCGCCGAGCACCGCGGCCGCCGCCCAGCCCACGCCGACCAGACCCCACAGGACCTCGCCGTGCATGAAGCGGTCGCCGGCCGTGTTGGGCAGGTAGTCGGCGACCGTGTTGAAGACGTCGGCGTGAAGGACGTCGGCGAGCAGGCCCAGCAGTTCGGGCACGATGAAGAGCAGGACGAACAGGATGGTCAGGGCGCCGGCCGTGCGGCGGACCAGGACGCCCAGACCCAGTGACAGCACCGCGGTCAGGGCCAGCTGGGCGCCGATCGCGATGATCTGGCCGGTCAACTGCGCGGCGTCGACATCGGCGAACTCGCGTAGCAGGGGAGCGCTGGACGCGACGCCGATCGCGGCGATGACCGTGCCGGCGGCGAAGACCGCGAGCAGGACCACCGCCGTCTTGGCCAGCATCAGGCGGCTGCGGCTCGGGACGCAGGCCAGCGTGACCATGACGCTGCGGGTGGCGTACTCGCTGGTCGCCACCAGCAGGCCCAGCGCGCCGCAGATGACCAGCAGCCAGCCCGCGGCGGTGATCGCCTCGGACGCCGCATCCACCGAGCCGTGTGGCGCGCCTGAGGCCCGCAGCGCGCCACGGTCGCTGTCCGCGTTGGACGCCGCCACCAGGACCATCGTGACCAGGGCGCCGCCGGTGAACCACCAGGTGGAGCGGACCGTGCGCAGCTTCACCCACTCGGCCCGGACGGCGCTCATGCGCGGACCCCGAACTCGGTGCTGTCGGCGGTCAACCGCATGTAGGACTCCTCCAGGGACGACTCGACCGGTTTCAGGCCGTACAACAGCAGGCCTTTCTCGTGCGCCTGCCGGCCGACCTCTTCCGGGGTCGTGCCGGGGATGGTGAGTTCGCCGGGGCCGGACCACTGCGCGGCCGGGTAGGCCGACGCCAGCGGCTGCAGAGCGGGGCCCGAGACGACCGTGCCGCCGCCGGTCAGCAGGTTCGCCATCGGCTCGTCGGCGATCAGGCGGCCCCGGCCGATCACGACCAGGCGGTCGGCGGTCAGCTCCATCTCGCTCATCAGGTGTGACGAGACGAAGATGGTTCGACCCTCGGCGGCCAGTGTGCGGAGCAGCGTGCGGATCCAGCGCACCCCGTCGGGGTCGAGGCCGTTCACCGGCTCGTCGAGCATCAGCACGCGCGGGTCGCCGAGCAGCGCCCCGGCGATGCCCAGCCGCTGGCTCATGCCCAGCGAGTAGGTGCCGGCCCGCCGCCGGGCGGCGTCGCTCATGCCGGTCATCTCCAGAACCTCCTCGACCCGCGAGTACGGGAGGTCCTGGCTGCACGCCATCGCCCGCAGGTGGTCGCGGCCGCTGCGGTTGGGGTGCACCGCCTTCGCGTCGAGCAGGGCGCCGACGGTCCGCAGTGGATGTTCCAGCTCGACATAGCGGCGCCCGTCGACCAGCGCGACCCCGGCGGTGGGCGCGTCCAGCCCCAGGATCATGCGCATGGTGGTGGACTTGCCGGCGCCGTTCGGGCCGAGGAACCCGGTCACCAGCCCGGGCGTGATCTCCAGGGTCAGGTCGTCGACCGCGGTCGTGGCGCCGAACCGTTTGGTCAGTCCGCGAAGGCTAATCATGGCCGGAAAGTTAGCCGCCTTCACGGCCCTCTGTTTACTGTCTTTCGTCGGGTGTCGACACGACTTTCGTCGTCGTACTGTGTGGTCCATGCCCCGCTGGTGGAACTGGTCAGACCTGCTTCTCTGGCTGACCATGAGCGCGGTCCTGTTCATCTCCGACGACCCGCTGCCGTGGTGGCAGAAGGCGATCATCGTGGTGCTGCTGGCGCCCGTGGTCGCGGCGAGTCACCGCTGGCCGGTCCCGGCCGCCGCCGTCCCGGTGGTGCTGGCGCTGGCCACGACCGGCGGCCTGTTCTCCGACGCGCTGATGGTGCCGCAGGTTGCCCTGGCGCTGCTGCTCGGCCGCAACACGGCGCGCCTGCGAGCCGGGCTGATCTTCCTGGCCGTCCTGCTCGTGGCCGCGGCGGTGCTCGACGCGCTGCCCGACGCCGCCACCGCGCTGACCACGGTCATGCTGCCCTGGCTGGTCGGCCGGCTGGTGCGGCGCCACGACGAGCTGGTCCGCGACGGCTGGCAGCTCGCCGAACGCCTCGAACGCGAGCAGGAGCTGACCCGCCTGGTCGAACGCGCCCGCATCGCCGGCGACATGCACGACTCGCTGGGTCACGAGCTCAGCCTGCTCGCCCTGCGGGCGGCCGCCCTCCAGGTCGATCCCACCCTGGACGACACGGCCCGGAAGGCGGCCGGCGAACTGCGCGAGTCGGCGTCCCGCACCACCGAACGCCTGCACGAGATCATCGGCGTGCTGCGCGAGGACGGCCCGCTGACCAACACCTCCGTGACCGGCGTCGTCGAACGGGCCCGCGCCTCCGGCCTGACGATCACCGTGGAAGGCGAGCTGACCGGCCTGCCACCGATGAGCGACCGCGCGGCCTACCGTGTCGTGCAGGAGGGTCTCACCAACGCGGCCAAGCACGCGCCCGGCTCACCGGTGACCGTCCTGCTGTCGACCGACGAGACGACGGCGGTCGTGACCGTCCGGACATCGTCACCGGCCGCGATCACCCCCGGCGGCTTCGGGCTGGTCGGCCTCGACGAGCGGGTCCGCATGGCCGGCGGACGCCTGACCGCGGGCCCCGTGGCGGAAGGCGGTTTCGAGGTGACGGCCCGGCTGCCGCTGATCCCCGGTGCGGCGCCGGCCCAGCCCGACGCCCGCATCGAGCTGGCGCGGGCGAAGCGACGGGTCCGCCGGAGCGCGCTCGACGTCCTGGTGGTCCCCGCCGTCGCGGCCGCCGTCCTCCTGCTGGTGACGGTCGGCTACGAGGCCATCACGGGCAGCCGCAACGTCCTGCCCGCCGACGACTACGCCCACCTCCGCGTCGGCCAGGACGCCGCCTCCGCCGAATCCCTGCTGCCCGCCTACTCCCCGTCCCGCGACCGCCCCGCCGCCACACCACCCGACCCGCCGGCCGCCGACGAGTGCCGCGTCTACCGCGTTCACGCGACGGCCCGCTCACCCGCCTACCGCATCTGCTTCACCGCCGGCCGCGTGTCCTACATGGACCGCCTGACCATCCCGGGCCAGTAAGCGGGCCAGTAAGAATGAAGATCAAGAGCCTGATGTCGTGGCTGGGTGGGTGGTGCCGACCGTCGCTCCCGCCGAGGCCGGGCCCACGGCTCCTGGCCGCTGGCGCGTCCAGAACGGAGCCGCGAACCCTTCATTCTGTGTGAGTGGTAACCCGCCGGCGCTGCGCGCCGATTCCCGGATCCCGCCCAGCCCGAGCCGCGCCACCTGCCGTGCGACGGTCGCATCGAGCCCGGCGAGATCCCGCGCCCGTGCGACCAGGTCCCCGAGCCGGCCATCGCTGGCCGTCGTCATCAGGTGGTCGCCAAATAGCCGTCCCCACCCCCACCCCGGTCGAGCGGGATGCCTTGAACCACCGGCCCGAACCAGCCGCGGCGGCCGCCACACGTCAAACCCCGGAACCGCCCGAGCCAGGCCACAGTGATCCGCCGCGCATCCACTCCCGCCCCGAGAGGGCTTCCGGGTGGAGGTCTGGTGTATCGCTCGCGCTGGTCATGGGTGGAGCTTCAGGCGCACCAGGCACCCCACGTGCCCGCTCGCCCTCCCTGGCGCCGCTCGCTCTCCCCGCCAAGCGGCGCAGTAGAGGGGCCGCGGTCGGTGTGCCGTGTTGCTCTACCACCGTCACGACCAGCGGTAGAGCAACACGGCATCGCGGCCCCAAATGCCGTCAGGGCCTACCGCTGTCACGGGCGGTGGTGGGGTAGCACGGCTTTACGGTGCTGGATGCCGTCAGGGCCTACCGCTGTCACGAGCGGCGCTGGAGCAGTACGGGATTACGGCCCTGGATGCGGTCGGGGCCTGCCACTGTCACGGGCGGTGGTGGGGCAGCACGGTGTCGCCCGCCCGGACGCCGTCAGGGCCTACCACCGGTGCGGGGCGGCCAGGACGAGGGGCGGCAGCGAGGGTGAGGGGCAGCCCGGGCGCCTGGCAACCCGGCTCAGCCCATGACCAGTGCGAGGGCGGGGATTCAGCGAGGGCGGGCGCCGGTGCGAGGGCCGGCATTCAGCGAGGGCGGGCGCCAGTGCGAGGGCCGGCGTCCAGCGAGGGCGGGCACCAGGGCAGGCCGGCTGGCGCGGATGGGCCGGGCCTTCACTCGGAAGGCTGTCTAGTCATTCACCCGGTCGCCGGCCGCCTGGCAATCTGAGCTCTGGTGCACCGAGGACAAATTGTCCTTCGAGAGCAGCGTGACAACGCTCTGCCCGTTCACGATCGGGGACACGGAGGAGTTCCAGCTCGCCTTGCGAAGGTTCCACTGCCGTCCATTGTCGCCATGCCGCCGGCAGGATGGGCGCAGCCGCCCAGGACTCGCAGGAACCGTTGTTGTCTCGGCCATGTGCAGGCGCCGGAGTGACCACCATGTGCAGGTGACGGGGTGACCACCATGGCGCATACACGGGACTGCCACCGGAGCGTGGCGGCCATGGCTCGGCTGGGTGGGGGTGACCCGTGGCGGGGCGGGAGGGTGACCGGCGGGGGTCTGGCCACGCGGGACAACCCGGCGGTGGGGCAGGGAGGGTGACCAGCGACGGCCCGGCGTGTGTGTCACGGCGGGTTGGGTCGGGCGTACCTCAGCAGGGTTTGACGTTGAGGAACGAAGATGGTCGAGGCGGTGACGGGGGTTCGGAATCGTTGCGTCGCCACGCTGGGAGGGTGGGGGAAGCCCGTCGCCCGCGGGAGAACTGGTGATTGGTCATGGCGGCCGGAGCAGCGGTAGCGTCGCGCTCGGCTCGGGGGCGCGACGTGCACGCGGCGGCCATGGGGGTGGATGTGCGGATCGACGCCGGGGCGACCACTCTGAGTGTCGTGGTTACTGGCGGCGGCCTTGTGCCGGCGTCAGCGTCATGGGTGCTGGTGCGGCTGGCCTACCTTGGCGGGCGGAACGGGCGGGCCGGGACGTAAAAGGACCGGCGTCCACGGGGGAAGACGCCGGTCCTGGTGATGGACGTTACTCCACTGGCAGATGACTTGTCGATACGGGATTACGGGTTTCCACAGATGATTCGCGTGCTGCTGGCCGACGATGAGGCGATGGTCCGGGCGGGGGTCCGCGCGATCCTCGACAAGACCGGCGACATCGAGGTGATCGCCGAGGCGGGCGACGGGCACGAGGCGGTCGAGTTGTGCCGCGCGCACCGGCCCGATGTCGCGCTGCTGGATATTCGGATGCCCCGGCTCGACGGGCTGGGGGCCGCGGCCGAGCTGCGGCAGGTCGCGCCGGACGTGTCGGTGGTGATGCTGACGACCTTCTCCGAGGACGAGTACATCACCGCCGCGCTGGACGGCGGGGCCAGCGGGTTTCTGCTCAAGTCCGGTGATCCGTACGAGTTGATGGCCGCGATCCGGGCCGCCGAGCAAGGGGCCGCCTTCCTGTCCCCGCGGATCGCGCACCGGGTGATCCAGCGGCTCAGCGGCGGCCCGGCCGCCCGGCAGAAGGTGGCCCGGGAACGGGTCACCCTGCTGTCGCCGCGGGAGCGGGAAGTGCTCGGGCTGATCGGGGCCGGCCTGTCCAACGCCGAGATCGCGGCGCGGATGTTCCTCGTCGAGGGCACCGTCAAGGCGTACGTGAGCAACGCTCTGACCCGCCTGGAACTGAAGAACCGGGTGCAGGCGGCCGTCTTGGCGTACGAGGCGGGTCTTGTTCCCTAGAGCGTCGTTGTGATGGGGGACGGACGACCCTCGGGAGATGCAGCGGTGAGTGAGAACCTGATCGACGAACGCGTGAAGCGCCTGCTGGCGGCGGTGTCCGCGGACGGCAAGACCTCGGAGCACCCGGTGGTCTCGGCGGGGGTGAAACCGAACCAGGCGCTCCAGGTGCTGACCATGGCGCAGCGCACCGCCGAGCAGCACGTCGCCGACGCCAACCGGGACGCCGCCAAGATCCGGGAGGCGGCGCAGCAGGCCGCCGAGAAGGTCGGCCGGGAGGCCCAGGAGCACGCCGACAAGGTGCGCCGGGACGCCGAGAAGGCGACGGCCGAGGCGCGGACGGCGACCGACGCGGCCAACCTGGACGCGCAGAAGACCGTGGACGACGCGCGCCGGCAGGCCGAGCGGATCGTCCAGGAGGCGCGGACCAAGGCCACCGCGATCACCAGCGACGCGCGCGGCGAGGCCCAGCAGCTCGGGGCGCGGGCGCAGCAGCGGTACGACGACTTCGTCGGCGGGCTCAGCGCCAAGCGGGAGGCCCTGCAGCAGCAGATCGAGGCCCTCGAAACCTTCGACCGCGAGTACCGGGCCCGGCTGATGTCGTTCATGCAGGCCCAGCTGCGGGCCCTGTGGGTGGACGAGCCGCAGGTCGAGGAGGCGCCGGCCGAGAAGCCCGAGGTCATCGAGGCGGCCGAGGAGAAGGCCGAGCAGAAGGAGGACGCTCCCGAGGAGCGTTGACAGCACGCCTAGCGTGATGGTCATGGAGAACGGCGGCACGCGCGATCACGCCGTCGAGCAGACGCCGGCCGCCGACCCGCCGAGCCGTTCTCCCAAGGCCATCGCGCCGAACCTGCTCGGGGCGGGCAACCGGGCCGTCGCCGCGCTGATGCGCCGGGCCGGGGACGGGGACGGCGACGACGGCGAGTCGCTGATGGCGCTGCTGCGGGGCGGTGGCGGCGCGCCGCTGCCCGAGGCGCCGCGGGCCGCGTTCGAGCAGGCGCTCGACCATCCGCTGGGCCACGTCCGCGTGCACGACAGCAACGCCGACGACACCGCCGCCCGGTCGGTCGGCGCGGACGCGTTCACCGTCGGCAGCCACGTCTACTTCCGGTCCGGGCAGTACGCCCCGGGCACCCCGGACGGCGACCGCAAGCTGGGCCACGAGCTGATCCACGTGGTCCAGCACGACGAGGGCCGGGTCGCCGCCGGGCCGCAGCACCGGGACGCGGCGGTGTCGGCGCCGACCGACCCGCTGGAGCGGGAGGCGTACGCGGGCGAGGAGGCCGTGGCCGCGACCGCGGCGGCCGCGCCACCCGCACCGGCCGGCCCGATCGTGGCGCCGACCTCGCCGGTGGCCGGGGAGAAGCCCGACGAGCAGGTGCTGCCGC
Organism: Actinoplanes sp. NPDC089786; assembly: GCF_040684855.1. Lineage (NCBI taxonomy): Bacteria > Bacillati > Actinomycetota > Actinomycetes > Micromonosporales > Micromonosporaceae > Actinoplanes > Actinoplanes sp. NPDC089786. The sequence continues at coordinate 115,814 of NZ_JBFBGU010000024.1, forward strand.
CGGCGCCGAGGGTCGAGCCGCGCATCCCGGAGGGGGCGCCCCGGCCCGGGCCGGTGGTGGCGACCGTGGCGAAACCGGTCCCGGCGGTGGAAAAGGCGCCGGCGCCGGTCCTGACAGCGCCACCCGCCGAGGTCGTCGAGCAGGTGGCCGCGCCGACCAGCCTCGGGGCCGACCTGGCCGCCGCCTACGACGAGCAGATCCAGGCGGTGGCCGCGAGCGTCGCCACCGGTCTCGCCTCCGTCGCCGCGGCCGCCGACCAGCAGCGCGCCGCGATCACCACCGCCGCCGAGACCGAGCGGCAACGGCTGGCGGCGAACTACGACAAGGCCCAGCTCGACGCGATCGCGCACGTCGACGGCCTCAAGACCCAGGCGATGGCGGCGGCCGAGGCCGAGGCGGCCCGAGCCGTCGCGGGCAGCGAGGAACGGGCGGTCGCGATCCTGGCCGAGGGGCGCGGCGCGGGCGGCACCGGTGAGCCGCCGTCGGCCGAGGCGCAGGTCAAGGCGGCCGGCCGGATCGCCGAGCGGGCGGCCGACCAGGTTCGGCAGACCGGCGCCAAGGTGGCCACCATGGTCCGGCAGGAGGCCGCGCATCACGTCGCCACCAACTACGACCCGATGCTGCGCGACTACCTGACCACGCTGGCCGGGTCGCGGCCGGCGGCCGAGCAGGCGATCGCCGGGTTCGTGCAGACCGCGATGGCGCGGGTCGATCACACCGCGGCCGAGGCGGCGACCGCTCTGCGTACCCTCGGCGAGCACGCCGCCGCCACGCTGACCAGGGAGAAGGCGGCCGCGGTGGCCGAGGCGGCCGGCTTCGAGGGCGCCGAGCAGCCGGTCCTCGACGAGGTCGCGCAGATCGCCTCGGAACGGCGTACCCAAATCACGGCCCAGGGAGCGCAACTCGCCGCAGCGGCCGCGAGCGGCGCGGACAACGCGGTTCAGGCGATGGCCGCCGTGGCCACCGGGATGCGCGACCAGCTGACCCGCGGCGCCGCCGAGGCCGAGACCAAGCTCGCGCAGGGCGCGGCCGAGTTCCGGAGCGGGCTGCAGACCGTGCACGACAAGGCGCTGCAAGGCTTCGCCAAGCTGGTCGACGACGCCCTGGTCAGCGAGGACAGCCTGCTGGCCAAGGCGCGGGCCGAACTGGCGAGCGCGCCCGGCCGGGTGGACGCCAAGTACACCGGGCTCAAGGGGCAGGCGGCGAACAGCCCGATCCAGCGGGGCATCTGGTCGTCGATCACCGGCTGGGTGTCCGACCTGCACGACAGCGCCAAGAAGTGGTTCGCCGACACCTTCGGCGACTGGCTCGGCGGGCTGCTGCTCGGCATCCTCGAAGGCCTGATCATGGTCGGCGTCGGCCTGCTCATCGGGTGGGCGGTCGGCGCGGTGGTCGGGTTCTTCATCACCGCCGGATCGGTCGCCGCGATCGTCACCGTGGCGATCATGCTGACCCTCGGCATCGGGCTGAACATCTACAACCGGTTCCAGGAGTTCTACGCCGACAACCCGGGCCAGGACGCCGGTTTCTGGCGCGGCCTCGGCCTGGTCGGGCTGGGCATCGCCGACCTGACCGGCATCCCGTTCATCATCGAGGGGACGGTCGGGCAACGCGCGTTCGGCGCCAAGATGAGCCGCTTCGACGCCAACGAGCGGCTCGGCATGGGCCTGGTGTTCCTGGGCGCCACGGTGGTGTCGGCCAAGAACTTCTTCCGGGCCAAGCCCAAGGTGGTGGACAAGCCGACCGCCCGGCCCGAGCCGCGGGCCAACCCGAGCGAGATCGCGCCGGCCGGCCTGTCGCCGAAGCTGGAAGGGATCCGCGGCGGGCTCACCGACCCGCGCGCGATCGAGCAGTTCGACACCATGTTCAAGTCGCTCAAGGGTGACAGCGCCAAGATGGAACGCATCCTGGACGGGTTCGCCGGCAAAGGCCCGGTCGAGGAACGCCTGATCAAGGACTGGGAGGCGAAGAACCCGGCCCCCGAACCGCCGCGTGGCGACGCGCTCGACCAGGTGCCCGAGCTCAAGGCGCGGGCCCAGGCACTGCGCGACGAGATGGTGACTTTCCGTGAGAAGATCCCGGGCATGCCCGACCGGATCAAGTCCCTGGACGGCGAGATCGAAGGTCTCAACCGGATGCTGGACGGCCGGCTCGAGGCCTCGGCCGAGCAGGTGACCAGCAAACGATCGAACCTGGACGGCATCCGGGACGAGTTCACCGAGGCCAGGCAGGCGTCCGGGGTCACCGGGGTGAGCCGGAAGTTCTCGCTCGACGGCCGGCCCGACGCGGTCGAGGTGGACGTGGTGTCGGACGGCGGCCGCACCTGGACCGACGTGAAGTCGACCGAGCCGTTCGGCACCGAGAGCAACGCCTGGACCGGCAAGGAGGGCCACCAAGGCCTCCAGGTGCAGGCCGAGGAGATGGTCCGGTCGGCCGGGCAGAACAAACTGCCCGACGGTACGACGCCGAAGGTGCGCTTCAAGTTCACCAAGGGCGTCACCCCCGAGGTCCGCGCCGGGCTGGAGGGCATGGGCATCGAGGTGGCCGGTCCGACCGCCGACGTCAAGCCGCAGCCGATCCCGATCCAGCCGCCCAGGACCGACAAGGAGAAGGCGGAGTGACCGACAAGCTGCTGGCCGCCGCCTTCTACCTGACGCCGGACCGCTCCGACCGGCCACTCGCCGACCTGCTGGCCACCGCGGGAGCGGACGACATCGGCGACGGGGTCTGCCGGTGGGCCGGCCTGACCTGCCGGGCGTACGTCGTGTCCGCCGTCGCCAACCGCATGCTGGTGCTGACCTTCTTCCGCGACTTCGACGAGGACGCCCTGGTCGGAGCGTTCGAGGGGGCGTGCGAGGCGCTGGAGCCCGAGGCCGCGCTGGTCGTCACCCATCCCGACCAGGCCGGGGTCGACGCGCTGCGGCGGCTCTCGGCGCAGGTGGCCGAGGCGGACGCGACGGCGCTCGCCGCCCGCCGGTTCGGCCTGCTCTACGTCAGCGACAAGCTGGCCGACTATCAGACCGGCGGCTGGATCGGCGCCGACCGCGAGGTGGTACCCACGGTCGGCGGCCGGCTCATCTTCGGTGGCGAGGGCGCTGAACGCCTCTCCTGACGACTTACGCCGTGGCCATCAGCGCGAAGATGTTCTCCAGCTCGGTGCGGTCGACGCCGGCGGCCAGGGCCAGGTGGAGCAGGAGGCGGGACTTGTACGGGTCCAGGCGCCCGGCCGGGATGAGCCGCCGCTTGATCAGGTCGCTCTCCGAGCCCGCGAACGCGTACGTGCTGATCCCGGTCAGCCCCGAGCCGGTCCGCGAGGCGAGCACCACCGGGATCCGCTGCGCCGTCGCCTCCAGGGTCGCCACCCAGCTCTCCGGCACGTGACCCATCCCGAACGCCCCGATCACCAGCCCATCCAGCCCTTCTCCCTCGGTGAGCGCTCGCAGCAGTTCGCCGTCGTCGCCGAGCGAGGCGGGATAGATGACCACCCGAGGCTCCCGGCTCGGCGCCGGCAGGGTGAGGCGTCGCGGTGGGCGATTCATCAGGTACGCGCGGCGCTCGGCGACGTAACCCAGCGGTCCGCCGGTCGGTGACGCGAAGGCCGAGACGCTGGTGCTGTGCGTCTTGCGTACCCGGCTCGCCGCGTGGATCTCATCCGACATCACGACCAGGCAGCCCAGCTCGCGCGCCTCCGGTTCGGCCGCGGTGACGATCGCGGCGAGCAGGTTGCCCGGCCCGTCCGCGCCGGCCAGCGAGGGATTGCGCATGGCGCCGGTCACGACGATCGGCTCCGGCCGGCGGTGCAGAAGATCCAGCAGGTACGAGGTCTCCTCGATGGTGTCGGTGCCCTGCGTGATCACGATCCCGCCGGCCCCTTCGTCCAGGTGCCGTTCGGCCGCTTCGAGCGCGCTCACCACATCCGGAATGGAAACCGAGGCACCCGGCACCTGCAGCCGGCTCTCGGTGACAATGTCGAGCTCGAGGGTGCTGAGCCCGGGAACCGAGGCGACGAGCTGCTCGGCCGACAGCGCCGGCCTGGCGCCGCCCTCGGGTGGCCCGGTCATCGCGATCGTCCCGCCCAGCCCGATCACCGCAACCCGCATGGCGCCCTCCTCCGTCGGTCCTTGAAGTCCATCCCGGACCGACGAGGCCCGCAACTCGAAGTGCCCTGGGTGGGACTCGAACCCACGTCCCCTGGTCGACGGTGAGGCAACGCGCTTCCCTGCCGGGGGCTGAGGTTCCCTGTCCTGTGGTCTTCTACACCACGGGCCCGGTCCCGGTGCATCCGCAACTCTCCCGCCGTGACACCGTTTCGTTTTCGGCCGCTCTCTCCTTCTGAGCTACCAGGGCGTGCCCCGAGCAGGATTCGAACCTGCGACCCCCTGATCCGTAATCAGGTGCGCTATCCACTGCGCCATCAGGGCTGATAATACGTAGGCCGTACCGGGATCGAACCGGTGTTCTCCTGATTGAGGGTCAGGCGAGCGTTCCGCTGCTCCGACGGCCCATGAAAGGGTGCAATGAATCGCCATTTCCCCGTGATGGGAAAATGGTTTTCACTGGCAAAGGAAAAGCCGCCGTTCCCGAATGGGAAGGGCGGCGGCCGGGAGGCTGGTCTCAGCCTCGCCGTCGCCCCGGCGCAGGTCGCTCGGCTTCACGGCCAACGACCACGGTCCGCAGCGTCACGCGCCGCGAGCGGGTGGATCGTTCCCGTGTCATCGAATGCTCCCTGTCAAAAGTGGTGGCGACTGAGGAAAAGAATAGGCGCGGCCCGAACGAATGGCAAGCCGCTTATTCTGGCCGAGTTCGGAAAGAATCCGGGCGGGGGTGTCGGATCGGGGCGGTGGCGTTCGTTGCAGGGGTGAGGCCGTCCACGAGCGGCGGCGCCGGCCACGAACCGTGATCATGAAGCCTTGGACGAGGCACGGTTCCGACGACACAGGAGATGATCTTCAGATGCAGTATCTGGTTTCGGTGATCGACGACAAGGACAACCCGGGCAGCACGGACCGGCAGCCGGCCATCAGGGTGTTCAACGAGCGGCTGATCGCCGAGGGCTACTGGGTGTTCGCGGGTGGGCTCGCGGACACCGGCGCGGCCACGGTCATCGACAATCGGGGCGAGTCGGCGGTGTTCAGTGACGGGCCGTTCGTGGAGTCGAAGGAGTATCTCGCCGGCGTCTGGGTCTGGGAGGCGCCCGATCTGGATGTGGCGCTCAAGCTGGCCGCCGAGGCGTCGAAGGTGTGCGACCGGAAGATCGAGGTGCGGCCGTTCCTGTGAGGGACGCCAAGCGGCCGAGGCGTTGGTGAACGCCTCGGCCGAGGGGCAAGCAGCAACCGGTCAGACTCGGGCCGGAACGGCGGCGGCGGTAGCGGGGCGGACGTCGAGGCCCAGTTTCCCTCGGGTGGCCACGATCAGGATCAGGGCGAGCACCGTGCTGCAGATCAGCTGGGTGTGCAGCGGGTCGCGGACCGGGTCCAGGGTGGGGAAGACCTCGTGCCAGACCAGGGAGTAGGTGCTGTTGATGCCGGCGTGCAGGATCATCACGATCGGCAGGCTCTGGCCGGTTCGGTTGAAGACCCAGGTCATCACCAGGCTCAGCGGCACGCAGCAGGCGACGAACTCGATCGGGCTCAGCCAGTGCGTGTTCGGCCAGCCGCCCCACTCGCTGAAGAACAGCGGCAGGTGCCAGCCGCCCCAGAGCAGGCCGAGCACGGTGGTGCCGCCGACCGCGCCGAACCTCTCCTGGAGGCGGGGCAGGGCGAAGTCGCGCCAGCCGGGCTCCTCGGCCATCGCGGTGGTGAAGAACTGGAGGATCAGCATGGGCAGGTACGCGGCGGCCACCCAGGCGGGGATCATCCGGGCGTTGCCCCACGACTCGGGCAGCACGAAGGTGGACAGCAGGATCGTTGCGGGCACGCCGAGCAGCACCACGGCGTACCAGCGCCAATTGACCTTGAATTTGACCAGCCGGCGGGACCAGTGGCGCAGGCCGTCGCGGCCGGAGACGGTGGCGGTGACGATGAAGGCGGCGGTGACCGGGCCCAGGTAGGCGCCGGGGAGCAGGCCGACGAGCTGCGCGCTGCCGCCCAGCCTCGGGATGTGCAGGTCGAGCACGTTCAGCCCGCTGTCGCCGAGCACGAACGGGATCCAGGCCAGCCAGCTCAGGCCGTAGGCGAGGGTGAAGAAGGCGGTCAGCGGGAAGCGGTGCACGAGGCGGCTTGTCATGGGATCAAACGCTAGGAACGGGACGGATCTCGATCGATCCCGCTGACTACCGAGGGAAAGTACAGCCTGCTGGAGTGAGGCGCGCCCAGAAGCACGGCAGTATTGCCGCCATGCCCTTGCATGTCTCCCGCCGCGTCCGGGCCGCCGTGTACGCGCTGGAGCACCTGGTCCTCGGCATCGGCACCGCCGTCCTGGCGCTGACCGCCCTGCTCTGGACGCTGTTCATGCTGCTCCCGGCGCCCCGGCTGGCGCTGCCGGCGATGCGCCTCGCGGCCGACCGTGAGCGTGACCGGCTGTCCCGGATGGGCCCCGAGATCGCCGGCCCCGACCCCCTGCCGCAAGGGCGATGGGCCTGGGTACGCGACACCGCGATCCGCCGCGAGCTGGCCTGGACGGGCATCCACGCCACGGCCGGGTTCTTTCTCGGGCTGGCCGGGCTCACCCTGCCGCTGTACGCCCTGCAGGACCTCACGTTCCCGCTGTGGTTCTGGGTCCTGAACCCGGAGGACGGCGGCCCGAGCCTCGCCCTCTGGCGGATGGACGGGCCGCTGGACGTCTTCTACGTCTTCCTGTTCGGGCTGTTCTGGGTGCTCATGGTCATCTTCGTCGGCCCGGTGCTGGCCTGGGCGCAGGCGTGGCCCGGCCGGCGGCTGCTGGGGCGGACCGACGGCGACGCCTCCGTACGCATCGCGCACCTGACCGCCACCCGCGCCGCCGCCCTCGACGCGCACGCGCTGGAACTGCGCCGCATCGAACGGTCGCTGCACGACGGCACCCAGAACCGCCTGGTCGCCGTGAACATGCTGATCGGGGCGGCCCGGCGGGCCCTGACCCGGGATCCGGCCGTGGCCGAGGCGGCCCTTGACCGGGCCCAGGAGGCGACCGAGCAGGCGCTGGCCGAGTTGCGTACGGTGGTTCGCGGCATCCTGCCGCCGGTGCTCGCCGACCGCGGGCTGCCCGGCGCGCTGGCCGGCCTGGCCACCCACTGCGCCGTGCCGACCAAGCTCGACATCGACGCGGGGGTCCGGGCCCCGGCGTCGGTGGAGGCGACCGCCTACTACGTCGTCGCGGAGGCGCTCACCAACGTGAGTAAGCACAGTGGAGCGTCGAACGCCGTGGTCGAGGTGCGGCGGCCGGGCGACCGGCTGGTCCTGCGGATCGAGGACGACGGGCACGGCGGCGCCGACGAGCGGGGCGGCTCGGGCCTGACCGGCATCCGCCGGCGGGTCGAGGCGCACGACGGGAAACTGACCCTGACCAGCCCACCCGGTGGGCCGACGACGATGCTGGTGGAGCTGCCGTGCGGATCGTGATCGCCGAGGACGACCCCCTGCTGCGGGAGGGCCTGGCCGCCCTGCTGCGGGCCGAGTCGCTGGACGTGGTGGCCACCACGGACGACCCCACCTCGTTCCTGGCGGCGGTCGACCAACACCAGCCGGACGTCGCGATCGTCGACGTGCGGATGCCGCCGACGCACACCGACGAGGGCATCCGGGCGGCGGTGGAGGCGCGGCGCCGGCAGCCGGGGCTCGCGGTGCTGGTGCTCTCGGCGTACGTGGAACAGGCTTTTGCCACTGAGCTCCTGGCCGGGGGAGCGGTGCGGCTGGGCTACATGCTGAAGGAGCGCGTCGGCCGGGTGGAGGAGTTCCTGGCGGCGCTGCACCGGGTGGCCGAGGGCGGGACGGCGGTCGACCCGGAGGTGGTCGGCCAGTTGCTGGCGCGGCCGCGGCAGGACGACACCCTGGAACGGCTGAGCCCCCGCGAGCGTGACGTGCTGGCGCTGATGGCCGAGGGGCTGGGCAACACCGCGATCGCCGAGCGGCTGTTCGTCACCGAGGGCGCGGTGCACAAGCACATCCGGAGCATCTTCGCCAAGCTCGACCTGGCGCCGGATGATCGGGCCGACCGCCGGGTCACCGCGGTGCTGCGATTCCTGGACAACCCGGTCGCCCGCTGACTGGCGGTTTGACGACACAGCCGTTGTGCCGGGCCGGTCCGGCTGCTGGTGTGTGGTCGTGGCGGTTTCGGTGGTGGCCGCGGCCGCCGGGTACGGCAAGACCACGGCGCTGCGTGGGTCGCACCCGGACGCGCGCTGGCATCGAGGCCTGCCCACCGGCGGCGGCGATCCGTGCGCGGCGCTGGCCGGGGTGGTGCTGGAGGAGGCGCGGGGCGGGGCGAGCCAGGTGGTGTTCGACGACCTGCCGCCGCTTCCGGCCGGGACCGTGGCCGCGGTTTCCAAGATCGTCGAGGGTACGGCCGACGTCGCGCTCGCCTCCCGCTGGCCCGGCCCGCGGGCCGACGTGGGGCCCGCCTCCCTGGCCCTGACCGTCGATCAGGTGGCGGCGCTGGTCCCGCCGTCCGACGCCGCCCGGATCCACGCCGCCACGGCCGGGTGGCCGGTGCTGGTGCAGCTGGCGGCCGGGAACGGGGAGCCGCTCGGGTCGCCGGACGGGGCGATCGCGGAGTACCTGGCCGAAGAGGTCCTGCCGTCGCTGCCGGAGCCGGCCCGGCGGTTGCTGACCCATCTCGGCGACCTCGCGCCGGTCGGCGCCGACCTGTGCGCGTCGCTCGGCCACCCGTCGTCGGCGTTGCGACACCTGGTCCGCAGCGGGCTGCTGACCACGGCCGGGTCGCCGCCGTCGGTGCCCGGTGGGCCGCCGCCGTGCCTGCGCGTGGTGCCGGTGGTGGCCGCCGTGCTGGCCTCGTCGCCGCCGCGCGCCAAGGCGGCCGTGTTCTTCGACCAGCACGGGCCGCCGGTGGCGGCGGCCCGGGAATACCTCCGGGGCGGTGACCGGTCCTCGTGCGCCCGCGTGCTCGCCACGCACGGTGATTCGATGCTGGCCGCCGGCGCTGCCGAGGAGGTGGCCTCGCTGGTGGCGGCGCTGCCCCCGCGTACCCCCGAGCTGTGGTTGTTGCTGGGGGACGCGCACCGGGCGGCGGCGTCGCTGGGCGCGGCCGAGCGGGCCTACGCGGCCAGCGGCCTGCCGGCGACGAGCCCAGCCCTGGCCTGGCGCCTGGGGCGCATCCACTACCAGCGTGGCGACGCCACGGCCGCGCTGACCGCCTTCGCGGCCGGTCAACCCGCCTCGGGGCCGGACGCCGTGCAACTGGCGGCCTGGAGCGCCAACGCGCACCTGCTGGCCGGGTCGGCCGAGACCGCTCTCGCCTCCGCCCGCCGGGCGATCGCGCTGGCCGCCGACGAGCCCGCGGCGGTGGCGCTGGCCCACGTCAGTGCCGCGTTGTGCCTCGCCGCCACCGGGGACGACGCCGCGAGCGAGGAGCACTACGGCATCGCGGTGCCGGCGGCCGAGCGCGCCGGCGACGTCGTCCTGCTCACCCGGATCTTCATCAACAAGACCTTCCGGCTGCTCCGGGCCGCCCGCTTCGAGGCCGCGCTGGCCGCCGGCCGGACCTGCGCCCGGTACGCCGCCGTGGCCGGGCAGCCGAGCCTGCAGGCCATCGCCGCCTGCAACGAGGGCGACGTGCTGGCCATGCTGGGACGGTTCGACGAGGCGGTGCGGTGCTTCGAGACCGCGATCGCCGGATATCACCGGACCGGGTCGCGGCGGGTGGCCGGCGCCCAGCTCGGGCTGGGCGAGGTGTACCGCCGGCGGGGCTGGCGGGAGCAGGCGCGGGCGGCCTTCGAGGCGGCGATCCGGGTCGCGACCGAGGCCGGGAACAACCACGTGCTCGGGCCGGCCCGCAACGGCCTGGCCCTGGTGCTGCTCGACGACGACCCGGAGCGGGCGGCCGCGATCGCCGCGCCCGGCACGCTCGCCGACGGGTGGCTCGCGCTGCGGGCCGGCGATGAGGAGCGGGCGGCCGCGGTGGCCGACGAGCGTTGCGCCGCCGCCCGTGACGACGGTGATCGGGTCGCCCTCGCCGACGCCCTCGAGCTGCGCGGCATGCTTGTTACCAACCAGTCGGTAGCGTTGCGGGAGTGCCACGGGATCTGGGCCGAGGCGGGCGCCGTGGTCGAGGCCGCGCGCCTGGTCGTGATCATGGGGCGGATGCCCGGCAGCGGTCCCGGCGAGCGCCTGCGGCGGCTGGTCGCGATCGAGCGGCTGCGCGAGGCCGGTGCGGTCGTCGCGCCCGAGGAGCCGTCGGCCGATGTGCTGGTGCGGGCCTTCGGGCGGTTCGAGGTGCTGGTCCGCGGCGAGCCGATGCCGGCCAGGCGCTGGCAGTCCAAGAAGGCCCGTGACCTGCTGCGGATCCTGGTCGCGCGGCGGGGCCGGCCGATCCCGCGGGACGAACTGTGTGAGCTGCTCTGGCCGGGCGCCACCGGGGCCGGCCACCGGCTGTCCGTGCTGCTGTCCATCCTGCGGGGCGTGCTCGACGACGCCGGGCCGGCCCTGGTGGCCGACCCGGCGAGCGTGGCGCTGGACGTGACCCGGATCCGGGTCGACGTGGAGGACTTCCTGGCCTATGTGGCGCAGGCCCGCCGCCTCGTCGACACCGGCGACCTGGCCGAGGCGCGGGCCCTGCTCGCCACCATCGACCGGCATCACACCGGCGAGGAGGCGTTCGGGGACGAGCCGTACGCGGCCTGGGCGGCCGGGTTGCGTGAGGAGGCGCGGGCCGCCCAGCTGCGGATGCTGCGGATGTCGGTGCAGGTGACGGACAACGTCGACGCCGCCGCCGGGTTGCTGCTGCGGCTGCTCGACCACGATCCGTACGACGAGACGGCGCACCGGGGGCTGGTGCGCCGTCTCGTCGCGGCGGGGCGGCACGGGGAGGCGCGGCGAGCCTTCGACCGCTATGTGGCTGCGATGCGGTCGATCGGCGTACGCCCACCCGACGAGACCCTGCTCAGTGGATCGTCCCGCTTCAGTGGAACGTCCCGCCGAACGCCGCCTCGACCATGACCGTGCCGCCCTCGTCGGCGAAGGCCTTCTTCGAGGCGACGCCGAACAGCGTGCCCCGCGCCCACGTGGTGCCGTTGTCCGGGCCGGGCACGATCGCGTCCAGCGTGGCCCGGGGCGGCCCGGTGACCGTGGCGCCCACCCCGTAGACCGCCTTCTGCGGGTCGTTCTCCGAGAACGGGGCGACGATCGGCCACGAGTGGGACGCCGTCGTCGTGCGTACCCGATCCATCTCACCGGAGGGACGGCACAACGCGAACGCGGTGACCTGGGCCAGCCAGGAGTCGGCGGCCACCCGCACGGTCTCCAGGTCCTGGTCGATCGTGATCGACCTGGGCACCCCGCCCTCGATCCGGAAGCCGAGCCCGAAGAGCTGGGTGGTGTCGGAGCACGAGGCCTCGGCGGTCCCCACGCCGGTCCCGGTCTCGCGGTAGGGCGTCACCGAGCTCTCACACATGACGTACGCGGTGACCGACCAGGAGCCCACCATCCCGGCCGGCGCCCGCGCGATCACCTTGACCGACTGCTGGTCCTCGGCCGGCACGACCGCGGTGATCGCCACCCCGCCCCCGCCCGCCGATCCATAATTGATCATCCCGCCGCCCGCGTACCGGGCGCCGGAATCGCAGGTGGCGATGGCCGTCTTCACCTGCTGCGGCCCGAACACACTGGTGTCCGACGCCCGCACCGGCGTCCCTCCGAGCGAGGCCACCAACCCCGCGACCAGAACCGTGGCAACAAACATGTCTGTCCCTTCGATGTGAGAACTCGATGGAACAGAGGGGGTGTCAGGGTGGCGTCATGCCGGGTCGCGGAAACCCGACAGTCAGCCGGGCAGCCGGAGCCGGACCGGGGTCTCCTCGGCCAGGAAGGTCAGGACCGCCATGGTCTGCGGCGGGATGGTGCCGCCGGCGCAGGTGGACCAGCTGACGTCGCCCGTGCGGAAGGTGGCCACCGTGGTCACGCCGCCGGGACAGGGCGGGGGCCGGTGGCCCTGCTGGGCGCCGGTCTCCAGGGCCAGGCGCGCGTCGATCAGCCCCTTGAGCTTCTTGACCTTCCTCAGGCTCAGCCGGCCCTCGGTGTCGGCGCCGTCGCCGGCGCAGTCCTGGCAGAGCCAGCCGCCGTCGATGTTGACCGACAGCCAGGACGTCCCCCAGCGGACGTCGATCGGGGAGCCGAGTTCGTCCTTGGTGGCGGCGCGGCGGGCGGGCGACGGCCCGGCCAGCGGCGGGTGCCGCGGACCACGCTGGACCAGGTCGCGGAGCCGGGCGAAGTCGTCGCGCCGGTCGGCCGTGAAGGTCACCCGGCCGAAGCTGCCCGGGTCGGCCCACCAGCATCGCGTCGTGGTCGCGGCCCGGCCGCAGCGGGCCACGCCGCCGTACCGGCCGGGCTCGACCGGTCCGTAGTCGGCCAGACCCTTCACCTCGTTGGTGAGGTAGGCGTCGAGCATCCCGGCCGGGTCGGTGACCGGTCCGGCCGCGGCGGCGAACTCGATGCTCTCCGCACCCTGGCGATAGGCGGCGGCGAACGGCGTCGACGGCGGGCCGATCTTGGCGGCCAGGCCGGTCGCGTCGTCTCGGGGCGCGCCGGCCGGCAGGCCGTCGATCTCGCCGGGTGCCGCGAACGTGGCGCTCACCGGGGCCGGGGCGGGCGAACCGGCCGCCGAGGAGCAGCCCGCCGTCAGCAGGACGGCGAGCAACGACACGGAGAGGGTGGCCCGCACGACGCGCCAGGCTACGTGGTCGAGCCGCGGCCACTCACAGCGGCAGCGGCGTCGTGCGGCGCGACCTGGGGCATCACCGGCCCGTCGTACTACTGCTTCCGGCACGGCACGCTGGCCAACCTGCACAACGTGATCACCGACGTCCGCGCCCGTTGCGGCCGGCCGGTGGTGCGGGGCCGACCGCCCGCAGTGACCCGTATATATATAGGCAACACCGCTGGTCGGAATGCGGGGACGGCGGAATCGCCGTCCCCGCATTCTGGTGTGGTCAGGTCGCCGGGCGGTAGCCGGCCGGGCGGCTGGTGAACGTCCCGCGGCCGTGGGTGCGGCTGCGCAACGTGGTCGCGTACCCGAAGAGCCGCGCGAGCGGGACGACCGCCCGGACCGACGACGAGGTCGACCCGGTCACCCGGCCGTGGCGCGCGCCGAGATCGCCGAGGACCGCGCCCAGCGTCTCGGCCGGGGCGTCCACGGTCACCTCGGCGACCGGTTCCAGCAGCGTCATCCCGCACGCCGCCAGCGCCTGCCGCAGCCCGAACCGGCCGGCCGCCCGGAAGGCGAGCTCGGACGAGTCCTTCGGGTGGGTGGCGCCGTCGCGCAGCACGACCCGCAGCCCGGCCACCGGATGACCGCCGATCGGGCCCTCGGCGAGCGACTCCCGGCAGCCGGCCTCGACCGCGCGGACGAACTCGGCCGGCACCCGCCCGCCGGTCACCGCCGACGCGAACGCGAAGCCCTCGGACGAGGGCGACACGTCGAGGACGATGTGCGCGAACTGGCCCGCCCCGCCGTCCTGCTTGACGTGCCGGTAGACCATCCCGGTCACGCCCCGCGTCACGGTCTCGCGGTAGGCCACCTGCGGCCGGCCCACGGTCACGCCGATGCCGAGCTTCTTCACGGCCACCTCCAGATGCAGTTCGCCCTGCCCGGAGAGCAGGGTCTGCCCGGTCTCCCGGTCGACCCGCACGGTCAGCGACGGATCCTCCTCGACCAGCACGGCCAGCGCGCCGGTCAGCTTCTGCGACTCGGCCCGGGTCCGCGCCTCGATGGCCACCGAGACCAGCGGCGGCGACGCCGTCGCCGGTGGCTCCAGCCGCACCGGACGGTCCCGGGTGCTCAGCGTGGCGCCGGTCCGGGCCGCCTTGACCCCGGCCACGGCGACGATGTCGCCGGCCCGCGCCTGGTCCAGGTCGGTGTGCCGGTCGGCCTGGATGCGCAGGATGCGGGCGACGCGTTCGGTACGCCCGGCGTCCGCGTCCCACACGACGTCCCCCTTCCGCAGCGTGCCGTCGTAGATCCGGAGGTAGGTCAGCCGCCCGGTCCGTGCCGCGTGCACCTTGAACACCAGCGCGGCCAGGTCGCCCGACGGGTCGCCGCCGGGCGCGGGCAGGTAGTCCACCACCGCGTCGAGCAAGGGCTCCACGCCGCGGTTCCGGTACGCCGCCCCGCACAGCACGACCACGGCCTTCCCCGACAGGGTCAGGTCGCGCAGCGCCCCGCGCAGGGTCGGCTCGGACATGTCGCCCAGCTCCTCCAGGGCGCCGGCGTGCAGTTCCGCCACGGCTTCCTCCAGCCGGCGCCGAGCCTCGGAGGCGCCGGCCGGCGTCACCCGCAGGACACCGTTCGTCCAGACGAGACGCCGCAGGCCGACCAGGTCGACGACGCCGACGAACTCGTCGCCGTCGAACACCGGCTGCTGGACGACGAGCGGGGTGACGCCCAGCCGGGAACGGATGGCGGCCACGGTCGCCTCCAGCGAGGCGCCGGCCCGGTCCATCTTGTTCACGAAGGCGAGGCGCGGCACGCCGTACCGATCGGCGGCCCGCCACACCGACTCGCTCTGCGGCTCCACCCCGGCGACGCCGTCGAAGACGGCGACCGCGCCGTCCAGGACGCGCAGCGACCGCTCGACCTCGGCCGAGAAGTCGACGTGGCCCGGGGTGTCGATCAGGTTGATCCGATGACCGGCCCAGTCGCAGCCGACCGCGGCGGCGAAGATGGTGATGCCACGCTCACGCTCCTGAGGGTCGAAGTCGGTGACCGTCGTCCCGTCGTGCACCTCGCCGCGCTTGTAGGTGGCGCCGGTGGTGAACAGGATGCGTTCGGTCACGGTGGTCTTGCCGGCATCGACGTGCGCGAGGATGCCGATGTTGCGTACACGCATGATGGGTTGAGCCTTCCGGGTGACGTGAACGACGACAGGTTCGTCCACCCCGGCCGGGCAGGGGGTAACGCCGGCTATGCCCGACTGGGCAGAAGGTAACGCCGGCTATGCCCGACCGGGCACGCCAGACACGAGGATCCGCTCATGGCGCGAACACATGGCGGTCTCCTCTCCGCTCGTTGGCCCTGACCAGGGTAGACAGATCTTGGGACCGCCGCGACCGGGTTTTGGTGTCCGTTAGCGGTCGCGCCCGCGGTTCGGACAAAGTCGTATTTAGACGACGGTAGTCCTTCGGCTCACGTACCGGTATGGTGGCTCCGCATAGACGCCGGTCTGATTCTGATTATCGGACCACCCCCCGAGCGGCTAGGACGATCACGAAGACGTGACTACGCAAACCGATGCCGAGCAACAGTCGGCCGCACCGCAATCCATCAAGCGCCGGGTCATCCGGCTGGTTCTGATCCCGGGCGCCGCCGCCCTGGTGCTCTGGCTCGTGGCCTCCGGCTATCTGGTCTTCACCGGCTTCTACGAGCGGGCGGTGGCGGTCGGCGTCCGCCAGGTGTCCATCCCCGCGGTCACCGGTCTGGCCGCCCTGCAACGCGAGCGCCGGATGAGCATCGGCTACCTCGCCCACCGGCAGCAGGAGATGCGCCAGCTCATCGACCAGCGCCGGCAGACCGACCAGCTGCTGACCGAGCTCCGCGACAAGGCTGAGCCGGTTCTGGCCAACGCGCCGGGCAGCATCAAGGTCAAGTGGGAGACGCTGTCCCAGGGCCTGGACGGGCTGCCGGGCATGCGCACCACGATCGACTCCGGGGCGGCGACCCGGCCGCAGGTCTACGACTTCTACAACGGACTGCTCGATTCGGCGATCGGCCTGTTCGACACGCAGGCGCGGGTCTCGTCCGGCTCGGAGGCCGCGCTCGGCGGCATCGCCGCGACCGAGATGTTCCGGGCCAGTGACCTGATGGCGCGCAGCGGATCGATCATCGCCGGCGCGTTCGGGTCCAAGGCCCTGACCCGCAACGAATACCTTCAGTTCACCGCGTTCGTGGGGGCGTACCGCGACGAGCTGGCCACCATCGCGCCCCACCTGGAGCCCCGGGCCGCGCAGGTCTACCGCGACATCCTGGCCAGCGAGGACTGGCGGGACATGGTCGCCGCCGAGAACACCTTGATCGTCTCGGGCTCGTGGAGCAACCGGCCGCCGCGTGGCCTGCCCCTGGACGAGGCGGGCTGGGAACGGCTCAGCACCCAGGTCTCCGGCGACCTGACCAACCTGGCCACCATCCAGGCTGACGAGGTGTCCGCGGCCGACCTGGCCAGCGGCACCCGGCAGCTGCTCTTCGCGTCCATCGGCAGTGTGGCCGCGCTGCTGATCGCCGCCATCGCGATCGTGTGGGCCGTGCGGCAATCGCAGATCCTGGTCAACAGCGCCCTTTCGGTACGCCTGAGCCAGCTCGGCCGGGACGCCGCGGCGGTCGTCGACGACCTGCTCCCGGCCATGATGAGCAAGCTCCGGCAGCGCCAGCGGGTGGATCGCGACACCGACCTGCTCAGCCAGGACTACGGCCGCGACGAGATCGGTCAGCTGGCCCAGGTGCTCAACAAGTCGCTGCACGCGGCGGTCGGCGCGGCCGTGGACGAGGCGAACGCCCGCGCCGCCGGCACCGCGATGTTGATGGGTGTCGCCCGGCGCCCGCAGCGCCCGCTCCAGCGTGGCCTCAAGGTGGTCGAAGACCTGCAGGACCGGGTCGGCGACGAGCAGTTGCTGGCCGCGTTGTTCGACATCAACCACCAGATGACGCAGACCCGCCGGTTCCTGGAGAACCTGATCATCCTGGCCGGCGGGCAGACCGGCCGCCGGTTCCAGAAGCCGGTGCCGATGCGCCGGGTGCTGCTCGCCGCGATCGCCGAGACCCAGCAGTACCAGCGGGTCAGCATCCGGCAGACGGCCGACGTGGCGGTGGCCGGCACGTCCACCTCGGGCACCATCCACCTGCTGGCCGAACTGCTGGACAACGCGCTGGCCTTCTCGCCGCCGGAGTCGCCGGTGTGGGTCAGCAGCGCCCGGGTGGAACGTGGCGTGGTCATCGAGATCGAGGACGGCGGCGTCGGCATGTCGGCCGAGCGGCTCGAGCAGATCAACACGATGCTGGCCACCGCGCCGACGCCGGACGTGACGGCGCTGCGGGACGGCGCGCAGATCGGCCTCTGGGTGGTCGCCGAGCTGGCCCGCCGGGACGGTCTTCAGGTTCAACTGCGGAGTTCGGCGTACGGCGGGGTGCTGGCCGTGGTCCTGGTGCCGGACCGGGCGCTGGCCCAGTACTCGGAGACGCCCACGATGGAACTCGACGCCACGGTGGGCGTGGCCCGGAAAACGTCCCGGGCCCATGTCGGCCCGCCGGTGAAAGCGCCGGTGGCACCGGTGGCACCGGTGGCGCCGGTCGTGGTCGAGGAGAAAGCCCCGCAACAGCCCGCGGCCCCGCCGCCGGTGGCGGTCGAAGGGCGGCCCGCGCTTCCGGTCCGCCGCCCGCAGGAGCACATCAACCCGATGCTGCGCGAGGAGGAGCCGTCCGGCGCCTTCGCCCCGCCCGCCGCCCCGGTCCGCAGCCCCGACCAGGCTCGCGAGCGCTTCGCCCGCTACCAGCAGGGCTGGCGGGCCGGCAAGGACGCGGGCACCGAACCCGATCAGGCGCCGCCGCCCGGCGCCGACTACCGGTAACTCGAGACAGGGAAGATATGGACTCGACGTCGCACAACGATCTGACGTGGATGCTGGACGAGCTGGCCGCCTTCCCCAGCGTGCTGAACGCGGCCGTGCTCTCCACCGACGGGCTGATCATCCAGCGGTCCACCTCGCTGCCGCAGGACGCGGCGGATCTGATGGCGGCCGCGGCCTCCTCGCTGTACAGCGTGGCCGCGGGCACCGGGCGCCGGTTCAAGAGCGGGCCGGTGCACCAGGTGGTCATCGAGTACGAGGACCACACCCTGTTCATCGCGGCCGCGGGGGAGAACGCGCGGCTGGCCGTGCTCTGCGGCGAGGACGTGGACATGGGCGCGATCGCGTACGAGATGGGCCGGCTGGTCACCCGGATCGGCCAGTACCTCGGCGCCGAGGCGAGAGCGAAGGCCGCGGCGGGCAACGGGCACGCGGGCGGCTGACGGGTGGCCTACGGCTCATGGCCCGGCGACGACGACGAGCTGGGCAAGCTGGTCCCGCTCTACGTCCTGGTCGGTGGGCGGACCACCCCGCGCAACACCAGCCTCGACCTGGCCACGCAGGTGATCGCCTACCCGTCCGACCCGGCGGCGCTCGAGCCGCAGTACCGGCAGATCATCCTGAGCTGCGGCGACTGGATCTCGATCGCCGAGGTGGCCGCGTACCTCGACCGTCCCCTCACCGTCATCAAGATCCTGGTCGACGTGCTGCTGGAGCAGGGCCTGCTGGCCATCGGCGCGCCCGCGCAGCAAACCGTCATCAACCGTGGCCTGCTCGAAACGCTCCTCGACGGCCTCCAACGACTCTGACCGAAGGACAGCACACGTGAAACGCACATCGGTGAAGGTGGTGGTGGCCGGCGGCTTCGGCACCGGCAAGACCACGCTGGTCCGGTCGATCAGCGAGATCGAACCGCTGACCACCGAGGAGTTGCTGACCGAGGCCAGTGTCGGCGTGGACGACCTGGCCGGCCTGACCGACAAGGACAGCACCACGGTGGCGCTCGACTTCGGGCGGATCACCATCAACCACGAGGTGGTGCTCTACCTGTTCGGCACGCCCGGTCAGGACCGGTTCTGGTTCATGTGGGACGAACTGGCGCAGGGCGCGGTGGGGGCGATCGTGCTGATCGACACCCGCCGGCTCGACTCCAGCTTCGCCGCCATCGACTACTTCGAGCGGCGGAAGATCCCGTTCGTGCTGGGTGTCAACATGTTCTTCGGGGAGCGGCAGTACACCGAGGAGGAGATCCGCGGGGCGCTCCATCTCGCGGCCGGGGTGCCGCTGCTGTGGGTCGACGCGCGTGACCGGGCGTCGGTGCGCGAGACGCTGGTGAGCCTCGTACGCCACGCGCTGTCCCGGCTGCCGGACGAAGCGAAGGTCTGATCTTCAGCTCAGTGTAATCGGATCAATACTGGCCGAGATCGTCGGCGGCGGATAGCATCATCTTCATGACCATCGATCTACTGGGATTTCCCGAAATAACTTGGGAAAATTACCCGGCGGTCGGCCGGTCATTCGGAAACTTCCTCAGTGGACTCTGGGCCACCGCGTGCGGCGTCCTCGACGTGCCGCACAGCCCGGCGGCCCAGAGCACCCAGCTGGTCGGCTCGCTGCTTCCGGCGTGGAGCTCGGAGGTCATCGGCGCCACGCCGGCCCGGCAGTCCTATGTGTCCGATGACGGCTTCCCGGCCGAGCTGTCGGTGAACTGGTCCGGCCGGCACCCCGAGCTGCGGATCCTGTTCGACAGCCTTGGCGACCCCTGGACGTTCCCCGACGAGCCGGACGGCTCCGTCGCCGACATCTTCGGCCCGGCGCCGGTGTGGCACGCGATCGCCTGGCGCCCGCCGGCGCGGGTGGTGCTCAAGACCTACTACGGGCTGTACGAGTGGCCGGCGCCCCAGCGGCCGGCCGCGGTCGGCGAGGCGATGGCCCGGCTCGGCCTGGCCGAAGCCTGGGCGGATGCCCGCCGGCGGGTGGAGGCGGCCGGCGGCGAGCGGGAGGTCGAGTTCTTCGCGGTCGACCTGCGCGGCGTACGCGACGCCCGGGTCAAGATCTACTACCGCAACCACGACGCCGGTCTGGCCGAGGTGAGCCGGCTCGCCGCCGTGGCCGGGAACCACAACGCCACCGCGGCCGACGCCGCCTACCGGGTGTTGACCGGCGAGCGCGCCAAGGCCGGTCGCGCCGCCCTGACCTGCCTCGCGTTCCGCGCCGGCGGCCGGTCCGCGGCCGAGTCGACCACGTACCTGCGGTTGCCCACCCTGACCACCTCCGACCGGCAGGCCGTCGACCGCACCAGCACGCTGCTCCTCCGCGAGGGCGTCGACCCCCGGCGGTTCCGCGCGCTGGCCGCCGCGCTGACGCCGACGCCCCTGCCGGACAGCACCGGCCTGCTCGAGCTGGTCAGCTTCCGCGCCGCCGGCCGCCGCGCCGACATCACCACCTACTTCCGGTTCCCCGTGTACTGAACCAAGGAAGGAAGGCCCCCGCCATGCCCACTGCTCAGGATGTGGAACGCGTCAACTTCTTCGTGGAGGAACGCGCGCAGGACTACCGGCAGTCGTCGTTCCTCACGCTGCTGACCGACCCGGACACCCCGGTCGAGACCAAGAAGGCCACGCTCACCTACCTCCAGCCCTGGTCGAACGCCTACCAGCGGATGATCAGCGCCCGGGTCGTGCACGAGCCGGACGACGGCCTGCACGCGCTCGCCCTGCTGCACCAGCAGGAGGAGATCGGGCACAACATCATCCTGCACCGCAGCCACCCGGCCGACGGCTCGACGGTCTTCGACCCGATCATCGAGGCCTGCGGATCCTGGTACGTCGACCAGCTGTCCTCGCTGCCCGGCGTGCACAAGGCCGCGATCGCCCACCTGGCGCTCGAGGTCGGCTGCCTGGTGATGAGCGAGGCGGGCCTGGTGCCGTTCCCGGACGACGCCTACTTCGCCCTGCACGTGGTGGCCGACGCCGACCACGTCGAGATGGGCTACGAGATGCTCCGCGAGCGCACCGACTGGACGGCCGACGAGGTCATCGCCGTGCTGGACCGCGCCTGGCAGGTCATCGGGGTGGCCTCGGACCGGATCGCCGAGTGCGCCCGCCGGGACACCCTGGCCTGACCGGCAACCCGGTCGCAACCCCTTCGCCCGCACCACCGCAGGCGCCGGTCACGCGGAACTGCTCCGCGCGGCCGGCGCCGGCGTGTACCGGCCAGAGGCTCTCGGCCGCCACATGCTCGTCCGCCCCGGGGCCGGACGGTCTGGGTGACCGCGCCCGGCGGCCGTGGGGACGCTTTCGCTCGAGATCCACCGCAATCACTCGCGGTGAGTTCAAGTTGTGAACGATAACAACCGGGCTGACCGGCTGAATAACAGATCGGGACACGTCATGTGATCCAGCCTTGACGCACCGGCATGAGAGCGTTAACACTGTCGAAACTCATCACCCCCTCTTACTCGAGTTCACAACGTCCCGGGAGCTTTTGTGGCTGCGTCGGGACCCCTTCGGAATCCCTTTTGCCAGTTCGCCAGGAGGAATCATGATTCTGCGTAGGATGTCCGCAATTGTCGCGGGCGTCGTGCTGCTCGCCGGCGTGGCCGCCGGCTGTGGCAACGGCACTGAGGTGTCGGGCGGCTCGAGCGGCACCGACGACGGGAAGATCACGCTGGGCTTCTCGCAGGTCGGTGCCGAGAGCGGCTGGCGTACCGCGAACACCAAGTCGATCCAGGAGTCGGCCGCCACCGCCGGCATCGACCTCAAGTTCGCCGACGCGCAGCAGAAGCAGGAGAACCAGATCAAGGCGATCCGGTCCTACATCACCCAGAAGGTCGACGTGATCGCCTTCTCGCCGGTGGTGGAGACCGGCTGGGACGCCGTCCTGCAGGAGGCCAAGGCGGCCAACATCCCGGTGATCCTGACCGACCGGGCCGTCGACTCCCAGGACAAGACGCTCTACAAGACCTTCATCGGCTCGGACTTCGTGGTCGAGGGTCAGAAGGCCGGCGAGTGGCTGGTCAAGGAGTACGAGGGCAAGCCCGACCCGGTCAACATCGTGCAGCTCGAAGGCACCACGGGCTCGGCGCCGGCCAACGACCGCAAGTCCGGCTTCGAGGAGAAGATCAAGGCCGACCCCAAGTTCAAGATCATCGCCTCGCAGACGGGCAAGTTCACCCGCGCCGACGGCAAAGAGGTGATGGAGGCCTTCCTCAAGGCCAACCCCAAGATCGATGTGCTGTACGCGCACAACGACGACATGGGCCTCGGTGCGATCGAGGCGATCGAGGCGGCCGGCAAGAAGCCGGGCGTCGACATCAAGATCATCACGGTGGACGCGGTCAAGGACGGCATGCAGGCCCTGGCCGACGGCAAGATCAATTTCATCGTGGAGTGCAGCCCGCTGCTCGGCCCACAGCTGATGGACCTGGTCAAGAAGGTCAAAGCGGGCGAGACGGTCGAGCCGCGGATCCTGACCGAGGAGACCACCTTCACGCAGGCGCAGGCCAAGGAAGCCCTGCCCAACCGGAAGTACTGACGATGGCGGAGACCACGCCGATCCTCGAGATGCGCGGCATCGGCAAACGATTCCCCGGTGTGATCGCGCTCGACGGCGTGGACCTCCGCCTCCTCCCCGGCGAGGTGCACGCGCTGATGGGGGAGAACGGCGCGGGCAAGTCCACGCTGATCAAGATCCTGACCGGTGTCTACGACATCGACGACGGCGAGATCGAGCTGGACGGCGTACCCGTGCTCTTCTCCGGGCCGAAAGCGGCGCAGAACGCCGGCGTCAGCACCGTCTACCAGGAGATCAACCTCTGCCCCAACCTGTCGGTGGCGGAGAACATCTACATCGGCCGCGAACCCCGGCGGCTCGGCTTCATCTCGTTCCGCGCCATGCGGGCGAAGGCGGCCGAGCTGCTGGGTTCGCTCGGCATCGACATCGACCCCGGCTCGATCCTGGCCGGGCACTCGATCGCGGTGCAGCAGATGGTCGCGATCGCGCGGGCGGTGGACATCTCGGCCCGGGTGCTGATCCTCGACGAGCCCACGTCCAGCCTGGACGCCGGCGAGGTGGCCCAGCTGTTCCGGGTGATCCGCGGCCTGCGCGAGCAGGGGCTGGCGATCGTCTTCGTGACGCACTTCCTCGACCAGGTGTACGAGATCTCGGACCGCATCACGGTGCTGCGCAACGGGCGGCTGGTCGGCGAGTTCCCGACCACCGAGCTGTCCCAGCGCGACCTGGTCGAGAAGATGATCGGCAAGGAGCTCTCGGTCCTGGAAAGCCTGGAGGAACAGGCCAAGCCCGACCTGCGCTCGCTCGAGGCGTCGCCCCCGGTCCTCGCGGCGGATCGGGTCGGGCGCGCGGGCGCCATCGCGCCGTTCAGCCTGACCATCCACGCCGGCGAGGTGGTCGGGCTGGCCGGGCTGCTCGGGTCCGGTCGCAGCGAGCTGGCCCGGCTGCTCTTCGGCGCGGACAAGGCCGACTCGGGCGAGCTGCGGGTGGACGGGCAGCCGGTCACGTTGCGCGGCCCGCGCTCGGCGATGGAACGGGACATCGCCTACCTGTCCGAGAACCGCCGCACGGAGGGCCTGATCGAGGAGCTCACCGTACGCGAGAACATCATTCTTGCTCTTCAGGCCAACCGCGGCTGGGCGCGTCCGGTGCCCCGGCGGCAACAGGACGAGCTGGTCGACAAGTACGTCAAGGCGCTGAGCATCCGCCCGGCCGACCCGCAGTCCGTGGTGCGCAACCTGTCCGGCGGCAACCAGCAGAAGGTGCTGCTGGCCCGTTGGCTGATCACCGAGCCGCGGCTGCTCATCCTCGACGAGCCCACGCGGGGCATCGACGTCGGCGCCAAGGCCGACATCCAGCGGCTGGTCGTCAGTCTGGCCGGGGACGGGCTCGGTGTGCTGTTCATCAGCGCCGAGCTGGAGGAGGTGCTCCGGCTCAGCCACAAGATCCTCGTCCTGCGCGACCGGCAGGTCGTCGCCCAGCTCGAGAACACCGACGAGGTGGACGCGAACACCATCATGAACACGATCGCCACCGGGGTCAGCTCGTGACACTTTTGAGGCATCGGCTCTTCTGGCCGTCCGCGGCGCTGATCGTGCTGCTGCTCGGCAACCTGATCTTCACACCACACTTCTTCTCGATCGAGCTCCGGAACGGGCAGCTGTACGGGAGCCTGATCGACATCCTCCGGCTCAGCGCGCCACTGATTCTCGTGTCGCTGGGCATGACGCTGGTGATCGCCACCGGGGGCATCGACCTGTCCGTGGGGTCGGTGATGGCCGTGGCGGGCGCGCTCGCCTGCTCGATCGTCGTCGACCGGCCGGACATCTCGGGAGTCCTGCTGGCGTGCGCGGCCGCGCTGGCGCTCGCTCTGGCCCTGGGCCTCTGGAACGGTTTCCTGGTCTCGGTCGTCGGGCTGCAACCGATCATCGCCACGCTGATCCTGATGGTCGCCGGGCGCGGGCTGGCCCAGCTGATCACCGAGGGCCAGATCATCACGGTCAACTCCCCGCCGTACCGCTTCATCGGCGCCGGCTACCTGCTCACCTTCCCGTTCGCGGTGATCATCGCGGCGGTGGTGGTCGCCCTGGTCGCGTTGATCACCCGGCGTACCGCCCTCGGCCTGCTGGTCGAGTCGGTCGGCGGCAACCCGCGCGCCAGCCGCCTCTCCGGCATCCACTCGCGCCGCCTGATCTGGGGCGTGTACGCGTTCACCGGCGTCGCCGCCGGGATCGCCGGCCTGATGGCCACGGCCAACGTGTCCAGCGCGGACGGCAACGCGGTCGGCAGCCTGATCGAGCTGAACGCCATTCTCGCCGTCGTCATCGGCGGCACGTCCCTGGCCGGCGGCCGGTTCTCCATCGCCGGCACGGTCGTCGGCGCGCTGCTCATCCAGGCCCTCGACACGACCATCTACACGACCGGCGTGCCGGCCCAGACCACCCAGCTCTTCAAGGCCGTCGTGGTGATCGCGATCTGCCTGATCCAGTCGCCCGTCTTCCGTCGTCGCGTCTTCAGGACGGTGCCCGCATGACCGCAGTCCTCGCCCCCCGGCGCCGGGCGCTGGCGATCCGCAAGTACGTCCCGATCCTCGGCACCCTGGCCCTGCTGATCGTCATGTACGCCATCGGCATCGCCAACTACGAGAACTTCTACAACACCCAGATCCTGCTGAACATCTTCATCGACAACTCGTTCCTGCTGGTCGTCGCGGTCGGCATGACGTTCGTGATCCTGACCGGTGGCATCGACCTGTCGGTCGGCTCGGTGGTCGCCCTGACCACCATGGTCTGCGCCACCATGCTGAACAACGGCTGGCCCACCCCGCTGGCCATGATCGCGGTCCTGCTGATGGGCGCCGCCCTGGGCTTCGCCATGGGCTGCGTGATCCACTTCTTCGAGATCCAGCCGTTCATCGTCACCCTGGCCGGCATGTTCCTGGCCCGCGGCCTCTGCTACGTGATCAGCACGTCCTCGATCTCGATCAACGCCGACTTCTGGCGCACCACCGCCCAGCACCGCATCGGCGTGGGCTCCTTCACCGTCACCCCGAGCGTCCTGATCGCGGCCCTGGTCGTCATCATCGCCGCCGTGGTCCTGGCCTGGACCCGCCTGGGCCGCACGGTCTACGCCATCGGCGGCAACCCGACGTCGGCCATGCTCATGGGCCTGGGCGTCGGCCGTACCAGGATCGCGGTCTACACGATCAGCGGCCTGTGCTCGTCGATCGGCGGCCTGCTGCTCAGCTTCTACATGAGCTCCGGCGACCCCCTGCACGCCATCGGCATGGAACTCGACGCGATCGCCGCCGTGGTCATCGGCGGAACCCTGCTGACCGGCGGCGCCGGCTACGTCGTCGGAACCGTCCTGGGCATCACGGTGCTGGGCCTGATCCAGACAATCATCACCTTCCAGGGCAACCTGAGCAGCTGGTGGACCCGCATCGTGATCGGCGCCCTGCTCTTCGTCTTCGTCCTCCTCCAACGAACCGTCGTCCGCCGAACCCCCTGACCCCCTGACCCCTGCAATCTTCCTTGGCCCACCGCCCGCTTCCCCGGCGGCTTCTCTGGCGGCTTGCTGGGCGGCTTGCTGGGCGGTTTCTCCGGCGGCTTGCCGGGCGGCTTTCCGGGCCGCGCTTGTGCCCGCCCTCGTGGGGCTGGCCCGCACGTCGGTGCCCGCACTCGTTCGGTCGATCCGCACGTCGGTGCCTCCTATCGCTGGGTGCCCCTCTCGCGCTGGTCGTGGGGTACCTCGGCGGCGCTTTGCTCTGAGCGCGTATAGGCACCACTCGGATACCGGTGGTATCTGGATACAGCCAGCATCGAAGTGTTGCCTATACGCGCTCAGAGCAAAGCGGCCGGTGGGGCAAGTGCGCGGTGGTGATGACCGGGCGCTGTCTCGTCGGCCATGGGGGCTGATGGGTGGCGGCTTGACGTCGGCACGGGCGGCGGCCGGCGGCGGTCATTCTCCGCGGCTGGCGCCGCGTGGGCGGTGGTCGGGGCCGCGGCTGGCGCCGCGTGGGCGGTGGCTTTGGGACGCGGCTGGCACCGCGCGCGGGCGGTGGCTTCGCGGGGTGGCGGGTCAGCGTTGGCGGATTCGGAGGAACGTGACCGAGTTCGGCGGGAACGTGTGGGTGAAGGTGGTCGCGACGCCCGTCAGGGTGGTTGTCACGGGAGCGATCGGGCGGGCGGTGCCGGTGTTCTGGGCCTGGGGGTCGCCGGTGATCACCGTCATTGTGGCGCGCGGGGCGACCTTGCGGCCGTTGAGGTCGATGGCGGTGGTGGCGGGGGAGTCCTGGGCGTTCACCACCTTGACGATCAGGGTGCTGCCCTCCTGGGTGACGACCTGCGCGAAGGGTTCGGTCACGCGGTCGTCGGCGAACTGGCCCCAGAGTTGGCCGTCGACGAAGAGGCGGACGCGCGTACCGCGTACCTCGGCCTTGAGGTTGTAGGCGCGACCCGGCGTGATGCTGTCGGGGCGGGTGAAGAGCTGCTCCTTGGCGCCGCCGGAGGCCTTCTCGACCGCGCCCTGGGTGTTGTTCCAGCCGCCGAGGTTCCACCAGTACCAGTTGTCGACGTCCTTGAGCCCGAACGCGACCAGGAAGCCCTCGTTGCCGGCGGTCTTGGTCGCGGTCAGCGTCAGGTCGTAGTTC
>NZ_JBFBGU010000025.1:0-128127 GCF_040684855.1 Actinoplanes sp. NPDC089786
GGCGGCGGCAACTCCGAAGAGACCGCCTAGCCGGCCTTGGCGAGCGCGACGACGGGGATGGGCCGGCCGGCGCGCTCCTCGTGCTCGGCGAAGAACGGGAACCGGTCCTTGACGGCCGCCCACGTCCGGTCGTAGTCGTCACCCTCGAGCGGCGTAGCCCGGGCCTGGAACGTGCGGCCGGGCACCTCGACCGTGACCGTCGGGTCGGCGAGCAGGTTGCGGTACCACAGCGGGTCGGCGGCCGCGCCGGCGTTCGAGGCGACCACCAGGTAGCGGTCCGGCTCGTCGATGTACATCATCGGGCTGGTCCGGCGCCGGCCGGTGCTGCGGCCGACCGTGGTCAGCAGGAGCAGCGGCCGGTCGCCCATCGAGCGCCCGCCGTCGGCCCGGAACTCCTCGATCAGCTTCGCGTTGTGGGCCAGCAGGTCGTCCGGCATCGTCACGGCGGTTCTCCTTCCAGGTAGAGCTGGGCCAGGCCGCGGGTCGTCTCGGCGAGCATCTCGCGGAGCGGCGGGGGCGCCAGCACCTCGACGTTCGCGCCGAGTTTCAGCAGCTCGGTGTGGCCGTGCTTGATCGACTCTATGGGGACCTCGGTGACCACGCGCCCCGACTCGTCGGGCTCACCGGCCCGCTCGCGGGCCACCCGGGACATCTCGGGCGGGAAGACGAAGGCCATGAAGCGCAGGGCGTCGGCCGTCATCCGGATGGTCGCGGTGCCGGTGTAGACGCTCCGCTCGTACCGCTCGGTCCACTCCTGCCAGAACGTGGCCAGGTCGAAGCCGGGCGGCCGGACCGCGGGCAGGTCGAGCACCTCGGCGTCGAGCACGCTCGCCACCCGGTAGGCGGTGATGCGGCCGTCGGGAGCGGAGGCGCGGGCCGCCACCAGGTACCACCGACCGGCCTTGAGCACCACGCCCAGCGGCGACAGCGTCCGGCTCACCTCGCGCGGGGCCTTCCACCGCCGGTAGCGCACCGACACCTGCCGCGCGTCCCACACCGCGCCGGCCAGCGCGGCCAGGTGGGGCACCGGCTCGTCGGCCCGGAACCAGCCGGGCGCGTCGAGATGAAACCGTTCGCGTACGCCGTCAGCCCGCCCCGCGAGCTCACCCGGCAGGGCCGCCCGCAGTTTGAGCTCGGCCGCCGCCAGCACCGACTTGAGCCCCAGCTCGGCGGCCGCGCCCGGGATGCCGGCCAGCACCAGGGTGGCCGCCTCGTCGCCGGTCATCCCGGTGAGCCGGGTCCGGTAGCCGTCCAGCAGCTGGTAGCCGCCGGCCGGCCCGCGGTCGGCGTAGATCGGCACCCCGGACCCGTTCAGCGACTCGACGTCGCGGTAGACGGTCCGCACCGACACCTCGAGCTCCTCGGCCAGCGCCTGCGCGGTCATCCGCCCCCGGGTCTGCAGGAGCAGCAGGAGGGAGAGCAGGCGGCCGGCGCGCATGGCCCGAACGATAGCGCCGATGACTGACAGTGGGTGTCAGTCATCGGCGCGGTGGCACGGGACGGTCAGAGCCCGATGATCCGGTTGAAGATCTCCCGGTAGCCGCGCAGCTCGACGCGCAGCTTCTCGGTGTCCTCGGTGCTCTCGCCGCCGAACTGCTCCTTCTGGCTCCGCAGGCTGGCGGTCAGCTGCTCCACGGCGTCGTCGACCAGGGTGGCCGCCTCGGCGGTGGCCTCCTTGGGGCTGTCCACGAACCGCAGCTGCACGTCGCGCCACCGGTCCTGGAAGGCCTTCGCGTCGCCGGCGTCGAAGATCGTGGTGACCGCGGGCGCGTCGACCTCACCGGGCTTGGCCGCCGTGTCCGTGCCGGGCGCGTCCGGCGCGACCGGCGCGCCGGGCACGGCCGCGGTGGTGGCGGCGGGCACCGGCTCGGGCTCGGCGACGACGACCGCGGTGTCCGTGGTCGTCACCTCGTGGGAGACAACCTTGGGGTCGTCGAAGTCGCCGCCGTCCCGGAGGGTCGCGCCCTTGCCGTCGGTGGTCTCGTCCGCGTCGGCCACCTTGGGGTCGTCGAAGTCGCCGCCGTCGCGGAGCGTCGCGCCCTTGTCGTCGGAGGTCTCGTCGTCGTCGGCCCGGTCGCCGGCGGCGGTCGGCCCGGCCCAGCCCTTCTCGGCGCTGTCGGTCGTCGGCTCGGCGACGGTGTCGGGGTCGGAGTCGGCCCGGGCGTCCGGCGCGGTGTCCGCCACCGCGTGGTCCGGCGGCGTCGGGTCCTCGATCAGCGGCTCGTCATCGGCGTCCCAGCGGTGGCTGCCGCTGGCGTCGGGTGCGGTGGTGGCGTCCGGGCCGGCGTCGTGTTCGGGGGTGCCGTCCGGCGTGGACGACCACGGTGAGTTGCCGCGTTGCTGCGGCAGCGCGACGGTGTCGGCCGACTCGGTGGCGTCATTGTGGGAGCCGCCACGCTCCTTGACGTCGACGTCCTTCGGGTCGGTCTCGTCCTTGTTCTCGTTCGTGAAGAAACGCATCACCGGCTCCTCAGCGGCTGGTGGCGTCCGGGCGCGGGCCCGTGACGTCGCTGTTGTTGACGGTCTTGGTGGTGGTGGCCGGCTGCACCGGCTCCTCGCCCAGCAGGTCGGCGAACAGCGCCCGGTAGTGCACCAGGGCCTGGCGCAGGTCTTCGGTGCTGGCCTCGCCGTTCCGGCTGCGGGTGCTGATGTCGTGGGCGTCGCGGTAGTGGCTCAGCGTGCGGGCGTGCTCGACGGAGAGGTTGGCGAGCTGGTCGTCGTAGTCGGCGGTCGGGTAGCCACGGTCGGCGACCAGCCGGGTGACCAGGTCGTCGGCGGTCGCCACGGCTTCGCCGGGGTTGTCGACGAACTGGATCTGCACTTCTTCCCAGGACTCGCGGTAGCGCGCCGAGTCTTCCGGGCTCAGGTCCTTGAGCTCCAGCTCGGCGTGCCGCTTCTGACGCTCCTGGAGCTCCTTCTCGGCGTCGGCGCGGTTGCCCGTGTCGGCGACGACGCGGTCGTATTCGGGCCCGAAAGTGCTCTGCAGCTTGCGGCGGCGGGCCGCGCGGACGGCGAAGACCGCGACCACGGCCAGCACCAGCAGGACGATGACGAGGACGATGACTTGTCCACCGGACATGGGCTCCTCCTTCTTCGCTCTGGGTATTCCCACTCAGCGGTGGTCGTCAATCCCGTCCAGCCGATGCGTTTACTTGACCTGTTCCAGAAGGAGATGGTCGGATGTCCCGATGCCGACCGCCTTTGGTCACGGACCGTTGACCAGCCACTTCGGACGGGTGACGCCGTAGTGTCGGGTTCATGCCAATCGCGCGGTGCATCCGGACCAAACGCGCGGTGCGTCGGTACAAAGCGGCGATACCGGGCAAGGCGCGGGTTCCTCGCTCCGCGTCGATTTCGTATCCTCTGCCGAGGTGCACGCTCCAACTTCAGGACGGAGTGCCGGTCCATGCCGTACCCGTCGGGCGGAGCTAGATGAAATCCCGGTACTGGTCGATCCGGTCGAAGATCATCGCGCTGGTGGTGGTGCCGCTCACGGCCCTGCTGGCGCTGTGGGTCTTCGCCACGGTGCTCACCGTCGGGCCGGCGTTCAACCTGCTGTCCGCGCAGACGCTGCTGGACACCGTCGGCCGCCCCGGTGAGGTCCTGGTCGGTGAGCTGCAGAAGGAGCGCCGGCTCGCGGTCATCCAGCTGTCCGGCGAGGGCAACGCGGTCACCCCCGCCCTCGCGGCGCAGCGGGCGGCCACCGATCGCGCGGCCGCCGACTTCCGGCGCTCGGCGGGCGGCGAGGACGCCGAGAACGCGGCCAGTGACACCCTGCGTACCCGGATCGACCAGGTTTTCGCCGACCTCGACGGCCTGCGCGCCAACCGCGCCCATATCGATGCCCGTGAGGTCGACGTGGTCGGCGCGCAGAACCTCTTCAACGGGATGATCGACGCCGGCTTCCTGATGTTCTCGGCCACCGCGTCGTTCGGCGACGACACCGTCGACCGGCAGATCCGCGCGCTCATCACGGTGGGCCGGGGCCAGGAATATCTGAGCCGCGCCGACGCCCTGCTGGCCGCCGGCAACACCCGCGGCCGGTTCGAGGCCGACGTGCACGACGACCTGGTCGCGGCCATCGTCACGTCCCGCTTCCTGCTCGCCGAGGGCATCGCCGACCTGCCGTCCAGCGACCGCACCACCTACCAGGTGCTGAGCAACTCGGCGTCCTGGAAGAAGCTCGAGGAGATGCAGTACACGCTGCTCAACCGGGCCCGGCCGGACGGCGCGCCGCCGGTCGCCGACGAGGTCTGGAAGCCGGTCTACGACACCGGGGCCCAGCAGCTGCGCGCCTTCGAGATCAACGCCACCCAGGCGCTGGCCGAGCGGTCCACCCCGGTGGCCGTGCGCGTCCTGGTCCGCCTGGGCGTGGCCGGTCTGCTCGGCCTGGGCGCGCTGGTCATCTCGATCATCGTGTCGATCCGGGTGGGCCGGTCGATCGTCGGCCGCCTGGGCCGGCTCCGCAAGGAGGCCCTGGAGTTGGCCGGCGAGCGGCTGCCCTCGGTGGTGCGCCGGCTCCAGCGCGGCGAGCCGGTCGACGTCGGCATCGAGACCCCGCCGCTGGAGTACGGGCGGGACGAGATCGGCCAGCTCGGGCGCGCGTTCAACGAGGTGCAGACCACCGCCGTGCAGTCGGCGGTCGACGAGGCCGCCGTACGCAAGGGCCTGAACGAGGTCTTCCTCAACATCGCCCGCCGCAGCCAGACGCTGCTGCACCGCCAGCTCGCGATGCTCGACAAGATGGAGCGGCGCGAGACCGAGCCGGACGAGCTCGAAGACCTCTACCGCGTCGACCACCTGGCCACCCGGATGCGGCGGCACGCCGAAGACCTGGTCATCCTGACCGGCGCGGTGCCCGGCCGGGGCTGGCGGCAGCCGGTGGCGGTGATCGACGTGATCCGCGGCGCGATCAGCGAGGTCGAGGACTACAAGCGGGTGGACATCACCACGGTGGCCGGGGCCGCGGTGGTCGGCCGGGCCGTCGGCGACGTCATCCACCTGCTGGCCGAGCTGCTCGAGAACGCGGCGTCGTTCTCGCCGCCGCAGACCCGGGTCCAGGTCACCGGCAACCTGCTGCCCAACGGGTACGCCCTGGAGATCGAGGACCGCGGCCTGGGCATGTCCCAGGAGTCGCTGGACGAGGCCAACCACAAGATGATCGAGCCGCCCGACTTCGACCCGTCGGACAGCGCCCGGCTCGGTCTGTTCGTGGTGGCGCGGCTGGCCCACCGGCACGGCATCAAGGTGTCGCTGCGCCCGTCGGCGTACTCCGGCATCGTCGCCGTCGTGCTGGTCCCGGGCGAGCTGATCACCGCCGAGCCCACCCCGCCCGGCCTGATGCCGCCGGCGCCGGTGGCCGGCGCCACGGCCTGGGAACACCCGGCCGCCGCCCTCCAGTGGGAGGACGTGGAGGCCACCCAGCCGGTGCCGCTCCAGTCGCCAGGCCCGGTGGTGCCGCGGCAGCGCGGCGCGTCCGAGCCGATCTCGTCGGCCGGCCCGCCCTTCAGCAGCAGTTCGGTCGCCGACGGCCTGTCGCCGGAAGGACTGGTACGCCGCCGGCGCAAGGCCCGGCCGGCCGCCGACGAGCCCGCGGCGGCACCGCCGGGGGAGACCACCAGGGAGGGGTTGCCCAAGCGGGTCCGTCAGGCCAATCTCGCGCCACAACTGCGCGAGGCGGCACCGGAGGACGACGCCGACACGGTGCCCACCCGGTCGCCGGACGAGATCCGCAGCATGATGTCCGCCCTCCAGCGCGGGTCAACGCGTGGCCGTCAGGCCGCCGCCGGCATCGATCCGGAACCCCGCCCACCCGCCCTCGACAACGCTTTGGATGAAGCGGCTACCGTCAATCTCCCGGTGGTACGCGACGAGAAGGACGCATAAGTGGCACAAGCGAAGCAAGGCGCGAACCTCACCTGGCTCCTCGACGAGCTCCTGGAGCGCGTGCCGCCGGCGAAGCAGGCTGTGGTGCTGTCCGCGGACGGGCTGATGATGGGCTCGTCAACCGGCATGGCCCGGGACGCGGCCGAACACCTGTCCGCGATGGCGGCGGGCTTCCAGAGCCTCGCCAAGGGCGCGAGCCGGCACTTCCGGGCGGGTCCGGTGCGGCAGACCGTGATCGAGATGGACAGTGCCTTCCTCGTCGTCACGGCCGCCGGGCAGGGCGCCTGCCTGGCCGTGCTGGCCGCCAGCGACGCCGACCTGGGCGTGCTGGCGTACGAGATGGCGATGCTCGTCACCCGGGTCGGCGAGTTCATGCAGGCGCCGACCCGGTCACCGCTGGACGGGTGACGATGGCCGATCCGCTGCGCGCGCCGCACGACTGGCTCGACCGCGAGGCCGGGCCGGTGGTGCGCCCGTACGCGGTCACCCAGGGCCGGGTGGCGCCGTCGGCGACCGAGTACGACCTGGTCGCCTTCGTCGAGTCGACCGGCGCGGCCGACGCCGCGCCGGGCATGCACCTCCAGCCCGAACACCACGCGATCGTGTCCGCCTGCTGGGACCCGGTGACCGTGGTCGAGCTGGCCTCCCGGCTCGACCTGTCGATCGGTGTTCTGCGTGTCCTGCTGGGTGATCTACGCTCGGCGGGTCTGATCTCCCTGTCCCAGCCCGCGGCGGCCGAGCAGCCGCCCGACGTCGACGTTCTCAAGGCGGTTGTCCATGGTCTCCGAGCGCTCTGACGGCTCGCGTGTCCCGGTTGCGCTCAAGATTCTGATCGCCGGTGGTTTCGGTGTCGGCAAGACCACCCTGGTGTCGTCGGTCAGCGAGATCCGGCCGTTACAGACCGAGGAGGTCCTGTCCGGCGGCGACGACGCCGACGACACCGGTCTGGTCGAGGGCAAGACCACGACGACGGTGACGATGGACTTCGGACGCATCACGATCACCGACGACCTGCTGCTCTATCTGTTCGGCACGCCCGGCCAGGACCGCTTCTGGTTCCTCTGGGACGAGCTGTCGCAGGGCGCGCTGGGCGCGGTGGTGCTGGCCGACACCCGCCGGCTGGCCGACTGCTTCCCGTCGATCGACTACTTCGAGCAGCGTGGCACCCCGTTCGTGGTCGGCGTGAACACGTTCGACCAGGACAAGCGGTTCACCCCCGACGCGGTGGCCGGGGCGCTCGACCTCGACCCCGGTGTGCCGGTGGTGCTCTGCGACGCGCGTGACGCCTCGTCGGCCCGCAACGTGCTGATCGAGCTGGTCGAGTACGTCGCCCGTAAGCAGCTGACCAGCGCCGGCCGCCGGTAGCCGGCCGGTGGAGCTCCTGTACGTCGGCAGCTACACCGGCGAGAGCGGCGGCCGGGGCGAGGGCATCACGCTGCTCCGCCGCGACCCGGCCACCGGCGAGCT
Source organism: Actinoplanes sp. NPDC089786 (assembly GCF_040684855.1). Classification (NCBI taxonomy): domain Bacteria; kingdom Bacillati; phylum Actinomycetota; class Actinomycetes; order Micromonosporales; family Micromonosporaceae; genus Actinoplanes; species Actinoplanes sp. NPDC089786. The sequence goes on from NZ_JBFBGU010000025.1 coordinate 7,354, forward strand.
GTCCGGCGCCGGCCTGGCCGCCCGCACCCGGTCGCCGTCCTTCCTGGCCCGGCACCCGGTGCTGCCGGTGCTGTACGCCGCCAACGAGCTCGAGGCCGGCACGGTCTCGGCGTTCGCGGTCGGTCCGGATGGCGCGCTGACGCCGCTCGGGGCGGCGGGCACCGGCGGCGGACACCCGTGCCACGTGGCGGTCACCCCGGACGGCCACCATCTGGTCGCGGCCAACTACACCAGCGGCAGCGTCTCGGTGCACCCGCTGGACGCCGAGGGGCGGCCGGGCGAGCGGACGGATCTGGTCCATCTCGAGGGTCAGGGCCCCGACCCCGAGCGGCAGAAGGGCCCGCACGCGCACATGGTGTCGCCGGACGCGACCGGCCATGTGCTGATCGCCGATCTCGGCTCGGACCGGGTCTGGCGGGCCCGTCTCGACCCGCTGAGCGGTCGCCTGCTCGATCTTTCGCCCGCGATCGTGACCGCGCCCGGCTTCGGGCCACGACACCTTCTGCGTACGCCGGACGGCGCCGTCCTGGTCGCCGGTGAGCTGTCGGCCGAGCTGAGCTGGCACCGGCCCGGTCCCGGCGGCCTGGAGCCCGTGGGCGCCGTCCCGGCCACGTCGGCGACCGGCGAGGCGTACCCGTCGGAGGTCACCGGTGGCCCGGACGGCCGCTTCGTCTATCTGGCGACCCGCGGCCCCGACACCGTGACGGTGTTCGGCTGGGACGGCGAGCGGGCCACCCGGCTCGGCGAGACGCCCACCGGCGGGGTGTGGCCCCGTCATCTCACGGTGGCCGGCGACCACCTCTATGTAGCCAACGAGCGTTCACACACCGTGACGATCTTCCACATCGACGCGGCCGACGGGTTGCTCCGTGACCAGGATGCGCCGACGGCTGTGCCGAGTCCCACCTGCGTGCTTCGCTGGCTTCCGATCTAACCTTTACGGGCGCTTAAGTCGTCTACGGGTTGCCACGGTCCGATCACATTGAGTTGAAATCGTGACAGTAATTTTCGATGTGAGTAACTTTCGTCCGAACGTGTATGGCATTCGGTCTCTCCTATGCGCAGTATGGAGCCCGTGTCAGGACGCCATCGCCGAAACTTCAATCTCAGGGGCGCCGGGGTCATCGGAGCCGCGATGGCGATCATCGTCGTCCTCACCGGTTCCTACTTCGGTTACCAGCAGCTCACCGACAAGGGGTGTACCGGTCAGATTCCGCTGAACGTCGCCGCCGCCCCGGAAATCGCCGGGGCGATCGAACAGGCTGCCCAGCAATGGGTGACCGACGGCGCCAACGTCAACGGGACATGTGTCGCCGTCAACGTCTCCGGGGTCAACCCGGCGACGATGGCCGCCGCCGTGGCCCGCGAGCACGGTGTCACGATCAACGGGCTCGGCAACGCCCCGCAGTCGGTGACCGTGCCGGACGTCTGGGTCTCCGACTCACAGACCTGGCTGCTCCGCCTCAAGAAGGAGGCGTCGGGCTTCACGCCGTCCGACGGCACGCCGATCGCGCAGAGCCCGATCGTGGTGGCCATGCCCACCCCGGTGGCCGAGGGCCGGTTCGGCTGGCCCAACCGCAAGCTGACCTGGAAAGACCTGCTCGGCAAGATGCTGACCGACACCAACATCCGCACCGGCATCGTCGACCCGAACCGGGACGCGGCCGGTCTGGCCGGTCTGCTGGCCCTCGGGGCCTCGGCCGGTGAGGGCGCGCAGGCGCAGCAGGCCAAGGTCGGCGCGCTCCGCGCGCTGGCTCTGGGCAGTTCGGCGCTTCGTGACGACCTGCTCCAGAAGTTCCCGCGGTCGGCCGGTGAGGCCGATCTCTCGAGCTCGCTGAGCGCCGCGCCGCTGTCCGAAGAAGACGTGATCGCGTTCAACGCCGAGCAGCCGGCCGTGCAACTGGCCGCGCTCTACCTCGACCCGTCCCCACCGGGACTGAGCTACCCGTTCGCGATCATGCCGGGGGTCGACCTGCAGCGGCAGGCCGCGGCCACCGGCCTGCGCGGGCAGCTGTCCGGCGCGAACTTCAAGAATCTGCTGGCCAAGGCCGGTCTCCGCGGGCCGGACGGCACGGTCGGCGACGGCTTCAGCATGCCGGTGGGCGCTCCGGCGGCCAGCAAGGCCGCTTCGGCCCCGGCCGACCCCTCCAAGGGCGGCGCGGCCGCGTCCGGCGTCGACGCCGGCGCGATCAGCCAGGCTCTGGGTAGCTGGTCGGCGATCACGCTGCCCGGCCGCGCGCTCGCCGTGTTCGACGTCTCGGGCTCGATGAAGAAGCCGGTGCCGACCGCGCGGGGCCTCAGCCGCGCCGCCGTCACGCAGAAGGCCGCGCAGCAGGGTCTCAGTCTCTTCGACGACAAGTGGTCGGTCGGCGTGTGGGTGTTCTCCACCGACATGGTCGGCAAGCGACCGTACAAGGAGATCGTGCCGATCAGCCCGCTCACCTCGTCGCGTCAGGAACTCCTCCAGGCCACCGGGGCGATCGTGCCGAAGGACGGTGGCGACACCGGTCTCTACGACACCGCGCTGGCGGCCTACAAAGAGGTCCAGAACGACTGGGTCGACGGCCGGATCAACTCGGTGCTGCTGTTCACCGACGGCGAGAACGACAACCCGGGCGGGCTCGAGCTGCCGCAGCTGGTGGACGCCCTGAAGAAGGCGAACGACCCGAAGCGCCCGGTCCGCATGGTCATCATCGGCATCGGCGGCGAGGTCAACCGCAAGGAGCTGGAGGCGATCACCAACGCGACCAGCGCCGGCGGCGTCTTCATCGCCCCCGACCCGGCCAAGATCAGCGACATCTTCCTCGAGGCCATCTCCAGCCGGAACGGCGCCAACGGGTAAAAAGTTACGAACTGCGAGCCGCTGCGGGACCGAGCGGAGCGAGGCCATTCAACTCAGCCATTCAGCTCAGCCGGACCAGTCCAGGACGACGGCCACGGCGTCGTCGTCCAGGTCGGCCTCGCCGAGGTGGATGCGCAGGTCGCCGAGCAGCGACCGCACCGCCTCGAGCGGGGCCATCGGCCCGATCCGGCGCAGGAAACGGCCCAGCGCCACGTTGCCGTAGGCCGCGGCCTCGGTGATGCCGTCGCTGACGACCAGCAGCCGGTCGCCCGGGCGCAGCTGAACCTTCTCGGGGTGGTACTCGGTGCTCTCGAACATGCCGAGCGGGAACTGCGCCTCGAAGTCCTGGGTGCGGGCCTCGCCGTCGCGCAGCACCATCAGCGTCGGTGAGCCGGCGTCCACCGCGGTCAGCTCGCCCGACCTGAGGTCCAGTTCCAGGAGCAGGGCGGAGACGTGCCACGCGCCCGCGTGCTGGGCGAAGATGGCCTGGTCGGCGAGGGCGGCCTGGTCGGCCAGGGGCAACCCGGCCCGGCGCGCGTTGCGCAGGGCGTAGGTGGCCAGCGAGGTGAGCAGCGCGGCGGTCATGCCCTCGCCCATCCCGTTCAGCACGGCCAGGGACAGCCGCCCGTCGTCCTCGGCCCAGTCGAAGCTGTCGCCGTTCACCGCGTACGACGGCTCGAGCTGTCCGGCCAGGCCGAACGAGGGCCGGATCCGGCACCGCCCGGGCAGCAGCTCCCACTGCATCTCGGCGGCCAGGGTCAGCCGCCGGGTCCGCGCCGCCATCGTGTAGCGGTCGGTGCCGACGACCGCCGCCTGGAGCTCGTGTCCCAGCGCGAGGGCCAGCTCGGCCAGCTCGGCGCGGTCCTCGGCCGGGTCGGGGGCGGGCCGGCAGCGGAGCACCCCGATCCGTTCGCCGCGCACGTTCACCGGCAGGTGCAGGACGCTGCCGGCCAGCACCTCGGTCTGGTGGTCGAAGCAGCGCCAGGCCGGATCGCCCGGCCGGGTCACCGGCGCGCCCCCGGCCAGCGGCAGCAGGGCGGCCAGCCGGTAGTCGACGAGCAGCAGGTCCGCGTCCTCGATGCCGTACTCGGCCCGGAGCGCGTCGGTCATCGCCTCCACGACCCGGTCGGCCGGAGCGCCGGTCAGCGCCCGCCGGACGGACACACTTCGCCTGGACACGGTTTCATCCCTTCGGCTGCGTGGACGGTACGGGTAGTGTCCGAGGCACCATGGGCGAACACCATGGGCCGGTCGTACCGGACCCGATGCGCGCCGCGGCGCTTGATGACGCCGCGCAAACCTTGCTGGCCACCTGGGAGGCGGCCCGCGAACAGAGCACGCCCCGGTTGTCCGCGGCGCAGTTGAACGCGCTGATCGTGGTCGAGAAGGACGAGGGCATCAATCTGCGTACGCTGGCCGGCCGGTTACGCATGATTCTGTCCTCGGCGAGCCGGCTGTGTGACCGGTTGGTGGCCGCCGGCCTGGTCGATCGGGCGCCCGGGCGCATCGACCGTCGTGAGATCGCGCTGTACCTGACACCGTACTCGCGGCAGCTGCTCGACGAGCTCCGCGCGTCCCGGCTGGCGCTGCTGGGCTCGGCGCTCGACCGGATGTCCCCGGCGGGCCGGGCGGCGCTGGTCCGCGGCCTGTCCGAGTTCGCGGTGGCCGCCGCGGAGAGCCCGAGCGACACGTCCCGGCGCACGGCCTGAAACTACGTCGTCCGGGTCAGGAATGTCGCGGGGTCGTCGAGGATCGACCGGATCACCGACTCGGCCGCGCCCCGCATGGCCGCGTCGGCGCCCAGGGCCGCCGCCCGCAGCGTGACCGGGGCCAGGCCGGCGGTCAGCACCCGCCGGCCCAGTTCGTGCTCGATCGACGGCCGTAACCGGGGGAGCAGCGGGCCGTAGATGCCGCCGAGCACGATGGTGTCCAGGTCGAGCAGGTTGATCACGCCGGCCAGCGCGATGCCCAGGGCGGCGCCGGCCTCGCCCAGGTCGGCGTCGTCCGGCAGGCCGGCGAGCGTCGCCGCGCCGGCCGCCCGGAGCAGCGCTTCCTGGCCGGCGTACTGCTCGAGGCAGCCCCGCGCCCCGCACCGGCAGGGCCGGCCGTCCGGATGCACCGGCAGGTGGCCGATCTCGCCGCTCCAGCCGCGTACCCCTCGGTAGAGCGCGCCGTCGAGCACCAGGCCCGCGCCGATGCCGATCTCGCCGGACACGTAGCCGAAGGTCGGGCGGCCCCCGGCCGCGCGCAGCTCGCTCAGCGCGGCCAGGTTGGCCTCGTTCTCCACGGCCACCGGCAGGCCCAGCGCCTCGCTCAGGTAGCGGCCGGCGTCGACGTCCTGCCAGCCCAGGTTGGGGGCGACCCGCACGATCCCGTCCGCGGAGACCAGCCCGGGAACGGCCAGCGCGGCGCCGGACACGCCGCCGGCCGGGGTCAGCCGGACGAGCCGGGCGAGCGTCTCCTCCCACGAACTGCTCCGTTGGTCGGCGTGCGCGACGACCCGGTGGCGGACCTGACCGGTGAGATCGATCACGCAGGCGGCCAGGTAGTCGACGTTGATCTCGAGGCCGAGCCCGAAGGCGCCGTCCGGGGCGAGCGCGAGGCCCGCGGCGGGCCGCCCGGCGCCGGACCGTGGCGCCGGCTCGCGCTCGACCAGCAGCCCGCGGACGATGAGGTCGTCGACGAGCGCCGAGACGGTGGCCCGGGTGAGCCCGGTGGCCGCCGAGGTGGAGGCCCGTGAGATCGGATTTTCGCTGGTCGCGACGGTTTGCAGGACGAGCGCGAGATTATGGGCGCGGACGCTGGACTGGCGCACGGGGACCGTCGAGGAGGCCTGGATGCGCGCGGTCACGCCCTTGACATTGCCATACCGCGCTCAAATAATTCAACCATTGAACAAATCCACGACGTTTCCCGGAGGTAACCGTGTCGCTCCAACCCACCCGCGAGGACAAGTTCTCATTCGGCCTGTGGACCATCGGGTGGCGGGCCCGCGACGCCTTCGGTGAGGCGTCCCGCCCCAAGCTCGACCCGATCGAGGGTGTGCACAAGCTCGCCGAGCTCGGCGCGTACGGCATCACGTTCCACGACGACGACCTGGTGCCCTTCGGCTCGGACGCGGTGACCCGGGACGGGATCATCGCCGGCTTCAAGAAGGCGCTGGAGGAGACCGGCATCGTCGTCCCGATGGTGACCACCAACACCTTCGAGCACCCGCTGTTCAAGGACGGCGCGTTCACCAGCAACGACCGTTCGGTCCGGCGGTACGCGCTGCGCAAGATCCTCCGCCAGGTCGACCTCGCCGCCGAGCTGGGCGCCAAGACCTTCGTGCTCTGGGGTGGCCGTGAGGGCTCCGAGTACGACGTGGCCAAGGACATCTACGCCGCCCTCGACCGCTACCGCGAGGGCCTCAACCTGATCGCGCAGTACTCCGAGGACAAGAACTACGGTCTCCGGTTCGCCATCGAGCCCAAGCCGAACGAGCCTCGCGGCGACATCCTGCTGCCCACCGCCGGCCACGCCATCGCCTTCACCCAGGAGCTGGAGCGGCCCGAGCTGTTCGGGATCAACCCCGAGGTCGGCCACGAGCAGATGTCCAACCTCAACTACACCCACGCCATCGCCCAGGCGCTGTGGCACGACAAGCTGTTCCACATCGACCTCAATGGCCAGCACGGCCCCAAGTTCGACCAGGACCTGGTCTTCGGTCACGGCGACCTGCTCAACGCGTTCTCCCTGGTCGACCTGCTCGAGAACGGCAGCTGGGGCGGCGGCCGAGGCTACGACGGCCCGCGCCACTTCGACTACAAGCCGTCGCGCACCGAGGACTTCGCCGGCGTGTGGGACTCGGCGGCCGCCAACATGCGGATGTACCTGCTGCTCAAGGAGCGTGCCGCGGAGTTCCGGGCCGACCCGGCGGTGCAGGAGGCGCTGGCGTACAGCAAGGTCAAGGACCTGTCCACGCCGACCCTGAACCCCGGCGAGACGTACGCCGACCTGCTGGCCGACCGCAGCGCCTGGGAAGACTTCGACGCCGACGCGGCCGGCGCACAGGGATACGGATTCGTGAAGTTGCATCAGCTCGCCATCGACCACGTTGTCAGGGCAAGCTGAGCTCATGAGTTTGATCGCCGGAATCGACAGCTCCACCCAGTCCTGCAAGGTCGTGATCCGCGATGCCGAGACCGGGAAACTGGTCCGGCAAGGACGCGCGAGTCACCCGGACGGCACCGAGGTGCATCCGGAGGCCTGGTGGACCGCGCTTCAGCAGGCCATCGAGGAGGCCGGCGGGCTCGACGACGTCGCCGCCGCCTCGGTCGCCGGCCAGCAGCACGGCATGGTGGTGCTCGACGAGAACGGCGAGGTGGTCCGCCCGGCGCTGCTGTGGAACGACACCCGCAGCGCCGGGGCGGCCTCCGAACTGATCAAGGAGCTGGGCGGGCCGCAGGAGTGGGTCGACGCGGTCGGCATCGTGCCGGTGGCCAGCTTCACCCTGACCAAGCTGCGCTGGCTGGCCCGCAACGAACCCGAGAACGCGGAGCGGGTCGCCGCCGTGTGCCTGCCGCACGACTGGCTCACCTGGAAGCTCAGCGGCGCGACCGGGCTCGACACGCTGCGCACCGACCGCAGCGACGCCAGCGGCACCCTCTACTGGTCCGCCGAGCACAACGCGTACCGTCCCGACCTGCTCGAACTCGGCTTCGGCCGGGCCATCCGGACGCCCGAGGTGCTCGGCCCGACCGGCATCGCCGGACACCTGCCCAACGGCGCGCCGCTCGGCCCCGGCGCCGGCGACAACGCGGCGGCCGGCCTCGGCGCGGGCGCCCAGCCCGGCGACGTGGTGATCTCGATCGGCACGTCCGGCACGGTCTTCGTGTCCAGCGACGTGGCCCCCAACGACCCGACCGGCACGGTGGCCGGGTTCGCCGACTGCACCGGCCGCTTCCTGCCGATCGTGGTGACGCTGAACGCGGCCCGGGTGCTGGACGCGGCGGCCAAGCTGCTGGGCGTCGACCACGACGAGCTGTCCCGCCTCGCGCTGTCCGCCCCGGCCGGCGCCGACGGCCTGGTGCTCATCCCCTACCTCGAGGGCGAGCGCACGCCGAACCGGCCGCGGGCCACCGGCGCCATCCACGGCCTCACCCTGCGTACGTCCGACCCGGCGCACCTGGCCCGGGCCGCCGTCGAGGGCATGCTCTGCGCGCTCGCCGACGGCCTGAACGCGCTCGAGCGCAACGGCTCCACGGCCAACCGGATCGTCCTGGTCGGCGGCGGCGCGCGCAGCGACGCGGTCCGCCGGATCGCCCCGGCCCTGTTCGGCCTGCCGGTGCTGGTCCCGCCGCCCGGCGAATACGTCGCCGACGGCGCGGCCCGTCAGGCCGCCTGGGTCACCGCGGGCGGGGCGGCGCCGCCGTCGTGGTCGGCCGAGACCCCCGAGGTGTACGAGGACACGAGCGTCCCGCTCATCCGCGAGCAGTACGCGGCCGCCCGCGACGCGGTGATCGACCGGAGGGACGGCTAACCTCTTCCCGTGACCTTGCGAGGCGGGACGGCGCATCGCGCGTACAGCGTGGTCGTGTTTGTCATCCTCGCGTCGCTGGACAACGTGGCCATCGGGCTGGTGCCGCCGCTCTACGGCTTCATCGGCTCCGACCTCGGCGTCGGCGAGGGCCGCATAGCGCTCGCCACCACGGTGATGTTCCTGGTCAGCGCGGTGGCGGCGATCGGCTTCGCCTACATCGGGGACCGCACCGACCGCAAGCCGGTGCTGCTGATCGGCACGGTCGTCTGGGTCGCCGGCACGGTCTGGTCGGGGTTGTCGGAAAGCTACCCGGCCTTCCTCGGCTCCCAGGTGCTGGCCGCGTTCGGGCTGGGCGCGGTCGCCTCGGTCAGCTTCGCCGTGGTCAGCGACCTGATCTCGCCCAAGCGCCGCGGCCTGGTGATGAGCTTCTGGGGGCTGTCGCAGGGTGTCGGCACGATCGCCGGGACGATGGTCGGCGGGCTGCTCGGCCACGACGACTGGCGGCGGCCGTTCCTGGTCACGGCCGGTGCCGGGGTGATCGCCGGGCTGGCCTACCTGTTCACCTACAACGTGCCGCGCGGCGAGAGCCAGCCGGAACTGGCCGGCATCGACTACGACGAGCGGATCCACCACGACCACCTGCCGGTGATCCTGCGCCGGCGTACCAATGTGTGGCTGATTTTGCAGGGTTTCTCGGCCCAGGTGGCGTTCGGGTCGCTGGTCTGGCTGCCGGTGCTGTTCCGGGCCCGGGCCGAAGACCAGGGCTACACGGCGAGTACGGCCGTGCTGGTCGGCAGCATCTTCGCGACCATCTTCCAGGCCGGCGGGGCGCTGTCCATCCTGGGCGGCCTGGCCGGCGACCGGTTGCAGCGGCGCACCCCGCGCGGGCGGGCCCTGGTGTCGGCCGTGGGCATCCTCGCCGCCGTGCCGTTCTACGTGGTGCTGTTCTTCGTGCCGATGCGGATCAACGTCCCGGACGGCGCCGGGTCGGGCGAGATCATCCCGGCCGTGCTGAAGAACGTCTTCACCGAGCCCACGGTGGCCGCCTGTCTCGCCACCGCGATCTTCGCCCTGGCCCTGACCTCGGCGAACTCGCCGAACTGGTTCGCCATGATCGGTGACGTGAACCCGCCCGAACACCGTGGCACCGTCTACAGCCTCGGCAACCTGGTCAACGGCTTCGGCCGGGCCGGCGGCAACGCCCTGGTCGGTGTCGCCTTCCGCGGCCTCTCCGGCGCGTTCCCGCCGCCGCTCAACTATGCCGTCGGGCTGGCCGCGTTCCAGTTCTTCTTCATACCCACCGGCGTCATGTACTGGCTGGCCAGCCGCACCGTGGCCAAGGACATGGCGGACACGCACGAGGCGCTGCTGGCCGCGCGCGCGTCCGCCCTGTCGCCGTCAGACGGTGAACCAGACGGTGACGTCGGTGGGGACCCGGCCGTCGGCGTCGAGGGGCTCGCTGCTCAGGAGGACACCCGCGCCGACCGGTAGCGCGACCGGGCTCTCGTCGAAGTTGGTCAGCACCCGCACGTCGCCGTTCCGGAACGAGCTCGAGTCGTCCCAGGTCATCGTGCCGGTGCCGAGGGAATACGACCGCCGCAGGCGCAGGGCCGAGCGATAGAGCTCCAGGGTCGATCCGGGTACGCCGACCTGACGGTCCCGCGCGTACTCGGCCCAGACCGGCGGCTGGGGCAGCCAGCTGTGGTCCGAGGGGCCGAAGCCGTACGACGGGGCGTCCGCCTCCCACGGGATCGGCACCCGGCAGCCGTCCCGGCCGCGCTCGGCGCCGTTCGACCGGAACCAGGTCGGGTCCTGCCGAGCCTCGTCCGGGATCTCGGTGGCGTCCGGCAGCCCCAGCTCCTCGCCCTGGTAGAGGTACGCCGACCCGGGCAGCGCCAGCATCCGCAGGGTGGCCGCGCGGGCCCGGCGCAGGCCGAGGGCCGCGTCCGGCTGCGGGTCGCCGGGGCCGATGCCGCTGAGCTGCTTGAGCGGCTCCCGGTAGCCCAGCCGGCTGGTGTGCCGGAGCACGTCGTGGTTGGACAGCACCCAGGTGGTGATCGCCCCGACGGTGGCGTTGGTGGCCAGCGACTGCTCGATCACCTCGCGCTGGTCGTCGGCCGTCCAGGCGGCGAACAGGAACGGGAAGTTGAAGGCCTGGTGCATCTCGTCGGGCCGCACGTACCGGGCGATCCGCTCGACCGGCTGCACCCAGGCCTCGGCGACCAGCATCCGGTCCGGCCCGTACGAGTCGAGCACCGCCCGCCACTGCCGGTAGATCTCGTGCACGCCCTCCTGGTCCCACATCGGCGGCAGGTTGTCGGCCGGCGGCACCGACCACGGCCCGAAGTCCGGGTAGTCCCAGTCGGCCAGGTCGCGGTCCTTGACCAGCCCGTGCGCCACGTCGACGCGGAAGCCGTCCACGCCCCGGTCCAGCCAGAACCGCAGGATCCCGACGAACTCCTCCCGGACCTCGGGGTTGTCCCAGTCGAGGTCGGGCTGGGTGACGTCGAACAGGTGCAGGTACCACTGGCCGGGCGTGCCGTCCGGCTCGGTCACCCGGGTCCAGGCCGGCCCGCCGAACGTGCTCCGCCAGGTGTTCGGCGGCTCCTCCCCGCCCGGTCCGCGACCGTCCCGGAAGAGGTAGCGCGCGCGTTCCGGGCTGCCCGGCGCCGCGGCCAGCGCCGCCCGGAACCACTCGTGCTCGCTGGACGTGTGGTTCGGCACCAGGTCGACGATCACCCGCAGGCCCCGGGCGTGCGCCTCGGTGATCATCTCGTCCGCGTCGGCCAGGGTGCCGAACAGCGGGTCGACGTCGCGGTAGTCGGCCACGTCGTACCCGGCGTCGTTCTGCGGGCTGGTGTAGAACGGCGACAGCCAGATCGCGTCCACGCCGAGTTCGCGCAGGTCGGCGAGGCGGGACGTGATGCCGGGCAGGTCGCCCATGCCGTCGCCGTCCGAGTCGGCGAACGATCGGGGATAGACCTGGTAGATGACGGCGTCGTGCCACCAGAGGTGGGTGTCAGCAGGCATTGACCCACGCTATCCGGCCAGGCCCGGCCCTACCCGTCGAGAATCGCGGCGAAGCGTTCCTCGGCCAGATCCAGCTGGTCCAGGATGTGGTCCTTGGCGGGCAGGGAGAGCGGGGTGTCGGGCCGTCCGACGAGCTCTCTCAGCTTGGGTACGAGCGGCCGGTACTTCCGGGCCGACCGTTCGGCCTTGGCCGGCGTGGTGTGCACCACGCCGACGCCGTTGTCGGTGAAGTCGGACACCTTGATGACGCGCGCCCACGGGTCCCGGTCCAGGCTGGCGGCCACGTGCACCCGGTACTGCTCGTCCCGGTCGCGCTCCGGGTCGTACTCCGGGTTGGTCACCGACCGCACCAGCTCGGCCACCCGCGGGTTGAACCGCCGGGCCAGCTCGGCCACCGCGGCGTCGGTCAGCGGCGCGTGGCCGAGGTCGGCCGGCAGCCCGGACAGCTCGGCCGGGTGGTCCTCGACCGCGTCGTGCAGCAGCGCCGCCATGAGCACGTCCACGTCCCGCACCCCGTAGTACCGGATGATCCGGATCGCCACCCGCAGCAGGTGGTTGAGGTAGGGCTCGCGGACCCGCCGGTCCTCGGCGTGCAGGGTGGCGGCCAGGTCGAGCGCCCGGACGAGCTGCTCGCTCTCGTCCGCCGGGAAGCTCTCCAGCTCCAACCGGAACCGGTCGCGCAGTCCCGCCTCGCCGTACACCTCGGTGATCGCGTGCAGTGGCATCGACAGGAGCATGCGCGTGGCCATGCCGAGTAGATATACCAGCGATGGTCAGGAAGCGGTGGTCACTTCGGTGGCCTTCTGCGGGGCCGGCCGGGTCGGAACCGGGCGGGGCGAGGGCCGGCTGCGGCGCATCGGCATCGCCGAGGCCTGCTTGAGCGACCACGGGTTCTCGGCGTGCACGCCGCGCTTGGGCATGCCGGCGCCGTCGGTGAAGACCTCCTCGGTCATCGCCTGGAGCGCGCTCAGCGCCATGGCCAGGATCGTCGCCGCGGTGACCACGGTGATCGGCACGATCATCAGCAGTGGCCGGATCCCGCGGACGCCGCCGGCGGCGACCGGCTCCAGCTCCACGCTCGTCGCCGCCATCGCCGTGTAGTGCATGCCGCATACCGCGATAGCCATCACCACGGCCGCCCCGGTGATCGGCGCCCAGCCCTTGACCGACTGGGTGAACCACAGCGCCGTGGTCGCCGCGACCACCGCGATGATCCCGGACGCCACCACCAGCGGCATGCTGAAGACGAGCCGGCCGGAGACGTGCAGGCCGGCCATCCCGGTGTAGTGCATGGCGACGATCCCGGCGCCGGTGAGCACACCGGCCACCACGGTCTTGCCGAAGCTGCGCCGGCCGTGGCCGACGACCATCAGGCCGACGCCGACGGTGAGCACGCACAGGCCCAGGCTGACCATGGTCAGCACCATGTCGAAGCGCACCGGGCTGGCCGGCACGTCGAAGCCGAGCATGGCGGTGAAGTGCATCAGCCAGATGGCGGCGCCGCCGATCGCGAAGGCCGCGATCATCAGCCACCGGTTGCGGCGCCCCCGGGAGCAGGCGGCCCGGGCACGGTCGGTGCACATCAGGCCGAGGAAGGAACCCAGGAAGGCCAGCAGGAACGCGGCTATCGGGTTGAAGGCGCCGTACGTGAAGTGATGAACCTCAGCCACGATGTGTGCACCTCGCGAATACGTCGAGTGGACTTGTTCGCGGGGTATTCAGTCACTTATCGGTACACATCCATCGCACATCGTGTGCGGGTGACACGGAGCCGGAACGCAGGGAACCGGGGCCACCGTATGGCCACCTCGGGGGAGTGGAGATGGCCATACGGCAGTCCCGGTTCGGGGTTTGCCGTTAGTCAGGGGATAGGGACAAGGGTTCCGGGGCGGGATCAGGTGAAGAGGCTGACGCCACCGGGGCCGACGAGCAGGCCGACGATGATCAGCACGACGCCCCAGAGGATCTGCCGCCGGAACAACGCGAGGATGCCGGCGACCACGAGGATGACTGCGATAATCCAGAGCAACAGGTCCATGCTCAGCGGATACCCGACCCCGGAAAAACGGAAACCTCACGCGTGCACAAGTGTCGCCTGGATCTCTTCCGAGAGCAGGCGGTAGACGTTGTAGGCCTGCTTGATGACCGGGTGCGCCACGTTGCGGACGGGTACGCCGCCCGGCGTACGCCCACGTTCGGTGCCGTGGTGAGCGTGCCCGTGCAGGGCGAGCGTGGCGCCGGCCGCGTCGATCGCCCGGCCCAGCTGGTACGACCCCAGGAACGCGTGGATCTCGGGCGGCTCGCCGGCCAGCGTCTCCGGCACCGGGGCGTAGTGGGTGAGCGCCACCAGGGCGTCGCACGTCACGCCGGTCAGGGCCGCCTCCAGCCGGTTCGCGGCGTCCTCGCCGGTGCGGACGAAATCCTTCATCTCGCGCTCGCCGAAGTTGCTCGCGCAGGCCCCGCCGAACCCGCCGCCGAAGCCCTTCACCCCGGCCACCCCGAGCCGGTGCCCGTTCAGCTCCAAAACCGTCGAGGCGCCCTCGAGCACGGTGATCCCGGCGTCGGTGAGCACGGTGGACACCGCGTCGGCCTGGTCGCTCTGGTGGTCGTGGTTGCCGAGCACGGTGACCACGGGCACGGCCAGCCCGCCGAACTCGGTCACGAAGCTGCGCGCCTCCTCGACCGTCCCGTGCCGGGTCAGGTCGCCGGCCACCAGCAGCACGTCGGCCACCTCGGGCAGCTGTTCCAGCGCGGGGCGGTAACGCCCGACCACGTCGGCGTCGACGTGCACGTCACCGACCGCCGCGACCCGGATCACGAGATCACCTCGGCGTCGGCCGGCACGGTCGTCCGGGTGATCCCGATGTCGCAGGTGATCTGCACGTCCGGGAACCGGGAGGTGATCCGGCGGCAGATCTCGTCCCGCCGCTCCGGGCTCTCCACCTCGCCGCCCAGCACCACGGCCTGCTCCCGGCGTTGCACCGTGATGCCCTGCTCGGCCACCCGGTCGTCCTCGGCCAGCAGCCGCTGGATCTCCGCCTCCAGATAGTCGTCCACCTGAGGTGTCATGCGTTCCCCCCGTTGGTCGTCAGCGCGTCGGGCACCACGTCCAGGCGGTCGAGCAGGACGAGGAACGCCTCCGCGTACGGCGACTGGGCGGTCTCCTTGCGGACCCGCTCCCAGTCGATCTGCTCGCGCAGCGACCGCGCCACCGGCAGGCCGGTCGCGAAGTCGCAGTGGTGCTGGGTGTAGCTGAGCAGCTTGTGCACCATCAGCTGGGTGGCCGAGATCACCGGCATGGCGATCGCCTCGACCGGCCGGGTCACCGAGTCGGCCAGCGTGGCGTCGGTCACCGGCGACTCCACCGGGCGGTAGATCAGGTCCACCATGCGGCCCTCGTCGTACACCTTGACCAGCCAGTCCTCCGGCGGCTGCTCGGTCTCGAAGCCGACCGCGGCCAGCTCGTCGAGCGCCCGTTCCTTGTCCTGCTCACGGATCAGGAAGTCCACGTCGTGGTCGCTGGAGTGGCCGCCATGTGCGTACACCGCGAAGCTCCCACCCAGCGCGAACGGGATCTCGGCCTGCTTCAGCACCGACGCGACCCGTTTCAACGTGGTGGCGAGTCCTTCGTCCACCCGGTGCGGCATGGCATCTCCTGTCGTCGTGATGTGCGGCTTCAGTCGCATTCTGGTACCCCGTGGAGCCCTCGGTGGAACGGAACGCGTGACACCCCTGAGTACCGTCGATGGTGTGCCCCTGAACTCACCGTTCCCGCGCTCCGTGGCGCTCATCGGGATCGACGGCTCCGGCAAGACGACCCAGGCCCACCGGCTGGCCGAAACGCTGGCCGCCGAGGGGTTGCGGGCGTCGTACCGGCAGAACGCCGGTGGCCGGCACTTCGTCGCCCGCATCGCCAAGTGGTTCGGCCGCCCCGACGCCGAGGCCCTGGTCGGCCGCCGCGCGATGCTGGTGATCGAGGCGGTGCTCCGCTGGGGCGCGATCGTCCGCACGCTGTTCTTCCAGGCGTTCACCGGCGAGACCGTGGTGATGGACCGGTACGCCTACTGCCAGTACGCCAGCATGCGGTCACATCACGCCAAGCCCCGGGCCGAGCGCCGCGCCCGCCTCGCCTACTGCCTGTTCCCGCCGCCCGACGTCACGTTCCTGCTGGCCGTCAGCCCCAAGGTCGCTCAGGAGAGGATCGATGCGCGGGGGTACGACCGGGAGGAGCTGACGTTCCTCCAGGACGCGGACGCGGCGTACCGGTCGCTGCCGGAGTTCCCGGCCTTCGTGGTGATCGACGCGGACGGCACCCAGGACGAGGTGGCCGCCGCCCTGCGCGCCCACCTGCCCCTGGCCGCGGTGGCCGCGATCCCGCACCCGCGCGCGTCGGCTCTGCTGGCCGGCTCCCGCAGCGCCGTGCTGGCCTTCGGTTCCCTGCTCGCCGGCGTGGCCGCCATCAGCTACCAGCTCCTCGAAGCTTTCTAGGCCTGGCCGTAGACCGGGATTGTGGCGCCGCTCATGGGGGTGGAGTCGTCGCCGGCCAGGAAGAGGATGACCTTGGCGATTTCGGCGGGGTTGACCCACTTGCTCCGGTCGCCGGGCATCCCGTTCCGGTTGGCCGGGGTGTCGATCACGCTCGGCAGCACGGTGTTGCAGCGGACGCCCTGCCCCTTGTACTCGACCGCCACCGCGTTGGCGAAGGCCAGCACCGCCGCCTTCGCCGTCACGTAGCCCGCCGCGCCCGGGAACGGCGCCACCGCGGCCCGGGACGAGACGCAGACCACCGAGCCGCCGCCGTTGGCCACGAGCACCGGGAGCGCGGCCCGGGTCACCAGGAAGGTCGGCCGCACGTTGGTCCGGATCATCGCCTCGAAGTCGTCGACCGCCGTCTCGTGGACGCGTCCGCCGCCGGCGTACCCGCCGACCAGATTGACCACCGCCGACAAGTGCGGTCCGGCGGCCGCGATCGCCGCCTCGACGTCACCCTGCGACGTGAGATCCGCCACAACCGCCTCGGCGCCGGCCGGCAATCGCTCCTGTGAGCCGGCTCGCACCGGGGCCACCACGCGCCACCCGGTTTCCAGGAAGGTCGAAATCACGGCCGTCCCGAGCCCGCCGGTGCCGCCGGTGATCACTGCCGTCCGTGCCATGAGAGAGCCCTTCTCCTTGTGTTCTCTGTCACGTCATGCCATCGAATCGACTCGACGGGGCAGTGGTTTACCGAAAGGATGGTCACCCGTACGGAAGTCACCCCTCCGGGCGAGTGAACTGCGGCGCAGCGTGGCGCATTGTGACGGTGGTCCCGTTCCGTCACGCCTTTGCGGCGGCGTTTGCGTCAAGCCACGTGGCAACCGGCCGATCCTGCGTATGAACCCTGCTGGCAACCAGGACGTACAGGGTAGTGACGAGCATCGCAGGGCAGGTCGTGATGCCCGTCGCTGCGACCGACGAGGGGCCGATGGTGTGATGAAGTGGGCAATGGGTATGCGAGCTGTCACGCATCCAGCGCCGGGTGCGGCTCCGAATGACTCCCCGATGGCGTTCTTCAGTAAGTACGCAACGGGCTCCCAGCCAGCGCTCAGACTGTCGTGACACTTTCGACTCACCAGCCGCCGGCCGTTTCACCAGCCAGCACGGCAAACGGAATGACTGCGGGGCGCCATCTGTTGTGCAGGTGGCAGTTCGGCAACGCACCTTACTGCGGACGTTACGGGGAGGAACCAGATGGACGCAGGTAACGCCCGTAACTGGGTTAGCGAAGGCAATGAGGGGACCGTGGGCAACGTGGAGAAGAACACCGTGATGCGGACCGATGAGGTCGCCGAGGAGCGCGACCTCGTTGGAGTCTATCTGCACGAGATCTCCAGGACGCCGCTGCTCGACGCCGCCCGGGAGGTCGATCTCTCGAAGGCCATCGAGGCCGGCCTGTACGCCGAGCACCTTCTGGAAGAGGGCCAGCCCCGCCGCGGCACCAGCCGCGAAGAGCTGGAGCGCGTGGTCACCGAGGGACAGCGGGCCAAGGATCTGTTCATCCGCGCCAACCTGCGGCTGGTCGTGTCGATCGCCCGGCGGTACGTCCGCTCGGGCATGCCGATGCTCGACCTGATCCAGGAGGGCAACACCGGCCTGGTCCGCGCGGTCGAGAAGTTCGACTACGAGCGCGGCTACAAGTTCTCGACGTACGCGACGTGGTGGATCCGTCAGGCCATCAGCCGGGCCATCGCTCAGCAGGAGCGCACCGTGCGCCTGCCCGTGCACCTGGTCGAAGACGTCAACCGGATGCGGAACGTCACCCGCCAGCTCGTCCGCGAGCTCGGCGCCGACCCCGAGCCCGACCAGATCGCCAAGGCGCTCGGCGTGACCGTCGAGCGGGTCGGTGAGCTCACCCGCTGGGCGCAGGACACGGTGTCCCTGGACACCCCGGTCGGCGACGACGGTGACACCAACCTCGGCGACCTGGTGGCCGACAGCGACGCCCCGTCGCCGGAAGAGATCGTGCTGACCGCCCTGGAGCGGTCGCGCATCGAGGGTCTGCTCAACCACCTCGACGACCGGTCGGCCGGCATCATGCGGGCCCGCTACGGCCTGGAGGACGGCCGGGAGCACTCGCTCACCGAGGTCGCCTCCCGGTTCTCGCTCTCCCGCGAGCGGATCCGTCAGCTCGAGATCCAGGCGCTCGGCCGGCTGCGTGAGCTGGCCCGGGCCGAGGGCCTGCAGGCCGCCTGACCGATCAGGTCATACAAGAGGGCCGGTTCCCCGCGAGGGGAACCGGCCCTTTCACTGTGCTGAGTTACTTGACCCGGCCGTACCCGGTCGGAGTCATCGAGTTCATCGAGCGCTTCGTCACCGGCTCGCCGGTACGGTAAGCGTCGATCATCATTCCGCCGCCGACGTAGAGGCCGACATGGCCACCGTTGCGGAAGAAGATGAGGTCGCCCGCCTTCAGGTCACCCTTGCTGATCGGGGTGGTGGCGCTGATCTGGGCGGAGGCCTTGTGGGGCAGGCTCTTGCCCGCCGCACGCCAGGCCGCCGAGGTCAGCCCCGAGCAGTCGTAGCCGTTCGGGCCGTCGGCGCCGAACTTGTACATCACGCCGATGGCGTTGTACGCGAAGGACACCGCCTTGCCCGCGGAGCCGGCGATCTGCGGGATCGGGCCGCTGTACTTGCTGCCCGACTTGGTCGGCGTGCCGTACGCCGCCGTCCGCATCGCGTACAGCTTCTTGATGTCGTTCTCGATCTTCTTCTTGCGCTTGGCCAACTCGTTCAGCTGCGCGTTCTGCTTGTTCTGCGCGGTCTTCAGGGCGGCCTGACGCGTGTCGTAGTTCTGCGTGGTCGCCGTGTAGTTGTCGATCTTGCGCTGGCGATCGCGGGTCAGCTGGTCGAGCATGCCGATCCGGTCCATCAGGGTGCCCGATCCCTCGAGCATCACGTTCATGGCGCCGATGTCACCCTGCTGGTAAGCCTTGTTGGCGATCTGGCCCATCTCGGCCTGGGCGACCTTGAGGACCTCCTTGGCCGGGCCCAGCGACTTCGTCAGCGCGACCTGATCGGCCTTGGTCTTGTTGAGATCGATCTTCATGCCGTTGTACGACTCGACGACATCCTCGAGATCGTCCGATGCCTTGGCGATCTTCTTGGTGATCTCGGTCTTGGACGGTTCCGCGTGAGCGGCCGTCACGGCCGGCCCGGTCAGCGCCAGCGCCATGAGGGCGACGGCCGCGATCCGGAACCTCGTGCGGGCGTGTGACAACGCTGAGAGGCCTTTCTTCCGCCTGTGCCGCCTACCGGGTTAGCTGACGGGTTCGGGCGGGAAGAAGGCCCTACCGCGGTGGTGCGCGGATTCACCCCGAGAACTCGGTTCCCCGGTTCGTCACGATGGGCCCGGGCGCGGCCGGATGGGGGTGACCGCGTCGAGGCCGCCGTGCAGACTCGGCAGCGCCGGCTCGGCGCCACCGGAGGGTGTGGCTGCGGACCGAACCAACCGCATTAACTTATCGATGGATCTCCGAAAAGCAAGCTCGGCAAGAAAACCTTAAGCCAATGAATGCGCGGCGTAATTCTAGGAATTCAGCGCGTGATCCCCGGACGCGGAATCGGACTTTTCGGGATTGACGCTGATCCAATTGCGCGTCACTTTCCGCTCGGCCCAGAAGGACAGGAACGGGATGGTGCCGGCCAGCATCACCAGCAGCATGCGGCTGAGCGGCCACTGGGCGCGGCGGCCGAGGTCGAAGGTGGCCAGCACGTACAGGATGAAGAGGAAGCCGTGCGCCGGGCCGACGCCCGCGACCACCGTGTCGTTGTCGGCCAGGTACTTCAGCGGCATGCCCACGAGGACCAGCACGATCAGGACCACGCCGACGATGTAGGCGATGATCCGGTAACGGGTGAGAGCTCCCTGCACGGTGCTTTCCTTACTTCCTGGGTCCGGGGTAGTCGCCGGGGCGGGCGCCGGGATGGGCGTTGAGCCAGGCGAGGTAGTCGTTGTAGGCCGCCAGTTCCGGGTCGTCGGCGCCGGGGTCGGGCGCCGGGCGGGACGGGACCCGGACCGGGCGGCCGACGGTAACAGCCGAATCTGGGAGCTTTTCCCGTTCCGGCGCCGGCTCCGCCGCCGGTTTCGTGGCCAGCCGAACCTCGCGCCACCACAGGAACGCGACGAAGCCGGCGAAGACCGGCCACTGGAACGCGTACCCCCAGCTCAGTGCGTTTCCGCCGGTGGCGCGGGTGTATTGCCACCAGCCCAGCAGGAGGAAGGCCACGATCAGAACGAGCGCGACCACATGGCGGAGGATCCACGCCGGGGTCAGCAGCCCTTTCATGACTGTCAGGGTAGTCGCGCGGGTTTCAGGGCGACCCGCGCGGGCAAGGCTGAACGGTATGAGCGACCAGCCTGTGGAGATCTCCGAGATCGGCATCGACCCGGCGGGACTGGGTGACGACGACCTGATCCGTGAACTGGCCAGCCTGCACCGGACCCGGCTGGACACCCTGCGGTACGGGCCGGACGCCGCCCTGGACAACCACCTGCGGCGGACGGCGGAACTGGAGACCGAGTACCTGGCCCGGCACCCGGGCCGTGAGGTGGATCCGCATCGCCTCACGCAGGACTTCTGACGTGTGTCCTGGGTCACAATGCCTGCTGGAATCAGGGCGGGCGACCGACAGTTGAGAACAGATGTCGGTGTGTCCAGTGTCCCCGGGCCTCACCCATTGCCTTCACGGAATACCGTTCGGCTGGAGCCGTGTTGAGCCACTCGCCGAGAGGCGACATGCACACCGACACCTATGCGCCGCCTCCGAGGTTCTCGGGGGCGGCGCATTATGTTGGGCCGGTTGTGGGTACCCGATCTTCATGAACGATCCTCGTACCGAAGAGCGCGCCGCCGACCTGCTTCCCGAGGAGCGCGCCGCCGGCAGCGCCGACCCGGAGGCCCAGGCCGCGGCCATTCTCGCGGATTCGGACGATCGGGAGCACAATTCGGACCTTTCGCGGGAAAACCGCACCTCGGCAGAGACGGTCGCACCAGCCGAAAGGGCTGAAGGCACCCGGTAGAGGCACAAAACTTTCGTGTCCACCTCAGGACGTGGGAGGATCCGACGCGTGCCCGCACCCCGACGGAGCGCTGAGCGCGCCGGTCAGCGGTCCACGCCGCCGGCGGCCGCTTCCTCCGCCCCCAATCAGACCCGACGCACAGCCCGTCCCCGCCACCCGGGACAGGGCGCCGGCGCCCCGAACGCGGGCCCGGTCCACCACACCGAGACGGAACCCGTCATCGCCGCCCACCCCAACGCCCCAGCCATCGGCCCGTCCCTGCCCGCTCCGCGGGACGCCGCCGATCCCGCCCCCGCCGAGGTGGCCCGGCCCGGATCGGCCGTCGTCATCCCCTCCGAGGTCGTCCGGCCGGGCGCCGGGGGCCTGGCGCTGCCGCAGACGAGCACGGTCGAGGTGGCCGGGCTCCTGCACGAGCTGTCCGAGCGGCTGCTCTCCGCGGACGACGTGGCCGGGGCCTTGGAGCGGCTCGCCGTCTTCACCGCCGGGACGATCCCCGGCGCGGTCCGCTGCTCGGTCGCGCTGATCACCGAGGGGGAGGGGCCGAGCCTGACCGCGTCGGGCAGCGACGGCCGCGGGGTCGACGACTGCCAGTTCGAGACCGGCGAAGGACCCGTCCTCGAGGCGGCCCGCACCCGCACCCTGGTGCTCACCCAGGACCTGCCGAACGACCCGCGCTGGCCGGCGCTGGGCGACTCCGCCCGCGACGAGGACGTGCACGCCGTGGCGGCCATCCCGCTGGACGTGCGGCGGACGTCGGTCGGCGCGCTCAGCATCTACGTCCGGCAGGCGCAGAGCATCCGCCCCGAGCTGCTGCTCACCGCGATGGCCATCGTCAACCAGGCCGAGATCCTGCTCAGTGAGCTGTCCCGCCGCGCGGCGCTGAGCCAGGGCGCCACGGTCGACCGCGCCATCGGCGTGATCATCGCGCAGCGCGGGTGTGGCGTACGCGAGGCCTACGACGTGTTGCAGGAGACCGCGCAGCGCCTCGGCATGGACCGTCAGTCGGTGGCCGAGCGCCTGATCGCCGCGGCCGCGCGCGACCGCTCGTAAGCAGAAGGGGCGCGGATCGCTCCGCGCCCCTCGATCACTCGTTCCCGCTGTCAGCGTTTGGCGCTGTGCGTGGGTTCGTGCTGTGTGTCCGGCGCGCGTTCGCCCGACTCGTGCGAGCCGCCGCCCGACTCCGGCGTGCCCGGGTCGGCGCCGGTCGCCGCGGCTGCCTCGGCCGCGTCGGCGTCGGCCCGCTGCTGCTGGGCCGAGCGCTGGGCGAGCGGGATCTCCGGCAGGAAGAGCACCACGATCAGGCCGATGATCATGACCGAGAAGGCCAGCAGGAACACGATCTGGATGCTGTCCGAGAAGCCGACCTTGAACGGGTGGGCGATCACGTCGGGCAGCGTCTTGAGGAACGACGTGTCACCGAGGTCGCCACCGCCGGCGGTCGCCTTCTGCAGGGTCTGGGCCGCGCTCGGGTCGGCGGCCAGGGCCCCCTGGAACTCCGGCGTGGCCTGAGCCGACTGGAAGGCCGTGCTGATCTTGCCGGGCAGCACGTTGAACAGCACCGACAGGAACACCGCGGTGCCGAGCGTGCCGCCCATCGAGCGGAAGAACGCCACCGAACTCGTGGCCACGCCGATCTCGCGGGGGCTCACCGCGTTCTGCACCGCGGTGATCATCGGCTGCATGTTGCCGCCCAGGCCGAGGCCCATCAGCACCATGATCAGCATGGTCCGCCAGAGCGGGGTGTCGGCGTCGATGGTGGCGAACAGCCCGAGCGCGGCGACCATCAGCGTGCTGCCGATGATCGGGAAGATCCGGTACCGCCCGGTGCGGGAGATGAGCTGACCGGCCAGGATCGAGCCGGACATGATGCCGAACACGAACGGGATCATCTGCAGGCCGGCCATGGTGGCCGAGGAGCCCTTCACGATCTGCAGGTACAGCGGGACGGTCATCAGGCCGCCGAACATCGCCATGCCCAGGATGGTGCTGGCGATCGAGGACACCCCGACCGTACGGTTGCCGAACAGCCGCAGCGGCAGCAGCGCCTCCTCCTTGTAGGCCCGCTCGGCGAGCACGAAGGCGACCAGGCCGACCGCGCCGATCACGTAGCAGAGGATCGCCCGGCCGGAGTCCCAGCCCCAGGTGCGGCCCTGCTCGGCGACGATCAGCAGCGGCACCAGGCCGACGATCAGGGCGAGGGCGCCCGGCCAGTCGATGCGGTGGATGACCCGGGTGTGCGGCAGGTGGAGAACCCTGGCCACCACGATCATCGCGGCGACGCCGATCGGCACGTTCAGGTAGAACACCCAGCGCCAGCCGTCGATCCAGAGCAGCTTGTCGGCGCCGGCGAAGAAGCCGCCCAGGATCGGGCCGATGACGCTGGCGGTGCCGAACACGGCGAGGAAGAAGCCCTGGTACTTGGCGCGCTCGCGGGGCGGGACGATATCGCCGATGATGGCCAGGGCCAGCGACATCAGGCCGCCGGCGCCGATGCCCTGGATCGCCCGGAACGCGGCCAGCTGGTACATGTTCTCGGACAGGCCGCAGAGCATCGAGCCGACGATGAAGATGCCGATGGCGAAGAGGAAGAACGGCCGCCGTCCGTAGATGTCGGACAGCTTGCCGTACAGCGGTGTCGAGATCGTGGACGTGATCAGGAATGCCGTGGTGGCCCACGCCTGGAGGTCGAAGCCGTTCAGGTCGTCGGCGATGGTCCGGGTGGCGGTGGCCATGATCGTCTGGTCGAGCGCGGCCAGGAACATGCCCATCATCAGGCCGCCCAGGACCGTGAGGATCTGGCGGTGGGTGAAGTCGGCCGACCGGGCGGCGGGGCCGCCCGCCGGCGCGGTGCTGATGTTGCTCACGCGATCTCCCGTGATGTCGCGGCCGAGTCACTGCGCAGGAGCGCCTCGGCTGAATTGTTGAATTCGGCGAACAGGCCGGTGAACAGGTCGGCCCGTTCCGGCGGCCAGTCCTGCATGACCCGTCCGACCAGGGCCGTGCGGGCCTCGCTCAGCCGCCTGCCCGCGACCCGTCCGGCCTCGGTGGCCGCCAGCCGGGAGACCCGGCCGTCGGCGGGGTCGGCCTCGCGCCGGGCGAGGCCGGCCTTGACCAGCTGCGCCGCCTGCCGGCTGACCGTCGACGGGTCGGCCTGCTTGATCTCGGCCAGGTCGGTGACCCGCATCGGGCCCCGGTGACAGAGCGGGAACAACAGCATCAGCGCGGAGAAATCGGCGCCGAGTTCCCCGACATTGAGCATGCCCTTCACGCGAACACCCAGTCGGGCGAATCGCACAAGTTCGCCGGCGAGGCGGCCGGCCGCGCTCTGGTCCGTTTCCATAGTTGCGTGCAGCCTACAAGTTGTTGGTTGGTGAACGCATTGTGTTCCGCATCTCCCAGATGATCGCGGTCAGAGTCTCCGTCTCCTCCAGCGCGGGCGGAACCGGAACCTCGTACTGCGTCACGTGCTCGAAGAGCCGCGCCGGGAGAAAGCCCCGGTCGGCGTCACCGACCAGCACCCGGGCGCCGGCCCGCCGGGCGGCCAGCAGCGTCGCGGTCATCTGCTCGGCCACCCGCCCGGTGTAGAAGACGTCACCGGCCAGGACCACGTCAGGCTGCCCGATGTCGCCGGCCAGCGCGACCCGATTTACCTCCGCGTTACGCCGGGCCGCGGCGGCCGCCTCGGGATCGGCGTCGGTGGCCGCGACGGCGGCCGCGCCCGCCTTGGCGGCGGCGATCGCGACCAGTCCCGAGCCGGTCGCCACGTCGAGCACCCGCCGGCCGCGGACCACCTCGGGATGATCCAGGACGTAGCGGGCGAGACCTTGCCCGCCGGCCCAGGCGAATTCCCAGAACGGTGGCGGCCGGTCGCTGTCGAAGTCGCCCTCGAACAACCCGCGATGCGGCGCGGCCAGGTGCAGGGAGATCTCCGGCGTAAGGGGTACGGGTGTCAGCACGCTGCTGATTCTCCCGTGACGTGAGGGGGTTCCCTCGACCGAAAGACCTGTTATGACGACCGGTCGGCCTCATCCGTTCGGCGGGCGGGCATCCGAGTCGATCCCGGTGCGTGGACCGGATAGGACTGTTCATACGGCGAGCAATCTTGATGCGCGAACATAGACTGCGGCGACTACGTTTCCGCGGGGGTCCGATTCCAAAGATCGTGTACGAAGGAGGTGGCGGATGAGTGACGGGTCGATCACCGTGCTCGTCGTCGACGGCCACCAGACCTTCGCCGACCTGCTCGGCGTGGCCCTCGACGGCCAGGCTGACCTGCGCTGGGTGGGCCACGCGCGGACCGGGCAGGAGGCGCTGAGTCTGGTCGGCGAATTGCGTCCGAACGTCGTCCTGCTTGACCCGGAGCTGTCCGATTCAGACGGAATAGCCATCGCCGAGCTGCTGCGGCACCGCTATCCCGACACCAGAGTGGTGATCCTCACAGCAAGCAATGAGGCGGCTCTGGTGGGCCGGGCGACCGCCGCGGGCGCGGCCGGCTTCCTGACCAAGAACGGACCCCTCGGCGACGTGCTCAACGCGGTGCACACCGCGCATGGCGGCGGCATGACCGTCTCCACCGACATCCTCGCCCGGCTGCTGCGCAGCACCGCGCCGGTGGCGGGTCCGCGCCCGGGTGGCCTGACCGCCCGGGAACACGAGGTGCTCGAGCTGATGGCGGCCGGTCTCGACCCGCGGGCCATCGCCCGGCGGCTGGGCATCAGCGTGCACACCTGCCGTGGTCACGTGAAGGCGCTGCTCGGCAAGCTCGGCGCCCACAGCCAGCTCGAGGCCGTGGCGGTCGCCCGCCAGCGCGGCATCATCTCGTAGCCGGGATTTCTGCGCTGTCCGTGCACCTTCGGATGGCGGCTGACCTGCGATGAGTGACGGAGAGTAATTCACCTCAACACTCATCCGCGGCGGGCCGCCATCCGTACCACACCCCGGAAGCGCCTCGGCGAAGCATCGTCGGCGCCGACGCGATCGGGAGGACATCGCGTGGAACGTTCACCAGCCGATGAGGCCATGGCGTCCGATGTGGCCGTGGCTGATCTGCCGTTCAGCTCGGGCGCGCACTGGGCCAACCGTGACAGCCTGCGCAATACCGGGGAGCAAGCGATGTTCCGACGTCCACCGGCCGCGTCCTCGTTCTCTTCTTCCGAGGATCCATACCGCACCTCGTCCGCCGAGGATCCGTACCGCCCGTCTTCGCCCGAGGCCGCCGGCTCCGCGGAACAGCCCTGGGACGCGTTCGGGACCGACACCGGTTCGCACGCCACCGTCTCGGACACCGGGTCGCGCAGCCGCGCCTCCTTCGGGATGACCGACGAGCCGATCAGCGGGAACTGGTTCGGCCGCGACCCGTCGCCGGTCTCCCCGGCCGCGCCGGCGCCGGCCTTCCCGGCGCCGGTCCAGCCCGAGCCGATCGCGGTCGAGCTTCCGGTACGCCTGCCCGAGCCGACGACGCACACCGGCAACCACCGGCAGACGCAGATGCCGCTTCCCCCGCAGGCGTCGCCGCGGCCGACCTACCAGGTGGCCGACTACGCCGCCGCCGCCGAGGCGGGCGCCGGGTTCTTCAACGAGGCCCAGCACCACGAGATCCGCCCGCACCGGGCCACTCCCGCCGGGCACCACCAGCAGGGTCCGCCCCGGCGGTCGAAGGGTCTCGCCGTGGCCACGGTCACGCTCAGCGCCCTGGTGCTGCTCGGCGGCGTCGCGGCCGGCGTGCGCTACTTCACCGGGGACGACAAGAGCCTCG
This sequence comes from Actinoplanes sp. NPDC089786, assembly GCF_040684855.1. Taxonomy (NCBI): domain Bacteria; kingdom Bacillati; phylum Actinomycetota; class Actinomycetes; order Micromonosporales; family Micromonosporaceae; genus Actinoplanes; species Actinoplanes sp. NPDC089786. The sequence continues at coordinate 34,058 of NZ_JBFBGU010000025.1, forward strand.
GCTCGGTGCTCCAACTCGGCAACGAGGTCAGCGACAAGCCCGACTCCTCGGTCGCCACGGCGCCGCTGGGCCGGCGCACCAGCGCCACCTTCGAGCTGGTCGCGGCCACCCGCAAGGCCACCGTGAAGACGCAGGATCTGGGCGACGAGTTGTACCGGATCTCCGCGCTCGGCCAGACCGGCGCCGCGCCCCGGCCGGCCATCGTCGGCGACAAGGTGCAGCTGTTGCTGGAGACCCAGGGCGCGGCCGCGCCCGGCAACGTCGAGATTCTGCTGTCCAACAAGGTCACCTGGGGGCTGCTGTTCACCGGCGGCGCCGACGAGCAACTCGTCGACCTCACCGGCGGCAAGCTCAGCGCGATCGACCTGACCGGCGCGAGCCGCCGGGTCAACCTGACGCTGCCCCCGCCGCAGGGCACCGTGCAGGTACGCATCACCGGCGCGATCGAGGACTTGTCGCTGTCCTCCGGCAGTCCGGTGCGGGTGCGGGTGGACGGCGGGGTGAAGACCGTCGCGGCCGGCGAGCGGACGCTGAAGAACCTCGAGCCGGGCTCCACCCTGACGCCGAAGGACTGGAAGGCGGCCAATCGCTACGACGTCTCGGCGGAGTCCCGGCTGACGTTGCTCACCGTGAAGGACGCCGCGTAAGCGCGAACTTCAGGACAGTACGCGCAGGCGTACCGTCTGCTCCATCGCACGAAGCCGGTCGAGAACCTCGTCGGAGTAACCACCGCTGATGTCGGTGATCAGGTAGCCGTACTCGCCGCGGGTACTCAGCAGCTGACCCTCGACGTTCACCTTGTGCTCGGCCAGGATGCTGTTCACCTGGGCCAGCACGCCCGGCGTGTTGATGTGCACGTGGACGACGCGGCTCATGCCGGCCTGCTGGGGCAGCGCGACACCGGGCAGGTTGACGCTCAGCGTGGTGTTGCCCTCTTGCACGAAATGAACCAGTTTGTTGGCCACGAAGTCGCCGATGTCGGACTGCGCCTCCTCGGTGGACCCGCCGATGTGCGGGGTGAGGATGACGTTGGGCAGGCCACGCAGCTCGGAGACGAACTCGTCGCCGCGGCCCTTGGGCTCGGACGGGAAGACATCCACCGCCGCGCCCGCGAGGTGGCCACTGGCCAGCGCGTCACGCAGGGCCAGGTGGTCGACCACGATGCCGCGGGACAGGTTGAGGAAGATCGAGCCCTTCTTCATGCGGCCGAACTGCTCGGCGCCGAAGAAACCGGCGTTGCCCGGGCGGCCGTCGACATGCAGGGTCACCACATCGGCGGTAGCCAGCAGTTCCTCCAGGCTGGCGCAGCGGTGGGCGTTGCTCAGCGCGAGCTTGTCGGCGGTGTCGTAGAAGGACACGTGCATGCCCAGGTTCTCGGCCAGCACCGACAGCTGGGTGCCGATGTTGCCGTACCCGACGATGCCCAGATTGCGGCCGCGGATCTCGTGACTGCCGTCGGCCGACTTGTCCCAGACGCCGGCATGCATGCCGGTGTTCTTCTCGGTCAGCCGGCGGGTCAGCGCGATGATCTCGGAGACGGCCAGCTCCACCACCGAACGGGTGTTGGAGAACGGCGCGTTGAACACCGCGGTGCCGCGCGACGCGGCCGACACCAGGTCGATCTGGTCGGTGCCGATGCAGAACGCGCCGATCGCCACCAGGCTGTCGGCCGCGTCGAGCACGGCCGCGGTGACCTTGGTCTTCGAGCGGATGCCGAGCAGGGCCACGCCCTTGACGCGTTCGATCAGCTCGGCCTCGTCGAGGGCGGAGCTGACCGACTCGACCTCGTAGCCCTCCGCCTCGAGCCGCGCGACCGCGTCGGCGTGGATGTTCTCGAGCAGCAGGACTCGCACCATGGCTCCGATCTCAACAGGGAACTTCCAGGGTAGTCGTGTCAACCTTTGAGATGCCGCCGCATCCAGGGGAGGAGTGCGTCACCCTGGGCGCGCTGGAACGCGCGTACGGTCGGCAGGCCCGGGGGCGGCGGCAGGCGGGACTGGTCCAGGAAATAGCCGACAGAACCCACCACCACGTCCACACCCTCGGCCGGCCGCACCGCGTCGCCGTCACCGCCGTGCACCTCGACGTTCATCGCGAGCAGGGTCAGGTCCAGCCAGTCCGGGCCGTTGCAGGCGTGCGGCCAGTCCACGAACCAGACGTCGCCGGCCGCGGTGATCAGCATGTTGTCCGGGCGGATGTCGAGGTGGACCAGGGTGTCGCCGGTCAGCGAGGCCAGGCCGCGCCCCGCCGTCGCGACGAGATCGTCCAGCCGGGGCCGCAGCCAGGGGTCGAGGTCGGCCGGCGGGTCGGCCGCGATGCGGCTCCACCCGCCGAAGTCGGTGGCCAGGGTCTCCGCGGCGGTGCGGCCGCGCGGGAACGGCGACGGCGTGAGGGAGCGGGCCAGGTCGGTCACCGCGCTCACGGCCGCGTCGAGTTCGTCCTTCATCCAGGGGGTACGGGGGTGCCGGCCGTCGATGTCGTCGAACACGAGCACGACCCAGTGGCCGTCGTCGAAAGTCCCTCGCAAGCGGGGCGCGTTCGTGGACGCGGGCAGGGCGGCGCAGATCTCCGCCTCCTGCCGGGCCAGCTCGGCCGATCGCGGGTTCTGGTCGGGGCTGACCGCCTTCACGAACGCACGGTCACCGGCGGCGGTGGTGACGCGGTCGGCCGTACCCGGGGAGAAACCGCCGCTCTGGGAGACAGCCTCGGTGACCGGGCTCTTCAGGATCGCGGCCACCGCCCCCTGAACCTCCCCGGGCAGATCGCGCCAGCCGAGGCGTACGCCGCCGATCGCCGGGATCATGCCTCTCACCTCCGTTTGTGGTGCCGGGTCCCCAGATGAGAGAACCCTGGCAGTCCCGTCTCGATTACGAAACGGGTTTTCCCAGGTCACCCGGGACGGCCGGAAAGTGTCACAGCCCGATGGCAAGGTGTCTGCCATGAGCGCACCCGCCATCGAGACCGACGCACTGGTCAAGACCTTCGGCGACAACCGCGCGGTCGACGGGGTCGATCTCAGCGTGCCCGCCGGAACCGTGTACGGCCTGCTCGGTCCCAACGGCGCGGGCAAGACCACCGTGGTCCGCATGCTGGCCACGCTGCTCCGGCCCGACGGCGGCTCGGCGCGGGTCTTCGGCCACGACGTCGTGCGCGAGGCCGACGCGGTCCGCGCCCAGGTCAGCCTGACCGGGCAATACGCGTCGGTCGACGAAGACCTGACCGGCCACGAGAACCTGATCCTGCTGGCCCGGCTGCTCGGCTACCGCAAGACCGAGGCGCGCGCCCGGGCCGGCCAACTGCTCGAGGCGTTCGGCCTGACCGACGCCGCCGACCGGCAGGTGAAGAAGTACAGCGGCGGCATGCGCCGGCGGCTCGACATCGGCGCCAGCATCCTCAGCACCCCCGAGCTGCTGTTCCTCGACGAGCCGACCACCGGGCTCGACCCGCGCAGCCGCAACCAGGTGTGGGACATCATCCGCGTGGTGGTGGCCAACGGCACCACGGTGCTGCTCACCACCCAATACCTCGACGAGGCCGACCAGCTCGCCGGGCGCATTGCGGTGATCGACCACGGCAAGGTGATCGCCGAGGGCACGCCCGGGCAGCTGAAGTCCTCGATCGGGGCGGGCACGGTGCATGTGCGCCTGCGAGACGCGGAACAGCGACCCGAGGCCGAGCGGGTGCTCTCCTCGACCCTGGGCTCCGCGGTGTCGCTCGACGCCGACCCGGTCGCCCTCACCGCGCGGGTCGACGCCGCCGAGCCCGCGTCCCGGGCCCTGGCCGCGCTGGCCGCGGCCGACATCGTCGTCGACGAGTTCTCCCTCGGCCAGCCCAGCCTGGACGAGGTCTTCCTGGCCCTGACCGAGGTGAAATCATGACCACCACAGCCGCCGAGGCCGTTGCCTACAAGCCGTCGCCCGAGACCCTGGCCGCCGTGCTCACCCGTGGCGACCGGCCACGCCGCCCGAGCGCCTGGTCGGCGTCGGTGACGTTCGGCTGGCGGGCGATGCTGAAGATCAAGCACGTCCCCGAGCAGCTGTTCGACGTCACGGCGTTCCCGATCATCATGACGCTGATGTTCACCTACCTCTTCGGTGGTGCGCTGGCCGGCTCGACCGGCGACTACCTGCAGTTCTTCCTCCCCGGCATCATGGTCACCAGCGTCGTCATGATCACCATGTATACCGGCGTCGGCCTCAACACCGACATCGAGAAGGGCGTCTTCGACCGCTTCCGCACCCTGCCGGTGTGGCGCCCGTCCGCCCTGATCGGCATGATCTTCGGCGACGTGATGCGCTACCTGCTGGCCGCCACGGTCATCCTGGCCGTCGGCCTGATCCTGGGCTTCCGCCCCGCCGGCGGCCCGATGGGCGTGATCGCCGGCATGGTGCTGCTGGTCATCTTCTCGTTCGCCTTCTCCTGGGTGTGGACGATGTTCGGCCTGATCCTCCGCTCCGAGAAATCCGTGATGGGCGTCAGCATGATGGTGCTGTTCCCCCTGACCTTCCTCAGCAACGTCTTCGTCGAGCCGCGCACGATGCCCGGGTGGTTGCAGGCTTTCGTCAACATCAACCCCATCACCCACCTGGTCGGCGCCGTCCGCTCCACGATGGAGGGCAGCTGGGACATGAGCGAGATCACCTGGACCCTGATAGCCAGCGCCGTCCTGGTAGCCGTCTTCGGCACCTTGACCATGCGCTTCTACAACCGCAAATGACCCCCGCCCCGCACCACCCCGCCACCCCTTCCCGCCGCGGCCGTCCAGCCGCCGCCGGCGTTCACGCCCCCTCCGCCGCGTCTTCTGGCCGGGCGGCTGATGTCGAGGCTGGCCGAGCCGCTCTGCCCGCGCTTGATATCACCGAGTGGCAGGCTCAGCTGCTGGCCGCGGCCGAGGAGTCCAACCGCGCCCGGGCGGCCCGGGCGGCGGAGCGGCGCGAGAAGGCCGAGCGTCGCAAGGCCGGCATGGCGTCCCGTCACGCTTGGCGCCAGCTTCACCTCGACGCCCGAGCAGCCGACGCCGATCGGCGTCCCCCGCACTGACGTCGAGCCACTCCGCAATCCCGCGCGACGGATCGGCCGCGGTGGCTGGTCCAGGCGTGCCAGGTCGGCGCCGCCAGCGCGGCGCGGCTGGTGTCCGGTCCGCGGTGCGGCGCGTGTGTCAGGTTCGCGGCGCGGTGCAGGGCGGTGTGTCAGGTCGATGCGGCCCGATCGGGGCGACAGCTGACCAGCTTGCGGTTGGTGCATCGAGACTGCTGGGGATCGGCGGGCGGCTCACGTGGCCTGTTGATGGCCACGTGAGCCGCCCTGGTCGCCGACGCCCCCTCCGCGCCGGCGCCCGTTCTTGGCCGGCCGCCGTTCTTTGTCGGCGGCTCGGGGCGTCGGCGGGGCCGGCGGGGGAGCTGGCGTGCAGGTTTGGTTTGGCGTTCCCCGCGCTTGAGCGTCTATGCCTCGTGGGGTCTTTGGGCGATCAGATCTGCCCCGATGGGTGGTCTTCGCCTGGGCGGATCTTGTGCCTGGCCGGTGGGGCTTCTTCGCCGACACCTTCCTGATCTAGGACGACGGGCTGCTCCTGGTCAGGTCAAGCGGGAGAGCGGGGAAGTGGTTCGTTCGAGGGTGGGGGTGGAGGGCGTGTGGGCTGTGGGTGGGGAGGCTTCGCCTGGCTCTCGGTCAGTAGGGCGGTGACCGGTGACGTGCTCGGGGGATGGGGTGGTGGGGCGGGGCGGACGCGTTTGGGCGACGGGTTCTGGAAGGGCGGGGTGGAAGCGGATGGTGGCTTGAAGGTCTGCGTTTGGGGTCGCGGCGGGACATTGAAGAGAAGGGGATCAGGGCCGCTATTGCTATTGCCAGGAAGAGGCGGGCGTTTGTCCACAGGGGAGTTCCTAGGGCCGTTATGGGGAGGAGCATTACGGCCAGGACGGTGATGGGCCACGCGGCTTGGGACGGGGTGATGCGCGGTAGGCGGCCGCTTATCGGCGACCATGCGCTCAAGCGTGATTTGAACGTGCCCGGCGTCGACCTCCCGTTCGGCGTGGCGTCCACGATTCGGCCGTTGGGCGCCGGGGCGGCTGGCGGCTGCTGGGTGGTGGTGGGGGCAGGCAGTCCGCGGGTGGTGGTGGGCGCCGGCAGTCTGCGGGTGGTGGTGGTCGGCATTTCGCGGGTGGTGGTGGGCGCCGGCAGTCTGCGGGTGGTGGTGGTCGGCATTTCGCGGGTGGTGGGGGCCGGCGGTGGTGGGCTGGAAACGCCGGTGGTCTGAGGCTGGGGAACGCGGGTGGTCAAGGGGAGGAAGGCGGCCAGGACCAGCCAGGTTTGGTGGTGGGTCCAGGAGACGGGGGAGAGGACGACGCTGGCGGCGCCGGTGATTGTTGTTGCGGTTAGCCAACTGTTGTTTCTGGCTGCTTGGGAGGCTCGGTATAAGGCTGCGGCGGCTATGGCACCGCCGACGGTGATGGTTATTGCTGTTCTTGGGTCTGGGGGGAGGTCCAGGCGTAGGAGCATGCCGTTCAAGGACTGGTTGCCTGGTGAGGTGATGTGTCCTAGGCGGCTTACGTGGAAGATCTCTTCGGTCCAGAAGCGCCAGGTGTCTGTGGGGGCGGCAATGGCGGCTGCGGTGGTGCAGGCGGCGAAGGTTGCGATGGCGCGTAGGGCGGCTCGGCGGTTGGCGGCCAGGAACAGCATCGGGATGAAGATCAGAGGGGTCAGTTTTATGGCTGCGGCTGCTCCGATCAGGACGCCGGACCACTTGGTTCTTCTCAGCGCCAGGAGGTCGGTGGCTACCGCGGCGGTCAGGAAGATGCTCACCTGGCCGAAGCGGATGTTTGAGCTGAATGGCGCGGACAGCGTCAAAGCCAGGGCCGGCCAACCTGCGTTTCTGGTCAGGAGATTCGGGGTGGAGGCGGTGGCTGAGAGGGAATGGGCGGCCAGGAAGGCCAGGGCGGCGACCGTTGCGATGGTGGCTGCGGTCCAGAGGAATTGCACTGTTGCCACGGGGAGGTCGGCCAGCGGGCGGAACAGCAGGGCCGCGAATGGTGGGTAGGTGAAAGGCGCGTCGCCTCGGATGAAGTCGTAGAGGCTGGGGGAACTCACCGCGCCCAGATAGACGTGGAGGTCGGACAGGCGGTCTTCGACGGGGCGGGACAGGGCGGCCCAGGCCGTCACGGCTGCTGCTGTCAGTGCTCCGGCCCAGGCCAGTTGACTGCGTCCCATGGTAGGAACTCTACATAGGGGGTCGGCGGCGGGCTAGGGCTGTGGTGAAGCCGTTATGTGGGAGTGGGTTCGGTCAGGCGGAGGGTCAGGGCGGCGGCCAGGAGGGCGGTGGCGGCCAGGCCCGCGGGGTGGGTGGCGAAGCCGAAGCCGAAGACGGCGGAATGGTCGAGGACGCGGTGGGCCAGGGCTGTGGGATCGGCTGCGGCCAGGAGGGTGGCCTGGCAGGCGGCGACCGCGGTCAGGGCTGCCGTGCCGCCGAGTGTCGCCTGGCGCCGGGGTGAGCCCGCGGGACCGAGCGCGATGGTGACGGCGCGGCGGGCGAGGGCGGTGGCGCGGCGGGCGGCGGCGCGGCGGGCGGCGGCGAGACCAATGAAATCGCGGTCGGCGGTGGCGCGGCCGGCGGAGGGGAGGCCGGTGGAGGCGCGGCTTTGGGGTTCTGTCGAGGTGGCTGCCTGGATGCGGCGGGAGAAGGCCAGGGCCAGGACGAAGACCGTGCAGAGGAGCAGGGGTGCGGTCAGGACGGTGGCGTTGCCCAGGAGTACGGCTGAGGCGTGGGTCGGGGCGGCGTCTGCCGGCAGGAGTGCGGCTGGGCTCAGGACTGGGCCGAAGGCGGTCGTGTCGGCGGGAAGCAAGGAGAGCGGGAACCACAGCGGGGCCGACCACGGGCTGATGCCGAGGGTGTGCGCGGCGTTGAGGGAGCCGGCGACCGTGGCGGCGATCAAAGAGATGACGCTGCCGGCCAGGAGAGTGGCGACGCCCGGTCCGCGGAAGGCGGTGGCCGGCCGCCGGGATGCGCGGCGGGACGTGGGCGAGCCAGCGGGGGAAGGGAGTGCGGCGGCGCGGCGGGTGGAGAGGAAGAGGGTGGTCAGGAGGGTTGTGGACCAGGTTGCTATGGCGGGGGCCACGTCTTGGAAGCCCATGAAGGGCATGACGGATACCGCGTTGCCCAGGAAGAGGAAGGCGAAGAGAGGCGGGGTGATCAGGGCGGTGGCCGCGAGGGGGGAGAGGCGGGTTCGGGTGGCCGCCACGGCCATCAGGGCTGCCGCGGGGAGGATCAGCCAGGGGGCTGTGGTGTGGACGGCGTTGCTCAAGGTGGCCGCCAGGAGGGTGGCGCCGGCGGCGGTTGCCACGGTTGTTGTGCGGTGGGACCAGGACGGGCCGTCTGCTGTCGGTGCCACGGCGAGACTGCCCGCGTACATCAGCATTTGAAAGCGCGATGAGCGCAGGACGGACAACTCAGCCTGCCACTCACGCAGCAGGTCCGCGGCGATGTCGGGGGGCCAGCGGCGCGCGGCCACGGCCAGCAGAAGAAGGCAGAGCCTCATGCGGGGGACTCGCCCAGGACGGGAGCGCCCGACATCTGCTGTCGCATCGCCGCCACCTCGCGCCGGGCGGACGTCGCACCCTCGGCGGTCAGCAGGTAGTAGCGGCGGGCGGGGCGGCCCTCGGCGGCCGGATCGGTTTCTTCCCAGCGCGACTCGACCCAGCCGGCGCGTTCCAGGCGGACCAGGATCGGGTAGAGCGTGCCGCTGGGCAGGCCGGTCGCCTGCATGAGTTGCAGGCCGTAGCGCTCGGCGCCGCCGGCCGCCAGCAGCGCGGCCACGACCTTGAGCACCGACGCCGTCATCCTGGGCATGTACGCACACTACATAGGGTCGGCCACCCGCGGAAGGGTCACCGTGACCACCAGGCCGCCGTCCGGCCTGGCCATGGCCCGGGCCTCGCCGTTGTGGGCCCGCGCGACCGCCCGGACGATCGACAGGCCGAGGCCGGCGCCGGGGGAGGCCAGGCGTTCCGTGCCGAGCCGGCGGAACGGCTCGAACAGGCCCTCGACCTCGTACGGCGGCACCACCGGTCCGCTGTTGCCCACCTCGACGAACGCGTTCGGCCCGTGCGTGCCGGTGACCACGCACACCCAGCCGCCGGGCACGTTGTGCCGCAGACCGTTCTCGATCAGGTTCTGCACCATGCGTTCGAGCAGCACGGGGTCGCCGTGCACGGGCGCCTCGGCCAGCTTGGTGTCGGCGGTGTCGGCCACGTGGTCGGCGATGTCGGCCAGGTCCACGTAGGAGTGCGCGGCCGGCTCCCGCTCCGACTTCGCCAGCATGAGCAGGCCGTCGATCAGGCGGCCGTGCCGGTCGTTGATGGCCAGCAGCGTGTCGCCGAGCTGGCGCATCTCGGGCGGCACCCGCTCGGGGGTCAGCGCGACCTCGAGCAAGGTCCGGTTCAAGGTCAGGGGGGTACGCAACTCGTGCGACGCGTTCGCGATGAACCTCCGCTGCCCGTCGAAGGCGTGGTCCAGCCGGGTCAGCATCAGGTCGAACGTGTCGGCCAGCCGTTTGATCTCGTCGTCGGGACCTTCCAGGGCGATCCGCTCGCGCAGGCGGCCGTCGGCGGCGGGCGCGTCGGCGATCCGGCGGGCGGTGGCGGTGATCCGGTTCAGCGGTTGCAGCAGCAGGCCGGCGATCAGCCAGCCCAGCGCGATCGCCGCCGCGGCGACGATGACCAGCGCGAGACCGCCCTGGGTGAGCAGCGTGTACACCGTGCTCTCCCGCGCCTCCTCGGTGAACCGCTGGATGACGGTGGTGTCGCCGCCGACCAGGCCGGGGTCCGGGATCTTCGCCCGCACCATCAGGTTGGAGGGCAGCTCCCGGGACACCAGCACCGCGGTGACGCCCAGCAGGATCAGACCGGCGAGCAGGAACAACCCGCCGTACACGAGGGTCAGCCGGAGTCTCATCGGATGCGGTACCCCACTCCCGGTTCGGTCAGCACCACGGCGGGATCGCCGAGTTTGCGGCGTAGCTTCAGGATGGTCATCCGGACGGCGTGCGTGAAGGGGTCGGCGTTCTCGTCCCACGCCTTCTCCAGCAGCGACTCGGCCGAGACCGCGGTCCCGTCGGCGCGCAGCAGCTCGGCCAGCACCGCGAACTCCTTGCGGGACAACGGCACATAGCGGCCGTCCCGGAACACCTCGCGCCGGTGCGGGTCGAGGCTGATCCCGGCGCGGCGCAGCACCGGGGGAGCGGCGGCCCGGGACCGGCGGCCCAGCGCGGCCACCCGGGCGATCAGCTCGCGCAGCTCGAACGGCTTCGGCAGGTAGTCGTCGGCGCCAAGTTCGAGCCCGTCGACCCGGTCGTCGACGCTGCTCGCCGCGGTCAGCATGATCACCCGCATCGGCCCGCCCACGTCGGCGATCCGGCGGCACACCTCGTCGCCGTGCACCACCGGCAGGTCGCGGTCGAGGACCACCACGTCGTAGTCGTGCACATCGGTGCGTTCCAGGGCGGCGCCACCGTCGTAGACCACGTCCACGGCGTGCGCCTGCTGCCGTAGTCCGGCCGCCACCGCGTCGGCCAGCAACGGCTCGTCCTCGACCACCAGGATGCGCATCCCCATATGGTGACCCACGGTTACGTCATCCGGGCGTCACCGTTTTCGCTGACGCCCGGGAAATGCGACACGTCCTTGACTGGGCGGCATGCGAAGAACACTGCTTCTCATCCCGGTCCTGGCGCTCGCGGCCTGCGCGCCGCCCGCGCAAGATCCTTCGGTGGCGACCGCGAACGGCGGCGCCACCCCGACGGCCAGCGCCGCCGCCACCGGCAAGGACGGCGGCTTCGACCCGACCAAGCTCGCCAAGTGCATGCGGGAGAACGGCGTCCCGGACTTCCCCGACCCCGAGGTGGACGGGGGTCGAATCTCGATCAAGATGCCCGAAGGCGTACGCCGGGAAGTCGCCGAGAAGGCGATGCAGGCGTGCAAGCAGTTCCAGCCGAACGGCGGCCAGCCGGGCAAGGCCGACCCGGCGATGACCGCGAAGCTGCGCGAGCTGTCCAAGTGCATGCGGGCCAACGGCGTGCCGGACTTCCCGGACCCCAGCGCCGACGGCGGCATCGAGATCAAGAACGACAAGGACGGCGGCGGCATCGACCCCGAGAGCGAGTCGTTCAAGAAGGCCGAGGAGGCGTGCAAGCAGTTCCGGCCGGAACCGCCGGACGGCAACGGCCAGAAGGACGTCGAGCAGAAGGCGGGTTCGTGAAGCGGGCGGGGGTGGTCGTGGCCGCGGTCGTCACCGTGGGCGCGGCCACCGCGGCCGCCGTCATGGTCGGGCTGCCGGAGGCGGAGGGCGGCAGCGGCGGCGAGACGGACGCGATGCCACCGGCCACGGCCTCCGTCACGCGCGGCACGCTGATCGACCGCGAGGAGAAATCCGGCGATCTGGGGTACGGGGACACGACGGCGATCTCCGCCCGGTCGGACGGGACGCTCACCGCGATCGCCGCCGCGGGCACCACCCTGACCCGGGGCCGACCGGTGTACCGCCTCGACAACAAGCCGGTCGTGCTGCTCTACGGGACGCTGCCGGCGTACCGGACGCTTCGCTCCGGTCTGGACGGCAACGACGTCAAGCAACTCGAGACGAACCTGTGGGCGCTGGGCTACCGCGGCTTCACGGTGGACAAGGAGTACACCTCGGCCACCGCCGGCGCCGTCGAGGAGTGGCAGGACGACCTGGGCCTCACCGAGACCGGCACGGTCGAACCGGCCCAGGTCGTGATCGCCCCCGGGCCGGTCCGCGTGGACAGCCTGAGCGCCGCCAAGGGCGACCTGGCCCAGCGCGGCGCCGCCCTGCTCAACCTGACCTCGACCACCCGCGTCGTGGAGGTGCGGCTCGAGCTGGCCGACCAGCGGCTCGCCAAGGTCGGCGCGGCCACCCGGATCACGCTCCCGGACGACAGCACGGTGGCCGGGAAGATCACCAAGGCCGAGACCGTCGTCGTGCCGGGCGAGGGCCAGGAACCGGACAGCACCGCCATCGAGGTCACCGTCGCCTTCGCCCAGGGCAAGCAGCCGAAGGGCCTGAACGAGGCCGCGGTGTCCGTGGCGTTCACCGCGTCGCAGGCCAAGGACGTGCTGACCGTCCCGGTGGGCGCGCTGCTGGCGCTGGCCGAGGGCGGCTACGGCGTCGAGGTGGTCGAGGGCTCGGCCACCAAGATCGTCGCCGTCAAGGCCGGCATGTTCGCCGACGGCAAGGTCGAGATCACCGGCGACGGGATCGCCGAGGGCACCGTCGTGGGGGTTCCGGCATGACCGGGCCGGCCGTCGTCGAGCTCGAGCGCGTCTCCAAGACCTACGCCGGCGGCGTCACCGCGCTGGACGACGTCAGCCTCCGGATCGAGCGCGGCGAGTTCGTCGCGATCGTCGGCCCGTCCGGCTCGGGCAAGTCGACGATGCTCCACCTGATCGGCACACTGGACCGGCCCTCGTCCGGGTGGGTCAGCATCGACGGGTACGACGTGAGGGTGCTGTCCGACCGACAGTTGTCGGCCCTGCGCGCCCAGCGGATCGGCTTCGTCTTCCAGCACTTCCACCTGGCGCCGGGCCGGGACATCGTCTCCAATGTGGCCGACGGGCTGCTCTATTCGGGCGTACCCGAGAAGCAGCGCAAGCTGGCCGCCGAGGCCGCCCTGGTCCGGGTCGGGCTCGGCGACCGTCTCACCCACCGGCCGCACGAGCTCTCCGGCGGCGAACGGCAACGCGTGGCGGTGGCCCGGGCGGTGGTCGGCGAGCCGACGCTGCTGCTCGCCGACGAGCCCACCGGCAACCTCGACTCGGCGTCCGGCGCGTCGGTGATCGAGCTGCTCACCGAGCTGCACGCGGCCGGGACCACGGTCCTGGTGATCACCCACGACCTGTCGATCGCGGGCTCGCTGCCGCGGCAGGTGCCGATGATGGACGGGCGGGTGATCGCATGATCGTTTTGAGAAAGATGCGGCCGAGGGACGTCCTGCTCGTCGGCGCGACCGGTCTGCGGGCCCGGCCGACGCGCGCGGTCCTGTCGGCGCTGGGCATCGCGATCGGCATCGCGGCCATGGTCTCGGTGGTCGGCATCTCCGCCTCCAGCGCCGCCGACCTGGACCGCAAGCTGGCCGCGCTCGGCACCAACCTGCTGACCGTGGGGCCGGGCCGGACGATGTTCGGCGACGACGCCTACCTGCCCGACGAGTCGGTCGCCATGATCGGGCGGATCGGCCCGGTCCGGCAGGTCGCGGCGACCGGCGCGGTGCCGGACACCAAGGCGTACCGCAACGACCGGATCCCGGCGGCCGAGACCGGCGGTCTTTCGGTACGCGCGGCCGGCCTGACCCTGCCGGGCACGGTCGGGGCCTCGCTGCGATCCGGCGTCTGGCTCAACGCGGCGACGGCGCGATACCCGGCGACGGTGCTCGGCGCCGAGGCGGCCACCCGCCTCGGCATCGGCCGCGTCGGCGTGAACGTGCTGCTCGGCGGCCGTACCTTCACCGTGGTCGGCATCCTGGAGCCGGTCCCGCTGGCGTCCGAACTCGACAGCGCGGTCCTGATCGGCTGGCCGGTCGCGCACGACCTGCTGGGCTTCGACGGGCACCCGACCACGGTCTACACCCGCGCCGACGACGCCCAGGTCACCGCGGTGCAGGCGGTGCTGGCGGCCACCGCCAACCCGTCGGCGCCGAACGAGGTCGAGGTGTCCCGGCCGTCCGACGCGCTGGCCGCCCGGGAGGCCACCGACCAGACGTTCACCGCGCTGCTGCTCGGCCTGGGCGCGGTGGCGCTGCTGGTCGGCGGCATCGGGGTCGCCAACACCATGGTGATCTCGGTGCTGGAACGCCGCTCCGAGATCGGGCTGCGCCGTTCGCTGGGCGCGACCCGCGGCCAGATCCGCACCCAGTTCGTGGCCGAGTCGCTGCTGTTGTCCCTGCTCGGCGGCATCGGTGGCGGGGTGCTCGGAGCGGTGGTCACCTCCGGGTACGCCGTGCTACAGGGCTGGCCCGCGGTCGTACCCGTCTGGGTGCTCGCCGGCGGCGTCGGCGCGACCGTGCTGATCGGCGCGCTGGCCGGGCTCTACCCCGCGGTCCGCGCGTCCCGGCTCTCCCCGACGGAGGCCCTGGCCAACGTGTGATCGCCGGCGGGATGGGCGACATCCGGTTCGCCGAGTTCCTTGAACTCGCGGCGAACCGGATGTCCGGTCAACGCCACCAGCCGCAATGTGGCCCGTCCGCGGGGTGGGTGGCCAGCGTTCAGAATCGAAACATTGACGAAACGCACTGTTCATACCTACAGTTTCAGCACGAGAGAGCGCTCTCTCTGACGGCTCAGGCCGGTCGCAATCAGTGGAGGCGTGATGGAACCAAGCGGTCCTCTCCGGTCTTTCCGGACTCTCGTTCTGACGGTCGCCGCGGCCGTCGTGGCCGGCGTCGGAGCGGTCGCCCTCAGCGGCACGGCCGACGCGGGCACGGTCGGCTCGGGAAGCTACACCGAGACCCTGCCGGCCGGCGCCAGCCTGCCGGTCGGCTGCGGTGACCTGGCCACCAACCCGCGCCAGTTCATGACCGCCAACGCGCCGGCCGGCCCGGTGCCGACCAACGACTGGTGGTCGTCGCTGGTCTACAAGAAGTTCGACTGCGCGTACAGCGAGAACCTGCACGCGCACCCGACGAGCTACGACACCACCTCGGGCGGGCTGGGTTTCTCGTACAACACCACGCCGCAGATCAGTGGCTCGTCCACCGGTGTGGGCGAGTACCACTACATCTACCAGGAGGATTTCACCGCCGGGGTGGCCGGGCTGAACGCCCCGCGGACCCTGGTCGACTCCTGGACCGACTGGACCGTCACCCCGTACTGGAGTGACGGCACCCGCACCATGAAGGCGACCATCGGACACGGGCTGCCGTTCGCGTACTTCCAGGTCACCGGGGGCAACGCGCAGATCACCGCGAAGAGCACCCCGACCATCTGGTCCAACAGCGGATCGCGGATCGGCTACTCGGTCGCCGGCAAGGACTACGTCGCGTACGCGCCGACCGGCGCCACCTGGTCGGTCAGCGGCAACGTCATCACGTCCACGCTGGGCGGCAAGGGCTACTTCTCGATCGCGGTGCTGCCGAGCGGCGTCGCCGACAAGGTCGCGCTGGCGACCAGCTACGGCGCCTACGCGCACAACCACGTCACGGGCACCCGGGTGTCGTACTCGTACAACCAGGCCACCAGCCGGGTCAACACGACGTACGCCTACACCACCACCGCCCGCGAGGGTTCGGGCAGCGGAACCGTCATCGGGCTGTACCCGCACCAGTGGCGGGCGTTGACCGGGTCCACCCCGATCACACCGACCTACGTCACCGCCCGCGGAGCCATGAAGGTTCTGGTGGGCGCTTCCTCGTACACCACCTCGGCGGTCTTCAACGGGGTTCTGCCCGAGGTGCCCGCGGTGGCCGACAGCGCCGGCGCCGACCTCGCCACCCTCAACGGCTATCTCGACCAGGTCAAGAACAACCCGGTCAGCCCGGTGAACAACGACACCTACTGGACCGGCAAGGCCCTCGGCATCGGCTCGCGGATCGCGGAGATCGCCGACCAGCTCGGCCGCACCGACGTACGCGACACCGCGCTGGCGGCCATCCGCACGCAGCTGAACCAGTGGCTCACCGCCACGCCCGGCGAGACGCAGAAGCTGTTCTACTACGACCGGAACTGGGGCACGCTGATCGGCTACCCGGCGTCGTACGGGTCCGACGCCGAGCTCAACGACCACCACTTCCACTACGGCTACTACATCGCCGCCGCGGCGACACTGGCCAAGTTCGACCCGTCATGGGCCGCGAACTCGGCGTACGGCGGCATGGTTGATCTGTTGATCCGCGACGCCAACAACTATGACCGCGGCGACAACCGGTTCCCGTACCTCCGCGACTTCGACATCTACGCCGGGCACGACTGGGCGGCCGGGCACGGCGCGTTCTTCGCCGGCAACAACCAGGAGTCCTCGTCCGAGGGGATGAACTTCGCCAACGCCCTGATCCAATGGGGACAGGCGACCGGCAACACCGCGATCCGCGACGCCGGCGTCTTCATCTGGACGACCCAGTCGGCCGCGATCAACGAGTACTGGTTCGACACCCGCAACGAGAACTTCCCGGCGGCGTTCGGCCACGGCACGGTCGGCATGGTCTGGGGCGACGGCGGCGCGTACGCCACCTGGTTCGCCTCGGCGCCCGAGCAGATCCACGGCATCAACATGCTGCCGGTCACCGGCGGGCACTTCTACCTGGGCAACGACCCCGCGTACGTGCGGCGTAACTACGCCGAGATGGTCACCAACGCCGGCCACGAACCGGCGCTCTGGCAGGACATCGCCTGGCAGTACCTGGCCCTCGGCGACGGCGACGCGGCGCTGACCAAGTTCCGGGCCAACAGCGGCTACACGCCGGAGGAGGGCGAGACCAAGGCGCACACGTTCCACTGGATCCGCAACCTGGCCGCCCTGGGCACGACCGACCTCACCGTCACCGCGAACCATCCGCTGGCCCGGGTCTTCACCAAGAACGGCGCCAAGACGTACGTCGCCTCCAACATCACCAACTCAGCGCTCACGGTGACCTTCTCGGACGGCCGGGTGCTCGCGGTGCCCGCCGGTCGGACGGTCGCCAGCGGGGCCCTCTCGTGGTCGGGCGGCAACGCCACCGGCGGAGGGATCACGCCGCCGTCGGACCCGCCGTCGGACCCGCCGTCGGACCCGCCTTCCGATCCGCCTTCCGATCCTCCGACGGACCCGCCTTCTTCCCCGGTGCGTCATCTGCAGGCCGGCGGCGCCCTGACCGCCGAAGCCGGGAGTGCCGGCACCGCTACCGTGGCCAAGTCGACGGGCGCCAACGACAACCAGCCGCACTCGCCGACCACGTTCACCGCGACCGGGCTCAACCTGGCCTACCGCTCCGGCGGCGCGACCGCCTTCGGCCTCTCGGTGGACTCGGCCACCTCGGTCGGCAACGCCACCCAGGTCCGCGTCTCGTACGACCTGACCGGCAACGGCAGCTTCGACCGGGTCGAGACGTTCCGCTACTTCGCCACCGACCCGGTCACCGGGTGGGAGCGGTACTCCGAGGCGGCCGGCCAGATCACCACCACCGGGGCCTTCGGCAACCTGGCCAACGGGACGGTCAAGCTGGAGATCTGGAGCGCCATCGGCTCGGCGCCCAGCACGGTGTCGCTGGGTGCGCTCTCGACGGTGACCCTGCCCTATCAGTGACCTGACGCACCCTGAACCCGCGATCGTGGGTTCAGGGTGCCTCGGTCAGCGCCCGCGTCACCTCGGCGGCGTCGAATCGGGCCGGGTCGAAGTCCTCGGCCGACGTAAGCCCGAGCCAATCCAGCCGATCCGAGTGTTCCGGGTGGGAGGGGTCGGCGAGGATGTCGACGAGGTCGGCATATCCCCAGACGCCTCCGCAGTCGTCGGGCGGGGCGGCTCGTCGGCCGGCTGTGCAACGCGGGTACGGCACAGCCTTGCGGTCGAGGAGTTTCTCCACCACGATCTCGTGCTCCCAGTTGTCACCGAAGTCGTAGAGGTACTCCACCTCGTCACCGAGGGCCGGTGCGATCTGTTCCAGCGTCACCGGCTTCTCGGCGCGGTGGCCCAGCTCCCGGTCGGCCTGGCCGAACGCGCCATATGGCGTCCGGAACACGTGCAGGTGGCTGTCTTCCCAGCCGAAGGCCCTCTGGATGATGTTGTGCAGGTCGGTCAGGCCGGTGTCGCCGGGCAGTTCCAGACGCCGCCAGATCGGCGGCTTCGCGCCACGCAGACCGACCTTGATCTGATAGATCGGAGCCGGCCCGTCGGACTTCTTCCGCTTCGCCGGCAGCTTGCGGTCGGCCGTGCGGCGCGGCCCTCGGGCGACCGGCATCCCGATCGCTTCCACCGGACCCGATCGGTCATCGTTGCCGTGCCCGGCCGGTGGGCGCGACGGCTCAGGAAGATCACTCATCCGGGTACGCAGCACGACGGCCAACGTGTAATAGTCGGGTCCGTCCTCCGCCGTGTCGTCGTCCAGGCCCAGATCACCGTCTTCCAGGTCGTGGTCCGCGCGTGCGTCGAGAGCGCGTTCAACCTGCCAGCGGAGCTCGGCGGGATCCAGATCCTCGGCGTCGAGCGGCCCGGCCTGGATCTTCTCCGTCAACTCAGCCATCGCCTCGCCCGGAAACAGCAGAATGTCAACCGCCGCGTCACAGTCGGTGTGGTCGACCTGAACGAGGAAACCGTGCGAGCGCCCAGCCCGCTCGAAGGAACACAGCAGCATCGACCCCACGCCGGCCGGGTCACCGTAGCGACGACAGATTCCCGCCCGGACCGGTTCGTCGAGCTCTTTCAGCCAGGCCGGCGCGGGCAGTCCGCCGTCCACAAGACGCCGGACGGCATCCGCGGCCCCCGACTCGCTCTCCACCGCGCCGATCGCGGCCAGCACGCCGACGGACTCGGCAGTGGACAGCTGCGCCAGCGCCGGAACGATGCCGTCGGCCAGCGACTCGGTGAACTCCTCGCCGGCCATTCGTCCCGCGGCCACGAAGCTCGCCCCGAACAGCTCCGCATCCAACGGGTCATCAGCCCCGAGGATCTCGCCGGCACTCGCCGCCAGATCATCGATGAAGGCTTGCGGATCGAACTCCGCACCCGAACACTCAGGGCAGTCGCATTCCTCCGGAACGGCGACCACCGGGCGAACAACCCGCAGATCGGACCGGCGGGACCTTGCGTTCTTCCGACCACGGCTCACAGGACTCACCGGACCATCCTGCACCCTTCGCTCTCAAGACCTCATCGGGCTCACCCGGCCGATGTTCGGAGAGGTCCGGTCGGCGCGGCTAGTGCGACGGCGGTGAGCGCGTCGACGAGTGCATCGAGGTGCTCGCCCACCATCCACGTCTCGGCCTTGATCACCGCAAGACCGTCAACGATCCCTCGTGAGCTGCCGTCCGTGCTGGGAGCAAGGGAGCGTCCGTAGGGCCGGGCTGGGCCGCTGAGAATAACTCCAGCGTCCTGCCGGAGATTGCTCGCGAAGCGGCAGAAGCCGCCGCTCGCCTGGCAGCAGGACCGATTCCCAAGAAAGAAGAAAGAGCAGCTCAAGGCTGCTCTTTTTGAGCGCGCCCGGCAGGATTCGAACCTGCGACCGACGGATTAGAAGTTCCGGGTGGTACGTCCCGACCATAGTTCCCCGGTCCGAAGGGTGCCTATCAGTCCTGGTAGGCAACCCTCCGGGTCCTGATCCGTAGCCAAGGCTCATGGTCAGTCCGCGGGCGTCCGGGCTCACATCGGGCTCACCTGACCCGGCGACTCTTATCCGAGCGGCAGACCCATGTTGCTCATCAACTCGGTTGCGGATGCAGTGAGCACGGTGGCCAGAGAACTATTGGCTGCCGCGCCCAACCCGGTCAGCGCTCGGCTCATGAAGGTCTTGACCTTACTGGCGTCCGGGGTGCTGCTGGCCAGTTCGCCGTCGATGCTTTCCAGGTTCGCGCGGACCTCATTCTCCTGGACGCTGGGCAGGTTGAGAACGGGAAGGGCGTCTTGGATTGCTCGCAGCATGTTCTTCAGTTCGTCTGCCGCCAGGCCGCTGTTGGTGGATGCCGTCTGTGTGACGTGTTGACTGTCCCAGGCCACGTTGCCCGAGACCGGCCCGTTGAAGGTCACAGTGTTCTGGGCACCGTTGTTGCCGGCTTGGTGCCGCAGGTAGTTGCTCACGGATCCTCCGAACTGTTCAGCACAGTCAATGCCTTGAGGCGTGGTCAGACGGGGACGGGCAATGACGCCACCCCATACCTTGAAGCCGGTGATGAGCCCGACGCTCTCCAAGTAGCCGACTGCCGCGTCCAGATCCTCGGTGCTGATCGGAAGGCCCTCGAAGAGGAACGCAGGGTTTTGCGAGATGGGGTGGACGTCTGGCGCCTCGTGGTTGGGCCTGCCGTGAAGCCACCGAATGACAGCATCGCGAGCAGCGACGTTGCGGCGGATCGGGTCGTTTCGGCGTGCTCGTCGGCTCTCGACGTCGACGCGGCCGGCGTGAGTGATGACCATCGACGTGCCTTCGAAGCCCATCGACTCGGCGAGCTTGATTAGGCCAGCCCGGTCCAGGTCCCGGAAAAGATCACGCCAGACTGGCTCGCTCTCGGGCGTCAGTTCATCAAGTTCGATGACGTCGAGTACGGACGGCATAGTGCCAGTCGCGTCCAGCGTGAAGTCATAGAGGGCGTCGAGCACGCGTATGCGACGCAGATTGGTTTCGACCATAGAAGTACCTCGGGTGTCAGTCGGAGATGTGTCAGTACCAGCGGCTATCTGCCGGGCGGCAACGCTGAACGGCTCGCCGGTCTGAGCCTGACGAGCGCGGATGGCGCGGCGTCGGCTGCGGTCGCGTGAGCTGGGAGTTTTGGCCATCGTGATCTTCCTCCAACGGAGTCCCCCACGCCCCTCCGCGAGTCACGGTGGTAAGCGCACGCTGCGTCACAGACGGCTTGTCCTCGGTCGTCGATCGGCGGCGGCGTGGGCGCCCTCGTTGATCGACTCGGAGTCAGGCCAGCGTGTTGGCCGAAATCAACGATGAGGTCGGTCGACCACTCGGCGCAAGATCGAGCCGTCATGGTTCACCCGATTGAGTGCCGTGGGGGGCCCGCTCTAGCGGCGCTCAGCGTTAGTTCGCAGGTGTGTACGCCATGGTCCTTGCGATGTGCGCTGTAGCTAAAGACGACCGGACCCGAGAAATCTGGCTTCAGTAGCTCGCTCTACAAGCCGCTCCCATGATGAGTGCTGGATCAGGGTCCGCGGCCGATGAGGCAAGGGTCACGGCCCCATCCCTGATGCCATGGAGCTCGCCGCTCGTGGTCACCTGCGGCAGCGGGTGGCAAACCTATTGCGCTTCCCTTCGCTCAAGCTGCCGTTCAGAATGTTCGACGACCGAACGGCAGGAGAACGACATGCAGCACATTGATCAACTAGGAATATTTTGGCTTGCTGATCACCCGGACGACACTCTCAGCGGCCGGCTGATCTTTGATCCGGCAGACCGTGCAGTGCGGCTGACGCTCATTGGCGCTTTCAGTGCCTCGTCAGCCGAGGACTCAAAACTCCGGATACTTGGCTGGGTCGGCACAGATCAAATAACGATCGAGAATGCCTATCATGCTGGTCGAAGCGCGCGTTCGCCTGGGCTGGAAGAAAGTTATTACAGAGCTAATCAGATGTTCAAGGGCCACCACCTGGAGGATGCCGAGCTCCACTTCGCGTCGACCCGTTTCGTCCTGGCGGACTTGAGTAGTTGGATCGGAGCTAAGGGATCAAAATTTGATCGCGTGACGGACGACCGCGGCAAGACTACTTACAAAATTGACTACGCGTTACCGGAGTCGAGCGAGGCCAGCTTCTCGCGCGGTAGAGTCTCTATTGTATTCGGCGCGACTTTCGAAAATGAAGCCACGGGAGATGTTGCTATCAAGCAAAGCGTGGCTGTCCGAATTGATTACGGCGCTCAGCAACCCATCAGGACGATCCGGAAAGACGTAAGCCGGATTCAAAGTCTGGTGATTCTGTGTACGGGTGCGTCGACCATCCTGGATAGCTTCGTCGTAAGTCGACCAGAAATTAAGGATAGGATGCTGGATGGTTCAGAATCAACTCACAGTAAGCTCATCGAGGTACTGGCCGCGCCTATCAACTACATCAGCACAGAAGAGCGCAAGCCTCAACCTGTGCATCGAATGCTTCTGACCTACGGGGAGCTTGGCGGCACTCCGGCCGTCGCGCGTTGGATCGATGAGTCAAAGGCATTCGAACGGCCACTCGAGTACTTCGTGTCTATTAGGCTTGCGAAGCAAATGTACGCGCAAAACCGGTTCCTCAACGCCACATTCGCCGCGGAGGCATTCCACCGCATTACCGTTGGGGGAAGCCGCAGCGCTGATTCGGATTTTCGGCGGATACTTGATGAGTGTGTTCGTGCTGTGCCGCAACACCATCGTGAATGGCTGGAGAGGGAACTCGTCCACAACGATGAGCCGACTTTGCGGCAGCGCTTGGTGGCACTCGTGAAGGAAGCCGACTCCTGCATCCGCCCAATTATTGGTAACAGTAAGCGGAGAGCTCGCTGGGCATTTACATGCTCACAAGTGCGCAACGAAGTGACCCACATCGGATCGCGAGTCGACAAGATCGATGGCGAGGACCTTTTCTTTCTGGCGGAGTCCGTATACGACGTCGTCAGAATTTGCTTGCTGCTTGTTGCCGGAGCCCCGGTAGAGGTACTTGAGCGTAAGGCAGCAAGTTACGCGACCACGTGGTACAAGGATCGCCTGTGGGAGAGAGTCGAAAAACTGCGGGAGATGCTTATGGCTGGTGCGTGAGCGCGCCCGTATGCCACTTTCACACCGCTATCGCGGCGTACCGACCTCTGCGCCTATGTGAGTTCCCTCGGTCGGGAACCCACATGGTGTGTGTTCGCAGTATCGATCCATAAGCCGACGGACGGTTGCCTAGCTCTTTTCTAGAACGTTTGGGCGAGACTCGTCGCTCGATGACGTTGCCTCTTCGAATTCACGCCAATTTGCAGATATGCTTATAACTGGGCCATCGCTTGTTTGCGCGTATTCAAATCTCTGGAAATAGTAGTCGTATTTCTTGCTATCTAGAGGGTGATGTTCCGAGAGGTTGCAAACCAGGAGTTCGGTATCTTCTAGTATTCTTAGCTGTCTTTGCGTCTCGGCCGGCGGGGCTTCCTGGCCGGCAAAGAATGAGTTTTTTACAATCAGGCCAATGACCCAATGAGAGAAATCAAATCGAGGGTCAGACTCTGGCTTTGTTACTAAGCCGAGTATCGAGTCGGCTCTGATGTCTTTCCGCTGCATCTGAAGAATTGTGACCGACTCTGACTCGCGCGGCCGAAGGTATAGGTTCTCATGTACACCAATTGTATTGCATAATTCGAGAAGGGGTCTGGTGTCGAGAGGATGTCCTTGGAACTGGAACGATATATTCACGCTCCGTACCTGCCGTGAGTGGTGTGTCGATATGGTCGCGGCTATGGTGTAGAAGCCACCGTCGCACACGTCTGTGTATAGGAATTCCTCGCTGTCATGAGCCTTTTCTGTCTTAGCTCTATATTCCCAATTCTGGAGCTCGGCAACGAATTCATGCGCGCCCCATCCATGCCAGTTCCGGCGTGCTTGCTGGATGCTCCACCGGGCCTCAGGTGTGACCCAGCCGAGATCGGCTGCCGTCCTTAACAAATTCTCTACGCCTTCGGCGTCGTGTACTGGTGGACTGATGTCTAGAGTTACCCCAACGCCGCTGGCGATGACCCAATCAATATCCGGTAGGTCGTGAGTAAAGACGAATTGGCCAAAACGACCAGCGCACTCGACTAATTGTGTTCGGCTGCTGTCGGACCACAGCACCTCATATTCCGTGCGGGGTAGCTGCACCAACCGCTTTTGGTTCTTCAAGGTAGGCTCATCCAGAAGAACTTCACCGTCCGTAATTAATGCTTGACGCTTGCGCCACAGAAGATCTGAAAGGCTACGGAATCCGGAAGCCACTTGTTCCAGCTCGCGACCGGAAATTAAGAGAATTGCCTGACTCCTATTTGCCAGGACCTCGGTCAGGACCGGCTCGGTAAATCCCTCGTAGCTTAAAAGAATCCCGACGGCGTGGGTATCGACTCGCCGAAGTCTGGACCTAAGTGAGTCGACATCGTCGATGTTCGCTTTATCGCTTCGCCACTTGCACTCGACCAAGTAGATGTCTCCGACCTTGATCGCAATAAGATCTGTTTGTCGCGGGCTGGCGGATCCAGGATTGAGTTGGACGCGAAAGTGTTCGCGCCGGAAGAGTGCCGCTGTGATCGTTTCCAAATGTCGGCCGCGTTCCGCTGGGCGAGGGTTGTGTTGTGCGGATAGGAGAAGCTCTCGCAAATCGTTGTTGTGCACGTGCAGCTCCGTGTCGAGAGTCGGTGGTTTGCAGCCCAGTCGGACGCAGGACTCTATCGCACGTGCAGGCAATCTGCCGCTGACACTAGGCATGATCCGCACCTCGACCGCAGGTGCCCCTTCGGCCTTCTTGGAGGTGCCGTGCGCGATCTGCCGGTGTCCCCTCGGCTAGAGAGTTGATCCGTAACCGCGTTAGGTGTAGACCGTGAGGCACTGTCAGGTGGCGATATGGGTGTCACCGCATAACAACAGGGGGCTGCGGGTGGATATAACGTAAGGCGGGTGAGAAGTGACTTTGTGGCTGCGCTTTGCCGACGTTTACTGTAGGTCGAACTCGCCGTGACGTATGCCGTCTATGAAGGCTACCCACTCATCTAGAGAGAATGTCAGAGTGCCGCTATTGCGGTCCTTGGTGTCTCGGACAGCTACCAGGTCGGGGAGGTTGGTGGCTACCTCTACGCAGTTGCCCTCGCTGCCACTGCGGCTGGACTTGCGCCAGATGGCGCCGTCGAGGTTGGGCTTCACTGCGACCACTCCCTCAGCCTCTGTCGGATCAGGTGGTTGGAGCCTGGTTGATCGAGTGCCACTCTATCGAGGTCGGCCCAGATTCTTGAGTAGCTTTCGACCTCGTTGGGCTTGTCCAGGTAGAGGGCTCCGGTGGGATGCTCCGAGTAGATGGTGGTGGGCTCGGGGCCGCGCACCGGTGTCTCCTCCGGGAAGTCGAGGATGACGAAGGATCCGTGGAAGGCCCGGTGTGGGCCGGCGGCCAGGGGCGCCACGCGGATGGTGATGTTGGGGCGCTCGGACAGCGTCAGCAACGTCGTCAGCTGGTCGACCATGATCTCTGGGCTGAAGCCGCGTAGCAGGGCCGCCTCGCTCAGGAAGATGTCCAGGTCGGGAGCTCTTGGATCGCGGCGGGTCAGGATCTGCTGGCGTTGCAACCGGATGGCCATGCGGCGCTCGATGACGTCGGACGTGGGGTCGTTGACAATGCCTCGCGAGATGATTGCGCTGGCGTAGGGAGCGGACTGGATCAGTCCGGGGATCACCTCAGCCTCGTACTGCCGGAGGCGGGATGCTGCTGCCTCCATGCCGAGGAACAGTTCGAACCACTCGGGGATGTCGGAGTACGTGTGCCACCAGCCCTTGGACTTGGTCTCGCGGGCCAGCGTCTTCAGCGCGGCGGTTAGCTCGCGGTTGGCGCCATAGAGCCGGCACATCGCCTCGACGTCGTTGGGGTGGATGGGGACCTGGCCTGTCTCGTAGCGCCACAGGCGAGGTTTCGACCACTCCAGGGCGGTGACCACCTGCGTCACCGTCAGGCGGGCGCCCTCCCGCAAGTCTCTGAGCCTGCGGCCGAGCTGACGGCGAGGGACGGTCGATCCGATGTGCTCATTCGTCACCGTGTAACTCCCTCGCCGGTCGGCACGTAACCAGGTTCCAGGTCTCCGCGTAACGCTCATCGGGCGTTCGGACTCTTCTCGGGCCATTCTGCCGCGTAATCATTGCGCGAGGTAGTCCCACGACTAACCATCGATGTCCACGACCGTCACATCGCTCCTGGAGATGTCGGCGGGATGACTGAGTGGAGGGTCGATGGGAATCGGTACGGTGGCGGCGGCGCTGGTGCTCGGCTTCTTGGCCGGCGTGCTCGCCTTCAAGACGAAGAGTCGATGGTGCCCTCGGTGCGGCACGCTGACGTTCGTCGCGCTGCCTGAGTGTCACGGCGGCGAGACGTCCAAGCTGCCTCCGGCATCGTGACCGCCGCGGAGATGGCCGTCGTCGAGCACCAGCCTCGTCGGCCGGGCTGGCGTTGCCGTACCTGCGGTGATGAGTGGCCGTGTCTTGAAGCGCGGATCTGCTTTGTCGTGCAGTCCCTTACCTGTCGCACCGCCGTCTTCGTCTACCTCGCATTGTGCTTGGCGGAGGCTGCCGCGGACTTTGCCGAGTCATGGATCGTGCCGGACTTGTACGGGCGGTTCTTGGGCTGGGCCGGCACCAACGAGAGGACTTCGAAATGATGCGGGATGAGCTGTTGCAGCGGATCGCTGCTCTGCCCGAGGACGCCGACGTCGGGGTTCAGATCGGCGAGGAGCATCTCGACATCGCGGAGGTCATCGTCTGGGGCGAGGACCAGTTCGGTGCGCTCAGATGCGATGCCGCGGATTTACGCGACGTGTTGATCTCGTGGGGACTTCCCACACAGGCGCACCGTTCGTAGGGTCGGGTTCGGGTTGACCGAGGACAACACCCGTCAACCCCCGTCATCTCCCGCGCGCGCGTCGTCGGACGTAGCGTGGCGGTATGAGCACACAAGGATCTCGCGGCGATTGGTGGCGCGGTGCCCCTCAGTGCCAAACTTTCTCAAGAAATTTTGGCCCGGACTGGGGACCGCTTTTGCGGACGTAAGCGTCCCGTTCTGGATTCATCAATCGCTGCCGGACGGCCATTTCCGTAAGTGAAGTCCGTGCCCCCACAACGGCACTTGCGGCATTCGAAATTGGGCTTACTCTGGCTCCAGGGCCACGGTGCACAGTGCCTTCGATGCTTGTCTGATGGGGGATCGGTGTGGTCGATTTGCAGACGGCAACGGTTGGGCTCGTGTCCCGCTAGTTGCGGCGTGATGTCGGCAGTCCACAGTGTCCATAGTCGGTGCGGCTGATCTGGCTGAACGTGGCGTTGTGGCTGTGCCGGTGGTGTTGTGCTTCCGCCTTTTGGGCGGGAGGGGACGGCCGTAGGCCGCACGCCCCTCCCCGCCCGACCCACCCATTCCCATCTCTTCTCGATTCTTGCGTCGATCTAAACCTGCCTTGATCAAGTAGGGAAACTCGTACGCATCATCGGCTTCTGAATACGTCGACCATTCGCCACATGTAAGCCCCGCTGAGTGAGTCGAGAACCGAACCATCGCAACTAACCGCGCTGCCGGAGTGGCAGCCGCAATCCCTTTTGAAGGAGCAACTTCCGTGAACTCCATTCCTGTAGATCTGACCCGGCTCGTCGGCGTGCTCTGTGTGTCGGCTCCGGAACGAAGGACTGATCTCGACGGTGCGATCCGAAAGGATCGCGAAGGTAACGAGCTGTGGGTCACTGGCATTGCGGTACGCCGGGCTGGGACTCGCAAGGCATCCGTGATTGACGTGCAGACCGCTGTTCAGCCTCAAGGTGTGGCTGAAGGAACGCCGGTTGGCTTCACCGAGCTGGACGCTCAGCTTTGGGAGATCGAAGGCCGACATGGACTCTCTTACCGAGCAGCGTCGGTCTACCCGGCGAAGCTGGCCACCGGTGCGACGGAGGGCTCGCCGAGTCCCACGCCACGCCCTGGTAAAGCGAGCACGTCATGACCGGCTGGACCCTGGTGGATGCACCAGATCCGGCGGTGCCCTCCATCTGGTCTATCCCTGAGCCGCTGAAGGCTCTCCTCTTCGGCGTACTCAAAATCGGGGCGGTCGTAATCGGCGCCCTGGTCATCACGATCGTGATGGTAGCTATCATCCGGAGGATCGCGCCTCGGGTCTACTGGTGGACCTTCGGCTGGACGCTGCTGCGGATCCGGATGGCAATGACGTGGCGGCAGTTGATGCTCAACGCCGATCTGACGGCGACTGATCGGCCCAACACCGGGCTGCTCGGCGGCCTGGTCGTCAAGGGGCGGCCGGCGGTTCCGCTCTTCCCGGTTCTGATGCGGTTCCGGCCCAGGTCGTTCGGCGCCACGGCCCGGATCGGGATGCACGCTGGGCAGACGCCCGACGTGTTCATCGAGGCAGCCGAGGCCATGGCTCACGCGTGGCGGGTCCATGCCGTGAGGGTCACCGCGACCAAACGCGGGTCAGTCAACCTGACGATCCTGAACGATGATCCGCTCGCTATTGATGAGGGTCAAAGAAGTGCTGGGCCGCATCCTCAGCCGAGTGATGTGCCTACTGCGGTGCCGGCTGATCTGCGGGCCGACGTCGGCTATCGCGAGGATGGCCTTGCATGGGTGCTTGACCTGGTTGCCTTCCCGCATTGGCTGATCACGGGAGCTACCCAGTCGGGTAAGTCCACGCTGATCAACGCCGCTGTCGCTACCTGGGCAAGTCGGCCCATCGCCTTGGTCGGCATCGACTGCAAAGGCGGGATGGAACTGGCGCCGCATCTCCAACGGCTCTCTGCACTCGCGTGTGATCGGGAAGAAGCCGCGGAGGTTCTGACGAAGCTCGTTGCGGAGGCCACCGATCGGATGCGGCTGTGTCGTGAGCATCGGGCTCGCAACATCTGGCAGCTACCGGCTGAGGTCCGGCCGGTGCCGGTCGTGGTCATCGTTGACGAGCTTGCGGAGCTGTATCTCGTCGCCGGTCGGCACGAGAAGGATGCGGCTCTGCGAGCGACCACCAGCTTGCTGCGTCTGGGCCAGCTCGGTGCGGCTCTCGGTATCCATCTCGTGGTCGCCGGGCAGCGGGTCGGGTCGGACCTCGGTCCTGGCGTCACGGCGTTGCGGGCGCAGTTGGCCGGCCGGGTTTGTCTCAAGGTCAATGACTCTGAGTCGGCCAAGATGACGCTTGAGGATCTTTATCCCGACGCGGTCGAGGCGGCACAGGCGATCGGCGCCGACGAAAAGGGTGTCGCCATCACCACTGCCGACGACTCGGGCTGGGTGCGTGCCCGTCCATCTTTCTTCGTCCGGCTGAGCTGGATGCGGTCATCGAGAACAACGCCGGGCTGAGACCGGAGATCACCAGCCTCTGAGGTCGGCGACTAGAGCAAGGAGGTACCGCATGACGAGTTCTCGACGTGCCCGGTCGCATACGGACGCGGCCGGGCGGCGCGAGCGATTGCTGCGCGCTGAACCCGTTGTCGGCCATGCCGACCTCGTCAGCAGAGGAATCTCATGTCATCCGAACCTCGGGAAGGCTTGTCCTTCACAGATCAAGAGCTTCTGACTACCGCTACGCATCCCGACTTCCGGGCGTGGCTCAACCGGATCCGGCGGATCGGTGGCTGCCAGGACCCGGTCCACCTGATCGGTCACACGCTCACCGCCGAGCCCGGCACCGGCCGCCTGGTCGGCGCCCTCACCTCCGACTCTCAGCCGTACGGCCGGCTCACCATCGCTTGCGGCAACCGGCGTCTGTCCCGCTGCGAGCCGTGCGCCCGGCTCCATCAGGGCGACACCTACCACCTCATTGCTGCCGGGCTTGCCGGTGGCAAGGGCGTCACTGACGCGGTCAGAGGGCATCCCCGTGCCTTCGTCACGTTCACCGCGCCGAGCTTCGGAGCGGTCCATCGCGGCGGGCCATGCAACGGAGCCTCCAAATGCCGTCATGGCGCCAACTGCGTTGTGAAGCATGGCGAAGGGGACCTTCTCGTAGGGTCGCCTCTGTGTTCGCACTGCTACGACTATCCGGCTGCGGTGCTGTTCAACGCACATACCCGCGACCTGTGGCAACGGCTTCACCGCAACCTCTACGAAGACCTCGCGACGCAGCAGGGTGTCTCCCGGACGGCTATGCGCAAGGCCGTTCGGTTGTCGTACGCGAAGGTGGCCGAATGGCAGCGACGCGGGAGCGTCCACTTCCACGCCGTCATGCGGTTCGACGGCCCGGCTGGTCCTGCCGACCCGGTGCCGGCCTGGGCAACCCTCGGGCTGCTGATCCGGACCGTCCGGTCGGCGGCCCAGCGAGTCACGTACAACGTCCCTGACACAGACGTGGTCCTTCGGTTCGGGTCGCAGCTCGACATCCGGCCGATCGCGCCCGGCCGCGCCGGCGAAGAGCTGACCGAACGTGCGGTGGCGTCCTACATCGCCAAGTACGTCACGAAGCCCGAGGTCTCCGGCGTCACCGTGGACCGGCCGATCAGGGACCTCACAACAGTTCAAGTCCTGCCGGTCACCGAGCACTCGCGGAAGCTGATCCACACCTGCTGGGTCCTCGGGCTGCGGCGATGGGCGCACCAGCTCGGCTATCGCGGTCACATCGCCACCAAGAGCCGTCGCTATTCGACCACCTACACGGCGCTTCGAGCGGCTCGGGCCGAGCATCGAAAGGGCGGTGAGGCGCCAGCAGCCGACGCCCTCGTCGAGAAGGCATGGGCCTTCAGTCACTCCGGGCACACCGCAGGCCAGGCGATGTTCGCGGAGGGCATCGCCGACGACCTGCACGAAGCTCGTCAGGCGGCGCGGGAGGAACGGCGATGAGCGCCGGCTGGACGGCCGAATCAGTCCGAGCCCTTGGCCTGACCACCGATGTCGAGACCGCCGGGTCGATCCTCGGCATAGGCCGGAGCAAGGCTTATGACCTGGCAAAGAAGGGCGAGTTTCCGGTACGGGTGATCCGGGTCGGCCGCACCTACCTCGTACCGGTCTGGGCGATCCTCGAGCTACTTGGCGTCAGCCGCCCACCCGGGCCGGTGCCGGCCGGCCAACACGTCATCCACGATCAGCGCGACCACACCGGCGGTGGTCAGGTCGGGCCGTAGCGCCTTGAGCCGCTCGACCTCAGACACCGAAAGCCTGATCTTGACCTGCTGATCCCGCTTCTGGCCGTCGCCAGGTATCGGGGGCAGGCCCTGGGCGGCCTCGACCACGCGCCGTCTTCTCATCGTCCACCGTCCATGCCGCGCGACATCGAGAAGCGGTACCTTAATTGGTACCACTTCTCGATGGGGAGGTAACTCTTGCGAGGATCAGTATTCCGCCGATGCGCCTGCCGAGATCCAGGGACCGGCAAGCAGCTCGGTCAGTCATGTCCAAAGCTCACCCGGCGTCGCCACGGCACGTGGACTGTGCGACAGGAACTACCGCTCACCGCGCAGGGCGATCGGCGAACGTTCCGCCGATCCGGCTTCACGACGGCCACCGAGGCGCAGAACGAACTCAACCGGGTGCGCGCGCTGCTCGGGATACCCGACCCCGATGACCCTGACGGCCAGCAGCGCCTGGGCGACTTGCTCGAACACATCGCCTCGACCCGCGCGCCGGTACCCGCGGTCGAGGAGGTACGCAGGAAGTTCCGGAGCGGCCAGTCGCTGACCAGCCGACTCACCGTCGGCGAGTTGCTGGACCTGTGGATCGCCGGCCGGAAGATCCGCCGGAGCACGATCAAGCGGTACGAGGGCGACATCCGCGTCCACCTCAAGCCACGCATCGGCCACATCCGGATCGACCGCCTCCGGGTCGCTGACCTGAGCGAGATGTTCAACGCGATCGTCGAGCAGAACATCGAGATCACCGAGGCCAACGCCATGCGTCGCGCCGCGATCGATGAGCTGAAGACGATGCGTGGAAGAAACGCCCGAGCGGCTGCCCGCGCGTCCGTTAAGGAGATGCCACCTTTCCGGCGCACCACCGGCCCCACGACGCGTCTGCACATCAGGGCGACGTTGCGGGCCGCTCTGAACTACGCCATCACCCAAGAGTGGATCACCTTCAATCCGGCGGCCCACGTTGAACTCGACCCAGTCTCCCGCCCCAAGGCTCTGGTCTGGACAGACGAGCGGCTGGAGAAGTTCACCAAGACGGGCGTGCGGCCGTCGCCTGTGATGGTCTGGACTCCCGCCCAGACCGGCGCGTTCCTCGACTTCGCCGCCCACGACGAGCTGTATGCGCTCTTCCATCTCGTCGCGCTCCGGGGTCTACGCCGGGGTGAGGCTTGCGGGCTCCGTTGGGAGGACGTCGACCTCCGCGCAGGAGCCCTCACGGTCGCCATCCAGCTCGTGGACAACGACGGAGAGGTGCAGGAGAGCGCCCCCAAGAGCGACGCGGGAGACCGGCCAGTCGCTCTGGATGCCGAAACTGTCTCCACCCTTCGCCAGCATCGGGCGCGGCAACAGAAGGCCCGGCTGAAATGGGGCGAGGCATGGGTGGACAGCGGCCGAGTCTTCACTCGGGCGAACGGAAGCTGGGTGGAGCCGAACTGGCTGTCCGACCACTTCGACCGCCTTGTGCGGCGCAGTGGCCTGCCACCGATCCGGCTGCATGACCTGCGCCACGGCGCCGCGACCCTTGCCTTAGCGGCCGGCGTCGACATGAAGGTCGTCCAGGAGATGCTCGGCCACGCGTCCTACACGCTGACCTCGGACACGTACGCCAGTGTCCTGCCCGAGGTCGCGCGCGAAGCGGCCGAAGCCGCCGCCCGCCTGGTCCCTCGCACACGCGGGCTCACGTCGGGCTCACAGAGCCTCGTGGTAACAGATGACCCGGCCGCTCCCGAGGGAAGCCGAAAGAAGAAAGAGCAGCTCAAGGCTGCTCTTTAGGAGCGCGCCCGGCAGGATTCGAACCTGCGACCGACGGATTAGAAGTCCGTTGCTCTATCCGCTGAGCTACGGGCGCACGACGGCTTAGCTTACCTACACCGAGCCGTCGGTGAGGCCCGGCGGCATCCTAGTGTGGCCCACCCACCGCGGCCGTGTCACCAGGGAAATGCCGGCGGGCGTCACTCGCGGCTGCCCAGGGCCTTGACCGCGGGAACGCCGAGCAGGCGGCGGACCGGCAGGATGGTTGTGGTCATGGCCAGCAACGTGGCCCCGCCCAGGATGGCGGCCCAGCCCAGGGGCGGCACGTAGGGGAGGAAGGAGCCGGTCAGGGCGTGCACCACCACGGTCAGGGTGACCGCCGCGATCACGCCGCCGATGGCCAGGGCGACGCCCAGCAGGGCCGCCTGTTCGGCGTTGACCATGCGTCCTACCTGGCGGCGGGTGGTGCCGGCCAGGCGCAGGGTGGCCAGCTCGCGGCTCCGGGCCAGGGCGGCCAGGATCATGGCGTTGGCGGCGGCCAGGGCGGCGTAGCCGATCATCACGGCGACCAGGAGCTTGTTGAGCCAGGCGCTGGTGGCCATGTCGGTGGCGAGTTGGCTGGTCAGGGCGTCCACGGGCACGGCGCCGGGGATGGGGGCGTCAGCGCGGATCAGCACCTCGTCGAACGGAGCGGGGGCCAGGGTGCGCTGGTCCAGGATCACGTCGCCGAAGGCGAGACCTCGGGTGTAGATGGCCGCCACCCGCAGGCGAGCGGGGGTGCCGTCGCCGAGCCAGATCTCGGGGCGGTCGCCCACCTTCCAGTTGTTGGAGGACGCCTGCAGTTCGGAGACCGCCATGCTGTCGGGGGCCAGGGCGGCCAGGTCGCCCCGCACGACGCCGAGGTCCATGGTGTCGGCGGCGCCGGCGGAGGTGATCGCCCGGGCGGAGACCGGCTCGGCGCTGTCGAAGATCTTGATCAAGACCGAGGTGTGGCGTACGCCGGTCACGGCGGTCACCCCGGGCCGGTTGCGGACCTCGTCGAGGTCGGCGGGACCGGTGATCGCCTGCTGGGCCAGCAGGCCGTCGCGGGTCTGGGTGACGGTGGCCCGCTGCAGGTTGTCCTGGAGGAACCAGACCGAGCCGCCGAACCCCACGGACAGCACCAGAGCGGTCAGCACCGTCGCCATGCCGCGGGAGTTGGCGCGCAGGTTGGCGGCGGCCAGGTAGCCGCTCGTACCCGCGAACATCTTGAGAAGCGGGGCCAGCAGCCGCGCCGCGCCGCTGTTGATCCACGGGGCGAGCAGGGCAACCGCGGTGACGAAGAGGTAGAGCATGCCGAGCGCGCCGGTGATCGCGGTCATGCCGCCGGTGCCGGCCGCGAAACCGCCGGCGGAGAAGGCGCCGGTCAGCGTGACGACGCCGACGACGGCGCGGACCATGCCGGGCTTCGACTGTTCCACCGCGGCCTCGCCGAGCGCCTCGGTGGGGCGGATCGCGGTCGCCCGGCGGGCGGCGACGACGGCCGCGAGCATGGCGACCAAGGTGATGAGGAGCGCGGCGGCGAGGGCGGCGAAAGGGCTGGGCCCGATGGGTACGGACGCCGGCACGAAGCCCCGCGACAGCAGCTCACCGTGCAGCCAATCGGTGGCGAGCAGGCCGGCGGGCAGCCCGAGCGCCACGGCGACGCCGCTGATCAGGCCGGCCTCGGCGACCAGCATGCGGCGCACCTGGCCGGGGGTCGCGCCGATCGCCCGCAGCAGGGCGAGGTCGCGGCGGCGGTGCCGGACGGACAGGCCGATGAGACCCGCCACGACGAAGATGACCAGCAGCACCACGTACCCGCCGAACGACGCTCCGACCTGGACCAGCAGGTCAAGGGCCGTGGTGGCGGCGGAGCTCTCGGCCCGGCCGCGGTCGGCGCCGGCGAAGGTGCGGGCGGAGGCGGAGGCGGCGAGCCGGTCCAGGGTGGCCCGGTCCACCTCCGGTCCGGCCTTGACCAGGATCGCCTCGACCTGGCCGGGACGGGTCGACGGGATGGTCGCCACCGCGGTCACGCCGGGCACGGCGCGCACCTGGTTCACCAATGCCGCGGGAACGGTTCCCGGCTCCGGTAGGCGTACCCGGGAAGTGGTGGTCTCGCCGTCGAACTCCTTGTCGGTGAAGGTGATCTCGGTGCGGGCGACGACGATGTCGGCGGCCGCGTAACGCTGCGGTGCGGGTTGGTGGCGGAGGCCGGCGTCGACCAGCGAACCCATCGCCATCAGGATCAGCACGCCGAGCGTGAGGGCGATCAGGGTGGCGGTGGCGCTGCCGGGGCGGTGGCGCAACAGGCGCAGAGCAAGCTTTGTCATCGGTCAGCCCACCGGGGCCAGGGCGCGGTCGATGCGGCCGTCGCTCATGTGCAGGGCCTGATCGGCGTACGAAGCGGCGCCGGCGTCGTGGGTGACCATGATGACGGTCTGGCCGTACGCGTCGACGACCGACCGCAGCAGCGTCAGCACCTCGGCCGCGGTCCGCGAGTCGAGGGCGCCGGTCGGCTCGTCCGAGAAGATCACGTCGGGGCGGGCGGCCAGCGCGCGGGCGATCGCCACCCGCTGCTGCTGGCCGCCGGAGAGCTCGGCCGGGCGGTGCCGGAGCCGGGGGCCGAGACCGACGCGCTCGACCACCTCGTCCAGCCAGCGCCGGTCGGGGCGGGCGCCGGCCAGACGCAGCGGCAGCTCGATGTTCTCCCGCACGGTCAGCGCGGCGATCAGGTTGTAGCTCTGGAAGACGAAGCCGATCCGGTCGCGGCGCAGCTTGGTCAGCTTGGTCTCGGACAGCCGGGACAGCTCGGTGTCACCGATCCAGACCCGGCCCGACGTCGGCCGGTCCAGCCCGGCCGCGGTCTGCAGCAGCGTGCTCTTGCCGGAGCCCGACGGCCCCATCACCGCGGTGAAGGTTCCGCGGGCGAAGCCGGCGTCGACGCCGGCCAGGGCGGTCACGGTCTCGCGTCCGGAACGGTAGGTTCGCACGAGCTGTTCCACCCGTACGGCATAGGTCGTTGACATGCTTCGACGCTATTTTCGGCGCCGGTTCCGGAACAGCCCGCCAGCTACCCGACGGTGGTACCGCTGGCACTACTCCGATCTTCCGGGGCCGGCGGCACCTCGATCTCGGGCTCGCCCGGCGCCGGCAGGAATGCGTCCTGCCAGCGGGCCAGCTCCCGGAACACCTCGGTGCGGACGTGCTTGCCGGACAGCGTCAGGTCGTGCATGCCGCCGTCGAACCGGGTGATCGTCACGTGCGGGCCGAGGCGCGGCGCCCAGCGGGCGATGTGTTCGACATCGAGGACCGCGTCGGTCAGGCGTACGTCATCATCCCAGTCCTTGCCCCGGAAGGTCCGCGTCGAACACGCCACCAGGACCGGCACGTCGATCTGCAGCCCGCGCCGCAGCCGCGACTGACCGCGCGTGATCGCCTGCAGCCAGCCCGCCGTCACCGGGAACCCGAGCACCGGTTTCCAGTTGAGGTCGTAGGTCCACTCGCCGCGCTCGGTCGCGTGCAGGCTCTGGCCGTAGAGACCCAGGGCCTTGACCGGAACGATCCGGTACGGGGTGCGCTTCGCGCTGGTCGCCGTGATCGCGGCCATGAGCGGGCGGCGTACCAGCCACGGGCTGTTGAAGTCGAAGAACGGGCTGTTCAGGAACAACCCGTCGACCAGGCCCTGACCCTGCCGCGCGTGCGCCCACAGGGACGTCGTGAGGCCGCCGGTGGAATGTGCCACCACGAGCAGTTGGTCGTGCCCGTCGACGCTGCGGATGATGCGGGCCGACTCGTCCAGCTCGGGGAAGTAGTCGGTGAGGCTGCGGCAGAAGTTCGGGGTCTGGTGCGCGAGCAGGCTGCGACCGTATTTACGCAGGTCGAGCGCGTAGAAGTCCCAGCCCCGCTCGACGAAGAAGTCGGCCAGATGGGTCTGGAAGAAGTAGTCCACGAAGCCGTGGACGTACAGCACCGCGCGGCGGCTGGGGTTCGGCTGATCCGTACGCCGGCGGACCAGCGTCGCCACGACCTTGCCCTCGTCGTCGGTGCCCAGGTCGATGGTGTGCCGCTCGTACGGCGGTCCCAGAACGTCCGTTTCCACGTCACCCAGGCTAAACGGGTTGCCGGGTTATCCACAGTCTTTCGTTGTCCACAGGCCCGGCTTTCGATCTTGGCCGTTTCGGTTCAGTTGCCGCACAAGCGCTTCTCCGATCAGAAAGGCCCATGATCATGTACGACACACCCATCGTCGTCGTCGGCAACGTGCTGACCGCGCCCGAGTGGCGGCGCACCACCAAGAGCAACACCCTGGTCGCCAACTTCCGGGTGGCGTCCACCTCCCGCCGCTACGACAAGGACAACAACCGCTGGGTCGACGGCGACACCCTCCGCGTACGCGTCAACTGCTGGCGCCGCCTGGCCGAGAACGTCGGCGCCTCGGTCGCCGTCGGCGACCCGATCATGGTGGTGGGCCGGCTCTACACCCGCGACTGGATCGACTCGGAGAACAACCCGCGCACCTCCTACGAGATGGAGGCCATGGCCGTCGGCCACGACCTGGCCCGGGGCCGCACGAAGCTCTTCCGCACCCGCCCCGCCGGCGTCACGGCCGCCGAAACCCCCGAGTCCGACGGCGTGGTCCGGGGCGAGGCGGCCCCGTCCCTCGACGACCAGCCGGTGACCCTGGGCGACGGCATCCCCGCCGACACCACCGAGCCGGCCTTCGTCGAGCAGCCGCCGGCCCTCGACCCGGTGACGGCGGCCGTCCTCCCCGGCGGCGGCATGGAGCCCTTCGAGAAGGACACCAAACCGTCCGACGAGGGCGACGGCGACGACGACCCCGAGCCGCCGACCCCGCCGTCCCCGTCCCCCGCCCCGTCGCCGGCCGCGGCCGAGATCGAGATCGAGGTCGAGCGCCTCGAGGAGGAGGTGAACCAGCGCCGCCCGCGCCGCAGCCGCCGCCAGCCCATCCCGGCGTAACCGCCGCCTAGACCGCCGCCGCCCCGGGCAAACGCCCCCGCACGCACCCGGGGCGGCGGCACCTTCGGGGCGGCCGCCCGAACCCGGCAATCTCGGGCGGCCGCCCCATCGTTTGGCGTGGTGTTGACGGCAGGCCCTCGACCTCCCACAGCGACTCTCCTGAAGTGTCGGTCACGCCACGATGAGTGACCTGTCCTGGAGGCTGCTGTGCCGGAGCCTCGGCCTGGGCGAGCGTCTTCGCCGAGATCGAGCGGGCCGATTCTCCGATCGCCGAGGCGTATTCGACGCCGTTGATGCTCTCGATCGCCCGTGAGGTGTACGGGCGGGCCGGCCGTGATCCCCGCGAGCAGCTCGAGGCCTCTCTGGACTCGCGGCTCGCGGTGGAGAACAACCTGCTGGATCGGCTGGTTGACACCGCCTACGCCCAGCCGGACGGACCGCAGCCGCCGGAGCGGTCGGCCGGGCGATGGCCGAGGGAGAAAGCGTCCCGCCATCTGGCGGTCCTGGCCCGGTACCTCTACGACGCCCAGGAGCGCGACCTGCGCTGGTGGGACCTCGCCGACCGCATGCTGTCGGCCGGGACCGGGGCTCTCCTGGGCACCGCCGTCGGCCTCCTGATGGTGGTCGCGTCGCTGGCGTGCTTCGCGATCGGTGGCGGTGGGGCGGGCTCGGGCCTATGGGCCAGCGCGCTGGTCGGCTTTCTGTTCTTCGTCCTGATCGTGACAAGGTGGTCGTTGGAGAGCGCGCCGCCCGGACGCTTGCCGGCTCGGCTGTTCTCCGTGGCGGCGTTCCGCGAGGCGTTCGCCGTGGCGCCGACGCCGAGCGTGCTGATGTGGATCCCCGTTGGCGCTCGGCTCCGGGGTGGCGACAATGGCGATCGACGGCTGGTCGATCTCCAGCGGCGAGCTGTTCCTCGGGTCGATGGGGCTGGCGCTCGCCCTGCTGGTGACGTTGACTTTCGCGCTGGTGGCCTACCGATGGCTGCTGGCCGTGCCCGCCGCCGCTCGCCTGGACTCACCGCGGGAAGTGCTGCGCCAGGACCGCACCTCGGCACTGGTGAGCGCGGTCGTGAGCGGGCTTGTCTTCGCTCTGCTTCTCATGCCGCTGGGACTGACCACGGCCGTGCTGGGCAGCGCCGTCTACGGCTGGTCGACCGGCGGAGCGGGCTGGCTGCAGAACGCCTCCCTGACGGAGATCGCTGGGGCCCGCCTGGTCGATGTCGTGCCCGGCTACTTCTCCACCTGGGCGATCGTGGTGTGGCTGCTCGTCGTGGTGCCTGGACTTCTCGTCGGCACCTATCTGCTGTTGTCCCGGGCATGGTTCCGCTTCCAGATCGCGCGGTTGGTCCTGGCCGGCACCCGGGTGTTGCCGTTGCGGGTGCTCGGACTGCTCGAGGATGCCTGCCGGCGCAAACTGCTACGGCAGTCCGGCGGGGCCTACCAGTTCCGGCATCTGCGGCTCCAGGAGCGGCTCGCGGACGATCAGTCGGCCGCCTACCGCGCTGAGCTGGAAACGGCACGGCGGCGGGCCCGGCGGCGGCACCGCATTCTCGTGCCGGCGCTGATTGGAGCCTTCCTGGCCAGTCTCGTCATTCCGCTGGCGGTAGTGCCCCGCGACGACGCCGACAAGGTGTTGCGACTGCCCTACGGCCGTCTTGCCGAGAGCCTCGTGATCAGCCCGGACGGCGAGACTCTGGCCACCTCGTCCGCTGATGGCGTCCGGCTGTGGCGACTGGACCAGGCCGGCGACGAGGACCACGAGCCCTATTTCGTCGGAACCGCCGGCGACAACGTCCGCCCGTACTTCAACCCGAGCGGGCAGTTGTTCTTCGTCCGCGACGAAGTCTCCTTGTCGCCCGGCCCTGACGCGGATGCCGAGCCCCGCGTTCGCGTGTGGCGCTGGGCTGCGCGCGGCTGGGAGCAGCTCGGCGCAGCTTGGCCGCCCGAGAGCGTGGTGCTTCTCGACAACGGAGCCAAGGTCGGCCTGCTGTCCGCCGGCGACGGGCGGGCGAACGCGACCCTCAACGTCTACTCCGCCGACAGCGAGAGTGCCCTCTCGATCCCCGGCCGTTTCGCCGTCGATCTCGGCGACGCTGATCCGCCCGAATACGACGCCGACGGCGCACCCATGGATCTAGTCGGGCGGCGCTTCGTCCTGAGTGGAAGTCACGATGGCTCCCTCACCGTGTGGGACACCGCCGGCGACCCGCCTTCGCGGAGGACGATCGCGCAGCCAGGTGGCGGACCGAACGAAGCGATGGTGGATCCGGCGGGCAAACGCGTGGTGGTGCGCACCAAGAACGGTGCGAAGCTTTTCGACCTGGCGAGCGGGACGTCGGTCACGCTTCCCTTCCGCGAGACCAAGTCCGAGCTCCGCTTCGATCCGACCGGCACGTGGCTCGCCGGCTCGAGCGGAAACCGGGAGAACGACGACGGCGACGATTTCACGGTAACTGTCTGGAACGCGGCGGACAGCCGGCAACGGCGCTCCTGGCCACTCGGCGGGGACGTTGTCGACTTCGACTTCGTCCCTGGCGCGCCCACGCTTCTGGTGAAGACCGCTGAGCCAGAGTCGGACTACAGCACCTTGCAGCTACTGCCGGTGAACGGCGGCCCTGCGTCGCCGCCGGTGACCGGTGCCACGGGCTATTCCCTGTACCAGACCCGGCCGAAACCGATCCTGGTCGTTCCGCGCTTCCGGTCGGGCCCGTCGGGCGGCCAGCAGGTCGACATCCTCGATGCGACCTCGGGGAGCACGAACCACACGATCGCCTTTTCCGGCGACCTCGAACAGGCCGACGGCTGGACCCCCGGGTCCGGTGCCGACGAGGGCCAGCCACCCCCGATCGTCGCCACCACCGCGAACGGCCGCATGGCATGGAACGCTGTGACGGGGCAGAAGCTGGGCCCCGACGGGCGGGTCGACTGGGTGGACCACCTTGAGAACCCGCTCGGCACGGTCATCGCCGGGAGGAGCGACCGCGGCCTGGCGGTCTACGACGCCAGGACGGGCGTGCTCATCCGGCGGCTGGTTCGGTCAGTGCCGCCGCCGTCGCCGAGCGAGGACGACACCAACACCGACTTCGGCCCGATCGGGGCACTCTTCAGCGCGGACGGCCGGTTCCTCGCCACGCCCGCGGCGCACGACGCGATCCAGGTGTGGGATCTCGCCGACGGCGACGCGATCGAGCTGAAAGGGGCACAGCGGAAGACTGGCGACGTTCGTCTGGGGCTGCGGGAAGACCTGGGACACGTTGATCAGCGCGGGTATGGCGGACTCGACCGTACGGCTGTGGAGGTTGTGACCCCGGTGCGGACACCCACGCCGCGACACCCACGAGCTTCGTCATCTTGACCGCGCCGTTGGCCAGGTTGCCAACGGCTCCGGTCGTGGTGAGGTCGGTGGCGAAGGTAGCGGAACGCACCCAGCCGTAGGTCAGCTTCTTCCACCTAGGCAAGTACTTGCCTGGGTGGAAAGCGACTGCTACTTTCCTAGTAGGAAACTTGTTGCTAGGAGGGAACATGAACGAGCACATCCACCCGGACGACGCGGCACGATCCTTGGCCGAGGTTCGGCGCCGCAAGGAACAGATCGTTGCGCTGTCCCGGATTCCCGGCTGGTTCCGCTGGACCGTCGCGCTTCTCGCGGTCGTCCTGGCCGCCGGCCTCGACAGCCGAAGACCCCTGCTCATCGGCGTTGGCACGACCGTGTTCGTACTCGGCCTGTTGATCGCCCTGGGTGTGATCTTCGGGCGCGGCTGGAGCCGGGCCACCCCCCGCCACGACCTTCTGGGTCCACGCGCGGGGCTGGTCATCGTGGCCTTCGTCGGTCTGGTCCTGCTGGTCAACCTGCCGACGACGTTCCTTCTGCAGGCCGCCGGCTCGCCACTTCCGGCGACGGTCGGCGCGGTCGCCGGCGGGGTGGTGATGATTGTCGGCGGCCCGATCGTGGCCCGCTACCTCCGTCGGCTGGCCGACGACGGCCGATGATCCCGCCCAAGTTCGACGAGCTCATCCACGCCCCGACCCGACTGTCCATCGTGGCGCTGCTGGCCGCCGCCGAGGACGCGGAGTTCCGCTTCATCCGTGACAGCGTCGGCCTGTCCGACTCGGCGCTTTCCAAGCAGCTCACCACCCTGGAAGAGGCCGGGTACGTCGAGATCCGTAAGTCCTTCGTCGGCAAACGGCCTCGCACGTCCGCGCGGCTCACCACGGTCGGCCGGGCCGCCTTCGACCAGCATGTCAGCGCCTTGCAGCAGATCGTGGCCCAAGCGGGCCGCACCGTACGCCCGGACGGCGCAACCCAGTGAGTGGCGCCGCGTGGCCGAGGCCACGCGGCGCTTCACGGTCACGACAGCCGGATCAACGATCTTCACGCTGCCGGCAGGCTTCCGCCCCGGTTCGTCAACGACGCAGCCGGACCAGCGACCTACGCCGTCCTTTCCGGCGTGGTCATTCTCTACATCCTCTTCCAGGCCCCCGCCACCTGTGCCGCGATCAACCGAATCACCCAGCGCACCGGCGAGGTCGACTACTGCCGCAACAACTGCGGCGGCATGCTGCTGGGCTGCCACGTCCGCCAGCACAAGTTCCAGAAGTTCAAGACACTGTGGTGGCAGCAGAGCTGGCGCAACAAGACCAGGGGCATGCTGTCCGGCGGACCGGCCGTCTTCGCCACCATCGCCACCACCATCGCCACCATCATCGGCACCATCATCGGCACCATCACCGGCATCTTCGGCATGGTCCACGACCTGGTGTGAAAGCTTCGCCACCCTGGGTGTCATATCGGTGCCGACACAGCACTGCAGGCGTTGGAACGCGACCTTCCTCGCGTCGTCGACGGACGCCTCAATACCGCCAGCAGTCACCTGCGAGAATCCTGCCGCACCGCCTCACCCTCGCCATCGAAGAATCGCCATGCGGCCCACCAGGTCTGAAGTCTGAACAGGCCTGAACAGGCCAAGGCAACGTGCCCTTCCTCTGTTCGGCGTTCGGAGGCGTCAGGCTAGTCGCAGCCGAAGCCGTCGTTGTCGCGGTCGAGGTCGTAGACGTCGGTGCCGATCACCTTGACCACGCCGTCGACGTAGGACGGGCCGTTTCCGCTGCCTCCGGCGCAGTCGACGTCGCTGTCGATGGGGACGCAGGCGCCGGAATAGTTGGGGTCGCAGTCGGGCTCGTCGGATCTGGTGCCTACCGCTATCACCCTGGTCGTCGGCTGCTTGGTGACCTTGGAGCTGATCAGGCGCTTGGCGGTCTGGGCGCCGTCGGTCAGGGTCAGCTCGTAGGTCAACGTTCGCACCCCGGCGACACCCTGTTTGCGCACCTCCTTGGTGCCCTCGGCCATGTCCGGATCAGTGGTGGTGCGTGTCTTGAACGGGATCGCCCGCTTCTCCTGGACGGTGCGTTTCCGGACGGCAGGAGTGGCCGGCGCAGTTGTGGTGGGCGGGGCGGGGACCGTTGAGCTGGGGACGGTTGAGGTGGTGGGCGGGGCGGGGGTGGTGGAGTCGCGGGGCTGAGTGAGCGGCGCGATGTCGGCGGCCTCGTCGCGGTCGGTTGCCGGGGTCGCGGAGGGGATTGGGTCGAGGGCCGCTCCGATGGCGCCCACGCCGGTGACGCCGCCGCAGCAGAGGACGAGCGGGCCGGCGACGAGGACGGCGACACGCTGGAGCGGGCTGAGGCGGGCCCACAGCCGGCGCACGGAACCGCGGCGCGGGTGGGACGGCTGGTAGGTCACCTCGTCAGGGTGGCCCTGGGCGGGGCGGCGCAGCATCGCTTGATCGTCCACAGGCGACTCGTCCGGCGTGGGCCGAGTGGCTGGTTCGGATCAGCCGGGTGGCCTGATCGAGACTCGTCCTACGATGAGCGCATGGTTCGACGGCTCGGGTGGTTGCTGGTGGTTTCGCTTGTGGTGGGGGGCTGCGGGAACGAGGAGCAGCCGGATGCCGCGCCGTCGGGCGGTCCGGTGGTCACGCCGGCGGTCAGTTCGGTGGCGCCCAGCCCGACGGTCAGCGCCGGCCCGGCGCCGCAAGGGTTCAAGGCCCGGGACGTCGATGATCTCGGGAAGCTGTGTGGCATGCCGAAACGGCAGGCGGCGGGGGCGGCGGCGTTCGCGGGGCCGGGGCCGTACCCAACGGTGGTCTTCAGTAAGGACGCGGGCGAGAAGGCGTACTCGCGGGTCGGCCTGGAGCGGAAATATCAGCTGGCCTATCCCGAGGACGCGAGCCTGCTGGCCTGTGTCACCGGCAGCAAGGGCAAGCGGGTGGGGCGGTGCAGCTACCACGACGTGGCGACGGATGACACCTTCGTCACCACTGTGGACGGGCAGCGGTTCACGGTCGAGGTTTTCGCGCTGGCCACCGGCAAGCGGATCGCCCGGAAGACGTTGACGACGGCCGGCTCCTGCCCGAAGAGCCTGGTTCCGAAGGCTGGGGTCGATCAGACCAAACACGTCTACGCGACGTTGTCGTCCGAGCAGATCGAGGCGGTCGTGGGGCCCTACTACAAGGGCTGACGGGTCATGGTGACGTCGATCGGGTCCTCGGACTCGTAGCGGAAGCCGTGCCGTTCGTAGAGGCGGCGGGCGGGGCTGCCCTGGAGGACGATCAGGCTGACCGTTGCGTGGCGAGCGCGGGCGAGGGTGGCCTCGAGAATGGCGGAACCGAGGCCCTGACCCTGGTGTTGAGGGGCCAGGTAGAAGTGCTCCAGCCAGTGGCGGTCGGCGGCCGGGCGCAGGGTGATGGATCCGGCGAGAGCCGCGGCGATCTCGATGATCGAGGTGTGGCTGGGGGTGAACGCGTCGCGGAGGCGTTGGCGTACCCGGTGATCGTCGTAGCGGCCCAGGCGGGTCAGGTCGGCGCGCATCACCTCGGCGCGCAGGTCGGCCAGCGGCTCGATGTCGGCGGGCTCGGCGGGACGTAAGGACCAGGTCACGGGTGGGAGTGTGCCAGCCGGAGGGCGTTGAGCCGACGCCGGCGACCTCAATGAGGTTGCCGGGCGGACGCGGCTGTCACGGACTCGAGGCCCGGCGGCAGAATGGCCCGGTGATCTCCGCACCCGACGCCACCGGCCTGGTCGCGGGCTATCTGCTCGATCTCGCTCTGGGCGATCCGCGCCGGTGGCACCCGGTGGCCGGGTTCGGGCGGGCGGCCGGCCTCCTGGAGCGGAAGGTCTATGCGCCGCGGCGCCGTAACGGGGTGGTGTTCACGGCGGTGGCGGTCGGGGTTCCGGTGCTCGCCGGGGCGGGGCTGGCCGCGCTGACCCGGAGACAGCCGGTGGCGCGGGCCGTGCTGGTGGCCGCCGCGACCTGGACCGTGCTCGGCGGGCGGACGCTTCGCCGGGAAGCGACGACGATGAGCTCTCATCTGGCGAACGGCGATCTCGACGCCGCGCGGGGACGGCTCGGGCATCTCTGCGGGCGCGACCCGAGCGCGCTGGACGAGCGGGAGCTGGCCCGGGC
The DNA here is from genome assembly GCF_040684855.1 of Actinoplanes sp. NPDC089786. NCBI lineage: Bacteria > Bacillati > Actinomycetota > Actinomycetes > Micromonosporales > Micromonosporaceae > Actinoplanes > Actinoplanes sp. NPDC089786. The sequence continues at coordinate 78,719 of NZ_JBFBGU010000025.1, forward strand.
CACGGTCGAGTCGGTGGCCGAGAACACCTCCGACGCCGTGGTCGCGCCGCTGTTCTGGGGTGCGGTCGCGGGGCTGCCGGGGCTGCTGGGCTACCGCGCGGCCAACACGCTTGATGCGATGGTCGGGCACCGGTCCGGCCGGTACGCCCGGTTCGGCACCGCCTCGGCCCGGCTCGACGACGCGCTCAACCTGGTGCCCTCGCGGCTGACCGGGCTGCTCACCATCGCGTTCGCGCGGGACCGGAAAGAGGCTTTCCGGGTCTGGCGGCGGGACCGCGACGACCATCCTTCGCCCAACGCGGGGCAGTGCGAGGCGGCCATGGCGGGCGCTCTGGGCGTACGCCTGGGTGGGCGGAATGTCTATTTCGGTCGCAGCGAGACGCGGCCGTTCCTGGGCGACGGCCCCAAGCCGGGCCATCGGGACGTGGCGCGGGCGGCGCGGCTCTCGGCGGCGGCCGGTGGGGTGGCGGTCGGACTGGCGGCCGGGTTGCGGCTAGCTTTCAGGGGTGGACGGGGGAGGACTGCTGGTGGCCGGGACCACCTCGGACGCCGGGAAGAGCGTGGTCACGGCCGGCATCTGTAGGTGGCTGTGGCGCAACGGTGTGCGGGTGGCGCCGTTCAAGGCGCAGAACATGTCGAACAACTCGGTCGTGGTCGCCGGGCCGGACGGCCGGGGCGGCGAGATCGGCCGGGCCCAGGCGATGCAGGCGGCGGCCTGCGGGGTGGCCCCCGACCTGCGCTTCAACCCGGTTCTGCTCAAGCCGGGCAGCGACCGGTCGAGCCAGGTCGTGCTGCTCGGCGAGGCGGTCGACACGGTCACCGCGGGCAACTACCGGTCGATCAAGCCGAGGCTGGCCGAGGCCGCGTACGCCGCGCTGGCCGAGTTGCGCGCCGAGTACGACGCGGTGATCTGTGAGGGCGCCGGCAGCCCGGCCGAGATCAACCTTCGGGACGGCGACTTCGTCAACATGGGCCTGGCCACGGCCGCGGACCTGCCGGCGGTGGTGGTCGGCGACATCGACCGCGGCGGGGTGTTCGCCGCCCTGCACGGCACGGTCGCCCTGCTCAGCGAGGCCGACCAGGCGCGCGTCGCCGGCTTCGTGATCAACAAGTTCCGTGGCAGCCGGTCCATCCTGCGGCCCGGCCTCGACATGATCACCAAGGTGACGGGCCGGCCGGTGCTCGGCGTCCTGCCCTACGAGAGCGATGTTCAGGTCGATGGAGAGGATTCGCTGGCGTACGGGCGGCTCCTCGGCCGCCCCGGCCCGCCGCACGGCACCGAATGGCTGCGCGTCGCGGTGATCCGGCTGCCGCGCATCTCCAACGCCACCGACGCCGAGGCGATCGCCGCCGAACCGGGCGTGCGGGTGCGGATCACCACCGAACCCGCCGATCTGCTCGACGCCGACCTGGTCGTCCTGCCCGGCTCGAAGGCGACGGTCAGCGACCTGGCCTGGCTGCGCGCGACCGGCCTGGCCGACGCGGTGGTGAGCCACGCCGGACAGGGCAAACCGCTGCTCGGCATCTGCGGCGGCTTCCAGATGCTCGGCCGGGCCATCCACGACGACGTCGAATCCGGCCTGGGCACGGTGCCCGGCCTGGGCCTGCTCCCGGTCGAGGTCACTTTCGGCCGGCGAAAGACAGTTCGACAATCGCGGGGGTACGCCCGGAGCACGCCCGTGACCGGCTACGAGATCCGCCACGGGTACGTGTCCGGTGACGACGCCGCGCAGCCGTTCCTCACCTACGCCGACGGGCGGCCGGAAGGTGCCGTGGCGGCCACCGTCAGCGGCACCCACTGGCACGGCGCCTTCGAATCCGACGAGTTCCGCCGCCTCTTCCTCACCACGGCGGCCCGGCAGGCGGGCCGGACCGGCTGGCGACCGGCGCCGGGAACGAGCTTTCACGGCGTACGCGAAAAGGCCCTTGATCTTCTCGGCGACCTGATCGAAGAGCATCTGGACACTGCCGCCCTGTGGCGCCTGATCGAGAACGGCGCGCCGGCCGGGCTGCCCGTGCTGCCGCCCGGAGCGCCGTGACCAGCGAACGCTTCGCCGACCTGGCCGTCGCCGTGCATGCCGTGCTCCCGCGCCTGGGCCGGACCCGGCTGGTCGCCGTGGACGGACCGAGCGGCGCCGGCAAGACCTGGTTCGCCGACCGGCTGGGCCAGGCGACCGGCGCGCCCGTGGTGCACACCGACGACCTCCTGGACGGCTGGGACGACCAGTTCGCGTTCTGGCGCCGGCTGGAGGAATCAGTGTTATCCCCGATGCGCCGGGGGGTGGCCGCGGAATACCGTCGCTACGACTGGACGTGCGGACGCTTCGGCGACGAGGTCGTCCGGGTGGAACCCCCGGACGTGCTCATCGTGGAAGGCGTGTCGTCGGCGCGCGAGGTGATCCGGCCCGAGCTGAGCCTTGGCGTGTTCGTGAGCGCGCCGCCCGAGCTCTGCGTGGCCCGGGTCGTCGAGCGCGACGGGGGACACGACGTTGCGTTCGCGGCGTACCTTGACCGGTGGCGGCGTGCCGAAGCTCGGCATTTCGCCGCCGACGGTACGGCCACACACGCCGACCTGCTGGTCGACGGTGCGGTGAACGGTGACGACGAGCGGTACGAACGACTCTGGCGAAGCTCGCCGGGGTAGGTGACGATCAGCCGCGGAGACCGTGGCGAGGGAAGCGGGTGGACGATGACGACCGAGGACGACAGCCGCCCAGCCCGGCGCCGGGTCACGCTCACCGGGATCAGCTCCCGGGCATGGGAGCACCCGGCCGACCGTGGCGCACTGACCGCCCTGCGCGAGCTGCGCGGGTTCGACGACGTGGTGAAGGCGTTCTTCGGCATGTGGAACGAGCGGGCCTTCCGGCTCGCCTTCCTGGCCAACGCCATCCGCGTCGACCACCGGCAGTACCCGGCGGTCTACCAGCGCTTCACCGAGGCGGCGACCACGCTCGACGTGGCCGAGCTGCCTCAGCTCTACGTGTCGCAGGACCCGATGATCAACGGCCAGGCGATCGGCATCGACAAGCCGTTCATCGTGATCACCACGGGCGCGGTCGACAAGCTCGACGAGGACGAGCTGCGGGCGCTGCTGGGCCACGAGATCGGCCACGTACGCAGCGGTCACGCCGTCTACAAGACGATCATGATGATCCTGACCAAGTGGGCCGCCAACCTCTCGTGGCTCCCGATCGGGGCGATCGCGCTGCGGGCCATCATCGCGGCCATGTTCGAGTGGTGGCGCAAGGCCGAGCTCTCCGCCGACCGCGCCGGCCTGCTCGCCGGGCAAGACCCGTCCGCCTCGATCCGGCTGCTGATGAAGCTGGCCGGCGGCGGCGACCTGACCCAGATCGACACGGCGGCGTTCCTCGAGCAGGCGGCCGAGTACGAGAGCGGCGGCGACCTGCGCGACAGCTTCCTCAAGCTCGGCATGACCCTGTACTCCAGCCACCCGGTCCCGGTCGCCCGGGCCGCGGCGCTGCGCAAGTGGGTCGACTCGGGGGAGTACGCCGCGATCCTCGCCGGCGAGTACCCGCGCCGGGACGGCGACGGCAACGCCTCGGTCACCGACGACGTCAAGGCGGCGGCCAGCTCGTACCGGGAGACCTTCAAGGAGTCGCAGGACCCGCTGGTCGGGCTGCTGCGCAAGTTCGGCGACGGCGCGGCCGACCTGGCCGGCTCGGCCGCCCGCAGCGCCCGCACCTGGGGCCAGCCGCGGAGCGACCGGCCGGAGGGGGAGACCCCGCCCGCATAGGGCTGCGCCCGAAATTGGAAAGGTTCTAGAGTCGGGGCATGAGCCTCTCTGACGATCAACTGCGCGCCGCGGTCGGGCGCGAGATGCCCGGGGTGCGCGCCGACCTGGAGCGGCTGGTCCGCATCCCCAGCGTCGCGTTCCCCGGCTTCGATCACTCGCACGTGCAGCGCTCGGCCGAAGCGGTGGCCGAGCTGCTGCGCGGCTGCGGCCTCGACACGAAGATCGTCCGTGCGGGCGGCGGCCATCCGGCCGTGATCGGTCGCAAGCCGGCGCCGCCCGGCGCGCCGACCGTTCTGCTGTACGCCCACCACGACGTCCAGCCGGCCGGCGACCCCGAGCTGTGGACCGGGGAGCCGTTCGAGCCCGAGGAACGTGACGGCCGGCTCTACGGCCGGGGCGCCGCCGACGACAAGGCCGGCGTGATGGCCCACGTCGCGGCGTTGCGGGCGTTCGGCGACGACCTGCCGGTGGGCGTGACGGTCTTCGCCGAGGGCGAGGAGGAGTACGGCTCCGAGTCGCTCGACGCGATCCTCCGCGAATATCAGGACGAGCTGCGCTCCGACGTGATGGTGATCGCCGACTCCGGCAACTGGGACATCGGCGTACCCGGCCTGACCACCTCGCTCCGCGGCATGGTCAGCCTTTTCGCCGAGGTGAAGGTGCTGCGCAGCGCGGTGCACAGCGGCATGTTCGGCGGCCCCGTGCCGGACGCCCTGACCGTGCTGGCCCGGCTGATCGCCACCCTGCACGACGAGACCGGCGAGGTGGCGGTCGACGGGCTGGTCGGCCGCGAGGGCGCCACCATCGACTACCCCACCGACCGGTTCCGGAGCGAGGCCGGGATGCTCGACGGCGTCCAGCTCACCGGCACCGGCACGATCACCGACCGGATCTGGACCAAGCCGGCCATCGCGGTGCTCGGCATCGACGCGCCCGGCTCGGTCGAGGCGGCCAACGCGCTCCAGCCCTCGGCCCGAGCCAAGATCAGCGCGCGCCTGGCGCCCGGCGACGACCCGGTCAGCGCCTTCGCCGCCATCAAGTCCCACCTCGAGAAGCACGTCTCGTGGGGCGCCCACATCGAGGTGACCCTCGACGTCGACGGCGAGCCCTGCGTGATCGACGCGACCGGCCCGGCCTACGACGCGGCCCGCGCCGCCTTCCGCGACGCCTGGGACGGCACCGAGCCGGTGGACATGGGCGTCGGCGGCTCGATCCCGTTCATCGCCACCTTTCGCGACCTCTTCCCGGACGCGTCGATCCTGGTGACCGGCGTCGAGGACCCGCATGCGGCGGCCCACGCGCCGGACGAGAGCCTGCACCTCGGCGAGTTCCAGCGCGTCTGCCTGGCCGAGGCCTTGCTGCTCCGCAACCTGGGCCGCCAGTAGCCGGCGGCGTCCTTCGTCGCACCACCTGCTCTCCGCTACCTTGGCCGCTCTGGTCGCATCACCCATCCGGCCTTTCCATGCCCGGATGGGTGATCTGGGCTTGCTTGGGTGATCATCGCGGCACTAGTATTCGAACATGCGTTCGAATGAGTCGATCCTCCGTCTCCGTGCCGCGGTGAGTGCCCTCGTCGATGTCGACATCTCCGCCTGGGACGACACGTCCCTCAACGACCACCTGGCCGAACTCTCCTCGGCCCTCTGCGAGGTCGACGCCGAGCTGAGCCGGGTCGCCGACGCGATCCGAGCGCGTGGGTTCCGGGTGGTCGAGCCGATAGCGGCATGAGCGCCGGCCCGTGAACAGGTGCCGCCGCCTGCTCCGCTCCGGCCGCCACTTCTTCGTTCCCGACCGGTTTTCTGACCCCGATTGAGACCGCCCGGCCGTTGTCCCCGGCCGGGTTTGGCGGGGCCGCGTGTCCCCGCGGCTTCCGCCTCATGGGTGGCCGGCCCGTCCACCTGCCCACGAGCGGACCGGCCACCCACCCCGAACGCCCGCGAGCCGTTGTCCTTTCCGGCTCCGGGCCCGACCCGGATCGTCCGGGCCTTCGATCCGGGCCGAACGCGGTCCGGTCCCGGCCACTCAACGGGGGAGTGCGCCGGGACCGGCCCGCGCCCCAGTGGTCTTCGAGCCGAGGGCGGCTTTATGGGCCTCGTTCGCCGCCATAGTGTGCGAGAATCGCACACTATGGCAGACATCGACGCGCGGACCTTAGGGGAGCGCATCCGAGATGCCCGTAAGCGAGTGGATCTGAGCCAGGACGACCTCGGGAAAGCCGTGGGCCTCGAGCGCACTGTCGTCAACAAGATCGAGTCGGGTGGTCGCAAGGTCACCGCACTCGAACTGTCCGACATCGCTGCCGCGATCGGCGTACGTATGTCCACCTTCTTCGAAGAGCCCGTCCCGGCGCTTGTCGCGCATCGATCCAGCCAGGGCCTTGATACCACGGACTCTAAGATTGACGCCCTCTTGGCCGAGTTCGCCGGCGAGGTCGAGTTCGTCGCCTCACTCGGTGTCGACGAACTGGGACTCGATGCCGCTGCCGCAGTCGCGCAGGCAGGCATAACACGACCGACGACCACCACAGAGGCTGAGGCGCTTGCTGGGAGAGCGCGTGAATTGATGGACCTTACGCCCGAGGAGCCGATTCGCCGGCTCTCGGAAAGCGTTGCCGGAGTGGGGCTGCTGGCTTTCTCCCGCGATCTTGGCAAGGACACCGCCGATGCCGGCACGATCCTGTTGCGTCGTGGCGGTGTGAGCCTGGTGAACAGCCACATGAAAGTCGGCCGTAGGCGGCTCGCATTGGGGCACGAGCTCGGCCACTACCTGATCGCGGACGACTACACCGTCGACTGGCGAGTGGCTGATCACTCTGATCAGGTCGTCCCCATGGAGTCGCGCCTCGATCGTTTCGCGCGCGCCTTGCTCTTGCCGCGGACGGCCGTCGAACGGAAGTGGAGCGAGAAGGTTTCCGACTCAGGGGTGCGCGGTGCAGCTATTCGGATGGCCAGCGAATTCCGGGTTGACATGGCCACGCTTGCGACTCGGCTGAAGGAGTTGGGGCTGGCCGACGGCGGCACAGCCAACTCAGTGCGTGAATACCGCACCACGAAAGCCGACATCGTTGAAATGAATCTGAACGTCCCCCTCGAGAGCTTGGGAGGAACGACGGTTCCCCGGCCGTTCACTCTGGCCGTACTCCGGCTGGTGCGGGACGAGCGGATCAGCCGGGAGCGTGCACTGGACCTGCTCCAGGGAACCTTCGACGAGGTGGACCTGCCGGAGATCCGCGACCGGCGACCCGATGAGATCTGGAAGTTCGTTTCGTGACGGTGCCCGAACAGGCTTTGGTGTTCGACACGGGTCCCATGCGACATTTCGCGATTCAGGGTTGGCTCGGAGTCTTGCGCTTTCTCGCCGGAGAGCGTCCGGTGTATATACCGGACAGCGTCGAACGCGAGCTCGACCAGGCTATCGAACATGTTTCCGCGGCCCGCGCCGTGCTCGATGCTGGCTGGATCCAGGTCTACCGGTCGACGAGTAGTGACTTCCTCAAGGCGTTTGCCCGCTACGCCGATCGGCTCGTGGCCGACGGAAAGAATGTGGGCGAATGCGGGGTGCTGGCCATGGGGCAGATCTTCAAGTGTGAGGTGGTGATCGATGACGCGACACCACGCAGCGTCGCAGAAGAAGATGGTATTCAGGTCACGGCCACCGTTCCCTTGCTCTGCGATGCGATCCGTGCGAGGAAACTAACAACCGTGATGGTTGAAGCGCTGGCTGACGACCTCCTGGAGAGTGAGTACTTCCTGCCCTTTGGCCGCGGTGGTTTTCGGCAACACGTGATGGAGAACGGCCTTCTGGACTACGACGAGCTCTGAACCACGTTCCTTTCGACCTGCGCCGTCGGCCCGAAGCCTGCGGCTGAGAGCGTCTCGGCGGTCGTCCATGTCGCGAAAATGTCGTAGGGAGCTGCCAGGATGACCTGGTGCTTTTCGTGGATGTGGCGGCTACGTCGGCGGCGGTGAGTGCGACCTCGGGGCGTAAGGCCAAGGTTGAGTTGCTTGCCGAGGCGCTTCGGCGGATGGGGCCGGACGAGCTGGCGGCCGGGTCGGCCTACCTGGCCGGGGAGTTGCGCCAGCGGCAGACCGGCGTGGGTTATGCGAGTTTGCGTGACCGGCCGCCGCCCGCTGAGGCGGCCACGCTCACCGTGGCCGCGGTTGATGCGGCGATCGCTGAGATCTCGGTGGTCGGCGGGGCCGGGTCGCAGGCTCGGCGGCGGGAGTTGCTGGGGGCGCTGTTCGGTGCGGCCACGGCCGATGAGCAGCGGCTGCTGGTCGGGTTGTTCGGTGGGGAGTTGCGGCAGGGCGCGCAGGCCGGGTTGCTGGCCGATGCGATCGCCAAGGCCGCGGCGGTGCCGCTCACGGCCGTACGCCGCGCATTGCTTCTGTCGGGAGACCTCAAGCAGGTCGCGGTGGCGGCGCTCGGTGGGGGTGCGGCGGCGTTGGGCGAGTTCAGCTTGCGGGTGGGTACGCCGCTGACGCCGATGTTGGCCCAGAGTGCGCCCGATGTGGCCGCCGCGCTGATCGCGACCGGGGTGCCGGCGACCGTCGACGTGAAGCTGGACGGGATCCGGATCCAGGTGCATCGCTCGGGTGATGAGGTGGCCGTCTTCACGCGGAGCCTCGACAACATCACCTCGCGGCTGCCCGATGTGGTGGCGGCGGTGCGGGCGTTGCCGGCGCGCGAGATCGTGCTCGACGGTGAGGCGATGGCGCTGGATGCGAGTGGGCGGCCGCGGCCGTTCCAGGAGACGTCGAGTCAGGCCGCCACCCGGGGCGCGAAGGGTGAGAGGCCGGCCGGGGCGGTGCTGACGCCGTGGTTCTTCGACCTGCTGCATGTCGACGGCGCCGATCTGCTCGACGAGCCGGGGCGGGTGCGCTGGGCGGCGCTCGCCGACGCGGTTCCTCGGGAGTTGATCGTGGGCCGCCGGGTGGTCGAGACCGAGGAGCAGGCGGCCGAGGCGTTCGCGGCGGCGCTGGCGGCCGGTCAGGAGGGTGTGGTCGTCAAGGCGCAGGAGGCGCCGTACGACGTGGGGCGGCGCGGGTCGGCCTGGGTCAAGGTGAAGCCGCGGCACACGCTCGACCTGGTGGTGCTGGCCGTCGAGTGGGGACACGGGCGGCGCAAGGGGTGGCTGTCCAACCTGCATCTGGGCGCGCGCGACCCGCGTACCGGCGGATTCGTGATGCTGGGCAAGACCTTCAAGGGGCTGACCGACGAGTTGCTGCGCTGGCAGACGCAGCGCTTCCAGGAGCTGGCGACCGGTGACAACGGCTGGGTCGTCACGGTGCGGCCCGAGCAGGTGGTGGAGATCGCCTTTGACGGGGTGCAGACGTCGCCGCGCTATCCGGGTGGGGTGGCTTTGCGGTTCGCGCGGGTGCTGCGCTATCGCGACGACAAGAAGGCGGAGGCGGCCGACACGATCGACATGGTCAAGGCTATCGGCATGCCACCGGCCTGATCGCTCGGCGGGCCGGTTCGGCGGTCCGGGCGGTCCCGGGTTGGATCAGATGGCGGCCCGGGTGGTCGCGGGTGGATCAGATGGCGGCCAGGGAGCGGACGTAGTTGACCTGGTGGTGGATGGCGGCCACCTGGGACTGGTCGGTGACCGGGATGCGGGCCACGTACTGGCGGGTGCCGTTGGTGACGGTCACCTGGACCGTGCCGCGGGCGATCGTCTCCTTGACCAGCAGGAAGAGCAGGCTGAAGACGGTCAGCACGCAGAAACCGGCGACCGCGCAGATGATCGCCCACTGGGGGATGCGCTGTTCGTGGTGCCAGTAGTCGTGGACCTGCCAGTTCGAGCCGGCCAGGGGGATGTCTCCGGCCGGAGTGTGGATCACGGTCGAGGTGACGCGCATCTCTCCGACGTGGACGATGACCGGGCCGGGCGGGAGCAGGTCGGCCGGGGTTTGATAGGGCTGCACCGGCTGTTGCGGATAGGCGCCGGCGGCCGACTGGCCGGTGATCGGCGCGGTGGGCGCAGCGGGATACCCCGACGTGGACGCACTGGGGTAACCGGAAGCCGGCGCGGCGGGATAGCCCGATGTGGGATAACCCGATGTCGGCGCGGCGGGATAACCCGAAGAGGGCGCACCGGGCTGACCGGACACCGGCGGAGCGAGTGGATCCGGCTGGCTGGAGACCGGATGCTGCGGCGCCGGGGCGTTCGGCGGCGGCGGCGGTGGTGTCTGCTCGCCCCAGGGATCGCTCGGTGCGGAGGTCACTCCTGAAGACTACCCAGCGCACACCAGCCAACGCAGTCCCCACTCAGGAAGGACGCGGCAGGTGAGAACGTCACTCGGGCCGACGCGCCGCGGGCACCACGGCCGCCGCCGAGCCATCGGAAGCGGCCCGATCGGAGGCGGCCCGGTCGGCCTCGGAGACCCGGTCGCGCGCGGCGCCAGGCGTGTCGCCGTGTGCCTCCTTGCGGGCCTGCCAGGCGAAGGCCAGCAACGCCATCAAGGCGAACAACCACCACTGGACCGTGTAGCCGCCGTTCTGCCACGCGTCCTCGTGGTCGATCGGGATCGCGGTGAAACCGGGCTCGGGTGACGACGCGAGGAGGTAGGCGCCGTACAGCGGGTACGGCATCTCGGCCGCCAGGCGGGGCAGGGACACGCGGCGGGTGTCGAGCCGGCCGTCGCGGTGGCCGATCGGGGCCGGCTTGCTCTCCGAGCGGTGCACCTGGCCGACCACCGTGACCATGCCGGCGGGGGCCGGGGGCGCCACGGGCGCGGCGACCGCCCCGCCCGACGCGGGCGGCACCCAGCCGCGGTCGATCAGCACGGCGGTGCCGTCGGCGAGGACCAGGGGGGTGAGGATCTCGAAGCCGACACTGCCGTCGACCGTACGGCCGCGGGCTTGAACCTCGTGGGCGGGATCGTAACGCCCGGTGACCGTGACCTTGGTCCAGGCGAGCGCCTCGCCGGGGTTGGGGCCGGTCTTGCCGGGGGCACCCGGACGGGTGAGAAGCGATGTGAGCGGAACCGGTGAGCCGGTCGCCGCCGCGTCGATGCGGTCGTTGATCGCGCTGCGTTCGTGGTACCGGTGCAGCTGCCAGTTGCCGAGGAACACCATGACCACCGACGCGGTCACGGCGAGCGCCGCGGCGGCCAGCCAGCGCGGCGTCAGCAGGAACCGATACACCCTTGCGAGGCTACCGGGCACCCCAAGATCGCAGCGCGGGGGAGCGGTCCGGGTAGGGTGCGAGATCCGCACCGGAGACCGGAAGGGGGAACTGGCAGTGACCGCTCAGCCGCGACTCGTCGTGAGCGCGCCCGCCTCGGGGCATGGCAAGACCGCGATCGCCGTCGGCCTCCTCGCCGCGTACGCCGCCCGCGGGGTGCCCGCCGCCGGGTTCAAGGTCGGTCCGGATCACACCGATGCCGCGTACCTGGGCATGGCCGCCGGACGCCCGGGCCGCAACCTCGACCCCCGCCTGGTCGGCGCCTCCCACATCGCGCCGCTGTTCGCGCATGGCGCGGCCGGCTCGCGGATCTCGGTGATCGAGGGCGCGATGGGCCTGTTCGACAGCTTGACGGGGCAGCCCGAGATCGACGGCACGGCCGCGGTGGCCGCCGCCCTGCGCGCCCCGGTCGTGCTGGTCATCGACGTGGCGGCGATGGGTCACTCGGTGGCGGCGCTGGTGCACGGCTTCCGGATGTTCGACGAGATGGTGCATCTGGGCGGGGTGATCCTCAACCGGGTCGCGTCGTCCCGCCACGAGCAGCTGCTGGGCAGCGCCCTGGATGATCTCGGCATGCCGGTGCTGGGCGCGCTCCGGCGCGGCGACCTGCCCAACGTTCTGCCTGGCCGGGCCCAGGGTGTGGTGCCGGCCATGCATCGGACGGCCGACGCCTCGCGGGCCATCCAGCTGCTCGGTGAGGCGGTCGGCCGCGGCGTCGACCTCGACCGCATGCTGGCGCTGGCGTCGACCGCGCCCGCGCTGCCCGGTCCGGTGTGGTCGCCGGCCGAGGCGGTCGTGGCGCCCACGCCGGGCGGTCCGCGTCCGGTGATCGCGCTGGCCGGTGGCCCGGGCGCGACGTTCTCCTACGCCGAGACCGCGGAGTTGCTGGTCGCGGCGGGTGCGGAGGTCGCGGTGGTCGATCCGTTGCGCGATGAGAAACTTCCGGCGGGGGTACGCGGACTCGTTGTCGGCGCCGGCCTTCCTGAGTCGTACGCCGGTGAGCTGTCGGCCAACCGCCGCCTCGCCGCCGAGGTCGCCCAGCGCGCCGCCGACGGCATGCCCGTGATGGCCGAGGGCGCCGGCCTGACCTGGCTGGTCCGCGACCTGGACGGCCTGCCGATGTGCGGCGTGCTCGACGCCGGCGCCCGCACCGGCGACCAGGTGGTGGCCGGCTACCGCGAGGCGACCGCGCCCGCCACCTCGCCGCTGGCCCCGGCCGGCGCCCGGATCACCGGTTACAAGCAGGTCCGGGCGATCGTCACGCCGCGCGCCGGCGAGCAGCCGGCCTGGATCTGGTCGGGCACGCCGGAGGGGTTCGTCTGGCGCCAGGTGCATGCGTCCCAGCTGGGCATCCACTGGGCCGGCGCGCCCGAGATCGCCCGCCGCATCGTGCTGGCCGCGGCCCCGCGTCCCGAGATCACGAGCCAGCCGATCGAGCGGAAACCGGGACCGAGGGAGGAGAAGACGGCGGAGCTGACCGTCCGGCCGGCCATCGAGGCCGAGGCCGACACAGCGGATGTCGTGACACGTCCGTAACCTGAACAGAAGCCCTCCACACGTAAGAGAAGGAGGCGGACGCGTGGCCGACCAAGTTCCCCTGGACTTCGACCCCCCGGTGCGACGGCTCCGGGCCCTGCTGCTCGGCGTCGCCGACGAGGACCTGACCGCACCGACCCCCTGCCCCGACTGGACGGTCGGCGACCTGCTGCACCACATCATGGGACTGTCGTACGCGTTCACCGCCGCCGCGCGGAAGGCGACCGACGTGCCCGGCACCGACGGCCCGCCACCGGCGCCTTCCGCCGCCGACCTGCCACCACACTGGCGCAGCCGGATGCCGGTCCTGCTCGAGGAACTGGCCACGGCCTGGAAGGATCCGGCCGCCTGGACCGGCACCGCGATGGCCGGCGGCGTCACCCTGCCGGGGGCCGAGATGGGCCTGGTCGCGATGGACGAGGTCGTCACGCACAGCTGGGACCTGGCCCAGGCGACCGGTCAGGAGATGGCCGCCGACCCGCGGATCCTCGAGGCGTTGCTGGAGTTCCTGTCGCGCGGTCCGGACGAGGGCGTGCCCGGCATGTTCGGCCCGGCCGTCACGACGGACGACGAGGCCTCGCTGCTCGACCAGGTGGTGGCCCGGGCCGGCCGCGACCCGCTCTGGCAGCAGACCGGCCGTCGCCGCCGCCCGGGCTTCACCGCGCAGCGGCAGGGCGACGACTCCCCGACGAGAACGGCGGCGAGCTAGCGACCCCGGTTCCGGCGGTTCGAGCCGTTCGACCCGTCGGAGTCGTCGGAATCGCGGGAGCCGTTGCGGCGATCGTTGCCGGCGCCCGAGCGGCCGCTGCCCACCAGCTTCCCGGAGGGCGCGGCGAACTTCGCCTTCGGCTGGCCCTTGAGCGCTTCCTTGAGCGTCTCGGCCACGGTGAACTTCGAGATCGTGCCGCGGCCGCTGCCGACCACGTTGTCGGGGTTGTCCGGGTCGGCGACGAACCCGGCCGCCGCCAGCTGAGGCGTGAACCCGCAGAACCAGGCCGTCTTGTTGCTGTCGGTGGTGCCGCTCTTGCCGGCCACCGGCCGCTGCATGGTCGCGTGCACCATCGGCGAGGTCTCCCAGCCGCCGCACTCGCCCTTGGCCGCGCCGTAGCCGGTGACGCACCGGGCGGCGTCGGTCGCGGCCAGCGCCACCTCGCGCTTGACGGCCTGGTGGCAGCGCGGCTTGGCGACCTCGACACCCTTGTATCTGGCCTGTTTGCCGTCCATCCCGGCGATCGAGCGGACCGGCAGCGGCTCGCAGTACTTGCCCTGCGCGGCGAGCGTGGCGAAGACGTTGGCCATCTCGACCGGGGTGGCGTCGCTGACCCCGAGGGTGAAGGCGCCCCAGCCGTCGGCGCGGTCGGGCGTGGCCATCGTCCGGTCGATGTCCGTACGCCACTTGAGCCCGAGCCGCTCGGCCATCCGCACCGCCTTCTCCGAGCCGACCTTCTGCTCGAGCCAGACGAAGTACGTGTTCACCGACTTGCCGAAGCCGCTCCACATGGTCTGCCGGCCGCTCATCGACTTGCTGGAGTTCTTCGGGCACCAGTGCTTGCCGCAGGCCGACGGGCCGGGCGAGGTGAAGTACTTGGACCGGAACTGCGGGGGCGCGTTGAACGACGTGGACAGGGGCAGGCCCTTCTCCAGGGCGGCGAGCATGGTGAAGATCTTGAACGTCGACCCGGCCTGGTAGCCGGCCATGTCGCCGCCGCCGAGCAGCGGGTTGACCGTGTTCGGGTAGTTGCCCTTCAGGCCGTCCTTGCGTTTGGCCCGGTCGGTGTGCCGGCCGTTGCCGCTCTGGTCCAGCGAGTACGTGCGGTTCACGGCCATCGCCTTGATCTGCCCGGTGCCGGGCTGGATCAGGACCTCGCCGTGCGCGTACTTGCTCTTGCGTTCCTCCTTGTCGAGCACGTTCTTCATGGCGGACTTCTGGATCCGCGCGTCCAGGGTCGTGACCACCTTGTAGCCGCCGCGGCGCAGCGACTCCTCGCGCTCGGCCGGGTCGACGCCGAAGGCCGGCTGCTCCAGCCACCAGCTGCGGAAGTAGTCGCAGAAGAAGCCCCAGTCGTTGTGCTTGGCCGAGACCGACACGCAGTCGTTGGGCGGCGAGCTGAGCTTCAGGACGATCTTGGCCTTCTTCGCGGCGGTGGCCTGGTCGGTGGTGATCACGCCCATCTTGAGCATCTGGTCGATCACGTAGTTGCGCCGTTCGGTGGCCGCACGCTGGTCGTGGACCGCCGGGTCGTACGCCGAGGGCGCCTTGACCAGGCCGGCCAGCAGCGCCGCCTCGGTGAGCGTGAGCTTGCCCGGCGACTTGGAGAAGAACACCTGAGAGGCGGCATAGACCCCGTACGCGCGGTGCCCGAAGTAGGCCGAGTTGAGGTAGCGCTCGAGGATCTCCTGCTTGCTGTGGCGCTTCTCCACCTCGATGGCCAGCCGCATCTCGCGCAGCTTGCGGGCGGTGGTCTGCTCGGTGGCCTCGAGCGCTTCCTTCGGGGTCTTCGCGCCGTCCCGCAGGGCCATCCGCACGTACTGCATGGTCAGCGTGGACGCGCCCTGGGAGACGCCACCGGCCTGCTGGTTGGCGACGAACGCGCGGGCCACGCCCTTGGGGTCGACCCCGTGGTGCTCGTAGAAGCGGGTGTCCTCGGAAGCCACGATCGCCTGGGTGATGTACGGCGACATGTCGGCCAGCTCGGTCGGCTTGCGGTGCTCCTCGTAGAAGGTGGTCAGCAGGGTCTTGCCGTCGTTGGCGTACACGTAGGTGGTCTGCGCCGACGGGACGACCGACAGCTCCTCGGGCAGGCTCTGCAGCGCGTCCGAACCGGCCTTGATCCCGAAGCCGGCCATCGCGGCCAGGGGGTAGGCGAGACCTGCGACGACGACCCCGGCGATGAGTCCCGCGCGGATGAGGGGGGCGATCCGGCCGGCTGCGGAGAGGGGTCGATTCGTCACTCTTCGACGGTATGGCAATAAGCCTCACATACGCATCAAACGGCTGAAGTGAGAGCGACATCCCGGTTCCGTCATGCTGATCCCATGACGTACGACCTGGGCCATCACGGTGACAGCGAGGTCGGCGCCGGCCTGATCGACCTGGCCGTGAATGTCCGCCGGGCGCCGATGCCACGGTGGCTCGCCGATCCCGTCGCGGCCTCGCTGACCGGGCTGGCGGCGTACCCGGACCAGGGCGAAGCGATCGAGGCGGTCGCGGCCCGGCACCGCCGTGACCGGGGCGAGGTCCTGCTCACCGCGGGCGCGGCCCAGGCCTTCGTGGTCATCGCGCAGGCGTTGCGCGGCGCACGCCGGCCGGTCGTGGTGCATCCCCAGTTCACTGAGCCCGAGGCGGCGCTGCGAGCCGCCGGGCACGAGGTCGAGCGGGTGCTGCTGACCGAGGCCGGCGGCTTCCGGCTGGACGCGCGGCGGGTGCCCGAGGACAGCGACCTGGTGATCGTCGGCAACCCGACCAACCCGACCTCGGTGCTGCACCCGGCGGCCGAGATCGCGAAGCTGGCCCGGCCCGGCCGGGTGCTGGTGGTGGACGAGGCGTTCGCCGACACGACCTTCCGGCCGGGCGTCGCGGGGGAGCCGGAGTCGCTGGCCGAGCGCCGCGACCTGCCCGGCCTGGTCGTGCTGCGCAGCCTGACCAAGACCTGGGCGCTGGCCGGCCTGCGCATCGGCTACGCGCTCGCGCCCCCAGAGTTGATCAGGAGGTTGCGGTCGCACCTCCCGCTCTGGCCGGTGTCGACACCCGCCCTCGCCGCCGCCACCGTCATCGCCAGTGACCGCGCCGTCGCCACCGAGCGTGCGATCGCCGAGGAACTGGCTGCGGAGCGTGCGCACCTGGTCGAGGCGCTGAGCAATGTGCCGGGTATCACGATCGCCGGCGAACCGGCCGCCGCATTCGTCGCGATCAGGCTCGCCGGTGCTGACAAGATCCGTCTTGAGCTGCGCGAACGCGGCTGGGCGGTGCGCCGCGGCGACACCTTCCCGGGCCTGGGTCCCGATTGGCTCCGAATGGCGGTGCGCGACACTTCCACCACGGACGCGTTCATCGAGGCGCTGAACGACGCGATCAAGACGGGCGCGGCGAGGTGAGCCGCAGTGAGGAAAGCCGCGGTGAGGCAGCCGCAGAAGAGGGAGCCGCAGTGAGCCTGGAGAGCACCGTCGCCGCCATCCGCCCGGCGGACGAGGCGGCCATGGCCGCGGCCCGGGACCGCCAGGCCCGGCTGACCAAGCCGGCCGGGTCGCTGGGCCTGCTGGAAGACCTGTCGGTCCGCCTGGCCGGCCTGGCCGGCGAGTGCCCGCCGCCGCTGCCCGAGCCGGCCACGGTGGCCATCTTCGCGGGCGACCATGGCGTACACGCGCGGGGTGTCTCGCCCTGGCCGCAGGAGGTCACCGCCCAGATGGTGGCCAACTTCGTGGCCGGCGGCGCCGTGGTCAACGCCTTCGCCCGGCAGAACGGCGCCGACGTGCTGGTCGTCGACGTCGGCGTGGCCATCCAGCTGCACGGCGGCCGCAACCTGCTCGACGTGAACATCCGGCGCGGCACCCGCGATCTGACCGCCGAGCCCGCGATGACCGCCGCCGAGACCCGGCAGGCCGTCGAGACCGGCATCTCGGTCGCCCACGCGCTGACCGACGGCGGCGCCCGCTGCCTGCTCACCGGCGACATGGGCATCGGCAACACCACCCCGGCGGCCGCGCTGATCGCCGCGTTCACCGGCCGCCCGGCCGCCGACGTGACCGGTCGCGGCACCGGGATCGACGACGAGACATACGCCCGGAAGGTCGGTGTGATCGCCGCCGCCCTGACCCGGCACGGCCCCGACCCGGCCGACCCGCTCGGCGTGCTGGCCGCGGTCGGTGGCCTGGAACACGCCGCGCTGACCGGGTTCCTGCTCGGCGCGGCCGAGCGCCGGGTCCCGGTGATCGTCGACGGCGTGATCGCCGCGTCGGCCGCCCTGGCCGCCGCCGCCCTCGCCCCGGACGCCGTCGCCGCGATGGTCGCCGGCCACCTGTCCGTCGAGCCCGGCGCCGCCGTCGCGCTCCGCCACCTCGGTCTGACCCCGCTGCTCGACCTGGGAATGCGCCTCGGTGAGGGCACCGGCGCCCTGCTCGCGCTGCCGATCGTGGCGAGCGCGGTGCGGGTCCTGCACGACGTCGCCACCTTCGACTCGGCCGGGGTTTCGGAGAAGTGAACAACCTGTACCCCATGGCCCTGCGCCTCGACGGCCGTCGTGTGCTCGTCGTCGGCGGCGGCGCGGTGGCCACCCGCCGGATGCCCGCCCTGCTCGCGGCCGGCGCCGTCGTCGAGGTGGTCTCGCCCGAGCTGACCCCGGCGCTGCGTGCGCTGGCCGACCAGGGCCGCCTGAGCTGGAACGAACGTACTTTCGCTCCCGAGGACGTCCGCGGGGCCTGGCTGGTGCAGGTGGCGGTCGACGATCCGGTGGCGGCGGCAGCGGTCAGCGCGGCCGCCGAGGAAGAGCAGATCTTCTGCGTACGCGCGGACGACCGCGACGCGGCGACGGCCTGGACCCCGGCCGTGACCCGGCACGGCGAGATCACCGTGGCGGTGACTGACAGCGGCGACCGGCGCCGCGCGATCGGCGTCCGTGACTCGGTGGCGACCGCGCTGGAGTCGGCGACCGCGACCGAGCCGATGCCGGCCGGCGTGGCCCTGGTCGGCTCCGGCCCCGGCGACCCCGAGCTGATCACCGTGCTGGGCCGGCGCCTGCTGGCCGCGGCCGACGTGGTGGTGGCCGACCGGCTGGTGCCCGGCCCGCTGCTGGCCGACCTGCGCCCGGACGCCGAGTTCGTGGACGCGGCCAAGATCCCGTACGGGCCGTCGGCGGCGCAGGAGGAGATCAACCGGATCCTGGTCGACCGGGCCAAGGCCGGGAAGTTCGTGGTGCGGCTCAAGGGCGGTGACCCGTACGTCTTCGGGCGCGGCGGCGAGGAGGCGATCGCCTGTGCCGAGGCGGGCGTCCCGGTGCGCGTGGTGCCCGGCGTGACCAGCGCGGTGGCGGCGCCCGCGCTGGCCGGCATCCCGGTCACCCAGCGCGGGGTGGCGCACGAGTTCACCGTGGTCTCCGGGCACGTGCCGCCGGACAGCCCGGCGTCGCTGGTGGACTGGGCGGCGCTGGCCCGGATGCGCGGGACGGTGGTCGTACTCATGGGCCTGAAGAACCTGCCCTTGATCGTCGAGGCGCTGATCAAGCACGGCCGGGCGGCGGCGACCCCGGCCGCGGTGGTGCAGGAGGGGTCGACCGAGGCGCAGCGCAGCCTGCGTGGCACCCTCGGATCGATCGCGACCCAGGTGGTCGACGCCGGCATCCGGCCACCGGCGGTCGTGGTGATCGGAGAAGTCGCCGCGATCGTGGCGTGATTCCTGTGACTGAGGGGTAACTCACTGAAATGGAGCCCAGACCACAGATGACGGTGACGGGCGTTGTCCTCGACGCTCCGGACGCCAACGAGTTAGCGGCCTTCTACCAGCGCCTGCTGGGCTGGTCGGTGATCCAGGAGGATCCCGGCTGGGTCCGGCTGGCCGCTCCGGCCGGTGGCGCCGGCCTCTCGTTCCAGACCGAGACCCGGTACGTACGCCCGGTCTGGCCGGCCCAGGCCGACGACGCCCAGATGAGCGTGCACCTCGACATCCAGGTGGACGACCTGGACGAGGCCGGGGCCCACGCCGAGAAGGCGGGCGCGACCAAGGCCGACTTCCAGCCGCAGGAAGACGTCCGGGTCTACCTCGACCCGGACGGCCATCCCTTCTGCCTGTATCTCTAGCTGTTCCCCCGGGACAGGTCGGCCGCGATGTCCAGCTCTTCCAGGAAGTTCTTGGCCCACGCGGCCACATCGTGAGTGCGTAGGTGGCGCTGCATGGTCCGCATCCGGCGCTTCTGCTCGGTCGGCTCGGCGGCCACCGCGCGCAGCAGCGCGTCCTTCACGCCGTCCGGGTCGTGCGGGTTGCACAGGAAGGCCTGCCGCATCTCGGTCGCGGCCCCGGCGAACTCGCTGAGCACCAGCGCGCCACCGCGGTCGGCCCGGGAGGCGACGTATTCCTTGGCCACCAGGTTCATGCCGTCTCGCAGCGGCGTGACCATCATGATGTCGGCGGCCGCGTAGAGCGCCGCCAGCTCGGCCTTGGGCATCGACTGGTGCAGGTAGTGCACCGCGGGCACGCCGACCCGGCCGAACTCGCCGTTGATCCGGCCGACCTCGCGCTCCACCCGTACTCGAAGGGTCTGGTAATGCTCGACCCGCTCGCGGCTGGGCGTGGCCACCTGCACCATCACCGCATCGCCGACCTTGAGCTTGCCGTCCGCGAGCAGTTCCCGGAACGCCTTGAGGCGCAGCTCGATGCCCTTGGTGTAGTCGAGCCGGTCGACCCCCAGGATGATCGTCTCGGGGTCGCCCAGCTCGGCCCGGATCTCCTTGGCCCGGGCCTGCACCTTGGGGTCGGCGGCGAGCCGTTCCATGTCCTGGGTGTCGATGCTGATCGGGAAGGCGCCGGCCTTCACCTTGCGTCCGTCGACCTGGATCGACTGGCCCTCGTAGCGCAGGCCGAGCAGGTGCCGGGCCAGCCGCACGAAGTTCTGCGCGGCCAGCCGCTGCTGGAAGCCGACCAGGTCGGCGCCGAGCAGGCCGCGCAGCACCTCGGCGCGGAACGGCATCTGCATGAACAGCTCGATCGGCGGGAACGGGATGTGCAGGAAGAAGCCGATCCGGAGGTCGGGCCGCAGCTCGCGGAGCATGGCCGGCACCAGCTGGAGCTGGTAGTCCTGCACCCAGACGGTGGCGCCCTCGGCCGCCACCTCGGCCGCGGCCTCGGCGAACCGCTGGTTGACCACGCGGTAGGTCTCGCGCCACCGGCGCTTGTAGACCGGCGTCTCGACGGCGTCGTGGTAGAGCGGCCAGATGGTGGCGTTGGACTGGCCCTCGTAGTAGCGCTCCAGTTCCGCGTTGCTCAGCGGCACCGGGTGGATCCGGATGCCCTCGAGCTCGAACGGCTCGGGCGCGTCACCGTCGCCGCCGGCCCAGCCGATCCAGGTGCCGCGGTGTTCGGTGAGGACGGGGTGCAGCGCGGTGACCAGACCACCGGGACTGGGCCGCCACTGCCGCTCGCCGTCATCGGTGATCACCTCGTCGACGGGCAGGCGGTTGGCGACAACGACGAAGGAACTTCGTTCGGCCACGCTGGTGCACCTCCGGGTCGTAGCTAGTTCCCACCGGAGAGCCTACTGTGCGTAGCTGAATGCGGAGTCCCCGCTTGTGGCGTCCGGGTGGCATTCTGTTCCGGTGAGCTCGTCCGATGATCTTCCCCCGCCGCGGCGGCCACTGTTCTTCCCTGTGGTCATTGCCACGACGTTTCTCTGCATCATCGGCATCTCGGTCGGCATTCTCCTCGCCAACGAGCGCGACCGCCGCGAGGCGTTGAATCAGGTGAACAACAACACCCCGAGCGTCGTCGGCTCCCCACCGACCGAAGCGCCGCCCGAGGAGCCGAGCCCAGCGCCGTCCCTCGACGGTGAGCCCTGCCGCGAGGAGACGCTCGCCGCGGCCGCGAAGGCTGGATACCCCGGACCGCTGGCGATAGTCCTGCACCTGCGGACCAGAACTTCCGACGTCTACATCTGCCGGGACGCCTCGGACCGGTACTTCTACCACGCCAACAACGGCGGCAACGACGAGTGGATCGAGGGGGAGACCGCGCTCTTCGTGAGCAGGGTCGAGCGCCGGCCGGACGACTTCCTGGCCGTCGCCAACAACGGCACCACCCTGTCGGTCACCAAGAAGCGGCTCCTGATCACGTTCACCGACGGCCGCAAGGAGACACAGAAGGCGGTGTCCTAGGAATTCCGGGGAGGGTCGGCGGGGTTGTACAACCGGTGCCCTGGGAGGATGGGTGCCCACTGCTCACAATGTCGTCGACACGGAGGTAGGCCGCACCGTGGCCCAGTACATC
The DNA here is from genome assembly GCF_040684855.1 of Actinoplanes sp. NPDC089786. Lineage (NCBI taxonomy): Bacteria > Bacillati > Actinomycetota > Actinomycetes > Micromonosporales > Micromonosporaceae > Actinoplanes > Actinoplanes sp. NPDC089786. The sequence continues at coordinate 100,166 of NZ_JBFBGU010000025.1, forward strand.
TACACGCTGGAGAAGGCGCGCAAGGCGCACGGCGACAAGGTCGTTCTCGACAACGTCACGCTGAGCTTCCTGCCCGGCGCCAAGATCGGCGTGGTCGGCCCGAACGGCGCCGGCAAGTCCACGCTGCTCAAGGTCATGGCCGGGCTCGAGACGCTGAGCAACGGCGAGGCCCGGCTGATGCCCGGCTACACCGTCGGCATGCTCGCCCAGGAACCGCCGCTCAACGAGGAGAAGACCGTCCTCGGCAACATCGAGGAAGCCGTCACCGAGACCAAGGCCAAGCTCGACCGGTTCAACAAGATCGCCGAAGAGATGGCCACCGACTACACCGACGAGCTGATGGAGGAGATGGGCAAGCTCCAGGAACAGCTCGACAACGTCAACGCCTGGGACCTCGACTCCCAGCTCGAGCTGGCCATGGACGCGTTGCGCTGCCCGCCGCCGGACGCCGACGTCACCCAGCTCTCCGGCGGTGAGCGCCGCCGGGTCGCGCTGTGCAAGCTGCTGCTCGAGGCGCCCGACCTGCTGCTGCTCGACGAGCCCACCAACCACCTCGACGCCGAGAGCGTGCAGTGGCTGGAGCAACACCTGGCCAAGTACGCCGGCACGGTCATCGCCATCACCCACGACCGGTACTTCCTGGACAACGTGGCCGGCTGGATCCTCGAGCTCGACCGTGGCCGGGCCATCGGCTACGAGGGCAACTACTCGACGTACCTCGAGAAGAAGCAGCAGCGTCTCTCGGTCGAGGGCCGCAAGGACGCCAAGATGAAGCGGCGGCTGTCCGAGGAGCTCGAGTGGGTCCGCTCCAACGCCAAGGCCCGGCAGACCAAGAGCAAGGCCCGGCTGGAGCGGTACGAGGAGATGGCCACCGAGGCCGAGAAGACCCGGAAGCTGGACTTCGAGGAGATCCAGATCCCGCCGGGCCCGCGCCTGGGCAACACCGTCATCGAGTCCAACGACCTGGTCAAGGGCTTCGACGGGCGGATCCTGATCGGCCACCTGTCGTTCTCGCTGCCGCGCAACGGCATCGTCGGCATCATCGGCCCGAACGGCGTCGGCAAGACCACGCTGTTCAAGACCATCGTCGGGTTCGAGAAGCCCGACTCGGGCGAGGTCCGGGTCGGTGAGACCGTGTCCCTGTCGTACGTCGACCAGAACCGCTCCGGCCTCGACGGCAGCAAGACCGTGTGGGAGGTCGTCTCGGACGGCCTCGACCACCTGATGGTCGGCAAGGTCGAGATGCCGTCCCGGGCCTACGTGGCCGCCTTCGGCTTCAAGGGCCCCGACCAGCAGAAGCCGGTCAAGGTGCTGTCCGGCGGCGAGCGCAACCGGCTCAACCTCGCGATGACGCTGAAGATCGGCGGCAACGTGGTCCTGCTCGACGAGCCGACCAACGACCTCGACGTCGAGACGCTCTCCAGCCTCGAGAACGCGCTGCTCGACTTCCCGGGCTGCGCGGTGGTCATCTCCCACGACCGGATGTTCCTGGACCGCGTCGCCACCCACATGCTGGCCTGGGAGGGCACCGACGAGGAGCCCGACAAGTGGTTCTGGTTCGAGGGCAACTACGAGGCGTACGAGAAGAACAAGATCGACCGCCTCGGTGCTGACGCGGCCCGCCCGCATCGGGTCACCTACCGCAAGCTCACCCGTGACTAGGTTCGTTCATGACGTGGCCGTTCGCTGGTCCGACATGGACGTGTACGGCCACGTCAACAACGCGCGCTTCCTCACGCTGTACGAGGAGGCGCGCGTTGCCATGTTCTTCCTCGGCGCCCGCGAGAGCGGCCTGACCTCGTTCGAGGAGGGCATCGTCATCTCTCGCCACGAGGTCGACTACGTGCGGCCGGTCGACTTCGGTCAGGCGGTCCGCATCGAGATGTGGATCTCGCAGTTGCGCGCGGCCAGCTTCGTGGTGTCGTACGAGCTGTTCGACGAGGGCGTGCTGGCCGGCCGGGCGAAGTCCTGGTGCGTGCCGTACAACCTGGCCGAAGGCTTCCCGCGCCGGCTGAGCGAGGCGGAGCGCGACTTCCTCAAGCCGTACGCCGAGCTATGACGCTGTCGGGCATCGCTGACGCCGGCGCCTTCCTGGCCCGGCTGGTCCGGCTGGACAAGGCCGCCCCGGTGCGCCTGCGGCCGGCCGGTCCCCGGGTCGCGATGTGGGCCCGGCTGCCGTGGGACGTGCTGGTCACCCGCGAGGTCGACGGCACGGTCGAGGACGACATCACGGTGTCGGCGGCTGAGTTGCTGTCCCGTTTGTCGCGGTCGGACGATTCGCTCCCGGCGCGCCGGGACGCCGACTGGCGCTGGCCCGTCCCGTCGGCCGGTGGCAGCGTGGTCGAACACGTCGCCGTGGCCGAGCTGAGCCGGCTCGCCATCGCCGCGGCCGGGACGTTGCGCGAGGTCACCGGGGGTGGCCTGGGTCGCGCCGTCGGATCGCGCATGGTTCGTGACGCTCTGCTCGACCACGTTGCACTGGTCGTCACGCCCGCCGACGGCGTTCCGGTGGAGATTCCGCAACGACTCGTCCAGGCGACTTCGCGGATGGGATTTCTCGGACCGGCCGATGTGGAGGGTCCTGATGCGAGAGTGCTGGTGTCGGGACGCTGGGTGGGAGTTTCCGCACCATATGGAGTTGCATGGCTACAGCGGGTCAAGAAACTGACCGTTATGCCTATCTCGACTCACCCGAAAGGGTGATGGCGTATCGGTCAACCGGTCGCGCCCTCCGGTTGGGGGGATGACCTCCGAGATCTGTACGGGTAGCGTCGCTGCCCGGGGTCCCCGCTACGTCCGGCGGCCGACCTGCTGGGGAGCGAGGTGCAACAACGATGCCGTGGTGGTCATGGCGTCCCGGCTCGTCCGGGGGTGACCGGCCCGAGGCCGGTGGCGAGGTCGCGTTGCAGAGCAGCGTCCGCGTCGGAGTACCCGCCCAGCGTGATCCCGGGCATTCGGCTCCACCGGCCGAATTGTCCACGATCGACGAGGGTGACCAGGTTCAGCCGGTAACGCTGACCCGCATCGGCAAGGCCCTCGACCTGCTCGACATCCGGTTCCTCGCCGACGGCGGCGGGTCGCTGCTGGCCATGTGGGAACGGCACGCGGTGCTGTTCACCCTCGAAGGGCCCGATGACGAGATCCTCGTGATGCGCGCCCGGCCCCACTCCACCGTCCCGCCCGACTGGGCCGACCGGGCCTACCGCGTGGTCAACGAGTGGAACCACACCCGCCGGTTCTGCAAGGCGTATGTGGGCGACCCGACCGAGCGGGGGCAGCTGCCGATCTACGCGGAGCTGCAGGTTCCGCTCAACTCGGGCGCCCACGACGCCCTGCTCGTCGAGATGCTCGACTGCGGCGCCGCCGTCGCCACGTCCTTCGTGGACTGGCTGCACGACGAGGGCGCCCTGCTGTAGGGCTGTCCGGCCGCCCTAGTTCAGCGGGAACATGCCCACTCGGCCGTGGTACTCCTTGCCCAGCTTGTCGGTGTCGCTTCCGACCAGGAGGCCGTTGCTGGTGGGGATCAGGGCGCGGACGCCTACGCCGCGGGAGCGGGTGGGGTCCCAGGGGAGGGCCTTGCCGGTGGTGGGGCTGACCGCGCCGATGCCTTCGCGCTTGACCGCGCCGGGGCCGGGACCCTTGGCGTCGCTGCCGTACGGGTTGTCCAGGTAGCGCTGGTGGCCGCCCAGGTAGACGGCGGCGCCGGTCACCGCCACGGCGTAGAGGGAGTCGCCGCCGGTGCGCTGGACCCAGGTCGGGTTCTGCTTGCCGGGCGCCACCTCGAAGCGGGCGGCCGAGTCGCAGAGCTTGACCGCGGACGAGGCCCGGCCGGTGGCCGCGACCACGAAGTATTTGCCGTCGGGGGAGAACTTGACCTGGCGGAGGTAGGTGTCGAAACCCTTCATGCACTCCGGCTTGTAGGCGTCGGTGTACCAGCTGGAGAGGGAAGCGGTGGCGCCGGCCACGTCGAACAGGGCGATCTGGGTGCGGTCGGCGGTGCCGGACTTGAGCAGGGCGCCGACCGCGATCAGCTTGCTGCCGTCGGCGGTCACGTCGAAGTGCTCGACCCGGGTGCGGTCCAGGCCGGGGGCGGAGAGCTTGGCGTCGAAGCCGGCGTCGACCGCGCCGGTGAGGGCGTTCATCCGGGCCAGGCCGGCCCGCGGGGTGCCGTTGATGGCCGAGAACGTGCCGCCGGCGTACAGCCACTTGCCCCGGACGGCCAGCGCCCGGGCGTCGCCCCAGTTCTGCTTCGCGGTGAAGCTGCTGAGCCGCTGGCCCGAGGCGAGCGAGACGCGGGCCAGGCCACGCTGGGCGGCGCCGCTGACCGTCTTGAACGCGCCGCCGAGGTAGACCGTGTTACCGGCGCCGGGCGCCAGGGCGTACACCGCACCGTCGACGGCCGGCGCGAACGGGCGGACCGCGCCGTCGTTCAGGCCGTACGCGAACACGTTGCGCCGCGCGTACGTCTGCGTCTTGGCGCTGTTGGTGACCTGCGTGAAGCTGCCGCCCACCACGACCGTGTCACCCACCACGGTGATGGCCCACACCGTGCCGTCCTGCACATGCGGGGTGTAGTCGACCGGATTGACCGAGACGACCTTCGGTTGGGCCAGGTCGGCGGCGGCCGGTGCCGCGGTGGCGGCCAGACCGGTGACGGCCAGCAGGGCGGTGGCGGCGGCGGACAGGCGTCGGCGCATCTGAGCGGCTCCAGGGTCGGGTAGTGATCATTCGATCAACGACCGACCCGCCGCCCGGGATGCTCTCAGGGCGTGTCTCGTGGATCAGCCAGGGCTGCGACGTGGCCCAGAGCGCGCCTGACGGCACCCACGACACACCCACATCCGACACCAGGATGAGGGCGCGCCGTGCGCGACGCCAGCCACACTCTGGACCGCGCCTCGCACTTGGCTGACCCGCGAGACACGCCCTACTCGGCGTTGACCATGAATTGCGCGGCCCGCTCCAGGTAGTCCCAGAGGGCCGAATGGTGGGGCTCGGGCAGCCCGAGCGAGTCGACCGCGTCGCGCATGTGGGTGATCCAGGCGTCCCGGGCGGCCGGCGTCACCTGGAACGGCGCGTGCCGCATCCGCAGCCGCGGGTGCCCCCGGGACGCCGAGTAGGTGTTCGGGCCGCCCCAGTACTGCATCAGGAACAGCGTCAGCCGGTCGGCGGCCGGGCCCAGGTCTTCCTCCGGGTACATCGGCCGGAGCAGCGGATCGGTCGCCACGCCCTCGTAGAACTTGTCGACCAGGCGCCGGAACGTGGGCTCACCGCCGACCGCGACGAAGAAGCTGGCCTCTTCGACGGGTGGTTCCTTGGACGCTGGGGTGAGTGGCAACTCTCGGGGCGCGGTCACCCGTCTATGGTGCCAGCCGCCTCGCGCAACCGCGGACGGGCCGGAGCCGGTGGCTCGGCCGCCGTCTCCACCTGGCTGCCGGCGCCCGGCCAGCGGTACGCCTGTGCCAGCATCAGCCCGGCGCCGGCCACGCTCCACAGGCCGACCACCACCGGCACCGGCGCGTGATCGGCCAGAACGCCGGTGAGCAGCACCGCGCCGCCCTGCGCCACCTGCAGGCCCTGCTGCATCACGCCGAACGCGCGGGCCCGGTAGCCGTGTGGCAGGCAGAGCACGAACTGGGTGTTCAGGGTCGGGATCAGCCCGCCCATCGCGGCGCCGGAGAGAAGTGTGAGCACCACCACGATCGGGACCGGCGGGGAGGTGACCGCCGGGATCAGCATCAGCGGCGCGAGCACGGCCAGCGGCCGGATCAGCCGGTGCCGGGTGGCCTGGGTGATCAGCCGGCCGGTGATCAGGCCGCCGATCACGAAGCCGACCGGGCCGGCCGCCATGATCATGCCCTGGCCCAGGCCGCGGCTCACCGAACCCGGGTCACTCTGCGCGGCCCAGGCCGCGGCCAGGCCCTCGGGCACGATCGAGAACGCCGAGATGGAGAACGCGAGCAGCGCGATCGACCGCAGCATCCGGCTGCCGAAGACCAGGCGGAACCCTTCCGCGGACTCCTTCACCAGGTGGGTGCGCTGTCCTTCGGGCACGGCCGGCGGCCGATGCCGTACGCCGCCGGCGACCAGCAGCGCGGAGGTGACGAACAGCAGGGCGACGATGCCCATGGCCAGCCGCGGGTTGGCCGCCGCGGCCACGGTCGCGCCGACCAGGTAGCCGGCGACCTGCGCGGCCTGGATGGTGGTGGCGTTCGCGGCCATCGCCACGGCCATCCGTGACCGGCCCAGCATCAGCGGCATCAGGGCCGAGCGGGCGGCCTGGATCGGCACGCCGGCCAGGGTCACGGCGAAGAGCACGGCCAGGATGGCCGGCCACGGCACGCCGGGGATGACCAGGATCAGGATCAGAGCGGTACGCGCGAGGTCGCCGAGAACCATGGCCGATCGGTACGAGTGCCGTTCGGCCAGCGCGGCCAGCAGCGGCCCGAACAGCAGCCACGGCAGATAGCTGGTGGCGAAGGCGGCCGCGGACAGCAGGACCGAGTCGGTGCGCTGGAAGACCAGCACGGTCACGGCGGCCCGGGCCAGGTAGTCGCCGATCCAGGAGGCGATCAGCGCCAGGTAGACGGCGCGGTACTCGGACACGGCGAAGACGTCCCGGAAGGTCACCGGTCGGTCGACGGACACCCGGCCCCCGCTCTGTCGAGAAGTAGTCCGCGCGTACATGACGCTGCACGTGCAGATGCTCTGTGCGGGATTCTGCCCGATCGGCCGACCGGTGGCTAGGGCGTACGGCGGTAACACGCCACGAACGGGCGAGATCGGACATCACCCGTTCGCCGTACGTGGTGGTAAGAACATCTGCCAGTGACGGCTCAGGCCACGGCCTGGTTAGTTGGGGCCGCCGGTCTCGCTCGCCGAGTTGTAGGGCGCGGCGGGCCGGGGGAGCAGTCGCGAGGCGGCGATCCGCCCCGAGATGCCGGAGTTCTCCAGCGCCTCGCTCAGCGCCCGGCGCAACTCGCGCTGAACCGCGATCTGCCCGTCCGCGGTCGTCTTGGCGATGGTCCGGATGGTGGCGCCGTCCACCGTGATCGTCTCCACGCCGACCACGTCCGGTGGCTCGAGGAACTCGGTGGCGTGGTCGGGGTCCTCGGCGACCCGCACCGCGGCCGTACGCATGACCGAGATCGCCTCCTCCGAGTTGACGAACCCGATCGGGATGTCGATCACCACCATCGCCCAGCCCTGGCTCTTGTTGCCCACCCGGAGAATTTCACCGTTGCGTACGTACCAGAGCACGCCCCGCGCGTCCCGCACCGTGGTGATCCGGAGCCCGACCGACTCCACCACCCCGCTGGCGTCGCCCAGGTCGACCGAGTCACCCACGCCGTACTGGTCCTCGAGCAGCATGAACAGGCCCGCTATCAGGTCCTTGACCAGGCTCTGGGCGCCGAAGCCGAGGGCCACGCCGACGATGCCGGCGCTGGCCAGCAGCGGCGCCAGGTTGAACCCGAACTCACCCATCACCAGCAGGGCGGCGATGGTGAACACGATCGCGGTCACGAAGCTGCGCAGCACCGACCCGATCGCCTCGGCGCGCTGCCGCCGGCGTTCCGGGATGAACGTGCCCTCTTCCGCCGCCGGCGTGGTGCGTTCCTTCAGCGGCTTGAGCAGGGCCGGCATCGAGGCGCGTGAGGTGCTGGTGGTCAGCCGGCGGATGGCCCGGTGGATGAGCCAGCGGACCAGCATCGCGATCAGGACGATGCCGATGATCCGCAGCGGCTTCAGGATGATCAGGAAGCTGCTGTTGGCCAGCCACTGGTTGCCGGTGAACTCGTAGACCTGGCGGCACAGGGCGTCGGCGTTACAGCCGTCGGTGATGTCCTTGATGCTGGGCGAGAAGTCGACGCCGGGGGTGGACGGACCGGGAGAAGGGGCTAAGGGCAGCACGGGAGACCACCTTAACGACCGTGGTTGAACCCGTCCCCCGACCAGGGGACCTCAGACGTTTACCGCCCGGCCACAGATTGTGCTCGCAATTCCGTCATTCATCAGGGACTATTGGGCGCACGGGTACCGGAGATCGCCGGGTTCCCTGGCGTTACTTCCAGCACACGTCTAGGTCGGGAGCGGTGAGCAGCAACACACCTGAAAGGTGCTAACGATGCCTGACATACGACCCACAGTGGGCTCCTCCGCGTTGGTGTTGAACGCTACCTACGAGCCCTTGTGCGTCGTATCGGTGCGTCGAGCGACCATTCTCGTGCTGACCCTGAAGGCCGAGTGTGTCTCCGACGGCGATGGCTTGCTCCACAGCGCCCGTCACACGCTTCCCGTCCCGTCGGTGGTCCGGCTGACGCGCTACGTGAAGGTTCCGTACCGCACCCACATCGGCCTCTCCCGCCGCGCGATCTTCGCCCGTGACGGCGGCCGCTGCGCCTACTGCCGCGGTTCGGCCGAGACCATCGACCACGTCTTCCCGCGCAGCCGTGGTGGCCTGCACGCCTGGGAGAACGTGGTCGCCGCGTGCGCCAAGTGCAACCACAGCAAGGGCGACAAGACGCCGGCCGAGCTGGGCTGGCGGCTCCACCACGCGCCGGCCGCCCCCCGGGGGGTGGCCTGGCGGGTGCTCGGCCACCGCACGCCCGACCCGCGCTGGGCCGACTGGCTCGACCTCCCGAGCGTCCCCGAGGCCGAGGCGGCTTAGGCCGTGTCTCGTGGATCAACCAGGGCTGCACTTGGCCGACCCACGAGACGCGACCTGGGCGCCCTGGCTCACCGGCCCTTGGTGCCGGTCAGGCTGGCGAACACCACGATGTTGTCGCTGTACCCGCGCTTGCCGCCCAGCCAGGTGCCGCCGCAGGTGACCAGGCGCAGCGACGGCCGGCTGTAGTCGCCGTAGACCTTCTCGACCGGCAGTTTCGCCTTGCCGTAGTTCTCCACCGAGTTGATCGTGAACAGCGCCACCTCCCGATCGTCCCGGAGAACCTCGATGACCTGGCCGGGCTTCAGCTTGGCCAGGTCATGGAAGACCGACGGGCCGGTGCGGGTGTCGGCATGGCCGACGATCATCGCCGGGCCGAACTGGCCCGGGGTGGGTCCCTCCCGGAACCAGCCCGCCTCGTTGTGGCGTTGCACCGGCGGCACGTCGACCGACCCGTCCTTGGCCAGCCCGACCTCGAGGAGCGGCGCCTCGACCTTGATCGCCGGGATCGTCACCCGCAGCGGGCGGCTCGGCTCCAGCACCGGGAAGGCGCGCGGCGGCGGCTTGTCCGGGCCGCGGAACCAGCCGCCGATGTTCAGGCCGGTGGCGTTGCCCAGGCCCATGCCGACGCAGAACAGCCCGATGAAGACCAGTCCGCCCGCGATCCAGCCGATCGGCAGGCGCCTTCGGCGTACGGCCGTGCGGGCCGCGGGCGGCTGGAACCGCACCGGCTCGATCGGCGGCGGAGCGGCCACCGGGAGCCGCGGCCGCGGGACGACGACCTCGGCCGGGCGCTTGCGGCGTACCGAGTCGGGCAGCCGGGCCGGACTCAACCCAGCCGCCGGCGGCGCGCGGCGAACACGGCCAGCGCGATACCGGCGGCGATCGCGCCGGCTCCGCCACCGATCATCAGCGGCGCCTGCCGCCCCGGCGCGGTGCCGCCCCCGCCGGTCGCCGGGCCCTGCCTCGGCTCGACCCGGGCCACCACGTGCAGGACGGCGGTGGCGGACAACTTGTCGGGGCAGCGCAGGGTCACCCGGTAGTCGCCGGGCTGGATGGTGCGGCCGATGCGGGTGGTCGCGGTCAGGAACCCGAAGCTCGGCTTGACCTCGATCGATCCCCAGGGCTCGGCGGCCACCACGGCGGCGGTCAGGTTGTCGGTGCAACTGGCGCGGAGGCCCACCTCGTCGCCCGCGCGGACGGTGCTCGGGTTGGTCTCGACGAAGACGGCGGCCGCCGCGCCGGCCGGCGAGGGTGTGGCCAGGATCAAGAAACCGGCTGCCGCGAGCGCGGCCAGGACGGATCTGCGCATGGGCTCCCCCTCCGACACGATCGGTTCAAGATGGCGCGTGAGGGTGATTTTCGCACCTCGAGGCGTGTTCCGCGTAGATCCCGACGGCATGAGATAGCGGGAAGACACCCGACGCCTTGGGAGAACCCGCTCTCCGCTACCGTGAAGGTGTGTCCGTGTTGAACACCGTGCTGGTCTACGCGCTGATCCCGTTCGCGGTCATCGCGGTCGTGGCGACCCTGGCGCTCTCCGGGAGCGGCAAGGGCCGGCCCTCGCGCCGCTACCGCCCCGGCCGGCCGTACGACTTCGCGCCGACCTGGTTCCTGTCCGCCCCCGAGCGCACCGGCCCGGCGTCGTCGGCGCCCGCGATCGAGGCCGGCGTCATCGAGGACTCGTCCGGTCAGCCTGTCCGCCCCGGCCCGGTTGGAGGCGCAAGTGACCGCTGGTGACCAACACTCGTCGACCACGGTCGAGCGCTCGACCACGGGCGTCGACGGTCCCGAGGGCCAGTCGCGCGGGCCACACCCGTCCAGTTCGGTGGAAGCGCCCGGCGGGCTGACCCTGACCGAAGACCCCCACAAGTCCGAGCCCACGGTGGCCGCGCTGGAGGGTCCGTTCACCACCCGCCAGCTGCTGCGCCTCGACGAGGCCCTGCGGGTGGCCGACCAGCAGACCGGGCTGATCTTCAGCGTGTACGTCGGCGACCTCACCGAGCCGGTCCGCGAGGCCGCCCAGGGGCTGCACCGCCAGATCGAGGGCGCCCCGCGCGCCGTGCTCGTGGCGGTCTCACCCAACCAGCGGGTGCTCGAGATCGTCACCGGCAGCGAGGCGCGCAAGCGCATCTCCGACCGTGACGCCAAGCTGGCCGCGCTGTCGATGGCCGCGTCCTTCGCGGGCGGCGACCTGGCCGGTGGCGTGCTCGCCGGCCTCGACCAGCTGGCCACCCACGCCGGCAAGCATTAGATCCAGCTCGACGGAGCGACCCCGACCGGGAACGGCGCGCTGAGACGCACCAGCTCCAGCGGGGCGATCGTCCGCTCGCACTCGTAGCCGGCGTTCGTCAGCGTGTGTGCGTGCAGGACCGGGCCGTCGGAGACCCGCCAGAAATGCGGGATGCCGGCCTCGGCGTAGAGGGACGGCTTGAGCAGACGGTCGTAGCGGCGGCTGGACGGGCCCTCGACCTCGACCACCAGGGCCACGTCGGACGGGTCGGCCCAGACCGCCCCGGACGACTCCGGACGCAGCACGGTCACGTCGGGGATCAGATGGCTCGGCCCGGCCGCGACACCCAGCCGGGCGCACACCCACCAGCCTTCCGGTGCCGCGCCACGCAGCGTCGTCACCAGGGCGCGCACGACGGCCTCGTGTGGTTCGTCGAGCGGCGGCGTCACGTGCAGGCTGCCGTCCACGATCTCGTAGCGGTGCCCGTCCTGCGGGAACAGGTGCAGGTCGGGCTCCGTCCACGGGCCGTCGGGCGCGGTCCAGCGGACCAGGGAACCGGGGCCGGTCGTCACCCACCCAGCGTACTCACGCTGGGTGGTGACGATGTGACACTTAGCGCTCCGCGATATCCCTGGAACGAGCCTTGATGGCGCGGACCACGCCGTCGCGGCCCTCGGCGACCAGCCGGCGCAGCGACGGGTTGTGACCGTCGGCGGCCAGCCAGGCGTCGGTCAGCGCCACCGTCTCCTCGCTCACCTGGTAGGCCGGGTAGGCCATCATCACGAACTCCTGGGCCGGCTCGCTGTCCGAGCGCTTCCAGACGTTGTCGACGACCTCGAAGAACAGTGGGGCGTACTGCTTGGTCAGCTCCACCTGGGTGGCGTGCTGGAAGCCCTGGAGCAGCGAGCGGTGCAGCCAGTTCGGCAGCTCCTCGTCGCTGGTCAGCCGGGCCCACACCGACGCCTTGTTCTCGGCCGTGGGCAGCAGCGCCCGGGCGTACGCGGCCTCGCGCTCGCCGCTGGCCGTGCGGTCGCGGTCGAGCTCGGCCCCGATCTGCTCGTCGGTGGCCCGGCCCTTGGCCGCCAGCGCCTGGAGTAGCGACCAGCGCAGCTCGGTGTCGATGGTCAGGCCCTCGGGCACGCCCTCGCCGGTCAGCCAGCCGCTCAGCGTGGCCAGATCGTCGGCGCCCCGGCCGGACGCGAGGTACGCCCGCGCCCAGGCCAGTTGGAAGCCGCTGCCCGGGGTGGCCGCGGCCAGCGCCGTGCGAGCGGTCTCGGCCAGCCGGGCCCAGCCGGTCGGCGCCCACTCCGGGTCGGCGTACATGACCAGCGCGGTCTGGGCCTGACGCAGGGTCGCCGTGGTCAGGTTGATGTCCTTCTCGGCGGGCAGGCCGCTGCACACCAGCGCCACGTAGTCGCGGGTGGCCAGCTCGGCGTCGCGCACCATGTCCCAGGCGGCGGCCCAGCACAGCGCCCGGGCCAGCGACGAGTCGAAGCCGGCGATGTGGTCGACCACGGTGGCCATCGAGCGCTCGTCCAGGCGCAGCTTGGCGTACGTGAGGTCGTCGTCGTTGAGCAGCAGCACGTCGGCCGCCGGCTGCCCGTTCAGCTGGGTGATCTCGGAGCGCTCGCCGGTCACGTCCAGCTCCAGCAGCTCACGCCGCACCAGCTGGTCGCCGCGCAGGTCGTAGAGGCCGACCCCGATCCGGTGGGTACGCATGGTCGGGTACGCGGCCGGCGCTTCCTGTTGCACGACCACGCTGGTGTACGTGCCGTCGGCGCCCACCTCGATCACCGGCCGCAGCGTGTTGACCTGGGCCGTCTCCAGCCACTGGGCGGCGAACTTGCGCAGTTCCCGGCCGGACGCCGTCTCGAGCTCGGTGAGCAGGTCGTCGAAGGTGGCGTTGGACCACATGTGCTTGCCGAAGTACGCGCGCAGGCCGGCCCGGAAGGCGTCCAGCCCCACGTACGCGACCAGCTGCTTGATCACGCTGGCGCCCTTGGCGTACGTGATCCCGTCGAAGTTGACCTCGACCGCTTCCAGGTCGGGCATCTCGCAGTACACCGGGTGGGTGGACGAGAGCTGGTCCTGGCGGTAGCCCCAGTTCTTCCGGATGGACAGGAACGTCGTCCAGGCGTCGGTGAACCGGGTGGCGCTGGTGTTGCACCAGTGGCTGGCCCACTCGGCGAACGACTCGTTCAGCCACAGGTCGTTCCACCAGCGCATGGTGACCAGGTCGCCGAACCACATGTGCGCCAGCTCGTGCAGGATCGTGTTGGCGCGCTGCTCGTACTCGAAGTCGGTGACCTGGGACCGGAAGATGTAGTGGGCCTCGGCGTGCACGACGCAGCCGAAGTTCTCCATCGCGCCGGCGTTGAAGTCGGGCACCCACAGCTGGTCGTACTTGGGCAGCGGGTAGCGCACGCCGAACTGCTCGTGGAAGAAGTCGAAGCCCTGCTTCGTCACCTCGAAGATGTCGTCCGCGTCGAGGTACTGCGCCATCGAGGCCCGGACGAAGGCGCCCAGCGAGATGCCGTCGTGCTCGTCGCGCACCTCGTGGTAGGGGCCCGCGCAGAGCGCCGTGATGTACGAGCTCATCTTCGCCGACGGCGGGAAGTGCACGGTCTTGGCCCCGAACTCGGCCTTGGCCTCGGAGTCGACCGGCATGTTGGAGATCACCCGCCAGTGCGCCGGCACGGTCGCGTGCCAGGTGAAGACGCTCTTCAGGTCGGGCTGGTCGAAGCAGGCGAAGACGCGCTGGGCGTCGGCCGTCTCGAACTGGCTGTAGAGGTAGATCTCCTTGTCGACCGGGTCCATGCTGCGCTGGAGGCCCTGACCGCTCGCGGAGTACGCGAAGTCGGCGTCGACCACCAGCGTGTTGCTCGCGGCCAGCCCGGTCAGCGTCAGGCCGGCCTCGGCCGACCAGCCGGCCGTGTCCACCGGCGCGCCGTTCAGCGTGACCGACCGCAGGCTGGTCGCGGCGACCTCGATGAAGGTCTCGGCGCCGGGCTCGCCGCAGGTGAACGTGACCTCGGTGGTGGAGCGGAAGGTGCCCTCGCCAGGGTTGCCGGAGCCGTCGGTCAGGTCGAGGGTGATCTCGTACCCGTCCACCGTGAGCAGGCGCGCCCGCTCGGCCGCCTCGACCTGGGTCAGGTTACGAACTCCGGCCACGATCACTCCATTCGCGTCGTTCAGGACCGACCGGCCCCCGTCGAGAGTTTTCCACGTCACCCTATGCGTTACCGGGGTGTCGCACGTCACCCGGAACGAGTCAGCTTACAGAGAGAGGATCACAGCATGACGGAACGTGAGACGGTCGACATGTGGTGCGACCCGGTGTGCCCCTGGGCCTGGATGACGTCGCGCTGGCTGCTCGAGGTGGAGAAGGTGCGTCCGCTGGACATCCGCTTCCACGTGATGAGCCTCTCGGTGCTCAACGAGGGGCGTGAGCTGCCGGCCGACTACCGTCAGCTGCTGGACACGGCGTGGGGGCCGGTGCGGGTCTGCATCGCCGCGGCCGAGACGGCCGGCCCCGAGGTGTTGCGCGACCTCTACACCGCGCTCGGCACCCGCATCCACCTGCAAAAATACGACCGGAACGAGAAGCTGTACGCCGAGGCGCTGTCCGACGCCGGCGTCGACCCGGGACTCGCCGCCGAGGCGGACAGTGACAAGTGGGACGAGAAGCTACGCGCGAGCCACGACGCCGGCATGAAGCCGGTCGGCATGGATGTCGGCACCCCGGTGATCCACGCGCCCGGCCCGGCCGGCGAGCCGGTGGCGATCTTCGGCCCGGTGGTCACCCCGGCGCCCAAGGGCGAAGCGGCGGGCAAACTGTGGGACGGCGTCCGGCTGTGCATGAGCACGCCCGGGTTCTTCGAGCTCAAGCGCACCCGCGACCTCGGACCGATTTTCGAATGAGAGCACCCGGGGCCCCCGAGGGTCGTTGGATGGGGTGAACATCCCAGCGCGACCCGGGAGGGACCCTGTGAGTGCGAGTGACAGCGTCGCCACCTCGACGATCGCCGTTCATCCGGGTACGTGGACCGATCCCGATCTGGCGGCGATGGTGGCGCCGCCGGTGACGGTGGTCTCGATGCCGGTGGAGCGGAAGATGGACGACCGGCGTCGAGCGCAGTTGCAACGGTCACGAGGGAACATGCCGGTGGCACGGCACCGTCGGCCCGCCCGGTAGCCTGCGCGCATGACGGTCGCCCACCCGATCCCCCGGGCCTGGATCTCCGCCGCGAACACCGGCGCGCAGAACTACGACGAATTCGCCGACGACGCCGAGATCACCGCGATCATCGCGGCGAACCCGGCGAGCAGCCTGGCCATCGAGATGCCACATCTCGCGCCCGGTTCGCTCGGCCAGACCTTCACCGAGGCGCTGCCCGACGCGGCGGCCCGGCTCGCCGCGCAGCAGGAGCGCGGCGACTACACGTCGGCCGAACAGGTCGCCGTCCTCTACCGGATCACCGCGCCGGGGGAGCAGCCCGCGGTCGGCCTCTGGACGATGGTCGACACCGACCAGATCTCCACCAGCGCCGACGAGCCCGGCCTGGTCATCCGCAACGAGGACGTGTTCCTGGCCAAGGTGCGCGAGCGGGTCGCGCTGGCCGGGACGGTCAACACGCTGCTGTCCCCGGTGCTGCTGCTGCAGACCGGGCGCGGCGACGAGCTGCACGAGACGCTGCTGGCCGCCACCGAGGCGGCCGGTGAGCCGGACGCCACCGATTCCGACCAGTCCGGGCGTACCCATCACGTTTGGGTCCTGCCCGCCGGTAAGCAGCAGGACGAGCTGCTGGCCCTGGCCGGCGGGGGCGAACTGGTCGTCGCCGACGGCAACCACCGCAGCCTGGCCGCACAGAGCGGGG
This sequence comes from Actinoplanes sp. NPDC089786, assembly GCF_040684855.1. NCBI lineage: Bacteria > Bacillati > Actinomycetota > Actinomycetes > Micromonosporales > Micromonosporaceae > Actinoplanes > Actinoplanes sp. NPDC089786. The sequence continues at coordinate 115,941 of NZ_JBFBGU010000025.1, forward strand.
GCCTGAGCCGCTTCCTGGCCGTGGTCACCACGCCCGCGTCGATCGCCATCCAGCCCTACAACCGGCTGATCAGCGAGCTGCCGGCGCCGCCGGGCGAGCTGGTCGAGCGGCTGACCGCGGCCGGCGCGACGGTCACCGACCTGCCGCGGCCCCCGCGGATCCCGGCCAAGGGCACGATCGAGCTGTACGTCGACGGCCACACCTACGCCGTTCAGCTCCCGGCCGACCCGAACGTGCCCGACGTCGAGAACCTCGACCACGCCCGCGTCGAGCGCGTGCTGCTCGGGCAGGTGCTCGGCCTCGACCCGGGCGACAAGCGGGTCAGCTACGTGGGCGGCGACTACTCGGCCGACTGGCTGCGCTCCGAGGTCGACGAGGCGCGCTCCGAGCTGGCCGTGCTGATCGCCCCGGTGACCGTCGACGACTTCGTCACGGTCAACCTCCAGCGCCAGAAGCTGCCCCGCAAGAGCACCTGGTTCACGCCCAAGGCGCGGGGCGGGCTCGTGTTGTCGCAGCTGAGCTGATGCTGCACCCGCAGGTCACGGCGGCCGCTTCGCTCCGGCGGCGGCCGCCGGCCGAGGTGCTGGCGGCCGACCCGCTGAGCCAGCTCCAGTTCGTCCGGGAGGCCATGGAAGCGGCCAACGAGGCCGAGACCGGGCCGGCGTTCCCGCTGCCGGTGGTCGCCGACTTCGAGGCCGGTGACGTGCCCTGCCGGCTCTACGCGACCGGCTTCGGCCTGCCGGTCGTGGTCTACGTGCACGGGGGCGGCTGGACGTACGGCAGCATCGAGACCTTCGACCGGCTGTGCCGCCGCATCGCGCAGCGGTCCGGGTGCGCCGTGGTGTCGGTGGGCTACCGCCTGGCCCCGGAACATCCGTTCCCGGCCGCGCTGGACGACGTCGAGGCCGTCCTCGCGTACCTGCGCAAGGAAGGTGAGGGCCTCGGCCTGGACCCCACCCGGCTGGCCATTGCCGGTGACAGCGCGGGTGGCCAGATCGCCACGGTCGTCGCGCGGCGCCTGCGGGACGCCGCCATGCCGCTGGATCACCAGGTGCTCATCTACCCGGCCCTCGACCCGCTGTGCGCCTCCGAGTCGTACGCCGAGCTGGGTTCTTACGGATTGGACCGGGCGTCGATGCAGCTGGCCTGGTCCGCCTACGTCCAGGACCAGGCGCTGCGCTTCACGCCCGACGTGGCCATCCTGGCCACGCCCGACCTGGCCGGGATGCCACCGACGCTGATCATCACGGCCGAGTTCGACGTCCTGCGCGACGAGGGCGCCGACTACGCCGACGCGCTGGCCGCCGCGGGTGTCCCGGTGGTGCACACCCGCTACGCCCAGATGAACCACGGTTTCGCCCGCAAGCTGGCCGTCATCGACGCCGCCCGCGCGGCCGCCGACCAGATCGCGGCGGTCCTGCGCAGCGCCCTGACCTTCTGAGAGGATCGTGCCCATGCGTGTCTACATCGGCTCTGACCACGCCGGCTACGAGCTCAAGAACTCCCTGGTCGAACACCTGAACAAACAGGGTCACGACGTGGTCGACGTGGGACCGCACGTGTACGACCCCGAGGACGACTACCCGGCCTTCTGCTTCCACACCGCCTCCCGCACGGTCGCCGACCCGGGCAGCCTGGGTGTCGTCATCGGCGGGTCGGGCAACGGCGAGCAGATCGCGGCCAACAAGATCGCGGGGGTACGCTCCGCGCTGGTCTGGAAGACCGAGATCGCCGAGCTGGGCCGCCAGCACAACGACGCGAACGTGTGCGCGATCGGCGCCCGGCAGCACACCCCGGAAGAGGCGGCCGCGTTCGTCGACGCGTTCCTGGCCACGCCGTTCTCCGGGAACGTTCGACACCAGCGCCGCATCGACCAGCTCACCGAGTACGAGCGCACCCGGACGCTGCCGCCGCTGCCGGCCGGTTAACGGCGGGGCAGCTCCTCGCGCGGGGTCCAGTTCCGGCGCACGATGGGCAGCTTCTCCGCCTCGGCGAGATGCTCGTCGGTCGGTCTCGCGGCGTCTCGCGCCCGAAGCGCCGCGCCCACGCTGACCTGCGACGATCCCGAGCCGACGAGGCCTCGGAGCCCACGCTCGGAGTCTTCGCCGCCGGTCGGCCGCCGGGCCTTCTCGACCGGCGGCGGCTCCGTTGCTTCCGGCCGCGGCTCCGTTGCTTCTGGCGGGGGCGGCGTTGCTTCCGGCGGGGGCGACGAGCGCACCCGCCGGCGCCTGCGTTCGGGCTCAGCCATCCTGCGACTCTAGAAGATCTGCGGCGGCTCTAGAAGATCTGCAGCGGCGAGGGCATCCGGTGCCAGCCGAAGGCCTGCGACGCCCGGATGAGCGCCCCCGGCGTCAGCTCGCGCACCCGGCCCGCCCCCGCCAGCGACGTGAGCGACGTCCCGCCCAGGTAGGCCGCCCCCAGCTCGGTCACCGTGCAGGCCAGGTCGGCCGGGCCGGTGGTCGGCTCGCAGGCGCCGTTGGTCAGCCGCCAGCGACCGGTGTTGGCCGGGATCAGCGGGTCGGTCACGTCCAGCACCACGTCGACGTCGGTGGCGTAGCGCCGGGCGGCCAGCGCGCCGGGCACGTCGACGATCCGGATCCACAGACCGTCCTGCAGCCGTACGCCGAGCTGCCGCGGCTCGTTCACCAGGTGCACCAGCGGGTCGTCCACCGGCAGGTACGTGGCGTGCAGGCTACGCGCCAGATCGATGCCGAGGAGGAAGCGCCAGAGCGTGGCGTACGTCTCCGGATCGGCCGCCACCACCTCGCCGACCTGGACCTCCGCGGTCGGCCCGTTGCTGTCCCAGCCGCCCTTGGTGCGCCAGGTCGCATAGCCGGTCAGGCCGTGCGGACCCTCGTGCACCACCCCGTGCCGCTCGGTCGCCCCCTCCCGCATCGCGGGGATGTCGGCGAGCACGAAGCGCCACCAGCGGTCGTCACGGGAGGACCAGCCGACCCGTTCGGCCCGCAACTGCTCGTACACCTTGGCGAAGTCGCCGATCGTGGCCACCGGGTCGACCAGCCGGAGCTTGCCGGCCGGCTCGCCGGGCAGGGTCATCTCGCGGGTGTTCACGCGCAGCGACAGGCGCTGGGCGGCCAGGCCGTACCCGTACCGGGGGTAGATCCGGCCCTCGCTGGCCCACAGCACCGCGATCGGCTCGCGCCCCGCCGCCGCGACCTCGGCCAGCTGGCGCCGGATCATCCGGCTCAGGACGCCGCGCCGCCGGTGTGTCGGGGCGACACCCACGAGGGTGACATGCGCGGCCGGGAGGATCGCGCCGGGCACGGTCAATTCTCTGGTGTACGCGGCCGCGTGCCCGACCACGGCCTCGTCGTCGGTGGCGACCAGGCCGCGCTCCGGCTCGTACACCGAGCTTTCGACCTGCCGCAATTCGTCCGAGTCGGCGTCGTGGAAGAGGAGGCTGAGCAGCCTGTGGATCGCATCCCAGTCGTCCGCGGTGGCGGCCCGGAAGGTGAGGTCTTCTCCGGTGGTCATGCCGTTCTGTGTAACGGACCGGGCACGTCCGGGCTAACGAAATACCTGTCTCAAATTCAATCCCGGTAGAGGCGCCCCGCAAGAGAATTTGAGACAGGTATTGCCGCGTCGTTACTCTCGAAGTCGCACGGCGCCCGGTGCGCCGCGCCTGAATTCGTCCGGGAGGATCCCAATGCCGGAGCAACCGCAGTGGTCGGAGCGGACGCTCGACATGCCGCCGCAGGACCCGTGGGCCGAGCCGCCCACCGCGCAGTCCGTGCCGGACGGCCCGCCCGTTCCGCCCGACCCGAGCCCGTTCTCGCGCGGCCGGGCGTCGGTAACCCCCAAGACGGCGCGGTTCACCGCCGAGCACGAGCCGACCGGGGTCGGCTGGCCGGGCGCCGGGGCGCCACCGCAACCGCGCGAGTTCTCCTGGCGTGAGCTGCGCCGGGGCGGCGAGTGGACCACCGCGGGCCTGCTGTTCGCCTTCGTCTGCTGGGGCATCTGGGCCATCTCGACCGACGGCGACCTGACCACCGCGGTGATCGTGTTCGTCTGCAGCCTGCTGGTCGCCGGCGGCCTCTTCGCGCTGTGCCGGCTGATCGGGCGCCAGGTGCTCGAGAAGCAGTTCGGCCGGGTCCGCCAGGGCGCTCGCGGCTCACACGTGGTCACGGCGATCTTCCTGATCGGCGTGGGTGTCGCCCACCTGCGCCAGACCGGCTGGGTGGTCGACGCCTACAACTGGGTCGTGGGGTTGTTCTAGCTCTGCCTCCAGTAGCTCTGCCTTGAGTCCTTTGCGGAACGGGTGGCGGACCTCCTCCGGGAGGCCCGCCATCGTTCACTCGTTGAACGCCTTGCCCGTCTCGACGAGCGACTTGAGGTCGCTGAGCAGCCAGGCCCAGCCCCCGCCGGCGCCCTCCTCGTCGGTGCCCGCGACCATCGCGAACGCCGCCGGCGACTCGGGCAGCTCGTGGATCACGGTCAGCTTGCAGGTGCCCGGCTGGCTCTTCGACTCGGAGATCTCGAAGGTCAGCGTCGAGTACGCCTCGGCCGCCGTGGCCGGGTCCATCAGCAGCTTCCAGGTCTGCTTGAGCCGCCAGGGCGGGTCGGCCTCGACGACCTCACCATCGGCGATCACCTCGGGCATCTCGAAGCCGTGCTGCTGGGCGAACGCCTTCATCCCGTCGTTGGCGAACTGACGGAACGTGCCGCCCGCTCGCAACTCATAGTGAGCGACGGCGGCGTACCCGTACCGCCCGTTCCATTCCGGGTCGGTGATCGCCGCCCAGATCCGGTCCGGCGTCGCCTTGATCCAGATGCGGTGCACCCGCGTCGTCGTGGTGGTGGTCATTCCTCGTCCTCCAGGGCGTTCTTGAGATCGACCAGTGCGGTGACCTGGCGTTCCGTGTACTTGTCGATCCACCGGTCATGGATCAGGCGGATCGGCACGGTGTTGAGGAAGTGCAACTTCTCCCGCCCGGACCGGCGCGCCACGACGAGACCCGCGTCCTCGAGGACCCGCAGGTGTTTCGCCACGCCGAAGCGCGTCATGGCCAGCTCGGACTCGAGCTCGGTCAGCGTGCGGCCGTCACGCTGGAAGAGCAGATCAAGCAGAAACCGACGGCTCGGATCCGCGAGCGCCTTGAACACCCGGTCGTCATCCGTCATGACGCAAAGTTATGTGACCAGAAGGTCACATGTCAACGCCGAGGCTGGTGCCAATCTCCACGGCCGGACGCCGGCGCAACGGCCTGGACCATCTCGTCAGGTCGCCGAGATGGCGTGAGCCTGCTGTGCTCGTACTCTCCGTAGTTGATTTGTCACCGTGAATGACGCAACCGTCCGGCACCCGCCGAAGCAACCCGGCGCGTGCAACCTCAACCCATGAGCCCTCGCGTAGTGAACGTCTACCGTTCCCCAGCCCTGGCGGCCCTGGCCGCAGCCCGCGCCGTCGCCACCCGGCCCCCGCCCCCGCTTCCGGTGCGGCCGAGCGAGGCGTGACCTGAATCGCGGGGTCTGGGGGCTCGGCCCCCAGGTTGGCATGCGAAGGGCCCCGGTCTGCGTTTTCCGCAGACACGGGGCCCCGGTCCGTCGTGGGGTCTGGGGGCTCGGCCCCCAGGTTGGCATGCGAAGGGCCCCGGTCTGCGTTTTCCGCGGACACGGGGCCCCAGTTCGTCGTGGGGTCTGGGGGCTCGGCCCCCAGGTTGGCATGCGAAGGGCCCCGGTCTGCGCTTTCCGCGGACACGGGGCCCCAGTCGTGAGCGGGCGACGAGAATCGAACTCGCGTAGTCAGTTTGGAAGACTGAAGCTCTACCATTGAGCTACGCCCGCGTTGGTGCATCAACAGCGTACTGAATGTCCCCCGTGACATGCGAACGGGATACCCCGGTGAGTCGCCCGGGCGACTCCGGAGCGCAGGCGCTGAGGCGGACCGCATACACTTGCCCGGCCACGGGGTGTGGCGCAGCTTGGTAGCGCACTCGCTTTGGGAGCGAGGGGCCGTGGGTTCAAATCCCGCCACCCCGACTGACACCACCAGACGAAGCAACAAGGAGTACGCCTGTGAAGAGCACCGTCGAGACTCTGAGCCCGACCCGGGTGAAGCTCGCCATCGAGGTGCCGTTCGACGAGCTCAAGCCGAGCCTGCAGAAGGCGTACCGGGAGATCGGCGCGCAGGTGCAGATCCCGGGCTTCCGGCGCGGCAAGATCCCCGCCCAGGTGATCGACCAGCGGGTCGGCCGGGGCACGGTCCTCAACGAGGCCGTGCAAGAGGCCATCCCGCAGCAGATCCTGGCCGCGGTCCGCGAGCACGACGTCAAGACGCTGGGCCGTCCCGAGGTCGAGATCACCGAGTTCACCGACGGTGAGCCGCTGAAGTTCACCGCCGAGGTCGACGTCCGGCCCGAGATCACCATGCCCGACCTGTCCACCATCTCGGTGACCGTGCCGGCCGTCGAGATCGGTGACAGCGAGATCGACGAGCAGGTCAACGGGCTGCGCGAGCGCTTCGCCACGCTGAAGACGGTCGACCGTCCGGCCGCCGAGGGCGACTACGTCCAGCTCGACCTCAAGGCGACCGTCGACGGCGAAGAGGTGCCGGGCGGCTCGGCCACCAACATCTCCCACGAGGTCGGCAGCAAGCAGCTGCTCCCGGGCCTCGACGAGGTGCTGGTCGGCCTGGTGGCCGACGCCGACGCGTCGTTCACCACCCAGCTGGTCGGCGGCGACTTCGCCGGCCGCGACGCCGACGTCGAGGTCAAGGTGCGCAGCGTCAAGGACAAGCAGCTGCCCGAGGTCGACGACGAGTTCGCCCAGCTGGCCAGCGAGTTCGACACGCTGGAAGAGCTGCGCGGCGACCTGCGCGAGCGGCTCGGCCGGGTGAAGAAGGTCGAGCAGATCTACGCCGCCCGTGACGAGGCACTCAAGCAGCTCGTCGAGGCGGCCGACATCCCGGCGCCCGAGGGCATCGTCAAGGACGAGGTCGAGGGCCGCAAGCAGGCCATGACCGACCAGCTCGAGCGGATCGGCGCCACCCTCGAGGACTACCTGGCCTCCGAGGAGAAGACCGAGGAGCAGATCGACACCGAGCTGGCCGACGCCGCGACCGAGGGCGTCCGTATCCAGCTCCTGCTCGACACGGTCGCCGACGCCGAGGACATCCAGGTCTCCGACGACGAGTTCGGCCACGAGATCGTGCACCGCGCGCAGCGGGCGCAGATGTCCCCGCAGCAGTACTACGACCAGCTCGTGCAGTCCGGCACCGCGGCCGCCGTGTTCGGCGACGTGCGCCGGGGCAAGGCGCTGGCCTCCGTGCTGGAGAAGGTCACCATGCAGGACAGCGAGGGCAACACGTTGACGCTGGACGACCTCCGCGAGGCCAACGAGGCCGAGCACGCCGGTCACGACCACTGACGCCTGCGCTGACAGCGAACACCCGCCCGAGCGGGAAGCCGCCGGGCATCCGACCGGTTACGTTGGTCGTACTACGGACCAGTTGCCGGCCGGATCGCTCGGCCGGTTCAGTCAGCGGTGAAGGGCTGCCATGACCGACCTGCACATTCCTGCGAGTCCCGCTCTGCGGGGCGGCGAACTCAGTGGCAACCTCGACGACTCGGTCTTCAACCGGCTACTGCGCGAGCGGATCATCTTCCTCGGCAGCGAGGTGACCGACCAGGTCGCGAACCGCATCTGCGCGCAGCTCCTGCTGTTGTCCGCCGAGGACCCGGAGCGCGACATCAACCTGTGGATCAACTCGCCGGGTGGCTCGGTCTACTCCGGCATGGCGATCTACGACACCATGCAGTTCATCGACAACGACGTTCAGACCGTGGCCATGGGCATGGCCGCGTCGATGGGACAGTTGTTGCTCTGCGCGGGCACCGCGGGCAAGCGTTTCGCCCTGCCCCACGCGCGGATCATGATGCACCAGCCGTCCGGCGGGATGGGCGGTACGGCCGCCGACATCGCGATCCAGGCCGAGCAGATGCTCTACACCAAGCGCATGTTCCAGGAGCGGGTGTCCTTCCACACCGGCCAGGACCAGGCGCAGATCGAGGCCGACTCCGACCGCGACCGCTGGTTCACGGCCGAAGAGGCCAAGGACTACGGCTTCATCGACAAGGTGATCACCGGGGCCACACAGGTCCCGGAGGGCGCCGGCACGCTGAACTGAGGGAGCAGACCATGACCGACCTTTCCATGCCTCCAGGGTTCGCACCCGTGCACAACCGGTACGTCCTGCCTTCGTTCGTGGAGCGCACGTCGTACGGCGTCAAGGAGTCGAACCCGTACAACAAGATGTTCGAGGACCGGATCATCTTCCTCGGCGTGCAGGTGGACGACGCGTCGGCCAACGACGTGATGGCCCAGCTGCTGACGCTGGAGAGCACCGACCCCGACCGCGACATCACCATGTACATCAACTCGCCCGGTGGTTCGTTCACGGCCATGACGGCGATCTACGACACGATGCAGTACGTCCGCCCCGACATCATCACGGTGTGTCTCGGCCAGGCGGCCAGCGCGGCCGCTGTGCTGCTGGCGGCCGGGTCGCCGGGCAAGCGGATGGCGCTGCCCCACTCGCGGATCATCATCCACCAGCCGGCCACCGAGGGCGGCTACGGCCAGGGCTCGGACATCGAGATCCAGGCGCGCGAGATCCTCCGGATGCGTACCCAGCTCGAGGAACTGCTGGCCAAGCACTCCGGCCAGACGGTCGAGAAGGTCCGCAAGGACATCGACCGCGACAAGATCATGACGGCCGATGAGACCAAGGAGTACGGTCTCGTCGACACCGTTCTGGTCAGCCGTAAGAAGAGCCTTCAGACCGTGGGCGCGGGCAACTGACACCACCCGCCGGGGGTCGGACAGTCGCGAGCTAGACTGACCGGCCCCTGACACGCCCGTTTTGGGGGGTCGGAGAAGTGCCCAACAGCGGGTAACGTCGAGCGTGCAACCTCAGCAACGCGGGTCCGCGGACGATGAGCTGTGCAGGACGAAAGTTTTCAACGGCGTCGAGGCGGATCGTTCTCAGCTTGAGGACGGGCAGTAGCCGGCCGATGAGTGGCAGGGAGACCGTAGGTGGCACGGATCGGTGACGGTGGCGACCTACTGAAGTGCTCCTTCTGTGGGAAGTCCCAGAAGCAGGTCAAGAAGCTCATCGCGGGCCCTGGGGTCTACATCTGCGACGAGTGCATCGATCTCTGCAACGAGATCATCGAGGAAGAGCTGGCCGAAACCGGCGAGGTGAAGTGGGAAGAGCTTCCCAAGCCGATGGAGATCTGCCAGTTCCTCGACAACTACGTGGTCGGGCAGGAACAGGCCAAGAAGGCGCTGTCGGTCGCCGTCTACAACCACTACAAGCGGATTCAGGCCGAGTCGGCCGGCGCGCCCGGAGCGGGCAGCGACGTCGAGGTGGCCAAGTCCAACATCATGCTCATCGGCCCCACCGGCTGCGGCAAGACACACCTGGCGCAGACCCTGGCCCGCATGCTGAACGTGCCGTTCGCGATCGCCGACGCCACCGCGCTGACCGAGGCCGGCTATGTCGGTGAGGATGTCGAGAACATCCTGCTCAAGCTGATCCAGGCCGCCGACTACGACGTCAAGCGGGCCGAGCAGGGCATCATCTACATCGACGAGGTCGACAAGATCGCTCGCAAGAGTGAGAACCCGTCGATCACCCGCGACGTCTCCGGCGAGGGTGTCCAGCAGGCCCTGCTCAAGATCCTCGAGGGCACGGTGGCCAATGTGCCGCCGCAGGGCGGCCGGAAGCACCCCCACCAGGAGTTCATCCAGATCGACACCACCAACGTGCTGTTCATCGTGGGTGGCGCGTTCGCCGGGCTGGACCGCATCATCGAGTCCCGCGTCGGCCAGGGCGGGGTCGGCTTCGGCGCCCACCTGCGTTCGATCTCCGAGCGGAACACCGACGACATCTTCAGCAAGGTCATGCCGGAAGACATGCTGAAGTTCGGGCTGATTCCCGAGTTCATCGGCCGGCTCCCGGTGATCACCACGGTGCGCAACCTCGACCGCGAGGCGCTCATCAAGATCCTCACCGAGCCGCGCAACGCCTACGTGAAGCAGTACCAACGCCTCTTCGAACTCGACGGCGTCGAGCTCGAGTTCGACACCGGCGCCCTCGAGGCCATCGCCGATCAGGCCATGCTCCGAGGCACCGGCGCCCGCGGCCTCCGCGCCATCATGGAAGAGGTTCTCCTCTCCGTGATGTACGAGGTCCCGAGCAACCCCGACGCCGCGCGTGTGCTCATCACCCGCGAGGTGGTCCTCGAGAACGTCAACCCGACCATCGTCCCGCGCGAGTTCGGGGGCCGCCGTGCCCGCCGCGAGCGCGAGGAGAAGTCGGCCTGACCCTCGCCGACGCCATCGCCCGCCTCGCTCGAGGCGGGCGAGCACCTCGGTGGCGGCCCTTGGCCTTCGTCGGCTCTGGGCCCACGCCGTGACCCTGCCTTCCCGGCCCGCTCAAGATCCCTCTGACGCCCGGCGATGACTTCACGCACAGCCGGGTGGCCAGAGCCCACGGTCGTGCCTTGGCCGCCGCCGCGCACCCTGTGGCTCCGAACTCTGCTGTCCCCACCACACCCTGGGCGCGCTTAGGCTCGGGGTATGCGTGTTGCGGTGTGTCAGCTGAATGCCCAGGACGATCGTGAGCGGAATCTTGCCGAGGCCCGTGGACTGCTGGAGCGGGCGGCTGCGGCGGGAGCCGAACTGGCCGTGCTGCCGGAGTATGTCGACTATCTCGGGCGTGGCCAGGGGATGCCGAAGCCGGAGGGGATAGACGGCGAGTTCGCCGGCTTCTTCGCCGCGGCGGCCCGGGAGCTCGGGATCTGGGTGCACGCGGGCTCGTTCCACGAGAGCGGGCCGGACGACGATCACACCTACAACACGTCACTGGTCTTTTCGCCCGCGGGTGAGCGGGTGGCGGTCTATCGCAAGATCCATCTGTACGACGTGGAGATCCCGGGACGGGTCTCGTACCAGGAGTCGCGCACCGTGTCGGCCGGCGACGACGTCGTGGTGGCCCCGGTCGCGGGGGTGCCGGTCGGGCTGTCGATCTGTTACGACCTGCGGTTCCCCGAGCTCTATCGACGCCTCGCCGATGGCGGCGCGCAGGTCATCGTGGTGCCGGCGGCCTTCATGATGCATACGGGTCGCGATCACTGGGAGGTTCTGCTGCGGGCGCGGGCGATCGAGAACCAGTGCTATGTCGTGGCGGCGGGGCAGATCGGTGACCACGAGCCCGACCGGACGTGCTTCGGGCGCAGCATGGTGATCGACCCCTGGGGGACCGTGGTGGCTCAGGCGCCGGATGTCGTGGGTGTCGTCGTCGCGGATCTCGACCTCGAGCGGGTGGAGAAGATCCGGACCGAGGTGCCCAGTCTGGCCAACCGCCGGCTCTGACCCGGGTTAAGGCCTTCCGCGCCGCAGCGCTGGCCGGGTCATGGATCGGCCTCAGATTTGCGCGACCAGGTAGCTGACCACGGCGACGCCGACCAGGGCGCCGCCGATCAGGAGCATCGCGCCGCCCATCCGGGACGGGCCGCGGCGGAGCAGCTTGAGCAGCGAAACCGCCATCACCACCAGCACCAACAGGCCGATGACCAGCTGCCACAGGGGTGAGAGCAGGCCGAACAGCCAGTCGCCGGCGGGTGCCGAGGTCTCGGTCATGCCTGCCACTCTGACACGGCCGGGGGCCGATTTGCGTTTCGCCAGACCGGTCGCGTAAGTTTCTCCACGGCACACGGAGCCGGACGAAGAGGATTCTTCGGACAGCGCCTGAGCCACTGCCGAAGACGCGCGCTATGCTCGTCAGAGGCACCGGGCGAGGCAGGGTGTGAAGCACGGGAAACCGGGTTTGCACCGGCGGGAACGACCGGGTAGAGTATGAGAGCCGCAGGAGCCGGGCGGATGGATCGCTAAGCGATCATCGGTCGGTCTGACGGATAACCCGAACGACACAACCACTTCAGGGTGGCTAGCGTTAGCGCGGGTTGAACTGGGCGATGCCTTCGAGGTTGCAACCTCGTGATGGCGATGTCGACCAGGAATCGGAGCGAAAGCCCCAAGGAAGGATCTCGGTCAGAGATCCGGTTCTTGGTGTGTGGTTGTTCTTTGAGAACTCAACAGGGTGCTTGATAAGCCAGTGCCAATTTATGGCGAGGTTTTGTTTTGCCTCGCGATTCCTTTGGCA
>NZ_JBFBGU010000026.1:0-114628 GCF_040684855.1 Actinoplanes sp. NPDC089786
TCGTCATACGACGGCGGCGGCTGAGCGGACACAGCCGGTCAACCTACCAGCCTCCACACTAGACACCCGAACCGCCCGACGACCTATCCAGTCACTCGCCGATCAGCGTGTCGCCGGAGTAAAGCGCGATCCGGCTCGAGTCGACGGTCGAATCACCGGGATGGCCCGATCCTTCGCCAAATGCCGGCAGGTCAATCCCGATCGTGTCCCGTGTGCGGGCCACGTAGTCCCGGCCGACGGAGGGACCGAGCACGGTGGGTGCGAATACCGCTGTGTTCCACTGCTCGTGATAGGGGATGCCGTGCCGTAGTCGAGTAGGCGCCTGGGCGGAGACGCTGATGTCGGTAAGCGATTCTCTGATCCGCTGGGTGAACGTGGAGGTCCACAGCGCCCCGCCGTCGGTGTTGACGTATGCGGTACGCCGGAATGGCAGATCGAAATACCTGCGCAGCGTGAGCACGGAGATGCCGTGAACGACAGCGACGGTGGTTTTGTCGCCCTGTGCGCCGGGCGCCTCAGTCGCATACGTCTCCTGGATCGTTGCCAGTTCAGAATTGCGCACTCGCTTGGTAAAGCCGTCGAAAAATCGGCCGGCTCTGGAGTATGCGGTGTCGTACATGGAGGGACTGTTCCGGAACGAGCCGTCCCCGGGCTGGGCGAACTGCGCGGTGATCACACTGTGGAAGCCGTCATACGGTGCCTCGGAGCCGATCTGGGCCACGAAATCGGATCCGGTCGGACCCATTTGGGCGGTGAGACTGAAAACGGTGCTTCCCGCTCGCGTCCATTCCGCCTTGACCCAGGACTGCGACAGTGTCGCGTCGTCTTCCGGCCCATCGATGGACACTGGTTTGCCGAGTCGGGCATCCAGGCGCACGGTGGTGGGACCGTCGACGACGAGTCTCGGCTGCACCAGCGTCGTCGTGTTGGCATCTGCGGGATCGTCGGAGTTGTCATCACCGCTGATACTCGAGATCACGCCGTACTGGCCTTTCGGCACACGCAGCGTCGTCGTGGACTGCCCGGGCTCGCCGAAGACATTGAAAGAGCCGGCGCCGTTGAGCCCGACCAGCCTGGTGTAACGGTAGCCGCTGGGTGAGGTGCCGTCGCGGGCGGTATGCACCAGCGTGACGTCATAGACCTCACCTTCGCGATCGACTGCGAAGGGTGTTTCGACCCGGATGCCGCCGGGTGCGGTAGCAGTGAGGAATCCGTAGTACACACCGTCTGGACCGTTGATGCTGGTGTCGGCGGTCAGCGTGGTGTCGCTGGTTTCGCCGGCCGCAAGGGTCACCGTGTGGTGGGACAGGGTGAAGACCCCGGACGGGGCGGGTGCACCACCCGGGCCGGTTGCGGTCACACCAAGCGTGAGCGTGACCGGCGTGGTGCCGTCATTGCGGTAGGTCACCGTCCGGGTGACTGCTTTGTCGTCGTCGTGCGGCCACGTCTGCCGGTCGAAAGTGACCGCGGTCTGGTTGGTGGCAACGGACTGGGTGATGGCTCGTGCCAGGTCCACCCGGCCTGAGCCCTGACCGAACACGCTGAGGCCCTCAGTGGGATGCGATGCCCCCATGAGCAGCGTCTTGAGCTGATGCGGCGACCAGTTGGGGTGCTGCTGGGTGAGGATTGCCGCGGCGCCGGCGACGTGCGGTGTCGCCATCGAGGTTCCCGAGTGGGTGGCGTACTTCTCGACCGGCGCGGAAGCGTCGCTGTCGTCGTGCGCGGCCTTGGCGGCCATGATGTTGACGCCGGGCGCAGTGATGTCGGGTTTGATGGCCCCGTCGCCGATACGCGGTCCGCGGCTGGAGAAGTGAGCGAGCTGATCCTTGCGGTCGACGGCTCCCACGGTGAGCGCCGCGTCTGCGCTGCCGGGCGAATCGACGGGTTCGTCGTCGTCGCCTCCGTTGCCGGCGGCAATGACGAACAGCGCACCGAACCGCTGCGTCAGTTCCTCGACCGCGGCCTCGAGCGGATCAGTTCCGGGCGAGTCGCTGCCACCGAGGCTCATGTTGACCACTGGTGCGCGCTGCGCCGCCCAGGCCATGCCGGCCAGAATGGCGGAGTCCGGGCAGCCGTCTGCCCGGCAAACCTTGCCGTTCAACAGCTTCGCGCCCGGAGCGACACCCCGATATCTGCCCTCGGACGCCGCACCGGTTCCGGCGATGATGGAAGCGACGTGGGTGCCGTGGCCCACCTCGTCGTCGGCGTCGGGGGCATCGGTGAAGTTTTCCGCCAGTGTGATCTTCCCCGTCAGGTCTGGGTGGGTCGCGTCGACACCACTGTCGAGCACGGCAACAGTCACACCGGTGCCGTCAAGGCCGGCCCGCCATGCCGCGGGAGCGCCGATCTGCGGCACACTGGTGTCGAGGTCGATCGCGCGTTTGCCGTCCAGCCAGACCTTTTTCACCCCCGGCCGAAGGGTGCGATGCGACGGTGTTCCGCCGGTCAGCGACTGCCAGAGCTGGGCTCGCGTTGAGCGGTCCGTCTGAACGGCGAGCATGTCGGTTGCCGGCAGATCGCGGACGATCCGTGCACCTGGGACAGCGGCCGCGGAGCGAGCCCGGGCCGCAGACCCGGGGTATGCGACCAGCAGTGGAAGCGCCGCCGTCCGGTCGTCGTAGCCGAACCTGATGAGGGTATTCACATCGAACAGTCGTTCATCCAGCGAACCGGCCTGCACCAGCGGCAACGCATCGGAGGGGATGACGTATTGGGCGTCCCCGTCCTGCCGGCTGACGAACCGCATGCTGTCGCGGCCCGCTCCGGGCTGGATCGCGGTCGTGTGACCGTTGACGACGGTGATCTGATCACCGGTGAGCAACGTGACACTATGGCCTGAGACCGGCACGCTCGGCAGACTTCCGGCAGCCGAGGGCTCGACCGATTGTGCGTAGGCGACGGGGACCGTGGCGATGGTGACGACACCTAGCACGATGGCGGGTATTCTTCGTCGGCGCATGTGTGTTTCCTTCCGGCCGCTCCGACGGGGGTCAGGACGACCGAGGGGCAGGCGTCGGGCCGCCCTTCGGAGTCGTTGTCAGCACACACGCGTTGGCATCGCCGTGGAGCAGCCATACCGTCGAGGCGCTGGCATTCATACCGTCCATGACGCTCTTGAAGATCGCGAAGTGCAGAACGGATCCCGAAGGCATCGCATCGCGCTTGATGGTCATGACCGTGGCGCCGGACGGTGTGCGCTTCGGCTGGTAATCGACGACCTGGGCAAGCTGGGGAAGGCTGGCCTCGGCGCCGATGCAGTCGGCCTGCTGGCCGGGCTCGAAGAACTCCACCTTGGCGGGCACCCCGGCGTCGGCCAATACCTTGGTCAACCTCGCGGGGTCGCTTGCCGTACGGAGCGTGAGCGTGACCGTGTCCAGCGGACCGGAATCCACGGACCACGCGGCGAGGTGCACGTGAGTTTGGGAACTGCTCGATGCGCTTTGGCCAGGAGCGGCCTCGGGACGGTGCGTGGCCTCCTGCGGCAGCGACACCGCAAGGGCGGCGGTGACCGCGGCCGCGCCCAGGGCGGTCATGGCCACGCGGACGCCGGCTCGCCGCCGGCGCAACGACTGCCCCCGCGCCACGATCCGATCGGCGGACTCTTCCAGGTGGACCTGATCGAAGGACTTACGCAGGTGGCCGAACAGCTCATCGGTGTTGTTCATCGGTACGTCGTCTCCTGGTTGATCGAAGGAGCAAGGCGGTTACGAAGGGCGTCTGTTGCCCGGGCGAGGTGTGCGGTTACCGTCCCGGGCGCGATGCCGAGAGTTCGGGCGGTCGTCTCGGTGTCCAGATCGAGGAAGATCCGCAGCGCGACGACCTGTCGCTGCCGGTCCGGCAGTTCCCTGAGGGCATTCATCACCGTGGCGTCGGCCCAGCTGTCCTCAGCGCCGGTCTCGGTACCGACCTGCACCGACTCGAGGTGAGCGGTCCACGGAACCTCTCGACGCCGGCGCCGCCACCACGAGATGTGAGTGTTCAGAGCCGTTCGGACAACCCAGGCCCGAGGTGAAGGATGTCGGGCCACCTTCGGCCAGGATGAGAAGGCCTTCGCGAACGCCTCCGACACCAGGTCCTCCGCCAGCTGCCGGTTTCCGGTGCTGGCGAAGACGGCCCGCAGGCAGCCGTCCTTCGCGTCGCGGTAGAAGGCCGCGAACTCCATCGGTTGTTCTGCCATGTCCTTCTTACGTTTGAGCCGCCTGATCCGCTTACCTCGGAGACGATCATTTTGCGGTCGGCGTTTGGAGCTGTGGCCCGACGCGAGGCCGGGTGACCGAAGGGGGTCACTCGACGCCGCCCATCAGCAGCAAGTCAGCGGCGGCATTCACCTCTGACCGTCCCTTGTGCTATTTAGAGGTGAGCCTGTGCGGAAGACGTACGGTCAAGGATGAGTCAGTTCGGCTGTTCAGGTCGTCTGGTAGTCGGTCAGCTGCAGCTTCTCGGCTTCCTTGCTGTTTTCACTGAGGGCGAGTCTGCGCCCCATGGCGGTCGAAAGAAACTGGTTCCGTAGCCAGATCGCCGTCCGGCTCATGGGTACGAGCATTTTCACGGCGCTGCGAGCGCCGGCCTGGCCGCGCTGGGCGTACGGGCGCAGGAGTTGTTCGTATCTCAGGAATGCGCTCTCGTAGTCGCTTCCGGCGTTCAGAATTTCGTGGGCCAGAATGTACGCGCCCACGACAGCGGTTCCTGTGCCCATGCCCGTCAGAGTCGCTCCGCAGGCTGCGTCACCCAGCAATGCCACCCGCTTGTTCCACCAGGTGGGTACGTCCACGCGGGCGATGGTGTCGCAGTAGAGGTCTGTCGCCAGAGGCAGGTCCGCCAGTAGCGACGGCACCATCCAGCCATGACCGGCGAACCGCTGGCCGAGCTGACGCACCCGGGCATCGAGGTTTGGCGGCGCGGTCTGCTCGGCGTACAGGCACAGCACATTCGTGCGTGACGGATTCCCGGCATGGGGGAAGACGCTGATCAGGGTGCCGGGAGCATTGAGGACCAGCGTCTCACCGCGCAGATCTTCCACTGTCGGAACATCCCAACCGGCAATCTGATATCCCAATCCGGTGACGTAGTCGTCGTCCGGCCCGAAGGCGATCCCCCTTACTCCGGAATGCATCCCGTCCGCACCGATCACCAGGTCGAATCGTCGGGATGCGGCGTGCAGAAATGTCACGTCGACGCCGTCAGCGTCCTGCGTCATGGCCGTTATCTTATCGCCGAAAATATATTCCACATTGTTCCGGCTTCGTTCGTGGAGCAATCGGGACAGTGTGGAACGGGGAATCTCCAGGTCGCCGCCCGTGAATTCCGGTGGCATGGTCAGAATGGTCTCGCCGGACTGGCGTACGAAACGAGTCGTCCGGCCGCCCGTCTGATTGTCGCGAATGGCCTCCAGGACGCCCATCCGCCGGAGTACCTCGAGGTGTGTCGGTCCTCGGAAATCGACGGCGTAACCACCGCGGCGCAGTGCGGCGGCGGCCTCCACCACCGTTGTCTCGCATCCGGCGCGCCCCAGCCAGTAGGCCAGCGCCGGCCCGGCCACACTGGCACCTGAAATCAACACTCGTTTCGGCATTCGCCGAGCATGGCAAGGCCGTTGAGTCTCATCCACGGACTGTCGGTCCGGGCCACGGCGCTCCGACGTCGAGCCCACGTGGCCCGGCGGCGGCCTGAGGCCCGGGTATATCCTGCGAGATCATGACGATGAACCGACCGGCGCTCGGTGACTTCCTGCGTCGGCGCCGGGAGGCACTCATGCCCGCGGACGTCGGTCTGCCGGCTGGACGTCGGCGCCGCACCGCCGGGTTGCGCCGCGAGGAAGTCGCTTCGCTGGCCACGATGTCAGCCAATTACTACGAACGGCTGGAGCAAGCCCGCAGCCCCCAGCCGTCCGCGTCAGTGCTCGGGGCTCTCGCCCGCGCGCTTCGCCTGAACAACGACGAGACCGGCCACCTCTACACCCTGGCCGGGCAAGTCCCGCCTCCGCAACCGCCCGCTCAGTTCCTGACAGCGGATCCGAGTCTGCTCACCGCGCTCGATTCGCTCGGGCCCACGACACTCGGCCTGATCACCGATGATCTCGGGGTCGTGCTGGCCCAGAATGCCCTCAGCGCGGAGGTCTACGATCGGTTCGCCGACCAGATCGGCATTGATCAGAACATCATCTGGCGATGGTTCGTCGATCGGGCCTGGCGCGACTCCGTCGCCCGGCTCGAGGAACAGGAGCAGACCAGCCAGGCCTATGTGGCAGACCTGCGCCTGGCCATCGGTATGCGCGCCGGGGACCAGGCCTCGGTCCAGTTCATCCGCCGGCTCCGGGCGGCCAGCGAGTCCTTCAATGAACTGTGGGAGCGTCATGAGGTCGGCCTGCTGCGGCCGGGCCCGAAGCTCGTCCTTCACCCACGCGCCAGGCTCGAGCTGAGCTGCGCCGTACTGCCGGGCCGGGTACGGAGCCAGAGGCTGGTGCTGTTCCGGGCCGACCCCGGCAGCAGAACCGACCACATTCTGGCAACGATGCACCCAGCGGCATCGCATTCCGCCAGCCCCGGAACAAACTCGGATTCCACCGCGACCTGAGTTGCCATCTCCGGATCGCGAGTCCGCGGCTACGGCTCACACCTGCCGTAACAATCTTCCGCATGGAAGCGATGCGGGCGGTGCAGCTCGACCGGTTCGGCGGAGGATCGCGATGACCAGGGTGGCCAAGCCGGCGTCGAGGCGGGCGCGGTAGGCGGCGTAGCCACCGTGTAAACGCGCCGGGTCACACCTGCAGCGGCGTGTTCGTCGAGGTGAGCGTCCATCTGCAAGCACTTTTGAACACGTTTCGATTCTCGTGAACCTCGGTGTCGGTTTCCACGTTCTAGTGCTGGAGTGTCTCCGACCAAGATCAAGAGTGAGTCGATGACTGAGAGAATTGACGACCGGCGTGCCCGGTGGCGACGGCTGCTGAGTTCGACCCGGGCGCGCGTCGAGGTGGTCGCCGCCTGCCTGATCCTGATCGCCTTCGGCGCCGTCGCGTTCACGGTGGTGCCGGCCGTCGCGGACGACGATAAGAAGGCCGGTCAGCGGGTGCCCGCAGAGGTCGTGCCGGCGATCGTGGCGGCTGCCCTGTCCTGCCCGAGCCTGAACCCGCCGCGGCTCGCCGCTCAGATCATGGCGGCGTCCGGCTTCTCCGAGGGCGGCCCGCACGGCAATCTCGCCGCCATGGACCCGGCCGCCTGGTCCAAGTGGCGGCCGTCGCCGGACGCGCAGGCCACCGAGCCGGCCGAGGTGATCGCCGCGCTCGCCCACCGCACCTGCAAACTGGCCGGACAGATACGCGCCGGTGGGCTGACCAGCGACCTCTGGCCCGCCGCGGTGGCCGCCGAACGGTCGACCGTGGACGCCGTGCTGAAGGCCAAGGGTGTGCCCGCCAGGCAGGAGAAACACGTGGACACCGTGATCGCGTACGCACGCTGGTACGCCGATCAACCGGAATTCTCGATGGCCGAGGCCGCCGCCGCCGTGCCGTCGGCGGAGCCGGCCGCGACGCCGGTGCCCGACGCGCTGGTCCCGGCCGTCCGGGCGGCCGGCGCGGTATGTCCGGCCGTCACGCCGGCGCGCGTCGCCGCGCAGCTCAACTCGCTGTCGGGATTCGACGCCGAGCTGCGGTCGGGCAACGGCGCGGAAGGAATCGCGCAGTTCACCCCCGAACTGTGGAAGACCTACCGCGTCCGCAAGAACGCCTCGGTCTGGAACCCGCAGGACGCGATCGCGTCGATGGGCGCCGCGATGTGCGGGCTGACCCGGGAACTGGCGCTCGTCGACGACGCCGACCCGTACGTGCTGGCGCTCGGCGCCTACCAGTGGGGTACCAAGGTCGTCCGGCAGGCAGGAGGCATGCCGCGAACCGTGGTGCCGCAACTAGCCGACCGGGTCATGAGACACGTCGCCGAGTACGAGAAGGACGCCCGGCTCACGGCGACGGCCAAGGCGGCGCCGAAGACGGAGACCAAGAAGCTCAGCGGCAAGCCATCCGCGTCCTCGCCGGCGAAGGCGGCGGCCGGACCGGCGAAGACCAAGAAGAGCAAGTTGAAGCAGGCCAAGCCGCCCACCAAGGGCTCCCTCGCACCCGGCTCGGCCGGCTTCGGCCCGTACTTCATCGCCAACCTCCGCACCAAGCTGTGCGCCGACCAGCCCGGATCGGGCGCGGGACGGCCGGAGAACCCGCTGACCCAGTCCACGTGCTTCAAGAACTTCGATGACAACCAGGAGTGGGAGTTCCAGCCCCGGGCCACCGACGACAAGGGCCACCAGCTCTACTGGATCCGCAACATCGACGACGGCCTCTGCATCGATCCGCCCGGCACCGGGCCGGCACCGGACGCTACCCCTCTCGTGGTCAATAACTGCTTTGACAACGACAACCAGTACTTCCGGCTGGAGCCGACCGTGGCCTCAGGCGGCCGGCAGTACTACTGGTTGCGCAACACGGTCTCCAACATGTGCCTGGAGGTCCCCGGCGCGGGCACCGCCGGCCCCGACACCCAGCTGCAGATGGTGCCCTGCCTGACCGGCGACGACCACGACTGGGCGCTCGTCACGAGGGACAAGATCTAGATTTTCGGACCTGGTGCGCCCGGGGACATGACCGGTCCCCGGGCGTGCGGCCGGTGGCGGGGGATATCCCGCCGACAGGCGTTTTCGCTGCCGCCGGCCAGAGCGTCGCGGACGTGCCGTGTCAGGCTCGACGCAAGCTGGATCAGGCGAGGGAAGGAGAGCGAAGCCCTATGGCGTTGCTGCGGTTGCTCCGTCGCCGACAACCGCCCGGGCATCCTCTCATCGTGCGGTGGTACGGCTCGGCCGCCGTCATGTCGCACCCCGCCGACTCGCCCCTGCTGCTGTGGCAGCTTCTGCGCGATGCCGCCGTTCCCGGCGACAACGTGCTGATCATGGCTTCGAAGCGGGCGATGAGCGACCGGGCAGGCGGCGCCGCGCTCCGGGGCGCGGTCGAGCACGCGGCCAGATCCTGGCGCACCGACCGGGTCTGGTTGGCCGCGAACGGAGTCGGTCGCCCTCGCGGCGCACACGCCGCCTGGTTGCTCCGGCTGGCCGCCCGCAGCGGAGTCGAACTGCTCGTCCCGGACGGGCCGGTACACGCCACTCCGGACGGCACTCTTTACGCCGCGGCCGGCGGGTCGGGCTGGCGGTCGTTCCGATCCGGTGGCGCTGCGCCCGTGGCCGCCCTACGGCACCCCGTCCCGCTCTGGGAACAGGCGTTGTCTGACCGGCCGGTCCCGTTGCCCGGCCTCGTCGCCGATCCCATCCCGGCCGGCATGCTGCTGCATGCTGCCAACACGTCCCCGACCAGCCCTGGGGACCCGGCCTTCCACGTGCCGGTGGACTCCACCGGCCCCACGCTCGTGCTGCGGTACGTCGGAGCGCCCCCGGTCGACCCGGCCCACGTGGCCGGGCTCTTCACCGGACTCCCTGAACGCACCATGGTGCACATCGAGACCCGGCTGCTCGATCCCTCGTCCGCGCCGCCCACCGCCGCCTGGCTGAACCGGCTCGAGGCGGAACTCAACGCGGTGCGGGCCCGCGCGTCGGTGGTCGATCCGTTCGCGCCGCTTCCAGCCGGTCGCCGACCTGTGGGAGAAGGGCCCGCGCTGATCGGCGGTGGCTGGGTCCGTACGGGCGACCGGCACTACCGGCACGCGACCGAGACGGATCTGGTGGCCGAAGTGGTTCCCGCCGGGGTGATGCTGCGCTCGGCGGTCGCGCGCCCGGCGGACGGATCGGCCTTCGTCGAGCCGGAGGAGGGCATCCTGACCATCGAGGACGCGGCCCCGGAACGGCTGGTCGACGTCTTGTGCCGCGTGCTGGCCGGGGGAGCCGGTGATCCCGGCGTTCTGGTGGTGGGACACCAGGACGGTGCGGCGCGGCTGGCCAAGGCGATGGACCCCTCGTCGGGCAGCGTGTCCGCCGCGGCACGGTCATCCGTTCCGATCGACGTGGCCCCGAGTGCGGCGAACCGGGTTGACGAGGAAGCTCCGGCATCCGGTAGGAACGCCGCGCCCCCGCCGTCCGGGCACGGTGTCGAGGCATACGGCGTTGAGGCATACGGTGTCGCGGCGTACGAAGAGCGGGCCGCGGCCGTGGCCGCCGCGTTCAGGCAGGATGCCGCGGTCGCCGGCGAGACGGCGTACTCGGCCGGGGCCCTGCCTGTCCGGGTGACTGCCGGGTCGGACGAGCCGCTGGCCTCGCGCGCGCCGACGGCCGTTCGCGCTCTTGCCGATCCCGCAGTCGTTCCGTCGGTGGCGTCGGTCCCGGCTCCCCGCCCGGCGTCGGTCGCAACCTCGTTGTTCGGATCCGGCCGCCGGCGCGCCGAAGAGACTCCACGGACGACGGGGGCGCAAGCGACCGCGCAATCGGAGCTGGCCGCGACTGGTCCGGCCACCTGGCCGGCACTGCCTGCGGGCGTGACCGTCGAGGAGCCGGACCAACCGGCGTTGCCCGCGAGAAACCGTGAGGAGCGGCCGGAAACACCGCGGCCCACCGCCATGCGTCCGGTCATCACCGTGTCCGGGCCGGACCTCGGTGGCAACGAGCCGGAGCGGTGGCGGGCCGCCGATCGATCGCCGGACCCGCCGTCCGGCCCTGTCGCCGGCTCATCCGCGGTCACCTCCTACCGGCCCGCGACCGGTGAGCCGGTCCCGGAGCGGGGCAGCACCGCGGACGAACGCCGGGACTTCGTCGCCGGGCTGGGTCCGGCCTACACCGACTCGATCACCACGGTGAACGCCGCGCTCGCCGCCTGGCCCGCCCTTCGCCAGGACGCGTCGGTGGCCGCGAAGACGGACCTCGTCGCGGTGCGGCTCTTCTTCGGACGATCAGGCTCCAGCGCGTCACGGCTCAACGCGGATCTACGGGCCGGCCGGTCACCGGACCTGCCCGGGTACCTGTCATGTCTGGTCTCCGGACTGCGCCGGTTGCCGCCCAGCCGCCGGGCCATGCTCTGCCAGGGCCGGCTCACCGTACCGGCGCGTCAGCTCTACCCGGAAGGGGCGATGCTGGTGGAGCCCGCCTTCCGGGTCGTCAGCGGGGCCGGTGGCCTGGCGATCGAGGGCGCCGACGTGGACTACCTGATCTGGTCGCGGACGGCGCGGCAGACCGGATTGCTGGGCGACCCGGAGCTGGACGAGGCGGTCTTCCTGGCCGGGACACGGTTCAAGGTGCTGGGGGTACGCGAGAGCGCGGCGCCAGCTGGCGCCGAGACCGCCATCCCGGACGCGGCGGTCCTCCTGCGGGAGGTTCTGCCCGGCGAGCCGCCCGTACCCGGCCTCGACGACGGCGACCGGATCGTGCTCACCCGCCTGGAACGGGCCCTGAACCGGCGCCGATCGGCGGCGCCGCAGGCGCTCGACGACAGCGCCGCGATCGACCGGCTCATCGGACCACCGCTGGGCTTCGTGGAGGCGACCGCCGGCGCCGGATGAGGGTTTCCCCCCGAGCCGGCATCGTGACCACACCGGAGCATCGGAAGGCCTCCGAGGTCACCGCATGCTGGTGGGCAAGATGGACACGCACATCCCCTCCTGGCTGCAGCACCTCCTCGAGTTCACGATCGGCCAGACGTGGCCGACGGGCAGCGAGGGAGGGATGCGCGCGCACTCGGAACAGTGGGAGAACCTCCGTGACGAGATCGGCGCGGCGGTGGAAAAGCTGGCGCAGCAACGCGACGCCGTACCGGATGTGATGTCCGGAACGTTCGCCGATGGTGTCAAGGGCTCGCTGACGAGCAGCATCGATCACCTCTCGAAGCTGCGCGACTTCGTCGACACCATGCGCAAGGACTTGAAGAACGGCGCTGCCGAGCTCCAAGAAACCAAGATCATGATTGTGATCCAGCTGGCGCTGCTCGCGATCCAGCTCGCGTGGCTGATCGCCTCACTGTTCGGCGCGCTGGCCATCCCGGTGGTGGTCGCCGGATTCCGTGCGATCATCACCGCGATCCTGCGGCAGGTCTTCGTCGAGATCGCGCAGGAACTCGCGGAGGAGCCGCTGCTGAAGCTCCTCATCCAGGCGGGGCAGGACGGATCCGGCGCCCGGGATGGCATCGACTGGGACGGTATCAAGAATGCCGCCATCCAGTCGGTCATCGCCGCCGGCGTGGCCGGTCTGGCAAACGTCGGCGCCGAGGCCATCACCAAATGGGCGGCCAAGAAGATCGCCAAGGTGGACCGGACGGGTCTCGACGGCACGATGTTCATCAAGAACGACTGGGTCTTCCGCGGCGGCTCCATCCTGACCAAGGGCATCGTGCAGGGCGGCGTGGCGATCCCCGCCGAGATCGCCGGCCAGGTGGCGACCGGCGCGCCGGTCGAGGTCCGCTGGGGCACGGCGACCAGCGCCTTCGTCAGTGGCCTGCACGAGTCCAACGAGGTCCCGACGCCGACGAACCTGGTCAACGACCTCAACATCGAGTCGAAGAACGGGTGGGACGAAGCGTTCCGGCCGCTGCCCGACGAGGGCGGCGGCGATGAGGAAGGCGCGCAACCCGAGGAATCCGACGACGAGACCGTTGTCGGCTCGGAGGACGGTGACGGGCTTTCGGGGAACCTGGCCGGCGGTGAGGACGCGGCGGCGGAGGACAGCGACGAACTCTGGGACGCCGAGACGGTCGGCGACGAGGAATCGGTGGCCGGCGACGGTGACTCGTATGCGGAGTCCGACTTCGGGGACGAACCGGCGGCCGACGAGCAATCGACCTCCTCCTGGGACGACGACACCGAACCGCTCCTGCAGCAGGACGGGCAGGAAGACGACGAGGGGGCCGCACAGCCCACCGTTGGAAACGGCCAAGGCTCCGGCGAGGGCGCTTCCGGCGAATCCACGGACCTCGGCGGCGCCGTGAATGCGTTCTCACCGTCGAACGGAATGGCCAACGCAGGCAACCAGTCCGGGACGACCGCGGGTGGCGGGTCTGCGGCGGGCGCGGGCGATAGGTCTGCGGCGGGCGCGGGTGACAGGTCGGGAGCCGGCGCCGGGGAGAGGTCCGGGTCCGACTCGCGGACCGGCGGCGAAGACCGGCGAGGGATGCCGGAGACCGGAGCCGACCGGACCGGCCAGGAAACGTTGGGGACCGCGAACGACACCCAACAGTCGACTGCCCATGGTGGTGCGCCGCAGACAATCACCACGGTCGGTGGAGACGGCACCGGGTCCGAGCTGGTGGGGTCGGGCGAAGCACCGAACAACGCCAGGACCGAGACGGGCAGCGGCCAGGGTGAGGGTCGTGGTCTGGGTGAGGGTCAGGGCCTGGGCCATGATCAGGGCGAGGGTCAGGGCCGTGACCAGCAGCAAGACGGCGACCAAGGCCGGGGTCAGGACCAAGGTCAGAGCCAGGACCAAGGACAGGGCCGGGACGAGCGTCAGGGTCAAGGCCACTCGCCGGAACAACAGGGCCAGGGCCAGGGCCAAGAGCCGGACCGCGTTAATACCGGGGGGCAGGAGGACGCGCGGCCACGGGATGGTGAGGCTGGTGGGTGGACCGGCGGCGACTTGCAGACCGGGGATCAGGGCGGCTGGCAGGCCGACGACACGAATCGCGCGGCGGCTCAGCCCGACGCGGTTCCGTCCGGCAGTTTCGAACACGTTGGCGACACGGATCAGGTCACAACCTTCGATCCACCGCAACCATTCAACGATCAGAGCCAGGCGACCACGCCGTCGGTGTCCGAGGGCAATACGCCGTCTGCGCAACCGGTCCCGCCACCCATCGCTCAGGCTGGGGAGCCTTCCGCGACGCAGGCTGGTCAGTCTTCGGGGGCGCAGGCCGGGCCGCCTGCGGGCGTGCAGCCGGCTTCGGCATCGACGCATCAGGGCACGCCGCCTGGGGTTCAGGCCAACCAGCCGCCGGTGGGCGTCGCCGAGGGCCGGCCCCTCACCGAGTCACAGCCGGTCGCCGTCGCGCCCCCGCCGGTCGGTGGTGACCCGCAGAGCGTGGCGGACTTCCTTTCCGGCCAGCCGGATGTTCCGGCCGAACGCGGCGATAGCGGTGGCCCGGCGCGGGCGGATGAGCCGCCGGGATCGGTAGTGGCCGCGGATCCGCCGCCCGCGGTGGACCAGCTGGTCCCGGCCGCGCCCGAGCGGATCAGCCAGGCCGCGACCGATGTGCTGAACGGCCTGAACGATGTGTCCCCCCGCGTCGATCGGGCCCTCGACGCGGTGCCGGCCGGGCATCCGGACGCCGATCGGGTGGACGCCGTCCGGGAGTCCTTCCACGCGGCGAAGGACTCGCTTGCCAGGGCGGCCGCCGGTGACTCCGCCCGGCCGGTCCAGCGGCAGGCCGAGTTGCGTGACGTGCTTCAGCAGGTCGCCGAGGCCCGGGCGCAGATCAAGCAGGTCACGGGGCACGATGTGGTGCCGCCGGTGTCCGATCTGGTGTCGCCGCGGCCGGACGATCATGGCCTGCGTCCGGTGCGCACCGAGTCCGGCAATGTCGCCACCCCGCTGCCGCAGGTCAGGGACGAGCGCCGGTCCGGCGCGGACGACGGTCAGGTCGTTCCGATCGTGTTGGGGCCGCAGGACAGCGTGACGGGCGGCCCGGACCGCGTCTCGCGCGAGTCGCCGACGCCGGTGCCCGATGTGGTCGACGGCGATGTGGTCGATGACCCGACGGCTGGTCCCGAAC
Organism: Actinoplanes sp. NPDC089786; assembly: GCF_040684855.1. NCBI lineage: Bacteria > Bacillati > Actinomycetota > Actinomycetes > Micromonosporales > Micromonosporaceae > Actinoplanes > Actinoplanes sp. NPDC089786. The sequence continues at coordinate 14,672 of NZ_JBFBGU010000026.1, forward strand.
TGGTCCCGGCACTGTCGACCGTGCCGCCCGCCGTCTTCGCGAAGTCCACCGTGGACACCACCACCGCCGGTGACCCGATCGACGTCACCACCGGGCGGATGATCTACACCGAGACCGACACGGTGCTGCCGGGCCTGATCCTCACGCGGACGCATCGCTCGGACTACCGCTGGGGCCGCTCGTTCGGCCGGACCTGGGCGTCCACGCTGGACCAGCGGATCGTCGCCGACGAGCGCCATGCGCGGTACCTGGCCGCCGACGGTTCGATCCTGACGTACCCGATGCCCGCCGAAGGCGAGGAGGTCTCGCCCCTGCTGGGTCGTGGCGCCCGGCTGCGCCGGCTGATCGGCGGCGGGTGGCTGGTGACCGAGCACGATGCGTTGCTGCTGTTCGTGACGGTCGGGGACGGCCGCGAGTCGGTGTTGTGCGAGGTGCTGAGCAATGATGCGCGGTGGCACGTCCAGCGGGACGCCGACGGCCTACCGGCCTTGCTGTTGTCGTCGGCCGGCCACACCGTCGAGCTCGATTCCGCCGGTGGGCTGGTGACCGGCGCGCGGTTCGTGCCCGGCGGCGAGGCGGAGACGGTCGAGCTGCCCGCGTACGAGTACGACGGCGGCCGGAACCTCGTCGCGATCCGCAACTCCTCGGGTGACGCCACGCGCCTGCGCTACGACCGGGCCGGCCGGATCGTGCGGTGGGACGACCGCAACGGCGAGTGGTACACCTACACCTACGACGACGCCGGCCGATGTGTGCTGGCCGACGGCAACGGCGGCTTCCTGCGCTATGCGTTCGCGTACGGCGACGGCGTGACCGAGGTGACCGACTCGCTCGGTGGCGTGACCCGCTACGAGCTCGACGACCGTCTCCAGGTCGGCGCGATCGTCGACCCGCTCGGCTCCAGGACGGAGCTGGAGTGGGCCGCGGGCAACCGGCTCTCGTCGCGCACCGATCCGCTCGGCCGGACCACCCGGTTCACCTGGGACGGGCAGGGCCGGCCGATGACGTTGCTCCGGCCGGACGGCAGCCGCGCCACGGTGAACTACGACGCCGGCGGGCGGGCGGTGTCGCTGACCGGGTTCGACGGCGTCACACGGGCGATCCGGGAGCGGACGGACGGCGTACCCCCGGCAATTTTTGATCTTGATGGTCTTGGACGTCCCAGGTCGGCGCGGATGGCGGACGCAACCGCCACGGAGCTCGGCTGGACGGCGGAGGGTGACCTCGCCTGGCGCGCGCGCCCGGACGGCTCCCGGCAGGAGTGGCGGTATGACGGTGAGGGGAATCTGGTGACAAGCATCGATGCTCTGGGGCGCGCGGCGTACATCGAGTACGGACCGTTCGACCTTCCCGTCGGGCGGATCGACGAGGCGGGCAACCGAACGGCGTACGCCTACGACACGGAGCTGCGGCTGACCGAGGTCCGCAACCCCGCCGGGCAGGTGTGGCGCTACACCTATGATCCGGCGGGGCGGCTCGCCACCGAGACGGACTTCGACGGTCGCGTCCGGCGCTACACCTACGACGCCGCCGGGCAGCTCATCGCCCACACCAACGCGGCGGGCGAAACCACGCGCTACGCCTACGATCTGCTCGGCCGAGTCGTCGAGCGCCGGTCCGACGACGCGGTCACCCGGCTGGAGTACGACGCGGAGAGTCGCCTCGCCGCGGTGGAGAGCCCGGACGCGGTGGTGCGGTTCGAGCGTGACGCCGACGGCCGCGTGGTCGCCGAGACGATCAACGGCCGTACGGTGCGTACGACGTACGAGGGCGACCGGGTCGCGGCCCGGACCCTGCCGTCCGGCCGGTCGAGCCGGTGGAGTTTCGACGCGCGGGGCCTGCCGGTCATGCTGGCGACCGCGGGTCAGGTGGTCCGGTTCGGCCACGACGCCGCCGGTCGCGAGGTCAGCCGGTCGGTGGGCGAGGTGGTCGCGCTGCGGCAGACCTTCGACGAGGTGGGCCGCCTGGCGGCGCAGCACATCGCCGGCGTCGCCGAGCGCGGGTTCTCCTATGACGCGTCCGACCGGGTCACGGCGATCGGCGACAGCTCCTTCGACGCCGACGAGGTGGGCCGCGTCCGTGCGGTGACCGTCGACGGCGAGGTGGCGGAGCGGTACGACTACGACGAGGCGGGCAACCTGGTCGGCGCGGGCGGGGGTCGCTGGGACTTCGACGGCACCATGCTCGTGCGGACGGATGATGTCGAGTTCGCGTACGACCAGCAGGGCCGCCTGACCGTCCGGACCGACGCGGCGGGTGCGTGGCGGTTCGCGTGGGACACCGAGAACCGGCTCGTGCAGGTCGTCACGCCCGGCGGGGACCGGTGGCGGTACCGCTACGACGGGTTCGGCCGGCGTGTCGCGAAGCTGCGTCTGGACGACGACGACACGGTCCTGGACGAGGTCAGCTTCGCCTGGGCGGGCGACCTGATGGTCGAGCAGGCCGGCGCCGGCGAGACGATCTCGTGGGAGTTCGGGCCGGACGGATCCGCGCCGGTGACGCAGACCGACGGTGACGACGGGCTGCGTGTCGTCGTCACCGACGTCGTCGGCACCCCCACCCATCTGGTCGAGCCGGACGGCGGCCTGTGCTGGTCGCGGCACGGCGACCTCTGGGGACGGACCAACGACCCGACGGGTACGCCGCTGCGCTTCCCCGGCCAGTACTGGGACGCCGAGAGCGGCTTGCACTACAACCGGTTCCGCTACTACGACCCGGCGACCGCGCGGTATCTCAGCGCCGACCCGCTCGGTCTGACCGGGGGACCCAACCCGGCCGCGTACGTGCGCGATCCGCTGACCCTCGCCGACCCCCTCGGCCTGACCAGTTGCAAGCCGGCCCAGGCGCGGCCGGATCCGCTGGACGGCGGCGATCCGTCGCGTCCGGCCGGCATGAACGGGCCGACCCAGCTGCCGGTCGAGGCGCGACCGCCGTCACCGCTCCCGCGACTCGAGACATCACCGTCGGTGAGCAGGCCGCCGGCCGGTCCCGCGCTGCACGCCGGCAACTGGCAGTCCGAGGTCGGCAATGCCGCGCAACCGACCGTCGGCCGGATCTCCGCATCGCAGATCTCCACGCTCCAGGACGTCCAGAGCAACCTGCCGCCGCTCCCCGATCGCGGCGACGCTGTCCAGCTCGGCGCGACGCTGACGGTGACGCCGGAGATGACGGTGCCCCTGGGGCAGCCCAAGCCCGCACATCTGTCCGACTTCGAACTACACCCGATCAAGCACCCCGGGACGGACGAGTACGTCAATCTCGCCGTGAAACCTCTGACGAGCGGCAGGTTCCAGGCCTACTCGGACGGCGAGAAGACCGGGCCGGAGCTCTCCAAGGTCGACGTGAAGGGTGGCGGCAAGAACGGCGTGCCGACGACCCTGCTCGTCGGTGGCGGTCTCCTGGGCGGCCGCCCGAAACGGCAGGCGCTGGCCGACCGGAGCCGGCCGCCGGCCATCGCCACCTCCAGCCGCTCGGCGCCTCGGCCGGATGCGGTGGGCCGGTTGGACGACGAGACGACCGTCCTGGACGAGCAGGTGTCGAAGATGCTTGCGCCGTTGCGGAGCAGGTCCGGCCCGGATCGCGAGCGCGGGCGGGCCGCGGAGAGGGCCTGGAACGAGTTCAGGTCGTCGGTGCCGCGCGATGACGGCGGTCGCGACGCGCTGCTGCACGACTCGATGGAGCGGTACGAAGACGCCGTCCAGGAGATCGCGGGTCTGTTCCACGACCATGTGCTGACCGGCCCGAACCCGATGCCGTCGGCCGCGGACATGATGATGTTCGTCGCCGGTGCCGATCCGCTCGGCACCCGGATCCTGACCGGGGCCGGTCGGCCGACCGACGCGGGACAGCCGACCGGACGGGCCTTCATCGATCCGGATGACTGGCCGCGGCTGGGGCTGGACCGGGTCGACCTGTCGGTGCCCACGTTCGCCCGGGTCCGGAGTTTCGGCGAGGGCCGGGTGGGCTGGCATCCCACGGCGGACGTCGCGCCGGTGCCCTGGAACGCGGAGGCCCGGGGTTATGTGGCGGCGGCGCACGCCGAGCAGGGCCAGGTGCTGCTGTTCCACCCGGACGAGACGATCAGTACGTCGTGGGAGGGATTCGGGCAGCGGGTTCGCCGGTCGCCCACCGTCCAGAGCCAGGACCCCACACGCGGCGACTACATCGTGGTGCCCAACTGCGATGCGGAGATGCTCGACGGCGGGGTGCCGCACGCCCAGAAGATCGCCGACGCGGCCGACGCGAAGGTGATCATCGGTAGCCACGGTCTGATGTTCCTCGGCCACTCCGACGCCAACATCGGCGTCCTGCCCGGCCCGGACGGCGAGCCTGGTGAGCTGCTGGTCTTCGAGCCTGGGGGCAGTTCCGGCACGTCCGCGGGCCCGCTGCGCGACGGCTCGCCCGACGACGGCGACGCGGTGGACGACACGGAGCTCGTGTGGGCCGGCGACACCGACCGGTTCGGGCTGGCCGACATGTTCCGGGCGACGAGGGACCACGAGCAGGCGGTGTCCGACCGGCTGGGCGTTCCCATCGGGTCCGCGTTCGAGGGCGACAAGACGTTCGGTCGGTCGGTGCTGGATCGCATCGACAAGGTGCTGACCGAGCTGCCGGCCAGCCATGTCCGGGACAACCCGGAGTTCGCCGGCGTGCGCCGCCGCAGCGGCACGGGCGGCAACAGCGTCAGCGAGTATTCGCGCGCCGACCGGACGATCGGCATCGTGTACCCGGCGTACAAGGGGCTGCGACTGCCGTCCGCCTTGTACGCCACCCTGAACCGAGGGATCGCCTGGGAACGCCGGGTGATGGACAAGGCCGTGCTGTCGTCCCTGAGCGGAGTGGACTCCACCACCGATCGCGCCCTCGGGATCGACCCGCGCGACCGTGAGGTGATGGCCGGCGTCTCGGACGTGCTCGCGCACGGCAACCTTGTGGACTGGACAGTCCGGCATGAGACCGGGCACTCCGTCGACGTCCGGGCCGGCTGGGAGGAGCGGTTCTCCGGGCAGGAGAGGTTCGGCGGCTGGAAACAGCATGGGAACACGGACGGATTCCGGACCGTCGCCGAGGCGATGCTGTCCGAACTCGGCGTCGACCTGACCGCGCCCGAACTCGTCGGCCTCACCGACACGCTCGGGCGGATGCTCGATCTTCCCGAGCGCGACCACTCCGACGAAACATCGGAGTTCGATCTCGCTCTCACCAATACGCTGAATGCGTTCAACAGGTGGTTCCCGGCTTTGGACGCGCAGGTGCCGCAGCGCCTCGGTGAGATGATCCGGCAGGCGACGACCTCCCGCCTCATGCGTGCCGGCGGCCGCGGTTACGGGTTTGACGGGCGGGCCGGCTGGTACAGCTACCGCGTCCTCCCGTCCGGCGGCCTCGGCGATCGCATCAACTACGGCACCAACCGGATCCCGGACGTCGCGCAGAGTCTGATGGAGAAGGCAGGAGTCGCCGACGCGCCCTTCGCGGATCGACTGCGCGACGCGTTGGGCAGCGTGCTGTGGGTGGCCGCCCAGCAGGATCGGCTGGATGTCCTGACCACCCTGCAGGACCGGGTGCCGGGCCTCTCGGATGCGGCCTTCCAGCAGATCGACACCTTCGTCCGGCGGGCGCTGGCACACCCGTGGACGTTGCCGGACGGCGGCGGCGAGCCTCTGCGTATCGGCGACCGCACCTTCCACGTGACCACGGACGGAAAATGGGTCAGCTACCTGACCGCCGAGCGCAGCCGGCACGGGCTCTCCAACTACCAGTTCTCCCATCCGGCGGAGTGGTTCGCCGAGGCATACGCCGCCGTCCACGACACCACACCGGCGCCCGCCCAGCGGCTCAACCCGGCGGCGCTCGACTGGTTCCAGAACGAGTTGCCCCAGATTCTTGACGAGCTGCGCGACAACGACACACGCGCGACCCGTGAATCGCCCGACGCGCAGGACCTCGACGACCTCGACTACAACCGTGCCCCGGTGGACCCCGCGCGAGGCGATGGCGCGCGGTCGTCCTCCCCGGACGCTTCGTGGGTGCCCGAGCAGGACATCGACGTGCTGCGCCAGGAGACGCCACCCCGGGTCCTGAAGGCGACAACGGTCATCGACGTCGCCGAGCGGATGACCTCCGTGGATCCGTCCATTCCGAAGTTCGTCCGCGACTCCTACCGCCAAGCGGGTCTGGAACTCGCCGATTTCGTTCCCCGCAAGCCGGACCTGAAGGCCGTGCGGCGTGACCTCGCCTACGATCACCGGACGCTGGTCGCGGGCGACGGCAAACGCATCCAGGACTTCTCCCTGCGGCTGCATCTGCGGCCGGTCGGCCCCGGCGCGACGCGATCGTTCACGCCGGAACGCTTGGACCGCATCGAGAAGGCGGTCGGCGACTTCTACAACGGGAAGTACCGGATCGGACCCGACCGCGACCAGTTCAACGTCAAGCTGACCTTCGTCGGCGACCCCGCCGAGGCGCACCGGCAGATCACCGCACGCAGCGGCAACGAGGGCACGTCCCAGGTCGTCTGGTCCGAGGACACGTCGGATGCCGACGTCGTGCACGAGATCGCGCACTTCCTGGGACTGTTCGACAAGTACGCCCTGGAGGGCGTGAACGCGCGCACCGACCAGGACGGCGTACCACTGCGGTGGGTGTTGAAGCGGCACGATCCGGCCCACGGCAACTCGATCATGCAAACCGTGAACGCGGACCGCGGGCCGGAATTGAGCCGGTCCGACCTCGACCAGATCGCGAGCGTGCCCCGGGAGGCGTTCCAGCCGGACCGCGGCCGGCCGGTCGATCAAGCGGACACCACGGCGGCCGCCGATCAGGACAGTGCCTATGCGGGTACTCCACGCAACCAGGCTCGGACGTGGACGGGTCCGGACGCCTGGGCGATCTCGGATGTGGTGAACGACGCGCTGCGGGCGGAGGCCGGCGGGACCTCACGGTGGTTGCCGGTCCAGGATGCGGTGCGCAGCTATCTCGGTCTCGACGAGGGAGCCGTCAACGCCCGGGAACTGACGCTCAATGTCATTGCCGGTTCGCTGGAGAATTGGACCCGGCACCACCGTTCGCTGACCACCACGCTGCGTACGCTCAACCGTTCCCGCATCCGCCGGCTGCGCGGGTTCGCGGACGGCCTCGCTGATCTGATCGCGGCGGAGCGGGCCGACATCCGGAACCGGCAGAACCAGGCCGCGCGCGACGAAGCCGCGTACGAGGCGCACGGGATGCCCGTACCGCACGCGGTGACGGAGGCGTCACGGTCGACCGGTGTGTACACGCCCTTCGGCACACCGTCGCCGGCCGACATGTCCCAGTTGCAGCTGGAGTTCGCCGGCGTGCGTCCGTTGCCGGATGGCGTCCAGGTTCACGTCCACATGGCCGACCGGGAGGACTACCGCGCGATCGGCCGGCAGGGTCTTCAGGCCGGCGGGCCGGACCGGACGTACCTGTACACCTTGACCGGCTCGGACCCGGGTACGACGAGAAACGTGGGCCAGTATCGTTCGAACATGGCTCCGGTCGGGGTGATGACCACCGACCTGGGCTTCTCCCAGGACGATAATTACGACGGCGGTGCGCAGCGGTACGGAACCGCCATCCCGCCCGTGCGTGACTTCGCGTCGAGCGGCGAGAGCACGTTCAGCTTCACCTTCCCGGCCACTCCGCGTACGGCCGAGGGGTTGACCGCGTTCATCAACGCCCAGCGCGCGGCGCAGGGTTTGGAACCGTTGAGCGAGTGGGACGCGGTCAACCGGGTCCGCGCCGAGATGTTCCGGCGCTTCCAGATCCATGTCGCGGACTATCTCGGCCTGACGACGGAGGACATGTGGCCGCGGTCGACGCGGATCGCGGAGGCCGGGAACGTCCCGATGTACTCCACGGCGTCGCCCAGCACGTCGGCGGGCTTCCCCATCTCATACAGTCCGCACTCCGAATGGCCCACCTCGAACCCGCACGTCCCTTCTTCCAGCCGGTCGATCCCCGGCCCGCTCTACGCGCCTTCCTCGAGCCGGAGCGGTCCCGACGAGGCCTACCGCGATGACAGCCAGTTCACGTTCGACGAGGACGACCGTGACTACGCTCAGGCTCCTCGTTCGTCCGGCGACCCGGCTCCCGGGATCTCGCTCGGCGCCTTCCTCGCCGGCGAACCGCAGCTGCCGCCGGCGCGGCCGTTGCCGGCCGACCCCTCGATCCCGCTGCGGCGGGCCGTCGACGCTGTCGAGGGGCCCGGAGCATTCGGCCGGCCGGACGACAACGCCCTGGACTGTGCGCCTCGGGTCGAGCTGGCGCTACGCGAATTGGGCGCCCGGCCCACTGTCGACGACGGTGTCGGGATGCGCCCGGTGGACGCCGTGGCGAAGTCGCTCCGCGGCTCTTTCGACCGGCCGGAGCCGCCGGAAAAGCTGAACGAGCTGCGCAAGGGCGCAGCGACCGCGGTGTGGGGGAACCGTCCGGGCGACCCCTCGCACATGATGCTGGTCGAGCGAGGGCCGGACGGCGAGCTGGTGGCCTGGGACCCGAACCCGCAGGAGGTCGACGGAGAGGCACAACCGTTCCTCAAGGTCGTCCCGGACGGTTCGGTGCCGCTTCCCGAAAGTTTGGCCGGGCCGTCGCGGTTCGTGGTGGACGGCGACGGCCAGCTGGCCCAGGTCATGACCCGGTCCGGCCGCGTCGTGTTCGGACCGGGCGATGACCGGGTCTTCGGCCCGGCGGATGACCGGACGATCAGTGCGCTGACCGATGCTCCGAGCCGGACCATGCCCGGCGGAAAGGACAAAGGTAAGGGAAGGGCCAAAGGTAAGGGCAAGGAGGAATCCACCCTGGGCGGTCTGCTGCGGCAGGCGTTCACGGGCGGCACCGGCTCGAAGCGTCCGTCCCGGACCGGCCGTGGTGGCGAGGGCGGCAAGCGCAGAAGGCGCGCCGCCAACGTGCCCCGCACCATGGCTCAGCGTCATTACGCCACGAGTCTCGACCAGCACTCCGATCACATGCGCCGCCTCGTGCAGAAGTTCCTGGGCCGGACGACCGAGGACGTCCGGCTTCGCTACGCGCGGTCGTACGAAGGTGATCGGCACGGTCAGGGTCTGTCCCACATCGCGATCGCCCTGCACGACAGCGGTGAGGCATTGCGCGCGAACGACGACGTCATGGCCACCTGGCAGCGAGATTCCGAGACTCAAGCGATGCTGATCAGAAATCGGCTCTTCATCGCCAAGAACTCGGACCAGACCATCGGGTTGTTCCACGATTTTCTGACCAGTGACCGTGACCGGAGCCCGGCCCAGGCGTTTGCCGACCTGCTGTTCACCGCGGATGAGGGCCGGCTGTCCGCCGCCCAGAGCCGGGAGTTGGCGGACGAGTACGCGGCAACCGTGAACCGTGCGGAGCAGAAGCTGCGGGGGATCTATCGGGGCGAACGCGACACGGACGACGCGACCGGGATGCTTTCTTCGTTGTCCGGGTTCGGCTATGTGGACGCTTTGGCGCGGGGCGATGCCCGTGACACGCTGCGCACCCGGATGCTGTCGGACAGGTACGAGAATCACGTCTTCTTCGCCACGGCGGAGCAGTACCCGTTCGCGCACGCCGAGCAGAAGCTGGCTCGGCTGGTGCTCGCCGCCCGGATCTCGCCGGCCGACGCCGGCATCATCCGCATCAACGGCAAGTACCGGCCCTGCTACTGGTGTGGCAAGGTCCTCAAGCTCATGCGTGACCTCGGCTACCAGATCGAGTACGACGAGAACTGGGGCAACTGGTTCGACACCGCCCGGGACACCGCCTTGGTGATGTTCGACGACCTCAGTCGCAACGACTACATCGTCAACGAGCTGAAGGCCGACATCGCGGCGTTGTCCAGCACGTCCGCCTACGCTGACGCCGCGCCCCCGCCAAGCGCGTACGAGGGCACCCCGTCCGGACCAGAGGAGCGCCGGCCGGCCAGGAATGTGCCGAGCCACGCCCTTCGTACGCCGTCATTGTCCGACGTGGACCACGGGTCGGACGGCAACCGGCACCGTGTGGTGCGCCGACTGGTCGTCCGGACGGTCGGTAACAGTTCGCGGATGGGGAACTTCGAGCCTCAGGCGAACTCGGAAGGAGTCTCCGCTGAGGAGCTCAACCAGTTGCGGGCTAACTTCTCGGCGGGACTCTACGATGAAGTCCTGCGTGACCTTCAGAGTTATCGCGATCGGGCGGTCACGCTCCAACAACTCGCCGACTACCTGGGTATGGGCCCGGACACGTTGTCGAAATGGTTGCAGACCGGCGAGATTCCCGGGCTGAAGCAATTGGCGAACAGGCCACGCCTCACCGCCGCCGACGTGCTCGAGCTCCGCGAGCTCTACGCCAACCGAGTGAGCGGGACCGGGCCGCGTTACCTGGCCAAGCTCCGCAGCATCGAACATGTCGCCCATGACGTGCTGGCCAGGGCGACCGACCCGACCGGCAGGATCACCGGCAACCGGATCCAGGGCTGGCACTCCGGCGGCGGTATGCAACACTCCGATCTGACGAACCGGCACCGTGTCGGGCTGATCGATCTGTTCCTCAACGAGGACTACGACACACTGGGGCGGCGCATCTCGAGATATGTCGCGAACGGCGCGTCGCCGAAACAGATCGGTGAACTCTTCGGCGTCAGTCACACCTTGGCCAAGAAGTGGGCCACCACGCAAACCATCGGGCTGGCCAGGCCGTCGCTGATCGCGAAGGCCCAGCAGGTTGCCCGGGAAAAGCGCGCCTATTACGCGCCGCTCGCGGATGAGGACGCACAGCTCGCGACCGAGGCCGACCGGCAGGCCGAGGCCGCCGATGCCGCCGCCGAGGCTGAGCAGTTCGCCCCGCCGGAGCGGCGATACGCGCCGGCACGCGGAGCGGCGGGGCGGGCGGAGGGCGGGAACCGATCCGGACCGTCCGGCGTCTCGAAGGCGAAGAGGCGGAATGCGGGCCGGGACGACTCCGACTTCGAGGAGGAGGCCGCCTACGAATCCGAGGACTCCGACGAAGAGCCGTACTACGAGCCCGAACCCGAAGGTGAGACCGACGAGGCGACGTCCGATGACGACTCTCAGGCCTCCAACAACTCTCAGGCCCCCTACGAACCGCGGGTCCCGTACGACCCGCAGGTCCCCTACGACCCGCAGGCCGCCCCGTACGATTCGCAGGCCCCCTACGATTCGCGGGCCGATGACAACTCGCAGGCCGACTACGACTCACCGGCCGACGAGGAGTTCGAGCAATACGCGGTCGGGGACTTCGACAATCCGCAGGCGATCGCTGAGCGCCGGTACGCGCAGGCGGCGGGCATCGGCCGGAGCACAGACGTGCCGGCGGCGCCGCGGCCGGTGCGGCTGACCGCGCCCGACAAGCGAAGCCTGCGGTCCATGTTCGAATCCGACTGGAACGGCTTCCGGGACCGGGTCGACGAACTGCGCCGACAGCACCCGGGCGAGGCCATCGACGACCAGATCGCCTCGGCGTTCCAGGGCATGACGGGGAGCGGCCTGCGCCAACTCCTACCTCCCACGACCGCCGCCATCTCGACGGGCGGGAGTGGTTACACCGCTTCCGCCCCGAGGGGGAACCAGCCCACCGTCGCCTACAGCAGCCTGGTGCGTAACGTGCCGGTACGCTCGGCGGCCCCGGGCGCCTCGGCCGGCCGGGCCGACACGGTGATGCGGGACCCCTCGCCCGCCCTCGCCGGCGTGTCGTCGCCCTCGGTGGCGAAGAGCACCGAGCAGACGCCGACCGAAGGCGATCCGATCGACGTGACCACCGGCCGGATGATCCTGACCGAGAACGACATCAAGCTGCCGGGCCTCACCCTGGAGCGCACCCATCGCTCCGACTACCGGTGGGGCCGGTCCTTCGGCCCGTCCTGGGCGTCCACGCTGGACCAGCGCATCGTCATCGAGGGTGACCATGCCCGCTACCTCGCCGCGGACGGATCCATCCTGACCTACCCGCTGGTGGCGGAGGGTGAGACGGCGTTGCCGGAGGTCGGGCGGGCGTTGCCGTTGCGCCGGCTGGCCGGCGGCGGCTGGCTGCTCACCGACCCGAGGTCCGGCCAGGTGTGGGTCTTCGCCCCGGCCGACGACGACAAGGAAGCGTTGCTCAGCGACCTGAGCGAGGGCGGCGTCCGCTGGTCGATCGTCCGGGACGGCGCCGGGGACCCGACGGAACTTCGCTCGTCGACGGGCGCCACGGTCGGGTTCACCACGACCGCCGGTCTGCTGACCGCGATCTCCGTGCCGGGCGAGGCCGGAGACATGATCGCCGCCGCCCGATTCGGTTACGACGCGGACCGCAACCTGATCGAGGTGGTCAACTCCTCGGGTGACCCGGAGCGATTCGAGTACGACGACGGGCGCATCGTCGGCTGGGAGGACCGTAACGGCGAGTGGTACACGTACCGATACGACGACGCCGGTCGCTGTGTCGGCACCGACGGCAGGGGTCATTATCTGAGTTACCGGTTCGAGTACTCCGACGGGCTGACGGTCGTCACGGACTCGCTGGGCGCGGTTCGCAGGTATGAGCTGAACGACCTGCTGCAGGTGGTCGCGGTGACGGATCCGTTCGGTGGGACCGTTCGCACCGAGTGGGACGATGCCTATCGGTTGTTGTCGCGAACTGATGAGCTGGGCCGGACCACCAGGTATTCGTACGACGCGGCCGGGCGGCCGACCGTGATCGTCCGGCCGGACGGGAAGCGGTCCACGACGACCTATGACGAGTTCGGCCGGGCGGTGTCCTGGACGGACTTCGACGGCGCCACTCGCCGGCGGGAGTTCGACGCCGATGGGCGGATGCTGGCCGAGACCGATGCCACCGGTGCGATCGTGCGGTCCGAGCGGCCGGCCGCTGACGGAAGGGGCACGGCGGTTCAGGCCGGTCCGACGGCCATGGTTCGCAACGCGGCACGTCAGATCGTGTCGGTCACGTCCGGCGACGGCGACGTGGCTTACGAGTACGACGAGTTCGGCCGGCTCATCGCCGTCGAGACCGGCGAGGGGCTTATCGAGATCGGCTGGACCCTCGACGGTGATCTGGCCTGGCGGCAGAAGCCGGACGGCGGCCTGGAGGAGTTCGTCTACGACGGCGAGGGCAACGTGGTCGAGTCGCTCGGCGAGGACGGACGCCGGACGTGGCGCGAGTACGGCCCGTTCGATCTGGTGACCGCGGTGATCGACGCTGACGGTGGCCGCACCGAGTACGAGTACGACACCGAGTTGCGTCTCACGGCGATCATCAATCCGGCGGGGGAGACGTGGCGGTACACGTATGACCTGAATGGTCGGGTGATCTCCGAGACGGACTTCGGTGGTCGTACTCAGCGGTATGTCTATGACGCCGCGGGGCAGGTCATCGAGCACACGGATGCGGCCGGTGAGGTCACTGTCTACGCCTACGACGTGCTGGGCCGGGTGGTCGAACGACGGACCGGTGAGGTGGTGACGCGGTTCGGCTACGACGCGTCGGGCCGGATGGTCGCGGCCTCCTGACGCATCGGATCGAAGAAATCACCGCGGTCGCGTGAACGGATCCGTTCCAGACGTCGTTACCAAGGCGCGACCGGAGGCCCGGACGCGTACGGAGGTGGGGCATGCGTCGACGCTGGACGATCGCGGGTCGGCGGGAACAGCTCGGCGCCCTCGACAAGGCACGTCTCGACGCCGCCTCCGGAGGGCAGTTCGTGCTGGTCAACGGTCCGTCCGGGAGTGGCCGGACGGCGCTGCTGGAGGCCTCCGCGAGCGCCTGGCGGGCCGCGGGCGCCGCGGTGCTGCGGGTGCCCGGCCCGGCGGCCGGCGGCGTCGTCGCCGGCTTCGAGGCGGTGCTGCACGTCGTGCGCGATCAGTACGAACGGTTGGCCGACCCGCTGCTTTCCCGCCCACTGAGCACGATAGCGGCGCTCTGCGCCGACTCCGGCACCGATCTGCCCGGCCGCCCGGCCATGCTGGCCGAGCAGACCTCGATGGCGTTCGGGCTGATCGGCCGCCGGGTGCCCGCCGTGCTGCTGGCCGATGACCTCGACGACGCACCGGGGCTGGTCACCGCGCTGGCATCGGCCGTACGTGACCAGTGCATGGTGGTCGCCTCCGCCCGTGCCGCGGGTGGCCGGCTCACGACGCTCGCCGACGTCGTCGTGGCGCTGCCGCCGCTGGCGCCGGACGCGGTCGGCCAGATGCTGGTCCAACGGTACGGCGCGCCGCTGGACGAGGCGGTGTTGCCCGCGCTGACCACCGCGCTCGGGCCACTGGCCGGGAACCCGGCGACCGTGGCGGCGACTGTGGACGCGCTCACCGACGCCGGCCGGCTCGCCGTCATCCGCGGCCACCTCTGCCTGCTCGACCCCCAGATCCCGATCGTGCTGCCGCCCGGGCACCGGCTCGTCGCCGGTCTCCATCAGCGCGGCACGGCCGCCGTCCGGATCGCCACCATGGCGGCGGTCACCCGGTTCGGGCTCGACGACCTGCCGTTGTTCGCCCGCGCCACGCTCGGCCGGCTCGACTCCTACGGCCGTACGGTCGACGAGCTGGTCACCGACGGGGTGCTGCTCGCCGACCCGCAGGGCGGAATCCGGCCGCAGAGCCCGGCGCTCGCGGCCCGGCTGATCGCGGATGCCGGCCCGCAGGCGGTGGCCCGTCTGCACCGCGCGTACGCCGCCGCGATGTTCCGCCGCGCCGGCGCGGCGGCCGACCGGTCCGCGCTGGCCGACCACGTCGCCTTCGCCGGCCCGTCCATGCCGACCGACCGGCGTACCGCGGTGAGCCTGGCCGCCACCGCCGCCGAGGTGACCGACCGTGAGCCGGACCGGGCCGCGGACTGGCTGCGTGCCGCGCTCTGGCACGCGGGCGGGGGGCGTGCGGCCGACGACATCCTGTCCCGGCTGTCCCGGCTGCTGATCCGGACCGGGCAGTTCACCCGCCTCGCGGAGATGGTGCGCGCGGCGCCGGCCGGCCGGTCGGGCGACCTGGCGACGGCCGCGGCGCTCGCGTCGTTGCACACCGGGACCCGGATGCCGGAGGTGATGGCACGGCTCGGCCCGGCGGCGGAGCCCATCTTCCGTCTGGTCGACCGCTGGCTCACCGGCGCCGCCGACGGGATCAGGCCGGCCGCCGGCGCCTCGGACTTCGCGATCGTCGGCCGGGCGCTCGGCGACGGCGTGGACCCCGCCGACCCGGCCACGGAGGAGCTGCTCGTGGCGGGATCGACCGGCGATCTGGTCGCGCTCTTCGGGCTGGTGCTCGGTTCGCAGCGGTACGGCACGCCGGCCGACGGGCCGCTGGCCGCCTACCATCGGCTGCACGACTGCTACGCCCGCGGAGATCTGTCCGGGGTGGTGTCCGCGGCCCGGGAGGTGGAGCTGGCCGGCGCCCAGGCGCTGGTGGTGCGCCGGCTCGCCCGGCTCTGGGCGGCCGAGGCGCTGGCCATGCTGGGCAAGGACGACGACTCCCGGTCCTGGATGCAATCGGTGCCGGTTGAGCCACCGTACGCGGCGCTGCGCTGGTGGGCCGAGAACAGTCCGGCCGGAGAGGCCACCACAGCGGAGGAGGCCGCGGACCGGCTCCGGGGAGCGCGGGTGGCGTACGAGCGGCAGCGCGCGCACGGCAGCCGGATCGGCTGCGAGCAACTGCTGGTCCGGGCCGCCATCCTGGCCGGACGGTTCGGTCTCAGTACCGAGGCGGCGGAGCTGGCCACGCTCGCCGGCACCGATCAAGGGCGGTGGCTGAGCACCGAGACCACCCTGCTCGTCCGGGCGCTGGCAACCGGCGACACCGCCGACACCACGAGCGCCGCCGGCCTGCTCCGTGCTCGTGCGCACCGGCCGGCGCTGGGTCTGGCCGTGCTGGCTCTGGGCCGGATGGCGGCCGACCCGAGCCCCTGGCTGCTGGACGCCCGCGCGGTGGCCGAGGAGATCGGGTCGCGGTGGCTGCGGTCGGCGGTGGCCGCGACCATGCGCGACCGCGACGTCCGGCGACCTCGTCCGCGCTCGGCCCAGGAAGCGTTCAGCGAGGTCGAGGTGCAGATCATCGACCTGATCCGGCAGGCGTACACCAACCGGCAGATCGCGGCGCACATCCGGATGAGCGAGAAGACCATCGAGAACTACCTGACCCGGCTGTTCGTCCGCACCGGCTGCCGGTCCCGGGTGGAGCTGGCCGCGGTCCGTCTGACCACCGGCGTCGCCGGCTCGGCGCGGTGACCGGGGACGCGGCCGCGCTGTCGGCGGATGCCGGTCCGCCGCTGACGGTGTTGACCGGTCCGGCCGGCATCGGACGATCACATCTGGTGCGTACGCTGCGGCAGTCCATGGCCGGCGCCCGGCGCCCGGTACTGGAGGTACGGCTGGCGCCGCCGGATCGGGCGGAACCCTGGTACCTGGCCGGCCGGGTGCTGGCCGGGCTGGCGCCGGTGCCGTCCCGCCTTGTCGCCGGTCGCGACCACGGCGGGCCGGCGGAGCTGTCGGCCGCCAGGTTCGCTCGCGTGCTGCGCCACCGTCCCGGGCTGGTGGTCCTCGTCGACGATGTGCAGTGGGCCGATGTGCCATCGGCGGAGGTCCTGCTCGCGGCGGTGCACGAGCTGGCCGGATCGCAGACCCGGTTCATCGTCGCGTTGCGTACGCCGGCCGACCCGGCCCCGGTGCTCGCCGATGGATTCGCGCGGCTGCGCACGGCCGGGCTGGCGCAGATCTTGCCGGTGCGCCCACTGACGGCGGGGGACGCCGGAGCGCTGATCCACGAGCAGCTCCAAGCCGTACCGCACGAGTCATTGAGCGCCCCGTTGCGCCGGCTGAGCCGCGGCCTTCCCGGCGCCCTGCTGGCGGCCATCGAGGGTTATCGGCGCACGGCCGCGCTGCACATCGTCGATCGGCGCGCCTACCTGCTCGACCCGTCAACCGCGCCACGGATCCCCGCCGACCACGACCTGACGGCCCGGGTACGACATCTCGAACCCGCCACCCGCGCGGTCGCCCGGGCGCTGGCCGTGCTGGAACCACTGGGCCCCACTGTGCCCGCCCTGATCGGCGACGCTGTCGGCGTACCGTCCGAAGAGGTCCACGCGCGGCTCGGCACGCTGCGCCGGGAGGGCGTGGCCCGGCGCGACCCGGGCGGATGGCGGGTGCCGGTGCCCGCCATGGCCGTGGCGCTCCGGGCCGGACTGGGCCCCTACGAGCGTGCCCGGGTCGCCCAGGTCGCCGTCGAAGCGCTCTGGACCGGCCGCGCGCGAAGCGCGGATCCCGGCTTCCTGCCGGACCAGGTGGCCGCGGCCGGGGGGCTGGTCAAGGCCACCGTTGCCGTGCCTCTGTTGCGGTCGCGGGCCGCAGCGGCGGCCGTGCGGTCACCCGCGGCGGCGGCCCGCTGGTGGGGTGCGGCCGAACTGCTGAGCGGCGATCCCGCCGACCGGGCCGAGGCGTTGATCAGCCGGATCGACGCCGGGCTACGTGCGGGACGGTACGGCGCTGTCCGCGCCGACGTGCGCCGGGTGCTCGGCGAGCACACCGCCGGACTGTCCGTTGCCGCACGCCAGGAAGCCGAGTTGATGGCCCTGGCCGGTGTGCGTGGCGAACGGGACATGGACGCGGTCCGGTCGGTGGCGGCGGGGGAGCCCTGGGCGCCGGGCGGGCCATCGCCGACGCCGGTCACCCGGGCCGCGGCGCTCACCGTCCTGAACCGCTGGGCGGAGGCGGCCGGTCTGCTCGGCCGACTTCGGTCCCACTCGCACCCACCGGACGGTGGCGCCGCCGACACTCTCGGCCTTCTGGTCGCGGCGGTCACCGGGCGGACTGCTCCGTCGTTCCACGACCGGCCGCCGGCCGGAGCCGACGCCGGAGCGCGGTCGGCGCGCCGATCCGCCGCCGCCGCGATCGCGCGATGCGGCGTCACCCTGATCGCGGACGACCGGCTCGAGCCCGGTTCGGCGACGGCGGTGTCCGAGCTCCCGGCGCCCGAACGGTGCCTGCTCGACTGGCGCTCCGGCCGATGGGACGCGGCCCTGGACGGCGCGCTGTTCGCGATGGCGGCCGACCTTGCCGTGGGCCGCCCGCCGCTGCAGGCCTTGGTGCACCGCGCCGCCGCGGAGATAACGGCCGCTCGCGGCCGTCCCGCCCGCGCCCGTACCGTGCTGGACACGGCGCGGGCCGACGAGGCGCCGCTCCGGCACGTGATCGACGGGGCCGTGGCCGAGATCGAGTGGATCCTCGGCGACGCCGCGGGCGCCGCCCGGACGGCGGAGAACGCGCTGGCCGACGCGGCGCGGCACGGTTTGCTGCTCGGTACGGACGAGCTGTGGCTGACCGTCGTGGAACTGGCGATGGAACGCGGTGACGACGAGGCGGCCCGGACCGCCGCGGCCTCGGCGACCGCGGCCGCGGCGGTGCTCGGCACGGAGGCGAGCGAACTGCGGGCGGCCGTCGCCCGGCTGATCTCGGCGCGCGACGCCGCGGCCGCCGGGGAGGTGGTCGCGCTGGCCCGGCGGGCCGGCCGGCCGTACGAGCTGGCCCGGACCCTGGAACGCGTGGTCCGATGGACCGGTCGGTCGCCCGAGCTGCTCGCTGAGGCCTACGACCTGCTCGGCCGGCTCGGCGCGCTGCTGCACCGGTCGCGTCTGCGGCCGCTCATGCGGGAGCACGCGCTCGGTCTGCGTCGTTCGCAGACCCTGGCCGAGGGCGAGCAGTTGCTGGCCGTGCTCGTCGCCGAGGGCCTGTCCAACCGGGAGCTGGCCGCCGCGACCCAGAGCAGCGAGAAGAGCGTGGAGGGCCGGCTGACCCGCCTGTTCACCCGCACCGGCTACCGGTCGCGGGTGGAGCTGGCCGCCGCAGTGCTGGTCGGCGACTACGGCCCCGGCTGACAAACCGCTTCCGCTGTCCACGGTGCGGATCCACAGCGCCCCTCAGCCGGCCGGTGGAGAAGATTCGGCCGGCTGTCCGGACTGCTCGGGCACCATCAGGCTGGACAGCGGCAGGTCGATGCCCTTGGCGACCTGCCGCCACTTGTCGCCGTCGGTGCGCAGCACCTGGCCGACCCGGGAGCGGTCCCACGCCCGCCGGGGCAGCAGCAGGGTCATGCCGTTCGCCACCAGCTCGGGCAGGCGGGACCGGACCGAGGCGAGGTCGGTCAGGGCGGCCGCGCTGGCCGGCACGTCGATCGCCCGGCCCGCGCCGACCAGCAGATGCACCAGCCGATGGCCGGGTGTCACGTCCGGCCGGCGCTGGTGCAGTTCCAGGTGGTCCGTCTCCGGCATCGGACCCTCCGGGAGCAGTGCCCACGCGCCCCGGCCGCGGTCGCTGCGCGGCCAGGCGACCACCTCGTTGGGCAGCCCGTCGGCGCCGTGCCGGGCGCCGGTGCAGCGCAGCACGATCGGGTTCGAGGGCAGCTCCGTACGCTCACCGGGCCGTCCTTCGTGGTCGATGCCGTACCCCACCTCCGGCCGTGCCTGGTCCAGCCATCCGGCGGGGAGCAGATAGGCGGACTGATGCCGCAGGTCCGCGGGCACATCCGGCAACCGGGTCAGATCGATCGCGCCGCCCGCCTTCACCCGCACGCCGATGAGGTACCGGCGCGGGTTCTCCCGGGCGAGCCGCTCCCCGTCGAGGTGCGCGATCAGGAACAGGTTGGCCGACGGCACGCCGTCCGTGGCCACCCGCTCCGGCGGCCAGTCACAGGCCAGCCAGAGGCGAACCGGCTCCGCGGTGACCTCCGGATCGACCGACAGCCATCGCACGCCGTGGCGGCGACCGGCGCGAGCCGGCAGGGTCACCGACGGGCGCGGGTCGGGCGGCGGAAGGAGCCGTTCGGACTGCGGCGCAGGTGGTGCGGGCACCGGCGGGACCGACGACGGTGGCGCCGGCGGCACGGAAGCGTTCGCCACGACGCGTCGCCGGCGGGGGATCAGCCAGCCGTCGTCGTTGCGCCACCGGCCGGTGTCCGTGCCGTCGGTGCGAAGCCACTCCGAGGCGCGGCCCTGATCATCGACGGCGCGCGGCAGGCCGTCGGCGACGTCCACCTCCGCGCCGGGCGACAGCGACCAGATCTCCACGCCCAGCTCGTCCTCCAGCAGCGTCAGATGGTCGCGCACCCCGGCCGCCCGGTCCGGTGCCACGGGAGTGAGCAGCAGCAGGTCTTCGCTCCGCCAGCCGGCCTCCTCCAGCCGGGCGTGCAGCTCGGCGACGCCCGCGGCCAGCTCGGCGCCGTCCTCGTGACGCAGCGCCAGCCGACCGTCATCCACGATGGTCAGGTCCACCAGCATGGTCCCGGCCTCGGCTCGTGCCCCGGCGTACCGGTCGCGCAGCGCGTCCTCGCCGGTCCGGCCGGTGCTGATCATTGTCACGGCGCCGGCCGAGAACACCACCGGGGAGCTGCGCGGGACGAGTCGCCCGTCGCGGTCCGTGGTGAACCGGGCCGGGCCGGGCAGTTCCGGCGCACGGAATTCGACCCAGGACGAGACCTCGCCCGTCCGGCTGCGTGCGCCCAGGTCACGACAACCGCGCAGCAGCACGGCCTCGTCGCCCGGCTCCGGTGTCCACACGACGGCGCCGGTCGCCGCGGCCAGGGCCTGGACGTGCATGGTGAGCCGCCGTTGCTCGGCGGCGTCGTCCGGCCAGCGCAGCCAGAGCCGAAGGTCGCCGCCGTAGAGGTAGACGGAGGACAGCGCCGCGGCCACGTCCTGTCCGGTGCGGCCGTTCTGACCGCCCGTGCCCTTCTGGTAGGCCGACAACCGGAACGCCCCGTCGCGGGTCGCCGCGGCCACCGTGACCAGGCCGGGATGGCCAGCGCCGAGCCGGGCGGCGGCGGCCCGCCGCACCACGAAATCGTCGCGGTTCGCGAACTCCAGTCCGCCGGCCAGCGGCAGGGTCGCCAGTCCGGTCCGGGGCAGCACCAGCCCGCCCGCCAGGTCGAACCAGCCTGGCAGCGACGTCGCCAGGGCGGGTGGCTGCAGCAGCACCCAGTCGACCACGGCGCCGCCGGCCCGGTCGACCGGCACCGGTTCGGCGTCCTCGCCGCCGGGGCCGGCCAGCCGGTCCACCGAGGCGCCGATCGGCGTGACCAGAACGTCACAACCCAGCCCCTCGGCGACCAACCCCAGCGTGGTGGCGTTGCGCGCCCCGTCGTCGACCAGGATGCGCAGATCGTGGTTCGGTGACGTGGACGACTGGGCGTACTCGATCAGTTCCTGCGCCGTCAGCGCCTCGGTGGGCGCCTCCGGCCGGGCCAGCCCGCCCGTGGGGGTACGGACAAGCACCAGGTCGGTCAGCCCTTCCACGGGCTTCGGCGCGGCGCCGGCCGTTCGGGTCGGTTGCATGGGGTTCCTCGCTATGTCCGGGCGTCGAGCTGGATCGACCACCGCGCCGGGGCGGCCGGGCCCACGATGATCGGTACGGTTCGCTGTGGCCCCGGCGGCCCGGAGCCCAGTAACGCCCACAGCTGCCGCACGTCCGCGGCCCGGCAGACCACGAACCGGGCCGCCGCGCCGGCCCGGCCGGGCGGGACCTGCTCGACCGTGTCGACCCGCCGCCACCGAGCCGGCAGGTCGTCACCGATCGTGTCGCCGGCGACCACGACGTCCGTGTCCTCGCCGAGCTGCATGACCAGGGCCCGCGCGTGCCGTCGCACCGCGTCTGAGCTCCCGCCCACGGTGAGCACGTCGGGTGCCATCGCCAGGTCGATCCAGAGGCGGCGGCCGTCCCGCTCGCCGGCGATCACCGGCGCGGCCGACGGCGGCGGCCGTCCCTTCTCGAGCCATCCGTAGGCCGCGCCCCAGCGGCCCGGCCGCGCGCCGATCAGCCGCACGCTCGCCGGCTCGGCCGCGCACATCAGGTCGGTGACCAGCGCCGCGAAGGGATCCGGCGGCGAGGCCGGTGCGGGTGCCGTGCGGGGCGTGCCGCGTTGCGCCGGTATGGCGGTGATCGGCGCGGGCCTGGGACCGGCCGGCTCCGTGAAGGCGCCGACGGCGCGGGTGGGAATTCGGGTCGGGAGGGGGATGGCCGGTGGAGAGGGCGGGGTGCCGCGGGTCGGCCAGGAGGTCCCGGGAGGCGTAGCCGGGGTGGCCGCGACGGGTGACGGCAGGCGCGCCGCCGAGGCGGCGCGGGCGGACCGCCGCCGCGAGAACCGCACCATCCCCGTCCAAGCGACGAACAGGACCGCGAGTGCCGCCACCACGACCAGCGACCCGGTGGGTGACCAGAGCGACGCGAACCCGGACGGCCCGTCATCCGCGGACTCGGGTGGGGCCGCCCGGTCCGGCGGCGGCGTCGAGGGCGAGGCGGACGGCCGCGACGGCGCCGGGACGGGCACCGAGGGACGCGGCGGTGAGCTGGGCACGGGCAGGGCTCCGCTGACGACGCGCGGGCCCTTGGCATCCGTCGGCAACATCAGGATCCACCCCGGCTCGACCCGGGTGGAATCGGTCATCGTCTGCCCGTCGGGCTGAACCCGCCCGCGGTTCAGCTCGAAGATCTCCTGGTACCGGTTGCCGTCGCCGAGCGTCGTGGCCGCGATCGCGAAGAGGTACTCCCGGCGCCCGTTGACCGGCGGACCGACCACGTAATACTTGCCCGTATCAGCCGGTGCCAGAAGCGTTCGCACGGCCGGCGCCCCGGCTGCTGCTGCACTCGAGGCGAGGGCGGTCGTGGGCAGAGCGAGCAGGAGCGCCGTCGCGGTCACCGCGAGTCGTCTCATGGCGGCATCGTCCTCCTGCTGCTGCCACGGTTCGTGAGCGATTTCGTGAACCATGGCCGTACGCGCCTCGTTGTTAGGTTGTTCTCCCGAACCTGGAGGCGTAATGAGGGCAACTACACCTTATGCACAGTATGCGGTAGAGGCTCCGAGCGCCTGCCGTGATGCGGCAGCCGACATCGGCGCTCGGCTTCGTGCGCTGCGCGCGCATCTGGCCGGCCTCGACCCGCAGCGGCTGGGCCTGACCGGCGCGCGCTACGCCGATCTGCTCGCCGGGTACGACATCTACGCCCGGATGCTTGACGACGCGTTGCACGACATCGCCGGTGACCTGGAACGCGCGGCCGGGACGACGGGGCGCTCCGATCTGGAGCCGGCCGGCGGGCATCTCCGGTGAACGCCACGGACGCCGACCTGGCCGCCGCCGGGCAGGCGATCACCGCGCTGGCCGCCGACGTGGCGGCGCGGCTGGCCGAGCTGCGGGCCGCGCTCGAGCCGACGCGTGCGGTGTGGTGCGGTGGGGGTGTGGACCTGGAACCCATGGACGAGTGGACGATCGCGGTGGACGGCCTGCTCGGCCCGGACGGCGTGCTCGGTCAGATCAGCCGCGCGACGGCGACC
Organism: Actinoplanes sp. NPDC089786; assembly: GCF_040684855.1. Lineage (NCBI taxonomy): Bacteria > Bacillati > Actinomycetota > Actinomycetes > Micromonosporales > Micromonosporaceae > Actinoplanes > Actinoplanes sp. NPDC089786. The sequence goes on from NZ_JBFBGU010000026.1 coordinate 37,966, forward strand.
ACCTGGCCGGCCTTCCCCGGCGCCGGGTGGGACGGCGGCGACCCGGCACCGGTCCGGGACTGATGCGCGGATGAGTCCTACCTGCGACGACGAGGCGATGCGGTCGTTGATCGGTTTCCTCGCGCTCGACCGGCTCTCCGCCGAGGAACGCGTCGCCGTCACGGCGCACCTGGAGTCATGTGCGTCCTGCCGTGGCGAACGGGACGAGGTCGACCAGGTCGTCTCAGTCCTCGGCATGCTCTCCGTCGCCGATGTGTCCGCGCTCCTGTCCGAGTACGCGATGCCCGAGGCGGCCACGCCGGCGCCGGTCACCGATCAGCTCTTCGGCGCGCCCGGCGCGCCCCGGCCGGCGCCGCGGGCCGGAGACCCGGCGGACCGGCCGCGGGTCGTACCCCACGTCGACCGGGCGTCGCGCAAGAGGGCGCAACCGTTGACGATCGGGGAGGGCACTCTGCGCCCCCGGCCCGCGACCGGCCCGCTGGCCCGCGGGCCGCACACGCACCGGCCGGCCCGGACCCGCCGCCGGCCCACGGTCGTCGTGGGTGTGCTGACCGCGGGAGTCGCGCTCGCGCTCAGCACCGTGCTGTTGCTCAATCCGTGGACGTCGTCGGACCGCCTCGGCCCGGTGGTCGCGGTCGCGGCGACCAAGGACGGGACCAGTGGTGTGGACATCTCGGCCACGCTCTATGCGGAGGAGGGCGGACTGAGCGTACGGCTCGCGGCCGATGGCCTCGGCCTCGGTGTCTACCAGCTCTACGCGGTCACCCGCGACGGCGAGGACCTGCTGCTCGGCCGGTTGACCGGTGCGCAGGGCGAGAACTCGTACGCCGGTGACATCCCGGTGCCGATCGACGATCTCTCGTCCTTCAGCCTGCGGCAGGTCGACGGCCCGCTGTCGGTCTCGGTCGCGGTCACCAGAGAGCCCGCGCCAGAAAATCACGGCGGACGATGAACTTGAAACGGCGATCAATCGTTGTAGCCGCGTGCACCCCGCTGCGAACAATGCACGATCGGACAACGACGACGCGCTGAGACTCGCCTATCAGGAGCACGGGCCGATCCTGCTCAACTACGTCCTGCGCCTCACCGTGGGCAACCGTGGCATGGCCGAGGACATCGTGCAGGAGACGCTGGTGCGCGCCTGGAATCATCCGGAGGCACGCACCGAGGACGGCCAATGGAGCCGGGGCTGGTTGTTCACGGTGGCGCGGCGGATCGCCATCGACCACATCCGGGCGGCGCGGGGGCGGACCACCGAGCTCCTCGGCGAGCACGTCGAAGAACGGTTGAGCGTCGACGACGACATCGACCGGCTGATCGACAGCCGGGAGGTGCGGGAGGCGGTGGCCCGGTTGCCGGAGCGGTTGCGCAGCGCCTTGATCGAGATCTACTTCCAGTCACACTCCGTGTCTGAGGCGGCACGGAACTTGTCCATCCCCGAGGGCACGGTCAAGTCACGGACCTTCTACGCGCTCCGCGCTCTGCAGGATGACCTGGTGAATCGCGGCTTCTTCGGATAACGATCGAAATTTCTCGCCGTACGATGAACCGTCGTGCCTTCCGCGCCGTTCCCAGTGCACATTCGGTGGAGAGGGAACCAACCGTGACAGTCAAAGTCACCGTCGGCGTGCGCGTGAGCCTGGCGCGGATCGCGGCCAGGTTCACGGCGGCGGTCACTGCCGCTGTGCTCGGCGTCGCGGTGGCCGGCGCGCCGGCACTGGCCGCCGACAACGAGTACGTCCAGTACTACGCGGTCACCTCCGCATCGGAGAACCTGGGCGCGATCGCGGAGCGGCTGCTGCACGACTCGGGGCGCTCGGCCGAGATCTTCAAGCTGAACGCGGGGCGCCGCCAGCCCGACGGCGGCAGTCTGACCGACCAGAACAAGTTGCGCGCCGGCTGGTACCTGGTCCTGCCGTGGGATGCGGACGGGCCCGGCGTGCAGTACGGATTCCTGCCGACGAAGGCGCCCGCTGCTTCCGGAACCGGCACGTCGGCCGACAAGGGCGGATCAGTTCCGGACGGGAAGAGCGCGAGTGGTCCGGCCGGGCAGGCGGCGAAACCGACCGGACCGCCCACCGCGCCGGGCGGGGGATCCGCGACGCGGAGTCCGGCCGGAGTCGTTCCCAAGACGCCACCGCCGCCGTCCACGGGGAAGAAGTGCGTGGCGGCCACCGTGTCGAGCCGGCCCTCCAACTGGGCGATGACACGGCTCGCCGCGGACCAGGCCTGGAAACACAGCCGTGGCACCGGTCAGCTCGTCGCCGTCGTGGACTCGGGTGTGGACGGCCGCGCCGCCCAGCTCAGCGGCCGGGTGGCGATCGGCGCGAACATCGTGACCGGGGACGGCCGCGGCGACAGCGACTGCATGGGCACCGGCACGGCGATGGCCGGTCTCGTGGCCGCCGAGCCGCTGGGCGAGCTGACGTTCGCGGGCGTGGCGCCCGAGGCGGTGGTCATGCCGGTGCGCGTGGTGACCGACGGGAGAGCGGCGGATCCGGTCGGTCAAGCGGCCGCGATCGAGGTCGCGGTGTCGGCCGGCGCCACCGTGGTCGCGCTCGGTTCGCACGTGGATGTCACCCAGGCGCCCGTGGCACAGGCGATCAAGGCGGCCCTGGAACACAACATCGTCGTGGTGGCCGGAGCGCCGGTCCGCGGCGGGCGGCCCGCGCCGCTGGACGGGGCGGTCCTGGTCGGCGGTGTGGCCGAGAACGGCAAGCCCGCCGCGGCCTACGCGCCGAAGTCGGTCGACGTGGTGGCGCCCGGTATGAACGTCTCGAGCATCGGCATCAACGGGACCAAGACCTTTGTGGGCAGCGGAACGCAGTATGCGGTCGCGCTGACCGCGGGCACGGCGGCGCTGGTTCGCTCGTCGCACCCGGAATTGACCGGGAAGCAGGTCGCCCACCGGCTGACGGCCACCACGGAGAAGATGGCCGGGGCGCAGGCGGACGGCTGGTACGGCAGCGGCATGGTGAGCCCGGTCGCCGCGGTCACCCAGCAGCTGCCCGAGGAGACGACGGCGGCCGCTGGAGCGGCCGCCGGTGGACGGGCGAGCGGCGGTGGCGGCGCCCGGCTGGCATTCGTGCTCACCGTGCTGGTCGGCCTGCTCCTGAGCGCGCTGCTCGTCTTCCGGTTCCGCGGCACGATGCGGCGGGCGTCCGCCGGGGGCGTTGACGAGCTGGACAACGACTGGCCGGCCGGCCCGGTGCCGGGCGAGGCGAACGATTCCGTGTCCAGCGCCACCGGATCACGCTGACCCGAGGTGCCGATGGTCCAGGTCGCCGGAGTTCTGCTCGCCCTGACGGCGGCACTGCCCCTTCTTGCCGCGGGCGCGCCGATGTCCGCGGCGCCGGCGCCGGCGCCGTCCGAGCCCGTCGGCTGTTTGGGGCCGCCGCAGAGCGTCGAGACCGGAACCCCGTGGCCGCAGTCCCGGCTCGGCGTCGAGCGCGCCTGGCCGCTGACCCGCGGCGCGGGCGTGACGGTCGCGGTGGTCGACACCGGCATCGCGGCGAACAGCCCTCAGCTGTCCGGCCGGGTGCGGCACGGCTTCGATCTCACCGCCGACGGCGGCACCCGCGGCGACCGTGACTGTTTCGGCCACGGCACGTTCATCGCGGGGATCATCGCCGCCGCGCCGGCGGCCGGCACGGGGTTCTCCGGTGTCGCGCCGGAGGCGACACTGTTGCCGGTCCGGGTGGCGAACGCGCTGGATGACGGCACGGCCGGTCTGCTGGCGCGGGGCATCCGGACCGCGGTCGACGCGGGCGCCTCGGTCATCAACGTCTCCGCCAGCACCGCCGCCCCCGAGGCGAGCCTGGTCGCGGCCGTCGAATACGCCGAGGACCACGACGTCGTGGTGGTCGCCGCCGCCGCGAACGGCGCCAAAGAACAGGCGGCGGTCGCCTACCCGGCCGCATTGCCCACCGTCCTCGCGGTCGGCGCGATCAACTCGACCGGCGCTCTGGCGGACTTCTCCCAACAGGGCAAGCACCTGCGGCTGACGGCGCCCGGAGTGGACGTGGTCAGCATCGGACCGGGTGGCCCGGGCCACTGGATCGGCAGCGGCACCAGCTACGCGGTCCCGTTCGTGGCCGGGGTGGCCGCGCTGGTGCGTGCGTACCGGCCGGAGCTGACCGCGGCCGAGGTGCGCCACCGGCTGGAGGTGACGGCGGACCACCCGGCGGCGAGCATGCCGGACCGCGGCTTCGGTTTCGGCGTGGTCAATCCGGCCGGCGCGGTGTCGTCGGTGTTGCCGGAAGAGGGCGCCGGCGGCGGGATCCCGGTCCAGGACTCGGCGCGGCGGCCCGCGCTGCCGCCGCCGGACCCGATCGGACCGTACCTGGCCGCCTTGGGGGCCGGCCTCGCGGTCGTGCTCGTCGGCGTCGTTGCCCTGCTCACCCGGCTCATCCCGGCCGGGAACCGGCGGCGCTGGCGCCCGGCCGGCATGGCCGGCGCCCAGCGATCCCCTCGCCCGTAGCCGTCCGGCGGCAACTCTCCGGTCATTGGACCGGCTTCTCCGGCACCTCGACCTCGGGGGTCTGCACCAGACGAACCGATCGCCTCCGGTCGATGTACTGGCCCCGCGCGGCGGGCAGCGTCCGTGGTCGTACGTTGCCGAGGAACACACCCTCCTCGCGCGGGCAGGAGAACAGGACGCTGGGCGAACCCAGCTCCCAGGCCCGGCGCAGGACGGAGTTCATCATGGCCCGGGAGGCGCCGGCGGTGCTCCGTGCGACGACCAGGTGCAGGCCGATCTCGGAGCCGTGCGGCAGCAAGGGCAGCAGCGGTGCGAGGGGCGACTCGCGGCCGTTCTCGATCAGTTCGAAGTCGTCGATCAGGATGAACAGCCGTCCACCGGTCCACCAGTCGCGCTTGTGCAGCCGGCTCGGCGGGATCTCCGGCCCGGGCAATCGGCCGGTGAGCACCTGCCCGGCCTCGAGCAGCGTGGCGGTCAGGCGCTCGGCCGACATCGAGTAACCGATCTGATGCGCCTCCGGGATCGCGTCGTGCAGTTCCCGGCGGAAGTCGCCGAAGACGACCCGTGCCTCCTTGGGCGTGTGATGTGCGGCGACGCTCTGAGCGATGTGCCGCAGCAGGTTCGTCTTGCCGGTCTCGGTGTCGCCGAAGATCAGCAGATGCGGGTTCAGGTCGAAGTCGTGCCACAGCGGCTCCAGCCGGACGTCGTCCAGGCCGAGCGGGATGCGGATCTCCGCCTCCTTCGACGGCGCGGTGGCGGCCGGCAGTTCGGTGGCCGCGAGCCGGTCCGGCAGCAGCTTGACCTTCGGCGCCCGCGGCGCGGCGGGTACGTCCAGCGCCTCGACCAGCTCCCCGGTGGCCTCGCTCAGGTCCTCGGTGTCGGGGTAGCCGTCGATGCGGGGCAGCGCGGTGAGGAAGTGCTGCCGGTCGGCGGTGATGCCACGGCCCGGGGAGTTGGGTACGGTCGCTGCCACCCGGCTGTTGACCTCGGACTCGACCGGGTCGCCGAGCTTGAGCTCGAAGCGGGTACCGAGCACGTCGCGCAGCCACGGCCGGATCTCGGTCCAGCGGCCGGCCGAGACCAGCAGGTGCACGCCGAAGCTGAGGCCGCGCGAGGCCAGCTCGCCGAATCGGTCGTCCAGCTCCTGGAAGTCCTGGCGGATGGTGTACCAGCCGTCGACGACCAGGAACACGTCACCGTACGGATCGACGTCGTGGAAGTTGCCCGCCGCCCGGGCCCGCCGATAGTTGACCATCGAGTCGATGCCGTGCTGGCTGAAGATCACCTCTCGTCGCGCCATCAGGTTGGTCATCTCCAGCACGGTCCGGGTCACCTTGTCACGGTCGAGCCGGCCCGCGACGCCGCCGACGTGCGGCAGCCGGGACAGCGACGACATCGCGCCACCACCGAAGTCGAGGCAGTAGAACTGCACCTCGGAGGCGGTGTGGGTGAGCGCGAGCGCGCAGATGAGCGTACGCAGAAGCGTGCTCTTGCCGGCCTGCGGCCCGCCCACCACGCCCATGTTGCCGGCGCTGCCCGCCAGATTGGCGACCAGCAGCTCGCGCCGCTGCTGAGCGGGCAGGTCGACCAGGCCGACCGGCACGCTGAGCTGGCCGGTTCCGTAACCACCGACCGGCGCCAGGCCCACCTCCGGGTGCTCCACCAACGGCGGTAGCAGCTTCTCCAGCGTGGCGCTGACGGTCAGCGGCGGCAGCCACACCTGGTGCGCCGCCGGACCGTGTCCGCGCAGCGCCTCCAGCAGCACGTCGGCGAGGACCGGCGGCTTGTCGGCGCTCTCCGTGGCCTCGTCCTCCGCCGGTTCGGGCGGCGCCGCCGGCACCAGGTGCTCGGTGCCGAACGGGACGACGCCGCCGTGGTCGGAGTGCCGGCGGCGCTGGTGCGGCGGATGCCACGGCCCGGAGCAGTACGCGGCCTTGAAACGGATCAGCGTCTGGGTGTCCGGCCGCAGGTACCCGTTGCCCGGAGCGTTGGGGAGCTCGTAGGCGTCCGGCACGCCGATCACGCTGCGGCTCTCCATGGAGGAGAAGGTGCGCAGGCCGATCCGGTACGACAGGTGCGACTCGATGGTGTGGATCCGGCCCTCGTCGACCCGCTGGCTGGCCAGCAACAGGTGCACGCCGAGGCTCCGGCCGAGCCGGCCGATCATCGCGAACACGTCGATGAACTCCGGCTTGCTGCTCAGCATCTCGCTGAACTCGTCGACCACGATGAACAGCGCCGGCATCGGCTCCATCGAGGTGCCCTCGGCGCGGGCCCGCTCGTATTCGCGACGTGACGGGTAACCGCTGGCCCGCAGGTGCTCCTGCCGCCGGTTCAGCTCGCCGGTCAGCGCATCCTGCATGCGGTCGACCAGTTCGAGTTCCTCGGACAGGTTGGTGATCACCGCCGACGTGTGCGGCAGCCGCTCGAAGCCGAGGAACGCCGCGCCGCCCTTGAAGTCGACGAGCACCAGGTTGAGCTCCTCGGACGAATGCCGGGCCGCGAGAGCGAGCACCAGCGTACGCAGCAACTCGCTCTTGCCCGAGCCGGTGGCGCCGATCAGCATGCCGTGCGGCCCCATCCCGCCCTCGGCCGCCTCCTTGATGTCCAGGTCGATCGTCGTGCCGTCGCCGGTCATGCCGATCGGGACCCGCAACCGTTGTGAGGCGCTGCGACCGGCGCGGTAGGCGGCCGGGTCGAGCACCGTCAGGTCGCCGAGCTGGAGCAGTCCGGCCAGGTCGTAATCGGTGGCCAGCGGCTCCTCGGTGTCGCCGCCGGCGCCGACCCGGTACCGGGCGATCGACCGGGCCACCGCGGCGGCCGCGGCCACACTCATCCGGTCCGGCCGGCACAACGAGGTGCTGCCCCGCTTTCCGAGATGATCGAAGGAGACGATGCTGACCTCGTCCTCGGCCGCATGCAGGAGCAACGTGTGTGGTTGGGCCTCCCAGCCGAGCGTGGATCCGATGTCCAGGGTGAGCACGTTGCGGTAGCCCTCGTTGGCCAGCCGGTGCTCGACCGGCAGCCGCGGGCCGTCCAGGATCACGACGACGTACGGCTCCAGCGCCGTGACCGGGGTGTCCGGCTCGTACCCCGGGCGGTCCAGCACACCGAGCACGGCGAGCGCCTCGTCGAGATCGGCCGGGTCCGCGATGAACCGCCGGCGGGTGCCGGTGACGTCCGGCACGGAGTCGTCCTGCACGTGCGGCAGCCACTTCGCCCAGTCCCAGTGCGAGCCGGAGACGGCCAGGATCACGTGCAGTTCCGCGGGTGCGTGCGCGACGACGAGCTGGGCGAGCATCGCGCGGACCGTGGACCGGATCGTGGGCCGGTCGCCCCGGTAGCCGATGCGGGCGAAGCCGCGCAGGTAGATCGCGATCGGTGAGTCCTGGAGCGTGGAGTAGGCGCGCAGGAACCGCCGCAGGGCATGTGCGGCCAGCGGTTCCAGGTCTTCGACCGGTTTACTGCTCGGCGCGATCAGACGGGTGGTGGAACGCCGTGCGCCGAGACCGATCCGTACCTCGCCGAAGTCCTCGTGCGAGGTGCGGCGCTCCCACAGGCGGCGGCTGAGCGCCATCGACCACAGCGCTCCGGGGTCGGGGTGCAGCCAGCGGGCGGCGCGCCGCTCCTCGGTCAGCGCCGCCCGGACCTTGCGCCGGACCTGGCCGAGGTAGCGCAGGTAGTCCCGGCGTTCGCCGTTGAGCCGGTGCTTGTGCTGGCCGGAGTTGCGCATCAGTGGCACGACCATCATGGCGATCGCGGAGAGGACCATCAGGCAGACGCCGACATAGGCGAGCGCGCCCGCGTTGGGCCGCAGGAACATCAGGACCATGGCCAGCGAGGCGATGGCCATCGGCGCGAGCATCAGCACCGTGCTGAGCCCGCGCTCGGCCGGCTCGGGGATGATCGGCGGCTCCTGGAGCGCGATCTCCTCACCGGGCGCGCTGGGACCGGCCCGGCGGGCCTTGCGCGAGTACGGAACCGTGCCCACGTTCGTCTCCTTCGGTGAGGGCTTTCCCTCCGAAAGGGGCGGTGGCCGGGCCGCGCGTGGGCGTTACCCGGCGCATCCCGCCTACCGTGCTGACGATGTTCGGCTTGATGCCGTGGTGGGCAGAGACCAACATATCAGTACGAATAGGATGAGTCGAGGTGATGATCGTGCCCGACGAGACCAGGGTCGACGTCCGGCGCCTGCAGGACATCGCCGCCTCGCTCGGCGTGCTCTTCGACGATCACGCTCAGCACTTCGAGGGGTTGTACGGCTACACGCCCGAACTCGGCGACTTCGAGGCGGCGCGGTGGCTGGGCGACGTCGTCACCGGCCACCGGGACACGGTGCTCGCGCACGTGGCCTACCTGCGCCGGACGCTCGCCGAGATCCACGCGGCGCTCGGTCAGATCGCCGATGAGTTCGACGAGACCGACGCCGCGAACGCCGCCGCCGTCGCGTGCGTCGAGGATCCTTCCCGCCGGTGAGGGGTTTCCCCTGGATCCGGCGGCTCGCAGGCTCGGGCCCGGACCGCGGTCCCACGCGCTCCCTAGCGTCGGAGTCTCAGGGTGCTCTCCGGTGCGACAGGAGGATTGACCGTGCCTCTAAGGCAAGCGGCCGTGCAGACCACGGTCAACGGTCAGCGGCTGAGGGATGTCGGCGCGCTGATCAGCTTCATCACCGACGAACACAAGGCCGCCATCGCCGACCTCGGCAAGGTCGCCCCGAACGCGGGGGCGTTCGACGCGGCACAGTGGGTTCGCGATCTGTTCATCGACCGCCGGGACGCCGTGGCGACGCACCTCAAGTACCTCGAGACCGCGTTCAAGGAGATCAACGAGGGCCTGATCGCGATCGCCAAGGAGTTCGAGGGCGTCGATATGACCAACTCTGATGCCGTGGCCAGGGCCACCGCCGCGTCCAAGAACATCATCACCGAGATGGGCAAGGCCGAGTACCAGCCGGTGATGTCGAAGAGCAAGCCGTCGTACGAGACCGGTGACGACTCACCGACGAATGACGAGGACTCGTTCGACTTCGCGAACCCGAAGGACCCGAAGATCCTCGACTTCGACCCCGCGCACGTCCCGGGGATGGGTCAGTTCATGACCCCCGGCGGTCTGGGCAAGAACAACGACAGCGTGGTCAACCTGAACGAGCAGCCGGACCTGAAGAGCAACCAGAGCATGAGCCTGCAGGCCGCGCCGCCCCCGCCGGCTACCGGTACGCCGCCTCCACCCGTGACGGCTGCGCCTCCGCCGGCTACCGGTACGCCGCCTCCACCCGTGACGGCTGCGCCTCCGCCGGCTACCGGTGAGCACTTCTCCAAGACAGAGCCGGTGGAAGGCGGCACGATCACCCACAACTCGAACAATGACGACGACTACCAGGGCCGCACCTACCGGTACTACGAGATCGACGGCCACCACCAAACCGACGCGAAAGGCCGCGAGGTCTGGTGGCTGAATGGGAAGCCGTATATCAAGCAGTCCAGCAAGCCCGTGTACGTGGCGCTCTGAGACGCGGAAGGTACCGTGGACCGCCTCACGCGACAGCGTCTCGCGGCGCCCGTCCGGCTCCGGTTCGTGCTGGGCGACAAGGCCGTGGACGTGGCGCTGCCCGGCGAAGCGCCGCTTGTCGACCTGCTACCGGCCGTCCTGACGCAACTCGACCGGGAGGCCGGTGACCACGGCGCCGAGCACGACGGCTGGGTGGTGCAGCGCCCCGGCGAGAAGCCGCTGGACGAGGAACGCTCCGCCGTCGAGCTGAACCTGCTCGACGGCGAGGCGCTGCACTTCCGGCCGCGCGCCGAGCAGCTGCCGCCGATCGACTTCGACGACCTCGTCGACGGGGTCGGCGAGCAGGCCCGCAACAGCCGGTGGCGGTGGGGCGCCGACCGTACGCGATCGATGTTCCTGGCCTTCGGCGGTATCACCCTGGCCGCCGGCCTGGTGATGCTGGGATTCGGCGGTCCGGCCGTGTGGCGGGCCACCGTAGCGGCCGTGCTGGCCGTGGCGCTGCTGTCCGCCGCCGGTCTGGTCAGCCGGTCGGTGCCCGACCCACAGACCGGCACCCTGCTCGCCGGTGCGGCCGCCGGATACGCCGCGGTGGCCGGTTGGCTCGGCGCGCAGGCCCTGGCCCCGCACTCGCCGACGGAGGTCCGGGTCGCGCTCGCCGCGCTCGCCGCGCTGGTTGCCCTCAGCGCCGGCCTGTCCGCCGTCGCCGACTCCGGCCTGCTCTTCGCCGGCGCCCTGGCCTTCGTCGTGAGCGTCGCGGTGCCGGCGCTGATCGCCGCTGTCGGCCCGGTCCGGCCGCAGGAGGCCGCCGCCTGCGGGCTGACGCTGTCGATGATCGTGAACCTGACGCTGCCCCCGCTGGCCTTCCGGCTCGGCGGGCTCGCGCTGCCGCTGCTGCCGGGCAACCCGGAGCAGCTCTCCGAGGACATCGACCCGGCGCCGCACCGGGTGGTCGTCGAGCGCGGATCGGCCGGCCTGGCCTACCTGGCGGCGCTCACCGTCGGCGCGGGCACGGCGCAGATCCTGATGGCAGCGGTGCTGCTCCGGCCGGGCGGCGGCTGGCCGATCATCATGGCGCTGGTGGTCGCCACGCTGCTGAGCATGCGGTCCCGGCATCTGACCCTGATCGTGTCCCGCTGGGCGACGATGGGCCCGGCGATCGCGCTGGTCGTCTTCGCCCTGTTCCGGTTCGCCTTCGATCAGACCGATGTGGTGCGGGCCGCCGTCCTGGTCCCGGCGGTGGTGGCGGTGGCGGGCGCGGTGCTGACCGCGGCCGTGACCCTGCCCGGGCGACGATTGCGGCCGTACTGGGCCCGGACCGTGGAGATCATGGAGATCCTCGTCGCGGTCTCGCTTCTTCCGGTGCTCGCGGCCGTGCTCGGCATCTACTCGATGATGCGGGCCTGGGCCAGCTGAGATGGAGTCACGCAAGGATCAGGTACACGCGTACTTCTACATTGTCAGCCGGCTCAACGCGGCGGTCATGCGGGGGCGGCCGGACCCGCACGAGCCGCCGAACTACCGGCCGGTGCTCGGGTTCGTCATCGGCATGCTGCTGGCCGTGGTGATCGCCGGCGGCTTCGGCATCTACGGCATCTTCCGGCCGGGCGGCGACAAGTCCTGGCGGCAGAGCGGCGTGGTCATCGCCGTCCGCGAGACCGGCGGCCGCTACCTGCTGCTCGACGGTCAGCTCCGGCCGGTGCTCAACTACGCGTCCGCCCGGCTGGTGCTGGGCAGCGGCACCGATGCCCGGATCGTGCAGGTCTCCCGCAACTCGATCAAGGGCCTGCCGGTGGGAACGCCGATCGGCATCGCCGGCGCCCCGGACTCGGTGCCCGCGGCGAATCGCCTCTACACCGGCCCGTGGACCGTGTGCGCGCAACCACCCACGCCGGCCGGCGAGCCGGCCACGACCCTGATCCTCGGCGATGCCGCGGCGCCGGCGCCGCTCGGCACCAAGCAGGCGTTCCTGGTGCAGACCGCCGACCGGCAGGCCTATCTGGTCTGGCAGGGACGCCGGTTCCGCGTGGCCGGTCCGGCCGCGGTGGCATTGGGCTACGCGGCGGTCGACCCGGTGATGGTGACCCCGGCCTGGCTGAACCCGATTCCTTCCGGGCGTGACCTGGCCTTCCCGCCCGTTCCGGCCCGGGGCCGCCCGGGTCCGGTGATCGGTGGGCGGCCCAGCGTGATCGGCCAGATCTTCGAGGTGCGCAACGCGGTCAACGGCACGACAGAGCAGTTCCTGGCTCGCTCGGACGGCTTCGTCCGGCTCAGCCGCACCGTCGCAGCGCTGGCGCTGGCCGATCCGGGGATCCGGCTGGCCTATCCGGGCGGTGCGGTGAGTCCCATCCCGGTCCGGCCCGACGAGCTGGCGCTGGCGACGGTCGCGAAGAGCACCGAGTTCGTCGACGGCTATCCGCCGGACCCGCCGGCGCCGCTCAACGGCGGTGGCGGGATGCCGTGTGTGGGCTATCGCACGGCCGGCAAGACGGTGATCGTGACGCTTTCGCAGATCAAGGCGGACGCGGCGGCCGGGGCCCTGCTGGTGCCGCGCGCGGTCACCTCGGCCGGCACCGTGGACCGGGTGCTGATCGCCGCCGGGACCGGCGTACTGGCCCGCAACCCCTACGCGCCGGGCACGGCGGGCGGAGCGCTGTTCCTCGTCTCCGAGTACGGCGCGAAGTTCCCTCTGCCGCCGGCCGGTGTGGAGGCGCTCGGCTATGCCGGCAGCCCACCCATCGACGTGCCCGCCGAATTGCTCGAACTGCTGCCCACCGGCACGGTTCTGGACCCGGCCGCGGCGTTGCGGAGTCAGATCGTGGGCGGCTGACGGGGGATATCCCCGAGAACGCGGGCCGAGCCCCGCGCGACCGGTTCCGCCGCGGCTCCGGCTGCTCTCATGGTCTTGTCACCACAGCAGTGTCCGAAGAGGAGATGAGATGACCTCGAGTACCGGCCTTGACCCCGGCGTCGCGGCGGGGGTGGCCACTCAGCACCGTAATACGTCCGCCGAAATCGGCCTACAGGGATTTCAGAGATTCCAGCAGGCGTTCGAGGTAATGGACCAGGACTGCAAGGGCAAGATGATGGATGCGCTGCTGCGAGCAAAGGAAGCCTGGCACCAGGAGCTGCACGCCATCATGGATGACCTGAACACGATGGCCGACAACGTGGACGGCACCATCGTGGACCTCGACTCGACGGACTCCGACGGCGGGGCCGGCGTCGCCGCGGCCGGTGTCGACATTCTTCGGGGTCTGGGCTAGGCAAGCGAAATCAAGGAGGAGGGGCCATGCCGCAGGACCAGATAATCAATTACAACTACGCCACAATTGAGCAGGGCACCGACCAGATGATGCAGATCAACCGGTACATCGGTCAGCACATCGACGAGATGGCCACCAGCATCGGTCATGCGCTCGATGCCTGGCAGGGGACCGCAGCCGACCAGTACCACATGCTGGCCTCTCGCATTCACGGGAACCTCGAGGACATGAACGCCATCGTGAATGATCTCTCGGTCAAGCTGCGCGACGGTGCGGAGGAAATGCGCCAGCAGGACGTCCGCTCCGGAAACACCCGGTTCCCCGGCTGACGAAACAACTGACGCCGGGGAGCAGCACTGCTGCCCGGCGCCGTTTCCTTGTCGTACTCGAGTGTTGGAGTGAGCGGTGGCCGCGGGCGAAGTCGGGACGTTTGACGAGAAGAGCCCGCCGACACGGGAGACGTTCGGCGATTACCACGTGTGGACCGAGCTGATGCCGTATGTCAACGACATCGTCGATACGGGGCAGGATCCGGCCAAGGAATGGTTCCACGGTGGCGACGCGTTCACCGCGTCTCTGGCCGCGCTGTCACGGATGGTGGAGGACCTGGAGCAGCATGCCAAGGACCTCACGGCCGGCGACAGCCCGATCTTCGCCGGTGAGGCGGCCAACGCGTTCCAGGAACACGTGAAGCAGCTCGCCGACAAGAGTCGCAAGGGTGTCGGCGATGTGATCCTGGCCAACAATTTCGGCGCGCACACCTATGCGATCGGCACCCACATCAACAACTTCAGGGCGGAGTTCTGGGCGATCGTCGACGCCGGCCACCGGCTCAGCGACAAGCTCCGGACGTATGCCAGCGAACGGATCGACGCCATCTACAGCGGCATCACCGACGCTGCCGCCCAGCGTGAGGCCGACCGTGCCGAGGCGATGACCGCCGCCTACCACGCCGGCGAGGCCTGGATCATGTCCAACCTCCGGTCCCGGTTGGTGCAGCTGTCCGCCACGTACCGGGCCGAAGGAGGGGCTTTCAAGCCGCTCACGGTCGCGGTGCAGCAGAGCGTCCCCAAGGCGGCGCCGCCGACCACGCCGCCGGCCACGTCGACCGGCACGCCACCGCCGGCCACGTCAACGGGCACGCCACCGCCGGCCACGTCGACCGGCACGCCACCGCCCACCACGTCAACCGGGGCGCCGCCACCCACCGCGACACCCGACGGGATGCCCGAGCCCCAGCAGAAGGATATGGACCACAAGCCGGGCACCGACACGCTCGAGAACCGGGAGGAGAATCCGGCCAGCGTCGCGAACGTTCCCGGGCCAGGTCCGGGTGACGGTGCCGGCGGCTCGGCGGACGATGCCCTCGAGGACGCCAAGAACGCCGCGGGCGACGCCATCGACGACCTCAAGAACGGGGATCCCGAGCACGACGCCGCGCTGGATGACGCCAAGGAAGCCGCCAGCAACGCGCTCGACGACCTCAAGGGCGCCGGCGACCCCGGAGGCGCGGGTACGGGTGACGGCCCCGGCGCGGGCAGCGGGATCGGCCCTGGCGCGGGCGGCGGGATCGGCCCTGGCGCGGGCGGCGGATCCGGTCTCGGCCCCGGGACCGGAACGGGGCCGGACGGTTCGGCCGACGCCGGTCAGAAGCAGGCCCTCGAGGACGCCAAGAACGCCGCGGGCGACGCCATCGACGACCTCAAGAACGGCGAGCCGGTGCACGACGAGGCCCTCGACGACGCGAAGCAGGCGGCCCAGGACGCGATCGACGACCTCGGCCCCGCGGCCACCGGCGACTCGACCGGCGCCCCCGGACCGGATGACGCGGGCGCGGCCCGTGAGCAGGCCCTCGAGGAT
This sequence comes from Actinoplanes sp. NPDC089786, assembly GCF_040684855.1. Taxonomy (NCBI): domain Bacteria; kingdom Bacillati; phylum Actinomycetota; class Actinomycetes; order Micromonosporales; family Micromonosporaceae; genus Actinoplanes; species Actinoplanes sp. NPDC089786. Next base: position 53,077 of record NZ_JBFBGU010000026.1, read on the forward strand.
GCCAAGGGCGCGGCGGACGACGCCATCGGCGACCTGATGGACGGCGGCGGTGCGGGCGTGCCGACGACGTCCAACACACCTGGCGGCACCGGCCGGCCCGGCGGCGGGGGCGGCGCCGGGGACTCGGCTGCTGATCAAGCTCGCCAGCAGGCCCTCCAGGACGCGCAGAACGCCGCCGATGACGCGATCGACGACCTGACCGGTGGCGGCGAGGACTTGCCGACCACGTCCTCGACGGACCCGGCCGCCGACGAGGCCCGCGACGAGGCGCTGGAGAACGCGAAGGACGCGGCCGGCGACGCGATCGACGACCTGATGGGTCAGTCCACCGGTGACCCGGAAAATGACGCTGCCCGCGACGAGGCGCTGGAGGACGCGAAGGAGGCGGCGAACGACGCGATCGACGACCTCGGGGAGTCCGGGGCGGGTGACGTCTCACCGGACGAGGCCCGGCAGAACGCGCTCGACCAGGCCCAGGACGCGGTCGATGACGCCATCGAGGATCTCTCCGGCACCGGCGATTCCGCCACGGACGACGCCCTCGATGACGCGCGGGATGCCGTTGACGATGCCCTCGGCGGCGGTGCGGACGACGGCGACGGCAACTCCGCGGACGACGACGACGGCAACTCCGCGGACGAGAAGGCGGCCCGCGACGACGCGCTGTCCGACGCCCAGGACGCCGCGGACCAGGCCATCGACGATCTCCTCCGCGACGATCCGATGAGCGACGCCCTCGACGCGGACGGCGACGGCAAGCCCGACGGCGACATGAACGACGACGGAAAGATCGACGCCAACGAGGCCGAGGCGCTCCGGGACGACGCGCTGGCGGCCGCGAAGGACGCGACCGACAAGTCGATCGACGACCTGATCCAGGAGGTGCGGGACGACGCCGGGGCCGACGGCCTCACCGACGACGAGCGGCAGGCCCGAATCGATGCCCTGGAGGACGCGAAGGGGTCGGCCGACGACGCCATCGACGAACTCATCCAGGAGGGCGGCGACCACTCGACACAGCTGTCCGACTTCCTGACCGGCAAGAACGACAACCCGGCCCCCGGCGGTGGTGGCGGCAGCGGCGACGGCGGTGGCGGCCCTGGTGGTGGCAGCCCTGGTGGCGGCGGCAGCGGCGGCGGCGGCGACAACCCGGACCAGCCCGCACCGCTCGAACTCGCCCCGGTGACCGCGAACCCCACCGGGACCGACCAGTCCGTGCTCCAGCCGACGGGCGGGGGCGCCGGTCAGCAGCCCGGTGGTTCCGGCATGCCGATGTCGCCACCGATGGGTGGCGGCATGGGCGGCGAGGGCAATCGTGACCGTGAGCGCAACACCTGGCTCGTCGGTGAGGACGGCATGTGGGGCGAGGACGGCCAGGGCGCCGTCTCCAGCAATGCCGTGGGCCGGGACTGAGCATGGCCGGATCCCAGCCGTACACCCTGGACGAGGTCAGCGCCGCGCTCGAGGCCGCCTCGCCGGCCGACGTGGAACGCGGGGCCGGCGCGTTCGATGAGGCGCGGCGCGGTCTGCGCACCCTGGCCGGACACCTGGACCGCACGCTCGGCGATCTGGACCAGGCGTGGCGGGGCGCGGCGGCGGTCAGCGCGCGGCTGGATGAGCCGCTGCGCCGTACCCGTGAGGTGCTGCACATGTTGGACGAGGGCGAGTACGGGCGGCTGCTGCGGGTCACCGCGAACGGCTTGGTGGCCGGCCAGGCCCGCGTCCGGGACCTGACGGCGCAGCGGATCACGGGCGCCACCGACGTCCCGTTCGATCAGCAGGCTCAGCGGATCCTGCACGACGTGGCGGACGGATACCGGGCGGCCGGCGAGGCGGCCGGCGGCCAGTCACCACCCCCGGCCGTTCCGGTGGAGGAGCCTGGCCTCGGCCGGGCGCTGCTCGAAGCCGCCCACGACGGGTCCGCGCCCCTGCGGCTCGCGGCCGGCGCCGATCCCGCGCAACTGTTCCGACCGGCCGGGCCGCCGCCCGGCGCCGGCCAGCCCGGTGATTCGGCTCCGCCCGGTGGTGGCGGTGGTGGTGGCGGCGCCGCCGGCAACGGCATGGGAATGATGCCGTTCATGCCGATGGGCGGGATGGGCGGCGGCATGGGTGGCGGCATGGGCGGCGGACAACTGGACGGAACCGGGCAGAAGCGCGGCGGACTCCAGGGTGACCAGGCCGTCTGGCTCGACGGGCAGGACGACGGCTGGAACGTGATCGGGCGTCAGGAACGGGTCGAGGCCGTCGAGGCCGCCCGGGAGGACTTCCGCAAGAACTTCGAGCAAGAGATCAAGAAGGCGACGAGAGGGGATCGCGATGTCTGACCACGAGGAACTGCCGGGCGGGAGCGGCGGGCTGGAGGCGATGTTCGCCGTGCTGGCCGACGAGCAGCGCAAGATCACCGAATTCCAGCGGAAGATGTCGGAGGCGAGCACCGTCGTCGAGTCGTCGAACAAGATGGTCACCGCGACCTTCGACGGCCGTGGCGAGCTGACCCGGCTCACCTTCAACAACGGCAAATACCGCACGATGGCGCCGAAAGAGCTCGCCACGATGCTGATGGACACCCTGAAGCGCGGGCGTGCCGCGGCGTTCGGCAAGATCGACGAGATGGCCGGCCGGGATGTTCTGCCCGGCATCGCCTTCGGCGAGCTGGCCGCGGGCAAGGTCGACATCGACGAGGTGGTCGGCACGTTGATGACCTCGGTGGTCGACCTGCCCGGGATCGCCAGGGCGGCGAAGGAGGCGACCCGCGCCGATGGCTGACGAGACCACGATCGAGCCGGATGGGGCGCGCCGGTTGCTCAACGTCGTCGAGTCCGTCGGCGGCGACCTGCAGGCCGCGCTCGACCGGGTGCGAACCGTCCGGTCGACACTGCCCGAGCCGTGGGGCACCGACGAGTACGGCAGGCGGTTCGCCAAGCCACGCGAGCCCAAGGCGGAGAACATCCTGGGGAATGTGCTCCAGTCCGTCACGTACCTGAGGGAGCTGGCCGCTGAGGGCAAAGGCGCGATCGACGAGTTCGTGAACACCGACCACGACAACTCCAGCACCCTGGCGCCGGGGTCGTGAGTCAGCGGACGATCACGGTCGATCCGTCGGCGGGCTCCGGCTACCGGACGCTGGCGGCGGCCGTGGCGGCGGCGCCGGAGGGGTCGGTGATCACCGTGCGTCCCGGCAACTACAGCGAGAACCTGGTGCTCACGAAGATCGTCACGATCACCGCGCAGAACGGGCCGGGCACGGTGAAACTCGCTCCGGTGTCCGGCGTGCCCGTGGTTCTCATGGCCGAATCCGCCGCGCTCGCCGGTCTGTCGATCATCGCCGCCGATGGTGACAGTCCGGCTCTCGCTCTGGGCGCCGGTCAGCTCAGCGTCACGGAATGCGAGCTGGCCGCGTCGGCCTGGGCGACCGTCTTCGTCCGCGACCAGGGCTCGCTGACCATGCGGGGCAGCCGGGTGACCAATCAGGTCGGCGCGGGCGTCGTGGTCACCTCACGGGTCGGCAGCATGGTCGACGACTGCCGGATCGAGCGGCTGGGCACCTCGGGCGTGGTCGTCGCCGAGCAGGGCGAGTTGCGGGTCCGATCGTGCAGCGTGCGTGAGGCGCGCGGCAACGGCATCTGCATCAACGGCCATGGCAAGATCAACATCGAGGACACCGAGATCACGGGTACGAACAAGCCGGCGTTCGCGGCCGAGCAGCAGTCCGAGGCCACGGTGCGCCGGTTGACCGTCCGGCGGGCCAACGGCGTCGGCATCTACCTCGCCACCTCCGGGGCCTCCACCCTGGAGGACTGCACGGTGGACGGGAGCGGGGCCGACGGCGTGTTCACCGGTGAGCGGTGCGCGCCGACGTTGCGCCGCCTCCGGGTGACCAGCGCGCAGCGCAGCGGCTTCCGGTTCCTCGGGCGATCGGCCGGCCGGATGGACGCGTGCATCGCCACGAAGATCGCCGGCGTCGGCATCCAGATCGGCGAGCGCAGCAATCCGGAACTGATCAACATGGTGGTCAGCGATTGCACCGGCGCCGGTGTGCGACTGGACGGCGGCGCCGACCCGCTGCTGCACCGGTTGCAGGTGAGCGGCTGTGACGGCGCGGCCATCGAGGTCAAGGACGCGGCCCGCGGCCGCTTCGAGAACGTCACGATCGAGCGGTGCGGCGGCGTCGGGATGCGGATCGGCGGCGGTGCCCATCCGTCGGTCAGCGGCCTCAGCCTGCGGGGCAGTTCCGGCGCCGGGGTGACCGTCGAGGAGGCGACCGCCTCGCTCAGCGACTGCGACATCGGGGACGCCGGGGCGGCGGGGGTTTCGGCCGGGCCGGGCGCGGAGGTCTCGCTGACCGCGTGCCGGGTGCACGACGGAGCGGCCGACGGGCTTGTCCTCGCCGAGGGCGCGACCGGGACGGTGACGGACTCGGAGTTCACCGCGAACGCCGGCGACGGCATCAGCGTGCGTACCGCCCGTTCCGTACGCGTGGCCGGTTGTTCGGTGCGGGACAACGAGGGCGCCGGACTGCGCCAGACCGAGCCGGTCGGACCGCTGGTCGTCGACGGGCTCACCAGCTCCCGCAACCGGCTGCCGGACGCGTACGGGACGGCCACCGCCGACGCCGCCGCGCCGGATGCCGTCCCGACGCCGGCCGAGGAGCGCAAGCCGGCGAGCCGCGGATCCGACCCGTTACGCGAGCTTCAGTCCCTGGTCGGTCTGGACGGCGTGAAGCAGGAGGTCACGTCACTGATCAACCTGAACAAGATGTCCAAGCGGCGCCAGGAGGCCGGCCTGTCCGCTCCGCCGATGGCCAGGCACCTGGTCTTCGCCGGCGCGCCCGGCACCGGCAAGACCACCATCGCCCGGCTGTACGGCAAGATCCTCGCCGAGCTGGGCGTGCTGAAGAAGGGACACCTCATCGAGGTGGCCCGGGCGGACCTGGTCGCCCAGATCATCGGCGGCACCGCGATCAAGACCACCGACGCGTTCAACTCGGCCCTGGGCGGCGTGCTCTTCATCGACGAGGCGTACACGCTGAGCAACAGCAGTGGCGGGAACGGCCCGGACTTCGGCCGCGAGGCCATCGACACGCTGGTCAAGCTGATGGAGGATCACCGCGAGGACGTGGTGGTCATCGCGGCCGGCTACTCCGCGGACATGGAGCGCTTCCTGCAGGCCAACCCGGGCCTCGAGTCCCGCTTCAGCCGGACCATCGAGTTCAGCAACTACAGCCCGTCCGAGCTGGTGACGATCGTGGAGAACCAGTGCGATCGGCACGACTACCAGCTGGACGCGGCCGCGGCGGCGGCGTTGCTGACCTACTTCGACCGGATCCCGAAGGACGGCACCTTCGGCAACGGCCGCGAGGCGCGCAAGGTGTTCGAGCGGATGGCCGACATGCAGGCGTCCCGGTTGGCCTCGGCGCCGGGCGTGAGCACCGCCGAACTCGCCCTGCTCACCGCCGAGGACCTGCCGGTGGCGGTCGGCAGGGCGACGTAGAGGACATGGGGAATCACCGGTGCGCCGACAAGGCCGTGCACAACCTGCTCGGTCTTCACATTCTCGGCCGGCTCGCCCCGGCCGACCAGGCACGAACCCGGCGCCATCTGGACGAGTGCACAGCCTGCTCCGCGGACGTCGTCGAGCTGGCCGGGATCACGTCCTACCTGAACCTGCTGTCGCCCGATGACATCGCTGAGATCCTGGCCGCGGACGCCGCGCTCCGGAACGGATGAATCGCGGCGGCCGGCCGCACAGGCCTGAGCCGCACGGGCTCAGGACAGCGGGCCGGCCACCGCGGCCGCCGGTGACGGGAACCGGCGGCCGCGTCACGGGCGTGTCAGGTCATGGCAGCGGAACCAGGGTCAAATTCATCCGTTCCGCGTACGCGTTGAGCCACTTCTCCACGGGTGGGCTCGACGGTGCCACCCAGGGCTCGTCGCCGCTCTTCGGCACGACCAGCGGGCCGACGGCCAGGCTGTGCATGAAGTCGCCGGTCTCGATCGCCCGGGCGGTGTTGAACGGGAACAGCCAGCACCACTCGTGCTCGATCGGGCTGTCCGGATCGAGCAGGGCCAGCGGGTGCCCGCCCTCCTCGATCTGCCGGAGTGTCGCGGTGGCCTGGGCGCGTGCCGCGTCGACGTCCATGACGGTCCTCTCCCTGTGTGTGTTGGCGTGCATGTCGGGCGGCCGGTAGGGAAGCCGCCGGCCGATCCAGGAACAGCCCGGTGAGCGGGTCGTAGTAACGCGAGCGGTCGTACTGCAGGCCGGTCTCCGCGTCGTGGTAACGGCCTCCGGCCCACAGCGCGGCGGTGTCCGGGTCGGTCGCGCCGGGCCGCACGGCACGCAAGGCGCCGTCCACGATCTGGGCGACCGGGCCGGCCAGCTTCGGGTGGTACTCCCACGTCGAGGTGATGGCCTCGCCGCCGCGCTTGCGCCGGTTCTGTTCGACGAGCCGGTCGCCGGACCAGACGAACTCGATCTCCTCCAGTACCGTGCCTTTCGCGCCGTGCCGTTGTTTGGCCAACCGCCGGCCGAACGCGTCGTACCGATAGCTCCAGCGATCACCGCCCGGTGTTGTGACGCCGATCAGCCGATCGCGGTGATCCCAGGTCAACATCCATTCGCCGGCCCCGTCGGTCCGGGTGACCGGCCGGCCAAGGGCGTCGAGCGTGTAGCGTGCCCCTCCACTGTCCGGCCCGTTCGCTTGGTCGGTCGCACCGTGCACGGACGTCAACCAGTCGACGTCGATGCTCTGACCCGCCGCCGCCAGCACCACGGGCCGGCCGGAATCGTCGTAGGTCCATTCTGTCCTGGCCCCGGATGGGCAGGTGCGGGCGCTGAGCAGGCCGAACCGGTCGCCGTAGGAGGTGGTGACGGTCCGGCCGTTCACCGTCTCCGCGATGACGCGGCCGAGCGCGTCCCGCTCGAGCCGGATCTCCGAGTCGGCATCGGTGGCCGCCACGACGCGACCGGCACCGTCGTACTCCAGCCGGGTCGCGGCGTCGCCCGTGCGTCGTTCGACGATCTGACCCAGCAGGTCGTAGCTGTAGACGGTGACCGCACCGGCCGCGTCGGTGTGCCGCACGACCTGACCAGCGGCGTCATAGCCGTAACGCTGGGTGCGGCCACCGAAATCGGTCTCCTCGACCAACCGGCCGTTCGGGTCGTACGTGTACCGCCACGTCTCGCCCTCCGGGTTGGTGATCGAGGTGAGGCGCAGCTCGGTGTCGTAGCCGTACACGGTGCGGTTGCCCTCGTCGTCGATCATGGCCGTAACCAGGTCGAACGCGCCGTACTCGCGCACGGTCCGGCGCCCGTCGGCGTCGACGGACTCGACCAGGTTGCCCTCCCCGTCGTAGTGGTACTCCTCGAAGCCGCCGTCCGGGTTCTCCCGCCAGGCCAGCTCGCCCCCGATCGTCCAGCCGAGATCGGTGAAGCCCTCGTTGTTCTCGATGACGACGACGCGGCCGAGGCTGTCGTACTCGTAGCGGGTGTGGCCGTCACCCGACCTCATCGAGATGACCTGCCGCGCCGCATTGCGAACCGTGGCCGCCGGGCCGGCCTGGAGGACGGTCCACGGACCGTTCGCGGCGAGCCGCTCGGACCGCACCACCTCACCGGTGGCATCCGTCTCGGCCCGCAGCAGACCGTCGGCGTCGAACTCCCGGGTGCGGGTGGCCCCGGCTTCGGCGGCGGTGACCTGGAGACCCTCAAGAGCGAGGCCGGTGAGATGCGGTTGTCCGCGGTGACACCGGCGCCGCCGTCGACGGCGGTGTCCGTGCTCGTGTCGGTGCGGCCGTCGGCGCCGTCGCCGGCGCCGTCGTCGGTGCCGTCCAGGAAGGACGAGAGGTTCGGGCCGGCCTCGCCGTCGGTCGGCGCGTCGGCATTGCCGTCGTCGGCGGTCGGGGGCGAGGCGTCGGGTAGGTCGCCAGGCCCGCTGGTGTCGATGAACACGACGAGGCCGTCGGGTCCGAAGGGTGGGATGACTCTTTGGTCGCGTGCTTGGGGGTCGGTGAAGGCGATCTTGCCGTCGGGGTTCTTGGTGACGGTGATCATGTGGAAGGGGTCGCCGGCCTGGTTGTTGCCGGTGCGGTAGGCGACGATGCCGGTGCTGCCGGGGGTGAGGGCGCCGATCTGGTTGAGTGGTCCGCGCCAGCCTTCGAAGGCGAGGACTTCTCGGCCGGGGTAGGAGCGTTCGACGTCGCCGAGGGTCCGTGGTGTGGAGGTGGGTGGGATGTCGAGGAGTCGGCCGGAGCGTTGGTTCTCGTCCAGTGATTCGGCGTAGCGGGTGCTGTCCGGGTTGGTCGTGTCGTGTCGCGCGGCACCGAACATGGCAGCCAGATCGGGACCGCTGCGGACCATGTCCAACATCGGAATGTTGACGATCGCGGTATAGGTCTGCATGCTCGACCCGGCGCCGTAATAGTCCTGCGGAGGGTCGTTCAACCCCAGTTGCTGATCCAGGGGCACACCCTGGCGCTCGAGGATCTGCTGGGTCAGCCAGGCCAGACTCTGGTTCCCGCTGAAGCTGTGATTCATGTACGGGAAGATGACCGGATTGAGCCGCTCGTTCATCAACAGCAGCTGCATCACCAGGTTGATGTTGAGTCGCGCGTTGGCGTCCGTGAAGAAGTGTCCGATGTGCAGCTTGCGGACGGTTTCCGCGATCAGCCAGATCCGATCGGCGTCCGTCGTCGTGTGCCGGATGTCGCGATAGTAGTCGTCGAAGATCGTGTTGATGAGTGCCGGCGCTTCGGTGGCCGTGTAGTTGCTTTCGTACTGATAATCCGTTTGATCGCCATACGTGATGCGGTTCTGCGGATCGGCGGACTCGACGTCCGACCTTGCCACCAGGGGCCGCCCGGCGACCGAGGTGTTCGGCACGCTCGACGAAGGCGTCGCATACATGGGAGCGGCGGTGGAGTAGACGTCGTTGCCCTCGGGATCGGGCTCGCCCGTCCACTCGTGCGGAATCGGGGTGTAGCGAACAACCGCCTCGTGCATCGCGGCGTAGACGTTCGCGTTGAGACGTCTCACCGGCCGCGACGTGAACAGATACTCGTCGTACGCCTCGACCATGCTTTGCTGGTAACCGGGCTCCTGGTCGTTGTCGTACATGTCACCCGGGTCGGCCGACTCCGCCGCGATGTGGTGGTGGTCCGGATCGATGTAGAGCATCCACCACTGGTTCTGAGGAATTGCCCGGCTCGATCGACTCGATGTTCCGGCCTGTGACGACGATCCGGATCCGCGGCCTCGCCGGTGTCCTCGTCCGTGCCGGGGCATGCCGCCGGCGACGTTGCGGTTGCTGGTGGTGAGGATTGTGCGGGGTGTGTCGCCCTGGGCGCCGGCGTTGTTGACCTCGGAGAGCTGGGGGCCGACCGGTTGGCCCTTGTCGTACGCCTGCCATCTGCCGCCGGGGACGGGTTTGACGACGAGGTTGGCGTAGTCGCCGTTCTGCAGCCGGAAGGGCTTCAGCTCGTATGGCTCGTAGGCGGTCAGATGCTCGGGCTTGGACTGACCCAGGGGAACGGTCATGTCCGGAGTGAGTTCCAGCTGGGCGCCGAGGTCGAGGAATCCCTCTCCACGCGGCTGTCGATCGGGGAGCGGCTGAAGGACCTGCTGAACGTCCCGCAGCGCGAGATTCTCGGCCGAGGCGGTCTGTCCGAGCGGTGGTAGCGTCCCGTTGCCGTGGCCGGACTCCCAGTTCATGGCGTGCAGGGAGGTGGGGGCGGCCGGCCGGCCGCCCGGCGACTGTCCCGGAGTCTGTGGTCCGTGCGGCGACGGCGGGAGAGGCACGGCCGGGAGCTGAGAGGGGCCGTCCTGGAAGCTGGGACGCTGCTGTCCGATCGGATCCAGCGGGTTCAAGGACGGCTGGGCGGGCTTGCAGGCGGCAAGCCCGAGCGGATCGGCGAGCGTGAGCGGGTCGCTGACGTAGGCACCGGGGTCGAGTCCGCTGGCGAGGCCGAGCGGGTCGGGACTGAGGTAACGAGCGATGGCCGGGTCGTAGTACCGGAAGCGGTTGTAGTGCAGGCCGGTCTCACGGTCGAGATACTGACCCGGGAAGCGCAGAGGGGTGGCCCCGGCGTCGCTGGTCCGGCCCCACAGATCGCCTCGTGCCCACCAGCTCAGCCGGCCGTCGGTCTCGACCAGATGCGTTGGCGTCCCGATCACGTCGGTGACGATCGTGCGAAGGCCGTCCTTGTCGGTCTGTGCCACCGGGGCGGTCCCGTCCGGCCGGTATTCCCACGTGACCGTCCCGTCCGCGCCGGTCTCCTCGAGGAGGAGGTCACCGCTCCAGGCGAACCGCACGTCTTCGACAACCGTGCCGTCGTCGGCCAGACGATGCTTGGTGACGCGGCGGCCGAAACCGTCGTAGCCATACCGCCACCGATCCCCGGCGAGGGTGACCGCCTGCACGAGGCGGTTCTCCGCGTCCCACGTGAAGAGCCAGCGGCCGGTGGTGTCGATGCGGGCGGTCAGGCGGCCCTTTTCGTCGTACTCGAAGCGTGCGTCCGCGATCGCAGCAGTAGGGTGCCGTCGAATTCCCACGCGTTGCCGCCGGCGCCGGTCAGCTTGCCGGTGTTGTCGTATTCGTAACGCTCCAGCGGCGCCCCGTCGAGATCGTGCGGTTGCCGGTGTCGTACCCGTAGCGCTGGGTACGCCCGTCGAAGTCCGTCTCGGTGGCGAGCCGGCCGGCCTCGTCGTAGGAGTAGCGCCACACCAGGCCGGCCGCGTTCGTGATCGCCACCAGCCGGCCGTCCGCGTCGTACTCGGCCGGCCCGTCCGCGTCGATGATCTCCACCCGATTCCCTCCGCCACCGTCCGGCAACACCACCGATCAACGTGGCACAGCGGAACGCGACGGCAGGGAGGGCGGGCGACGCGTACCCCGTCTCGCGGGTTATCCCTCGCGGGCCGGCCATCGGTGGCCATGCGCCGGTGTCACGTCACGGCACAGGGCTGACCGTCACCCTGCCTGTTACTCGTCCGGAGGCTTTCCCGATGTGAGCCCGCGCTGTCATGCGACAGGAGGGAAGATCTTTAAAACGCTGTCTGTGGGTACGGGGGGTGGTATGCCGTTGCCGACAGGACGAGGAGGCAGGTGACGCTATGACCGCATTGCTGGCCGTTGTCATGGTGATCGCGCTAGGCACCTGGATTCCGCTGGCTCAGCTCGTGCCCGGGACCCCGGAACGGTCCCGGATCTTCTATCTAGCCCTCGGCAACGTCGTCTTCGCCGGCCTGGCCCTGCTGGTGAGCGGGGCCGGCATCACCTTCGGCTGGCGCACGTTTTGGCTGCCGCTGGCCGGCGGCATGGTTTGGGCGGCAGGCAACTACTGCGTCTTCCGGGCGTCGAGGACGATCGGGCTCGCCGTCGCCGCCGGCATCTGGACGCCGCTCAACATCGTTGTCGCGTTCGGCTGGGGTGCATTGCTGTTCGGCGAGCTCGATGGATTCTCCGGAGCACGGTTCGCCGTGCTGGGCGGCGCCTTCCTGGTCGTTGTCGCCGGAGTACTGCTGATCGCCGGCTCCCGGAACGACTCTTCCAAGCCACGTCCGATTGCGGCGCGGGTCGGCCTGCTGTGGGCCGTCGGGGCCGGAATCCTCTGGGGTAGCTACTTCGTGCCGGCCCAGTGGGCTGCTGTTCCGTCCCAGGTGAGCAACTTCCCGCTCGCGCTGGGGATTCTGGTCGGAGCCGTGGCCTTGGCCTTCCCGGCCGGCGAGCCGGTCAAGCTGGGCCTGCGCGCCGCGAGCGCTCAGGTCGGTGCCGGCGGCCTCTTCGGCCTCGGCAACCTCCTCCTGCTCGCCCTGGTGGCCCGGGTGGGCACCGGCACGGGCTTCACCATCGCCCAGCTCAGCCTTGCGGTCAACGCCGCCATCGGCATCTGGGTCTTACACGTCCCCGAACCGGGCACCCGCCAGGCCCGAAGGGTACTGACCGGCATCGCGGTCGCCGGGATAGGAGGCTGCGTCATCGCCGCGATGCGTTAGCTCGTCGATGACCCATCACGCTTGACGCTTCGTGACGGACCGCTGCATAACGACGATCGTTAACTGACCTGCGGGCTGTCACTGTGAATGGAGGCGGCGAACTCGGTGAGCAGTTCGATGAGCTGCTTTCTCTGGCCCTCTTTGGCCTGCAGGCGGTTGATGAAAACGAAAGCTGACATGGTCTTTTCTCCCTGCTGCGAGGAAGGACTCGGCCGAGCCAGGCGAGCGACGGTCCACGAAGGAGCCTGAGTCGTGGGCGATCCGACGTATCGCGTGCCGGGCTGATGGCCCGTCCTCATCTGGTTTACATGTTAACCAGATCTTAGGGCCGGTGTTCGGGTGGCTGGCCCTGGAGTGACCTTCCTCACGGAAGCTTTCAAGTGGCCTCTGCGACCGGGGTTGAGCACCGTGAGGTAGATCGGCTCACGGCACAGCCTCCCCAGCACGACGGGGCTTCGTCGAGCTCGTTTCTAGCTCCGGGAATCACGGGAAACTGCCGGAATCGCGTGTCGGTCCAGCCGGCCGGTGCTTTGATGACGTTGTGCCGCTTCGGCGTCGACTCGGCGCATTGAGTCGTCGCCGGACGGCCATACGGGCAGTTTCAGGGGTGGGTAATGTCGATAGGTGCTGGTGAGGCGCCAGCCGACGGCCGCCGGCTCACTGACGGTGCCGCGCAGGTGCTTTACGAGAATGAACGTACGGTTGTGACCCGTGTTGTGCTGCCGGCCGGAAATACGGTGGTCCGTAAAGAGGCGCTGGGCCCGGACGGCGAGCTCCGGATGTGTCATGAGCGGGCGATGTTGCGGCGGCTGGCCGGGCTGGAGCAGGTGGCGAAGCTCGTCGACGACGGAGCCGCGGATGATGACGCGATCCAGCTCGTTGACCTGGATGGCGTAGCACTGGATTCGCTCCTGGGGCCCGAGCCGCTGGGTCTGGCTGAGTTGCTGACCCTCGCGGTCGACCTGGCTGAGGTACTCGCGGCGGTCCACGGCCGCGGTGTTGTGCACAAGGACGTCAATCCCAGCAACATCCTGCTGGCGGGAATGCCCCGCCGGCCTTCGCTGATCGATTTCGATCTTGCGACCACCTTCGCCGAGGAGCGCCCGGGGTTCCTGCACCCGGACCAGATTGCGGGGACACTGGTTTACCTTGCTCCGGAGCAGACGGGTCGTACCGGCCGATCGGTGGACCACCGAGCCGATCTCTACTCGTTGGGCGCGACGCTGTACGAGTTGGCGACGGGCGTACCCCCGTTTGGGTCCGAGGATCCGCTGCGCTTGATACATGATCATTTGGTCCGGAATCCGGTTCGGCCGGACCAGGTCAATCCCGCCCTGCCGGCCGGCCTGTCGGATCTTCTGCTGCGATTACTGGACAAGGAGCCTGACCGTCGCTATCAGAGTGCGGCCGGCCTGGCGCATGATCTGGTCCGTATGCGTGACGAGTTCGGTCGCGGTGAGCAGAGCGGGTTCCCGCTGGGCGAGCGAGATTTCCCGCTGCGGCTCGCGGCGCCGTCAGGGTTGGTCGGGCGAGATGCCGAGATCGCCACCTTGGGGGAGGCGTTCGAGGACGCGCTGATCGGCAACTGTCGCGGTGTACTGGTGAGCGGTGTTCCCGGCGTGGGCAAGAGCAGCCTGATCGACGAGTTGCGGCCGATAGCGTCCGCCTGTGGCGGCTGGTTCGTATCGGGAAAGTTCGACCAGTACCGCGATGATCCTGAATCTGACGGATTGCAGCAGTCTCTCCGCCGGCTGTGCCAGTTACTTCTGGCGGAGCCGGAGAGTGATGTTCTCGCCCTGAGAGCCAGTTTTGATGCGGCATTGGGGGCCAATGTCGCGTTGCTTGCCGCGACCGTGCCGGAGTTCGCGTTGCTCGTGGGGCACGACGCCGCGACGGCCCCCGCCGCGTCGAACGTCCGGGCGAATCGCGATCAGATGGTGCAGGCGGTCTTGGACTTTCTGTATGCGGTGGCCGCTTCCGGCCAGCCGGTAGCGCTGGTCCTGGACGATCTGCAGTGGGCCGGCCCGGCGGCGACCGCGCTGGTCGACGCGGTGTTCACCGAACCCGAACGTGGCGGGCTGCTGTTGGTGGGCGCTTATCGTGACGGCGAGGTCGACGTCACGCATCCGTTGACGACGATGCTGTCGCGCTTGAAGCAGCCTGGCACCGCGGTGAGACACATACGGTTGCACAACCTGCCCGTCGATGATCTCGGCGCCTTGTTGACCGAGATGCTCCGGCTGGCGCCGGAGAGGGCAGCCGAACTCGCCCAGGTCGTGGCCGCGCGTACCGGTGGGAATCCGTACGACAGTCTGGAACTGCTGAACGCCTTGCGCCGTGAGGGAGCCTTGATTCCCGGAGCAGAGGGTTGGCTGTGGGACCCGGCCGCGGTGCAGCGGCATCTCGGTCAAGCCGATGTGGTGGAGCTGCTGAGCGCCCGGATCAACGCTCTCCCGGCCGAAACCGGCGCCGCTCTGGAGACCATGGCCTGCCTCGGCGGAGACATGGCACCGGACCTGCTCGCTGCGGCGTGCGGTCGGTCCGGTGAGGCCCTGTCCGCGACGTTGCTGCCGGCGCTCGAGGACGGCCTGCTCATGATGGAGCAGAGCAGTGGTGCGGTGCGATTTCGTCACGACCGGGTTCAACAGGCGGCTTCGGCCCGCCTCGCCCCGCGGCTGCGCCCGGGGTTCCGGGTTCAGCTTGGCCGCCGACTTGCCGCCGTACCGCAACTACGCGGCATCGCGGCCAAACAGTACCTGCCCGCGATCGACCTGGTGATCGACCATGAGGAACGCCGACGGGTGGTCGGACTGTTCCGCGAGACGGCGCTCGATCTGCGAATACACCAACCGGCGATGGCTGAGCGTCTGTTGAGGGCCGCGGTGTCATTGCTGGGGACAGACCCCGTCGGCGTGGACGATCGCTCGCTGGCGACGGTCGAGACCGAGTGGCATGCGGCATTGTTCGTCCTTGGCGACCTCGACCAGGCCGACGACGTCTACCGATCGATTGAACAGCACTGTGTTGATCCGCTGGAGCGCGTCGCCGCAGCCGGCGTGCAGATCGCCAGCCTGAGCAATCGCAACCGTCATGCCGAGGCGTTGGAGCTGGGCATGAACCTGCTCGCGCGCTTGGGGTTGCCGGTCCCTGGGCCGGACGAGATGGGCGCCACGATCGGGCGTGGTGTGGCCGCGCTGACCGCGTGGGCCGCCGACGACGCCAGGGCTGACGACCGGCACAGGCCGGAGACGAAGGACCCCATCGTCTTGGCAATTAGTGCCCTGATGAACAGCGTCAAGCAACCGGCGTTCCTCGGAAGCCCGTCGATCCTGGCCTGGCTTCTGGTGGAGGCGCAGCGCTTGTGGGTTGCGCACGGACCCTGCGAGGCGCTGACGTCCGTTCTCAGCGGCGCCGGCTTCATCACGGCCTCAGCTGGACAGGACTACCGCACCGGATATTCCGTCGGGCGCTATCTGATCGCGATGAGCGAGACCCATGGCTACGAAATAGGCGGCGCCCAAGCCAGGTTGATGTCCGTGGCGAACGCGGCGCACTGGTTCGAGCCGTTGGAGGACGTACTGCGCGACGCACGCCGAACGCGTGCGAACATGGTCCGCCTCGGTGACCTGCAGTCTGCCGGCATTACCTATACCTTGACCATTCTGGCCATGTTCGACAGCATGCCGACTCTGGCCGAACTGCTCGCCGAGGTGGAGGCCGGGCTGGCGTTCAGCCATCGAACCGGCAACCAGTCGGTGGCCGAGTTGCTGACGATGGCGCAGCAGGTGATACAGCCGCTACACGGAGATGACGACAGCCTTGTTCGGACGGTTCCAGCCGAACCGCCCGCCGAGATCGAGGCCAATGGCGCCGCCCGGGCGACGTTCCATCTCTATGCGGCGATCGTGTCCGTCATTGCCGGAGATTTTTCGCGTCTGGACCAGCACGTCGCCGTAACGTCGAAGGCGATGCCGATGTTTCCGGGCATGTATCCCAACGCGGTCTATCACCTGTTACACGGCTTGGCCTTGGCGAATCGAGTGGTGGGCGCGGCGTCGACCGAACGGACCGCCCTGCTGGCCGAACTGGACGCCAGCCGGCAATGGCTTGCCGCACGGGCGATGGACGCACCGGCCAATTTCACTCACCTGTCCCGGCTCCTCGACGCGGAGCGGGCCGGGGCGGTCGGTGACACGTTAGGTGCCATTTCGGCATTCGACGCGGCCCTTCGCGAGCCGGGCACTCACCCGCGACCGTGGCATCGAGCATTGATCGGAGAACGGGCCGGACTGTTCCACCTCGCCCACGGGCTGGAACACACGGGGCGGGCACTGCTCGCCGAGGCGCGACAGGGCTATGCCGCGTGGGGCGCGGTGGCGAAGGCCCGCAGCCTCGATCGGCAGTACCCGTTCCTGGCCCAGCGACCCGCGAACCGGCCCGAGCCGCAACGCGGGCGGACCATCGAGACGCGGCGCAGCAGCGGTTTTTCCAGCGAGTCCGTCGACCTGCTCGGCGTGCTGGACGCGTCGCGTGCGCTCAGCTCCGAGACCGACCTCCGGGGGCTCCGGGCGCGTGTCAGTGACGTGCTCAGCGCGATGACCGGAGCGACCTCCGTACAGGTCGTCTCGCGCGACGACGATTCCCGGAACTGGTACATGGCCGACCCCGTCGGGGAACCGAGCGCCACCGAGCCGGTCGCCGGACAGGCAACCTCCTCTTCCGGGAAGGCGGCCGAAGAGGGCACCGCACGGCCTCTGTTGCCGATGTCATTGGTGCGCTACGCCGAACGTACTCGCGAACCTTTGCTGGTCGAGGATGCGACACGAGATGGTCGTTTTTCGCGTGACCCCTACCTGCAGGACGCCGCCTGTTGCTCCGTGATGGTGGTGCCTATATTGGCGCAGGGCGAGCCACGGGCCATGTTGCTCCTGGAGAACCGGCTCACCCGCAGCGCCTTCACCACCGCGCGTCTGGACGCGGTGCGCCTGATCGCTGGGCAACTCTCGGTATCGATTGAGAACGCCCTGCTCTACGCCCGCCTGGAACGCAAGGTAGCCGAGAGGACCGAGGAACTCGCCCGGGCCAATGAGCGCCTCGAACGGATGTCCCACACCGACGCCCTGACCGGCCTGCCCAACCGTCGCCGCCTGGACGACATTCTGGAAGCCGAATGGCAGCGCGCGCTGCGGGACAAGTCACCGCTGGCTGTCGCCATGATCGACATCGACCAGTTCAAACTGTACAACGACCACTATGGCCATCCCGCCGGCGATCGTTGCCTGCACCAGGTCGCCTCCACTCTGGCCGGCAGCGTCCGGTGTACCGATCACGTTGCCCGCTATGGTGGCGAAGAATTCTGCATCGTCATGCCGGGCGCCACCCTCTGCGGCGCGGTCGCGGCTGCGGAAAGGACACGGATCGCTGTGGAAGAGCTCGCTGAACCACACACGGTTTCGACCCATGGCACCGTCACTATCAGCATCGGAATCGCGTTGGCGAGACCGGACGGTTACCAGACACCGGGCGATCTTGTCCGCCGCGCCGATCAATTCCTTTATCAAGCCAAAGAGAACGGGCGCAATCGGACCGTCAGCGAAAACGGGCCGGGTTAGGCCGCGCGGACCTCGCTCGCATCCACGAGCTTGTCGACGACGTCCTCGGCGTGGGCATGGGCGTCGTACGCAGGGAAAGTTGGTCCCATGCCCGAGCAATGGAGACGCCGTGGAGGCTTTGTGGAGACGCCCGGCCGAGACTAACGGCACTTGACCCGTACGCATGTCGCAGGAGGGCCCGATGTACCACGACGAAGAGACTCCGCTTTCGGACGCCGACTTCGTGCCGGTGCCCGATCGCGGCAGCCGGCGTGTGGGGATGCTGGCCACGCTGCGCAGCCCAGGGGCCGCTGGGAGGGTGCAGCGGGGCTTCGACGACAGGCGGCCCGGCTGGCTGGATGACCCCGCATTCGTACCGGCCGACGTTACCCCGCGTGGGCTCGCCGGGTCCCACGGTGCGGTCCTGGACGTCAACCGGCCCGAGCTCGGCGCGAACTTCGACTCGCCCGAGTTCGGCGCCCGTAGCGACCACGCCGACTGGGACGACGAGATCGACGAGCCGTTCGACCACCGGAGGGGGATGGGTCGCGGTACTCGACCGCGTGGCCGCGGCCGTCGTTCTCTGTCCAGCCGGGTTCTGTCGGGGCGATGACGTGGTCCGGGCGTTCTTAGCCCCCTGACCCGTAGCACCAGCGATCTCCATGTTGGCGGCCTCGCCGCCCGCGGAGCAGGTCACGCGGCCGTCCGTCTAGGGAAGTGCGGCGATCTGCCGGGTCGTGCACGTGAGGGTTCGGGCTGGGTTCAGAGCCGTGCCCGGGCACGGAGACGCAGGTTCTCCGGAAAGACGCCGAAGGCCATGCGCTCTCGGACGGGGCCGGCCGAGTGGTCCTCTTCGAGATCGAACCCGCGGGCCAGCACCGAGGTCGCGATCGTCGCTTCGATCAGGGCCAGGTTGCGGCCCGGGCAGAACCGAGGTCCGTTGCCGAACGGTGCGAACGGCAGCGCCTCGGCCGGCAGCTGCCCGTCAAGCCAGCGCTGCGGGCGGAAAGCCTCCGGGTCGGGGAAACGCTCGGTGTCGCGGAGGGCGCCGTAGCTGAGCAGCGCGAAGATGGTCAGTCCCTCCGGGAGGAACAGCTTGGTGCCGTCGCGAGTGGTCAGGGTCAGATCCCGCGTCGGCTCGACGACCTGGTACGGCGCGACCGGGCGGAGCCGGAGTGCCTCGTTGACCGTCGCCTCGGCGTACTTGAGCCGGCCGATCGTTGCCGGGTCGGTGGGCAGTTGCTGATCGCCGAGCACTTCGTCAGCCTCGGCGCGGACCTTCGCCGCGATGTCGGGATTCGCCGCCAGGTAATGCAGGGCCCATGCGGCTGCCGCCGAGGTGGTGTCTTCGCCGGCGAAGAGCATGGTCAGCACGTTGCCGAAGACCTCCTTCTCGGTGATCTGCGGTTCGTCTTCCAGCGGCTGGACCAGCGCCTCCAGGAAGTTCGCCGGTTCCGCACCGGTCGCCATGCGAACCCGGGCCTTGGCGTAGCTTTGCAGCACCACCGCCTCAATCTCCCGGACCGTCTCGTCTAGCCGGCGATCCTGCGGCAGCTTGACGTACCGCCAGTACGGTACGGGCGCGCCAAGCCGTCGGCCGAATGCCGGGAACAGGGTCGGAGTCCGGCTGTGCAGGCCGTCGCCGGTGCTCTCCAGCGAGTTCAGATCGTGGCCCATGGCCAGCCCGGCCGTGACGTCGAGGGTGTAGCGCATCATCAGGTCCAGCACGTCGATCGGCCCTGCGGTGGCCGCGGCGCTCTCCCACTGCCGAACCAGTCGCCCGGTCACCTTGGTGATCGTGGTGAAGTACTGACGCAGGTACGCGGCGTTGAGGCTGCGCGTCGCCACCTTGCGCAGCCGCCGCCACCGTTCACCTTCGGCGGTGAACACTCCGTGCGGAGCTATCTCATCGATCACGGTCGCCATCACGGCGCTGCGCCGGAAGTCATCGGGCCGGCGGCGCAGCACCACATCGATGATCGCCGGATCGGCGGTGGCCACCGCGTCCAAGCCGGGCAGGCGAAACCGGTAGGTGAGGCCGTACGTGTCCGCCCACGACTCCAGCACCCGATGCGAAACGTTCCCGCGGACGAATTCCGGTAAGTTGCCGACCAAGGGCAGGGGGCGGGGTCCACTCAGGGCGCTCACAGTCACGGGCATCTCGTAAGCTTCCCGAACACGGGACAGAAGATGCCCATTCATGTGCCTGATCGGTCTCAGATGTGTCCGTATGGACCGACCGGCGGTCCCTCCACGAGCATCACACATCACATCTGGGTCGATGCAACCATGCTGCCGCCCAGAGTCGTCAACGGGACATGACCTTTATCGATCCCGTGCCGACAGTTGTGGTTACTCCGTGAGTCGGCGCGGTGCAGTGATCGCCGGCGTCGCCCTCGCCGTAGTGTCCGGTCTGACGGTCCCGGCCACCGCGGCGAATGCGACGGCCGAGACCGTCCCGGCGACGACCATCGGGCCTGCGGCGGTGCCGCCGGTGCAGCCCGCGAACCCCGTCGACCCGGGGATCCCTGGCCGTTTCGGCACCTTCGAGGGCGAGTACGACCTGCCCGAAGTTTCCATACCGGAGTTGGCGAAGCCGGTCGAGATGCGGGCGTTGGTGATCGCGCCGAAGGGTGTGCGCACGAAGCGACCGATGGTCGTGTTCCTGCATGGCCGGCAGGACGCCTGCTACACGCCCGGCGAGGACGAGTACGTGGCTGGCTGGCCGTGCCCGCACGGTTCCTTGCCGGTTCCCAGCCATCGTGGTTTCCGGTCCATGCAGCAGTTGCTCGCCTCGCAGGGATATCTGACCGTGTCGATCGCGGCGAACGGTGTCAACGCCCAGGACGGGCTCGACGACTTCGGGGCGCAGGCCCGGTCCTCGCTGATCCGGTTGCACCTCGGTAAGTGGGCCGACTGGGCCGGCGGGGGCGCCAACCAGACCCCGGCCGTTGTCCGCCAGGCGCCGCCGGCCGACCTGTCCCGGGTGATGGTGATCGGTCACTCGCGCGGCGGCGAGGGCGCGAACCGGGCGGTGATGGACAGCCTCACACCGCCGCCACCGAGCGTCGACGGATATCGGGGCAAGGTTCGCTGGACAATCCGCGGCCTGGTCGGCATCGGGCCCACCAACGGCGGGCAGAACCCGGTCCCCGACGTGCCCTCCATGATCATGCTGGGTGGCTGCGACGGCGACGCCACCCTGACAGGGCAGATCTACGTGGACGCCACCCGCGGGGTGAGCAGCGGCCGGGCCCTGCACAGCGCCCTGTACGTGATCGGCGCGAACCACAACTTCTACAACAGTGAGTGGACTCCGGGGCAGTCGGCTGCGCCGTCCGACGACGACTGGTGGGACGCCGACGATCCGGTCTGCGGACCGGGGCGGCCGACGCGGTTGACCGCGGGACAGCAGCAACAGGTCGGTGCCACCTACGTCGCGGCCGCGGCAAGGGTGTTTCTCGAGGATGACGACGCGGTACTGCCGCTGATCGACGGCTCGGGTGTCTCCGCGCCGTCGGCCGGCCCGGCCCGCGTGCTGAGCCATGCCATCGGAGCGGCCCGGACACCGGTGATCATCCCTGACCCGGCGGTGCTGCGAGTGGATGGGGCGCGGCTGTGCGAGCAGGTCAACGACAACGACGAGAGCAAGGCCTGCCTGCCGTACCGGGCGGAGGACGGTTTCGGGTCGCCGCACTTCACCGGGTTCAACTACATGAACGTCGAGCCCGGCCGGTGGGCGGTCCGGATAGACCCCGGCAAGCTGGCCGTGCTGACTCCGGAACACGCCGCCGAGGTTGGCGGTGAGCTGGCGATGCGGTTGATCGTGCCGCCGAACACCACGGGCAACAGGTTCGGGATCGCGGTCATCGACCGCTCCGGACGCCGTGCGGACCTGGGCGAGGTGCGCGTCGACGGCCTGCCCGGTACCACGAACACGTTCAGCCACTGGGCGCGTGAGGTCCGCGTACCCCTGCGGGATGTGTCGTCGATCGCCAAGTTGGAGATCCATCCACGCGGATCAGCCACCGGCTGGTTGCTCGACGCGTGGGGCCGTCGGCCGGGCACGCCGGACCCGCAGACCCGGGGGCTGCCGCGGATCGACGTGGGCTCCGCCCGGGTGAAGGAGGGCGACTCCGGAACCACCACGATTGACCTGAAGCTCACGGTGACCGGCTCTGGTGCGGGTCAGGTGCGGGTGTTCATCAACAACATGGCCTCCACGGTGCTGACGGTCAAGCCGGGCGACCGGCGGCTGACCGTTCCGTTCAGCGTGCCCGCCAACACCCGGTTCGGGGATGACACCCTCGTGTTGCTCCATGCCAAGGCGGTCCGCGGACTCGTCGTCGGCAACTACTTCGCCACGTCGGTGATCGAGAACGACGACCCGGCCCCGACGGTCGTGGTGGACCCGGCCTCCGAAGTCACCGAGGGCGCGACCATGCGCTGGCAGATCAAGCTTTCCGAGCCGGCCGACGCGTACGCCTGCCTGGAGGGGACGGTAGTCGCGCCGGACGGCGCCCCCGAGCTGTCGACGACCGACGTGGACCCGCACTGGCTGACCGACCAGGACATCACCCCAGAGCCGTCGCGTCCGCTTTCGAAGGCCGGCGCGTACGCGTCCGCCTGCGTGGAACCGGGCCAGCTCACCGGTGATCTGGAAATTCCCACGGTCACCGACGATGTCACCGAGGCTCCCGAGGACATCCGAGTCGAAGCGAAGATCCACCTCGGCTCCCGTACGTTCACGCAAACCCTGACCGGCCACGTCACCGACCCGCACCCCAGCGCTGGAACCGACTGATCCGCGACAGCTCGACCGGTGCGAGATCTGGCCCGGATCGACGTGGGCCGGAAGTCCGGGGGCTTTGGGGAAGTGGCCGAGGGTAAGTTCGTGCATCGCCTGCGGCGGATCGATCGCCGAACGAAGGGGGCCGGCCGGTACGCCGTCAGGCAGATCCGCTGACCGTTCCTCAGACATTTGGACGGGTCTGTCCAGCGGTCATGCCCATCCCGGAGGCAGCCGTGGGTTGCTCACGGCACGTCGCTCAGGCGGCTTCAGCGCCACGACCACGTCGTCACAGCAACTTGACGCTTCGTGCCACCCCATTTCATAGTTACGATCATTCGCAATGTTGATCACGTCTGCTCGGGAGCCCAGCAGGCGGGCGTCAGCGTGACCGATGCCGCCAGCCCACGCCATCACAAGGGGCTGCGCTCGCTCGGGTCCGAGACGATCGACTACCGCGACCGGACCGGGCCGGCCGTATCCGGGGCTGGCCCCCGACGGGGTGGGCGCCGTGTTCGACCAGCTCGTTTCGACAAAGGAGATTCATGGTCAAGATGATCGTGGCCGCACCGCCGATCCCCGGCGAGTTCGGGCCGTTGCTGCGGCTCGCCCGCGCGCTGGCCGCCCGCGGACACCGGATAACCTTCCTCACCGGCAGTGCGTATCGAGAGCAGGTGGAAAGCGCCGGCCTCCATTTTGCGTCGCTCGGGGGAGCAGCGGATTACGACTTCCAGCAGTTCGTCAGCGAGCGAGCGACAGCCGGTCTCGCGCCGGGCCCGGAGCAGCTCAACTTCGACTGGATCCACAACTTCGTCAATCCGATGCCGGAACAACATGCTGCCCTGCAAAGGCTGCTCGAGCAGGATCCCGACCAGTATCTGATCAGCAACGTGTTCTTTCTGGGCGCGGTGCCGGTCAAGTACGGCGTGCCCGGCCGGCTCCCGGTTCGCTGGGTCGGGGTCAGCGTCGTCGGGCTGGCCGTCAGCAGCGACGACTCCTCGTTCTTCGGTCCTGTGCCGGTGGAAGCCGGCCATGACCCGAAGGCGGCCAACCGCGCGGCCAACGCGCAGTTCAACGAGGCGTTCGCGCCGACTCGCGAACGCCTGAACGCGGTCTTGCGTGAGATGGGGGCCGCCACCGAGGTGCAAGGGTTCGTCGACTTCGTCTACACCGTTCCGGACGCGACGGCAGTGCTCACCGTGCCGGGGTTCGAGTTCCACCGCAGTGACCTTCCCCGTACGATCGAATTGGTCGGTGCTTTCCCGGCGGAGCCCGCCCGGCGTTGGGATCACCCGTACTGGTGGCCCGTGCTCGACGGATCCAGGCCGGTCGTGGTTGTCACCCAAGGCACGTTGGCCAATGACGACCTGTCGCAGCTGGTAGGACCGGCGTTGATCGGGCTGGCTGACCTCGACGTGACCGTCGTAGCGGCACTCGGCGGAGCCGATCCGGAGGCATTGGCACTCGACGTGCCGGCGAATGCCCGGGTGGCCACCTACGTACCCTTCGGCGAGCTCCTGCCGAAAGCAGACCTGTTGATCACCAACGGTGGCGCGAGTGGCATCCACGAGGCACTGTCGAGCGGCCTGCCGGTGATCATCGCGGGGGAGACCGAGGACAAGCCCGCCAACGCGGCTCGCCTGGCCTATCACGGGCTCGGTATCGACCTGGGCACCGCGACGCCGACCCCGCAGGCCATCGCCGAGGCTACCGCCTCGCTGCTTGCCGATGCCCAGGTCAAGCAGAACGTGGACCAACTGGCGAAGGTTTACGCGGAGCATGACCCGGTCGCCGAGATCGAGCGCCTGGTGCTCAGTTGACAGGTCCGGGTGGTGGCCGACTCATCTTGGCCGGCTTCTCACGGTGCCGTACTTACGATCACTCCGCGAATGACCGTCACTATGTATCGGTGCGACACGCAGCGTGAAGGCGTAGGAATCTTGACGCGCTAGTGAAGGCCGACGCGGAGGTGTAGGTGCTCAGCCCCTTGCAATAGCAGGTCACAGCCTTGATCAAGGACATGGGGCCGGGCCGAGGTGAGGCATGCGAGTCGGTCGAGGGCTCCCGTCCGACCGCGTCGCGGACCGCCTCGTACTGCCCGAACGGACCCCCGGCCGAGGGCGACCGGGCAGACCGCACCGCCGGGCGCCGCAGAGAACGATCGCTGAACCACCTTGCCGACCTCATCCGCATCCTCGCCGTCACCGTCGATCTCACTGGCGTCCCGGTCCCGGCCGTCAGGCGCTGCTTATGCTGCCTCACCTGCGCAACGGCGACACGTTCACCCGCCTGGCCGCCGGCTTCGAGATCGGCGTGGCCACCGCGCCCATGCCCGCATCCGCGCCCGCGGCGAACGCGCTGTCGCGACCTTGACGACGTGGAAGCTCCTGACGTCACCGTGGTGACCAGTTGAGCCAGTGATCATGGTGTGTGACAGTTTGCGGGTGAGCGGAGATTTCTCGACGCAAGCGGATGAAGCCCGGCGTATCGCCGAAGATGTCCTCTGGCCAGACGCTGCTGAGGTCGACGCCGCAGATCGAGTGCCGGAGAGTCATTTCGCTGCTCTTGATGCGGCCGGCCTGACCGGGCTGGTCGGCCTTCCGGATCTTCCGCCTGGGTCGGCGGTCATCATCACGCAAGCCCTTGCTACCGGATGCCTGGCCACCGCGTTCATGTGGCTTCAACATCAGGGCGCCCTTCTCGGCGTGGCGCGCAGCGCGACCCCGATCCGGACCCGATGGATCGGTCCCTTGTCGAGCGGTGCGGTACGAGCCGGTCTAGCCACCACGGGTCTGCAAGCTCCGGCTCCGCTCACCGCCGAACGCCATGGCGCTGGCTGGGTGCTGACGGGACGAGCCCCGTGGGTGACCGGCTGGGGTTCCGTCGCAGTGCTCCGCATCGCCGCTCTCGACGGCGAGGTGGTGCGTGACTTCTTGATCGATGCCCTTCCGGCAGCAACGCTTGCCGCACGTCCGATGGATCTCATCGCCGCGCAAGCGAGCCGCACTGCGGAGCTGACCCTCGACCGGCACGTCGTGCCCGCCGATCGTGAGCTGTCCGAAACGTCGCTGGAGGACTGGCGCATGTCATCCGAGCGAAGGGTCAACGGCACCGGAGCGCTTGCCCTCGGGGTGGCGCGACGCGCCGCCGGTCTCGCCCGGTCGGACGCGCTCCTGGCCGAGATCGACGCAGCGGCGGGCATCCTGATATCTGCTTCCGAGGACGACCTTCCCGCGGTAAGGGCGGAGTGTGCGCATCTTGCCATCCGCGCCGCGGACTCTCTCGCGCTCGCCGCCGGCAGCCGTTCCGTCCTCCGTGGCAACGACGTCGAACGTCTCGGGCGGGAAGCGCGGTTCTGTCTGGTCGCCGGCGCGTCGCCGCGGACACGACGAGCACTGCTCGCCACGTTCAGCGGTGGCGGGGTCGATCCGCACTGACTCGTCAGAGCCATGCGAATGTCCGGCGCGGCACACCAGGCGAGCGTGCCGACGCACAGGTTGAGCCCGTGATCGGGGCTGCGGTGCAGGTCCACCAAAGCCGTACCTGCTCCCGTCGGCTGACCCTCAGCCTGGCGCAAGTCGTGAACCGTTGAGCCTCGTGCCGCGTTCTTCAAGCGAACCATCACCACGACACGGTGCGAGAGCCGGAATCCGGCGTCCACCTGGGAAGGAGCGCGCTTTGCCTTTTGTGGAGTCGAACGGCATCAGCCTCTGTTACGAGGCTATCGGCGACGCCGCCGATCCGGTCATGCTTCTGATCATGGGAGTAGGCGAGCAGCTCATCGCCTGGCCCGACGGATTCTGCGAGATCCTCGCCGGCCACGGTTTCCGGGTCATCAGGTTCGACAACCGTGACGTCGGGTGGTCGGACTGGTTCGATGAGGCCGGCGACGTCGATCTGGCCGGCCTGGCCGCGGGTGACCTGTCGACCGTGGTCGGGGTGTCCATGGGTGGCGGTATTGCACAGCAGATGGCCATCGAAAACCCCGAGCTCGTGGCCAAGCCTTGCGTCGATCATGGCGACCACGAGCGATGGCAAGGCCGGAGGGAGCTCCATCAAAGCCGCTTATCCGGTCAGCTCGAGCGACCTCGGTAAACACATTCCGCGTGGCTCGGTGCGCGTGACGACGAGGTGGCAGTGTCGGCGCTGCTTGATCGGGCGATCAGGTGCGGGTGGAGGCGAGCAACTGGACCGCGCTGTCGACCTCCAGGTCGATCAGCCGCTGTATCTCGATGGAACGGTTGTCGACCATGCCGGTGAGCTCCAGGCTGACGATCCCGTGCACCCGCGTCCAGATGACGATGGCGGCGCGGGCGATCCGGGGGGCGGTGCCCGGCCGGTCCATCGCGCGGGCCCACACGCGCAACTGCCCATCGAGCGTACGGTCGCCGCTGGTGCTGACCGCTGCGGCGTCGGCCACTTCGGTCAGCAGGTCGACGAGTTGCGTCATGGCCATGTTGAGTGGGCTGTCGGCGACGACCTCCGCGGGGATCTCCCCGGGCGGCTCGCCGAACAGCATCCCGTAGCGGCGGCGGTATTGCAGCGCCCAGGCACGGTAAGCGACGACCAACTGGCGTACGCGTGACCGCGGGGTCCGCCGCCGGCTGTTCATACCCTCGGCCATCGCCGCCACGAGTTGCTCGTACGAACGGGTAATCAGGTGCGCCACCAAGGCGTCGCGCGAGGGAAAGTAACGGTAAACCGCGGGCGCGGACATCGCCATGCTGCGCGCGAGTGCCGCGATGGACAACGCGTTTGCGCCGTCCTCGTCGATGATGGCGAAAGACGCATCCTCGATTTCCTGCAAGGTCGATACCCGCAGTCGCTCACGCCTGCTCATCGTCCGCGGTTCATCAGTCACGCCGGCATTCTAACCAACGATTTACTGACATGAGTGCCGGGTCCTATTTGCGCGAGTGACGCAACTGGCGAGGTCACGGCCTTGTCACCCCACCACGGCGTCACCGTGGCGGCGGGCGTCGGCCGGCACGGAAGGCCGGACGGCAGGATGACGCCGACCTTCGTTCGAGCCGTATCCAGAATGTTCAATCGGTGTGGGCGGCACTTCCGGAGAACCTTGTCGTAGCCACGTATACGGCTTTGACAGCACCTGAATACGCCGTTTTTGAATTGTTTCAAATGGTGGATGCGGTGGCTCTCCGGGCATTCCCAGATGTGTTCGGTGGCGGAGCGGCTCCGTGCGGCCCGGCCACGGGTGGCGTGGACCGGCAGCCGAGAAGTATGCGATGAGGCAGACTCGTCGGCGACGTGTTGACACCCGGCATTGCCCCGCAACTTAGTTTCGTTCGATCGCATAACGACGGTCCCTCGAGAGCCGAGGAGTTGGTGACGACCTTCGACGGCGCGGTCTACCAGCATCGTCACGCCATCGAGTGCGGTATCACGTCGATGTCATAGGGCATCGCCGGCCCATGTGCCGGCGGAACCGGGAGGCCGGCCGGGCACACCCCAAGTTGGCATCGCGGGCGATGTGCACTCGCGGCAGGACAGCACCGGCGGAAGGTGTCGCTTCTACCGGGATCTCCGCAGCACGGCATGGAGGTCGGGCCGGCCGGCGGCACCCGCGCCCTCGAGCTGAGTCATCTCCGGTCGTTGCCTGTGCCTTGGCGCGATCCGCGACCGCGCATCGGCGGCCGTGACCAGCTGAGGAAGCTGTCCCGTTGGTGGTTCACCACTCCGACTTCTCGACGAGTGCCCACTCGTGGTCGTCCCCGTCGACGCAGCCCACCAGGGTGAGGCCGGCGCCGGCGGCGCCGTCACCGATACCGAAGACGTCGAGGCACATCGCCGAGGTCGCGTTGACCAGCCGGTAATACTGGCGCCCGTGCGAGGTGAGGCGGGGCACGAGCCGGAAGAGCTGGTTGTCCTGCCCGAAGCAGCCGTTCTCGACGACCGCCGTGCCTGGGGCGACCGTGCCCGTACCGGGCACGTCAAGGCACAAGCCGTCGTCGACGTTATTTATCCAGTAGAGCTGGTTGCCGTTCGCGTCGGCGCCGTGCCGCACGAACGTCCACTCCTGGTTGTCGTCGTCGGTCTTTCTGCACGGGGACTGGCCCACCGGCTGCTCCGCGCTGCCGCCACCGGTGCCGGGCAGGTCCACGCACATGCCGGTCTTGTAGTTGTGGACGAAGTACGGGCCGTAGCCGGCCACGCCGTTACTGCCGGCCGACTTGACCGGTGGCTGGTTCCTGCGTCCGGGAGGGCTGGCGCCGGTGGCCTTCGGCGAGGACTTGCCGCCCCGCGGCGCGGTGGCGGCGGGCGGCCGCTCGGTGCGGGGCGCCGGAGCGCGGTCGTGGGTCGGCGTCGGGGACGCCTGAGGCGGGGCCGGACTGCTGGCCTGATGGAACGGGCCGACGTTCTGCGTGGCGGCGGAGTCGGTGAGGTTCGCGTAGGAGTTCCGGCTGGCGAGGAACGCGCCACCGCCGGCCAGCGCCAACGACATCACCAGGGCGGCGGCTCCCATGAGCGCGGTCGGCCGTCGCCGTCTGCTTCCAGACTGCGGATCCCGGGCGGGAACGCGGGTGTCCGGTACGGTGCCGCCTCGTTCGGGTTGAGGGCCGAGAACGGGGTTGGAACCGCCCGCGAGCAGCCGGTCGAGGAGTTCCCGGGCCGTTGGTCGCTGCGCCGGGTCGGTCAGCAGGGCTTGCTCGACGAGCGTACGCAGCGGACCGTCCTCGATGCCGTCCAGCATGGGCGGCTGGGTGAGTATCCGCGCCATGGTGGCCATGGGTGAGTCGGCCTCGAAGGGTGCCCGTCCGGTGCGAGCGAACGCGATGACACAGCCCCAGGCGAAGATGTCCGAGGCCGAGGTGAGGGGGACGCCCGGCGCGCCGAAGCGTTCCGGTGCCATGTAGTTGACCGAGCCGAAGATCTGACCGGTACGGGTGAGCTGAACCGCCGACGCTTCCATGGCTCGCGCGATCCCGAAGTCGATTACCTTGGGGCTGCCGGGTGCGAGCAGAACGTTACTCGGTTTGAGGTCGCGGTGGATGACTCCCGCGTCGTGGATCGCCGCCAGCGCCGTGGCTACGCCGATGGCCACGGCGTGCACGTTCGCCGAGGTCAGCGGCCCCTTGCTCTGGACTTCCTGGGTGAGGGAAGGTCCGTCGACATATTCGACGACGAGATAGGGCAGGGGCGCTTCCGGGTCGGCGTCCAGGACCGCCGCCGTGCAGAACGGTGGCACCTGCCGGGCCCGTTCGACCTCGCCGCGGAATCGGCTGCGGAAGTCCGCGTCACGGGCCAGCTCGGCGTGCACCAGCTTCACCGCGACCAGCAGGCCGGAGCCGGTGCGGGCCAGGAAGACGACGCCCATGCCGCCGGCGCCCAACCGGCCGACCACTTCGTACGGACCGATGTGCCGAGGGTCGTCCGGTTGCAGCGGTTCGTGCTGTGCGCTGACGTGCTCGATCACAATTCACTCCGTGGCCGGGTGCCGTCCTGGGCGAGGACCGCGAGGGGAGACACTACAACCCCACCGCACGAAGTGCCCTGAACTGAAGCGCCGAGACAAGAAATGCTGCCCCAGCGGTCCCCGCACGGGCTCGTGAGGCAGCTTGGTGGGCCAGCGCCACGGTGGTCACCGGCCGACGAGGGACATGTGCTGCTCGTTGTAGCGGTTGCCCTGCACTCCGATGCGGTCGGCGAGCGCGTTGAGGTCGGCGAGGTCGTCGGCGGACATCGGCACCTGCGTCGCGGCGGCGTTCTCCCGGACCCGTTCCAGGCCGCCGGGTGCCGGGGATGGGCACAATCGCCGGAGACTGGGCGAGCAACCAGGCGAGGGCGAGCTCTGGGACATGCCCATGGCGCCCAGACCGATGGCCGAGACCTGTAGGCCCTGGCCGAGGGTTCGCGTGTGGATGGTGTCTCCTTCGATGTGTACGGGCGGAGCGAGCAGGTGCATCTCGGCGAAGAACCGTTCGTCGCCGGGCCGGAGCCGAGTCGTCCGGCACGTCGGGTGGCGCGGATGCCGCCGAGTCGATCCTCTCGGAAGTTCGCGGAGGTCAGCGGTTGGTGAGTCGCTCGGCGGCGGGGCCGGTCTGGTGGGTGGCGGCCCAGGAGGCGAGCAGGCGCAAAGCGTCTTCGGTACGGGAGGCGGGCTCGGCGGCGTACAGGGTCATGGTGAGGTCGGGGTCGGCGCGCAGGTCCATGCTCTCGTAGGCGAGTTCGAGGTCGCCGACGGCGTGGTGGTGGAAGGTCTTGACGCCGGTGCCGTGGGTACGCACGTTGTGGGCGCCCCAGCGGCGGCGGAAGTCGTCGCTGCGGGTGGACAGCTCACCGACGAGGTCGTGCAGACCCTTGTCGTGGGGGTCTTTGCCGGCCGCGGTGCGCAGGTTCGCGACGGTCATGTCGGCGGCCACCTCGTAGTTGGGGAAGAAGCGGCGCGCGGCGCTGTCGAGGAACGTGAACCGGCCGAAGTTCGGCGGCCGGGTCGGGTCGGCGTAGACGTCGCTGTACATGGCCCGGCCGAGGTGGTTGGCGGCGAGCAGGTCCTGGCGGTTGTTGACGATGATGGCCGGGGCGGTGGTGATGGCGTCCAGCGACCATTGCAGGCTGGGCCGGATCTGCCACTGCCGTGGCCGGCGGGTCGGGCGCAGGACCGCGTTGCTGCCGTCGGCCTCGTGCGCCAGGCGCATCAGGTGGGCGCGTTCGGCGTCGTCGAGCCGCAGCGTACGGGCGATCGCGTCGAGGACGCCGGGGGAGACCCCGGCCAGGGTGCCGCGTTCGAGCTTGGCGTAGTACTCCACGCTCATCCCGGCCAGGGCGGCGACCTCGCTGCGGCGCAGCCCTGGCACACGGCGCTGCCCGGAGGAGGGCAGACCGGCCTGCTCGGGGCTGATCTTGGCGCGGCGCGTGATGAGGAACTCGCGGACCACGGCTCGATTGTCCATACCATCGACGGTACGACGAGCCCGGCCGCGGTGGGATGCCCTGCCAGTACACCCATCGTCGGTGACTTCCTCCCCGGGCCGGGCTGGGATGTGCTGACCGAGTGCTTTCGATGACGTCCGTACCCGCTCCGCCCGTCGCCCGTCGCGAGGTCGCGCTGACCTCCGGGCTGATCGCCACCGTGATCTTCCTGACCGCGATCGCGCCGCTGGCCACCGACATGTACGTGCCGGCGTTCCCACGGGTCGCCGGTGACCTGTCGGCGTCGGCGACGCAGGTGCAGCTGACCCTGACCGCCTTCTTCGTCGGCATGGCCCTGGGACAGTTGATCGGCGGTCCGGTGTCGGATCAACGCGGCCGGCGCCGGCCGCTGCTGGCCGCGCTGGTGCTGATGACGGTCGCCTCGATCGTGTGTGCCCTCACCCCGTCGATCGGGATCATGATGGTGGCCCGGCTGGTGCAGGGTTTCACCGGCGGCTGGGCGATGGTGATCGGGCGGGCGATCATCGTGGATCTGGCCACCGGCGCCCGCCTCGTGCGGGTGCTGAACGTCATCGCCGGGGTCGGCGGGGTCGCCCCGATCGCCGGACCGCTGCTCGGCGCGGTCATCCTGCAGCTGTCGCACTGGCGGCTGTCGTTCTGGACCGTCGCCGCCTTGAGCATGGCGATGCTGGTCGCGGTGCTGGTGGCCGTCCCGGAGTCCCTGCACCCGGACAAGCGGCACAGCGGCGGACTGCGGGCCTTCGCCGTCGCCGGGCGCCAGGTCCTGGCCAACCGCCGCTACGTCGGCTATCTACTGGTCACCGGGTCGGCCATGGCGGCGTTGTTCGCCTACGTCGCCACGTCGGCGTTCGTACTGCAGTCGATGAACGGCATGTCACCGATCGCCTATTCGGCCGACTTCGCGGCCAACGCCGCCGGCATGACCGTGGCTGCGCTGGTCGCCGCCCGGCTGGCCGGCCGGGTCGCCGCCCGCAAGGTCATTCTGGCCGGGCAGGTGGCCGCGCTCGCGGCCGGCGTCGCGATGCTCGCCGGCGCGGTGTGGTTCGGCACGCCGTTGCTGCTCGCGGTCGGCTGTTTCTTCGTGCTGATGACCGCCCAGGGCCTGATGATCGCCAACGGCGGCGCCCTGGCGTCGGCCGAGGTCCCGGAGCACCCCGGTACGGGCTCGGCGGTCCTGGGGTTCGTCCAGTGGGTCGCCGTCGGGACCATCGCCCCGATCGCCGGGCTCGGCGGTGAGCAGACCGCGGTGCCGATGGCGCTGATCATGGTCGGTGGTGCCGTCCTGTCCATGGTGGGGCTGCTCGTGCTGGCCCGCGGCGAGGCAGAGCCGGAAGTCGCTCCCCGCTGATGAGCAGCAATGCGAAAACGAGGGCAAGAGCCGCCTTTTGTGGAGAACCTGGTGGACGCCGTCGTCCCGCGTGGGAGAGCCGGCCGGTCCTAAACCTGGTTGCCGTGCCCTGCCGGTACGCCTATCAGCAGAAACTTCTCCGCTCGACACCGGCGCGGTTGGCTGGAGGTGCAGAAAAACGATCAGCGAGGAGATTCATCATGCGTGGTGTTGTCATGCACGGGCCGGGCGATGTCCGGGTCGAGGACCGTCCGGACCCGCGGATCGAGCAGCCCACCGACGCGATCATCAAGGTGTCGGCGGCCTGCGTGTGCGGTTCGGACCTGTGGCCGTACCGGGGGATCGAGAAGCTCGACGGCGTGACGCCGATGGGCCACGAGTACGTCGGCATCGTCGAGGCCGTCGGCAGCGGGGTTCGCACTCTCAAGCCGGGGCAGTTCGTCGTCGGCTCGTTCTGGGCCTCCGACAATACGTGCGAGATCTGCCGGGCCGGTTACCAGTCCGGCTGTGTCCACCGGGTCCTGATGGGCACCGTCGGCACCCAGTCGCAGTACGCGCGGATTCCTCTTGCGGACGGCACCCTGGTCGCCACCCCGGAAGTGCCGCCGGCTGACCTGGTCCCCAGCTATCTGGCTGCCTCGGACGTGCTCGGCACCGGCTGGTTCGCCGCGGTCGCCGCCGAGGCCGCACCGGGCAAGACCGTCGCGATCGTCGGTGACGGCGCTGTCGGCCTGCTCGCGGTGCTCGCCGCCAAGCAGCTCGGCGCCGAGCGGATCATCGCGATGAGCCGGCACGAGTCGCGGCAGAAGCTGGCCCGTGAGTTCGGTGCTACCGACATCGTCACCGAACGCGGCGACGAGGGCATCGCGAAGATCAAGGAGCTGACCGGCGGGCTGGGCGCCCAGTCGGTGGTCGAGGCTGTCGGCACGCAGGAGTCGATGATGCAGGCCCTCCACTCGGCCCGGCCCGGTGGGCACGTCGGCTTCGTCGGCGTGACCCACGACGTGGCCCTGCCCGGTCTGGAGCTGTTCGGCGCGTTGGTGCACCTGCACGGCGGTCCGGCCCCGGTACGCCGGTTCCTGCCGGACCTGATGGAACTGATCGGGGCCCGCACCATCGACCCGGGCCGGGTCTTCGACCTCGACCTGCCCCTCGACCGGGCCGCCGAGGGCTATCAGGCCATGGACGAGCGCCGCGCCGTCAAGACCCTGCTGCGCCCGTAACCGATGCGGACCGCCGCCCGACCGGGCGCGAGCCGGGCCGAATGGTTCCGGGCCCACACCGAACCGCGGTGACGCCTGCCGCATCCCGCGTGTCCGCCGCCTGATCAGCTCCCGCCGCGGGCGGGCGGTGCGGCGGTCGTGCGCCGGGTGACCAGGGCGGGGGAGAGTTTCACCTGGGCGGTGGGCTTCGTGTGGTCGGCGATCCGGTCGAGCAGCATCCGGGCGGCGTTGACGCCCATCTGATGTCCGGCCTGGTCGACGGTGGTCAGCGAGATGGGTCCGAAGGCGGCGAACATGGTGTTGTCGTATCCGGCCAGGGAGATGTCGTCCGGGGCCGAGAGCCCGGCTTCGGTCAGGGCGTCGAAGACTCCCATGGCGACGATGTCGGCTCCGGCGAAGATGGCCGTGGGCCGGATGTCGCGGGCCAGTAGCTGCCGGGCGCCGAGGTAGCCGCCCTCCTGGGTGTAGGTGGTGGACACCACGTCGATCCCGTCGGCGAGGCCGTGGGCGTTCATGGCGTGGCGGTAGCCGTCGGCGCGCTGGGCGTTGGGCATCTCGACGAGGCGTACCGGATCCTTCTCGAGGTGTTCGATGTGGGCGATGTGCCGGTGGCCCAGTTCGGCGAGGTGGGCGACCACCAGGCCGGCGCCGGCGAAGTCGTCGTCGGTGACGGTGTCGTAGTCGCCGGAGTGGCCGTGCCGGCCGACCACGACGGTCGGCGTGGTCCGGGCGACGGCCTGCAGACGCCGGCGGGACGAGATCGGCGCGATGAGGATGAGGCCGTCCATGCTCCGGTCGATCATGGCGTCGGTCAGACGTTCCTCGCCGGCCTCGTCGTTGCAGCACTGGGCCATCAGCAGCTGGTAGTCACTGCCGTTGAGGTGTTCGGTCACGCCGTCAAGGACGTCGGCGAAGAAGGGGTTGCGGATCTCGGGCAGCAGCACGCCGATCGTGTACGTCTGACCGCGCATGCCCCGGGCGGCGGCCGACGGTCGGTAGCCCAGCTCCTCGATCGCCGACCGGACCTTCAGCTGCATCTGCGGGCTGGCTCCGTAGGCGTTGCGGAGCACCTTGGACACCGCGGTGGTGGACACGCCGGCATGCCGAGCCACGTCGACGATGGTCACGCGTCGCGCGGGGTTCGCCTGTCTCGGCACTCAAGCTCCTCGAATAGGAAACGTTGCCCGCTGTACGGAAGGCATGGCGTGGAGGGATCTTCCGCTCTCGCCACCAGGTAGGTCAAGCCTTTCGCCTCGCACGACAGCTCGGCAGGGCGAGGAGCCTCTTGACGGGTTTGGTACCGGCTCGTAGTGTCGGCGAAACATTTGGAGAACGTTACCCACGCCACTCCCGTCGCCGCGCTCTCGCGGCGGCTCCACCACCGCCTCGTCGTGCACACCCGATCCGAGGCGGCTCGATGAAACGATTCAAGCAAGTGGGGTCCTGTGTCAGTTGATCTCAAGACTCGACCGCCCGGCCGGACTGTGGTTGCGCTCGGGGCCACCCGCCGACGGGCCACCGCGCCGTGGTGGTTCACCTTGCCGGCCCTGCTGTTGTTCACCTTCGTGGTGCTGGTTCCCAGTGGCCGGGGCATCTACTACGCCTTCACCGATTGGGACGGCCTCGACCCGGACCTCGCCGTCGTCGGCCTGCGCAATTTCACCGATCTCGCCGGTGACGCCGACGCGCGGCAGACGATCTGGCACACCCTGCTCATCGCGGTGGCCATCACGGTGATCCAGAACGGGATCGGCCTGCTGCTGGCACTGGGCGTCAACAGCCTGATCAAGACCCGCAACTTCCTGCGGGTGCTGCTGTTCGCCCCGGCCGTGGTCACGCCCATCGTGACGGCGTACCTGTGGCGCAATCTGCTCAGCCCGGACGGCGCCGTCAACAGCCTGCTCGGCGCGGTCGGTCTCGGCTCGTGGCGCCAGGACTGGCTGGGCGACCCGGATCTGGCCCTGTGGATGGTCGTGCTGGTCGTGGTGTGGCAGTTCGCCGGCTACTCGATGGTGATCTTCCTGGCCGGGCTGCAGTCCATCCCGAAGGAGATCTACGAGGCCGCCGCCATCGACGGCACCGGCGCGGTGCGGCGCTTCTGGTCGATCGTGCGGCCGTTGCTGGCGCCGGCCATCACGATCAACCTGATGCTGTCGATCATCGGCGGGATCAAGCTTTTCGACCAGGTGTACGCGCTGACCGGCGGCGGCCCCGGACACGCCACCGACACCATCTCCACCCTGATCTACAAGGACGCCTTCACCCTCGGCGAGTTCGGCTACAGCGTCGCCCTGGCCGTGGTGCTGACGATCATCGTGGCGGTCGTGTCCGCCGGCCAGTACACCGTCCTCAACCGCAACGAGAGGGCGGCGTCATGAACCGCTACACCCGGCGCACCTTCGCGCTCGAAGCCGTCATGATCGCCGTCGGTGCCGCTTTCGCCTTCCCGGTGTACGTACTGGTCAACCTGGCCATCCGGCCCACCTCGGACACCTCGTCGCCGATCCGGCCCACCGGCGATCCCACGTTCGCCAACTTCACCGGGGCGTGGCGCGAGGCCGGCCTGGGCGGCGCGCTGATCAACAGCGTGCTGGTCACCGCGGTCAGCGTCGTCATCGTCCTGGCCGTCTCGGCGCTGGCCGCCTACCCGCTCGCGCGCAGCATCGCCCGCTGGTCCCGCGGCACCTTCCTGCTGATCATGCTGGGACTGATCCTGCCATTCCAGCTCTCCTCCCTGCCGCTCTATCAGACCGTCCGTGACCTGGGCCTGCTCGGCTCGGTGTGGTCGCTGGTGCTGTTCTACGCCGGACTGCAGGTCCCCTTCACCACGTTCCTGTACGTCGGCTTCCTGCGCGCCCTGCCCCGGGACTTCGAGGACGCGGCGTCGATCGACGGTGCCGGCCCGCTGGCCAGCTTCCGCTACGTCGTGTTCCCGATGCTCAAGCCGATCACGGTCACCGCCCTGGTGCTCAACGCGGTCGCCGTCTGGAACGACTTCTTCACCCCGCTGCTCTACCTCAGCGGCAGCAACCAGCAGACCCTGCCCGTGGCGGTGGCCGGGTTCGTCGGGCAGTACGTCTCCGACTGGAACCTCATCTTCGCCGCGCTGCTGATCAGCATCGTGCCGGTCCTGGCGGTCTACCTCGCGCTGCAGCGCAGCATCATCAACGGCTTCGCCGGAGGGCTCAAGGGATGACGCCGTACGCGCTGACGACCGAACAACGCACCGAGCCGCTCGGAATCGACGACACCCGCCCCGGCTCTCGCGGAAGCTCAGCAGCCACCGGGCGACCCCGCGGCTGACGTCCGGCCGCTTCACCTTCACCTCAACCTCCTATCTCCAACGCGGGAGCAATCATGAAGACACGTAGATTCGCCGCTGTCGTTTCCGCCCTGACGGCGGTGACACTGGTCGCGGCCTGCAGCAGCGGCACCAACGCCAACTCCTCCTCCGGCGGCGGCGACAACAAGACCCTCACGCTCGCCTCCGTCGACCAGGGGTCCATCGAGGACGTCGTCAAGGCGTTCGAGGCCGCCAACCCCGGCGTCAAGGTCACCCTCACCACCGCCGGCGCCGACCAGTACCAGCAGCAGATCCGCACCCAGCTGTCCTCCGGCACCGCCCCGGACGTGATGACCGTCTGGCCCGGCAACGGCAACCCCGGCGCCACCTATGTCCTGGCCAAGCCCGGCTACCTGCTCGACCTGTCCGACCAGCCCTGGGCCGCGAAACTGCCGGACGCCTTCAAGACCGTTGCCCAGTACGACGGCAAGACCTACAACGCGCTGTTCGGGCTCAACGGCATCGGCGCGGTCTACAACGACGCGGCCCTGAAGAAGTCCGGCCTGACCGCCCCGACCACCTGGACCCAGCTGCTGAAGTTCTGCGGCGACGCGGCCGGCCAGGGCACCCCGGCGTTCGCCCTGGGCATCCAGGACAACTGGGTCACCCAGTTGGTGCTGTACGCGCTGGCCGCCGACGTCGTCTTCGGCCCCGACAAGGACTTCAACACCAAGCTGGCGGCCGGCCAGGCCACCTTCGCCGGTTCGCAGTGGACCACGGCCATGGCCAAGTACCAGCAGATGGCCACGGCGGGCTGCTTCCAGAAGAACCCGCTGGGCACCAGCTACGAGGCCAGCCAGACCCTGGCCGCCACCGGTAAGACGCTCGGCATCATCCAGGGCAACTGGATCGTCGGGCTGCTCAAGGGCAAGAACCCGAGCGGCACCTTCACCATGAAGGCCCTGCCCGGCACCGACGACCCGGCCACGTTCCTCATGCCGGCCGCGGCGGGCGCCGGCTACGGCGTGAACGCCAAGGCCAAGAACAAAGACCTGGCGCTCAAGTTCATCACGTATGTGATGTCGCCGGCCGGCATGAAGGTGTTCAACGAGAAGCAGGGCAGTCTGCCGACCCTGCCCGACGCCGGCACCACCGTCGACCCCGGCCTGGCCGAGCTGAGCACGTTCGTCAAGGACAACCGGACCGTGCCGTTCATGGACCAGCTCTGGCCCAACGCCAAGGTCCAGCAGACCATGCTCAGCGGCCTGCAGGAGGTCTTCAGCAACCAGGCCAAGCCCGACGAGGTCCTCAAGGACATGGACGCCGAATACAAGAAGGGCTCGTAGGCGGCGACGACTTCGCCCGGCACCCCAAACCCAGCGCCCACGCCTTCGCTGGCTCCGCCGGCTCGACACCCTTGCTCCCGTCCGCTGAAAGGAAAACACGTGCGCCGAACACTCGCTGTCGCCGCGATCGTGGCCCTCGGCCTCGCCGCGTCCCCGGCCGCCGCCACCGCGACACCGGTCCGCTCCTGGCCGTCCTACGTCCTCGGCCCCCACGCCGACCAGGTCACCCCGAAACGCGCCGAAGCCCGCGGCACGGTGTCCCACGCCGGGTCACTGGTGCACCCGCACGGCAGGCCGACGACCCTGACCACGATCGCCGGCCGGACACCGGCCTCGGTCGTGCTCGACTTCGGCCAGGACATCGCCGGCACTCCGTACCTGGACATCTCCCAGGTCAGCGGAACCGCCACGCTGAACCTGGTCACCGGCGAAGCCCGGGAGTTCCTGCGCCGCCCCGCCGCGACGACCCTCGCCGCTCCCGCCGCCACCGGCGCCCAGCAGGTCACCGTCGCGTCCGCCACCGGGCTGGAGGTCGGCAACACCATCACCCTCGGCGCGCAGACCCGCACCATCGTCGGGTTCGACGCCGCCACGCGCATCGTCGACCTCGACCGGCCCCTGGAGCAGGACGTCGCCGCCGCCACCGCGGTCACCACCGCGCCGGGCGCGCCCGCCTCCGACGAGTCCCGCGGCCTGGCCGGGGTCGGCGGGCCCGACAACCTGCAGGTCACCGCGCCCGGCCGGGTCGCCGCCGGGTTCCACGGCGGGTTCCGGTTCATCCTGCTCACCCTCACCACCCCGGGCACCGTGCAGGTGTCCGGGCTCGGTGTCGACTTCCAGGCGTACCGGGCCACCGCCCGTGACTACCGTGGCTGGTTCCTGTCCAGCGACGAGCAGCTCAACCGGATGTGGTACGCCGGCGCGTACACGCTGCAGCTCAACATGAAACCGGCCGGGCTCAACGGCCTGCCCGACGCGCGCATCTACGACGGCGCCAAGCGCGACCGCAGCATCTGGACCGGCGACCTGCTCGTCCAGGGACCCACCATCATCAACACCCTCGGCGACGTCGGCGCCGACTACCTGCGATCCTCGCTGGACGCGTTGTTCGCCACCCAGCGCGCCGACGGTGCCCTGCCCGGCTCGCCGGACTTCGCCAAGCGGACCTCACCGGCCGGGTCCCCACTGTTCTACTCCAACAACTACTCCGGGTACGGCGCCCGCGCGGCCATCGACTACTTCCGCTACACCGGCGACCGGGAGTACATCCTCGGCCTGCTGCCGAATCTGCGCCGTGAACTGGCCTACAACGCCACGTTCCTGACCGCCGACAACCTGGTGGCCTCCAACGACCGCGACTACTGGCAGGCCACCCAGACCGGCGCGGTCACCAAGTACAGCATCGACTACTACATCCTGCTGCGCGAGATGGCCTGGCTCGAACGCACCGTCGGCTCGGCCACCGACGCGGCCGGCTACGACGCCACGGCCGACGCCATCAAGACCGCCGTCAACGCCAAGCTCTGGAATCCCACCCTCGGCGCGTACGGGCAGAGCACTGACCACCCCGACGTGCTCGTCGAGGACGCCAACGCCCTGGCCCTGCAGTACGGCTTCGTCCCGGCCGGCCGGCGGGCCGGTGTGCTGCGGGCATTGAAGACCCTGTGGACGCCGTACGGTGCGATCCTCGGCCCCGGTCTGCAGGATCCGACCGGGCACACCATCGAGCCGTTCGGCAACGGCATGGAGACCGCCGGCCGGTTCGCCGTCGACGACGTCGACGGGGCTCTGGCCCTGATGCGCCGCACCTGGGGACCGATGGTCGATCCGGGTAACCCGCTCTACACCGGTGGGCTGTGGGAGTTCAAGAACAGCAGTGGCGGGGTCAACCGGCCCACGGCCAGCCTGGCCCACGGCTGGGCCGCGTCGCCCACCGTCCAGCTCACCCAGCAGATCCTCGGCGTGCAGCCGGTCGGCGCGGGCTACACAACGTGGACCATCCAGCCGCGTCCCGGCCGGGTGGCCTGGGCCCAGGGCGTCGTGCCCACCCGGCACGGCGACATCAGCGCCCGCTGGACCTCGGGCAACCACCGCTTCAACCTGCACGTCTCCACACCGGGGAACACCAGCGGCACCGTGGCCGTGCCCGCCGGCAAGCGCAGCACCGTGCTGGTCGACGGCCGCCCTGTACGGCCGCGGATCACTGACGGCTACGCCCAGCTGAGTCTGCGCGGTGGCCGCCACACGATCACGGTCCAGCGCTGACCGCGCCGAGGGGCGGCTCGCCGCCCCTCGGGCCCCGGCCCCGCTTCGCGAAGGAGATCTGAGCGTGAACACCCCGATGACCCGCAGGACCCTGATCGGCGGTTCGCTCGCTGCGGCCGCCGGCCTGAGCCTGCCGCTGCCGGCCCAGGCGCACGGCGGCCGGCGGACCGACGAGGCGGCCACCCGGTACGGCAAGGTCCGCGGCCGCCGCGAGGACGGCATCGTCAAGTTCCTCGGCGTGCCCTACGCCACGCCCCCGCTCGGCCGACTGCGCTTCAAGGCCCCGAAGCCGCCGCAGCGGTGGTCCGGCGTCCGCGACACCGTGGGCTTCCCGAACCCGGCGTTCCAGGCGGCCGGCGCCGAGATGGGACCGACCGGCAACGGCCGGATGCCGGCGCCCTCGGAGGACTGCCTGTACCTCAACATCTGGACCCCCGCCGCCGACCATCGGCGCCGGCCGGTGATGTTCTACAACCACGGCGGCGGCTACATGATCGGCTCCGGGTCCGCCACCGGTCAGGACGGCACCCACCTGGCCCAGCTCTACGACGTGGTCGTAGTCGAGTCCAACCATCGCCTGGGCCTGCTCGGCTACCTGTTCCTGGGCGATCTCGCCCGCGGCGACTACGCCGCCAACCAGGGCATGCTGGACATCCTCGCCGCCCTGCGCTGGACCAGCGACAACATCGACAACTTCGGCGGCGACCCGGACAACATCATGGTCTGGGGCGAAAGCGGTGGCGGCGCCAAGACCGCCGCCGTCTACACCATGCCGTCGGCGGCCCGCCTGTTCCACAAGGCTTCCATCGAAAGCGCCGCGCCGCTGCGTTTCCCCACCCGCGACGGCGCCACCGCCCGCGCCGAACGCACACTCTCGCTGCTCGGACTGACCACGGCGGACATCCCCGGGCTGCACGAAATCCCGGCCGCACGCCTGCTCGAGATTCAGCAATCCGAGGCCGCCAACGGCGTCGCACCCTGGGGTGACCCGCCGCCGCTGCCGGGCTTCGGCGCCTTCGTCGACGGCCACATCATCCCGCGCCACCCCTTCGCCGACGGCGCCGCGCCCTGGTCGGCCGGCAAGCCACTGATGGTCGGCACCTGCCGCGACGAAACGGTGTTCTTCAGCCTCTTCGGCCCACCCGACATCTTCCGCATCGACGACGCCGGCCTGCGCAGCGCCCTGAGCGGCACTTATCACGGCGCTGAGCTCGACCGGATCATCGCGACGTTCCGCCGGTCACGGCCCGGCGCCACTCCGGCTCAGCTCTATTTCGCGATCACCACCTCGCCGATCTGGCGCGACGCGATCAAGATCGCCGAGGCCAAGGCGGCGCAGCACGCCGCGCCCGTGTTCATGTACCAGCTCGCCTACCCCGACCCGACGGTGGTGCCCGGCACGAACTTCCCGCTCGGCTCACCGCACGCCTCCGACATCCCACTCAAGTTCGCCAACACCCCCACTGACGCCCGGCCGGGCCAGCGGGCGACCGCGCGGCACATGAGCGCGCTATGGGCAGGCTTCGCCCGTCATGGCCGTCCGACCGCGCCGGGCGTGCCGCGCTGGCCCGCCTATACCCCGGAAGACCGAGCCACGATGTGGATCGACCCCGACAGCAGGATCGTCAAGGACCCCGACCGGATCGAGAGGCTCTTCTGGAACAACCGGGCCTGAACCGAAGCCTCAGCAGTTCCCCCCCGCCGTCACCGCTGCCCGGCGCATCACCGACGTGCTCGTGGAGTCCGCGACCGACGCCGTGATCGGGATACAGAAGGACGACGGTTCCAACGCCCTCATCTACGGCAATCTGGAGTAGGTGGTGGCCGCCGGTTCCGGCTTCACCATTCGCCCGGTGGCGAAGAAGTCGTAGAGCCACGCGACAGGCGCCGGCATCGTGCGCGGCTTTTCCGCCGTGGCCGTGGTCCCGGCCGAACTCCAGGGGCGTTCACGTCGGCGAATCATCAATGAGTGAACGGCCGAGATGGTTCTCCAGTGGGGCGCCGGCGACCAGGGCCAGCCGCATTTTGGTCTCGTCCTCGCTGTCGGTGGCGGCGGTGAGGATGACGATCTTGAGTTCGGCGTCACCGTCGGAGAGCACGTCGCAGTCGACGGCGATCGCGCCGACCGTCGGGTGGTAGATGATCTTCTGGTCCTCACGGTGGGCGGCGACCACGCCGGCCGACCAGAGCTCGGCGAAGCGGCGGCTGCCGCGCTGGAGATCGCCGATGAGGTCGCTGAGGAGACGGTCGTCCGGGAACCGGCCGGTTGCGCGGCGCAGATCGGACACGACGGCGGCCTCGGTCATGTCGCGGGACGACGTGATCACCGGCCATTGCGAAAGGCGTGGGGCGGCGCCGTCGACCGGGAAGGTGTCGCGGGCGAAGTTGCGCAGTGCCGGCGGGACCGTGGACGGGTCGCCGAGCAACGTCGCCCAGCCGCGGTTCCACTGGATCAGCTGCCAATGGGCCGCGAACACGGCGATGGCGGCGGTGTCGCCGAGCCGCCTGAGCAGGCGCTGCAGTCCCGGCGGGAGGTGATCGCTGATCGCGGCCGGCGCGACGATCCCGGCCAGCCGGTAGAGGTGGTCGCGCTCAGCCGCGGACAGTTGCAGCGCCCGCGCCAGGGCGGCGACGACCTGCGCCGACGGGGTGCGGAACCGGCCCTGTTCGAGGCGTACGACGTAATCGACCGAGATGCCGGCCAGGTCAGCGAGCTCCTCACGGCGCAGCCCGGCCGCCCGCCGTGCGCGGCCGCCGGGCAGGCCCAGCTCGGCCGGAGAGAGGCGGTCCCGCCAGGCGCGGATGGTGGTGCCGAGATCCGATGCCATGATGCCGATTATGACCAAGGGCCGGTTGCCGAGGGTGGTAACAGCCTTCCCTGGCTGGGCCGCCGCGGCCGCCGAACCATGGACGAATGACGATCACCTTCATCACCGGGGCCAACAAGGGCCTCGGCTACGAAACCGCCCGCCGCCTCATCGAGCAGGGGCACACCGTCGTGCTGGGAGCCCGCGACTCGGACCGGGGCGCTGAGGCCGCCGACAAGCTGGGCGCCCGATTCGTGCAGATCGACGTGACCGACGACGAGTCGGTCGCCGCGGCCGTCACGGACGTCGAACAGCACGAGGGCCTCGTCGATGTGCTGATCAACAATGCCGGCGTTCAGGGCAGGTTCGGCACGACCGACGTCGCCGACCTGCGCGAGGTCCTCGAGGTGAACGTGATCGGCGTCGTTCGCACGACCGAGGCGTTCCTGCCGCTGCTGAAGCGCTCGACCGCCCCGGTCATCGTCAATGTGAGCAGCGACATGGGCTCGCTCGCCGCCACCCACGACCCGGCGCGGCCCGAGTCGAAGGTCATTTTCCCGGCCTACACCGCGTCGAAGGCGGCACTGACCATGCTGACCACTCAGTACGCCAAGGCCATGCCGGAGATCCGGATCAACGCGGCCGACCCGGGCTACACCGCCACGGA
This sequence comes from Actinoplanes sp. NPDC089786, assembly GCF_040684855.1. NCBI lineage: Bacteria > Bacillati > Actinomycetota > Actinomycetes > Micromonosporales > Micromonosporaceae > Actinoplanes > Actinoplanes sp. NPDC089786. The sequence continues at coordinate 97,297 of NZ_JBFBGU010000026.1, forward strand.
TTTCAACAACCACTCCGGCCCCCAGAGCGTCACCGAAGGCACCGACGCTGTTGTCGCACTGGCCACCGAGGGGCCTGGCGCCGGTTCCGGACGGTACGTCAACCGGAACGGCTCAGTCGCGTTCTAGCCACTTCGACTTGGTGCGTGCTATCCGGACGTAATGGCCACGGCTCGTCGCAGGTAGGCGTTGTCGTGGAGTTCGGTGAGCATGAACTCTGCAAGGTCGGCGCGAGAGATCCTGGCGGCGAAGGAGAGCCGGAGGTCGGTTCCGGTGCGGTACTGGCCGGTGCGGGGTCCGTTGGTAAGCATGGGGGCGCGTACCACGGTCCAGTCGGTGTCGCTGTTGTTGACGAGAGCCTCCATCTTTTCCTTGTCCTGGAGAACGGCCCGTTCGAGCAGCCACGATGTGGCGACGTAGGCGGTGCGGTGGCGGCTGTCCGCAACGCCGTAGTTGCTCAGGATGATGAGCCGGCGGGGGCCGTTGTGGGCTGAGGCGGACAGCACTGTGCGGATGCCTTCCGTGCAGGCGTCGGGGCCGCGCCGTCGTTTGCCCAGGGTGCTGACGATCGCGTCGGCGCCCTGCAGCGTCCGGGCTACTGCCGCGGGGTCGCGTACGTCGCCGCCGACGACGCGAACCTGAGCGTGGGGGCGGACCCGGGCCGGGTCGCGGGCGAGCGCGTTGATGTGGTGACCGCTTTGAAGGGCCTGCTCGACCACGACACGGCCGGCGCGGCCGGTGGCACCGAAGATGGCCAGACGCAAGGGAACTCCTCGATCACCTAAACGGCACGCGTGTGCCGTTTAGGTGTTACTGTGCCCGCGTAGCACCGAGAGGTCAACCCTGGAGGCACGTCATGCTGATCGTCGCCGGAACCGGCTACGTCGATCCCGCCCATCGCGACGCCCTGTTGGAGGGCCTCGCGCCGGCCCTGCGCCGGACGCGAACCGCACCCGGATGCCTGGACTACGTGGTGGCGGCCGACCCCATCGAGTCCGGCCGGGTCAACATCTTCGAGCGGTGGGAGTCCGAAGCGGACCTCAACGCCCACCTGTCCGGCAACGCGCAGACCGCGCCGTCCATGGCGCACGTCCGCAGCGTGGAGGTCGTGCGATACGACATCAGCGGCTCCAGCCCTCTCCCAAGCTGACTGGACCGGCGGCTCGAAAGCGGACGAAGCCGCCGGCCCGGCAGGACTTACGATCACAGCGATGCCACCGTCAGACCGAACTCCGGAAACCACCCGCGCCGACGCCTCAACGGCGCCGCCCCGGCCCCAACGCGCCGACGGCCGGCGCAACCAGGCCCGCGTCCTGGAAGAAGCCTTCGCGGCCTTCGCCGCTCACGGCGCCGCAGTTCCGATTCGCGAGATCGCACGCCGCGCCGGCGTCAGTACCGGCACCGTCACCCGGCACTTCCCGACGAAGGAGGCACTCTTCCGGGCGGTCGCACTCCACCGGATCGAACATCTCGTCCGCAGCGCGGAGGACATCGCCGCCCAGGAACCGCCGACAACAGCGTTCTTCACCTTCTTCGCGTTCCTGGTACGCCAGAGCGCAGCCGATCACGCCGTCGGTGACGCCCTCACCGGCGCCGGCTTCGACCTCCGGGCCGCCGCGTCGACCGCCATCCGCGACTTCGGCACGGCCATGACCGGTCTGCTCACCCAGGCGCAGCAGGCCGGAACGGTCCGCGATGATGTCGACACCGCCGATATCAAAGCCCTCATCGCCGGCTGCATCACCCGTGACGACGACGGCGCCGCCCAACAACGCATGATCGAGATCGTCTGCGACGGTCTCCACCCCCGCCCGACCTAGTCGCGGCCATCGTGGCTAACCGGGCTCGCCCATCAATGTCGGCACCCGGCGGTTAGAAAATCTATGTCTGAGCCACTAGACATCCTCGCCGCCGTCGGCTAACTTATTTCTGGTCGAGAACGTGGCAACATCAAAGACGTAGACGAGAACCGCCCGACTGAGGCGAAGGAGCCGGCCCGACAACGCCCCGGCTCAGGCACATCGCGGTTGGATGTGCCCGGTGGGTGCAGGTGACAGTGAAGTTTGGCAGTTCCCGGGGTTGATTGTTCATGTCTCGGGGTGTTTCAGGTGGCGGGGCCGATGTTAGTTCCTGGGCTCCGCGCAGGTAAGAAGAGGGCTCGTCGTACGTGTCCGGGGCCATGAAGTCGCGTGGGTTCCGACACCGGCGGACAGCACGAAGGATGGGAAGTCAGAGGAAAGGGAGGGTCTCACACCATTGGATCGCCCGTTGCCAGCCGCATTTCCGGGCTGGGCGCGGACACCGTAGTTCTCCATCGAACGAGAGGTGGTCTCCGGTCACGCTTACGCGATCCTCGCACCCGAACCCCGAATACCGGGCTGGTGTGGATATGACAATCCGACGTTTCAGTCGGTAGATGGTGTTTAAAGTCCCGTAACCCTTGGGCCCCGGCGCTTCACAGCGCCGGGGCCCTCGTGTTGGGGAGGTGCATGGCACACCCAGCGAGGTGCTCGATGACGGGAACCATCCCGCCCGCACGAGGGACGGGCCGCTGAGACGCCGAGCGGTCAGGCGTCGCAGTTGTCGCCGGCCAGCCGGTCCGAGCGCTGCCGGATGTCGTCCGGCGTGAGGGGTCCAACGGCCCTGACCAACGCGGACCCGCGGGCGCAGACTTTCGGCACGAACACCTGCCGGAGGTACGCGATGAGGACACAGAACCGTGCCGGTGCGGTCGCTCTGCGGGCGTGGAACAGCGTTCCGGCGGGGCGGCTACCACCGCCGTCGGCAGCTGTTGACCGTACGGCCGGCTGATGGTGGGACCGTTCGTCGGCCTGCCGCTGCCGCTGCTCCCGGCGCAGATCCTCTGGATCAACCTGATCACCCACGGCCTGCCCGGCCTCGCCCTGGGCAGCGAACCCGTCGACCCGGACGCCATGCGGCGCCCGCCCCGGCCTCCGTCGGAGACGGTGCTCGGCGCCGGGCTGTGGAAACGCATCATCCGCGTCGGAACGGTCATCGCCGCGGTCACCATCGGCGTCGGAGTCTGGGCGCACGCCACCGATCGGCCGTGGCAGACCCTGACGTTCCTCGCTCTCGGCGCGACCCAGCTCGCCGTCGCTCTCGGATCCCGGGCGCGTCCGGGCACGCGGGCCAACCCGATGCTGTTCGCCGCCGTCGGCGTCGCCCTCATCCTGCAACTTGCCGGCATCTACCTGCCGATCCTGCAGGGACTGCTGGGCACCGAATCACCGGCTCTTGTTGACCTGCTGATCGTCGGTGCGGTATCCAGCCTCGGCTTCGCGGCGATCCGGCTCGACCGCCTCATCCACCCGGCGAAACGGCCGGATCGACGACGCTGACCCGGCGAACCGGAGCGGTGAAGACCAGCGGTCGGCGATCGCGCGATCAGCGCCGGGGCGGGTCGTCACTCGACTGGGCCGTTCCGGTGGGTTTCGGCCTGCTGCTGCTCGCCGCTGACGAGACCCGCAAAGCGTTGGCGCGCGCACGGATGCGGCACGGAGAGTCCCGGTCCGGACGGGCCGTTCGGCACTGACTGTCTCCGCGGGCGCGGCGTTCTACTGAGGTGACAGATGCCGGAGATGCGATGACCCGCGCTGGTGCGAGCCGGCTGAACCCGAACCCCACATCAACCATCCGGAGGTAACCCATGACCGGCCAGGCAACTCGCGAGGACCGGTACATCGTCGTCGGCGTCGACAGCTCACACGGCTCCAAGGCCGCATTGGGCTGGAGGCCCGGCTGACCGGTGCGGCCATCGAAGCAGTCGCCGCCTGGCAGCAGCCGGCGGCCTACGAATACTCCTACGGTGCGGTCCCGTCACCCGGCGACACCATCGCCGCCACCGCCGAGAAGATCCTCACCGAAACCGTCGCGGAGGCCGTCGGAACGGGCGGCCAACCCCACCACGCGCCGTGCCCCGTGATCGTCGTACCGGACAACAAGCCCCGGACCATGCCGTGATCAGGACGGCGCGCGTCTCCGCCCTGATCGCGTCGATGACCGTCGTCGCCGCGGCTGCCGTCTTGCGGAGGCGGCAGTTGCGGTGGGGGCCACCCATGCCGAGACCACCGAACCCTTGGCCGGTGATGAGCTGGTCGCGGAACCGGACCTCACGGCCACCAGGGCGATCACGATCCACGCCGGTGTCGACGCCGTGTGGCCCTGGATCGTGCAGCTCGGCCAGGGGAGGGGCGGCTTCTACAGCCACGACAGCCTGGAGAACCTCATCGGCTGCGACATCCACAGCGCACTGCAGATCAACCCCGACTGGCAACATCTCGACGTTGGTGACGCCGTCCGGCTCGCACCCGAGCTCGCCCTGACGGTCGCCGTCGCCAAACCGCCCCGGACGCTGGTCCTGAAGGGCGGTGCACTGCCCGGGACAACTATCGCCGTTTATCTGGGTCGATGGCTCGACGACGCCCGCAAGCTCGCGGAGCGGATAGCGGCGCAGCCACCGCGGCCGGTGTGGCTGTTCTCCGGCGGACCGATCGGTGACCCGCCCAAGCCGGCCGAGGAACCCGCCGAGATTCGGGACCAAAGACTCTGCGCGTCGGCGGCCACGACGACGAGAGTCAAGGGGATGCCGGATTCTGCGGGGTCGCAGCCTCCGATGCCGGCGCGGTCAAGGTCCTGCTGCACCTATGCCAGGCGTATCTCGAGGGCACGTACAGCGAGGTCTACCCGAAGATCTCGCAGGGACTCGACGGGCTGACTGCCCTCGTCCGGCAGTTCTCCACCCCGGGTGGGGTGCCCAGCCACGTCAGCGTGCAGATGCCCGGCAGCATCCACGAAGGCGGCGAGCTCGGATACGCCCTCGCCCACGCCGCCGGGGCAGCGTTCGACCATCCGGATCTCACCGTGGCCTGCGTCGTCGGGGACGGGGAGGCCGAGACCGGGCCGCTGGCCGGATCGTGGAAGATCCCCGCGTTCCTCAACCCGCGCCGCGACGGAGCGGTCCTGCCGATCCTGCACCTCAACGGTACAAGATCTCCGGGCCCACGGTCCTCGGCCGGGCCGACGACGCCGATGTCATCGGCCTGCTGGCCGCTCAGGGCTGGGACCCGGTCGTGGTGGCCGGCGACGACCCGGCGGTCGTGTTCACCGACCTGCAGCGCGAGCTGTCGGCGGCGCACGCCCGGATCCGCGCCATCCAGCGGCAGGCCCGCACACCGGGGGCGGTCGACGACCACCCGCACGGCTTCAGCGATCAGCAATTCGAGGCCATGTTCACCACTGACACCGACGTGGTGTTCGCGTTCCACGGCTACCCGCGGGCCATCCACGAGCTGCTGCACTGACGGGCGCACCCGGGCCGGTTCCACGTGCGCGGCTTCAACGAACAGGGCACCACCACGACACCGTTCGACATGGTCGTACTGAACCGGATGAGCCGTTACCACCTGGTCCTCGAAGCGCTCCGGCGCTCCCGCCGCGTACCGGAAAAGGGTCTTGATCTGGCCCGGCACTGTTCCGAGATGCTGGACCGGCACCACGACTACATCCGGGAGAACTTCGAGGACATGCCGGAGGTCCGTGACTGGACGTGGACGTCATGATGCGCTGCGGAGCCGGCGTGACCAGGTCGAAGACCTACTCAAGCGAGAGGGTGACGCAACTTGTTGGGTCCGATGGTTTCGTATCCGTGGAAGTGGGCGTTGAGGACCAGTCCGGCCTTGGTGATCAGGGCGTCCTCGGAGAAGGGTTTGTCAAGGAGTGCGACGCCGCGGTCGAGTCTGCCCTGGGAGGCCAGGACGGGTTGGGCGTAGCCAGACATGTAGAGCACTTCGATGTCCGGCTGGAACTCGCGGATGCGTTCGGCGACTTCCTTGCCGAGCATTTTGGGCATGACCACGTCGGTGACGAGCAGGTGGATGTCGCCGTCGTGCCCGGCGGCAAGGGCGAGGGCGTCGGGGCCGTTCGCGGCGGTGAGGACCTTGTAGCCGTTGCGGGTGAGGATCCGTTCGGTGACCTGCCGCAGTGCTTCCTGGTCCTCGACGACGAGGATGGTCTCTCCGGCCGGGGTGCGCCGGTAGGAGTCGGGGTCCTCGAGCGCGGTGGCGGCCTGGTCGGTGATCGGCAGGGTGATGGTAAAAGTGGTCCCGGCGCCGGCTTCGGACTGGATGCCGATGGCGCCCTCGGCCTGGGTGACGATTCCGTACACGGTGGCCAGGCCCAGCCCGGTGCCGCCGTTGTGGCTCTTGGTGGTGAAGAACGGCTCGAAGACGTGGTTGAGCACGTCGGCGGGTATGCCGGTGCCGGTGTCGCTGACCCGCAGCTGCACGTGGTGGCCGGGTCGCGCTGGTGACCCGGCGGCGACCGAGTCGTCGTCGACGACGATATTGGTGGTGTCGATACGCAGGGTGCCGCCGTGGGGCATGGCGTCGCGGGCGTTGATCGCGAGGTTGAGCAGGATCTGTTCGATCTGCCCGGGGTCGGCCAGGATCGGCCACAGGTCCGGGGCCAGGGTGGTGGTCAGCTCCACGTCCTCGCCGAGGGTCCGGCGTAGCAGTTCTTCCACCCGGCTGACGTTGTCGTTGAGGTGTAGCACCTGCGGCCGGATCACGTCCTGGCGGGCGAAGGCGAGGAGTTGGTGGGTCAGTTCGGCGGCGCGTTCGGCGGCCTGTTGGATCTGCCCGACGTCGCGCTGGGTTTGTTGGAGCTGCTCCCATACGGGTGCCGAGGTGAGCTCTTCGGCGACGAAGGCGGCGTAGTTGAGGATCACCGCGAGCAGGTTGTTGAAGTCGTGGGCGACCCCGCCGGCCAGGCGTCCGAGTACCTCCAGACGCTGGGTCTGCTGCATCTGGGCGTCGAGGGTGGCCTGGTCGGTGCGGGCCTGCGGCCCGCGATCGACGGTTTCCGCGGGTGGGTACGCCTCCGCGGGCGGTGTGTCCTGTTCGCGGCACACCAGCACCGCGCCCGCTTGGTCGCCGGCGGTGTCGATGACGGCGGACGCGGTCAGCGATACCGCGATCACGCGGTCGTCTTTGCCGAGCCACGCCGTGTCGTACTGCTCGGTCTGCCCGCCCCGTAACACGCGGCGCAAGATTTCCGCATCACCGGTTCGCCGGTCCGGCGCGACGAGGTCGTCGAGGTGACGGCCGATGATCTGTTCGGCCGGGCGGCCGTACAGTGCTGCCGCCGCCGGGTTGCAACTGTTGACGACATCTGGCGGCGTCACGCCGATGACCGCGTCGTGCGTACACGCCACGATCGCCGCCAGTTCCGTGCGCCCGACGTGGTGCGCCGCCTCAGCAACCTCGACCATGTCGCCCTCCAGAGCCGATATCCAGGACATTGGTTGGGGTGACGGCGTCACCCCAACAACGATCCGGTCGGAGAGCGGCAGGGTCTGGGCATCTGCTCCGGCTATTGATCTTCAGAATACCGCTCCGGCGAACCCTTCTCACGACGTTCGCCAAGCCCGGTCACGCGTGTGGCACATCCTCATCCGGACGCTCATCCGCGCGCACCACGGATCGTCGTGGACGTGCGCCGAACGCAGAGGCTGTGGGGTGCGGGCAGCGGGCCGGGCTCCGGGGCGACCGTCTGGACGTCCGCTATCCCTGGGTGGTGATGGTTTCGGCGGCGTCACGGCGGGGGACGGGCGGCAGGGGGACCCGTGATACGGGATATCCGAGCCGGACGACGAGGTAGGGCTCGCCGAGATCTGACAGCAGGCCGCGGAGCAGCCGGCGGGGCCAGGTCACTTCGACGGCTTCGCTGAGCAGTGCGGTGGCGAGCCCTTCCGCGGTGGCCAGCAACAGCAGCGTGGACATGGCCTCACCGCCGCGCAGGAGATCGGTGGGCTGATCGCCGTTGCCGTACACGATGACGTACGCGGCGCCCTTGTCCACACCGTCGCCGGCGCTCAGGCCGGCGGTGGCGCCAACGGGGGTGAAGTCGCGGACAGCGACTCGTCGTGGCGTGGGCTCCACCGCGGTCGTGGGTGGCACGCCGTCGCCGCGCCACTGAGGACGGTTGGTCCAGCGGTTGAGCTCCGCCCGGTACGTGGGATCGTCGTGTTCGATGCCGGCCGCCCGCTCGGTGGCGATGGCCAGCATCGCCACCTGGTCCTGGGGCACCTCGTGCAGGTAAGCCCCCTCGAATTCGACGAGGCGGCGCAACCGGGTGATCATCGCCTCGGACACCTGTCGGTCGCCGAAGGCACGCCGGTCGGTGCGGCGGCGGGGGATCGCGGCGGCCATCCGCTGCGTCTCGGGATTGGGCGGTACGGCGGCCCCGAGCTGGATGCGAGCCAGCAGTTCAGGGTGAGCCGGGTCGGGCATCCGGTCGACGGTGACGGCGTAGCCGGCTGCCGCCAGCGCGGTACGGGCGTGGTGCAGCGCCGCGCCGCAGCTGATCAGCAGCAACCGTCCGTCGGGGTCGGTGGCGTCGAGCTGCCGCTCCGGGTCCGAGGACAGCTCCAAGATGTCGCCGGTGACACGCCAGTGCCACGGTTGGGTGTTGAACACCGACGGTGCGGGCAGCGATGCGCGCGCGGCGGCTTCGAGGACGGCAGTCGTCTCGGAGCTGGTCAGGCGCTGGGGTGAGGCGGTCACAGGAAACCTCCGGTTTGTCTACTGCTCAGGGTGCGGGGACAGGCCGGCTGTGTTCAGGGCCGAAAGACCCGACTTGGCCACCCGCCGGGTCGCGGGCAGTTGTGACTCCTGCACGTGGTTCAGGAGATGACGGTCTGTGCCGGGTCGCGGCGGGGGGTGGGGCTGCCGGGCTGCCCGTAGCCGATGCGGAGGGCCATCTGCGGTGTGCCGAATCGGCTGCCCAGTGATCGGCTCAGTTGCTCGCGGGCGCCCGTCACTTCGATGGGTTGGGAGATCATCGAAGCGGCGAGGCCGGCATCGGTGACGGTGAGCAGCACCCGCTGCAGGGCCTGGCCGGCGTTGATCTGGTCAGCGGCGGTGTCACCGGTCGAGCCGAGGATCGCGATCAGCGGTTCCGGTTCGAAGTCTCGTCCCGGGGCGCGCGGGCGGTCGCCGTAGGCGCGCTGGGGGAGTAGATCCTGGGGTTCGCCGACCCGGGCGGCCGCGGCGACGGGCACCCCGTCGCCGGAGGCTTCGGTACGGATCCACTCGGACAGTCGCTCCTGGTAGGCGGGGTCGCGGCGCAGCACCCGGTCGGCGCTCCGCGCGATCTCGGCGAAGCCGGTGAGCGCGGTCATCCCGACGAGCAGCTCCAGCCAGGCGCCCTCGGCCCGGGCGGCGTCGACGAGCCGGGCCCGGACGTCGGCCGGGACCGGATCGGGCCAGAACGGTTCCCGGCTGCTGCGCCGTCGGCCGATCGCGGCGAAAAGGTCACTTTCGGGGTACGTCGCGGGCCGCGGCGGTCCCGGTCGCAGGCCGGCGATGACCGTGGGGTCAGCCGGATCGGGCCGTAGCCGTACCTCGGCGGGGCTGCCGTGGGCGAGCAGGGCGAGGCGGGCGTTGAACACCGCGGCGCCGCAGGCGATCCGTACCGCCCAGCCGATCCGGTCGGCCAGGGCCAGGTGATCGCGGGGGTCAGCCATCACCTCGATCGCGCCGTCGTGCAGCCGGAATCGCCAGGGTTGGCTGTTGTGCAGTGACGGCGCCCGGATGCCGGCTGCGGCGGCGATGTGCAGCTCCGCCGGGCCGTAGGACCGTGGTGTCATGGAGGCCACCCCTGTTCACCGCTGCCCTCGTCGGCGACACGGATCATGATTGCGGGAGATCGCGGGTCGTGACGACAACGGCGCGAGTTCTGTCTGTTGACCAGGGTGCCGCTCAGCAGGCGATTGCGTCAGGGCCGAAGGACCCGGGCCGTAGGGTCAGCCGTTCAGGGGAACTCGCCAGTCGACGACGGTGCCGCCGCCCTCGTTGCGGCTCACTTCGAAGGTCCCGCCGAGGTCGCCGGCCCGGTCCAGCAGGTTGACCAGCCCGCCGCGGGCGAGCGTGGCATCAGCGCCGACTCCGTCGTCCTGCACGATGACAGCGATCTGCCCGCCGGCTGCCCGCACCGACACCCGCACGGTGCTCGCGTTGGCGTGCCGGGCCACATTGGACAGGGCTTCGCGTACCACCGCCAGGATCTCCGGGACGATGTCGTCCGGTACGGCGCTGTCCACCGGCCCGGAGGTGTCCAGGACGGGCCGGAACCCGAGCACGCCGGCCGCCGCGTCGACGGTGTCGCGCAACTCGGTGCGCAGGGAGACCCCGATGGGGGTGCGGAGCTCGAAGATCGAGCGGCGGATGTCGCGGATGGTCGCGTCGAGGGCGTCGACCGCGTGGTTGATCCGCTTGGCGACCTCCGGCCGGGTGGTGTGCGGCACGGTGCTCTGCAGCTCCATGCCGGTGGCGAACAGCCGCTGGATGACCACGTCGTGCAGGTCCCGGGCGATCCTCTCCCGGTCCTCCAGCACCACGAGTTGCTCGCGTTCCTCCTGGGCCCGGGCGCGTTCCAGGGCGAGGGCGGCCTGGTCGGCGAAGCTCGACAGCAGCGCCACATCGTCGTTGCGGGCGTCGTGCCCGGCCCCGTGGCCGACGATCAGCACACCGTGCAGGACGTCCGAGCGGCCCAGCGGGGCGACCATGGCCGGCCCGCCGGGCACCGGGACAGGCCACGGTGCCGCCTTGGAGAGGTCGTCGAGCAGCATGCGGTGCGGCGTCGACACCGCGTCGAGGAAGGTCGTGTCGGCCGCGGTCAGGACGGCGCCGAGCAGTCCCGCTGTCACGGTGTCGGGGCCGTCGACCGCCTCGACGGTGAACTGGCCGGCCACGTCGTCGTAGAGCAACACCAGCACCAGGTCGGCATCCGCGACCTCACGGGCGCGGCGGGCGATCAGGCGCAGCGCCTCGGTGCGGCGTACTTTGCCGAGCAGCACCGAGGTGATCTCGGCGGCCGCGGCGAGCCAGCGTTCCCGGCGGGTCGCCAGGGCGAACAGCCGGGCATTGTCGATGGCGACACCCGCGGCCGCGGCGAGCGCGGCGACGATCTCCTCGTCATCGTCGGTGAATTCCGCGGCGCCCTGCTTCTCGGACAGGTACAGGTTGCCGTAGACCTGGTCCCGGATGCGGATCGGAGCGCCGAGGAAGCTGTGCATCGGTGGGTGGTTGGGCGGGAAACCGTACGATCGCGGGTGCTGGGTGATGTCCGGCATGCGGACCGGGTGGGGGTCGGTGATCAGCAGACCGAGGACCCCGCGGCCGCGCGGCAGGTCACCGATCGCCGCATGCAGCTCGGGGTCGATGCCATGGGTGATGAAATCGGACAGCTGACGGTCGGACCCGACGATCCCCAGAGCCGCGTACCGGGCGCCGGCGAGCTCACACGCCGCGGCGACGATCCGCTGCAGCACGGTCCGCAGGTCGAGGTCGCCGCCGATGCCGACCACGGCGTCCAGCAGTGCACGGAGTCGTTCGCGGCTGGCCACGACCTCACCGACGCGGTCCAGCATCTCGCGCAGGAGCTCATCGAGGCGGACCCGCGACAGCGGGCTCAGACCGAGCGACGGCGCATCGCGGTGCTGCTCGCCCAGCTCACCGGCCATGCACTCATGCTATCGGTCGTAGCCGCCGGTGCCCGTTTCTGATTGACAGGACCTTCGGCCCTACGTCGACGTCCGGACCGGCGGTAAGAATGAGCAATGATCCGTGTCTTCCTGCTCGACGACCACGAGGTCGTCCGCCGCGGCCTGACCGACCTGCTGCACGCCGCCGGAGACATTGAGGTCATCGGCGAGTCCGGCTCGGCGCAGGAGGCCACCCGGCGGATCCCCGCGCTGCGGCCGGACGTCGCTGTGCTCGACGCGCGGCTGCCTGACGGCAACGGCATCGACGTGTGCCGCGACGTCCGCGCGGTCGACTCCACGATCAAGGGCCTGATCCTGACCTCGTACGAGGACGACGAGGCCCTGTTCGCCGCGATCATGGCCGGCGCCTCCGGGTACGTCCTCAAGCAGATCCGCGGCAACGACCTCGTCGACGCCGTCCGCCGGGTGGCGGCCGGGCAGTCCCTGCTCGATCCGGCCGTGACCCAGCGGGTCCTCGAACGCATCCGCAACGGCGTCGAGCAGCCCCGCGAGCTGGCCTCCCTCACCGATCAGGAACGCAGGATCCTCGAGTACGTCGCCGAGGGCCTGACCAACCGTGAGATCGCCGCGAAGATGTTCCTGGCGGAGAAGACAGTGAAGAACTACGTCTCCAGCCTGCTGGCCAAACTCGGCCTGGAACGGCGTACCCAGGCCGCGGTCCTGGCCACCCGGTTGATCGCCGAGCACCCCCGCTCCGCAGGCACGGCGGGACTTTAGTCCCGTCGAGTCGGGTCGGGCAGCCCGGGCGTCGGAGGGGTTACGGGGACGAGAGTCCTGGGTGTCAACCGCTAGAAGGAGCCCTCATGAGCGTTCAGAAGATCAACCCCCCTGCATCGCACGCCTTGGAGCATGTCGAGGCGCCGGGGGCGATGCTGACGACCGGCGCCGCGAAGGCTCTGGCGGTTCTGCGGATCTCTCTCGGTTTCGTATTCCTGTGGGCGTTCCTCGACAAGACGTTCGGGCTCGGCTTCTCGACCCCGTCGGAGCGGGCCTGGATCAACGGTGGCTCGCCGACCAAGGGTTTCCTGTCCTCGGTCGACGTCGGTCCGTTCCAGTCGATGTTCCACACGATGGCCGGCACCTGGTACGCCAACGGCCTGTTCATGCTCTCCATGCTCGCCATCGGGGTCGCCCTGATCGCCGGGATCGGCCTGCGGATCGCCGCCGGCGCCGGAGTGCTCGTCATGGCCCTGATGTGGCTCGCCGAGTTCCCGCTCGACCGCACCACCGCCGACGGCAAGCCCTCCGGATCGTCCAACCCGATCACCGACTACCACTTCGTGTACGGCGTCGGCCTGGTCGTGATCGCCCTGACCTACGCCGGGCACACCTGGGGCCTCGGTCGCCGGTGGGCGCAGCTGCCCATCGTCCAGAAGAACCGCTGGCTGATCTGACCAACGCGCCATGGCCGGCTTCTTCCCGCGGGAAGGAGCCGGCGAACGGCTGAGTGTCTGCTGTCCCTGGTGGCCCTCGGATTCCGGTCGTCTTCCCGGCCCCGCTGATGAGCACCATCGGCGAACTCGGCTCATTCCTCGCCCGGGAGAACGCCGCCGCGCCCGCTCAGCCGTAGGTCACGACGCGGACGCCGCCGCCGTCGCGTTTGGCCGCGTACATCGCGGCGTCGGCGGAGCGCAGCAGATCGCTGATCACCTGATCGATGCTGCCGTCGGCCGCCGTCGCCGGCGCGGACAGCATCAGGATCCCGATCGACGCCCCGATCGTGACCGCACCCCCGTCGACGGCGATCGGCTCGGCGATCGACCGCTCGATCCGGGCGGCGAGCGACGACGTGGTTTCGTCCTCCAGTCCGGGACAGAGCACCACGAACTCGTCCCCGCCGAGGCGAGCCACCGTGTCCGACTCGCGCACCGAGGTGCTGAGCCGGGCGGCGACGGTCTGCAGGACCAGGTCGCCGCTGTGATGGCCACGCTGGTCGTTGATCGCCTTGAAGCCGTCGAGGTCGATGAAGAACAGCGCGGAACGGGTACGCAGGGCACCCCGGAGGTCGTCCATCAGGCGGGCCCGATTGGCGATGCCCGTCAGCTGGTCGTGCGTCACCTCGTGGCGCAGGGCACGCTCGGTCCGTTCCAGCGCGGTCACGGAGCGGCGCAGGCGCGCGAGGATGAGAGCGATCATGACCAGCAGCGCCAGCGCGGCCGGTACGGCGTCCCAGCCGTCACGTGGCATGACGAAGACACTCAGGCTCACCCCGGACAGGGCCGCCCCGAGCAGAATCATCCGCCAGCCCGTCATGCTGACGGCGAGCGTCGTACGGGGCACGGCGGGGGACACGGCGTCCCGGCTCGGGTGCAGTGCCGCGGCGGTCAGCACCGCGTTGACCACGAGGTAGCCGGGGTGGTGCCAGAAGGCGTCCAGCCCGGCCGCCACCATCGGCAGCACGGCGTATACCACGTCGAGGACCAAGGTCAGGCCGAAACCGAGCAGGGCAAGGCGCTCCGCGGCGGACAGCGCCCCCGGAGCGAGCACCAGGGTGAGCCCGAGCGCCAGAATGACCACGTCGCCCAGCGGGAAGGAGAACGCGGCGATCAGCGCCCACCGGTTCCCGGGCGGCGTCGCCGCCAGCGCGGGCCTGATCAGTGCGTACCAGGCGAGGACCGTCGCCGCGGCGGTCACCACCGCCACATCCTGGAGGACGGCGCGACGGACGGCCCTCGGCAGCCCGCGCCGCTCGATGAAGCGCATGGTGGCAACGGTGACCGGGAGGTAGAAGAACAGCCAGAAGAACTGCGCCACGTCGGCCGCCACCGGCACGACGTCCAGCAGCACACCGGTCTGGAAAATGGCCGCTCCGGCCACCGCGCAGCCGACCGCGGCGATCCAGGGCGTCCAGACGCGGCGCCGGCCGGGCCCGAGTGAGCGGGCGGCGGCAACAAGCCCGGCGGCGAGCACAGCCAGGCCCGCGAGCATCGCCACCGGCGCCGCCCGGCCGGACGGCGTCGCGGCGACCCCGCCTGCGATCACGCAGACGGCGATCACGGTCCGCCATGCCACCGGCCCGGGCTGCCTCATGTCCCCTCTATCGACAGCATCATCGCGGCACCTGAGCCCCTCGCCGAACTACCCGGAGTCGTTCCTCACCGCCGGCGGGCGCCCGTCGCGCGACCTGAGGCGCCGGCCGGCGCCACTTCGCGGCGGCGTTCCGTACGGAAATGGGTGTCTCGCCTGTCGCCTTTCGCAAGTTGCGGCGAGAAGCGCGCAATAAATCGCGCCTCCACCCACCACCACCTGGGCAAGTTGCGCATCGTCAGATCAACTTCGAACGACCTGCGGAGATCATTGTGAGCAGCAGGACCATCATCATCACCGGGGCGTCGAGCGGGTTCGGCGCCATGAGCGCGCGCGCCCTGGTCGACGCCGGCCATCGGGTGTTCGGCGGCATGCGCGACATCGAGGGACGCAACAAGCAGGCCGCGGCCGACTTCGAGGGGTACGCGCCGAACGCCGTCAGCCTCGAGATGGACGTGTCCGACCAGCATTCGGTGGATGCCGCCGTCGAGCGCGTGCTGCGCGAGGCGGGTCGCATCGACGTCGTCGTGCACAACGCCGGCCACATGACCCTCGGCCCGGTCGAGGCGTTCACGGTCGAGCAGATCGCCGCCGTCTACGACACCAACGTGCTGTCCACCCAGCGGGTCAACCGGGCGGTCCTGCCGCACCTGCGCGGCCAGGGCGACGGCCTGCTGGTCTGGGTCGGCTCGTCCAGCGCCCGCGGCGGCACCCCGCCCTACCTGGGACCTTACTTCGCCGCGAAGGCCGCCGAGGACGCCCTCGCGGTCAGCATCGCGGCGGAGGTCGCCCGCTTCGGGATCGACACCACGATCGTGGTTCCCGGTTCGTTCACCACGGGTACCAACCACTACGCCCACGCCGGCCACCCGGAGGACACCGCGGTCGTGGAGTCCTACCAGGAGAGGTACGCCGGCGTGATGGACGACCTGCTCGGCAAGCAGGCGCGGCTCTCACCCGACGACGCCGACCCGCAGGAGGTGGCAAGGGAGATCGTGCGGGTCGTCGACCTGCCGCGGGGCCGGCGGCCGTTCCGGGTCTACATCGACCCGGCCCAGGACGGCGCCGAGGAGGTTTTCCGTATGGGCGACCGCGTGCGGCGCGAGTTCTATCGGACCGTGGGCTACGAGGACCTGCTCGGGCCCGGCGCCTGAATTCCTGACCCTGTCTGTTCCCGATCATGAAAGGCACCCACATGACCAAGCTCGCCCTGATCACCGGCGGCAACCGCGGCCTCGGCCGGGCCACCGCGGTCAAGCTCCTCGACGCCGGCTTCCAGGTCATCTACACCTACCGCGACAACCCGGGTGAGAAGATCGACGCGGTGGCGCTGCCGCTGACCGTCGGCGACCTGGAGTCGTACGACGGCTTCGTGACCGAGTTGCGTACCGTGCTGCGCGAGCAGTTCGGCCGCGAGGACTTCGACATCCTGATCAACAACGCCGGGGTCGGGCTGGGCTCGACGATCGCGGACGCCACGGTCGAAGACTTCGACCGGATGATGAACGTACACCTGCGCGGCATGGTGTTCCTGACCCAGAAGCTGCTGCCGCTGGTCGCCGACGGCGGCAAGATCGTCAACCTCTCCACCGGCCTGGCCCGGTTCACCGGCGAGGGGCTCTACGCGATCTACGGCGCCCTGAAGAGCGCGGTCGAAACCTTCACCCGGTACCTCGCCCGCGAGGTCGGCCCGCGCGGGATCACCGCGAACACGATCGCGCCCGGCGCCACCGCGACCGAGTTCGGCGGCGGCGGTCTGCAGGACGAGAACGTTCAGAAGCACCTGGCCGCGGCCAACGTGATGGGCCGGATGGGGCAGCCCGAGGACATCGCCGGCGCGATCGTCGCGCTGGTCGGCGAGGGCACCCAGTGGATCACCGCGCAGCGCATCGAGGTCTCCGGCGGCATGCTCATCTGAACCACCCGCCGCCGAAGCCGCGGCCGGGTGCCCCACCCGGCTGCGGCTTACCCGCCGCCAGGATCGCTCGGTGCCTCAGGTGGCCCGGTGGAGGTCGCCCCGGGTGACGCGGAGTTCGACGACGCCCGGGTCGCCCTCGACGGTCTTGCTGATCTGGTCCCCGCCACTGTAGGTGTCGTTGGACAGGAAGCCGGTGCCGTCGATCCGGATGTAACCGGCGCCCATCAGCTCCTCGGCCAGGCCGGCGACCACGTCCGGCCGCACGTCGGTGCCGGGCATCTGCACGGCGGTGACGGTCCCGGCCTCGTCGCCGTCCCGGTCGACGACGGTCATTCCCACGTTCACCGTCGCGATGGGCAACGGCTCGGTCGGCGTCTCAGGATGCATGTCCTGGCGAGTGCCCCGGGCGCCGCTCACGAAACCCGCCGTTGTCGGCATGTCGCACGCGGTCGGCCTGATGCCCGTCGCGCCGGACCACCTCGACGCGCCAGCGGCCGTCCGGCGTGGCGAGGGCACCGGTCAGGTCCGGCGGGGTGTCCGCTGGAGGCGGGGCCGCGCGTCGCGCCGCGCCGGGGGAGTGGTCCGGACGGAGCCCCCGGCCACGATGCGTGCCGCAGCCGGCCGTCGGGTGTCCTTAACCGGACTACCGCCGAGTGAGCCAAGTGCCGTCACTCCGCGTGACCCTGTCGCGCCGGGTCAGCATCCGGATTTGCCGATGAGAGGGTGTCCACTAGCACGCCGGTCGACCGTGGAGTCAACCCCGTTGATCCCGAGGGATGTGGAGTTTTTCCAGAGCTCGCCGAAC
>NZ_JBFBGU010000027.1:0-98879 GCF_040684855.1 Actinoplanes sp. NPDC089786
CGTCTGGCCAGCCGGGTGCGGGCGACGCTGGGTGTGGAGATGCCGATCCGGATGTTGTTCGAGGCGCCGACGGTGGAGCGTCTCGCGGAGCAGCTCGGCCGGGCGCGGGATGCTCGTCCGGCGTTGACCCGGGGGCCGCGTCCCGAGGTGGTGCCGTTGTCGTTCGCCCAGCGCCGGCTCTGGTTCCTGCATCGGATGGAAGGACCCAGCGCCACCTACAACATCCCGCTCGTGCTGTGGCTGACCGGCGACCTGGACGTCTCCGCGTTGCGAGCGGCGGTCGGTGACGTGGCCGCCCGGCACGAGAGTCTGCGGACCGTGTTCCCGGACCGCGACGGCGTGCCGTACCAGCTGGTCCTCGACGAGATTCCGGATCTGGCGATCGTCGGCTCCGATGTGGACCTGCGGGAGCTGGCCGGGCACCGGTTCGACCTGACCACCGAGCCGCCGTTGCGGGCGACGCTGGTGCGTGCCGCCGAGAACGAGCACGTGCTGATGCTGCTGCTGCACCACATCGCGGGCGACGGCTGGTCGGTGCAGCCGCTCTCCCGTGATCTGGTCGCGGCCTACACCGCCCGCGCCGCCGGATCGGCGCCGGAGTGGGCGCCGTTGCCGGCGCAGTACGCGGATTACACGCTCTGGCAGCGTGATCTGCTGGGTGCGGAGTCGGATGCGGGAAGTCTGCTGAGTGCTCAGATGAGGTATTGGGCGGAGAAGCTTTCCGGGGTGCCGGAGCAGATCCGGCTGCCGTTCGACCGGCCGCGTCCGGCGGTGGCGTCCTATCGGGGTTCGACACTCGGGTTCGAGATCGATGCGCGGTTGCACGCCCGGTTGGCGCAGGTGGCGCGGGCGAACGGCGCGTCGCTGTTCATGGTGCTGCAGGCCGGGCTGGCCGCACTGTTGACGCGCCTGGGCGCGGGTACGGATGTGCCGATCGGGTCACCGATCGCCGGTCGCACGGACGAGGCGCTGGACGATCTGATCGGGTTCTTCGTCAATACCCTGGTGCTGCGGACCGACGTTTCCGGGGACCCGTCGTTCCGGGAGTTGCTGGGCCGGGTGCGGGAGACCGATCTGGCCGCGTACGCCCACCAGGACGTGCCGTTCGAACATCTGGTGGAGGTGCTGAACCCGGCCCGGTCGACCGCCCATCAACCGCTGTTCCAGGTCGTCCTGGCCCTGCAGAACGCGCCGCGCGGCTCGTTCGCCCTGCCCGGACTGGAGATCCGGGGCGCCGCGCTCGGCACCCACACCGCCAAGTTCGACCTCTCCATCCACCTCAACGAGCGAGGCGGCGCCCAACCGGCCGGAATCTCGGGCCTGCTGGAGTACGCGACGGACCTGTTCGACGCCGGCACGGTCGAGGCGTTGATGGCTCGCTACGTCATGGTGCTCGAGGAACTGGTGACCGACCCTGACCAGCGGGTTGCCGCGGCCGAGGTGGTGCTGCCGCAGGAACGCGACCGGCTGACCGGATGGGAGCGCCCGGAGACGTCCGATGTGCCTCCGGCGACGTTGCCGGAGCTGGTCGGGCGGTGGTCGGCGGAGCCGGCGGTGTCCGGTGGGGGGCGGTGTTTGTCGTATCGCGGGTTGGATCAGGCCGCGAACGCGGTCGCGTGGTCGTTGGTGGAGTCCGGGGTGCGGCCGGGTGACGTGGTGGCGTTGATGTTGCCGCGTTCGGTTGATCTGGTGGTGGCGCTGCTGGGTGTGGTGAAGGCCGGTGCGGCGTACTTGCCGGTGGATCCGGAGCTTCCGGCCGAGCGGGTGGCGTTGATGACCGCGGGTGCGGCGCTGACGGTCACGGAGCCGTTCACGGGTGCGGGCCGGGTTGATGCGCCTGCGGTGGTGGTCAGTCCGTCGAGCGCGGCTTACGTGATCTACACGTCGGGGTCGACGGGCACGCCGAAGGGTGTGGTGGTTCCGCATCGGGGGCTGGCGGCGTTGGCGGCGGCGAACGCGTCGAGGCTGGTGGTGGATTCATCGTCGCGGGTGTTGCAGCTTTCCTCGCCGAGTTTCGACGCGATGATGATGGAGCTGATGATGGCTTTCGGTGCGGGGGCCGAGTTGGTGGTGGCGCCGGCTGGTCCGGTGGTCGGTGCGGAGCTGGGTTCGTTGCTGGCGGGGGAGCGAATCACCCACACGCTGATTCCGCCGTCGGTGCTGGCGACCGTGCCGGAGGCGTCTCTGCCTTCGTTGCGGACGTTGCTGGTTGGTGGGGAGGCGTGTCCGCCGGCGTTGATGAAGCGGTGGGCGGAGGGCAGGTTGATGGTCAATGGGTACGGGTTGACTGAGGCCACGGTGTGTACGACGTTGTCGGACCGGTTGAGTGTCGGTGGTGGTGTGCCGATCGGTCGCCCGATCGTGGGCACGTGGGCGTATGTGCTGGATGAGCGTCTGCGGCGGGTGCCTTCGGGTGTCCCCGGCGAGCTGTACGTCGGTGGTGCGAGTGTGGCGTTGGGGTATGTGAACCGTGCGGGGTTGACCGGTGAGCGTTTTGTGGCTGATCCGTACGGTCCGGCTGGGGCTCGGATGTATCGCACCGGTGATGTGGTGCGGTGGGCGGCGGATGGTCAGGTCGAGTTCGCGGGGCGGGCTGATGATCAGGTGAAGATCCGTGGTCTGCGGGTCGAGCCGGGTGAGGTCGAAGCGGCGCTGGCCGAACACCCACTGGTCGACCAGGCCGCCGTGGTGGCACGCGACGACAACCTCTTCGGATACGTGGTGCCCGCCGCAGGCGCCGCCGCGACGGCCGACACCGAGCAGGTCGGCGAGTGGCAGGAGTTCTACGACGAGCTGTACGGCCGGGGTGGCACGCCGGCCTGGGGAGACGACTTCTCGGGCTGGCGGAGCACCTTCACCGGCGAGCCGATCGACCTGGCCGAGATGCACAGGTGGCGGGACGACACCGTGGCCGCCATCGAAGGACTCGGCGGCGAACGGATCCTGGAGATCGGCGTCGGCTCCGGGCTGCTGATGTCGCGACTGCACGAGCGGGTCGAGGAGTACTGGGCGACCGACCTGTCCTCGGTGGTCATCGAGCGGTTGCGCGCCCAGGTCGGTGATCGTGTCCAGCTCCGCGCGCAGCCGGCCGACGACGTGACCGGTCTGCCTGAGGGGCACTTCGACACGATCGTGCTGAATTCGGTGGTGCAGTACTTCCCCGACGCGGCCTATCTGAGCCGGGTGCTCCGGCAGGCTCTCACGTTGCTTGCTCCGGGTGGCCGGATCTTTGTGGGTGATGTGCGGAATCTTCGGTTGCTGCGTCATCTGCATCAGGCGGTGTTGTCGCCGCGGTTGTCGGGTGATCGGTTGCGGCGGGCGGTGGATCACGGGGTCGCGGTGGAGAAGGAGTTGTTGCTCGATCCTGATTTCTTCGCCGGGTTCGCGGGTGGTGTGGAGATCCGGTTGAAGCCGGGTGGTTACGTCAATGAGTTGTCGGCGTATCGCTATGACGTGGTGCTGCACCGCGATGCGGTCCCGGAGTGCGGGGATCTGCCGGTGGTGGACTGGTATCCGGGTTTGGTCTGGCCGGAACGAACCCGGGTTCGAGGCATTCGTAACGCCCGGTTGCACGGTGATGGTGTGGATCCGTCGGAGCTGGCCGGTCGTGCGGTGCTGACCTGGACCGGTGATGACGATTCAGGTGCCTTCGATGCGGTCTTCGGGGGCGCGGCGGTCGGCGCCTATCGGCCGGGACGTCATCGGACGGCGAACAACCCGCTGCACACCCGGACGGACGGGCAGCTCGCCACGGCGCTCCGGGCGCACCTGCGGGACCGGCTACCCGAATACATGGTCCCGGCCGCCATCGTGACGCTGGAGAAGCTGCCGCTGACCGTGCACGGCAAGCTCGACCGGGGCGCCCTGCCCGTACCGGAGCTGGCCGGCGGCCCCGCCGGCCGTGAGCCTCGCACGCCGCGGGAGCAGACGCTGGCCGACCTGTTCGCCGAGGTGCTCAGCCGGCCGGCGATCGGGATCGACGACGACTTCTTCGCGCTCGGCGGGCACTCCCTGCTGGCGACCCGGCTGGCCAGCCGGGTCCGGGCCACCCTCGGCGTGGAGATGCCGATCCGCGCCCTGTTCGAGAACCCCACCGTCGCCGGGCTCGCCGATCACCTGGTCGAGCCGGCCCGCGTACGCCCGCGGCTCCGGCCCCGGCCGCGCCCGGAAGGAAACTCATGATCCCCTTGTCGTTCGCGCAGCGCCGCATGTGGTTCCTGCACCGCATGGAGGACGGCGGCGCGGCCTACAACGTCCCGCTCGCCCTGCGCCTGACCGGAGAACTCGACGTGCCCGCCCTGCGCGCCGCCGTCCGGGACGTCGTCGACCGGCACGAGAGCCTGCGCACGATCTTTCCCGACCGTGACGGCGTGCCCTACCAGAAGATCGTGACGAGCGTCCCGGACCTGCCGGTCATCGACGTCGACGAGGCGCGGCTGGACGGCGACCTGCGGGAGATCGTCCGGCACCGGTTCGACCTCACCACCGAGCCGGCCCTGCGCGCCCGGTTGCTGCGGCTGAACGGGACCGAGCACGTGCTGGTGCTGCTCCTGCACCACATCGCGAGCGACGGCTGGTCCATGGTCCCGCTGACCAACGACCTGATGACCTCGTACCGGGCCCGGCTGGACGGACGTGCGCCCGGCTGGGCGCCGCTGGCGATCCAGTACGCCGACTTCGCCCTGTGGCAGCACGAGCTGCTGGGCGCCGAGTCGGACCCGGACAGCCTGCTCAACGCCCAGGTGACGTTCTGGACCGGGCAGCTCGACGGCATCCCCGAGCAGCTCACCCTGCCCTTCGACCGGCCACGTCCGGCGATCGCGTCGCACCGGGGCGACCACCTCGAGGCCGAGCTGGGCGCCGAGCTGCACCGGAGCCTGATCGACACCGCGCGCTCGCACGGGGTCAGCCTGTTCATGGTGCTGCAGGCCGGGCTGGCGGCGCTGTTCCACCGGCTGGGCGCGGGCACCGACATCCCGATCGGATCGCAGGTCGCCGGGCGGACCGAGGACGGGCTCGAGGACCTGATCGGGTTCTTCGGCAACACCCTGCTGCTGCGTACGGACGTGTCGGACGATCCCACCTTCGCGGATCTGCTCGACCGGGTACGCCGTACCGACCTGGCCGCCTTCGAGCACCAGGACGTGCCGTTCGACCATCTGGTCGAGGTGCTGAACCCGGTGCGGTCCAGCGCCTACCAGCCGTTGGTGCAGGTGATGATGACCCTGCAGAACGCCCCGGCCGGGTACGGCGGCCTGGACGGGCTGCGCGTCTCGGCGGTGCGGGTGACGACCGGCACGGCCAAGTTCGACCTGTCCATGTCGGTCTCCGAACGCTGGGGCGCGAACGGCGAGCCGGCCGGGCTGAACGTCTACGCCGAGTTCGCCGTCGACCTGTTCGACCGGGCCACGGTCGAGTCGCTGATGAGCCGCTGGGCGCTGATGCTGGGCGCCGCCGCCGGCTCGCCGGGCCGGCGGGTGGGCTCCCTGCCGGTCCTGGCCGAGGACGAGCGTGAGCGGATGCTGCGGCTACCGCGGCGCGTGCTGGACGAGCGGTTGCGGCTGGTGCCGCCCGGGGTGCCGGGGGAGGTGTACGTCGTGGGCCCGGTCGGGGAGGACCACGGACGCTCCGTCGCCGATCCCTTCGGCCCGCCCGGTTCCCGGATGTGCCGCACCGGTGAGATCGCCCGCTGGACCAAGGACGGTGAGCTGGAGCATCTCGGCCAAGCCGGTGATCACCTGCTGATCCGGGGCTTCCCGATCGACCCTGCTCGGATCGAGGGGGTGCTGAGCGCGTACCCCGGTGTCGATCAGGCCGCGGTGGTGGCCGGCGAGGGAAGCCTGACCGCCTACGTCACCGGGCGGGTCGACCTGCCCGGCCTGCGCCACCACCTGCGTGACCGGCTGCCCGACCACATGGTGCCCCAGAACGTGATAGTGCTCGACCGGATGGACCCGGCGGACCTGCCCGCGCCCGAGGACGTCGCGAGCACGGCCGGCCGGGCCCCGAGCACGCCCCGTGAGCAGGTCGTCTGCGAACTGTTCGCCGAGGTGCTCGGGCTGTCGGCGGTCGGCGTGGACGAGGACTTCTTCGTGCTCGGCGGCCACTCGATGCTCGTCGCCACGCTGCTCAGCCGGGTCCGGGCGGCGCTCGGCACCGAACTGTCGATCCGCGACCTCTTCGAGGACCCCACCCCGGCCGGTGTCGCGGCCCACCTCGGACTGGGTGGCGCCGACGGGGCCCTCGACGTGTTGCTGCCACTGCGCGCGGGCGGGACCGAGCCGACCCTGTTCTGCCTGCACCCGCTGCTCGGGCTCAGCTGGGTCTACTCCGGCCTGGCCCGAAAGCTGCGGGCGGACTCCCCGATCTACGGCGTTCAGGCGCGTGGCCTGCGCGGTGCGGCGCCGGTCGATGGGCTCGAGGAGATGGTCGCGGACTACCTCACCGAGATCCGCAAGGCCCAGCCAGAGGGGCCGTACCGGCTGCTCGGCTGGTCGCTCGGGGGCGCGCTGGCGCACGGCGTGGCGACCCGGCTGCAGGCCGAGGGCCAGGAGGTCGAGCTGCTCGTGGTCCTGGACACCTATCCGTTCGCGGCCTTCCCGGAGATCGCCGACCAGACCGACGTGGTGAACGCGGTCCGGGAAGCGGACATCCTCGCGGCCTTCCTCGATTTTGTCGGCGTGCCCCACGACCCGGCGACCGACGGGCCGCTCGACTTCTCCCGGGCGGTGGACCTGCTCGGCTCCGAGGGCAGCGCGCTGGCCAGCCTGAGCCGCGAGACCGTGGCGGCGATCGTGGAACTGGGCAAGAACACCGTTCCGCTGCTTCCGCGTTTCGAGCTCCAGCAATTCCGGGGAGATCTTTTGTTGTTCACCGCCGCGTTGAACGACATCGATGACCGGCTCACCCCGGATTCGTGGCGGCCGTACGTCACCGGTCGCATTGAGAATCACCAGATCAATGCGTCACACCATCACATGCTGCGACCGGAGCACGTCACCGAGATCTGCGCCAAGATCGACGAGA
This sequence comes from Actinoplanes sp. NPDC089786, assembly GCF_040684855.1. Lineage (NCBI taxonomy): Bacteria > Bacillati > Actinomycetota > Actinomycetes > Micromonosporales > Micromonosporaceae > Actinoplanes > Actinoplanes sp. NPDC089786. The sequence continues at coordinate 7,027 of NZ_JBFBGU010000027.1, forward strand.
GGCTGCGAGGTCAGGGTGTCCGGTGTGGACGGGGTCCGGTTGTGCCGGGTGGGGACAGCCGATAAGGTATGAAGCCGCCGCCCGGTTTGACCCCCTTTTCCCCTGGTGGCGCTGCCATTCCCGGTGTAATTACGTGAGAATTCCGGGTGCCTTCGCGCGCCCGTTCCGACTATGCCTGGAGGATCTTTGACGGCGCATCCAGAAGCGGGAATTCGCGCGTCCGGCCTGACCAAGTCGTACGTGTCGCCACGCGGTTCGGTGCGCGCGGTCGACGGCCTCGATCTGGAGGTCCGCGAGGGCGAGTTCTTCGGGCTGCTCGGCCCGAACGGCGCGGGCAAGTCGACGACCATCGCCATGCTCACCACCCTGGCCCGCCCCGACGCCGGCACCGCCGAGGTCGCGGGGGTCGACGTGCTACGCGACCCGGTGCTGGTCCGCCAGCTGATCGGGGTGGCGCCGCAGCGCGACGCGCTCGACCGGCAGCTCGGCGTGGCCGCCAACCTCGAGTTCCGCGGGCGCATGTTCGGCATGTCGCGCCGCGCCGCGGTCCGGCGCGCCGACGAGCTGCTCGAACGGTTCGCGCTGGCCGACCGCGGCAAGGCCGGCGTCAACGAGCTCTCCGGCGGCCAGCTCAAGCGGCTCGTGGTGGCTCGCGCCCTGGTGCACGAGCCGCGGGTGCTCTTCCTCGACGAGCCCACCGCCGGCGTCGACCCGCAGTCCCGGCACAACCTTTGGGAACTGCTGCGCGAGCTGCACGCCCAGGGCCAGACGATCCTGTTGACCACGCACCACCTGGACGAGGCCGAGGCGCTCTGCGGGCGGGTGGCGGTGCTCGACCACGGCAAGGTGATCGCCTGCGACGAGGTGGCCGGCCTGACCGCCTTGGCCGGAGCCGACACGGTCGTCACCATCACCTACGACTCCGGCCCGCCCGACCGCGTCAAGGCGCTGGAGGAGCACGGGGCGGTGTCCCGGGCCGAGATCACCGGCACCACGGTGAAGGTCTTCACCAGCAGTCCCGAGGTCGTCCTGGCCGACCTGGTGTCCTACGGCTACGAGGCCGGGGCGCGGGTCACCGGCGCCACCACCATCCGGCCGAGCCTCGAGAGCGCCTTCCTCATGTTGACCGGACGGGAGTACCGAGAGTGACGACCACCACCGCGTCGGACACGACGGCGCCGGTCCGCCGGGTCAGCGCCTGGCACGCCTTCCAGGTCATGACCGTGCGAGACCTGCACGTGCTCCGCAACGACCTGCCTTCCTTCGTCACCCGGGTCGCCCTGCAGCCGGCCCTGTTCGTCCTGCTCTTCGCGTACATCCTGCCGAAGCTGGGTGGCGCGGGCGGGATCACCGGCTCGACCGGCGCCTCGGCGTCGACCGTGCTGATCCCCGGGCTGATCGGCAGCACCATGATCACGGCGGGCCTCGTCGCGGTGACCCAGCCACTGGTCATGGAGCTGGCGTACACCCGCGAGATCGAGGACCGGCTGCTCGCGCCGATCCCGACCTGGCACATCGGCGTCCAGAAGATCGTCTCCGGCGCGGTGCAGTCGCTCTTCGCCGGGCTGCTGGTCTTCGCCCTGGCCTACTTCGTCCACGCCGGCGGCCAAGGTCCCGACGTGACCGCCGGTCGTCTGCCGCTGCTCGTGCTCATGCTGGTCACCGCCGCGATCCTGTCGGCCGCCCTGGGCATGCTGGCCGGCACCGTTGTGGACCCCCGCAAGACCGCGACCCTGTTCACCGTCGTGATCTTCCCGGCCACGTTCCTGGGCTGCGTCTTCTACCCGTGGGCGGCGTTGAGCTCGGTGCGCTGGCTGCAGGTGCTGTCGCTGCTCAACCCCTTGGTCTACGTCAGCGAGGGGCTGCGCGCCGCGCTCACCCCGCAGATCCCGCACCTGCCGGCCTGGGCCTTCCTCCCCGCGATGACGGTGGGCACCGCGGCCGTGGTCTGGTTCGCGTTGCGGGCCTTCGTACGCCGGGTGTCCGCCTGACCGGCGCACGGCGGCCGGCCAGGCCGATCACACGGTTCGGGGCCGGGTCCTATGATGAGGCCATGGTGGACGAGAACGGCACGCCCGTGAGCTGGGCACAGCTGACCGAGCGGCTACGTGTGCCCCCAGGCGTCCCGGCGCTGGTGCTGCGCGGCGACTGGGACAACCGTCCGCCGGTGGCCGAGCCGCGACACGGCACGTTCCAGCTCACCCGCATGGTCGACGGGCAGTGGCTGCTCGAGGAGCCGATCGGCATGCCGAAGCTCGCCGGGCGCAGCGAGGCCCCGTCCACGTCGAGCGACCGGCGCGGGCCGGTCCGGGTGGGCGCCGAGGGCTGGTTGCGGGAACCGGCCGGCATGGTCGCCTCGCCGCTGTCCTGGTTCCCCAACCCGGCCGAGACCGAGGCGCTCGAGCTGCCCGGTCGCGAGCTGATCGCCGGTCGCGGCTGCACCCGCCTGCTGGTGAGTTACTCGCGGCACAGCATCCAGCGCGTGATGCTCTGGCTCGACACCGAGTGGCGGCTCGTACTGGCCGCCACGTCGTACGGCCAGGCGCAGCCCGGCCGGCCGCGCTTCGAACTGCGTGTCACCGAGGTCGAGCGGGCCACGGCCGGTCAGGTCACCCGACACTCCCGGCTGGCCCGCGAGACCGTTTCCGTCTGACGCTTTCCGCCACACCGGCCGGCCCCGTTCGTATGGGCGCCGGCCGGTTGCGTTCGCGCGGCCGGCGGCCGGCGCCCGCGTAACGGCGGTAATTGCCGATGATCAATTCCTCGCACGTGCCGAGCATGGGTGTATCAGCCCGGTGTCGTGTGAGGAGTGGGCCCGATGTCGATCGATGTCCGCCGGCGCAGGCTGGGTCCGCTCCCGGCCTTCCTCGACGTGTCTCCGACGGGGCCGGTGACCTGGGTGCAAGTGCCCCACGGCGACCCGATGTGGCTGGTCACCGACTATGTTCTGGGTCGCACGGTGCTGACCGACGCCCGCTTCAGCCGGGCCGCCGCCGCCCGGCCCGAGGCGCCGAGATGGAGCTCCCTCAACCCGTCACCCAACTCGATCATGAGCATGGACGGCGCCGCTCACGCCCGGTTGCGCCGGCTCGCCGCAGCCGCCTTCACCACCCATCGGGTCGCCCGGCAGGCGCCGCTGATCGAGAAGATCGCCGATGAGCTGCTCGACACCCTGGCGGCCGGACCGTGCCCCGCCGACCTGGTCGCGGGATACACCGCCCCGCTGCCGCTCGCCGCGCTGAGCGCGCTGCTCGGCGTACCCCAGGCCGACCGGCCGAAGTTCGACTCCTCCGTGGTGGCCCTGTTCGGCATGACCGAGGCCGGCGACGGCACCGTCCGGGCCCAGCACGAACTGCTCCTGGTCGACTACATGTCCTCGCTGGTCGCCGGCAAACGCCGGCAGCCCGGCGACGACGTGCTCAGCGCGCTCGTCCAGGCCAACGACGGCGGCGCGCTCTCCCGCGCCGAGCTGATCAGCTTCGGGCTGGCGCTGCTGATGGCCGGCTACGAGACCACCGCCGGTCAGCTGAGCATGTCGGTCCTCGCGATTCTCGCCGGCGACGCCGGTCCCGGGGGTGTGCCCGGCGCGGGGACGATCGAGGAGCTGATCCGGGTGACGCCGGCGACGCCGATGAGCTTCCCGCGGGTGGCGACCGAGGACGTGGAGCTGGGCGGCACGCTCATCCGCGCGGGGCAGGGCGTGATCGTCTCGCTGTTGCACTGCAACTACGACGAGGACGTGTTCCCGGCCCCGGAACGGGTCGACGGCGAGCGGCCGCCGCGGCACGTCACGTTCGGGCACGGCGTGCACCGGTGTCTCGGCGCGCCGTTCGCCCGCGTCCAGCTGGAGGTCGCGCTGACCCGGCTCGGAACGCGGTTCCCGGGCCTGCGCCTGGCTGCCGGCGACGACGCCGTGACCTGGTCGGACAGTTTTGCGACGCGGGGCCTGGCCAGGCTCGCGGTCGCCTGGTGACACGGAATCGAGGAGCTCAGGTGGCAGACGACGTCGTAGCGCTCGGCGAGGAACCGGTGGCGATCGTGGGCATGGCGTGCCGTGTGCCCGGGGCGGAGTCGGTCCGCGAGTTCTGGCGGCTGCTGCTCCGGGGCGAGGACGCCGTCGACGAGGAGGGCGGGCTCGCCGGGGTGAGCCGGTTCGACGCCGCGTTCTTCGGCATCTCGCGTCGCGAGGCGAACGTGATGGATCCTCAGCAGCGGATCGTGCTGGAACTGGCCTGGCAGGCGCTGGAGGACGCCGGGATCGTGCCCCACGACCGGCGCGGTGGTGACGCCGGAGTGTTCATCGGGGTCTGCGCGAGCGACTACCTGACGCTGCCCGGCGCCGACCCGGCCGAGCCGGCGCCCCAGCACGCGATGACCGGGCTGCACCGCAGCGTGATCGCCAACCGGGTGTCGCACCACCTGGACTGGCACGGCCCCAGCTTCACGGTGGACGCGGGTCAGGCCTCGTCCCTGGTCGCCGTGCACGCCGCCTGCGCGAGCCTGCGGTCCGGTGAGGCCGACCTGGCCGTCAGCGGCGGGGTGCATCTCAACCTGAGCCCGCGCAGCGCCTGGCTCGCGGCGGGTTTCGGCGGGCTGTCCCCGACCGGGCGCAGCCGGGTCTTCGACGCGGACGCCGACGGTTTCGCCCGTGGCTCGGGCGCGGCGCTGCTCGTCCTCAAACGGCTCAGCGACGCCGTCGCCGACCACGACCGCGTCTACGCGGTCATCCGGGGCAGCGTGGTCAACCACGGCGGCACGGGCGAGGGCCTCGTCGTGCCCAGCGCCGAGGCGCAGGCCGACGCCCTGCGGGAGGCGCACCGGCGGGCGGGCGTGGACCCGGCCGAGACGCAGTACGTGGAGCTGCACGGCACGGGCACCAAGGCCGGCGACCCCCGTGAGGCCCGCGCGCTCGGCGCCGTCTTCGCACCTGGGCGTGGGTCGCGGCCCGCGTTGCGGGTGGGCTCGGTGAAGACGAACATCGGCCACCTCGAGGGCGCCGCCGGCGGGATCGGGTTGATCAAGACCGCCCTCGCGGTGTCGCACGGCGAACTTCCGCCCAGCCTGCACTTCACCACGGCGCACCCGGACATCCCCCTCGACGACCTGCGCCTGCAGGTGCAGACCGCGCTGACGCCATGGCCCGACCCGCTCGCCGCCCGTATCGCCGGCGTCTCGTCCTTCGGTGTCGGCGGCACCAACTGCCACCTGGTCGTCGCGGAACCGCCGGCCTCCGTCGCCCGCCACGGCATCGTCGAGCCGGCCGGGGAACCGCCGTCCGATCCGCGGGTGCTGCCCTGGGTCGTGTCCGCGCGAACCGAAGCCGCGCTGCGCGCCCAGGCCGGCCGGCTGTGCGAGCGCCTGTCCTCGGGAGAGCCGGTGCGAGCGGTGGACGTGGCCTACTCGCTGGCGACGACGCGCGAGGTCATGGAGCACCGGGCCGTCGTGCTCGCCGGGTCGGTCAGCGAGGCCGAGCGCCTGCTCCGCCGGCTGGCCGGCGGTGAGACGCCGGCCGGGGTCGTGCTGGGCATGGCCGATGATCCGCTGCGCCCACCGGCCGGCGGCGGGACCACGCCCGGCGTGGACGCGCCCGAGGGAACCGAGGCGCTGGCGCGTGCGTTCGCGGGCGGCGCCACCGTGGACTGGAGCGCCGTCTTCGCCGGGACGTCGCCGCGGGTGGTCGACCTTCCGCTGTACGCCTTCCAGGGCGAAAGCTACTGGTGGCCCGCCGAGGGCTCCGCCGTGCCGTCCGGTCGTCCGGCCGGGACCGGCGCCGAACCGCGCCCCGACCTGGCTGCCATGACCCCGGCCGAGGTTTACGACCTGGTCGCGGGCGAGGTGTCGGTGGTCGCGGGTGGCGGGGCGGTCGACGGCGGGCTGACGTTCAAGGATCTGGGTTTCGGGTCGTTGATGAGCGTGGAGCTGCGTAACCGGTTGGTGTCGGTGACCGGTCTGCGGCTGCCGACGACGGTGGTCTACGACCACCCGACGCCCACGTCGCTGGCCGAGTTCCTGGTGTCGTCGGCGGCGGGTGAGACGGCGGCGGAACCGCTGCCGACGACCGTCGCGAGCGCCGATGAGCCGATCGCGATCGTGGCGATGGGTTGCCGCTATCCGGGCGACGTCTCCTCGGCGGAGGGCTTGTGGGATCTGGTCGCGGCCGGCCGGGACGCGATCTCCCCGTTCCCCGTCGACCGTGGATGGGACACCGGCAACGGGCTGTCCTATGTGTCCGAAGGCGGCTTCGTGGCCGGAGCCGGCTCTTTCGATGCGTCGTTTTTTGGGGTGTCGCCGCGTGAGGCGGTGGCGATGGATCCTCAGCAGCGGTTGTTGTTGGAGGTTTCGTGGGAGGTTTTGGAGGGTGCGGGGATTGTTCCGGGGTTGTTGAGGGGTTCGGATACGGGTGTTTTTGTGGGTGGGGGTTCGTCGGATTATGGGCCTCGTTTGCATGAGTCGGGTGGTTCGGCGGGTTATTTGTTGACGGGTACGTCGGCGAGTGTGTTGTCGGGTCGGGTGGCGTATTCGTTGGGTTTGCAGGGTCCGGCGTTGACGGTGGATACGGCGTGTTCGTCGTCGTTGGTGGCGGTGCATCTGGCGATGGGGTCGTTGCGGTCGGGGGAGTGTTCGTTGGCGTTGGCGGGTGGGGTGACGGTGATGTCGACGCCGGGGGTGTTTGCGGAGTTTTCGCGTCAGCAGGGTTTGTCGGTGGATGGTCGGTGTCGGGCTTTTTCTTCGGATGCGGAGGGTACGGGTTGGGCTGAGGGTGTGGGGTTGGTGTTGTTGGAGCGGTTGTCGGATGCGCGCCGGTTGGGGCATTCGGTGTTGGCGGTGTTGCGGGGTTCGGGGGTGAATCAGGATGGTGCGTCGAATGGTTTGACGGCGCCGAGTGGGGTGGCGCAGCGGCGGGTGGTGGAGTTGGCGTTGGGGTCGGCGGGTTAGACGGCGTCTGATGTGGATGTGGTGGAGGCGCATGGGACGGGTACGAGGTTGGGTGATCCGATCGAGGCGTCGGCGTTGTTGGAGTCGTATGGGCGGGGTCGGCCGGTGGGTCGTCCTTTGTGGTTGGGTTCGTTGAAGTCGAATATTGGTCATTCGCAGGCGGCTGCGGGTGTGGGTGGTTTGATCAAGATGGTGATGGCGTTGCGGCATGAGGTGTTGCCGCGGACGTTGCATGTGGGTGTGCCGACTTCTCATGTTGATTGGTCGTCGGGGTCGGTGCGGTTGTTGGTGGAGGAGGTGGCGTGGCCGGCGCGGGGTCGGGTGCGTCGGGCGGGGGTGTCGTCGTTCGGGATTTCCGGCACGAACGCCCACGTCATCGTCGAGGAAGCGCCCCGCGAGAACGAGACGCCGGCGACAGCCGTACCGGGAATGCCGTTGTTGCTCTCGGCCAGGACGGACGCGGCGTTGCGGGCGCAGGCGAACGAACTGCGCCGGATGCTCGCCGGCGACCCCGGCGTCGGCCTGGATGACGTCGCGGCTGTGCTGGCGACCGGCCGCACCCACTTCGCCCACCGGGCCGCGGTCACCGCCACGGACTCCGCCGACGTGCCGCACCTGCTGGCCGCCCTGGCCGCCGGGGACGCCGACCCCCGCGTTCTGACCGGCACGGCCGGCGACACCGGCCGCACGGTGTTCGTGTTCCCGGGACAGGGCTCGCAGTGGGTGGGCATGGGACGTGAGCTGGCCGCGGCGTCGCCGGTGTTCGCCCGGGAGTTGCGGGCCTGCGCCGATGCGCTGCGTCCGCATCTGGGTCTCGACGTGGTGGAGGTGCTGGATCGTCAGGACCCGGAGGACCTGGAGCGGGTCGAGGTCGTCCAGCCGCTGCTGTTCGCCGTGATGGTGAGCCTGGCCCGGCTGTGGGAGGCGTACGGCGTGCGGCCGGACGCCGTGGTGGGGCACTCGCAGGGTGAGATCGCGGCGGCCTGTGTGGCGGGTGCGCTGACGTTGCCGGAGGCGGCCTTCGTCAGCGCGGTGCGGGCCCGGGCGCTCACCGACCTGTCCGGCACCGGCACGATGGCGTCGGTCCCGTTGCCGCCGGCCGAGGTCCGCCGGCGGTTGGCCGAGTACCGCGACGTGCACGTGGCCTGCGTGAACAGCCCGGTTCAGACGGTGATCTCGGGGGACCGGGCCGAAGTGCGGGCCGTGGTGGAGCGCTGGCAGGGCGAGGACGTGACGGCCCGGCTGATCGCGGTGGACTACGCCTCGCACAGCCCGCACGTGGACGCCGTACGGGACAGCCTGATCACCACGCTGGCCGGGATCCGGCCGGTGTCGTCGGAGGTCGATTTCTACTCGTCCGTGCGGGCCGCGCCCCTCGACACGACCGGGCTGACCGCGGAGTACTGGTTCCGGAACCTGCGGGAGCCGGTCCGGCTCGACGAGACCGTCCGGGCGTTGATCGCGGCCGGGCACGGGACCTTCGTCGAGGCCGCCCCGCACCCGACGCTGATCGTGGCCGTCGAGCAGACCGCCGAGACCCTGCCCGGCGCCGCTCCGGCCGTGCTGTCGTCGCTGCATCGTGACCGTGGCGGCCTCGGCGACTTCCACACCGTCCTCGCCCGGGCGCACGTCGCCGGCCGCCCGGTCGACTGGACCGCCGTACGCGACGCCCCGATCCCGGCCGCCACCCGGTTGCGCGTGCCGACCTACCCGTTCCAGCACGAGCGCTACTGGCTGAGCCCCACCCGGCACCGCCCCGGCGACCACCCGATCCTCGGCGCCCGCGTCACCCCGGCCGGCCGCGACGAGACCATTCTGACCGGCACCCTCGGCCTGGCGACCCATCCCTGGCTGGCCGATCACGTCGTCGACGGCACGATCCTGCTCCCCGGCACCCTGTTCCTCACGGCGGCGGCCCATGCGGGGCTCGGGGTGGTCGACGAGCTGACCCTGCAGGCGCCCGCCGTGCTCGACCCGGCGGGCACCCTCGACCTGCAGCTGATCGTCGGCGCGGCCGGCGCGGACGGACGCCGCCCGCTCACGGTCCATTCCCGCGCCGCCGAGGACGACTGGCAGCAGGTCGCCACGGGTGTCCTCGGCGCGGAGGAACCGCAGGCCGGGCCGTCCCTCGGGGAGTGGCCGCCGCCCGGAGCCGCCGCCCTCGAGGACCCGTACGAGGGCCTCGCCGATCTGGGTTACGACTACGGCCCGGCGTTCCAGGGTGTCGAGGCGGCCTGGCGCGACGGCGACGAGATCTATCTGTCGCTCTCGCTGCCGGAGGACGTCACGACCGACGGGTACGCGATCCATCCGGCCCTGCTCGACGCGGCCATCCAGCTCGGGGCGCTGGAGACCGCCACCTCGGCCGGCGCGGTCATGCTCCCCTTCGCCTGGAGCGGCGTGCACGTGGCCGGTTCGGTGACGGGCTCGGCCCGGGCCCGGCTCACCCTCGTGCGGGACGACGCCGTGGCGCTCTCGGTCTGGGACGAGAACGGGCAGCCGGTGCTCGTCGCGGACCGGCTGACCCTGCGACCGCTGCCGGCGGGCAGCCTCGCCTCGCCCGCCGACACGGTGCGCCGGTCCCTGTTCCAGGTCGGCTGGGAACCCGTGGAACGTCCGGCGACCTCCCCGCTCTGGGACCGCGCCGACTGGGCGGTCGTCGGCGACGCCCCGCTTCTCGCCGGCCTGCGGACCGCGGCGGGCCTCGAGAGCCTCCTGGCCCTGACCGACGCGGCCGGGGCAGCCGCCCCGCCAGTGGTGTTCGCGCCCTTCCTCGGCGAGCGTGCCGGCCCGGAAACCGTCCCCGCCGCGGTGTCCGCCGTTCTGCGCGAGGCGCTCGCCCTGGTCCAGGAATGGATCGCCGAGCCCCGGGCCGCCGGCAGCCGGCTCGTGCTCGTCACCAGCGGCGCGGTCGTCACCGGGGACGATGCGGCGGAGATCGACCTGGTACGGGCGCCGCTGTGGGGATTGCTGCGGTCGGCCCAGTCCGAACACCCCGACCGCTTTGTGCTGCTCGACGTCGACGGGCCGGTCACCGCCGAGACGCTCGCCCGCGCGCTCGCCACGGCGGAGCCCGAGCTGGCCATCAGGGCGGACGAGGTGCTGGTGCCCCGGCTGACGCGCCACGTGCCCGGTGGCGAACCACGGCTCGAACCCGGCGGCGCCGTCCTCATCACCGGCGGTCTCGGTGCGCTCGGGTCGATGGTCGCCAGGCAGCTGGTACGCCGGCACGGCGTGCGCCGGCTCGTGCTGACCGGCCGGTCCGGGGCCGCCACCCCCGGCGCCGCCGAGCTGGTCGCGGAGCTGGCCGCGCACGACGCCGTCGCCGAGGTCCGCGCCTGCGACGTGTCGGACCGTGAGGCCCTCGCCCGGCTGCTGACCGAGGTGTGCGCGACCGGCCCGCTCCATGCCGTCGTGCACGCCGCCGGGATCCTGCGCGACGTCACGGTCGGGCGGCTCACCCCCGCGCTCGTCGACGAGGTGCTCGCGGCCAAGGTGGACGCGGCCTGGCACCTGCACGAGCTCACCCGGGACCTGCCGATCCGGAACTTCGTGCTCTTCTCGTCGGTGGCGGGTGTTCTGGGCAACGCGGGCCAGGCCAACTACGCGGCCGCCAACACGTTCCTCGACGCGCTGGCGTGGCATCGCCGGCAGCTCGGCCTGCCCGCCACCTCGTGCGCGTGGGGCGTCTGGTCCCTGGACAGCGGCATGGCCGCCGGGCTGCGCCCGGAGGACCGGCAACGACTTGCCCGGACCGGGTTGCTGCCGATCGAGGCGGCCGAGGGCATGGCGCTGTTCGACGCGGTGACCGCGGTGGACGTGCCGGCCGTGGTCGCGACCCCGCTCGACACCGCGCTGCTCCAGCGCTCCGCCCGGGCGATCCTGTCCGGGCTGGTCCGCCGGTCCGCCGCGCGCCGGCCGGCCGACCGGCCGGACGACGGCTCGGCCTGGGCCCGGCGCCTGCGGGAACGACCGGAGGCCGAGCGGCCCGAGGTGGCACTGCGGCTGGTCCTGAGCGAGGTGTCGGTGGTCTCCGGTGGCGGGGTGGCCGACGGCGGGCTGACGTTCAAGGACTTGGGTTTCGGGTCGTTGATGAGCGTGGAGCTGCGTAACCGGTTGGTGTCGGTGACCGGTCTGCGGCTGCCGACGACGGTGGTCTACGACCACCCGACGCCCACGTCGCTGGCCGAGTTCCTGGTGTCGTCGGCGGCGGGTGAGACGGCGGCGGAACCGCTGCCGACGACCGTCGCGAGCGCCGATGAGCCGATCGCGATCGTGGCGATGGGTTGCCGCTATCCGGGCGACGTCTCCTCGGCGGAGGGCTTGTGGGATCTGGTCGCGGCCGGCCGGGACGCGATCTCCCCGTTCCCCGTCGACCGTGGATGGGACACCGGCAACGGGCTGTCCTATGTGTCCGAAGGCGGCTTCGTGGCCGGAGCCGGCTCTTTCGATGCGTCGTTTTTTGGGGTGTCGCCGCGTGAGGCGGTGGCGATGGATCCTCAGCAGCGGTTGTTGTTGGAGGTTTCGTGGGAGGTTTTGGAGGGTGCGGGGATTGTTCCGGGGTTGTTGAGGGGTTCGGATACGGGTGTTTTTGTGGGTGGGGGTTCGTCGGATTATGGGCCTCGTTTGCATGAGTCGGGTGGTTCGGCGGGTTATTTGTTGACGGGTACGTCGGCGAGTGTGTTGTCGGGTCGGGTGGCGTATTCGTTGGGTTTGCAGGGTCCGGCGTTGACGGTGGATACGGCGTGTTCGTCGTCGTTGGTGGCGGTGCATCTGGCGATGGGGTCGTTGCGGTCGGGGGAGTGTTCGTTGGCGTTGGCGGGTGGGGTGACGGTGATGTCGACGCCGGGGGTGTTTGCGGAGTTTTCGCGTCAGCAGGGTTTGTCGGTGGATGGTCGGTGTCGGGCTTTTTCTTCGGATGCGGAGGGTACGGGTTGGGCTGAGGGTGTGGGGTTGGTGTTGTTGGAGCGGTTGTCGGATGCGCGCCGGTTGGGGCATTCGGTGTTGGCGGTGTTGCGGGGTTCGGGGGTGAATCAGGATGGTGCGTCGAATGGTTTGACGGCGCCGAGTGGGGTGGCGCAGCGGCGGGTGGTGGAGTTGGCGTTGGGGTCGGCGGGTTTGTCGGCGTCTGATGTGGATGTGGTGGAGGCGCATGGGACGGGTACGAGGTTGGGTGATCCGATCGAGGCGTCGGCGTTGTTGGAGTCGTATGGGCGGGGTCGGCCGGTGGGTCGTCCTTTGTGGTTGGGTTCGTTGAAGTCGAATATTGGTCATTCGCAGGCGGCTGCGGGTGTGGGTGGTTTGATCAAGATGGTGATGGCGTTGCGGCATGAGGTGTTGCCGCGGACGTTGCATGTGGGTGTGCCGACTTCTCATGTTGATTGGTCGTCGGGGTCGGTGCGGTTGTTGGTGGAGGAGGTGGCGTGGCCGGCGCGGGGTCGGGTGCGTCGGGCGGGGGTGTCGTCGTTCGGGATTTCCGGCACGAACGCCCACGTCATCGTCGAGGAAGCGCCCGCGGCGGATCCGCCGGACCCCGGGCCGGCGACGCCGGGCCTGCCGTTGCTGCTCTCCGGCCGATCGGCCGCGGCGCTGCGGGGACAGGCGACGAGACTGCGCGAGATGCTGGCCGGCGACTCCGGCGCCGGCCTGGATGACGTCGCCGCTGTGCTGGCCACCGGCCGCACCCACTTCCCGTACCGGGCCGCTGTTTCCACCACCGACCCCGACGCCGTGCGAGAGTCGCTCGACAACCTGGAGCCCACCGAGCCCGGCGCGGTCCGGCCGCCGGTGGCGTTCATGTTCTCGGGCCAGGGCACCCAGCGGCCGGGCATGGGCCGGGAGCTGCACGCGCGGTTCCCGGTCTTCGCCGAGGCCTTCGACGAGGTGTGCGGGGCCTTCGACACCCACCTCACCCATCGCCTGGCCGACGCGGTGCTCGGGGACTCGGGCGCGCTCCTCGCCCGCACCGCCACCGCGCAACCGGCCCTCTTCGCCTATCAGGTCGCGCTCTATCACCTCGTGCTCGACTGGGGTCTGCGCCCCGACTACCTGCTCGGCCACTCCCTGGGCGAGCTGACCGCCGCCCACGTGGCCGGCGTGCTCACGCTCTCCGAGGCGGCGGCCCTGGTCGCGGCCCGCGGCCGGTTGATGGACTCGGTGCCCGGCGACGGCGCGATGCTCGCCGTCCAGGCCGGTCGCGAACGAGTGGCGCCGGAACTGGCCGATCTCTCGGACCGGGTGAGCCTCGCGGCCGTCAACGGCGAGCGGTCCGTGGTCGTCTCCGGGGCCGCCGACGCGGTCGCCCTGGTCGGACGCCGGCTCGCCGGCGCCGGCATCAGGACCGCGGCGCTGGACGTGAGCCAGGGCTTCCACTCGCCCCAGATGGACCCGATCCTCTCCGAGTTCGAACGGATCGCGGGCCGGCTGGACTACCGGCTGCCGACCGTACGCATGATCTCCGCCGTGTCGGGCCGGCTCTTCGGCGAGAACGAGCCGGCCGACGCCCGCTACTGGACCGAGCACATCCGGCGGCCGGTGCTGTTCGCCGACGCCGTCCGGGCCGCCCGGGAGGCCGGCGCCGAGTGCTTCGTGGAGCTGGGGCCGGACGCCACCCTGTCGATGCTCACCCGCGCGGCGCTGGGCGGCCGGGCCATCCCGTTGCAGCGCCGCGGCGAACCGGAGGTGCCGGCCCTCGTCGGCGCGGTCGGCGACGCCCACGTGGCCGGCGCCGACATCGACTGGACCCGGATCGTCCCACCCGGGGCGTCCCGGCGGGTCGGCGTCCCGACGTACGCCTTCCAGCACCGCCGCTACTGGCTCGAGACGGCGCCCGCGCGCCACCGGCGGTCCGGCCGTCAGGAGCACCCGATCCTCGCGCCGGCGGTGGAGGTGCCGGAGGCCGACCGAGTCGTGTGGACCGGTACGGTCTCCGTCCGCGACCACCCATGGCTCGCCGCGCACGTCGTGGAGGGCCGGGTCATCCTGCCCGGGTCGGTCTTCGTCGAGCTGGCCCACCGGGCCGCCGTGGAGAGCGGATACGCCGGTGTCGCGGAGCTGGTCATCGAGCGCGCCCTGCCACTGCCCGCCGCGGACGGCGTCCGGCTGCGCGTGGTGCTGCACCGGCCGGCCGACGGCACGCGCGGTTCGCTCTCCGTCTACGCGGACTCGGACGGAGACGGAAGCTGGACACGGCACGCCGCCGGCGTACCGGCCGACGCGCTGCCCGGCGCGGGTGCGCCGGCGCCGCTGCCGGCTCCCGTGCTCCCGGTCGGCCGGGACGAGATCTACCGCCGGCTCGACGCCCGTGGTCTCGTGTACGGCTCGGACCTGCGCGCGGCCTCGGTGATGTGGAGCGACGGCGACGCGGTCTACTCCGAGGTGGAACCGGCCGCGACCCTGCAGACCGAGGCCCCGGGGTACGGCCTTCACCCCGCTGTTCTGGATGCGGCGCTGCACGCCGTCGAGGCCTCCGCCCCGGGCGGCGCCGGGCCCCGGGTCCCGTTCGCCTGGACCGGCTACCGGGTGTTCAGCCCCGGCGCGCCGGCGGCCCGGGTACGGGTCACGCGCCTCGCCCCGGACACCTACCGGGTCGACCTGCGGGATCGGACGGGCGCCGCGATCGCCGTGGTCGACTCGCTCCGCCTGCGTCCCACCGGAGGTGGCACGCCCCGCCCTACGCTCCAGCTCCCGTCGGACGAGAACTGGCGATTGGAGTACGCCGGAGCCGGCTCGCCCGACCGCATCAGGATCGTCCCGGCGGCACGGCCCGACCGGTCGTTGCGACCGGACGAGGTACGGATCGCCCTGCACGCCGTCGGGCTGAACTTCCGCGACGTGCTGACCACCCTCGGCCTCGTGTCACCGGCGGCCGGCGCCCAGGGCGGATCGCTGGCCCAGAACGTCGAGGCGTCCGGCGTGGTCCTGGCGACCGGCTCCGACGTCGACCGGCTCAAACCCGGCGACCGCGTGATGGGCCTGGTCGACACGATGAGCCCGCTGGCCGTCGGCGACCACCGGTTCCTCACCGGGGTGCCGGCCGGCTGGTCGTTCGAGGAGGCCGCCTCGGTGCCGATCGCCTTCCTCACCGCGTACTACGGGCTGGCCCGGCTCGGCCGGGTCGCTCCCGGCGAACGGGTCCTCGTGCACACCGCGACCGGGGCCGTCGGTATGGCGTCCGTGCAGGTCGCCATGCACCTGGGTGCCGAGGTCTACGCGACCGCGAGCCCGCCCAAACAGGCCACCCTGCTCTCGATGGGTCTACCCCCCGAGCGCATCGGATCGTCGCGGGACGCCTCGTTCGAGGAGCGGTTCCGCCGCGCCGAGGGCCTCGACGTGGTGCTGAACTCCCTGGCCGGTCCGCTGACCGACGCGTCGCTGCGGCTGCTGAACTCCGGCGGACGGTTCCTGGACATGGGCAAGACCGACATCCGGGACCCCCGGTCGGTCGCCGCCCGGTACGACGGGGTGTCCTACTGCCAGTTCGACATCCGCGATCCCGGGCCCGAGGGCGTGCGGGTCCTGCTCGACGAGATCATGAGCCTGTTCGACAAGGGAACCCTCGCACCGGTCCACACCGTCGTCCGGCCGGTCACCGAGGCGCCCCAGGTGTTTCGCCACATGGCCGAGGCGCGGCACATCGGCAAGCTGGTCCTGCGGGTCCGGGACCGGCCGGACGACGCGGCCCCGGAGACGGCGCCGGACCCGGACCCGGCGCCCCGGGAAGCCCCGGGTACGGCATTGCTGGAGCTGGTCACGGCCGCGGTGATCGAGGTGCTGGGCATGGAGGCCACCGAGACGGTCGCACCGGCCGCCCAGTTCCGTGACCTCGGCCTGGACTCGCTGGGCGCGATCGAGCTGCGCGACCTGATCACCGAGCGGACGGGGGTGTCGCTGCCGGCCACGCTGATCTTCGACCACCCCACGCCACGGGAGCTCGTCGCCCACCTGACCACGGAGCTCGGCCTCGACGGACAGGCGGGTGACGGCGATGGCGGTGCGTAGCGAGGAATGGACGACCGTCTTCCACCGCCGGCCGGGCGGCCCGTACCGGCTGGTCTTCTTCCCGCACGCCGGGGGCTCGGCCGGGGCGGCCGCCCCGCTGGCCGCGGCCGCGCCACCGAGCGTGGAGGTGGTGACGATGCAGTACCCCGGCCGGCAGTGGCGACGCGCCGAACCGGCGGCCGCCGACCTCCGGGAACTGGCCCGGTCGGCCGCCCGGGCGCTGCTGTCCACCCCGGAGACGCCGACCGTGCTGTTCGGCCACAGCATGGGCGCGATCGTCGCGTTCGAGACCACCCTGCTGCTCGACGAGGTTCGGCCCGGACTCGTCAGCCGGCTGTTCGCCTCCGGCAGCGGCGCGCCGACCCGCCCGCGTCGGATGACCCTGACGCCCGAGGCCGGCGACGACGACCTGGTCGAGGAACTGCGGCGGATGGGCGGCACCGATGAGGCGCTGCTGGCCGACCCGGAAGCGCTGATGCTCATGCTGCCTCCGCTTCGCCACGACTACCGGCTCATGACCGCCTACTCGGTCCGGCCCGGTGCGCGGGTCATCGCGCCGATCACGGCGCTGTTCGGCGAGGACGACGAGGCGACGCCGCCCGACGCCGCCGCCGCGTGGGCCGGGCACACGGACGGCGACTTCGAGCTGCGGACCTTCCCGGGCGGCCATTTCTACCTGGGTCGCCGCCGGCGCGAGGTCATCGATTCGATCCTGCGGCACTTCCCCGCGTCGGAGGCGTCATGGCGTACGGCGATCTGACCGCCGAGATCTACCTGGCCGGCCTCTCGGGCGTCCGGCCGTCGCTGCCGACCGACCTCACGAAGCTGGCCGAGGCGGCCCGCCGGGTGATGAGCGCCGATGCCTTCGGGTACGTGTCGGGCGCGGCCGGCACCGGAGCCACCGACGCGGCCAACCGGGCCGCGTTCGACGGCTGGCGCATCGTCCCGCGGGTGCTGCGTGACGTGCGCAGCCGCGACCTGACGACCGAGGTGGCCGGGCACCGGATGCCCGCGCCGGTGCTGTTAGCCCCGATCGGCGGCCAAGGTCTGGCCCATCCGCGGGGCGAGGCCGGCAGCGCGCGGGCGGCGGAGGCGCTCGGGCTGCCGTTCGTGCTCTCGACGGTCAGCACGGTCGGGCTGGAGGAGGTGGCCGAGGCGAACGGCGCCGGAACCCGCTGGTTCCAGCTCTACTGCGTGAACGACCGGGCCGTGACGGCGTCGTTGGCCGACCGGGCCGAGGCCGCCGGGTACACCGCCCTGGTCGTCACCGTCGACACTCCGGTCATCGGCTACCGGCCGGCCGATCTCGACGCCGGGTTCCTTCCCCCGCTGCACGGCCACGGCGCGGCGAACATCGTGGACGACCCTGCCTTCCGGGCCGGCCTCGAGCCGGGCGCCGACCA
This sequence comes from Actinoplanes sp. NPDC089786, assembly GCF_040684855.1. Classification (NCBI taxonomy): domain Bacteria; kingdom Bacillati; phylum Actinomycetota; class Actinomycetes; order Micromonosporales; family Micromonosporaceae; genus Actinoplanes; species Actinoplanes sp. NPDC089786. The sequence goes on from NZ_JBFBGU010000027.1 coordinate 24,366, forward strand.
GCGGGCGGTCCTGACCCGCTGGGCGGCGGTCTTCTCGAACCCGGGGCTCACCTGGGACGACATCGCCTGGCTGCGCGGCCGGACGCGGCTGCCGGTGCTGATCAAGGGCGTGCTGCACCCGGACGACGCCCGGCGGGCGAAGGATCTCGGGGTCGACGGTGTGGTCGTCTCCAACCACGGCGGCCGGCAGGTGGACGGCGCGATCGGCGCCCTCGACGCGCTGCCGGCGGTCCGCGCGGAGGTGGGCGAGGACTTCACCGTGCTGTTCGACTCGGGTGTGCGGACCGGCGCCGATGTGGTCAAGGCGCTGGCCCTCGGCGCGGACGCGGTGCTCTACGGACGGCCGTACGTGTACGGCCTGGCCCTCGGCGGCAGCGACGGCGTCGAGCACGTGATGCGGTGCCTCCTCGCCGAGTTCGACCTGGCGCTGGCGGCCTGCGGCGGCACGAGCCTGCGGGACCTCACCCCGCGGTGTCTCGTCCGCGCTGCTCCCTGACGGCGGTGCGGGCGATAGATCGTAGCCGATCTTTTGGGGTCTCGAAACGGCCGCGGGGGAGCGGTAATTCGGGATTGAGCGGGGAGGCCGGCGCGGTTACCTTCTGGTCAGCGGTCACCGATCGCTCGCCCGGCCTGGCCACATGTCCACATCGGACTCTTCTCTTCGCCGTGCCCGCGCTCTTCGACGAGGGGCTGCCATGACCGCTGACGGGGGAATCGCGCGCTGCGGGGGATGCGGGAGCGCCCTGGCCTCGGTCGTCACCCGCTACTGCTCCAACGCCTGCCGGCAGCGGGCATATCGTCGCCGGGTCGTCGGATCGGCCCGGCTGAGCACCTTTGTCGGACGCGATCACGACCTGGCCGAGGGCCGTCGCATCCTGCGAGGCGCCCGGCTGCTGACCGTCACCGGACCGCCCGGGGCCGGCAAGTCACGGCTGGCCCAGGAGATCGCCGGCCGCGGCGCCATGGTCGTGGACCTCTGCGACCCCGGCGCTCTCGCCCGGGTCGACCTCTCCCGGGTGGGTGAACTCCTCGTGCTCGACAACTGCGACCGCGTCCTGGAGACCTTGGGGCCGGCCGTGATGGACCTGCTCGCACGCCACCCACACCTGCGGATCATCACGACCAGCCGGGAGCCGTGGCGGCTGTCCGGCGAGGTCACCTACCGGCTGTCCGGGCTGTCGCTGCCGGACGAGGGCATGACCGGCTCACCGGACGAGTGCCTGCGGGCCGACGCCGTACGGCTGCTCGTCGACCGCGCCGTCGCGGCCGACCGGACCTTCACCCTCAACCGGGAGAACGTGGCGGACGTGGCGGCGATCTGCGTGCTGCTCGACGGGCTTCCGCTGGCCCTGGAGCTCGCCGCCCAGCTGTTGCGCGCGCTGCCCGTGGCCGAGGCCCGGCGACGCGTGGCCGAGGAGCCGGCCGTGCTCGGGCAGGGGTGGCGTACCGCCGATTTCCGCCACCGCAGCTGGACCGCCGCGCTGCGATGGAGCTACGACGGCCTGACCGAAGCGGAACGCGTCATCTTTCGCCGGGTGTCGCTGCTGCCCGGCACGTTCAGCATCGAGGCGGTTCAGGTCGCCTGCCCGGACCTCGCCGCCGAGGCGCCGCTGCGGCTGGTCGGCCTGGAGGCGAAGTCCCTGATCACCGCGCGGCCGACCGGTTTCACGGTGCCGAACTCGGTTCGGGGATTCGGGCGGCGGGAGGCGATCGAGGCGGGTGAGCGCGAGGACGTCCTGGAACGACTGGCCGCCTGGCTCGGCGACCTCTCCCGGTGGCGGGTGGATCGACCCGAGGATCTGGAGCGGCTGTGCGCCGAGCGCGACACCGTCCGTACCCTCCTGGACTGGCTGGCGCCGACCTCCGACGAACGCCGGCTCAGCCTGGCCTGGGCGCTGGGCGTGATCGATTCGGCGACCGGCGGCGACCCCGTCGAAGCGCTGTCCGCCGTCGAGCGCGCGTTGCCGGTCGCCGGCCGTTACCGTGCCGAGGCGTACGAGGCCGCGCTCCTCCTGGCCTGTTGGAACGGTCACGGTGAGCGAGCGCTCCGGCTGGCCGACGAGGGGGTACGGGTCGCCGGCGGTGTCCCGCTGGCGAGACTTCGGGTGCTGGCCGGCCTCGCTCAGGAGATGTACGGCGACCGCGCGGCCGTGCCGTCCGACCTGCTCGCCGCGCTCGAGATCGCCCGGCGCCACGACGACGTCCGGCTCGTGGCCGTGTGCCGCGGCCACCTCGCCCGGCACCTGCTCCAGCACGGCCGGCCGGACGCCGCCCGCACCCTGCTCGCCAAGAGCCTCCCGGTCCTGCGGGCCGCCGCCCCCTCACCGGACATGTGCGCCGCCCTGGTGACCGCCGGCGCCCTCTCGCTCGACCGGGACGACGTCGACCGGGCAAGCACGTACTTCACCGAGATCCTCGCCGTGCCGTACCGGCCGGGGGTCTGCGACGCGGTCGTCGGCCTGGCGCTGTGTGCCGTACGCACGCGCAATTTCGAACGCGCCCTCACCCTCATCGCCGCCGCCGAGGGCCGCCACAGCTCGGCGCTGCTGCTCTTCCCGTCCTGGCGCGACCAGCTCGACCCGGCCCACGCCATCGCCACCGGCACCCTGTCCAAGTCGCAGGCCGCGACCGCGGTCACCACCGGCCGGCAACTCACCCATGAGCAGCTCGTCCGGTACGCCCGCGAAGGCTGCTCGGCCGCCCGCCGGCACGGCGACGACGTGCTGACCCCCCGCGAGTGGGAAGTCATCCACCTGGTCATGGACGGCCTGACCAACTTCCAGATCGCCCACCGCATGTTCCTGTCGGTCCGCACGGTCGAGACCCACATCCGCAACATCCGTACCGTTCTGGACCTGCGTTCGCGAGCCCACATGGCCGCCTGGGCGGCCCGCCGCAGCCAGCGGGCGGCTTAGCCCGCGGCCACCACGGTCAGGATCAGGTCGTGGGTGACGGCGAAGCGGCCGTGCAGGAGGCTCAGCGGCGGGTTGCCGTCGATCCTGGCCCCGTCCACCAGGAGTGTCGCGGTGAACGTGCCGGCATCCGGGTCGATGGCCAGGCGGGCCTGCTCGAAGCCCAGCCAGCGCCGGGTCACCGGGAACCAGGCCTTGTAGACCGACTCCTTGGCGCTGAACAGCAGCCGCCCCCAGTGCGGGCCCGGGTGGCTGCCGGCGAGCCGGTCGATCATGGCCGGCTCACCCGGCACGGTGATCGACCCGGCGACGCCCTCGGGCAGCGGCGCGTTCGGCTCGGCGTCGATGCCGAGCAGGTCGACATCGGCGGCACGAGCCACGGCCGCCGCCCGGTAACCGGCGCAGTGCGTGATGCTGCCGGCGATTCCGGCCGGCCAACGTGGCTCGCGTCTGGGCCCGGAGAGGATCGGCGCGTCCGGGTAGCCGAATGCGCGCAACGCCGTCCGGGCGCATCGGCGGGCGGTGATGAACTCGCGCCGACGGGCCTCCACCGCTCGGGCGATGAGATCTTCCTCGCCGGGAAAGGGAGCCTCACCCGGCACGTCGTCGAACGCCTCGACGGCCACGACCGCCGGAGGCAGCAGCGCCTTGATCACGCGGCGCCCTCCAAGATGCGCCGTACCGGTCGCGGGGTGTCACCACGCCTTCTCCACTCCCGCGGATAGCCGAGCGACACCTCCTCGAAGGGCACCCCGTCGTACGACGTCGAGCGAGGGATGTGGAGATGGCCGTACACCGCGGCCGCGGCCCGGAACCGCAGGTGCCAGTCGGCCGTACGGTCGGTGCCGCACCACTGCGCGAACTCCGGATGCCACATGATCTCGGTGGGCTCGCGCCGGAGCGGCCAATGGCTGACCAGCACGGTCGGAAGCGCCGGGTCGATGGCGGCGAGTCGCTTCTCGGTCTGCGCCAGCCGGGCGGAGCACCAGGACTCCCGGTCGGGATAAGGGTCGGGGAAGAGCAGCATCTCGTCGGTGCAGACCACCCCCGCGTCGTACGCGCGCTGGAGCGACTCCTCCTTCGTGGTCGTGCCCGGCGCCCGCCACGAGTAGTCGTAGAGCAGGAAGAGCGGAGCAACGACGACCGGCCCGTCGCGGCCCGGCCAGACCGGGTATTCGTCCTCGGGGCTGACCACGTCCAGCGTCCGGCACAGGTCGACCAGGGCCCGGTAACGCTCGTCGCCGCGCAGCTGCACCGGGTCGCGGGGATGTGTCCACAACTCATGGTTGCCGGGCGCCCAGATCACCTTGGCGAACCGGTCGCGCAGAAGGCGCAGCGTGGAGGCGATGCCGTCGAAGAGCTCGCCCACGTCGCCGGCGACGATCAGCCAGTCATCCTCGGAATCCGGTCGAATGCGGTCGATGACCTCGCGATTTTCCTCGTAGGAGATGTGCAGGTCACTGACCGCGAGCAGGGATGCCGTCACATCGACGATCCTGCCAGAGCTCACCTTCGCCGAGCCGCCACCGGTCTGGTGATCTCAGCCGCGGTCCGCGCGTGACCGTTCAGGGGTTGCTGGCGACGTCGGGCTTGGTGGGGACGCGGATGTGGAAGGTGGTGCCGGGGCCGTTGTGGTTGGCCAGGCCGATGGTGCCGCCGTGCCGTTCGATGATGGCGCGGGTGATGACCAGGCCGAGGCCGGTGCCGGGGATGCGTCGGTCGAGGGCGGTGGACGCGCGGTAGAAGCGGCGGAACAGGTGGGGCCGGTCGGCGGGGGGAATGCCGATGCCGGTGTCGGTGAAGGTCCAGGTGATCCATGCCTCGTCGGGGTCGGCGGCGGCGGTGATGGTGATGGCTCCGCCGGCCGGGGTGTACTTGACCGCGTTGGACAGCAGGTTGTCGGCGACCTGTTGCAACCGGCTGCTGTCCGCGTACAGGTCCAGGCGTGCCGGGGTGTCGATGGTGACGGTGAGGGCCTTTTCGGCGCTTTGCGCGGCGATGGCGGCGACGGCGTGCTCGACGATGGCGACCAGGTCGCTCGGGGCCGGGTCGATGGCCAGGTGACCGGACTCGAGCCGGGCCAGATCCAGCAGGTCGTCGACCAGGACCGACAGGCGTCCGGCGCCGCGCAGGATGGTGTGCACGTACTGGCGCTGATCGGCGTCGAGCAGCCCGTCGAGTTCCTCTTCCAGCAGCGAGGCGGTCGAGGTGATCACCGCGAGTGGGTTGCGCAGCTCGTGGGTGACCAGGGCCAGGAACTCGTCCTTGGTGCGGGCCAGTTCGATGGTGAGTTCCTCGGCACGGCGACGTTCCAGGTACTGGCCGACCTGCGCGGCGACGCCGACCAGCAGGGTGGTCAGGGAGTCTTCGGGATCTTCGATGCGGTCGCCGTAGACGCACAGCGCACCGATGCTGCGGGCGCCGGTGTTGATGGGTACGCCGACGGCGACGTGCAGGCCGATCCGGGCCGCGGCGCGGCTGCGCAGCGACGCGGTGTCCGCGGCCAGGTCAGGAATCCACAGCGGGCGGCCTTGCTGGTAGACGCGGCCGGCCAGGCCGACGCCGGGTTCCAGCTCGTCGAGGGCGAAACGGCCCAGCCGACGTCCGGGTGCGGCGTGCCGGGCGGAGCAGAGCAGCACATCGCGGTCGTCGTCGGCCAGCCACAGTTCGGTGACCGGCCAGCTCATCGTCACCCCGAGGGCATCGACAACCCGGGTGGCGGCGGTGTGGCTGGACGCGGCCTCGGCCAGGCCGCGCGAGACGGTGGCTTCCACCTCGGCGAAGCGGCTGATGCGCCAGGTGGTGGTGACGTCGTGGCCGAAGGCGTGAAAGACCGGGCCGGTGGAGCCTTCGGTGGCGGTCAGGGTCAGCTCGATCGGGAACTCGTGCCCGTCGGCGTGTAACGCCTGCAGGTGCAGCCGCTGCCCGAGCACCCGGGCTGGTTCGCCGGCGCCGAGGCGGGCGAGTCCGGCCCGGTGGGCCGCCCGGTACCGGTCCGGGATGATCAGGTCGGCGAGGTCGCGGCCACAGGCGTGAGCGTGGTCGTGGCCGAACGTGGTCTGGGCGGCCGGGTTCCAGGCGACGATCCGGCCGGTGGCGTCGACCGCGATGTACGCGTCGGGCGCGACGGCGAGCACTGCCTGCGGCTGCTGAATTTCACAGCCGCAGCCCACCGGCGTCGAATCTGACATGTTTCCCCCGTGGCGTAGCGCCGCCTCGTAGCAACCCGGGGGGTGTGGCGGACAGCGCTGACGCCAGGCCAGCCTAGCGCCGTTTTATCCCGATGTCCGGCGATTCGCCCGGTGAACAAAGGGCTACCCGTGGCGGCGATCTTGATCGCGAGGTCCGCCGCGCCGCTGCCGATCGGGGCTCCGGTCACCGATCGGATGTGCTGGCTCGGAGGGGGTCGGCGCCGGCGGTGGTGGAGCGGGTGTCGCCATGACCGCCGTACCAGTCCAGGACCAGCAGGCACGCGTCGTCGGGCAGGGCGGGGCCGGCCACGTCGAGGACGAGGTCGCCCAGCACGCGGACGACCTCTCGGGGATGGAGCCGGCTCAGGTCCTGCAGTCGTGTGGGCAGATCGATCGCGGCAGCGCCCCGCTCCAGCATGCCGTCGGTGATCAGCACCAGGCGATCGCCGGGCGACAGCTGCAGCCTGCTCGCCTGGTACGGCTTGTGGCGTAGCACCCCGAAGGGCCGGTTGACCGACAGCGCCACGTTCTCGACGCGCCCGTCGCGGATCAGCAGCGGCGCGGGGTGCCCGGCGTTGACGACATTGAGAACGCCGGAGGACAGGCTGAGGCGGCCGAGAAGCCCCGTGGCGAACAGCGACCCGGCCGGCGTGTTGTCGAGGACGGCCTGGTTCGCGGCTTGTGCCTGTTCGAGCAGGGTCGCGCCGCGCCGGCGGGCGTTGCGCAGCCCGCCGACGCACAGGGTCGCCGTGATCGCGCTGTCGACACCGTGGCCCACGGCGTCGGTGATGCTCAGATGCAGCAGGTCACGGGCGAGGCTGTAGTCGAAGGTGTCCCCGCCGATGCTGGCGGCCGGCTCCAGCCATGCCGACAGGGTGAACGAGTCGGCTTCACAGGTGAAGGCCTCGGGTAACAGCCGTCGTTGGATTTCCGCGGCGAGAGTGAACGGGGTGGTTCGCTGACCCCATTCGAACAGGTCGGTGTGCCGTCGGTTGGCGATGACCACGAACGCCAGGGTGTGCGCGGCTCGGGACACCTGCCGCACCGTTGTCTCGTCCGGGGCGGACGGCAGCGCGATCTCCAGCAGGCCGATGGCTTCCCCGCGCTGGGTGACCGGGGCGCGCACCACGAACCGGTCGCCGGCCGGCTCGACCAGGACCTGTTGCGTACGCAGCGCCTGCTCCTGGGGGCCGCCGTCGAACGGCATCACCAGCGCGACGTCCTGATCCTGCCGGCGGGCGTCGGGAACCCTTCCGGCCGTGGTGTGGACCAGACGTACCAGAGCGCGGCCACTCATGTCCGCGACGAGGAACGACACCCACAGCGCATTCAGGTTCGTCCCGATGGTGCGGGTCACCGCTTCCACCGCGTCGACGGGGGCCGCCTTCTCCACCGCGAGCAGGACGTCATTGAGGTCGGCACCGCTCGTGGGGCTCTCGGTCACGGTGGGCAGCATATGCGCGATCGAACACGGCACACGCCACGAGCAAGCTCGCGGCGCGTCCAATGCTGGTGATCGGACTGACCCATCAGGGGGTCATTGTCGGCATTTGTACGGCCATTCGCTGGCACGACGCGGTCCAGCCGCTGAGGAAAGGCTCGCGAACCGGCTGTCCCAGGCGACGCCATGATCGTGGCACAGACGGCGCCCGCGACCACCCTGGACATCCAGAACATGTCTACCACCTGCCAGGACCTGCCCGACCACCGGACCGCGACGCAGGTGCTGCACGACGCGGCCCGCACCTCGCGGCTGGCCCCGGTCCTCGGGTGGGAGGTCACCGCGGGCTCACCCTGCACCCGCTGGCCGGCCCGGGCGCCGACGCCACCGCACAAGCTGCACGCCCCGGGCGCCCCGCCGGTGCTCGTCGTCGGGATCACCCACGACACCGCCGGGCCGTACCGATGGAGCCGGGAACTCACCGCCCAGCTGGGCGACGCCCGCCTGCTGACCCTCGACGGGACCGGCCATGGCGCCTACCTGCTCAGCCGGTGCGTCCGCGACGAGACGAACGGCTTCCTGGCTGACGGCGGCCTGCCGTCCCCGGGAACGGTCTGCCGCGACTGAGAGGTCCGGATGCCCGCCCCGGCCGGCGTGGGTGCACGGCTGGAACTCCTCTGCGGGGAGGGCTTACGTAGTCCTTACGACCGGCGCCGGACTTCAACCGGCAATGCCGCAGTGCCGTACCGGATGACGGAAGGCACCGTTCGTTCGTCGGAGGTAGGGCAGACATGCGTAGGAGAACTGGTATCGCCGTGGCCGTGGGCCTGTTGCTGACGGCTGGCGGCGTGTCCACGGGAATCGCCTCGGCGCATGAGAACCCAGCCGGCAAACGATCCGAGGCGAGCAAGGGCGGCGCGGCGACGAGGCACGGTGGGATGGTCTTCGTCCAGTCGAACGACCCGGAACACAACTCGATCCTGGCCTTCCGGCGCGCGGCGGACGGCAAGCTGACGGCCGCCGACGCGTACCCGACCGGCGGCCGCGGCGGCGCCCAGAAGGACAACCCGTTCGACCCCCTCGCGTCCCAGGAATCCCTCGTCTTCGACCGCCGGCACAACATCATGATCGCGGTGAACGCCGGCAGCAACTCGGTCACCACCTTTCGAGTACGAGACGGCAAGCTCACCCACCCCCGCACGGTGAAGTCCGGTGGCGACTTCCCGGTGAGCATTGCCGTCCTCGGCCGGACGGTATACGTCCTCAACGCCGGCGGCGCCACCAACGTGACCGGCTTCCGGCTGAGCCGCGACGGCCTGCACCCGCTCGCCGGCTCGACCCGGAAGCTGGGCATCACCAACGCCGCCGTGCCACTGTTCACCGACTCCCCGCCGCAGGTCGGCTTCAGCCCGGACGGCCGGCACCTGCTGGTCACCACGAAGAGCAAGAACACCATCGAGGTCTTCGCGACGGCCCACGACGGCCGGCTCTCCGCCAAGCCGGTGACCACCACGTCGACCGGGGACGTACCTTTCTCCTTCGTCTTCGACCAGGCCGGCCACCTGCTCGTCACCGAGGCCGCGAAGTCCGGGGTCACCTCGTACACGCTTCGCAAGGACGGCACCCTCGACGTCATCACGCCGTCGGTGGAGTCGGGCCAGCAGGTGCTGTGCTGGATCGCCCGGGCCGGGAAATTCTTCTACGGCACCAATCCGGGCAGCTCGACCATCAGCCTCTACACGGTCGACGACAAGGGGAAGGTCGCCATCGGCGGTAAGGACGGCGTGATCGCCGCAGCGGGCGGCCCGGAGGCGGTGGCGGAGGTGGCCGCCGCGGCCGCGGCAGCCGAGCAGGACCCGGACGCCGAACCGGCCGGCGCCCCGGGTGCGGGTCCGATCGACCTGGCTGCCACGGCTGACGGCACGTTGCTGTACGTGCAGAACACCCTCGCGGGAACCATCGAGGGGTTCCGGGTCGGCCCGAACGGCGAGCTCAATCTGGTGGAAACCGAGAACAAGGGCCTCCCCGTTTTCGCTGACGGGTCCGGCATGGAGGGCCTGGTCGTCTGGTAGCCGGCGAAAAGCAGGAGAGGTACGCGCGCGGACCCGGCCCCCGCACCACGTCCCCACGCGCACCTCGCCGAATCTGCACCCCGGGGCGGCCATCGATGCGGTGGCCGCCTCGGGATGTTCGCTGTCTACGACAGCCGAGGCTCCTGCTGTGTTCCTGGCGGAATCCGAGGTGGCACAACCGATCGGCAGTTCATGGTGGAAGGTCGGTGGCCCAGATTCTTACCGACTGCTTACACGGATACCTCAGACCCGTCTGCTGCTTCGATCCGCTCGTACTTGCGAGTGGCGACTTCCCGATGGAGCCGTCCCGACACACCAAAAGGCTTCGAGGAGTGAAAGCGTGCGAACCACACCACGCCGACAACGGCGGATGCACACCAGCCCTGTACGGATCGCGATGGCGGTGGCGGTTGTCGCCGCATCCGGCGTACTCATCGCGACTTTCGTCTCCAGCGGCGGCAACGGCACCGCGGACGCGGCCACCGAACTGAACCAGTTCGTCGCCATCCAGAAGGTCCGGCCCAACGTGACGAACCCCGTACCCGGCGCAGGAGCGTCGACCGGCTCCTTCACTGTGGACTGCGGCACCAACGGCAACGGCAAGTTCAGCCCGGACAACCCGGTCGCGCAGCCCGGCATCAAGAACGGCGCCGAGCACGTCCATGACTTCGTCGGGAACCTCGCCATCACCGCGAACTCGTCGAACGCCGATCTGGACGCGTCCGGGACCACCTGCCGGAACGGGGACAAGTCCTCGTACTTCTGGCCGGTCGTGCGCATCGACAAGACCGTCCGGTCCGGGGCCGAGACCCAGCGCGCCCTGGCCGCGACGACCCCGATGGTGACGTGCCCCAGCGTCCGGAACCGGCTGCCCGCCGTACCCGCGGGGGCCAAGACCGCCGTCGACAACCGGCTGGCCGCGCTCGACCGCGGGTACGCCGCGGCCAACGAGCGGATGGCGGCGGGTAAGGGTCGCATCGACGCCCGGCTCAACGCGTCTGTCCTGGCCGACCTGCGAGAACAGCGAGCCAAGTCGATCAAGGGGATCAGCGACAGCATCGCCGCGGCCGGTGGCGGCCGTACCTCCGGCATGGTCTCGCTCGTGGAATGCGACACCAACTACGACGGCATGCACGCCGCCATGCGCCACACCGCCGCAAGCGTCAAAGCCGGCCTGGCCGCCAACCAGCAGGTCCAATGCCCGACCGTACGCGACAAGCTGCCCGGCGTACCCGCCCAAGCTCTCGATGAGGTCAACCGCAACCTCGCCGAGCTGGACCGGCAGATCTCCGAGGCCAACGAAAGGCTTGTCACGACCCGCGGACAGGGCGGGAAGAACTTCGTCGACAACGCCATCCTGGGACCGCTGAAGGCCAAGCGGACCGCCGTCCTCGACCGCATCGGCATCGCCATCTCCCGCCGCGCCGCCCGCCCGCAGGGTCTCGAGGCGCTGGCCGGCTGCACCGTGACCGACCCGGCCCCGAACGGTCAGGGCAACCAGGGGAACCAGAACGGCGGAGCGGCCGTACCCAGCGCCCCCGCCGCGCTGCCCGACCCGCAGGGCCCGAACCTCGAGCTGCCGAACAACACCGGCGGCATCGTCCGCCCCGCGGCCGTCCTGATCGAGTACCGCGGCAACGCCACCACCAAGGTGGTCCCGATGCCGAAGTTCCTGCGGGCGCTCACCGGTGACGCCAAGCCGACCAGTCGCGGCCCGGCCAACGCCCGCGCCACCTGGACCTGCTCCGGCTTCACCGACCGCCTCTCCGACAAGTACCCGGTCTGCCCGGACGGCAGCCAGGTCCAGCGCGTGCAGGACTTCCCCGGCTGCTGGGACGGCAAGAACATCGACAGCACCAACCACCGCGACCACGTGGCCTTCGCTGATGCCGGCACCGGCGCCTGCAAGCAGGGCTTCGTCGCCATCCCGCAGCTACGCATCACCCTCTCCTACGACATCCCCCGCGACGTACAGACCAGGGGTCAATTTGCCCTGGACTCCTTCCCCGAGGAGGACCACAACCCCTTCTCCGACCACAACGACTTCATCAACGTGAACTCCGCCCGGACCATGCAGAAGATCGCCACCTGCATCAACAAGGGCAAGACCTGCCGTTGACCGAATGGAGCGGGAGCAGAGCGGCACCCCGACGGCCTCACCGAGGTGCATCGGACCTCGGGGGCCGCCTGCCTCGACCCTGACCTAGAGCCGGATCGGGCGCCGCTGTCGCCGCCAGCTGATCTTGGCTTTTCTTTCCTAGGATGCTTTACGCGTTGTGCCTGCGCTCACGGAAGACGTGTACGAGCTTGATCCCCAGCGAGCGCCCGCTTTTCGGTCAGGCGGCCGGGTGTTGCCAGACCTCGATGTCGGTGGTCTGGCAGACGCCGGTCCAGGTGACGTAGGCACCCGCGGACCTGTTGTCCTGCATGCAGCCGGTCGTCCAGTCGAGCTGGTGGAAGCGTCCGTCGCTGGTGTAATTCCAGTGCTCGCCCCACTTGTCGGCGCAGGTGGTGACGAAGACCGCGTTGGTGTTGGCGGTGGCGGCGCAGTAGTTGGTACCGGTGTTGTGGATCAGGTGGTCGGTCTCCGAGTACGTCCACTGCTGGGTTTTCGAGCCGGTGCATGTCGCCGTCACGGCGAGCGTGGCGTTGCCTGGATTGAGCGAGCCCGGCCAGTCGAGACACAGCCCGGTTCCCGCGTTGCGCAGTGTCCCTCGCAGGTCGGCCGCCGCGCTTGCCTGAGCCGGCGCCGCCGCGGTGAGTCCCGCGACGACGGTCATCGCGCCGGCCGCGACCAGCGAGGCGATCTTTCCTCGTGATGGCATTTGTTGTCTTTCTCTCGAAGTCGGTGTGGAGCCTGTGGAGTCCACATCATGGGCGACAGATCTCAGCAGAGTCTCAGACGCAGCCGGTCGACGATGCTGTGCCGAACCTTGCCGTCCGCGACGGACAGATGTGTTGACCGCTCATGAGTGCAGGTGGGCAGCGAGCCACGTTGCGACGGCGGTGAGCAGAGCCGGGTCGGTGGGCATGCGCAGCAGCCGCGGGTAGGCGAGCGGGGACGGGCGGCGGGTGTCTTTGCGCAACAGGTGGGTCAGCCCGGGGATCCGGCGGGTATCGGCGTGTGGCACCAGGCGGGCTATCACCTCGAGGTCGCCGGGGTCGACTTGCAGGTCGCTGTCGCCGGTGATGGCGAGCAGCGGCACCCGGATGGCACCGAGATCGGGGCGGGGGTCGTGGGCGAGCTGTTCGCGGAACCAGCGGGCATTGAGCAGCGTTGGGCCGACGCGAAGGGCGTCTGTCGTGGATTCGGAGATGCGTTCGATCTGGCGGTGGGCGAACGGGCCCAGCGCGGAGGCTATGGCGCGTAGCGGTGCTGGGAGGTGGCCGACCATGCTGGCTGCCTGCCAGCGCAGGATGTCACGGCCGGGCCGGGCGTAACCGGCCAGCAGGACAGCAGCGGCGGGGTTGTGGTGGGCGGCCAGGGTAGCGGCGTGGATGGCGCCTTCGCTGTGGCCGACCACGGCGACCGCATCGATACCCGGGTGGGCGTGAAGAGCGTGCAGGGCAGCGGCGGCATCGAGGCGATTCTGGTGGAAACCGACTTGATACCAGTCACCAGGGGTGTTCGCGGCGCCGCGACGGTCATAGCGGTAGGAGGCGATGTTGTGCTCAGCGAGTGCGGCGGCGAGCGCGGGGCCGAGACCAGGGCGGAGGCGGCCGGCATTGGAGTCACGGTCGACGCGCCCGGAGCCGGGCAGGAAGAGCACCGCCGGATGCGGTCCGGGCGTACCCGGCAACGTCAGCGTGCCTGCCAGCCCCACGCCATCGTCAGCGGTGACTGTCAGTGGGTGGTCGGTCGATGCGTGCGTTCGGGTCCGGTCTGTCATGCCGTACTCCCCACATTGTCATCGGAAAGACCGGCCAGACGTCAGTGCGGTCTGCTACGGCCGGTGCTTGGTGGATGTCGAAATGTCGTGGTTCGCGAGCATCGACGGGCCTGACTCTAGGGCCGGTCGTCCGGCGATCCATCCCTCCTCAGGGGACAATCGCGGTAGCTCTGCCGAGGGATGGCAAGGGGCAATCACCGCGCTGCTTATGCGGTCCGGGACCCGAGGCCGTCGCCCACGGTCGACCGGGCTGCCAGCCGATCGGTCAGCAGGCCGGCCATGGCGCGCACACCGTGGCCGATCGCCCGCTCGTCGGCGGCGAAATCGGGGGCGTGCGGCGCGCCGTTCATCCCGCTCTCGGCGTCCGCGACGCCGAGGTAGAACATCGCGCCCGGCACCTCCTTGAGGAACAGTGCGAAATCCTCACAGTTGAACGGCCAGGACGCCCGCGCCCACGAGACCGACTCCGGCCCCAGCAACGTGCTCAAGTACCGGCCAGCCGCCGTGCTGGGCTCCGCCGGGTTCACCATGGCGGGAAAGGGATCGACGGGGAACTCCACGCGCCCCCCGGCGGCCGCCGCGAGCTGCTTGACCCGCGCGCGTAGCTCCGGGAGCCGTTCCTGCGGCCAGACCCGCAGCAGAACGTTGACGGCCGGATGCCCATCGGACGTGTGCTCGGACCAGTGGGCGACGGACACGGATTCCTGGATCGTCGCGGCGATCTCCGGCGCCACCAACGCGTGGAAGCGCGCGTGGTAGTCCTCGACGCTCCGGGGGAACTCGACGGTGCTGAGCCCCGCCACCTCGGCCGTGACGGCGGCGGCGACCGAGTCGTCACCGCCCGGCAGCACGATCCGGACGTGGTCGAGCCCGGGCAGGCCGTACCCCGGAGAGACCGCGATGGTGCCGGCGGGGAACGGGCTGCAGTGAACCGCATAGATCTCGCGCGGCGCGAGGCGTTGCACCACGCCGGTCTCGAGCATCGCGCGTGCGCCCTGCAGCGGCTCCTCGGCCGGCTGGAAGACGAACACCAACCGGCCCCTCACCGGCTCGGAACCCTGAGCCAGCGCCCGGGCGACGCCGACACCGATCGCGGTGTGCAGGTCGTGCCCGCACAGGTGCTCGACGCCGGGGACGCGAGAGGCGAAGCCCTCGTCGAAGACCCGGCCCGATCGCGGGATAGGCAGCACGTTCGTTCGCGCGTCGACGGCGTCCATGTCGGCCCGGTACGCCACCGTCGGCCCGTCCGCGGAACCGTCGAGCACCGCGACGACGCCGTGTCCGCCGACGCCGGTCGTCACCTCGAGTCCTGCTGCGCGCAGCTGGTCCGCGACCAGCCCGGCCGTCTTGCGCTCCTCACCGGCCAGTTCGGGGTGACGGTGGATCTCCCGGCGAAGCTCGATCAGGTCATCGTCCAAATGCGTCACCGGCAGATCATGTACACGCCCGTCGATTCTTCGCACCACAAATTCGGGCGCCGGGTCGAGAGGGTGATGGTCCGCACGGCGCGACTTCCGGCGTCATCCGGTCTTGAGGGCCGCCCCCGACATCAGGGCTGCCTCAGGTAGACGATGCCGGGACGCGGCGCGGAAGCGCGGTCAGTCCGGCGCGCCGAGGACGGCGGCGACGCCGTCCACGAACCACCGCTCGAACCGCTCGACCGGCCACCCACGCTCGCGTACCAGCCAGTCGTAGTTGCGGACATCCTGCGCGAGCCACAGCACGTCGGCGGCCCGTTCCTGACTCACCTGGACCTCGCCGGTGGCCGCCAGATCGGCGGCGAACATCGCCATGCCGCGGCGCCTGTCCTCGATGTTCTTGCGCCAGATCGCCGCAGCGTCGGCATCGGCGGTCGCCGCACTGGCCAGCGCGAGTATCACGTACACCTGTCGCGCGTGGGTCTCGGCGAGATGCCGGGCGTACCGGGTGAGCTTCGTCCGCAGGCCGACCAGGCCCCGGATGTCGGTGACGAACGACCGTTCCGCCATCGCCATCCTCTCGTCGTCGCCGACCAGAGTGACATCGACGAGATCCGAGAGCAGCTGGCGCTTGCTGCCGAACACCGCGTACACGGTCTGCACGGCAACGCCGGCCTCAGCGGCGACGGCGGTCAGCGGTGTCGCCGCGTAACCCGGGTCCACGAACAGTTTGGCTGCCGCGTCGAGGATCGCCCTCCGGGTCTGCCGGGCCTGCTCCTCGCGGCGGGGCGAGACGTAGCGCCGGTTGACAGTCACCCGGATAGTGTAGTGCACTATTCGATAGAGCTTAACTCTATCGACTCGACATCAGGGGACAGCCATGCCGTACGGCGTCGTGCAAGACATGCCCGCAGTCAGCGAGCGGGAATACCGGCAGGTCGAGAAACACCTCGGCCCGGACCGGCCGCCGGGCCTGCTGGCCCACGTGGCCGGCCCGTCCGACGAGGGCTGGCGGATCATCAACATCTGGGTCGACGAGGCCGCGTTTCGCAGCTTCCAATCCGAACGCCTGGTCCGGGCCGCCGGCCTGGCCGCCCAGGAGGACGGCTTCGACCCGGCGAAGGCCGCCGCCTTCCGGTCGGCGAGCGTCGACGGCACCGAGATGCCGTTCTGATGACCGACACCACCACGCTGCGCGTCCGCAACGCCGACTTCTGGGCCCAGACGGCGCCGGGGTGGGCCCGTCAAGCCGACCGGCACGACGAGATCGGCCGACCGCTGGGCGCCGTGGCACTCGAGCAGCTGCGACCCCAGCCCGGTGAACGGGTGCTGGATGTCGGCTGCGGTTGTGGCGGCACCACCGCCCAGATCGCGCGGGCCGTCGGCCCTTCGGGCAGCGCGGTCGGCCTCGATCTCGCCGAGGCCATGGTGGCGACGGCGCGGAGCCGGTTCGCTGTGCCAGGCGGCGCAGGACCGCAATTCGTCACCGGCGACATCGAGACGATTGATGCCGTGCCTGGGGCGCCGTTCGACGCCGTCTACTCCCGCATGACGTTGATGCTGCTCGCCGACCCCGTCGCCGGCCTGACCACAATCCGGCGGTCCATGCGTGCCGGCGGCCGGATGGCCGCGACAGTGTTCCGCGACGGCCGGGCGAACCCCTGGCTGCCGAGCGCGCTGCTCGGTGCGGCGGCACATCTGGGACCGTTGCCGCCGCTGCCGATCGGCGACGACCCCGGCCCCTTCGCATTCGCCGACGCGGCCCGCATGACTGGGCTTCTCACCGCCGCCGGCTTCACCGACGTCGACATCCACCCGCACGACGTCACGCTCGACGCCCCGGACGACCCGGAAGCGGTCGCCGAATGGCTCATCGAGATCAGCCCCGCCAGCAACGCCTACCGGGACGCCGAACCCACCACCCAGGCGCGTGCCCGCGCCGGCGTGGCCCGCCTGCTCGAACGGTTCCGTACCGCCGGCGCCGGCTACCGGCTGCCGACCGGACTTTGGTTGACCACCGCTCACTCGGACAGGACCAGCACGCGATGACCTCTCACCGGCGCCTCGCAGCGTTCGTCACCATGATCATCAGTACCGCCGCGCTGTCCGGCTGCACGTCAGCCGACACCGACCCGCCGTCCACCGATGCGCCCACCTCGGGCGGCGACCGAGCAACCAGGGCGAACCGCGAGCCTCTCGCGGCGACGGGCGGCTCCTACTCAGCGACGGAGGTCTGCGCCTACCTGAAGGGCGAGATCCCGGCGCTGAAGGAGGTCGGCAGCCCGGTCGGGCGGCACGCCAACCTGGCCGGCAAACTGGCCACCTTCTTCGAATCCCACGGCAAGCCGGAGAACGGCGCCGTACTGGACGCGGCGACCAAGACGGAATGCCCGGCGGTGCGTACCGAGGTGCTGACATTGATCGAAGTGGACAGCTTCAGCTCGTTCTAGTCGGGACGGCGCGCGGACACATCCGCACGAGACGGGCCGTAGGAGCTTCCGTAGCCGCAGCCGCCGTGCTGATCGTGGATCACCGGCCCGGGGTCGACGCGATGCCGATCTCAGTCGCGATCACCGTCGCCGCCGTTGAAGAGGTCGACGAGCCCCTGGGGTGCGCCGGCGCCGAAGATCAGCTCGATGGTCTCGCGTGCCGCGATGGCTTCGGACTCGCTGCGCCGGAACATGATTTCCTCGTATGCGGCGAGGGCGGTCTCGGGATCGCTGGGGTGCGCGGCAATCGCCTGTCCGAGCTCGGCCCCGTCAAGCATCGCGAGGTTGGCGCCTTCCCCGCCGGGCAGGGTCACGTGCGCGGCGTCGCCGAGGAGCGTGACGCCGGGAATGCGGTCCCACCGGTGCCGGTCGGGGAGCCGGTGGATGCTGCGCAGGACCGGCCCGGTCTCGCCGTCGGTGATCAAGGAGACGAGTTCCGGCGCCCAGCTCTTGAACTCAGCGGTGATGCGCTTCCTCGCGGCGTCGGCGTCGGCGAAGTCGATCCCGGCGAACCATTCGACCGGGCGGTTCAAGACGATGTAGGTGTGGATGACGTCGCCGGCTTCACGATGCGCGAGGAATCCACGGCCGGGTTTGAGGGCGTACATCGCCCCGTTGCCGACCGCCTTGGCCGCCCCGGGATGGCGGGCGTCAACGTCGTGCAGGTACGTGTCCACGTAGCTCATGCCCGCGTACACCGGCTGCTCGTCGGACAGCAGCGTCCGGACCTTCGACCAGGTCCCGTCGGCGCCCACGAGCAGACCTGAGACGGCCGTGGAGCCGTCGGCGAATGTGAGTTCATGACGTCCCGCCCCGAGCGGCGTCGCCGACAAATACTTCTTGCCCCACTGCACGGCCCCGGCCGGCAGCGACTCCAGCAGGATGCGCCGGATGTCGCCGCGAAGCGCCTCCGGGCGTGCCATGGAGCCGTCGTCGGGCAGTTCGGCGAGCACCGCGCCGTGCTGGTCCAGGACCCGCTGCGCGCCGCCGCCGTGATGAATGATCGAGCGGTACTCCTCGGTGAGCCCGGCGACGGCGCGGGCGAGTTGGCCGTTCTGCTCGTGCAGGTCGAGCTGTCCGCCCTGGGTGCGGGCATCAGCGGACGCGTCGGCGTCGTAGACGGTGACGGGTACGCCGTTGAGGTGCAGGACCCGCGCCAGAGTGAGTCCGCCGAGACCCGCGCCGATGACGGTGACCGGAGTGGTCATGCGCTTCCTCCCGTGGATGGTTGGACCGTTGGTCCACTCCCTCCACTATTGGACCGCCGGTCCAACGCTGTCAAGATGCATCCATGACTTCTTCGGCACAGTCGAGCCCCCGGCGCCGGGATGCCCTCTCCCGGCAGCGCATCGTCGAGGCGGCGATCCAGATCCTCGACGCCGAGGGCGAGGGCGGCCTGACGGTCCGGGCCGTCACGGCTCATCTCTCCACCGGCCGGGGCGCGATCTATCACCACGTCACGAACAAGGACGAACTTCTGACCGCTGCGGCGGGCGGTGTGATCAGCCCGCTGACGGCGGCAGCGGCCGGCGTCGACGACGCGGCTCGGGCGATCCGTGCTCTGGCGTCAGGGATCTTCGACGCGATCGACGCGCACCCATGGGTGGGTACGCAGCTCTCCCGCGACCCGTTCCAGCCCGCGGTCCTGCACATCTGGACGGGTGTCGGCATGCTTCTGCACCGGCTCGGCGCCCGCGGAACGGCCCTGGCCGACGCCGGGTCGGCACTGGTCAACTACGTGCTCGGCGCGGCTGCCCAGTACGCCGCCGGTGCTCGGCGCGTTTCGGACGACGCGGCCCGTCGAGACTTCCTGGAGGCCCTGGCCGCGCGATGGGCGCAGCACGACGGTGGCGCCTTGGTGCAGGAGTCGGCATCGCTGCTTCGTGACCACGACGACCGTGCGCAGTTCCTCGCTGGAGTGGACATTTTTCTCGCCGGCGTCCGGCATCGAGAACGTGGCACGCCGGACGACTGACCGGCGGCGGGGCGTTCCGGATCACCCTGCCGTTGGCGGCGGTCCGAACCTACAGCATGTAGGTTTCAGGGGAGTCGCCGTCCGGGCGGCTGTCCGAGAGAGGTCCATCTGATGCCGTCGTTCCTCGACCCGGAGTGGCTCATCTCGACCTTCGGGCTGATCGGCATCCTGGCCGTCGTCTTCGCCGAGTCCGGTCTGCTGATCGGCTTCTTCCTGCCCGGCGACTCGCTGTTGTTCACCGCCGGCCTGCTGGTCGCCGACGGCACCTATCTGCACCAGCCGCTGTGGCTGATGTGCCTGCTGGTCTCGATCGCCGCGGTCGCCGGTGACCAGTGCGGCTACGTCTTCGGGCGGCGCTTCGGGCCCGCCCTGTTCCGCCGGCCCGATTCGCGGTTCTTCAAGCAGGAGAACCTGACCAAGGCCCGGGAGTTCTTCGCCAAGTACGGCGCCCGCTCGATCGTCCTGGCCCGGTTCGTGCCGATCGTCAGGACCTTCACCCCGATCGTCGCCGGCGCGAGTCGAATGCGCTACCGCACGTTCCTGACCTACAACATGATCGGCGGAACGTTGTGGGGCTGCACCGTGACGACCCTCGGCTACTTCCTCGGGCAGATCGCCTTCGTGAGGTCGAACATCGAGTTCATCCTGATCGGCGTCGTCGTCGTCTCGGTGGTCCCGATCGCCGTCGAGCTGCTGCGAAGCCGGCGTCGGGCGGGTCGTCAGGCCGACTGATCCGGGCGTGTCCCGCGCCGGGCCGTGGCTGTCCAGCCTCGCTCGAAGCTCGGCGATCATGCTGACCCTCTACGGCGAGAAACATCCCAGTCAGCCCACCAGTACGGGGCCGGCTGGACCACTACGACCTGCTGCACACCCTGCCGAAGATCTACGGCCTGCCGCTGCTCGACGAGGCCGCGCGCTAGAGCCAGGCCGCGCGCTAGAGCCAGGCCCGCGCGAGCTCGACGAACTTGACCGTCGCCAGCCCGGCCACGGCCAGGAACGCGGCGGCGAGCAGGGCCGGGGCAAGCAGCCGGCGCAGCCGTGGCGCGGGTGCGGGTCCGATCAGGGCCTGCACCCGGCGCACCGCGACGCCGCCGTCGATGCCCAGTGTGGCGGGCGGTCCGGCGCCTGCTCCGGCGAGCGCGGCCCGCGCGACCGCCTGGGCGGCCAGCTCGCGGTCGCCGACGTCGGCCGCCGCGTCCTCGTCGGCCCACCGCTCGACGAGGTACGCGACGGCCTCGCGGACCGGGATCAGCAGCGGGTTGAGCGCGGCGGCGGCGGCCGCCGCCGTGGTGAGGTGGTGATGGCGCCGGGCGAGGTGAGCATGCTCGTGGGCGAGGACGACCCGGCGCTCGTCGGCGTCCAGCAGCCGCAGGATGCCGGTGGTGACCAGCAGGTGGCCCGGCCGGCGGAATGATCCGGGCACGGCCAGGGCCAGCGGCTCCGACCAATCGGCCACCACCAGGCCGTCCTGCGGGGTGCCGATGGACCGCAGGCGCCGATTCGTGGTGACGCGCAGGCGCACCTCGGCCAGCAACCGGAGCCCACCGCCCAGCAGCAGCAGCCCGGCGACCAGGGCCACCGGTCCCGGCACGGGCTCGGGCAACTCCAGCGTGGGTTGGTTGTCCAGGGCGGACAGCGGTGGCACGTCGTCGAGCATGGTGAGCGCCAGCATGGTCAGCGACCAGGTGGACGACACCGCCGCGACGACCGCCGTCAGCGTGAGCGTCCAGGCCGCCGGGCCGGGCGTGCCCCGCGCGGCGATGCGCCGGGCCGCCAGGACGAGCGGCAGCGCCATCAACAGCGGGAGGTAGACGGCGACGGTCACGAGCGGCGTTTGCGCTCGGTGCCGGCCAGCAGGGCCCGCAGCACCGCCGCGTCCGATTCGTCGAGCGACGCCGCGAACTGTTGCAGCACGGCCTGCCGGTCGGTGCGGTCGGTCAGGGCGGACCGCATCTGGTGCGCCGCGGCCGTGGCAGCATCCTGGACCGGCCAGTAGACGTGTCCCCGGCCTTCCTTGCGCCGCTCGACCACGGCCTTCTCGTGCAGCCGGATGAGGATCGTCTGCACGGTGTTGTACGCCAGTTCGCCGCCGATCTCGCGCTGCACGTCGGCCGCGGTCAGGGGTCCCTCCGCCGCCCAGAGAGCGGCCATCACGTTCGCCTCGAGCGCCCCCGGCGCCCGCCGCCCGTCCTTCGTCGTCACAGTTGCTGACCTCCGGCGTCAGGATACCGCCGCTGACATGCGCGAGAACCGCGCCGACACGGTAAAAACCTACGCATTGTAGGATCAACAACCTGGAACGGCCGACTGCCGGCCGGCCCGAGATCAGCTTCCACCCGCGACCTTCGGACGGTCAGGACGCCGCCGGAGCGGGCGCGGAGGTCGCCGACGGTGCTGGGGTGGCGTCATCACCGCTGTTCCCGCGGCCGTTGTCACCCCCGCCGGTTGCCGTCGCCCGAGCCGTTGCGGTCCCTCCGGCCGTCGACGCCCCGCCCGTTGCGGCCGCCCCGGTCACCGCCCCGGTCGCCGTCACGGCCCTCGGCCTGGTTGCCGCCACGGCTGTGGCCGCGGTCGTCGCCGTGGTGGCCGCCGTCGACGAGAGCGCCGATCGCGACCAAGCCACCGCCCAGCACCCCACCGAGCAGCAGCGCCGCGACAGCCACCGCCAGCGGCACCCGGCGGCGGCCCTCGGCGGGCCGACCCCACCAGCGTCGGCGCGTCGGCCGCGGACCGTCGCCGGCCGCGTTCCCGAACGGGCCGGCCGCCGCCGCGGCGTCGACGGGTCCGGCGGCGGGGGACTGGTCGGGCGAGCGTCCGGCCGCGGTGGTGTCCTCGGCGGCAGGATGGCCCCCGGCCGGGGGCTGAGCAGCGGTGGGCTCGTCGTCGGCGTTCGGACGCGGTGTCTGGTCGGTCATGATGGCAACCCCGTTCTGGTGGATGGCGGTCCGGGCCTGTCCCGTCCGTCACCCATAACCATCGGCTCCGCTGCTAAGAGCAGGCCTGTGGTGTTCCTAAGAAGCCGATGAGAGAACCGGCGCGGCCGGGAGCCGGATGGTGATCACGGTCCCGTGCGGCTCACCCGCCTCGGCGGTAACGGTGCCGCCGTGCTGCGCGGCGGTCTGGGCGACGATCGCCAGGCCGAGGCCGGAGCCGGGTGTCGACCGGGCGGCGACCGCGCGGTAGAAGCGGTCGAAGACGTGCGGCCGGTCGGCCTCGTCGATCCCGGGACCCTGGTCGGTGACGGTGAGCCGGTAGCCGTCCGGGCCGTCGGCGAGAAGCGACGTGTGCACGGTGGTTCCGGGCGGGCTGAACTTGGCGGCGTTGTCGAGCACGTTGACGATCATGCGTTCCAGCTCGTTCGGCCGGCCCAGCACGGTGGCCGGCCCGAGGTCGGCGGTGAACGTGAGGCCGGGGGCGCGGATCCGGACCCGGCCGAGCGCGGCGTCGACCACCTCGGGCAGCTCGACCGGCTCGGCGTCACCGCGGGTGGTCTCCTCGCGGGACAGCTCGACCAGTTCTGTGGTCAGCGTCGCCAGCTCGCCGACCTGTGCGTCGAGGTCGTGCAGCAGCTTGGCGCGTTCCTCGGGCGGGAGGCGGTGGGCCAGTTCGGGGTGACGTTCCACCTCGAGCAGCAGTTCGATGTTGGTACGGATGCTGGTCAGCGGCGTACGCAGCTCATGGCCGGCATCCTCGACCAGCGTGCGTTGCGCGTGCCGGGCGGTGTCGATCGCGGCCAGCATGGTGTTCACCGACGTGCCGAGGCGGGCGATCTCGTCGGCGCCGTCGGTGGCGATGGGGCGGCTGAGGTCCATGGTGACGGCGACGTCCTCGACCGCGTCGGTGAGTCGTTGCACCGGCGCCAGCCCGGCGCGGGCCACGGCGCGTCCGAGCAGGGCCGCTCCGGCGATGCCGAGCGCGCAGCCGACGGTGAGGAGAATCGCGAACAATCGCAGGGTACGGTCGTCCGGTCCCTGGTCGAGGGCAACCTGCACCGCGCCGCCGCCACCACCGCTGACCGGAACGGTCAGCATCCGGTACGTCTCGCGGCCGACGTCGACCTCCTCCTGCGCCATCCGGCGCCCGCCGGCCGCGACCTGCTGCGCCTGCGCTGTGACCGGCAGCGGGCTGGCGGCCGAGCTGAGCACCGCGGCCCGGGCGTCGAGAATCTGCCAGCGCGGCCCGAGCTGCCGTGGGCCGTGCCGCCCGCCGCCGCGCTGATCCTCCGGGCCGGGCCGGGCGCCGCCGGTGGTGATCCACTGGTCGGGTTGCGCGGCGATGGCGTTGGCGTCCGCGCTCAGCTCGGACTGCATCCGGTGTTGCTGGATCTCCTCCACGACCAGCCAGGACGCCACCGCCATGAGCACCACGGCAGCCGCCACGGCCCCGGTGACCAGCAGGGACAGGCGAGCATGCAGGGTGCGTCGGCGCCACCACACCTTCACAGCGGCTCCTCCCGCAGCACGAAGCCGACCCCGCGGACGGTGTGCAGCAGCCGCTGCTCGTCGCCGGTCTCCAGCTTGCGGCGCAGGTAGCCGAGGTAGACGTGGATGCTGTTGGAACTCTCGCCGAAGTCGTACCCCCAGACCTGCTCGAACAGAACCGCCCGGGTGAGCACCTGCCGCGGGTGCCGCAGGAAGACCTCGAGGATGGAGAACTCGGTGCGGGTCAGCCGGATCGCCCGGTCACCGCGCCAGACCTCGCGGGTTTGTGGGTCGAGGCGTAGGTCGGCGAAGGAGAGAAGGGTGTCCGGCGGCGCGGGGGCGGCCGGCGTGGCCAGCATCGAGCGGCGCAGCAGGGCCCGCAGCCGGGCCTTGAGCTCCTGCACGGCGAACGGTTTGACCAGGTAGTCGTCGGCGCCGGCGTCCAGCCCGGCCACCCGGTCGCCGACGCCGTCGCGGGCCGTGACCATCAGGACAGGCAGCAGGATGCCGTCCTCCCGGAGCAGCCGGCAGGTCTCCAGCCCGTCCATCCGGGGCATGCTGACGTCCAGGATCATCACGTCCGGCTCGCCGGCCCGGACGGTGTCGAGCGCC
The DNA here is from genome assembly GCF_040684855.1 of Actinoplanes sp. NPDC089786. Lineage (NCBI taxonomy): Bacteria > Bacillati > Actinomycetota > Actinomycetes > Micromonosporales > Micromonosporaceae > Actinoplanes > Actinoplanes sp. NPDC089786. The sequence continues at coordinate 48,787 of NZ_JBFBGU010000027.1, forward strand.
TCCTGCCCGTCCCCGGCCGTGTCCACGTCGTGGCCTTCGAAGCGCAGCGTACGGGCGAGCGAGTCACGCACCGCAGCATCGTCGTCCACGACCAGGACCCGCATGTGTCTCCCCGTTTCTCGGCCCGCCTCGTCTCATGGTGGACCGGCAATCGTGAGAAATCGTGGCGCCATCCCTAAGCATTTCCTATGAGCCGGGCCGGGCCCGGCCCGGTGGGCGGCCCGGGTGGTCGCGTCGCGATCGCGAGATCGCTAGCCGGCGTCCTTCTTGCGGCCTACGACGGAGGCGAGCAGGTCGCGCAGCGCGAGCTGCTCGCCCGCTGCCATGTCACCGAACAACCGACCGGCGACGTCGTCGGCGATCGTGCGGGCCTCAGCGAGCCGCTTGCGCCCGAGCGCGGTCAGGGCCACCGCGCGCGCCCGCCGGTCGCCGGGCACTGCCTGCCGTTCGGCCAACCCGGCTTCCTCCAGCTCGTCGACGGTACGCATCATCGTCGACTTGTCACCGTCGAGCTCGGTGACGAGCCGGCTCTGGGTGGCCGGACCGACCCGGGCGAGGGCCATCAGCACGCCGAACCGCCGTCCGTCGAGGCCGAGCAGCGTCATCCCCTGGCCGCTGCGGCTCACCTCGTCGCTTGCCGCCCTCCTGCTGTTCGATCAGGCCGTGTACGCCGGGCAGTTCCTCGCCGGCACGTTCCCGGCGCTGCACACCCACCGGGTCAACGCCACCTACGCCGGCATCGCCGTTCTGGTGGTGGTGGCGGCAGCCGCCGCGGCGCTTCTGCGCTGGCCCGGCCGTGGCACGATCTGGCCGTTCCTCGCCGGGCTGGGCATCTTCGGCCTGGTGGCACTGCAGATCGCCCTCGGCTTCGCCCGGGTGCTCACCCTGCACGTTCCGCTCGGCATCGTGATCATCCTGGGGTCGCTGCTGCTTGCGGGCTGGTCGTGGCGTTACCGGCAGGTGCGGTCATGAAGGTGACCAGGCGGCAGGTGCTGGGCGGGCTCGGTGTCGCGGCCGTGGTCGGCGTGCCCTTGCTGTCGGGCGTACGCGGATCGACCTCCACCGGATCGCTCCTGCCGAGCCGGCTGCGGTTGCCGAGCCCCTTCAACCTGTCGTTCCGCGTCCCGCCTCCGCTCCGACCGGTCCGCCGCGACGCCACCGGCGACCACTACCGGATCGTCCAGCGAGCGGCGGCGGCCGAGATCTTCCCCGGGTCAAGACCGAGATCTGGGGGTACGAGGGACGGTTCCCCGGCCCGACGATCCACTCGGTCCGAGGCCGCCGCACCGTCGTCAACCACCGCAACGACCTGCCCGTGCCGACGGTGGTGCACCTGCACGGCGGGCACACACCGGCCGGCGACGACGGCTTCCCGACCGACCTGGTCGCGCCGGGCGACAGCCGGGACTACGCCTATCCGCTCCGCCAGCCGGCCGCCACCGGCCCGGCAGCCAGGTTCGGCTGATCAACGAGTTCGGGGATCGGACCACCATGCCGGTGATGCGCTTCGACATCACCCACACCGCGCCCGACGACAGCCGGATTCCCGACGTGCTGGCGCCCGAGGCCGAACCGGCCGGCAACCCGGTGGTGACTCGGGACCTGCGCTTCCGCCACGACACTGTCAACGGGATGCCCGGCTGGACCATCAACGGCATTCCGTTCGGCCCCGGCCGGCCGGCGGTGACGGCCCGGCTGGGCGTGACCGAGATCTGGCGGCTCGGCTCGGACTTTCATCATCCGATCCACCTGCACCTGGCGGCCTTCCGGGTGGTGTCCCGCGGCCTCGGCGGGCCCGGGCCGTACGACCACGGTCCCAAGGACACCATCGACCTGCGGCCGGCCGAGCAGGCCAGCATCCGGGTCACCTTCACCGACCACCCTGGCCGGTACGTCTTCCACTGTCACAACCTGGAACACGAGGACATGGGGATGATGGGCGTCGTCGAGGTGACCGGCTGAGCCGCCCGGCCGGGGCCGGGCGGCTCAGCGTGATCAGTTGACGGTGAACGGCCCGGCGATGCCTCCCCGGTTGGACTCGATCCAGATGGTCGCGGGCCGGGCCGCGGGTGCGGCACCGTTCCGCAGGCGTACGTCGAACGTGCCGCCGGCCAGCGGTGGCGCCGCCACCACCCCGGTCGAGGTCAGCACCGGGCCGGCCAGCGATCCGGAGTGGATCAGGATGGTCGCTCCGACGACCGAGCCGGCCCCGGTGACCCGGAAGTCGCCGGCCTTCCACGACGCCGTGCCGATCGCCACCTGGTCGACGGCCGGCACCACCAGCGCGGTGTCCGACCTGGAACCGGCCGCGGTGGTCACGGTCAGCTGGAAGGTCAGCGGCCGGTTGGTCATCGGGTAGCGGTAGAACGGCAGGGTGAAGCTCGGGCTCAGGGTGTTCGCCCCGGTGAGCGCCACCCGGTCCGGGTCGGTGGCGCCGATCGGATTGGTGGTGCCGGTGGCGAGCTGGGTCCACGCGTAGGTGGCGCCCGGCGTCGACCCGGCGCCGTCCAGGGCGACCCGGGTGTTGCGGACGACCCCGGTGCGGTCCGGGCCGGCGTTCGCGACCACGGCGCCCTGCGGCGTCAGCGGGCCGAGCTTGGCCGACGGCGTACCCCATCCGTTGACGTTCTTCGCCTGAACGGTGAAGAAGTACGGGGTGTCGGCGGTCAGCCCGGTCACGACGAGGCTGGTGGCGGTGGTCTCGGCCAGCGCGCCGACGGTCGCACCGGCGGCGTCGTAGGCCTGCACCCCGTACCCGGTGATGCTCGGATCGCCCGAGGTCCATCGGAGGGTGACCTGACCGGTCCCGATCGTCGGCGAACCGAAGGCGGGCGCGTCCGGCGTCGGCGTGTTGGTGATCGTGTACGTCCGGGAGCCCACCACCGACACGTTGTTCGACGGGTCGAACGCGACGAACCGCAAGGTCGTGTCCGCGGCGACGAGGATCGGCGCGGCGTAGTGGATCGCGGTGGGGGAGAGCATGTCGGCGATCAGCGGGTCGGTGCCGTCGGCGGTGTAGTAGATCTCCGAGCCGGCCTCGTTCGCGGTCAGCGTCACGGTCTGCGGGACCGCGTACGAGCCGGACGACCGGGACGCCGCCACGGTCGGCGGGGTGGTGTCGGTGACCGCGCGGACCGAGACCCGCGGGAACGTCTCGCCGACCGAGCTGACCGACGCGATCTCCACGTCGTACGTCTCGGCGTCGGAGAGGCCGGTGATGGTCGTGCCCCGGGCCGACTGGCCGGTGATCCGCCGGCCGACCTCGACCTGCTCGTTGCCGGTCATCGTCTGGCCGACCGCGGTGGCCCGGTAGCCGGTGATCGCCGGGGTGCCGGGGATGGCCAGCGCCGGCGTCCAGGTGAGCTTGACGCCGCCCGGCACCTTGGCCGCGACGACGTCGGTCGGCCCGACCGGGCCGGAGGCCAGCGGGCCGTTCGGGCAGCCGCCCATGCCGGGGCCGCCGGGCTCGCCGAACTCGGCGATCGTGACGCCCTGCCGGTTGCCGATCAGGTCGGTGACCTCCCAGGACAGCAGCCGCTCGCCGAGCGAGGCGTTGGCGGCGATGTGGGCGACGGCCGCGTCGTCGAAGACGTAGGTGGCGGTGAAGACGTCCCCGTTCACCGAAAGCCCGGACTGGTATCCGCCCTTCGGCGCCGGGGTGAGCGGGCCGGGCAGCGCGCGGACGTCCCGCCGCCCGACGGCGGTCGCGGTCAGTTCCGGCTCGATGATCCGCTGCTCGATGTTGGCCGGGTTGACGCCCGCCCCGAGGTGGCCGGTCACGGTCACGGTGGTGCCGTTCTGCACCGCGTCCTCGGTGACGAAGCCGTCCTGGACCCGGGTGTCGCCGCCGGCGGTGTCGCCGAACCGGATCGAGGCGACGTCGCCGGGCCGGATGTCCGGCGTCACCTTCAGGCCGGTCCCGGCGCCCCAGCAGTAGCCGCCCGGATGGTTGACCTCGAAGGCGACGTCGCCCTCGGCGACGACGCCCTGCGCGGACCCGACGATGCCGACGCCGGGGCGGGTCACCTCGATGGTCGCGGCCTCGCCGATGTGGTCCTGGTAGCCCTCGACCGTGATGAAATCGCGGTCGGGGAAGACCAGCAGGTTGTCCGGCGCAGCCGGGACACCGGCGGCCAGCGCGGAGGCGCCGCCGGTGGTGGCGATAGCGCCCACGGCGGCCGAAAGCACGACGGTCAGGCCGAGCCGGAGGAGCCGGCGGCCGGGGGAGGGCTGTGCGGAGGAGGACATCGGGCGGCTCCGTTGCGGGGCGGAAGGGACGAACCCGATACCTGAGGCACCGGAGGTCGCAACGTATGGCCGCCCGCTGAGGCCGCGCCGAGGTAATGCTGAAGCTCGTCTGAGGTCCGGTGGGTCAGGCCGCGGGCACTGCCGCCGCGATGTCGACGAAACCGTGAACGAGGGACCGTCGCTCGCGGCGCCGCCACGCGACAAGCAGCGGACTCGGCGCGACACCCTCCACCGGAACGACGACGATGCCGTTCGCGCGATTGATCGTGAGCGGGGCGAGACCGACCGCGTCCGACCACAGGACGGCCTGGATGCATTCCCGTACGGTCCGGACGATGGTGTCGACGCCGGGCACCGCCTCGCGGCCGCCGGCCCAGAAGTCCCGCCAGAGCGGGTCGGTGGAGCCCGCGAGGCGGAACCAGCGCCGGTCCCGCAGATCGCTCAGCCGGACCCGATCCCGGCCGGCGAGCGGATCGGACTCCCGCAGGACGACCCCGACGGCGTCCCGGCGGATCTCAGCGACGGCGATCCCGGCCGCGTTGAAGGGGCCGCGGGTGACGGCGACGTCGGCCAGCCCGCGGCCGACACCCACGGTGGGATCGGTGAGGTCGCCCTCCACGATGCGGATCTCCACGCCGGGGTAACGCTCACGGAAGGTGTCGATCATCGCCCGGCCCGCGTGATCCAGGCTGTCGGCCAGCGTCCCGATCGTGATGACGCGCGTGCCGGACGCCTGGGTCACCAGCGACGGCAAGGACTCCACCCGGGCGAGTATCTCGCGTGCCTCGGGAAGCAGCGCGTGGCCGGCCTGGGTCAAGGTCATCCCGCGAGCGGTACGCGTGAACAACTCGACGCCGAAGTCGCCCTCCAAAGCCTTGATCGCCCTGCTCAGCGGCGGTTGTGACATGCGCAGCCGCGCCGCCGCCCGGCCCACGTTGAGATCCTCGGCCACCGCGACGAAGTAGGCGAGCGAACGGAGATCCACCCCTCCGACGATACCCACACGGTATGGCACCGGCGGAACGGGTCTTGGACCCGGGCCACCGACCGAGATCCAATGAACCGGTGACGGACAACCCCGCACGCGTCGGGCGATCAGGAAGGTACGGCAACACCATGGCCATCCTCTGGACGGGCGTAGCCGTCGCCGGTGTCGCGGCCGTACTCCTCGCGATCCGATCGTTCCGGCCCTCGCCGCTGCCGGCCCCGGCGCCGTGGACGGATCCGCTGCCACCGGCCGCACCGCCGCCGGACATGGCGATCTACCGGCTTCCCACCGGCACGTACCAGAACAAGGCCTTTCTCGCCTACCGCGGCGGGGCGTTCTCGGAGACCCGGCGCTTCGCCGCGACCGCCGTCCTCGTCCGGCATCCGGCGGGTGACCTGCTGATCGACGCCGGGTTCGGCGAGAACGTGGCCGCGCACATCGCCACGATGCCGTCCTACCGGCGCAGCCCGCACCAGGTCGGCGCCACCGTGTATCAGCAGCTGTCGGCGACGAGCTACGACCTGGCCCGGCTGCGCGGCGTCATCATCACGCACGCCCACTGGGACCATGTGAGCGGCCTGGACCGGCTCCCCGTACCCATCTGGATGAATGCCGGGGAGAGCCGGTACGTCGACCGGGCCAAGGACGCGGTCGTGTTCCGCGACGTCTCGCGCGACCGCGAGATCCACCGCTACTCGTTCGACGGGCCGGCCTACCTCGGCTTCCCGAGGAGCCATGATGTGCACGGCGACGGCTCGGTGGTCATCGTGGAGGCCGGGGGTCATACCGATGGTTCGGTCGTTGTCTTCGTGACCCTGCCTGACGACCGCCGGTTCGCCTTCATCGGTGACCTGACCTGGCAGATGGAAGGGGTCACGCTGCGGGCGGAGCGTCCGGGGCTGCTGCGGATGCTCGCGGACGTCCGGCCGGCGGACGTGCGTACCAGCCTCCTGCGGATCATCGCCCTGGCCGATCGGGTGCACCTGGTTCCCGCCCATGATGTCGGAGCGTTCGACGCGATTCCCGAATGGCAGTTCACCCCGGCCGGGACGTGAGGTCGGCGGCGGGCTCGCCGACTGCGACATACCGCGCGCTCTGCCGCGTCCTCCCTCAAACCTACTCGTTGTAGGAATTTGTTGGAACTCGCGTTCGGAGGGGCGGCACATGGTCACCGACTACACGAAGGTATTCCGCGACAGCGCGGCGGTCGAGAAGTACGAACATCGCACCTACGCGCCGGACAGTTACGCGTCACGGATCAACGACCGCCAGCGGCGCTACCTGCGAAGCCTGGTGCGGACCACGTTTCGTGCCGGCAAGCCGGTGCAGCACGACTTCGGTTGCGGCACCGGGCGGGCCATCCGGGCTCTGCACGGTCTCGTGCGTGAGGCGCACGGCTACGACACGTCGACCGAGATGATGGCCAAGGCGGCCGAGGTCGGGGCGCGGGCCCATTGGCACGCGGTGGCGCCCGACGGCCCGGTGCCGGCGCCGATCGACGCGGGACGTCCCGCGATCGTGACGATGTTCCGGCTGTTGCTCAACGTGGATCCGGTGGTGCGCGATCGCGCCCTAGCCTTCGCGGCGCAGGCCCTGCCCGATCCCGCCGCGGGATTGCTGGTCGTCGAGAATCACGGCAACGCCAGCTCGTTGAGGCACCTGCGCGCCGGCCGGCACGCCGGTCGGCGATGGTTCGCCGAGTTGTCGCACCAAGAGGTGACCGCGCTGTTCGACCGGCACGGCTTCCGGCTGGTCGAGCGTCGTGGGTTCTCGATGCTGACCCCGGGCTGGTACGAGCGCCCGGTGGTAGGCGTCGCGGCTCGCGCGGCCGACGCGGTGGCGACCCGCTCGCCCGGGGCGGATCGCTACGCGGTCAACGTCGTCTACGTCGCCCGCCGCAAGTAGCCGGCCCAAGGTCAAGGACTGACGTCGGCACCGCGTACGTTGCGGGCGAAGTTGATCGCGACGGCGTCGCCAGTTGGGAGTCCCACATCATCGAATTGCCGACAATGCCGGGCAACCATCCGGTTTAGGGTCGCCGCGTGCGGTTTCTCATCCTGGGCCCGCTCGAGGTCCGCGACGGCGAGCGGCTCGTCGCGCTGGGCGGGCCGCAGCAACGCGCCCTGCTCGCGTTGCTGCTGGCCAGACCGGGCCGGGTGGTGTCGATCGATCAGATCACCGAGCAGCTCTGGGGTGCGTCCGCCCCGTCCGCCGCCCGCAGCCTGGCGCAGGGGTGCGTCGCCGGCTTGCGCCGGGCGCTGACCACCGGACGAGACGGAGTCCTGCTGACCCGGGCGCCCGGATATGTGCTGAGCCTCGCTCCGGGCGCGTTGGATCTGGACCGCTTCGACGAGCTGGTCAAGGACGCGACGCAGCTCGCGGAGACGGGGGCCCGGGAGCGTGCCGCCGCCATGCTGCGGGAAGCACTGGCGTTGTGGCGCGGACCCGCGTTCGACGGCATCGACCTGGACCCTTGCCGGAGCGAGGCCGCCCGACTGGAGGAGCATCGGCTCGCCGTCGTCGAGCAGCGCGTCGCCATCGAGCTGCGGCTGGGCCGGCACGCCGAGCTCATCGCCGAGTTACAGGCGCTGACCGCGGACCACCCGCTGCGCGAGCGGTTCTGGGCCCAGCTCATCACCGCGCTGCACCGCTCGGACCGGCAGGCCGACGCACTGGAGGCATACCGGACGGTCCGGGCGACGCTGGTCGGCGAGCTGGGCGTCGAGCCGGGGCCGGCGCTGCGGCAGGCGCATCAGGACGTCCTGTCCGGCGCGCCGGCCGCCGTCCCGGCCCAGTTACCGACCTCGGCGTCCGCCTTCACCGGCCGCGAGCACGACCTGCTCCGGCTCGACGAGGTGCTGGGCGACAGCGGGGGCGCGCCGTCGATCGCCGTGATCTGCGGGACAGCCGGTGTCGGCAAGACCGCCCTCGCGGTGCGCTGGGCCCACCGCGTGCGCGACCACTTCGACGGCGGCCAGCTCTACGCCGACCTGCGCGGGTACGCCGCGGCGCCGCGGCTACGCCCGATCGAGGTGCTGACCGGCTTCCTCCGGGCGCTCGACGTGCCGGTCGAGCGTATTCCGGCCGATCAGGAGCAGGCATCCGCTCTCTACCGCACGATCCTGGCCGACCGACGGATCCTGGTCGTGCTGGACAACGCGAGCAGCGCCGACCAGGTCCGCCCGCTGCTGCCCGGCGGGCGGCCCGGCCTGGTGCTGGTCACCAGCCGCGACAAGCTCGGCGGGCTGGTGGCCCGTGAGGGCGCCGCGCACCTCACCCTCGACGTTCTGTCGCCGGCCGAGGCGAGGGCCCTGCTCGAAACCGTGCTCGGCGCGGACCGGGTCGCCGGGGAACCGGCCGCCGTGGCCGAGCTGGCCGCGCGGTGCGCGTACCTGCCATTGGCCCTTCGCATCGCCGCGGCCAACCTGACGCTCTATCCGCGGCGGACCGTCGCCGACCAGGTTGCCGAGATGGACGCGCTCAGTCCGCTCGGGGCGCTCGCCGTGGGAAGCGACGAGCAGCACGCCGTCCGCGCCTCCTACAACCTGTCCTACTCCGGCCTGGCGACCCCGGCCCGGCGCCTGTTCCGCCTGCTCGGCATCGCGCCCAGCGCCGATCACACCGCGGACGACGCGACGGCCGTGCTCGGTGACACCAGCCCGCGGGAGGCCGCTGGTCTGCTGCGCCACCTCACCGACGCGCACCTGCTCGACGAGCACGCCCGCGGCCGGTACGTCTCACACGACCTGCTCCGGCTCTACGCGATGGAGCGGGCGGACGACGAGGACCCGCCCGATCGGCGGCGTGCGGCGATCGGGCGGCTCTACGACGGTTACCTGCGCCGCGCACGGGCCGCCGCCGACATGCTCTACCCACACATGCTCCGCCTCCCCAACGCCACAACGGTCCCGGCCACCGGCCGCCACACTTACCCCGACGAGACGGCCGCGCTTGCCTGGCTGGAGGCTGAGCGGCACAACCTGGTGATCGCGATCAGGTACGCTGCGGCGCATGGTCCGCGGCGCGCCGGATGGCAGCTCGCCGACACCCTGCGCGGATACTTCCACCTGCGCCGGTACGCCGCCGACTGGTTCACCGCGGCGGACGCGGCGCTGCTCGCCGCCCGGCACGAGAACGACGCGGCCGCGGAGGTGGCGGCCCGGCACAGCCTCGGCACGGCGTACCGCAGCATCGGCGAGCACGGCGAGGCGTTGCGGCAGTACCACGAGGCGCTGCGCCTGGCCCGGGTCGCCGGCTGGCCGCAGTCCGAGGCCACCACGCTGGGCAACCTGGGCATCGTGTCCCGCAAGATCGGCCGGCTCCCGGCGGCGGTCCGCTGGCTGGAGGAAGCCCTGGCCATCGACCGGCGCCTGGGCCGTCGGGCCGGGGAGGCCAACAACCTGAGCCTGCTGGCCGAGGCCTACCTGGAGATGGGCCGGCTGGACGACGCCTTCCGGCATTTCGCCGCCGGCCTGGAGTTGAGCCGGGCCGTCGGCAGCCTGCACGGTGAGGCGCTGGCGCTGACCGGCCTCGGGCGGGCCGGCCTCGAACTGGGCCGGCCCGACGAGGCCTGGGACCACCTCATCGCCGCGAAGGACCGCTACCTGCGGGTGGGCGATCGGGACGGGACGGCGATGACCGACTGCTATCTCGCCTGGCTGGAATGCGATCGAGGGCGGCCGGGCCCGGCCCGCGCCCAGGCGCTCGGCGCCCTGGAGACGGCCCGCCTGATCGGGGACCGGCAGACCGAGGCGATCGCGCTGAACGTCGCCGGCCTCGCGGACCGGCTCCTCGGCCGCCACCGGAACGCCATGGAGAAACATCGGGCCGCCCGTGACGCCGCCCTGGCCACGGCCAGCCGGCGCTTGGAGGGGGACGCCCTGGTCGGTCTGGCCGCCGCCGGGTTGCGGCTCGGCCGGCACGACGAGGCCCGCTCGTACGCCCGGGAGGCGCTGGAACTGGCCCGGCAGGACGGCTATGAGGTGCTGGTGGGCGACGCGCATGCCATGCTCGCCGAGATCCACCACGCTCGCCGGGACGGCCAGGCGGCCCGGCACACCGACCAGGCCGAGGAGAGCCGGCGCCGGACGGGCCACCATCCCGCCGCGTGAGGCGAGACGGTGACCCGAGTGGCCTACCCGCCGTTCATCGAGCGCAGAACACGGTGGCGTCCATGTCCCACGCCGTGTCCGGCGTCGGCGCCGACTGGGCGCCGAAGGAGGCGAGGTTCGCCGGTCGGCCGCCGGCCACAGTCGGCCGGATCTGCTGGAGATGCGTACCGGCCCGGACGGTCGTGCCGGCGAGACCGGTCAGCGCCATCCCGGACGGGCAGGCGATCACGGCCGTCTGGCTCGGCACGCCACCGGCGGCCCGGAAGGTCTGCCGGACCATCTCGAAATCGAGTGGGTGGTTGGGCCGCGCACACACCGAGTATCCGGTGAGCGTGTACTGGCCGGCGAAACCGTCGGCGTCCTCCTTCGCCAGCGCCGCGCTCGAGGCGGCGGCGCCCCCGCTGCTGCCCGGCACCGTGCCGAGGTCGACCTGCCCGGCGCCGTTCTCGATCTTTCCGCCGGTGCCGACCACCAGCTTGCCCGGCGAGCATCGCGTGAACGCCTGGGAAACGGGGGCCGAGGTCGGCGGGATGGTGAGGGGCTGGATCTCCAGTTCAGTGCTGGCCGGCACAACACCGCAGAACGCGAACACCTGAATGCTCCACACGCCGGCGATGCCGAACTGGTCGGCCGCCGCGGTGACCTGGAACCTGTCCGGGCCGGTGGCCGGGTGGATCGGCTGCATCTCGGTGATCACAGCATGGATGCCGCCGACGGTGAAGGCACCGCCGCCGAGCACCCGCTCACCCGCCGGACAGGGCGTGCTGTGAGGCTTTTCCGGCCGCAGATCGGGCACGGACTGCGTCACGAAGGCCCTGACCGTGCCGAACGGCAGGGTCGCGGCCGCCGCTGGTGCGCTGTTCACGGTCTGTGCGGCGAGTACGGCCACAACCGCACCCACCGCCCACAACATTTTGGTTCGCACGTGCATGTGGTTCCTCCTCGAATCCCGGTGATGTCTGCGCCGGAACCGTGGCGCACCACAATGGGCATTCGATGGGCAACCGGTGGGCAACCGGCCGGATCAGCCCGCTCAGCGAGCCGCAAGTCGGCTGGTTGACAGCCGGACGGCCCCGGAGACGACGGCGGTCAGCCTTTCACGGTCAGGATTGGCCGTTGTTCCACGACGCTCGTGTTGGCGCTCTCGTCGGCACAGTCCTCGGGATCACGCGTCGTCGTTGCGAGGCGCGTCGACGTGGGTGACGAGGTTGATGCCGCCGTCGACGTGGATCACCTCGCCGGTGACGAAGGGGACCTTGATGAGCGCCAGAACCATTGCCGCGACATCGGATGGTTGCCCGAGCCGGCCCAGCGGTGTCATTGCCACGGTGCGCGCCGCCCGCGTGGCGAGGCTGTCCGAGGTCAGTCGGGTCTTGAGCGGCCCGGGCGCGATCGCGTTCACCCGGATGTCTGGACCCACGGCCTTGGCCAGCAGCCTCGTCAGGTGGTCGAGCGCGGCCTTGCTGACGGAGTAGGGGATCGAGCTGCCGAGGGGGCGCGAGCCGCCCACCGAGGTGATGTTGATGATCTGGCCGCCGGGCTCCATGACCTTCACGGCGGCGACGGAGACCTGCCACGTCCCGACGACGTTGACGCCGAGGATCCGGTGCCAGTCGTCAGCGGTGACCGCATCCAGGTCGGCGTGGGGGACGGGTCGCGAGACCCCGGCGTTGTTCACCAGCAGGTCGAGCCGGCCGTGCCGCTCGACGGCCGTCTCCACCAGGCGCACGGCGTCGGAGGGATCGGCGATGTCGGCCTGGACGTAGCTCGCCCCCGGGAGCTCGGCCGCGAGCCGCTCACCGGCGTCGACCGAGGTGGCCGAGTTCACCACGACGGTGAAGCCGTCGGCCGCGAGCGCGCGGGCGATCCCTTCTCCGATCCCGGAGCTCGAGCCCGTCACGATGGCGACACGTGGCGCGCTCACCGGGCGAATCGCTCGGCGACGGGCGCTTTCAGCGCGTTCACGATCGCCCGGCCTCCGCTGGCGAGGATCGAGGTGTCGTTGCTGACCACCACGTAGTCGTAGCCCGAGGCCAGCGCGGCCCGGGCCTGGTCACTCGTGGCGGACGCGGTGCCGATGGGAACACCGGCCGCGGCGGCGGCCGCCAGCGCGGACGTGGCGAGCCGGTCCACCTCGTCGCTTCCCGCCGCGACGCCCATCGACATCGAGAGGTCGGCCGTCCCGACGAACGCGGCACCGATGCCGTCGAGGGCCAGGATCTCCCTCGTGTTCCTGATCGCCACCTCGCTCTCGAGCTGGACGACGCACAGGGCCTGCTCGTTGCCGTACTCGAGGTATTCCGCCCGTGGCAGCAGCCCCCAGCGACCCGCTCGGCTGGTGCCGCCGGACCCGCGGTCGCCGCGAGGCGGGAAGCAGGTGGCCCGCACGACCGCCCGGGCCTGCTCGACCGTGTCGACGTGCGGCACGACCACGCCGGCCGCGCCGGCGTCCAGGACCCGCTGGATCACGCCGAGGCCGTGGTCAGGCACTCTGACGAGCGGGTGCACCCCGAGGGCGTGGGCCATCGCGATGTGGGCCGAGGCGGCGCCCAGGTCCAGTGTCGTGTGCTCGAGATCGATGACCACGAAGTCGAAGCCCGCGTAGGCCATGATCTCGACACTCTCGGGGCTGGAGAGCTTGATCCAGGTCCCGAGCGTGCCGCCGTTGATCCCGTCGCGTACCCGTGCCATGGCTCAGATCTCGCTGGCGGTGTCGGTGGGGGTGGCGGTCCAGAAGACCAGCCACTTGCCGAGCTGTACGACGACCGCGTGCAGTGCGATGCCGACGGCCGACAGCACGACGATCACCGCGAAGGTCCTGGCCACGTCCAGGGTGAAGTTGCTCGCCTGGATCAGGTAGCCCAGACCTTCGGAGCTGCCCACGAACTCCGCGACCACGGCGCCGGTCACGGACAGGATGACGGCGACCTCCAGTCCCGCGAAGATGTGCGGGAGCGCGGACGGGATCTGCAGGTGCCGCATGACCTGCGTGCGGGACGCGCCGAAGGACCGGAGCATCTCGACCTGCTCGTAGGCGGCGGACCGGAATCCCAGGACGGCGTTGATGAGGAGGGGGAAGAACGCGATCAGGGCCACGGTCAGCACCTTCGAGCTGATCCCGATGCCGAACCAGACGATCAGCAGGGGCGCCATGGCGACCTTCGGGATGGTCTGGGTCAGGATGAGCAGCGGGAAGAGCACGCGCTCCACCGGCCGGAACTGGGTGATGAGCACCGCGGAGACCAGGGCCGAGCCGACCGCGATGCCGAACCCGATCAGGATCTCCTTCAGGGTGACGATCGAGTGGGTGATCAGGCTGCCGTCCTGGAAGCCGTCGACCAGGGAGCCGGCGACGGCCGTGGGCGCGGGGACGAGGATGTTGGAGACGTCGAACATCTTCACCACGACCTGCCACACCACCAACAGCCCGATGAACACCAGCACGCTGTAGGTGATCTCCGGTACTCGGCGGCGCCGGCCTCGGACCAAGGTGTCCGAGTTCGCAGGCGCTTCCAACGTCTGGGTGGACATCAGACCTCCTAGTGGGCGCTGTGCTCGGAGTCGAGCAGCTTGCGGATCTTCAGGACGATCTCGCCGAACTCGGGTGTGTTGACGTTCTCGATCCGCCGGGGTCGAGGGAGCGCGACCTCGACGACGTCGGCCAACCGGCCGGGTCGCGGTGTCATGACCACGACGCGGTCGGCGAGGAGCACCGCCTCGGGGATGCTGTGCGTCACGAACAGCACGGTCTTGCGGTCCTGGTCCCAGATCTTCAGCAGGTCCAGTCCCATCTGGTCGCGGGTCATCGCGTCGAGGGCGCCGAACGGCTCGTCCATGAGCAGGATGCGCGGGTCGTGCATCAGGGCGCGGCCGATCCCGACCCGCTGCTGCATCCCGCCGGACAGCTCGTTGGGGTACCGGTCGCCGAACTCCTCCAGGCCGAGCATCACCAGCAGCTCGTCGGCCTTCGCGTGGGTCCCGGCGTCCCGGAGCCGGTGAAGGTCCGGCGACGTCAGCAGGTTCTTCCGTACGGTGCGCCACGGCAGCAGCAGCGGCTGCTGGAACACCATCCCGAGCTGGTTGCGGTGGGTGTCCTCCGACGGCCCGAAGGTGACCTGTCCGGAGGTCTGACGGGACAGGCCCATGATGATCCGCAACAGCGTGCTCTTGCCGCAGCCGCTGGGGCCGACGATGGAGATGAACTCACCGGCTCGGACGCTGAGGGATACGTCGTCGAGGGCCTGGACGGTCCCGCCGGACTTCGTCGGGTAGAGCATGGACAGCGAGTCCAAGCGGATCACGCAGTCGGTGTCGGTGCTGGTCGGCATGTCCGTCATTCCTCACCTGTGATTAGTCGGTCGCCTCGGGCCACGTGCCGCCCATCTCCTTGGTCAGTCGCTTGCAGGCGGCCTTCAACGCCGTGGCCTCTCGGGAGTCCAGCGCCTCCGGCAGCATCCGCTCGGTGCCGACGGCCGCGATCGTGGCGCAGATCCCGGTCGCCGCGAACACCGGCGCCGCGAGGACGCAGATGCCGCGGTGGTTGACGGCGCTGCTCATGCCGGCCTGTCGGATCGCCTCGATACGACGGCGAGTCTCGGTGCGCTGGGGCTCGGGGAGGCTGCCGGTGAGCCGGTCGGCGTGGAACTGGTCGGGTAGGAAGGCCAGGAACACCTTGGCCTGCGAGGAGTTCAGGGCGAGCTGCGAGCCCACGCGCACCGTCACCAGGGTGGGATGGTCGGCCTCCTCCACCAGCGAGACCACCGGTCCGGAGGTGCCCCACAGCGACAGCACGATGCTGATCTTGATCTCGAGCGCGAGCTCGCGCAGGTAGGCCGGCGCCATCTGCATGATGCGCTGCTGTCCCAGCGTGAAGCTGCCGAGCTGAAGGATCGACCGTCCGGGACGGACGAGTGCGGAGTCCTCCACGCGCTCGAGCAGGCCGGAGCTGATCATCGAGCTGAAGTAGCGGTGCACCGTGGTCCGCTTCAGACCGAGCCGGCGAGTGGCCTCCGCGACGGAGAGTTCCGGAGTCTCCGGACTGAACAGTCCGAGTATCTGCGCGGTCCGGCTCACCGCCTGGATGTCCTGCTCGCGAGCAGTCACCGGCTCGTCGACCTGGTCCTCCGCCATTGGCTCTCACCCCGTCCCGTTGAGTGTCCACGAAGCGTGCCTGTTGTTCGCAGTACGGACGGAGGGTAAGCACCACGCACATCTCCCTGCAAGGTTTTCCTGCGGGTTTCGCGGAAGCACCATCCGAAACACTTCCTTGACAGACCGGATAGCGAACTCTCAGTCTGTGATGCGAACAACGCCGACGCCTGGAGACTTCATGACTGACACGTCCGCGATCGTCAAGCTGCTGAACGGCTGCGTTGACCTGCACTGCCATTCCGGCCCGAACCCGTTCCCTCGACGCATCGACCATGCCGAGGCCGGCAAGGACGGCGAGCGGCTCGGCATGCGGGGTGTGCTGGTGAAGTCCCACCATCACAACACCGTCATGGACCTGCTCGCGATGAGCGACCGGCTGGCGAAGATCAGCACCCCGGTCTTCGGCGGGATAACCCTGAACAGCATGGTCGGCGGCATCAACCCGCAAGCGGTGGCCATGTCACTGCGCATGGGGGGCAGGGCCGTGTGGTTTCCGACGTTCTCGGCCGGCCGGCACATCGACTGCCATCCGGAGGGCGTCGGCTTCCCCACGGCGAGCGTCGAGGTGCCGTCGTCCCGGGTCGACATCCACCAGGAGGACGGTGAGCTCATCCCTCAGGTCCACGAGGTGCTCGACCTGGTGAAGGAGAGCGGCGCGATGGTGACCGGCGGTCACATGGAGACCGAGTCGATCACCCAGCTGTTTGCCGCGGCCAAGGACAAGGGTGTCACCCGGATGCTGCTCAACCATCCCGACTACGTCATCGGTGCGGACGAGGCGAAGTGCCGTGAGCTTGTCGGCTACGGAGCGTTCGTCGAGCACGAGACCGGCTTCTACGACCCCGAGGGGACCAAGAAGTGGGACCCGAAGATCCTCCTGGACTGGATCGAGAAGATCGGCCCGGAGCACACCGTGATCGCCTCCGACCTCGGTCAGAAGGGTCGGCCGCTGCCGGTGGACTCCTACATCCGCGTCGCGACCGCGCTGCTGGACCTCGGCCTGGACGAGGGGTCGCTGCGGCAGATCTTCTGCGACAACCCGGCCTTCCTGCTCGGCCTGGACGACTGAACCGGCATCTTGCCGCTGACCCGAAAGGACAGGCGATGACCACCCTGGCCACCCCGCCCGACGTGGAGTTCTCCGACCTCGGTTCGGGCGATCCCGACGAGACGACCCCGGGCGGATCGTCGACGTGGTACTTCCGCGGACACAACTTCGTGCTCGCCCACACGACGCTGGTCGCCGGCGACGTGCTGGAGCGGGATGATCAGCCGGACGAGTACGTCGCGATCCTCCCCTACGAGGAATGCAGCGTCGAGGTCCGTGCGTCGCGGGAGGTCACGTCGGTCTCGGGCAAGGCGGTGGTGATGGTCCCGCCGGGCCGCAGTGCGATCGTCGGCGTCGACGACTGCACCGTCGTGCGGCTGTTCAGCTCCCGGTCCACCGACCTGCTGGACAAGGCGCGCAACCGGGATTCGTACGCGGAGCCGCACCCGAACGTCAGGCCGTTCGAGCCGTGGCCGGACCCGCCGGAGGGTTATCGCATCCGGCCCTACCGACTGGCCGACCTGAAGGTGACGCAGGACGCCGTCCGCCCGGGCCAGATCGTGCGGTGCAGCACCTTCATGGTCAACTTCCTGGCGCCCAGGATCGGTCCGCGTGATCCTGACAGCCTCTCGCCGCACGACCACGACGACTTCGAGCAGTGCTCGCTCGCCGTGGAGGGGGAGTACGTCCACCACCTGCGTACCCCGTGGTCGAAACGTCGCAGCGAGTGGCGCGAGGACCGGCACCTGCGCTGCGGCAGCCCTTCGGTGGCCGTGATCCCTCCGCCCATGATCCACACCAGCGAGGCCGTGGGCTCGGGGACCAACCAGCTGATCGACATCTTCTGTCCGCCGCGTCTGGACTTCTCCCGGACGCCGGGCCGAGTGCTCAACGAAGACACCTACCCGCTCCCGTTATAGGAGGGTTCCATTGTGAAGATACGAGGAGTTGCAGCCGCCGTCCTGTGTGCGGCCGTAATGCTGAGCGCGTGCGGCTCCGGCAGCGGATCCGACGACTCGGCCGAGTCAGGCGGGCTGACGTCGGTGAAGTTCGCGATGGCGTCCCCCAGCTGGAACGCCGGCTTCGCGGTGATGGCCGTCGTGGAGGCCGAGGGCTTCTACGAGGCGGAGGGCCTGACGGTCACGACCAACCTGTTCCCGTCGGCCACCCAGGCAGCGCAGCAGGTCGCCGGCGGCGGGGCCGACCTCGGCCTCATGACGGTCGAGCCCGTGGCCATCGGGCACGACAAGGATCTGAACCTGGCCTACTTCAGCTCCTACTGGCCGAAGTGGATCTACAGCCTGCAGGTGCCGGACGGTTCGGACGTGAAGAGCATCGCCGACCTGAAGGGTAAGAAGATCGGCGTCACCGCGGTCGCGAGCTCCGGCGCGACGTTCGCCCGGACTGCGATGAAGCTCAACGGGCTGAACGAGAACGCGGCCAGCCTGGTGCCGATCGGTGCCGGCGCCCAGCAGATCAACGCCATCAAGAGCGGCCAGGTCGATGCGTTGGCGCTCTGGGACATCCAGTACCAGGCCGTCAAGAACGCCGGCGTCACCCTGACGCCGCTTCCGGTCAACGAGACGGCGGAGGCGTGGGGCGGCGGCTTCGCGACGACCCGGAAGAACCTCGAGGCCAAGAAGGACGTCCTCCAACGGTTCGGTCGTGCGGTGGCGAAGGCGTTCGTCTTCGCCAAGGCCAACCCCGAGGCCGCCATCCGCGACCTGTGGAAGCTCCACCCGGAGACCCGCGGATCCGGCCCGGAGGAGAAGGCGCTGGCTGACGGGATCAAGGTCCTCCAGGTACGCCTGGACGGACAGGGCTTCGACGACAAGGCCCTGGGCCGGATCGACGAGGCCGCGTTCACCCGTTCGCTCGACTTCATGGCCTCGGCCGGACTGATCAAGAAGTTCCCGGCGAAGGAGATCTACACCGACGAGATGTTCAAGGCGATCAACGAGTTCTCCTACGACGACGTCACCAAGCGAGCAGAGAGCGCCCGCTGAATGCGGCTGGGGGTCGCGCTCGACCTGAGCTCCCAGGAGCGGGTCCGTCCACAGATGGATCGCACGGTCAGGCTGCTCGCCCGCGCGGAGCAGCACGGTTTCGACTCCGCGTGGGTGGGGGAGAGCTATCACGCGGCCTCTCAGCCGTTCCACCTCCCGTCCGCCCTGGTGGTCCTGGGACATCTGGCCGGACGGACGTCCCTGGCGCTGGGATCAGCGGTGCTGCTCCTGCGCGCGTACAGTCCGCGGAAGCTGGCCTATGAGGCTGCGCTGCTCGACCAGCTGTGCGGCGGGAAGCTCACCCTCGGCCTCGGGCTCGGCGGCCCGGAGGTCGCCCAACGGGTCGGGCTGCCCGCGTCGGGTCCGGCCGGCGCGGCCTTCGACGCCACGCTGAAGCTGCTGCGCGACGCCTGGTCCGCCGAGGTGGCGATCCCACCACCGGTGCAGCGCGGCGGGCCGCAGATCTTGGTGGGTGGCAAGGTGCCGGCCTCGGCCCGTCGGGCCGCGACGCTCGCCGACGGATTCTACGGCGCGACGAATTACTGCGACGACCTGTTGATCAAGCAGTCGGCGGCCTACTGGTCGTGTCGCGGCGAGACCGGGGGAGTGGTCGCCACCACCAGGTTCTGCGTCGTCCACGAGGATGCCGCCACGGCCCGCGAGCTCGCCGCGCGCCACCTGAAGGCCGCGACCGACTACTACACCGAGCGGGGCTCATGGATGGGTGCGGACGGCCCGGCCGAGCTGGAACTCCCCATGGTGGGTACGCCCGACGAGATCGACGCCACGATCGCCCGGTACGTCCGGGCGGGGGTCACGTCGGTCCAGCTGCGGGTCGCCCCGTTCGGCACGCCGCCGGACGTTGCCCGCCACACGCTCGACCTCGTCGGGCGGCACGTCCTCCCGAACTGGCACGGCACGCCTCCTGAGGTGGGGCAGGAAGTGGAGACGACCCGATGAGCAGCTCATTCGTGTACACGGCGGTCCGGACCCCGTTCGGCCGGTTCAACGGAGCCCTGGCCGACACGAGGACCGACGATCTGGCCGCGACCGCGCTGAAGGGACTGCTCGACCGCTCGCCGGGCCTGGACCCCGGCCGGGTCGACGACGTGTTCTGGGGCAACGCCAACGGCGCCGGCGAGGACAATCGCAACGTCGGCCGGATGGCCGTGCTACTGGCGGGCATGCCCGTCTCGGTGACCGCCACCACGGTGAACCGGCTCTGCGGCTCGTCGCTGGACGCCGCCATGATGGCCGCACGCATGATCGAGGTCGACGACGCGGAGATCGCGATCGCCGGAGGCGTGGAGTCGATGACGCGGGCGCCGTGGGTCCTGCCGAAGCCGTCGCGCCGGTTCCCGGCCGGCGACGTCACCGCGGTCTCCACGACGCTGGGCTGGCGCCTGGTGAACGAGCGGATGCCGGCCGACTGGACCGCCTCGCTGGGCGAGTGCAACGAGCAGCTCCAGGAGAAGTTCTCGATCTCGCGCGAGCGGCAGGACGAGTTCGGCGCTCGCTCGCACCGCCTCGCGGCGGAGGCGTGGGAGAAGGGCTTCTACGACGACCTCGTGGTGCCCGTCGCCGGCGCCGACCTGGTCCAGGACGAGAGCATCCGGGCCGGCACCTCGGTCGAGGCGCTGGCCGGGCTGAAGCCGGCGTTCCGGCCCGACGGGACGATCACCGCCGGCAACTGCTCACCGTTGAACGACGGCGCGAGCGCGGTCCTGCTGGGCTCGGCGAGCGCGGCCGCGACCATCGGTCGTGACCCGGTCGCGCGGATCGCCGGTCGCGGCTGGGCGGCGCTGGAGCCGCAGCGGTTCGGCTACGCCCCGGTCGAGGCGGCCAACGACGCGCTCGGGCGGGCCGGCATCACCTGGGACGACGTCGGCGCCGTCGAGCTGAACGAGGCGTTCGCCGTCCAGTCGATCGCCTGTATCGACGCCTGGCTCGGGCTCGGGCTGCGGGACGCCGGGGTCGTCAACGCCAAGGGCGGGGCGATCGCCATCGGGCACCCACTGGGCGCCTCGGGCGGGCGTGTTCTCGGGACCCTGGCGGCGCGGCTCGTGGAGTCCGGTGAACGATGGGGCGTGGCCGCCATCTGCATCGGTGTGGGTCAGGGCTTGGCGGTCGTGCTCGAGAACGTCGCATGACGCTGCTCTGCGCCTCCGCCGACGAGGCGGTCAGCGGCATCGCCGACGGGTCGACGGTGCTGGTCGGCGGCTTCGGCACGGCCGGCATGCCGTTCGACCTGATCGACGCGTTGATCCGGCAGGGAGCACGAGACCTCACCGTCGTGTCGAACAACGCGGGCAACGCGGACACCGGGCTCGCGGCGCTGCTCGCGGCCGGGCAGGTGCGCAAGATCGTGTGCTCGTTCCCCCGGCAGACGGACTCCTGGGTCTTCGACGAGCTGTACCGCGGCGGGAAGATCGAGCTCGAGGTCGCGCCGCAGGGGAACCTGGCCGAGCGTATGCGCGCCGCCGGAGCCGGGATCGGCGGGTTCTACACCCGCACCGGAGTCGGGACCCTCCTCGCGGAGGGAAAGGAGACCCGCGAGATCAACGGCCGGACGTACGTCCTCGAGCTGCCCATCGCCGCCGACGTCGCGCTCATCAGCGCCCACACCGCGGACACCCTCGGAAACCTCGTCTACCGCAAGACGGCACGCAACTTCGCTCCCGTCATGGCTACGGCCGCGACGACCACCATCGTGCAGGTGCAGCACATCGTCGAGCCGGGAGTGCTGGATCCCGAGGCCGTGGTCACCCCAGGCATCTACGTCGACCGGATCGTGCGGGTGTCGTCATGAGCGTGGTGTCTCCGAGCATCGTCGAGCACACCGGCCGTGGCCCGCTGGGACGGGACGAGATGGCCCGGGTGCTGGCGGGCGACATTCCCCGCGGGGCGTACGTCAACCTGGGCATAGGTCAGCCCACAACCGTCGCCGACCACCTCTCCCCGGCGTCGGGGGTCGTCCTCCACACCGAGAACGGCATGCTCGGCATGGGGCCGGCGGCTACGGGCGACGCGATCGATCCCGACCTGATCAATGCCGGCAAGTTCCCGGTGACCGAGCTGCCCGGCGCCTCGTACTTCCACCACGCCGACTCGTTCGCCATCATGCGAGGCGGCCACCTCGACCTGTGCGTCCTCGGCGCCTACCAGGTCTCGGCATCGGGGGATCTCGCCAACTGGCACACCGGCGAGCCCGACGCGATCCCGGCGGTCGGCGGGGCGATGGACCTCGCCGTGGGCGCCAAGCAGGTCTTCGTCATGATGTCGCTGTTCACCAGGACCGGCGAGCCGAAGCTCGTCAGTCGATGCACGTATCCGCTCACCGCGTTGCGGTGCGTGGACCGGGTCTATACCGACGTCGCCACGTTCGAGATCACCGGCGGGGACCAGGTCCTCGTACGGGAGACGTGGGGAATCTCGTTCTCCGAGCTCCGCTCACGCGTCAATGTCCCTTTGGAGCGACATGTTCACTAGGAATCAGTTCTACATCGGGGGTACGTGGGTCGATCCGGCCGCGCCGCGGACCTTGGGCGTCCTCGACCCCGCGACCGAGGAGACGTTCGCGACGATCAGCCTCGGGACGGCCGAGGACGTCGACCGCGCGGTGGTGGCGGCGCGCGAGGCCTTCACCGCGTACTCGCAAGTCAGCGTGGAGCAACGGCTGGAGCACCTCGAGCGGATCATCTCCGGCTTCCGGGCTCGGCTGCCCGAGATCGCCCGGACGATGACCCGCGAGATGGGGTCGCCGATCACGTTCTCGACGGAACGCCAGGCCACGGTGGCGCTGTTCCACTTCGAGGAGGCGGCCCGCGTGCTCGCGGACTACCGCTTCGAGGAGGAGATGGGAGTCGGAATCGTACGGCGGGAGCCGATCGGCGTCTGCGGTCTCATCACGCCGTGGAACTGGCCGCTGAACCAGGTCGCGTCGAAGGTGGCCCCGGCCCTCGCCACGGGATGCGCCGTGGTGCTCAAACCGAGCGAGATCGCGCCGCTCAGCGCCATGCTGCTCGCCGAGGTCATCCACGACGCCGGGCTGCCGCCCGGCGTGTTCAACCTTGTCAACGGCGACGGTCCCGCCGTCGGTGAGGCCATCGCGGCGCACCCCGGCATCGACATGGTCTCGCTCACCGGCTCGACCGGCGCCGGCATCAGGGTCGCCAAGCTCGCGGCCGACACGGTGAAGCGCGTCGCGCTCGAGCTCGGTGGCAAGTCGGCCAACATCATCCTGCCCGACGCGGACCTGGAGTCCGCGGTCGTCGCCGGGGTGCACTCCTGCTTCACCAACGGCGGCCAGAACTGCCAGTCGCCCACGCGGATGCTCGTGCACCGCTCGCAGCGCGACGAGGCGTACGCCGCCGCACGACGGGCGGTCGCCGAGGTCCGTCTCGGGGATCCGCTCGATCCGTCGACCACGATGGGGCCCGTGGTGAGCCGGACGCAGTTGGAGAAGATCACCGCGCTCATGCAGTCGGGGATCGACGAGGGTGCGACGCTCGTGGTCGGCGGCCCCGGGCGCCCCGAGGGACTCGACGAGGGGTTCTACGTCCGCCCGACCGTGTTCGGCGACGTCACGCCGCAGATGCGGATCGCACGTGAGGAGATCTTCGGCCCCGTGCTCTCGATCCTGCTCTACGAGACCGAGGACGAGGCCGTCGAGATCGCGAACGACACGCCGTTCGGGCTGGCGGGCTTCGTACAGTCGAAGGACCCTGACCGCGCCCGCAGGGTCGCCAACCGCATCCGTGCGGGACGCGTCTACCTCAACGGCGCTCCGTTCGACCGCAGCCTGCCGTTCGGCGGCTACAAGCAGTCCGGGAACGGACGAGAGTTCGGGCGGTTCGGCTTCGAGGAGTACCTCGAGGTGAAGGCCGTGCTCGGCTATCCGCGGTGAACGAGAGGACGACATGGTGAACCCTGACCACAGCGAACGGCTGGCCGTCCTCCTGGACCGCGAGGAGCTCTTCGACCTGGTGCGGCGGGAACGCTTCGCCCGCGACCAGCGACTCTTCGACGTGATGCGTGACTGCTTCCACGACGACGCCTACGTGCGGACCACGTGGTACGACGGACGTGGCGGCGAGGCCTACGTCGAGGCGACGAAGGCGTGGATGGCGCGGACCGGGAACAGCAAGCACTGGGTCTTCCCCGCCTACGCGCGGGTCGAGGGCGACCGGGCGACCGTCGAGAGCCCGGCGAAGATCTTCAACCGGACCACGGTGGACGGAGTGGAGGTCGACTTCCACGCCTACTGCCGGTTCTTCTCACGAGCCGTCCGGGACGACGGGCGGTGGAGGCTGATGAGCTTCGAGGTCCTGCTGGAGCGCGACGAACTGCGCCCCGTCCACGCGGGTGAGGTGCTCCCGGTGGACGTGGCCCAGCTCGCTGGGCTCCGGCCGTCCTACCGGTTCCTCACCTGGATCCAGTCGACCCGCGGTGTGACCGTGAGTCAGGACCTGCTCGGCGACGACCGGCCGGCCGAGCTCGACGCGTTCCACCAGGGCGAGACCGCCTGGCTCGCCGGCCCGGGATAGCGGTCAGCGCCGCGGGCCCTGGCGGCGCCGTTCGGTGGCGGTCGCCTGGATGCGCGCAACGCCGCGAACGCGCCCAGGTCCCGCCCCTCCGGATGCGGTCGCTCCACAGTAGGCGTACCGTTACGTCTTGCTACCCCAGACCTCGGCAGTGTGCCAAATCCACGATTGCCCGAGGCCGGGGTTTCGCGGACGCATCCCACGCAGGCATACCCGGCGTGACACCAGCCTGTCTGCACGAGCCTCTCCTGTCAGCGCGATGCGCCCGCCAGCAGACCTTTCGGGCCTGGCGGCGACAGCATCACGCGACCGGTTCGGGCGGCCATCCATGCACCTGATCAGCACTGGAGGCGCCACCATGAACCACCCTCGGATCCATCGGCTTCGCCGCGGCATGCTCGCCGGCGGTGCAGCCCTGGCCATTGTTCTCCCGATCGCTCTGTTCAGCGGTGCGACGGCGGCCTACGCCGCCACCCCCTGCGTCGTCGGCCCCGGCGTCACACAGACCGACACGACCGTGACCGGAAGTCCCGGCAACGACACGATCGACTGCGGCGGAACCGACCCCGGCAAGACGATCAACGGTAACGGCGGCAACGACACGATCACCGGCACGGACTTCGACGACACGATCAACGGCGGCGACGGCAACGACACCCTCACCGGCGGCACGGGCGACGACACGCTCACCGGCGGCCTGGGCATCGACACCATCTCCGGCAGTGCCGGCAACGACACCCTGGCCGGCGCCTCCAACGACGGCAGCCAGGACAGCCTCGACGGCGGGCTCGGCACCGATACCTGCCAGGGACCCGCGCCGGACCCCGACATCCATGCCAACTGCGAGAACACGAGCACCCCGCCGGGATCCGGCCCGGGTTCGGACATGGCCAACGCGTCGGCACTCTGCCTGGCCAGCGGAGGGACGCTTTCCCTCAGGGTGAACCCGCTGGGGTACGCCTGCGCGTTCCTCCTCGTTCCCTCCAGCAAGCAGCGGCTGAGTGAGGCTCGCGAGGTGTGCACCAACCAGGGTGGTGTGTTCACCGTCCTGCCGCTCGCGCTGGGCTACACCTGCCTCGGCACCAGTTCGAGGTAACACCGCAGGTCCGATACTCCTGGACCGCCCACGCCGTCCCACTCATCAGGCCGGCGTGGGCAACCAGGGCATCAGGTGTGCCGACATCCCGTTCGTGCTGGTCAACTTCGCGCTGCTGGTGATCTTCCTTCGGGCGCGGTGTCCAACCTGCCGGCGTCGTCGGCGGCCGAACAGGTCGCTCAGCAGATCCAGGACCAGATCGATCAGCACCGTAAACCGTTGTCTGAGAGACAAGGCGTGCTCAGGGCGGGCCGTTACCGGCCCGCCCTGGTCGCGTCCGTGACAGCCGGCGGCTGACCAATTCAGCCTAGGCCTCATCAAGAACGACACCGAGCCTTCCGGAGGGCTCGCACGACCTGGTCGCCGCCGTAACAGCGGCTCCTCGACACGCAGCCTGTGGTGTGCGGCCTGAGAGTCTTTGCGCGATCGCCGGCCCCTCCACTGTGAACACTTTCACTGGCGACGCACTGAACTCCGGCCTCACCGGATCGTCCATAGCGATGAGGGCAGCAGACGTCCGGTTGAAGGAGGAGAAAAATGGAACGTGATTGGAACGTTTCAAACGCGCCGCTCTGCTCACCGCGGTAGCCGCTACGAGCGGACTTGCCCGGCTCAACCAGCCGAGGCCGCTGGGCCGGGCTGCGTGGTCACAGTCGTCTTCGAAGGCTCGCATTTCCATCCCAGCCGGGGACCTCGGCCGAATGCGCTTGAAGAATTCCTCATCAGCGATTGCTTGATACGGGAAGTCGCAGCAATCCCACTTGTCCGCCGGCTCCGGCCCGAGCGCCCTTCTCCTCATCGGCGGACGCTCGAGGCGCCGGCCCATCGTCGTTCAGCGAGGTCATCGTGGAAGACAGCGCCGCATGTGCCATCGTCGGATACGCGTTCCGGCTGCCAGGGGGAATTCGTACCGCCGACCAGTTCTGGCAGTTGCTGAGCCAGCGCGGGTTCATCCGGGAGCCGATTGCCGGCCGCTACGGCCCGGGATACGAACCATCCGCCGGTCGGCCCGGTCCCGATCGATTCGGCTCCTCCTATGAAGGTCTGCTGTCCGGAGACGATTTCTACCTGTTCGACAGCCGCTTGTTCGGCGTGTCCGTGCCTGAGGCCAATTCCATGGACCCGCAGTCCCGCACGCTGCTGACTTGCACGTGGGAGGCATTCGAGCACGCCGGCTGGGGCCATGAGCGATTGCGCAACAGTCGTACCGGTGTCTTTATCGGAGCTCAGGATTCTTCGTCCACGAATTGGCGGCCGCTGTTCGGTCCGGACGAATACAGCGTCAGCGGATCCAGCTCCGACATGCTGGCCAGTCGCATCTCGTACACCTTCAACTTGATGGGACCTTCCGCCACCTACATGACCGCGTGCTCGTCGGGGATGACCGCCTTGCATGCGGCGGTGACCGCCCTTGCCGGCGGCGACTGCGACCAGGCCGTGGTCGGTGCGTCCAACCATCTGGGCAGCGCCCTGACCAGTGCTGCCTTCGCGCAACTCGGGGTCATCAGCCCGGACGGCGCCTGCCATTCCTTCGACGCGGCGGCCAACGGTTACATGCGTTCGGAGGGCGCGTTCGTATACCTGGTCAAACCGCTTGCCGCGGCGCAGCGCGACGGAGATCGCATCCTGGCCGTGGTCGCCGGGACGGCGGTGAACACGGCCGGCGCGGCCGATGGCGCCGAGGGTCTCGGAGCCGGGCGGATGATCACCGCCCCGACTCAGCATGCGCAGGTGGATCTGATGCGGAGCGCGTGTGGTCGAGCCGGAATCTCGCCCGGCGACGTGGACTACCTCGAGGCGCATGCGACCGGGACACGGGTCGGCGACCGGATCGAGGGCAACGCGATCCGCGAGGTCTTCGGTGAACCGCCGAGGTCTGTCCCGCTGCGGGTGGCGAGCGTCAAGAGCAATGTCGGGCACATGGAGGCGGCGGCTTTCGCCTGTGCCCTCCTCAAGACGCTGCTGATGTTCGAACACCGGGCGTACGCCCCGATCTCCAGCCATTTCGCGGTGCCCAATCCCGATATCGACTTCACCGGACTGCGAGTGCAGACGACGAGCGAGGCCTTCGGTGACCGGCCGGCCCTGGTCGGTATCAATTCGTTCGGCTTCGGTGGTGTCAACGGTCACGCTGTACTGGCCGAGTACCGCCCCGATCGTGAGGCGATGTACTCCCGGCCGGTGGCGCCTGACGCCGGCTACTTGTTCCCGCTGTCGGCCCGTACCCCTGAGGCGCTGCGGGAGAGCGTTGCGGCCTACCGTGATCTGCTCGCCGGCTCGCCACCGTTCGACGTGTACACGCTCGCCGCGAACATTAGCCGCCGCCGGACCCACTTCCCAGTCCGGACGGCGTTCGCCGCCACGGGGCCGGAGGATCTCGTCGCACAACTGGACGCGTTCGTCCGCGACCGCCCGGAAGTCTCCGAGGTCGAGGAGCGGAAACGGGAGCGGCGCATCCTGATGGTCTTCGCCGGCCAGGGAACCCAATGGGCGGGCTGCGGTCGTGAGCTTTACGCCACCGCCCCGATCTTCGCCCGGACCGTCGACGCCATCGACGCCGTGTGGCAGCACGAAGCCGGGTATTCGTTGCGTGAAGCTTGTTTCAACGAACCGCAGGGGAAACTGGACGAGACCCGGCTCGCCCAGCCGGCGATCTTCATGATCGAGGCTGCCCTGGTCGACCTGCTGGCTTCGTGGGGAGTTCGTGCCGATGGGGTCGTGGGCCACAGCGCGGGCGAGGTCGCCGCGGCGTACGCGGCCGGGATTCTGAGCCTGACCGACGCCGCCCGGCTGGCGTTCCACCGGTCTACTTTGCAGCAGCGCACCGCCGGGTCGGGCCGGATGCTGGCCGTGGACCTCGATCTGGCCGGCACCGAGGCGCTGCTGGCTGAGTTGCCGGACGCCGGCCTCGAGATCGCATGTGAGAACTCACCCGTGAGTACGGTGGTCTGCGGGGCCGAGGCGTCGCTGATCCCGCTGACGGAGGCTCTGCGGCAGCGCGCGATAACGCACCGGATGCTGCGGGGCAACGTGGCTTTCCACTCCCGGGCGATGGATCCGATCGAGCAGCCGCTGCGCGAGGGCCTGGCCTTCCTGGCTGACCGCCTGCGCTCGCCGTCGGTACCTTTTGTCTCCAGCGTTACCGGCTGTCCGACCGAGCGGTTGGACGCGGCCTACTGGTGGTCGAACGTCCGTGAGCGCGTGCGGTTCCGGGCCGCGGTGCAAGCCGCCGCAGCGGAACTGGAGCCGAACGTGGTCATCGAGGTGGCGCCTCATTCGGTGTTGCTGAGCGCCGTCCACCAGTGTCTGGAGGAATCCGCCGATGTAGCCCGGGTGACGACCCTTCGCCGGGACACCGATTCCCGCGCGGCGTTCCACGAGACGCTCGGCGCGCTGTTCCGCCAGGGCGTGGCCCTCGACTTCGCCGCGCAGTACCCGAACCCGCGGTCGATCAGCCACCTGCTGCCGCTCCATCCCAGGAACGACGTGGTGACGTTCGATCCGGCACACGATGACATGCATCTGGTCAAGCGTGGCTTGTATTCGGCGGGCCCACTGATCGGCCGCGCGATGCCCGACGAGCACCCGCGCTTCGAGGTGCGGATGAGCGCGGCGGACTTCTCCTGGCTCACCGACCATCGCGTACAGAACGCTCCCATCATGCCTGCGGCCGGGTACGTCGAGATGGTGCTGGAGGCGCTCGGCGGTGCACCCGCCTCCTTCGACCACGTCGAGTTCCACCAGCCCTGCCCGGTCACGAACGTCGCGCTCCGCCTGCGGACCGAGCTGACACCGGAGGCGGGCGAGCCTGGTCAGTACTCGTTCCGCATCCTGTCTCTGAGCTACGGCGCGACCGGTGAGAGCACCTTGCACTGCACCGGGCGGGTCCGCCGCACGCCGCCCACGGAGGACCCGTCAAACGTTCTGGCCACCCTGGACCGGTCCCGGTTCACCGAGGACGGCGGAATGGGTTCGCGCGAAGCCTTCTACGGACAACTCAACGCGGTACTGGGCGACTATTTCCAGTACGGTCCGCACTTCCAGCCGGTAACCCGGGTACAGCGCGATGTCGCGACCCAGGAACTGCTGTTGGATCTGCGGCTGGACGACGCGCTCTGGCGCGACGGCCGGCACGCCGGGTACCACTTCGCCGTGCCGCTGCTCGACGGCGCCCTCCAGGCCTTCCTGTACTTCGTGATGAAGTGCTCCGACATCTCCGGCTTTCCGCGGCGAATGCGCGGGCTGACCATCGACCGGTTACCCACCTCGGGCCACCTGGTGTGCCATTTCATTCCGCCGAGCGAGATGGCAGCGCACGAGCTCGGCCAGTTGAGCCTGGCGCTGGGCGAGCAGGGGACCGGAAGTCTGGTCGTCTACGACGCCGGCACCGGCGAACGCGTGGCCCGTCTGGCCGAGTACACGAGCTTCATGGCCAACCCCAAGGCTGACGTGATCGAACGCAGCAAGTTCGTGATCAACTGGCAGCCGAAGTTCGTGACCGACACGCGCGGCCTGCTCAGCCAGCTGGCCGCCGAGGATCTGACCTTGTCCGCCGTGGTCACCGCGCTGGCGTCCGGAACACGCGGGGACACGGCCCGCACCTGGCGGGTGGCGGAGTTCAGCCAGACCCTCGAACCGGATCGGACGGCTGCCGCGGAGTACCTGAGCCGTGCACCCGGCCCTGAACAGATCGAGCTGTGGCTGCTCGGATCGACCGCGGAGCGCACCAAACTGTTGTTCGACGCGTTCAAACAAGGTCCAGCGGTACGTGTCGCGACCGCGGACCTCGAGGACCCGGACTCCATCGATCTCGACACCGGGCTCCTGCGCGCGGCGGCGTGCGAGTCGGTGTTCGCGGACGCCCGAACGACAAGGCTCACCGATGCGGGATGGGCCTTCCTGCGGCGGTTGTTGGTGCCGGGCGGCGTCGCTGTGATCCGGAACCCGGATCGCGAGCTCGATCCGCCGGGACCGGGCTGGACTCTGATCTGCCGAGACGAGCGGGTTGCCGCGTGGAGCTCACCGGGCGAGCCGTTCGACGACGGGCCTACCGAGGAGGCCGGCCCGCGCTGGGTCATCGGCGACGGCGGTGAGCCCCTCGACTCGCTCGACGCACAGTCGCTGTACTCCGATGCGACCCAGGAGCGGCTGCGGTCTCTGTGCTCGATCGATGTCTTCTGCACCGGCGAGGACGACGCGGATCCCTCCGGCGCGGAACTCACGGCCCGGTTTCTGCTGCTCGCGCAGGCGCTGTCGAACGCCCGGGCACAACTCCCGGCCGTGCCGTGCCGGCTGACCGTGGTCACCCGGCGATCCGTTCTGGACGTCAACTCGCCGCGGGGTGCCGCCCTGTGGGGGGCGGTCCGGGCGCTCGGTCACGAGTTCGACCGAGGGATCTCGGTGGACCTACGGCTGGTCGACGTCGGTGACGCGGCAGACCTGCCGGTGCTGGACTGGCTGGCCCGGCACGACGTGCGCGAACGGGAACTGGCGATCCGATCGGGCCGGCTCTACGCCCCGCGGCTCGCCCGCGAGCCCGGTGGACACGCCACCGTCCCCGCCGACATCGGCCGACCGTACCGTCTCATGCTGAATTCGCCCGGACAGCTCGGCGGCCTGTCGATGCGGACGCAGTCACCGCGGGAACCCGGGCCGCACCAGGTCCTCATCGATGTCGCCGCGGCGGCGCTGAACTTCCGGGACGTCATGGTCACCATGGACCTGTTGCCCCCTGCCTCCTACGAGCACTCTGCGCTCGGGCGGGAGGTCGGCATGGAGGGCAGCGGCACCGTGGTCGCCACCGGCGGGGCGGTGAGCGGCCTGACCGCCGGCCAGCGGGTGATGTTCCTCAAGGGCGGTTGCATCGGTGACCGCGTCGTCGTCGACGCCGACGCCGTCTTCCCCGCTCCGCCCGGGCTGACGATGGAGCAGGCGGCCGGGGTGCTGTCGGTCTACCTGACGGCGTACCACGGTCTGATCGACCTGGCCCGGCTACGCGCCGGTCAACGGGTACTCGTCCATTCGGCGATGGGTGGAGTGGGCCAGGCCGCGATCGCGCTCGCCCGGCACGCCGGAGCCACGGTGTACGCCACGGCCGGCACGCCGGAGCGGCGTGCCCGCCTGCTCGATCTCGGTGTGGAGGCCGCCTTCGACTCGCACAGCTACTCCTGGTACGACGAGCTGATGGCGGCGACCGACGGCGAGGGCGTCGATGTGGTGCTGAACTCGCTGGCCGGGCACCACATCACCCTGTGTCTGCGGGCGCTGCGTCCCGGCGGCTGGCATTGCGAGATCGGCAAGGTCGACATCTACGCCGACAACGCGCTTGGCCTCGCGGTGTTCCGGAAGAACCTTCGGTTCGCCGCGATCGACGTCGACCGTCTGCTGAATGACGACCCGGCTCACGCCCGAGCCCTGGCCCAGGCATGCCTCCGGCTGATCGAGGACGGCACCGTGCCGCCACTGCCGGTGAAGCCCTTCGCGTACGGCGACTATGAGAACGCACTGCGGTTCATGGCCAACGGGCAGCACGAGGGAAAACTGGTCCTGACCGCGCCCACCGAGAAGGAGGCGGCCGGCCTCGAGGTGGTCGATCGGCGCCCGTTCCTGGACGCCGAGGCGACCTACCTTGTCACCGGTGGCATGGGGGCATCGGGCTGCGCCTCGTCTCCTACCTGGTCTCGGTCGGCGCCCCGCATCTGACTCTGCTCGATCGGGACCCGGGAAGCGGCCGCACCGCCAAGTGGGTCCGTGATGCCAGCGACATTGCCCAGTTCTTCCCCGGCGAGGACGTCCAGATCGACGTCGTACCCGGAGACGTGTCCCGCCGGGAGGATGTCGACCGATGTATCGCCGGCCTGACCCGGCCGCTCAAGGGCGTCTTCCATCTCGCTGCTGTCCTGGACGACCAGCTGCTGGTCAACGTGGCTCACGACTCGGTGACAACGGTGTTCGCGCCGAAGGCGGATGGTGCATGGCACCTGCACGAGGCGACCAGCGGCTCCCCGCTGGACCATTTCGTCCTGCTCTCCTCGATCGCGTCGACCTTCGGCAACGCGGGACAGACGGTCTACGCCGCCGCCAACGCGTTCCTCGACGGACTCGCGGCGCACCGGCGTGAACTCGGCCTGCCCGCCCTCGCCTACAACATGGCGGCCGTCGCCGAGGTCGGGATGGCCATCCGGGATCCGCGGGTGCTTCACCTGGCCAAGGCGGCTGGGATGCCGCCGATCAGCGTTGCCCTGGCCATCGCGAACCTGGATTACGCGCTGCGACGCGGGACGCCCGAAGGGCACCTCGTCTCTGCCGACCTGGCGAGCCGGCCCGGCGGCGTCGATCAAGCCGACTACATGCGTACCGGTCACTGGCTCGCCAACGACGCGGCCTTCGTCGCGGCAGGTGGCACGGGCGATACCGTCGAAGACATCGTGCGGGAGATCGCTGACAAGATCACCGCCCTCTCCGGGCACGACGGGATCGGTGCCCGTGAGCCCATCAGGTCCTTCGGACTCAACTCCATCTCGGTCGCCGAACTCGCCGGCTTCATCGCCACCCGGTTCCGGCGCCGGGTCGGCCTGCTGGAGCTGATGACCACAGCGACACCGGAATCCGTGGCCGAGGCAATATTGCGGCCCGACACCGAACCCGGGGCGCCCCAGCCGACCGGAACGACCGGGAAACGCGGCGGCCGGCTGCCGGCCCAGTGCCAGGCCGACCTCGACCGGCTGCAACACACCATCGGCGCCGCGGTGCACACCCACGGTGTCACCGACCCGGTAAGCCCGGACCGTTTCCGGGCCGTTCTGCTCACCGGCGCGACCGGCTTCGTCGGACGATTCGTCCTGCATGAGTTGTTGCGACAGAACCCAGAGCTGACCGTGCACTGCCTTGTACGCGCCGACGATCCCGCGCGTGGCCTGGAACGCATTCGGGCGGCCATGCGAGAGGCCGAGATCTGGGACGAAGGCTACGCGGAGCGCCTGACAGTGTGGCCGGGCGATATCCAACAGGCCGATCTCGGTCTTACCGAACCGGACTTCGATCGGCTCAGCGGCGAGCTCGACGCCGTCTATCACCTCGCGGCCAGTGTCAACCTCCTGTCTCCCTACTCGACCGTGCGCGTGGCCAACACCGCCAGCCTCGCCGGCATCATCGAGCTGACCTTGCGTCGGCGTACCAAACACCTCATCTACGCCTCGACGATGGGTGTCTTCCCGCAGTACTTCAGCAATTTCGCGGGGGAGTTCAGCGACCATCGCATCGATGACGGCGACGACCCGGACCTCGACACGCTGGAGTCGATCGCTCCGCCCGATGTGCTCGGCTACCCGTGGTCCAAGCTGGTCGTGGAGCACGGCATGCGATTCGCCGGGAGCGCAGGTGTCCCGGTCGCCATCATGCGGCTGCCGCAGACCACGCTGTCCGGGGAGACCGGCTACCTCCAGAGCAGCGACATCAAGACCCGGATCATGATGGCAGTCCTCGACGTCGGCCTGAGGCCGACCGGCTTCCGGTACGCATGGACCGAGCCGGTGGACACCGTCAGCCAGTTGCTCGTCTCGATCTCCCGCAACCCCGGCCGCCGGCGGACGACCTATCATCTGGTCAACCCGCGCCCGGTGGAACATGGCCTGGACCTGGCCGACTTCGGCGTCGAGACAAGAGAATGCAGCTACGCGGAGTTCCGGCACGCGTGCCTGGCCCGGGGGAGCCGCTCGCCCCTCCACCAGCACTGGGGCCTGGTCGATCACTTCGCCCGGTACTGGTTCGCGCCGACGGCTTCGCCATCGGCGCCTCCGGTCACCGCCGACGCTCTCTCCGCCGACGCGCTCGTACCGCCGGCCTGGCCCGGGCTGATCACCACCACCGCCCGTAGCCTCTCCTGGATGGTGCGGCACGAACAGACCTGGCCGTTTCCCCGGCCACGAACCTCCCTCGACGTGGACGCCCTGCTTCGTCGCGCCGGTCATCTGGCCGAACGCTTCTCCGTGAAGTTCGACGACGCCTACCCGGCCAAACTCGTCGAAGGACTCGACAAACTGGTTCATGCGATGCGGGACCCGGCAGCGCGGCTGCGGGAGGAACGACTCGCCGGCGTCAATTTCCTGTTCTCCCGAACACTGACCAACCGTGCGGCGCTCACCAGCGAGTACCAGCAAGAACCGGCCATCGCCACCGAGCCCGTCGAGCGCCCCGTCTTCATCATCGGCATCAACCGCACCGGAACGACGCTGCTGCACCGGCTCCTTGCGCAAGGCGACCGCTTCTGGGCACTACGTCCGGCCGAGCTGGCGCACCCCGCGCTACCCGTGGGTAAACCCGAGGCGGCACGGAACGAGTACGTCGACGATCTGCTGACGGCCGATGAGCTGACCGAAACGATGCACGGCATCCACGAGGTGGACATCGACGCGCCGGAAGAGGACTTCCCGCTCCTGGACCAGTCCTTCGCCGGGTGGTCGTACACGGTGCGATTCCATGTCCCCGAGTACGCGCACTGGCTGACCGGCCGGCGTTCCGGCCTGGCTTACGATCTGCATCGTCGTACGCTGCAACATCTCGGCTGGCAACGCGGTGTGCGGCTGGCCGCTCCCCGGCGCCAGTGGCTGCTCAAGATGCCGTTCCACCTCGCTGAGCTGGAAACGCTGCTGGCGACCTATCCGGACGCGATCTTCATTCAGACCCATCGCAGTCCGCACGAATTCATGCCGTCCTGGTTCAGCCTCACCGAATCGGTGCGAAACGCTTCCGCCCACACATCCGACCCGGTAGCGATCGGACGCGAACAGCTCGACCAGATGAGCCGCATGCTCTTCGGCGCCACCCGGTTCCGAGCCGCCCACCCGGAACTCGAAGACCGATTCCTCGACGTCAGCTATCGCGACCTTGTTGAGAACCCGGAGGGTGTCGCGGAGAAAGTCTACGAACACTGTGGCCGGACACTCGACGATCAGAGCCGTGCCAGAACCCGGAAATGGTACGACCGGCAGTCGGCTCAGAGAACCGGCGCGCCCACGCATCGCTACTCGCTCGATCACTACGGGGTGACCCAGGAAGAGCTTGATGTGGCGTTCGCGCAGTACACGCGGTTCGTGGAGGACAAGGGGATTCGGATGGCTTAAGAAGTGTCGGCGAGCTGCCGATCGGGCGATCCCGAACCCGCCGACGCTGCCGCACCCGGCCCAGCCGTGACCTGTTCTAGACACACTCGCCCCACCGGTCATGTGGTCATCTTGCGAGGTCGGCCGCCGGCCCGGGTGGAGGCGATGGCGGCCGGCCCGGCGTTGGTGCGTTCGCGCGGCAGGACACGCTCGAACTCAGCCAGGGCGGCGAACAGCTCGAACGTGAGCCGGCCAGATACGTCGTGTTTCTGAACATGACTTCGCGCTTCTGCAATATCCTGAACCGAATTGCCCCTATTGCCGGGCTCGCGGCCGGCGGGACCGAGGTTCCATGGCGCTGCTTCTGGTCACGTCGCTGTTCGTGGTGGTTCTGGCCTGGGTGAGCTGGCGGTATCTGCGGCGCCGGGATCCGCTGCTGCGTGACGTGATGTGGATGTTCGCGGCGGTGGCGATGTTGTTCGTCGTCGGGTTGCTACGTCTGTTCATGGGCATCCCGCCGCGAGCGGTGATGGTTCTGGCCATCGCGTTGTTGCTGGCGAAGCCGTTGTTCAGCCTGCGTTTGGTGAGCCGGTTGCGTCCGGTGCCCTCGTGGTGGTGGCCCGTGGCGTTCACGGCATGGCTGACCGTGGTGCCGGTGCTGACCTCCGCGGAGCAGCCGGTGCCGCGACCGCTGGTCTGGCCCGCGGTCGGCGTCTTCTTCATCGGCGAG
Source organism: Actinoplanes sp. NPDC089786 (assembly GCF_040684855.1). Lineage (NCBI taxonomy): Bacteria > Bacillati > Actinomycetota > Actinomycetes > Micromonosporales > Micromonosporaceae > Actinoplanes > Actinoplanes sp. NPDC089786. The sequence continues at coordinate 84,808 of NZ_JBFBGU010000027.1, forward strand.
GGTCTCGCGGCGTGGCTGCTGGGTGCCGAGGCGCGGAAGCGCGGCGGCGCGGCGCGGGCCCGGTTGTGGTGTGCCGCGGCCGGCACCGGCCTGATCGGTTCCGCCCTGCTGATCTCCGCCACCGGCCAGGCGGTGCAAGCACGGGCCGTCGCCGTGATCTCAGGCGTGTTGTATCTGGTGGCGTTCGTGCCGCCGCGCGCGTTGCGCCGCAGCTGGTCGCAGAAGGTGACCTCCGCGGTGCTGTGCCGACTGGTCGACGCGCCCGCGGACGAGCCGGCGACGCGCACGTGGCAGCACTTCTGCGACGAAGCCGCCACGGTGCTCGGTGCCGAGGCCGTGGTGATCCTGATGCGGACACACACCGGCACGGTGCAAGTCGCCGGACACGCCGGCCTGCCGGCCGGCGACTACGAGCAGACCAGCTCGGACTGCGACGCGCTGCTGAGCGCTGACAGCCCGATCGACGCCCTGGCCGGGTGGACTCATCCACCGCCGGCGGCGGTGATGTTCGCCCGGGCCAGCGGCACCCGGTTCGTGACCGTGGCGCCGGTGCCCACCGGCAACGGCCCGGGTGCGCTGCTGCTGCTCAACCGCTACCGCAGCCTGTTCGCCGAGGACGACATCGCGGCTTTCACCGAGCTGGCTCACCGTGCCGCGGCGCTGGCCGGGCGGGCCGACATCCTCGCCGAACGGCAAAGCCTCGCCTTGATCGTGGAGTCGTCGCACGACGCGATCATCGGCAAGACCCTCGACGGCGTGATCACCAGCTGGAACACCGGCGCCGAACAACTCTACGGCTTCCGGCGCGACGAGGTGCTCGGCCGGTACGCGTCCATGCTGTTCCCGCCCGGACAGGAACACGCCGAGGGCCAGTTGATGGCCCGCATCGCCACCGGAGACCGGATCGACCAGTACCGCGTGAAGCGCCGCCGCAAGGACGGCGCCACGATCACCGTGTCGCTGACCCTCTCGCCGATCACCGACGCCAACGGCCAGGCCACCGGGGTGGCGTCGATCTCCCGTGACATCAGCGAACGCGAGCGCGCCGAGGCGATGTTCGAAGGCTTGCTCGAAGCCGCCCCGGACGCGATCATCGGCGTCACCCGCGACGGCATCATCGCCCTGATCAACGCCCAGGCCGAACGGATGTTCGGCTACCAACGCGAGGAACTGCTCGGCCGGTGCGTCGACGTCCTGGTACCCGAGCGTCTGCGCGGTGGGCACCCGCACCAGCGCGACACCTACTTCGCCCAGCCGCGAAAGCGGGCCATGGGGGCCGGCGCCGCGCTGACCGCCGTACGCAAGGACGGCACCGAGTTCCCGGCCGAGATCAGCCTGTCCTCGGTCGACACCGACCAGGGCATCATCGCGACCACGGCCATCCGTGACGTCACCGACCGGCTGATCGCCCAGGCCGAACGCGAACGACTCATCACTCAGGCCGAACGCGACGCCGCCGAGAAACGCCTGCAGCACGCCCGGCGGCTGGAGAGCCTCGGTCAGCTCGCCGGCGGCGTCGCCCATGACTTCAACAACATCCTCGCCGTGATCAGCAACTACACCGAGATGATCTCCGAAGTCCTCGACTCGCCGGCCCCGGACCCGGCTGACCTGGCCGACGCGCGCAGAGACCTCGGTCAGATCGGCCGGGCCGCGGAACGCGCCACCCGCCTGACCAAACAACTGCTCGCCTTCGGCCGCCGCGACCTCACCCAGGCCGAGGTCCTCAACCTGAACCATGTCATCGGCGACATCGAACCAATGCTGCGGCGCAGCATCGGCGAACACGTCCACCTCGTCACCACCCTCGACCGGGATCTGTGGCCGGTGCACGCCGACGCCGGGCAGATCGAGCAGATCCTGGTCAACCTCGCTGTCAACGCCCGCGACGCGATGATGCCCGGCGGTGGCACCTTGTCCATCGACACCAGCAACGCCGAACTCGGCGCCGACGACCGCGCCAGCTCGTCGCTGTCAGCCGGCCGATACGTGCGCGTGCGGGTCAGCGACACCGGCACCGGCATGACCCCCGAGGTCATCGAGCGCGCGTTCGAGCCGTTCTACACCACCAAACCGAAAGGGTCCGGCACCGGCTTGGGCCTGGCCACCGTGTACGGCATCGCCACCGCCGCCGGCGGCGACGTGCGCCTGTACTCCGAGAACGGCATCGGCACCACCGTCACCGTCGTCCTGCCCGCCGTCGACGCACCGCCGGCCGACTCCGCCGGCGACGCAGGCCTGGCCACCGAACCTGTTACCGGCGCGGACCCGCACGAGACCATCCTGATGGTCGAGGACGAAGACGACCTACGCGTGATCACGGGCCGGATCCTGACCCGCGCCGGCTACCACGTCCTGACCGCCAGCGGCGGCGAACAGGCCCTGCGCCTTTGCCAATCCCACCCCGGCCCGATTCACCTGCTGCTCACCGACGTGATCATGCCGAAGATGACGGGCAATGAAGTCGCCGACCGCATCCGCGAACTACGCCCCGGCATCCCCGTGCTGTACATGTCCGGCTACGCCGAACCCGTCCTCACCGAGAACGGAACCCTGCCCGACGGCGTCACCATCGTCGAGAAGCCCTTCACCAGCCAGGAACTGCTCATCCGCGTCCGCGCCTTCGTGCAGCCACCAGCAACCGCCACGCACACCACCTCCCGGCCGCCCGAAGCCGGCCAATGACAAGAAGGTGGTGAACGCTGCGAACAGTCCGGTGACGCGCCGCCGGCCCCGTTGCGGCCGACGGCACGTCCCATCGCTCACAGGCGGAATGCGCCGACCAGTTCCCGCAGCTCGCGGGCTACCGCGGACAACTCGCCGGCGGCATGCTCGGACTGGCCGACCAGTTCGCTGCTGGTTCGGGCGACCGTGGCCACGTCGTCGATGTTGGCGGCGATGTGACCCGAGCCGGTTGCGGCCTCGGCGACGCTGCGGTTCATCTCGGTGGTGGTCGCGGTCTGCTCCTCGACCGCCGAGGCGATGGTGGTCTGATAGTCGTTGATCTGGGCGATGATGCGGGAGATCTCCTGGATGGCGGTGATCGCGCCACTGGTGTCGGCCTGGATGGCCTGCACCCGGCGGGAGATGTCTTCGGTGGCTCGGGCCGTCTCCTGGGCCAGGTCCTTGACCTCCCCGGCGACGACCGCGAAGCCCTTGCCGGACTCGCCGGCCCGGGCCGCCTCGATGGTGGCGTTGAGGGCGAGCAGGTTGGTCTGTTCGGCGATGCTGGTGATCACCTTGATGACGTCGCCGATCTCCTGGCTGGAGGTGCCCAGCCGGGAGACGGTCTCGGTGGTGGTCCGGGTGACGGTGACGGCTTGCCCGGCGACCTGGGCGGCCTCGCTGGCGTTGTGGGCGATCTGACGGATCGAGACGCCCATCTCCTCCGAGCCGGTGGCGACCGTCTGAACGCTGCGGGACACCTCGCCGGCCGCCGCGGCCACCATCTCGGCCTGTTCCGAGGAGCGTTGGGCGCCACCGGCCAGCTTGCCGGAGATCTCCCCGATGCGGTCGCTGGCCGTGCCGAGGGTCGCGGAGCTCGCGGCCAGCCGGGTCAGCACCGAGCCGACCGCGTCGAGCGCGGTGTTCACCGAGCCGCTCATCTGCCCGACTTCGTCGGCCGACTGGACGTGCAGGCGGCGGGTAAGGTCGCCGCCCGCGACCTCCCTGAGGACTTCGCCCGCCTCGGCCAGCGGTTGAGTGATGGTGCGGGTGGTGCGCCAGGCGACCAGGACGGCGATCACGATGGCGGCCAGGAAGAGGGCGGCCATCAGAGCGTTGAAGCTGCCCGCGGTCTGCCGGGCCGCGGCCGTCTCCTTCTTGTTCATCGCCTCTTCTAGATCGATGAACACGTTGATGACGCGCAGCCATTCCACGAAGGCGGGCTTGGCCTGCTCCTTCAGCACTGTCATCGCCTGCGTCTGGTTCCCGGCCCGCTTGAGCTCGATCACCTCGGGCAGCAGGGGCAAAGTGCTGGCCTGCACCTGGTTGATGGCCGCGTAGGCCTTCTTCTCGTCATCGCTGGTGGCCGCCGGGTCGGCGAAGATCTGCTGCATCTTCGCGTCCGAGTCCTTGTACTTGTCCGCGAGCTTCCCGATCAGGGTTTCCTCGTCGTCGACCTCCGAGGCGCCGCCCACCATCACCACGTCGCGGATCGCGATGGCGCGGTCATGCACGCTGCCCCGGAAGTTGATCGCATAACGCTGCTTCACCGCGTTCGCGTCATTGATGATCGTCAGCTTCGAGTCGATGCTGCGCACCTGGACGACGCCCGCCGTGACCAGCGCGGCCATCGTCATCACCACGACGGCGAAACCGGCACCGATCCGCCGGCCGATACTCCAATTTCTCACCGCGACACCTCGATCACATCAGATCCCCGGACCGCCCCTGATCAAGCAAACGTCGTAATCATCACCCTTCACGTCGGCCCACGCGGCCAGAGTCGAATCTCGGCTCCACCGGACAGAAAAGCTTGGTTTGTGGTACGGCCCTGAAGTGTTTGACGCCACCAGCGATGGTGCGTCACGTCGCCGACGCCGAAATAGCAGCCGCGAGCCGGGCCCACTGAGCCGAAGAACGAGCACGGGATGAAGCCCATGTGAAGCACCGAAATGATGCTCTTCGGACACGAGGTCCGCTATCGGTGCGGACCGTCACCGGAACGGGGATAACGTGTCCAGATTCCGTGTGCTGCTTGGCGCCGTCGTCGCAGCGTTGGCGTTGTCAATGGTCGGAGCCGGGCCCGCGGCGGCTCAGGAGCCGGCCAAGCTCGACCGCGCTGCCGAGATCTTCGCGCCGTGCATCAAACTGGCCGCCGAGAGCAAGGCCCCGGCATGGACGTGCACCGCGGCGGGGTTGACCGTCACGAGGCGCGACGCCAACGGCAAGGCTACCCAGTCGCTGACGCCGGTGGCGCCGCTGACCTCCGGTACGGATTCGGCGTCTGCCCTCGCGGACGACTACGACTCGTGGTGCGAGAACGAGGCCGTCTGCCACCGCAATCCGTTCGGCAACAAGTTCCTCGAGGAGACAAAGGGCAACGCCGCGTACGGCAGCGGGCCGACACTGATCGGCAGCTTCGACATCGTCATCCGCACCAACCTGAACGGTCGCCAGGCGCAGTGGCGGGAGACGTTCATCTGGGACAGTGGGCCCGGCGTCAGCTTCGAGGCGGTCGCCGCGAACTGCTGGGAGGCCATCGATTTCTGGCCGGATCTGAGCTGCGGCAACCATTACGGCGGCAGCCGGCGAATCGCATCCGGGGTAGCGGCCCGATGGGACACCGGCACGCTCTACGGGAACCGGCTCGTCAACGCAGCCGACTACTACGGCTCGGTGGTCGGTGTCTTCACCACCGACGACGAGCCGGAGATGCCGCGGTTCATCTCGCCGCTGGAGACCACGCGGTTCCAGTGCCCAGGCACCCAGAACTGCGTCTTCTACTGACACAGCGTCGTTACTGACGGATCCCGCTGAGCGGTGCCGGGCTCCGCCCACCCGGGCGGAGCCCGGCACGGGCCGGCTCCACCTCGCGACGCCAGTACATCAATCACGCCAGGCGAGAGGCACGAGAATGAAACGCGTACGTCTCCGGTAGATGAGTTCACCGAAATGGACGCGCGCCGGCGACGGAGGGGTGGATCAGTCCGCTAAAGCCCGATGTCGATCGGCCGCGATGGGGATCGGAGGGGCCGACTTCTTGGTAACTGCGGCTGTTGAGTCTGACCGCGAACCGACCGGTCGGTTTCTGAGCGTGCGATCATCGTTTACGTGATCGAGCCGGGGAGGCCGAACTGTACGAGGATGCCGACGATCCGTACCTGTGGCTCGAAGAGTCGGATTCGCCAGCTGTTGTGCGATGGGTGACGGGCCGCAACGCCGAGACGCTGGCCGCGTTCGCCGGTGAGGGCTTCGTCCGGGCGAAGGACGCGATCCGGGAGGTGCTCGACAGCAAGGACCGGATCCCTTACCCGGGCTGGCGCGGCGATGGCCTCTACTACAACTTCTGGCAGGACGCCGCCCATCCGAGAGGATTGTGGCGGCGGACCACCTTGGAGCAGTACCGGCGCGACGAGCCGGCGTGGGACGTCCTGCTCGATGTCGACGCGCTGAGCGCGGCCGAGAAAGAGAACTGGGTGTGGGGCGGCGCCACAGTGCTGGAACCCGGTTACGACCGCTGCCTGGTCAATTTGTCCCGGGGCGGCGCCGACGCCATGGCGGTCCGCGAGTTCGACCTGCGCGGCCGGGCCTTCGTCGAGGGAGGCTTCACACTGCCCGAGGCGAAGAGCGACGTGGACTGGATCGATGCCGACCACATCTACGTCGCGACCGACTTCGGGTCGGGGACCCTGACGACCTCCGGCTACCCGCGTGTGGTGAAGCGGTGGCGGCGCGGCACCCCGCTGTCGGAGGCGGAGCTCGTATATGAAGGGCAGGTTGACGACATCGCGGTCAGCGCGGGCCACGACCCGACGCCCGGCCACGAGCGCGACTTCGTCGGCCGGACCCTGGACTTCTACCGCAGCGAGCTGTACCTGCGCCGGCCGACCGGTGACCTTGTCAAGATCGACGTGCCGGACGACGCCGGCTGCGACATCCACCGGGACTGGCTGCTGATCTTGCTCAGGTCGCCGTGGACGGTCGGCGGCGTCACTCATCCGGCCGGTGTGCTGCTGGCCGCCCCGTTCGGCGCGTACCTCGACGGCCGGCGCGACGTGAGTGTCTTGTTCCAGCCCGATGACCGCACGTCGCTCGGCTCGTACATGTGGACGCGCAATCACCTGCTCATCGCCACAATGGCTGACGTCCGGACCCACCTGCACCTGCTTACCCCGAGCGCCTCGGGATGGCGTCGGCAGCCACTGTCCGGGGCCGGTGAACTCGACGACGCGTGGATCGTCGACACCGACCCCGACAACGACGACTCGTACCTGATCGCCTCGGCCGGATTCCTGCGGCCGGAAACCCTTGGCTTGGGCACCGTCGGAGGTCGCGTCGAGGTACTGAAGCGGGCGCCGGCATTCTTCGACCCGGACGGCATGCAGGTACGCCAGTACTTCGTCGCCTCGGCCGACGGCACCCGCGTGCCGTACTTCGTCGTGGGTGGGTCTGCCACCGCGCCGACTCTGCTTACCGGGTACGGCGGCTTCGAAATCTCGCAGACGCCGTACTACGACGGCGTCATGGGGCGCGGCTGGCTCGCGCGAGGCGGCACCTATGCCGTGGCGAACATCCGTGGCGGCGGCGAGTTCGGCCCGGCGTGGCATCAGGCGGCATTGCGGGACAAGCGGATCAAGGCGTTCGAGGACTTCGCCGCGGTCGCGGCCGACCTGGTGACACGCGGGATCACCACCCCGGCACAGCTGGGTATCGAGGGCGCCAGCAATGGCGGGCTGCTGATGGGTGTCATGCTGACCCGCTACCCCACACTGTTCGGGGCGGTCGTTGCCACCGTGCCGCTTCTCGACATGCGCCGCTACACCAAGCTGCTGGCCGGCGCCTCGTGGACCGCAGAATACGGTGATCCCGACGACGAGGCTGACTGGGCCTACCTGCGAAAGTACTCGCCGTACCACAATGTCCGGCCTGACCGGTCGTACCCTCCGGTCCTGTTCGTCACCTCGACCCGCGACGACCGCGTCCATCCCGGACACGCACGCAAGATGACGGCTCTGCTCCGAGCACAGGGCCACGACGTCTTCTACTACGAGAACGTGGAGGGCGGGCACAGCGCTGCTGCGGACAACGAGCAGGCCGCCATTCTCTCGGCACTGACACTGGAGTACCTCTGGCGCGAGCTGCACGGTGTTGCAAGCCCTGCACCACATGACTGAAAGGCCTTGCGGCGGCCTCATCGTCCGATCCTTGGTTCTGTCATGATGGCGTTCTCGACACGCTGTCCGTTATGCCGGGAAAGCTATACTTCTGTGGTGTCCTGACTGTCGGCCGGCCGAACGCTCGGTCGGGCAATCAGAAACGGAGCACCATGGTCCAGCAACCACCTCCGCGGCGCGCACGCCGTCGTACCCCGGCACGCCTCCTCGTGGCCGGCCTCCTCGCCGTCGCCGGGTCCGCGGCCGTCGTGACCGGCACCGCCGGCCCGGCGTGGGCCTGCCACGGCCTCGTGTACGGCAACCCGGTGCGGAGCACGAGCGGTTTCACCTTCCAGGTGACCAGCTCGTTCGCCACGGCCAGCAACATCACGGCGATTGCCAACAACGGGACCGCCTCGCTGAGCGGCACCAGCTGGGCGACCGGCGACACCCCGGTGATCGCCACGGTCACCGGCCTGAACCCGGGCCAGAGCGCCACCGTGCAGTTCAACGCCGCCCTGGCCGGCGGCGGCACCGCGTGCTCGTCGTACACGAACAGCGCCGAGAACGCCCCGGCGGAGACGCCGGCGTTCTCCGCGGTCACCCGCACCGCCACCGGGTTCACGTTCACCGTCATGAACTACGACGGCGACGTGTACGACTACACGTTCGCCGAGACGAACGGCGCCACCGCCACCGACGACGGTGACGGCCTGATCACCGTGACCGGACTGTCCGAAGGCGCGTCGTCCGCCGTCACGGTCACCGCGACGGCCAAGAACAACAGCGGCTTCGACGGTGACGCGAACGCCACCGTCACCGGCGCCGCCACGGTCAGCGCGCCCGCCCCGCCCACCCCGCCGTCGTCGCCGGCCAAGCCGGCCGCGGTCGCGGGGGACAGCGCCGTCAAGATCACCTGGGTGCGGCCGGAGACCAATGGTTCGACCGTCACCGGGTACGTGGTGACGGCGGCCCCCGGCGGCGCCACCTGCTCCGGCGGCGCGACCGCCACGTCGTGCCTGATCGGCGGCCTGGACAACGGGACGCCGTACCGCTTCTCGGTGGTGGCCCTGTCCGATCTGGGCCGTTCGCCGGTCAGCCCGCTCAGCGACGCGGCGACGCCCGCGTCCACCACGAACAAGGGCATCGACCTCGACCGGCCGCGCACCGTGCCCGGCGACGGCGTCCAGTTGCGCGCGAAAGGCTACGACCCCGGCGCGCGGGTGACGTTCACGCTCTACTCCGCGCCGACCGTGCTGGGCACGGCGATCGCCGGCGCGGACGGCGTGGCGACGCTGCGCGCCGACCTGCCGGCCGGCGTGACCGGTGAGCACGTGATCCGGGCGCTCGGCATCGGCGCGAACGGCCTGCCGCTGAGCCAGGACACCGACATCACGATCACCGCACCGGGCGAGGGTGGCGGCGGTCTGCCGGTCACCGGGCCGGGCGCGGGCGTGCTGGTGGGCGTGGCGGTCGCGCTGCTGCTGGGCGGCGCCGCCCTGACGGTGGCTGCCCGCCGCCGGCGGATCGCGGCCTGAGTCACCCGCTGCCGCCTCCGGGAACCCTTGGTTGTCAGGGGTTCCCGCAGGCGGCTTTGCTCAGACGAACGTTTCCCACAACCACACCGCGGCGTACGCGACACTGCCCACCGCCCCGAGCATGAACATGAGGAACACGGCAGGCCAGGCCCACGCGACGGCTTCCCGGTCGTTCGTTGCGACAGACATGATCACTCCAAGCGACGTCGGTGCGTTGACACCGTAGATTCTCCGATCCGACGGCCCCTTCCGCCTCTGCGGGAAGTTGGATCCCGGGGGACTTCAAGTACGACCTTTGGTTGGCCGGCGCCGCCTGCTGTCACCGCGCACAAGTCGGAGCCCGCGGCGACCCCGTGGGCGGGTCTGGGCCCGGTTGCTACCGCGTCGGGGTCGCCAAGGCCCGGTCGATGAGAACGATGACGTTCTGGGCTTGGCCGACCAGGTAGAAGTGGTCGCCGGGAAAGGTCTTCAGGTCGAACGTGCCCGCGGTGTGGTCCGCCCACGCCCGGGCCTCGTCGTCCGACACCCGCGGGTCGCTGTCGCCGATGACGGCGGTGATCGGGCAGTCGAGCTTGCGGCCGGGCTCGTGCCGGTACCGCTCGATGGCGGTGTAGTCGCTGCGGACCGCGGGCAGGATCAGCTCCAGCATTTCGGGGTCGGCCAGCAGCGCCGGGTTGGGGCCACCGAGGCGCTTGAGCTCGGCGACGACCTGGGCGTCCGTACCCTCGTGGATTCGGTCGGCCCGGTACCGGGACGGCGCGCGCCGGCCGGAGGCGAACAACCGCACCGGTGCCGGGCGGCCGGCCTGCTGCATGCGGAGGGCGATCTCGTACGCGAGGATCGCTCCCATGCTGTGCCCGAAGAGGGCCAGCGGCTTGTCGTCGAGCTCCGCGAGCACGGCGAAGATCTGGTCGGCGTACTCCGGGATGTTGTCGATGCCCGGCTCGCGCAGCCGTTGCTGCCGGGCCGGATACTGCACGGCCAGCACTTCCACCCGCGGTGCGAGCGCCCGGGACACGGGGAAGAAGAAGCTCGCCGATCCACCGGCGTGCGGCAGGCACACCAACCGGACCGCGCTCTGCGGTGACGGGGTGGCAATGGTCACCCACTTGTCGAAAGCGGCCGTACGCGGGGGAGCGGTCATCCCTTGACCTTCCATTTCTCGGACAGCTTGGCCAGTAGGTCGGAGATGGCCCGGTGTTCCGCCGCGCTCATGGCGATAGCCTCCTCGTCCAGCTCGTCCACCTCCTCGAGGAGGTCGAGGACCCCGGCCGCGTCCACGTCCACGTCGAGCAGCGCGTCCAGCTCGGTGGCCAGCGCGGCCGGCGTGACGTGGTCGAACAGCAGAGTGGGCGGCAGGGTGAGCCCGGTGGCTTGCGCGAGGCGGTTGCGCAGGCGGACGCCGCTGAGCGAGTCGAAGCCCAGCTCGAGGAAGGACGCGTCGTCCAGGATGGTGTCGGGGTCGGTGATGCCCAGGACCCCGGCCACCTCCAGGTGGACGAGTTCCAGCATCGTACTCGGCTCGTCCGTCTGGGGAGGCTCGTCGTCGGCGACCGTTTCCGTCGCGGGCTCCGGCGCCGCCGAGGCGAGCCAGTAGGACTGGTGCTGGAACGGGTAGACCGGCAGATCCATCGGCCGGCCGCCGGCCAGAACCGTCGCCCAGTCGACGGCCGTCCCACCCGCGTGCAGCTCGGCGAGGGCGGTCAGCACACCGACGTCCTCGGCCGAGCGGGGACGCAGCAGGGCGTGGAACGTGGCGTCACCGTCCAGGCATTCCATCCCGGCCGACGCCAGCGTCCCGGACGGGCCGACCTCCACGAAGGTGCCCACTCCCTGTCCGGCCAGTTCCTGGACGGCGTCCTGGAAGCGGACGGGTTGCCGGACCTGGTCCAGCCAGTACTCCGGCGTGCCCATCTCGGCCGGATCGATCAGGCGTCCGGTCACCGTCGACACGACCGGCAGGAGAGGGGTACGGAAGGACAGGGATTCCAGCGCCGTACGGAAATCATCCAGCACCCCCTCCACGTGGCGGGAGTGGAAGGCACGCCGGACCTTCAGCCGTCGGGCATCGCGCCCCGACGCCGTCCACGCCGAGGCGAAGTCCGTCACCGCGTCCGGCGCACCCGACACGACGACCGCCGCCGGACCGTTGACCGCGGCCAGGTCGAGCGCTGCGCCCGTACCGTCGAGGAAGTCCCGTACTTCCTGTTCACCGGCCCGGAGGGCGAGCATGGCCCCGGGGGGCGCCGCCCGTAGCGCCGCTCCGCGAGCCACGATCAGGGTGGTGACGTCCGACAGCGAGAGCATTCCGGCGGTGTACGCGGCCGCGGCCTCACCGATCGAGTGCCCGGTGACGACGTCCGGGCGTACACCCCATTCCGCCAGCAGCTCGACCAGCGCGACCTCGACGGCGAAGATGCCCGCCTGGGCGTAGAGCGGGTCGTCCACGAGATCGGCCGTCGCCGCGGCGCCTCCGCCTCCGTCGAAGTAGACGTCGGCCAGCGGATGGTCCAGGTGCTTGCCGAACTCCGCGCTCACCGTGTCCCAGGCCCGCGCGTAGGCCGGGAAACTCTCGTACAACCCCTGGCCCATGGTCAGCCGCTGCGTGCCCTGCCCGTCGAACAGGAAGGCGACGCGCCGGGTTTTCGCGGTCCCGGTCATCAGGCCGGGCCAGCCGGCGCCGTCGGCCAGCTTCCCCAGCGTACGAAGGAAATCCTCGCGGTCGGCGCCCACCACCACCGCGCGGTGGGCGAAGTCGGAGCGCGTGGTGGCCAGCGAGTAGGCGACGTCGAGCGGATGCCACGTCGAGTCCTCGGCGAGGGCCGTGGCCAACTGCCCGGCCCGCTGTCGCAATGCCTTCGGGCTCTGCGCCGACAGCACCCACGGCAGCGGCCCGCTATCCTTCGTCGTGACCGGTGCGGCCGGCGCCTCGTACTGCTCCAGCACGACATGCGCGTTGGTCCCGCTCAGGCCGAACGACGACACGCCGGCCCGGCGCGGCCGCACGTCGCCGGGCCACGGCTGGTTCTCGGTCAGCAGCGCGACCTCGCCGGCCGCCCAGTCCACGTGCGGCGACGGCTCGTCCACGTGCAGCGTCCGGGGGAGTACGCCGTGCCGCATGGCCTCGACCATCTTGATGACGCCGAGGACGCCCGAGGCCGCCATGGTGTGCCCGATGTTCGACTTCAGGGAGCCGAGCCAGACCGGTGTGGAGCGGTCCTTCCCGTACGTGGCCAGAATCGCCTCGGCCTCGATCGGGTCGCCGAGCGTCGTACCCGTCCCGTGCGCCTCCACCGCGTCCACGTCCGCCGTGCTGAGTCCGGCGTTGGCCAGCGCCTGGCGGATCACCCTCTGCTGCGCCGCGCCGTTGGGGGCGGTCAGCCCGTTCGACGCACCGTCGGAATTCACCGCGGTGCCGCGTACGACCGCAAGGACCTGGTGCCCCAGCCGGCGAGCCTCGGAGAGCCGTTCCAGCACCAGCACACCCACCCCCTCGGACCAGCTTGTGCCGTCCGCCGAGGCGGCGAACGACTTGCACCGGCCGTCGGACGCCAGGCCGCGCTGCCGGGAGAACTCCACGAACACGTCCGGGGTGGGCATCACCGACACCCCGCTCACCAGCGCCAGCGAACACTCGCCCTGCCGCAGCGCCTGCGCCGCCAGGTGCAGGGCGACCAGGGACGACGAGCACGCGGTGTCCACGGTCAGTCCCGGTCCCTCCAGCCCGAGCGCATAGGACAGGCGCCCGGACAGCAGGCTGATCGAGCCACCGGTGATCAGGTTGTCCCGGTGCGCCTCCGCGGCCCCCAGCCCGTAGCCCTGCGCCGCCCCACCCACGTAGACGCCCACATCGCGGCCGCGCAGCGATCTCGGGTCGATACGCGCTCGCTCGACAGCCTCCCACGCCGTCTCCAGCAGGAGCCGTTGCTGCGGATCCATGCCCAGCGCCTCCCGCGGGCTGATCCCGAAGAAGGAGGCGTCGAACGCGGCCGCTCCGTCCAGAAAACCACCTTGCACGCTGTACGACTTGCCGGGCGCGTCCGGGTCCGGCGAGTACAGGTTCGCGACGTCCCAGCCACGGTCGCCGGGGAACGCGGAGATCGCATCGGATCCCGACTCCACCAGGCGCCACAGGCCCTCGGGCGACGCGACGCCACCCGGCACCCGGCAGGCCATCGACACGATGGCGATCGGCTCGTTCACCGGCGCCCGGTCCGCCTCCGGTTCGGCGGGGCGCTGTGCCGCGGCCGGCCGGCCGAGCTTCACCAGCAGATGGGCGGCCAGGGCATCCGCGGTCGGGTGGTCGAACACGATCGTCGCCGGCAGCCGCAGCTCGGTCGCCTTGGCTAGGCCGTTACGCAGTTCGACCGAGGTCAGGGAATCCATGCCGAGGTCTTTGAAGGGTTTGTCGGCCGCGATGGCGTCGGCCGAGCCATGACCGAGTACGGAGGCCACGTTCCCGAGCACGAAGGCGAGCATGAGGCGGTGCTGCTCGGCGGCCGTACGGCCGATGAGGCGCGACTTGAGGGCGTGGACGCTCCGGTCAGCCGCCCCGGCCGGGTTCTGCGGGCGTCGGGCCGTGGCGAGTCCGCGCAGCAGGGCGGGGACTTCGGTGCCGAGCGCGGGCCTGGTCGGGGCGGCGATCAGGAGTGGGTGGCCGTGGTGTGTGGCGGTGTCGTAGAGGCGCATCCCGTGTTCGGCGGTGATCATCTGCTGG
>NZ_JBFBGU010000028.1:0-89348 GCF_040684855.1 Actinoplanes sp. NPDC089786
TTGATCAGGCCGACGTTGGCGGTCTGGATGAGGTCGTCGGTGGGCTCGCCGCGGCCGGAGTAGCGGTGGGCGAGGTGGCGGGCCAGCGGCAGCCACGCCTCGATCGCCCGGTCTCGAGCAGCGGCCCGCTCCGGGCCCGCCGGTGCGGCCACCATGACCGCTAAAAGCTGGGCTGGTTCCTCACGTACGGTGATCATGGGGTGGTCCTCCATCAGCGAGCAGAGAGCCGTGCTCGCACGCGGCGACCGTTCAGACTTCCTACGCTAGCCGGTCGGTCGAGTCCTGACCAGCCGAAAGTATGAGTGACGTTCCGTGACTAATCACCCAGTCGAGGAACTGATCCGGAGGTAGCGGACGGGACAGCAGATAGCCCTGGACGACGTCGCACCCCTCGGTCGCGAGGTACGCGTACGTCTCCTGGTCCTCCACCCCCTCGGCGACCACCTGGAGGTCCAGGGCGTGCCCGAGCTGCACCGCCGAGCGGACCACCGCGCGGTCCCGGTGGTCGGTGGCGCTGCGCTGCACGAACGACTTGTCGATCTTGACCTCGTGGATGGGCAGCTGACGGAGCCGGCCCAGCGACGAGTAACCGGTCCCGAAGTCGTCGATGGAGAGCTTCACGCCCAGCGCGTGCAGCCTTTCGATGGTGGCCGAGCTGCCCGCCGGGTCGGTCAGGATCGTGCCCTCGGTGATCTCCAGCGTGAGCCGGTGCGGCGGGTTGCCGGTCTGCGCCAGCAGCAGCGCCACCGTCTCCGGCAGCTCGGCGTCGAGCAGGCTGTTCGGCGAGAGGTTCACCGCCACGTCCAGGTCGTGGCCCTGGCGTGCCCAGCCGGCCCGGCGGCGCAGGGCCAGCTCGAGCACGTGCAGGGTGAGCGGGCGGATCAGGCCGCTGTGCTCGGCCAGCGGCACGAAGACGTCCGGCGCGATCGGGCCCAGCTTCGGGTGGTGCCAGCGGGCCAGCGCCTCGGCGCCGATCACCCGGCCGGTGCGCGGCTCGACCTTGGGCTGGAAGGCCACCACCAGGTCGCGGCGCTCGATCGCGTCGCGCAGGTCGGTGATCAGGGCCAGCCGCTCGGCGCTGTGCCGGTCCGCGCCGGGGTCGTAGACGCGCGGGCCGCTGTGGTTGTCCTTGGCCGCGTACATGGCCACGTCGGCCTGCCGGATCAGGGTCTGCGCGTCGTCGCCGTGCTGCGGCGCCAGCGCGAGCCCGATGCTGGCCCGGGCGGTGACCGTGACCGGGTCCATCCGGACGCCGCGCTCGACCACGGCGCCGAGCTCGGCGGCCGCCGCCACGGCCGCCTCGGCGCTGCCCGAGGTGGGCAGCAGCACGGCGAACTCGTCGCCGCCGAGCCGGGCCACCACCCCGCGGCCGGCCAGGTGCGCGCTCAGCCGGTCGCCGACCTCGCGGAGCAGCCGGTCGCCGGTGTCGTGGCCGAGCGCGTCGTTGATCTCCTTGAACCGGTCCAGGTCGAGCAGCATGACGGCCACGCCGGCGCCGTCCGCCCGCGCCTCGGTCAGGGCCTCGTCCAGCAGCCGCTGGAAGTAGCGCCGGTTGGGCAGGCCGGACAGCGGGTCGTGCAGCGACAGGTGCTGCTTCTCCTCGACCTCGCGGCGCAGCCGGTCGACCAGGTCGGCGCGGCCCAGCGCGGCCGAGGCGTGGTTGGCCAGCGCCCGGAACAGGGTGAGCCGCTCGGGGCCGAACGGGTCGCTGTCCGACATGCTGCCGGAGACCACGAGCACGGCGCGCTCGCCGACCGGTCCGATCGGAACCGCCATCCCCTGGTCGGCCAGCACCGGTTCCCCGGCGGTCAGGGCCGGCCGCAGCCAGGCGTCGTCGGCCGGCCAGCCCAGCTCGGTCACCGTCGTGGTGGCCGGCCCGCGCAACGCGTGATGCCGCAGCACGCCGTCCTCGTTCGGCACGACCAGCTCGGCGTTCTCCGCCCGCAGCACGTCGCGGAGCAGCCCGAGGACCTCGCCGAGCAGGTCGTCGACCCCGCGGGCGCTGTCCAGGGCGCTGGTGAACGCGTACAGCTGCTGCACCTCGGCGTTGCCCTGGCCCAGCCGGTCGTACGCCCGGTAGGCCAGGAACAGCACCACCGCGACCACCGCGACCAGCGCCAGCGCCCACCGGTCGTCGATCGCCGCGGAATAGCTGACCAACGCGGTCGTGGTGGTCACGGCGACCATCCAGACGCTGCGCAGCGCGGCCGGCAGCCGGCGCCACTCCCCCGGGTCGTCGTGCATGGCGATCACGGCGGTGAGCAGCACCGCCGCCACCACGTCGGCGATCACCATCGCGGCGTACGCGCCCAGCCAGCTCCGCAGGTCGAGGCCGTCGGCGAGGGCGTGCGGGGCGACCGCGGCGAACACCAGCACCGCCACGGCCGCCTGCACGGCCAGCAGCGCCACGTTGAACGCCAGCTTGGCGCCGCGCTGCCGGCGGAGCAGCCGCAGCCCCAGCCCGCCGGCCAGGGCCCGGGTCACGATCACCGTGACCGGGTCGAAGGCGAGCAGGCCCAGGACCATCGGGAACTCGCTCAGGTTGATCGCGTGCGCGCCCCGCCTTACGCGTAGGTAGACCGTGAAGCCCTCGGTCACCGCGAAGAGCGCGCTCAGCACGAGCAGCCACCACGCCCCGCCCGGCAGGATCGGCGCGGTCACGCCGCCCCGGGCGAGGACAGCCGTCACCGCGGCGGCGGCCACGGCCATCACGGCCGTGAGCGCGCCGACCCGGAACGACGGGCTGCCTACTGCCATGGCGCTCCCGACCAGTCCGCCGAGGCCCAGCTCCGGCCGGCCCACGACCGGCCGGCCCACGACCGGCCGGCCCAGCTCCGGCCGTTCCACTGCGCGTCGGCCCACGAGCGGCCGGCCCAGGTCGACCCGGCCCAGGAGCGCCCGGTCCAGGCCACCGACGACCACGTACGCTGCCCGGACACGTCCGTGCCGAACGCGCCGCCGGTCCACCGGGTGCCGTTGAACGAGCCGTCCCGCCAGCTGTTCTGGGTCTTCGAGGCGAGCGCCCAGGTCGGCGCGACCCAGGCCCGGCCGAAGATGTCCCTCTCGCCGCTGAGCTCCACGTCGTTGGCCGGGTCGTAGACGTGCACGCCGCCGCGCGACCGCTCGAGCGAGCCGAGCCCGGTGGCGGCCACGTTGACCTGCGGGGCGCTGGACGGCTTCTTCGTCACCGCGGCGGCCGCGACGTCGATCTGGCCGTTGCCGCCGGCGTACGCGTCGGCGCCGGTGATCGGCTTGGCCGTGGCCATCAGGAGACGCTTGACCTGGTCCGGGGAGAGGTTGGGGCGCTGCTGGAGGAGCAGGGCCACGGCGCCGGAGACGACTGCGGCGGCCTGCGAGGTGCCGCTGCCGCGGATGAACCGCTGGGCCGGGTCGGCGGTGGTGCTCAGCCGCGCGGCCGGGTAGGTCCGGTCGACGTACGAGCCGGGCACCCGCAGCGAGACCACCGAGCGGCCGGAGGCGAGCACGTCGGCGTGCCGGCCGGCGTTGCCGCGGTTGCTGAAGTCGGCGACCACGTCGTCGGCCCGGGCCTCGGTGCCCCTGGCGTCGGCGGCGCCCACCGCGATCACGTCCGGGTCGGCGGCCGGCATGGTCAGGCTGTTCGCGGCGAAGCCGTCGTTGCCGGCCGAGACGACCACCACGATGCCCTTGCTCCAGGCGTTCTCCACCGCGAAGGCCAGCGGGTCCAGGGCCGTCGACTGGGTCGACCCGGTGCCGAAGGACAGGTTCAGCACCCGGATGTTCATGCCCTTGTCGTCGCGGTGCGCGACGACCCAGTCGATCGCGGCGATCACCTGCGAGACGTCGCTGGCGCCGTCGGCCGACGCGACCTTGAGACTGACCAGGTGGGCGCCGGGGGCGACGCCGGCGAAGCGGGTGGCGCCGGGCGCGCTCGCCGGGTCGCTGCCGGCGATGATGCCGGCCATGTGGGTGCCATGACCGTACGTGTCCAGGTGTCGCAGGTTCGGCGCCTGCGACTCGAACGACAGGTCGGGCCCCTTGATCACCTTGCCCGGCGCGTTCAGGCCGGGCACCGGGGAGACCCCGGAGTCGATCAGCGCCACGCCGACGCCCGCGCCGGTCAGCTTGACGCCGGCCGGCCCGCTGCCGACGTCCGGGTCGGCCTTGTCCGCCTTGTCGCCGCCGGCGCCGCGGATCACCGGCGCGAGCAGGGTGCTGCCGACCTGGTTGAGCCAGCCTTCGCCGGACATCAGCCGGACCGGAGCCGCCGCCGCGCCGGTCGCGGCGGCGGCGTTCGCCACCCCGACCGGCCCGGTGGCCACTCCGGCACCGAGCGCCAGGGCCACGGCGAGACCGCCGGTGGCGGCTGTTCCTAGGGGTCGGGCCCGCATGGGTCTCCTCACGCCGTCGATACTGTGCGGGGTCCCTGATCGGCGGGTGTCGGCGGGACTGAACCGAAATGCGCCCGCGTGATTGCCGGGCGTCCGGTCGTGGTACACAGCATCAGCGACAATCCGCACGGCAGACGGGACAGACATGGCCATCCTCGGCATCGACATCGGCGGCTCGGGCGTGAAGGGCGCACCGGTCGACACGGTTGCCGGAGAACTGCTCGAGGAACGGCACCGGGTGCCCACCCCGCAGCCGTCCGACGTCAGCGCCGTGATCGACGCGGTCGCCGAGGTGGCCGACCGGTTCCCGGGGTACGAGCGGGTCGGCATCACCTTCCCCGGCGTGGTCGTCGACGGCGTGACCAAGACCGCGGCCAACGTCGACAAGTCCTGGCTCGACGCGCCCGCCGCGCAGCTGTTCGCCGACCGGCTGGGCGCGCCCACGACGGTGCTGAACGACGCCGACGCCGCCGGCGTGGCCGAGGTGGCCTTCGGCGCCGGCCGCGGCCAGCGCGGGCTGATCATGATGCTGACCTTCGGCACCGGCATCGGCAGCGCGCTGTTCCTGGACGGCACGCTGATCCCGAACACCGAGTTCGGCCACCTCGAGCTGGAGGGCTTCGACGCCGAGGCGCGCGCGGCCGACCGGGCCCGCGAGGTCGAGGACCTGAGCTGGGAGCGGTGGGCCGGCCGGGTGCAGACCTACCTGCGGCACGTGGAGATGCTGCTGTCGCCGCGGCTGTTCGTGATCGGCGGCGGCGTCTCCAAGAAGTCCGACAAGTTCTTCCCGCTGATCGACATCAAGACGCCGCTCGTGCCCGCGACTCTGCTGAACAACGCCGGCATCATCGGCGCGGCGGTGACCGCCCAGCTGGCCGCCACCCCGGTACCGACAAGGAGCTGAGCACCACATGCCACGCACCGCCGCCACGAACACCAAGGTCTCGCGGGCCGAGCTGGAAGACTTCATCCGGCCGCGGCACCACGCGATCCTGATGACCACCCGCCGCGACGGGCGGCCGCAGTCCTCTCCGAACACCTGTGGGCTGGACACCGAGGGCCGGATCGTGATCTCGACCTACCCCGAGCGGGCCAAGGCGATGAACGTCCGGCGCAACGCCCAGGTCTCGGTCTGCGTGCTGTCCGACGACTTCGGCGGCGCCTGGGTCCAGGTCGACGGGACGGCCGAGGTGATCGACCTGCCCGACTCGGTCGAGCCGCTGGTCGAGTACTTCCGGGTGATCTCCGGCGAGCACCCCGATTGGGACGAGTACCGCCAGGCGATGCGGGACCAGGGCAAGTCGCTCATCCGGGTCACGATCGACGCCTGGGGCCCGATCGCGACCGGCGGCTTCCCGGCCCGCCTGGCCGGCTGACAACCAGCCAGTGCTGAGCTACCACTGGTGTAGCTCTACGCGACCTTGGCCTCGACGCCGAGCAGGTAGTAGAGGTCGTCGCGGTGCATGTCGGCGACCGGCTCGAGCAGGTCCGGGTGGCGCATCAGCACGGTGGCCTCCCGGTCCTTGTCGTCGGGGCTGATCAGCTTGCGGAACTCGCCGCCGCGGCGGGCGTGCGGGCGTGGCCGGCCCTCGGGCACCGGCATGGCGGCGACCACGGCGTCGACCGCGCGCCGGGCCAGCATGGGGTCGGCCAGCAGGCAGGCGGCCCAGCTCACCACGACCTCGTCGACCCAGGTCCGCCAGCCCTCGTCGGCGGCGAAATCGTCCTCCGGTTCGGAGCCGGCCCGCCAGTCGAGCAGCGCTGAGCCGCCCGGCCCGGCGATCGCGACCAGCGCGGCGTCGATGACGGTCGGGTAGCGCAGCCACGCCGCGACGGTGGCCGCCTGGCGGGCCTGGTGCTCGGCGCGGGCGTGCGCGGGACCGTCGGAGGCGGCCGGCGGGTACGCACGGGCCAGCCAGTGGGCGCTCGCCGCGATCACCGGCGACAGGTCGCTGGAGGCTCCGGACACGGGTGATCCCCTCGTCGGCGCGCGCCGGGACCGGCCCGCGTCATGACTCACCACTCGGCGGGGCGGGCCCGGGCTTGAGCAGGGTCACCTCGATGGCACCGCAAGGCAACCGGAGCGCAACGGTGGCCGCCGAGACCGCCTCGGGCCTGGTCGAGCCGCGGCCCGGCCCGGCGGCGGATCGGCCCATTGGTCGCCGGCCCGGAATAGGAGGGTTTCGCCATCGGCGCGAAGCCCCTCCTCGATGAGCCCGCGTGACCGCCCTCCGGTAGGTTGAGACTGTCGCGGGCGGTCTGTTTGCGAACGCTCCACTACGGAGAAGTTCCTGTTAACCCCCGCATCCGTCACGGCCATTCTGATTACGGTGGAGATCATGACCGGACGCTTTCCGATCGAGGACGTCACCCCGTCCGTTTCCTGCGGCCGCTACCCCGCCAAGGCAGTGGTGGGCGAGCTCGTCCCGGTCTCCGCGGTGTCCTACCGCGAAGGGCACCACGCGCTCGGCCTGAACGTGGTGTGGCAGGGCCCGGGCCGGCACAACGAGCCGTTCACCCGCATGCGGCCGGGCACGCCCGGCCTCGACGAGTGGCACGCGGTGATCAAGCCCGACGCGGTCGGCCGCTGGACCTTCACGGTCGAGGCGTGGGACGACCCGTACCTGACCTGGCGCAACTTCGTGGTCAAGAAGATCGGCGCCGGGCAGGGCGTCGAAGACCTCGCCAACGACCTGGCCGAGGGCGCCGACGTACTCGACCTGGCCGTGAAGATCGTGCCCGAGCACGACCAGGAGCTGGTCCGCGAGGCGGCCGCCGCGCTCCGTGACGACCAGCGGTCGCTGTTCTCCCGGGTCTCCCCCGCGCTCGACCTCGAGACGCTGCTCTGGGACCACCCGGTCCGCCAGCTGGTCACCACCACCCGGTCGTACGCGATGTGGGTCGATCGTGAGCGCGCGCTGTTCTCGTCGTGGTACGAGTTCTTCCCCCGCTCCGAGGGCGCCGAGATCGGCCCGGACGCCACCCCGATCAAGCACGGCACGTTCAAGACCGCGGCGAAGCGGCTGCCCGCCGTCGCCGCGATGGGCTTCGACGTCGTCTACCTGCCGCCGATCCACCCGATCGGGAGGATCAACCGCAAGGGCCGCAACAACACCCTGGTCGCCCGGCCCGAAGACGTCGGCTCGCCGTGGGCGATCGGCTCGGACGAGGGCGGCCACGACGCGGTCCACCCCGAGCTGGGCACCCTGGACGACTTCCGCGACTTCATCCAGGAGGCGCACGACCACGGCCTGGAGATCGCGATGGACCTGGCGCTGCAGGCGGCGCCCGACCACCCGTGGCTCAAGACCAACCCCGAGTGGTTCACCACGCGCGCCGACGGCACCATCGCGTACGCCGAGAACCCGCCCAAGAAGTACCAGGACATCTACCCGCTGAACTGGGACAACGACTACCGGGGCCTGCGCGACGAGGTGCACCGCGTGGTCATGCACTGGGTCCACCAGGGCATCCGGATCTTCCGGGTCGACAACCCGCACACCAAGGCGCTGAACTTCTGGCAGTGGCTGATCGCCAAGGTCAAGGACGAGGAACCGGACGTGCTGTTCCTGGCCGAGGCGTTCACCCGGCCGGCCATGATGAACGGGCTCGGCAAGATCGGCTTCACGCAGTCGTACACCTACTTCACCTGGCGGACCACCGCCTGGGAGATGAAGCAGTACATGCAGGAGCTGCTCGCGTCGATCGACTGGATGCGGCCCAACTTCTGGCCCAACACGCCCGACATCCTGCCGCCGCACCTGCAGACCGGCGGCCCGCCGATGTTCAAGATTCGTACCGTGCTGGCCAGCATGCTCTCTCCGTCATGGGGCATGTACTCAGGGTTGGAGCTGTTCGAGCACGTGCCCCGGCCCGGCGCCGAGGAGAACATCGACAACGAGAAGTTCGAGCTCAAGCCGCGCGACTACGCCGCCGCCGAGCGGGCCGGCCGGTCGCTGGCGCCGTTCATCACCCGGCTCAACCAGATCCGGCACCAGAACCCGGCACTGCGGCGGCTGCGCAACCTGCGCTTCCACGAGGTCGACAACGACTCCCTGCTGTGTTTCTCCAAGCGCGACGAGGAGACCGGCAACACCGTCCTGGTCATCTGCTCGTTCGACTCGACGAACGTGCAGTGGGGCAACACCGTGCTGGACATGCCCGAGCTGGGCCTGGACTGGCACGACCGGTTCGAGGTGACCGACCAGATCTCCGGCGCGTCCTACGAGTGGGGGCAGCACAACGCGGTCCGGATCGACCCTTACGTCGAGCCCGCCCACGTCTTCGTCGTGCACCGGCGCGACTAGTTTCGGTTGAGATTCAGCGGTTGGGGTAGGTGGAGCAACAATGGACCTGACGGAAGACCTGGGCCCGATCGCGGACCACGATCCGAGCGATGGCAGCCACGTCGAGGACGGCGTGGTCGAACACCCGAACGCGGACGACTTCGAGCACGCGCGCGTCCTTCCGGCCGACCGGACCTGGTTCAAGCGCGCGGTGTTCTACGAGGTGCTGGTCCGGGCGTTCTACGACTCCAGCTCGGACGGCTCCGGTGACCTGCGCGGGCTCATCGAGCGACTGGACTACCTCCAGTGGCTCGGGGTCGACTGCCTGTGGCTGCCGCCGTTCTACCAGTCGCCGCTGCGCGACGGCGGGTACGACATCAGCGACTTCTACCGGGTGCTGCCCGAGTTCGGCACGGTGGAAGACTTCGTGGCGCTGCTCGACGCGGCCCACAAGCGCGGCATCCGGGTGATCACCGACCTGGTCATGAACCACACCTCCGACCAGCACGCGTGGTTCCAGGAGTCGCGGCGCGACCCCGACGGGCCGTACGGCGACTACTACGTCTGGTCCGACACGTCGGACAAATACCAGGACGCCCGGGTCATCTTCGTGGACACCGAGGAGTCCAACTGGACCTTCGACCCGATCCGCCGGCAGTTCTACTGGCACCGGTTCTTCTCGCACCAGCCCGACCTGAACTACGACAACCCCGACGTGCAGAACGCCATGCTCGACGTGCTGCGGTTCTGGCTCGATCTGGGCATCGACGGGTTCCGGCTGGACGCCGTGCCGTACCTGTTCGAGCGGGAGGGCACCAACGGCGAGAACCTGCCCGAGACGCACGCCTTCCTCAAGCACTGCCGCAAGGTGATCGACGACGAGTTCCCGGGCCGGGTGCTGCTGGCCGAGGCCAACCAGTGGCCGGCCGACGTGGTCGAGTACTTCGGCGACGCCAAGACCGGCGGCGACGAGTGCCACATGGCGTTCCACTTCCCGCTGATGCCACGCATCTTCATGGCGGTCCGCCGCGAGTCCCGCTTCCCGATCTCGGAGATCATGGCCCAGACGCCGGCCATCCCCGACATGGCGCAGTGGGGCATCTTCCTCCGCAACCACGACGAGCTCACCCTCGAGATGGTCACCGACGAGGAACGCGACTACATGTACTCGGAGTACGCCAAGGACCCGCGGATGAAGGCCAACGTCGGCATCCGACGCCGGCTGGCCCCGCTGCTCGAGAACGACCGCAACCAGATCGAGCTGTTCACCGCGCTGCTGCTGGCCCTGCCCGGGTCGCCGGTCCTCTACTACGGCGACGAGATCGGGATGGGCGACAACATCTGGCTCGGTGACCGCGACGGGGTACGCACCCCGATGCAGTGGACCCCGGACCGCAACGCCGGGTTCTCCACCGCCAACCCCGGACGGCTGTATCTTCCGGCCAACCAGGACCCGGTGTACGGCTACCAGGCGGTCAACGTGGAGGCCCAGCGGGACAGCTCGACCTCCCTGCTGAACTGGACGCGGACCATGCTCGCGGTCCGCCGCCGGCACGACGCGTTCGCCACCGGCACCTTCCGTGAGCTCGGCGGGTCGAACCCCTCGGTGCTGGCGTTCCTGCGCGAGGACGGGGACGATGTGGTGCTCTGCGTGAACAACCTGTCCCGGTTCCCGCAACCCATCGAACTGAATCTGCAGCACTGGGCCGGATACACCCCGGTGGAGCTGACCGGGCACGTCAACTTCCCCCGCATCGGGCACCTGCCATATCTCCTGACGCTCCCGGGGCACGGCTTCTACTGGTTCCAGCTCTGCGGGTCGGAGGAGAAGCAATGACGCTGCCCTACGCCGAGTGGTTGCCGGAACAGCGCTGGTACGCGGGCCGCGGCCGGACCCTGGTGTCGGCCGAGCCGGCCTCGACCACCGCATTGCGCGACGACCTCGACCTCGTGCTGATCGACACCCGGTACGCCGACGGCAGCTCGGACCTCTACCAGGTGCTGGTGTCCTGGGCCGTGGGCCCGATCGTGGAATACAGCGCGGTCGCCACCATCGGCTCCGACGGCGAGCGCACCGGCTACGACGCGCTCTACGACCCCTCGGCCGCGCAGTACCTGCTGTCGCTGATCTCCTCGGGCCAGACCGTCGGCGACATCACCTTCCAGCCCGAGCCCGGCGTGACGCTGCCGGTCGACGCCTGGCCGCGGGTCTTCGACGCGGAACAGAGCAACACCAGCGTGATCTTCGAGGAGCGGGCCATCCTCAAGATCTTCCGGCGGGTGCAGCGGGGCATCAACCCCGATGTCGAGCTCAACCGGGTCCTCGCCCGGGCCGGCAACCCCCACGTCGCGGCGCTGCTGGGCTCGTTCGACGCCGGTGACGCGCCGCTCGGCATGGTCACCGCGTACGCGTCCAACTCGGCCGAAGGCTGGGCGATGGCCACGGCCAGCGCCCGCGACCTGTTCGCCGAAGACGCCGAACTGCACGCCGACGAGGTCGGCGGCGACTTCCAGGGCGAGTCCTACCGGCTCGGCGAGGCGGTCGCGTCGGTGCACGCCACGCTCGCCGCCGAGCTCGGCACCAGCGAGCTGCCCTTCCCGGTCGAGACGCTGCTGGCCCGGCTGAGCGCCAACGTCGCGGCCGTCCCCGACCTGCGCTCGGCCGCGCCGGCCATCGAGGAGCGGTTCCGCAAGCTGACCGGTGAGCACGTCACCGTGCAGCGCGTGCACGGCGATCTTCACCTCGGGCAGGTTCTGCGTACGCCCGCGGCCTGGCTGCTGATCGACTTCGAGGGCGAGCCGGGCCAGCCCCTGGACGAGCGCCGCGCCCCCGACTCCCCGCTGCGCGACGTGGCCGGCGTGCTGCGCTCGTTCGAGTACGCCGCCTACCAGCTGCTGGTCGAGAACAACGGCGACGACGAAGGTCTGGCCGCCCGGGCCAAGGAGTGGGTGGCACGCAACCGCGCCGCGTTCTGCGACGGGTACGCCGCGGCCAGCGGTGCGGATCCGCGCGCGCAGGGACCGTTGCTCACCGCCTACGAACTCGACAAGGCCGCGTACGAGGCCGCGTACGAATCCCGCCACCGCCCTGGATGGGTGCGCATCCCGTTGCGCTCCATCGCGCGGCTGGTCGGCTGAACCGCCCCTTTAAGGAGAGTCATGACCCTGCAGCCGAGCACGCCGTCCACCGCCGCCGACCCGCGCGCGATGAACGCGGTGATCGCCGGGGACACCCACGACCCGCACGCGATCCTGGGCGCGCACCCGGCGGGCGGCAACACCGTGATCCGTACGCTGCGCAAGGGCGCCAAGGAGGTCACGCTGGTGACCGGCGGCGAGCGGACGCCGATGGTCCCGGTGCACCCGGACGGCATCTTCGCCGCCGAGGTGCCCGGCACGGTGCTCGACTACCGGGTCGAGGTGGACGGCCAGGAGCACGACGATCCGTACCGCCACCTGCCCACGCTGGGCGAGCTCGACCTGCACCTGATCGGCGAGGGCCGGCACGAGAAGCTGTGGAAGGTGCTCGGCGCGCAGCCGCGCGACGCCGGCGTGGGGTTCGCGGTGTGGGCGCCGGGCGCGCGGGGCGTGCAGGTGGTCGGTGACTTCGCCGGGTGGGGGCCGTACGACGGGTGGCCGATGCGGTCGCTCGGCTCCAGCGGTGTCTGGGAGCTGTACGTGCCGAACGCGCGGTCCGGCACCAAGTACAAGTACAAGATCCTCGGCCGCGACGGTGTCTGGCGTGAGCACGCCGACCCGCTGGCCCAGCACACCGAGGTGCCGCCGGCCACCGCGTCGGTCGTCTGGGAGTCGACCTACGAGTGGGCCGACACCGAGTGGATGTCCGAGCGCGCCACCCGGCAGTGGCACCAGGAGCCGATGAGCGCGTACGAGGTGCACCTCGGCTCGTGGCGGCCCGGCCTGTCCTACACCGAGCTCGCCGACCAGCTCACCGAGTACGTGGTCGAGATGGGCTTCACGCACGTCGAGCTGATGCCGGTGATGGAGCACCCGTTCGGCGGCTCGTGGGGCTACCAGGTCACCGGCTACTTCGCGCCCACGTCCCGGTTCGGCACGCCCGACGAGTTCCGCCACCTGGTCGACAAGCTGCACCAGGCCGGCATCGGCGTGATCCTCGACTGGGTGCCCGCCCACTTCCCCAAGGACGAGTGGGCGCTGGCCCGGTTCGACGGCAGCCCGCTGTACGAGCACGGCGACTGGCGGCGCGGCGAGCACCCCGACTGGGGCACGTACGTCTTCGACTTCGGCCGCAAGGAGGTCCGCAACTTCCTGGTGGCCAACGCGGTCTACTGGTGCGAGGAGTTCCACGCCGACGGCCTGCGGGTCGACGCGGTCGCCTCGATGCTCTACCTGGACTACTCGCGCAAGGACGGCGAGTGGACGCCCAACCAGTACGGCGGCCGCGAGAACCTCGACGCGATCAGCTTCCTGCAGGAGATGAACGCGACCGTCTACAAGAACAACCCCGGCGTGATCACCGTCGCCGAGGAGTCCACCGCCTGGCCCGGCGTCACCCGCCCCACCCACCTGGGCGGCCTCGGCTTCGGCTTCAAGTGGAACATGGGCTGGATGAACGACACCTTGTCCTACATGGAGAAGGAGCCGATCTACCGGCAGTGGCACCACCACCAGATGACCTTCGCCACCGTGTACGCCTGGAGCGAGAACTACATACTGCCGATCAGCCACGACGAGGTGGTGCACGGCAAGGGCTCGCTGACCGGCAAGATGCCCGGCGACCAGTGGCAGAAGCTGGCCAACACCCGGGCCATGCTCGGCTTCATGTGGTCGTTCACCGGCAAGCAGCTCGTCTTCATGGGCGCCGAGATGGGTGACGAGCAGGAGTGGAGCGAGGAGCGCGGGCTGAACTGGGACCTGCTCGCCGACCCGTCCCGCGGCGGTGGGGTCCGGCGGCTGGTGCAAGACCTGAACGCCGTCTACAAGCGGGTGCCGGCCCTGTGGACGCAGGACACGTCGCCGAGCGGGTTCCGCTGGATCACGTCCGAGGACAGCCAGCACAACACGTTCTCGTTCCTGCGCTTCTCCCCGAGCGGCGACATGCTGGCGGCGATCGTCAACTTCGCCGCCGTCCCGCACGAGGGCTACCGCATCGGCCTGCCCCGGCCCGGCGTGTGGCGCGAGGTGATCAACACCGACAGTACGCTCTACGGCGGCTCCGGGGTCGGCAACCTGGGCGAGGTCCACGCCGAGGAGGTCCCCTGGCACGGCATGAACGCCAGCGCGTCCCTCCGGGTGCCGCCGCTGGGCGCCGTCTGGCTGCACTTCGAGGGCTGAGAGCTTCTTCCCGGCCCCTTTAGCGGGGCCCTGTGGTGATCATCTCCACTGTAGAGTCGGGCCGATGCAGGTCCGGTTGATCGATGAACGGTCCGATCCCTCGCAGTTGACCCGTCTCTACGACAAGGTGATCGCGCCCAGTTTCGCGCCGGCCGAGCGCGAGCCGGTGGAACGGCTGGCCTCGGCGCTGGCGGCGGGATCGCTGCGCGGGGCGGTCGCGGTCGATCCGTCCGGCGACGAGGTGGGGTCGCTCTTCCTGGAGTGGTACGCCGACATCCGCGCGGCGCTGCTCTGCTATTTCGCGGTACGCCCCGACCTGCGCGGCCGTGGCATCGGCCGGCAGCTCATCCAGGTGGCGGCGCCGCGGTGGCGAACGGAGTTGCGCCCTCACGTGGTCTACGCCGAGGCCGAGGACCCCGGGTTCCACGGTGGCGTGGCCGACTACGGCGACGGGGATGCGCGGCTGCGGCTGTACGCCGGGTTCGGCGCCCGCCGCCTGCCGCTGCGCTACTTCCTGCCCGAGCTGATGCCCGGCCAGGGCCGCCTCCCCCACCTGCTGCTGCTCCTGGTCGAGGCCGACGACTCGGTGCGCCCGACACCGGACACCATCCGGGGCGACGCGGTCGAGGCCTTCCTGAGCCGCTACTTCGCCCGCCAGGAGGGCCCGCCCCGCCCCGACGACACCGACCTCCAGTCCCTGCTCGACTCCTGCCGCGGCGACCTTCAGCTGCACGACCTCAGTCAGTGAGCTTCCCGAGGAACCTCGTCGTCACGGTGGTCGAGTGGAGCTTGCGAACCGTGGCCTCGAACTCGGGGCGCGGCTTGCGGCAGGCGTCGACCGGAACACCCGGGCGAACATAACGCCCCTGCTCGTCCAGGAGGACCATCCACGGCACCTCGTGCCCCTCCAAGGTGCAGAGCCGCCCGTCGGTCGGCTTCTCGTCCGGCAGCCGCAGGGCCGGGAGCAGGGTGCTGAGGTCGGTGACGCTCTGCTCGATCGCCACCCGGTCGTAGCCGCCGTTGGCCCGCTTCTGGGAGCCGATCGTGCAGACCCTCGCGGACACCGGCCGGAACGTGTCGTCCAGCTTCGGCAGCTTCAGGGCGTCCGATCCGTCAACGAGGCGCAGGGCGGGCTCGGGTGGAGGCGGGCAGCCCTTCCACAGCGGCCGATCGACCGGAAGCCCCTCGGGCCGCGCCTTCACCCCCGGCGCTCCGGACGGCTGATTGCCCGCCGGGGGCGCGGGCGGACTGCTCACCCCGGGCCGGTCACCCGCCTCGGGATTGTCGTCCGCCCCGGGGCTGGTGCAGCCCGCGGCCAGCAGCAGGGTCGCGGCGAACAGGGACGTGAGCCGGCCGATCATGTGGTCCTCCGATCCTCGGTGGCCGTTCGACCACACCGGGACCGGTTCGGTTCCGTGGTTTCGGGGTGACCACTCACGCAGAATGAAGCGCGGCCGGCTCGTCATGGACGCGCCAGCGGCCAGAGCCGGTCGTGCGGCCTCGGCGGGAGCGACGGTCGGCGCCACCCACCGAGGCACGACATCCAGCTCTTGACCTTGCCTTTAGTCCTTGGCCAGCCCCGCGCGGCGCAAGGCTTCCGCCATCTCGCTGTTCACCGGCTGCCCACCTTGACGCTGACCACCTTGGCCGCCCTGACCGCCGCGCTGACCGCCCTGGCCGCCCTGACGCTGACCGCCGCGCTGACCGCCTTGACCGCGCTGGCCGCCTTGACCGCCGCCCTCGCGGGGCCCCCGCTGACCCCCCGGGCCGCCGCGCTGGCCGCCTTGACCGCCGCCCTCGCGTGGAGCGCGCTGACCGCCACCGCCACCGCCACCGCCACCGCCGCCCTCGCGCTGTGCCGGCTTGTCCTGGAGGCGCATGGTGAGCGAGATCCGCTTGCGCGCCTCATCCACCTCGACCACCCGAACCTTCACCACATCGCCCGATTTGACCACCTCGCGGGGATCCTTGACGAACGTGTCGGACAGCGCCGAAACGTGGACCAGCCCGTCCTGGTGGACGCCGACGTCGACGAACGCCCCGAACGCGGCCACGTTCGTGACCACGCCCTCCAGGATCATGCCCGGCCTCAGGTCGGCGATCTTCTCGACGCCCTCGGCGAACGTGGCCGTGACGAACTGCGGGCGCGGGTCGCGGCCCGGCTTCTCCAGCTCCTTGAGGATGTCGGTGATCGTCGGCAGGCCGACCGTGTCGGTGACGAAGTCGGTGGGCTTGATGCCGCGCAGCAGCGACCCGTTGCCGATCAGCGTCTTCATGTCGGTGCCGGCCGACTGGAGGATCGTGCGGACCACCGGGTACGACTCGGGGTGCACCGACGACGAGTCCAGCGGGTCGTCGCCGTCGGGGATGCGCAGGAAGCCGGCGCACTGCTCGAACGCCTTCGGGCCGAGCCGGGCCACCTTCCGCAGGTCGTCCCGGGAGCGGAAGCGCCCGTTGGTGTCGCGGTGCAGCACGATGTTCTCGGCCAGGCCGGCGCCGATGCCGGAGACCCGGGTGAGCAGCGGCGCCGACGCGGTGTTCACGTCCACACCGACCGCGTTCACACAGTCTTCGACCACCGCGTCCAGCGAGCGGGACAGCTTCACCTCGGACAGGTCGTGCTGGTACTGCCCGACGCCGATCGAGCGCGGGTCGATCTTGACCAGTTCGGCCAGCGGGTCCTGCAGGCGGCGGGCGATCGACACCGCGCCGCGCAGGGAGACGTCCATGCCGGGCAGTTCCTGGGACGCGTACGCGCTGGCCGAGTAGACCGACGCGCCCGCCTCGGACACCACGATCTTGGTGAGCTTCAGGTCGGGCTGGAGCTTGATCAGGTCGGCGGCCAGCCGGTCGGTCTCGCGGGAGGCGGTGCCGTTGCCGATGGCGATCAGGTCGACGTGGTGTTCCTTGGCCAGCTTGGCCAGGATCGCCAGCGAGGCGTCCCATTTGTTCTGCGGCACGTGCGGGTAGATCGTGGACGTCGCCACGCACTTGCCGGTCCCGTCGACCACGGCCACCTTCACGCCGGTGCGGAAGCCCGGGTCGAGGCCCATCGTGGCGCGGGTGCCGGCCGGCGCGGCGAGCAGCAGGTCACGCAGGTTCGACGCGAAGATGCGGACGGCCTCGTCCTCGGCCGCCTGCCACAGCCGGACGCGCAGGTCGGCGCCCAGGTGGATGAGGATGCGCGTACGCCAGGCCCAGCGCACCGTGTCGGCCAGCCACTTGTCGCCCGGCCGGCCCTGGTCGACGATCCCGTTGCGGCCCGCGATGGAGGCCTCGTACGAGCGGTCCTCCTCCTCGGGCGAAGCCGCCGGGTCCATGGTGAGGTCGAGGACCTCCTCCTTCTCGCCGCGGAACATGGCGAGGATCCGGTGCGACGGCAGCTTCGGGAACGGCTCGGCGAAGTCGAAGTAGTCGCTGAACTTGGCGCCCTCGGTCTCCCTGCCCGCACGAACCTTGGCCGCCAGCCGCCCCCGCGTCCACATACGTTCCCGCAGCTCACCGATCAGGTCGGCGTCCTCGGCGAACCGCTCGATCAGGATCGCCCGGGCGCCGTCCAGCGCGGCCTGCGCGTCGGCCACCCCCTTGTCGGCGTCGACGAACGCGGCCGCCTCGTCCGGCGGGTTCCGGTTCGGGTCGCCGATCAGCAGCTCGGCCAGCGGCTCCAGCCCCGCCTCACGGGCGATCTGGGCGCGGGTGCGGCGCTTGGGCTTGTACGGCAGGTAGATGTCCTCGAGCCGCGCCTTGGTGTCGGCCTCGAGGATCTGCGCCTCGAGCGCGTCGTCCAGCTTGCCCTGCGACCGGATCGACTCGAGAATCGCCGCGCGCCGTTCCTCCAGCTCACGCAGGTAGCCGAGCCGCTCCTCGAGGGTGCGCAGCTGCTGGTCGTCCAGGGTCCCGGTGACCTCCTTGCGGTACCGGGCGATGAACGGCACGGTGGCGCCCCCGTCAAGCAGGTCGACCGCCGCGACCACCTGGTTCTCCCGAACCCCGAGCTCTGTAGCGATGCGCTGATGAATACTGGTCGTCACGGTGGGATTGTCGCTTAGGCGGGTATGCGTTGTCGCGCCGCCCCGCCCCCCACACCCAAGATCAAGATCAAGTGCCGGTCGTAGCGGGGTGGGTGGTGCAGACCGCTGCTCCCGCCGAGGTCGGTCCGGGCGGCCGCACGCTCCGCTTCCGCGGCCGCCCTCCCTGCAACGTGAGTGAGTGGTCACGCCCGCCGCTGACGCGGCCCCCCGGCCTTGCGCGCCGTCGCGTGGCTGACCACGCTTCCCGATCGCGACCGGTCACTCGCTGCGGGCGGTTTCCGGGCCGGTCATGCGTTCGAGCAGGGGCAGCGTGGAGGCGATGATGCCCAGGCAGGCCGCCAGGCCGACCACCACGATGACGTAGTACTCGGCGTCGGGGGCGATCAGCGTGTAGTCCATCTGGGCGCGGAGGAAGAGCTGGGCCGCCAGGAAGCCCATGCCGATCGCCACCACGGCCACGGTCAGCATCGGCACGACGCTCTCCAGGGCCACCACCCGGCGCAGCACGCTGACCGGCACGCCGCTCAGGCGCAGCAGGCTGAACGGGCGCTTCCGCTCGGTCAGGCCGCCGGCCACGCTCACCGCGAGGCTGCACCCGGCCAGCCCGAGGCTGGCGATGATGATGACGTCGGCCAGTTGCTTCCAGCCGCTCAGCTGGTCGGTGAGGGTCGACTCGAACTCGCCGGGGGCGTTCGCGGCCACCCAGAAGTCCGGGAACGCGAGCGAGAGCACGGTGCGCGCCCGTTCGCGTGGGGCGGCCGAACCATCCGTGCCGACCACGATGGACACCACCGGCAGCTTCGCCACCGCGGCCGAGGTGAGCGGCGCGGCGGGCCAGACACGGGTGGCGGAGGCCGACTCGCGCCAGGGAATGAAGTTGCCCGCCACGACGGCCACGTCGGTGCCGGCCGCGCACCGCCCGTACACCGCCGGGATGTCGGCGCAGGCGATCACGCCGGCCTCGCCGCCCTGCACCGGGTTGGAGTGGATCTTCGTGACGGTCCGCACGCCGGGGATCGCGCGAAGCTCCGCCATCAGGGTGTCCGGGACGGTGGG
Source organism: Actinoplanes sp. NPDC089786 (assembly GCF_040684855.1). Classification (NCBI taxonomy): domain Bacteria; kingdom Bacillati; phylum Actinomycetota; class Actinomycetes; order Micromonosporales; family Micromonosporaceae; genus Actinoplanes; species Actinoplanes sp. NPDC089786. The sequence goes on from NZ_JBFBGU010000028.1 coordinate 19,060, forward strand.
TGGTTCCTCGTAGAAGGCGGTGGACAGGGTGGCGGCGTCGGTCGAGCCGCGCCGGGCCGGGCCGCGCTCCGCGACGATCGTGGTGATCACGCCGACGGCGACGCTGGTCACGAACAGGGCGAGCATGATGCCGCTGATCGCGCGGAAGCCGGCCTTCGGGTTGTCGGCGAGGCGCCGGGCGGCGATGAGCGTGGCGGGGTGGCGGGCCCGCCGGGCCATCAGGCGGGCGCCGGCCATGGTGAGCCACGGCCCGGCCAGCAGCAGGCCGGTCATGACGAGCAGGAGGCCGGGCAGGAAGATGGCGGTCTGCCCGCCCGAGGTCTCCGGCTTGCGGCCGATCGCGAAGGTCAGCAGGGCGATCCCGAGCACCAGCGGGGTCAGGCGCCAAGCCCGCGGCGGGCGCGGGGTGACCCGCCGGGTGACGCCGAGCGGAGAGATCCGTACGCGGGTCAGCGAGACCCACGCCGCCAGCGCCGCGCCGGCCGGCACCCCGATCGCGACCACCAGCACGTCCAGCGGGCGCAGGGACATGTCCGAGGGGAAGAACGGGTCGCCGGTGAACGGGATGCCGGCGAGCCGGCCGCGGAACGCGTAGAACAACGCGAAGCCGAGGACCACGCCGGCCACCGCGGCGAGGGCCGCCTCGGTCGCCGCGATCACCGAGATCTGCCGTGGCGTGGCGCCGACGAGCTGCATCGCCGCGAACCGTTGCTCCCGGCGCGCGGCGCTGAGGCGGGTGGCGGTGCCGATGAAGATGAGCACCGGGAACAGCAGGCCGCCGGCGATGACGCCGAGGATCAGGTCGACGACGGTCTCGGGCAGGGCGGGCGGCTGGTCGCCGACGGTGGCCAGCCGCCGGGCGTGCGGCAGCTTGGCGACCTGGTCCGGAGTGCCACCGACGATGACGAGCAACGAGTCCGGTGACGCCAGCGTGTCGTTGCCGATGACGCCGAGGTTCTGGCCCGGGTAACGGTCGCCCAGTTGGCCGGGCGGCGCCGTGGCCAGGAGCCGGGCCAGCGCCGGTGAGGCGTAGAACTGTCCCGGCCGCGGTGTCACCGGGATGCCGGCCGGGGTCGGTGAGCCGGGGCCGGTGGCGGCGACGTCGACCCGGGTGATCAGCTCGCCGTCGTGGAAGTCCTCGCGGGTCGACCACCACAGCGGTTCCGCCACGTCGCCCGCCGGCTGCGTCGGGTAGAGCGCGGCGTACCGGGTGAGCTGGGAGTTGACCGCGTTGACGCCGGCCAGCGTGACCAGCAGCAGGCCGGCGCCGACGGCGACGGCGAGCGCGATGACGACCAGGCGGGTGAGGGCCTCGCGACCGCCGGAGACGGCGAGGCGGACACCGAAGCGGATCATGAGGCGATCCGGTCGGCCGCGATCACGTGACCGTCGCGCACGATGACCTCGCGATCGGCGTACGCGGCGACCCGCGCCTCGTGGGTGACCAGGACGACCGTCGTACCCTGCTCCCGGGCCGTGCCCACCATCAGGTCCATCACCTGCTCGCCGGTGAGTGAGTCGAGCGCGCCGGTCGGCTCGTCGGCGAACAGCACCCGCGGCTCGGCCACCAGCCCCCGCGCCAGCGCGACCCGCTGCGCCTGACCGCCGGAGAGCTCACCGGACCGGCGCTGCTCCAGGCCCTCGAGGCCGAGCCGCGCGAACCAGCCGCCCGCCCGGCGCAGCGCCTCGGCCCGTTTCACGCCGGCCAGCAGCAGGGGCAACGCCACGTTCTCGACCACGGTCAGCTCGGGCACCAGCTGCCCGAACTGGAACACGAACCCGAAGCGTTCCCGGCGCAGCACGCTGCGCCGGGCCTCGGACATGGTGTCGACCCGCTCGCCGCCGGACCACACCTCGCCCGAGCCGGGCACGAGGATCCCGGCCAGGCAGTGCAGCAGCGTCGACTTGCCGGACCCGCTCGGGCCCATGATGGCGAGGATCTCGCCCTGCTCGACGGAGATGCTCGCCCCGCGCAGCGCCGGGGTCGCCCCGAACGAGAACACCATCTCACGTGCTTCCACCGCGATCGTCACGGCCGGACCACCTTCCGCAGCGCGTCGAGCCGGGCGCTGGTCGCCTCGATCCAGCGCAGGTCAGCCTCGAGGTGATAGAGGCCGTGATCGGCGAGCATCACGTCGACGAGCCCACCGGCCCGCTTGATCTCGGTCAGCTCGCGCATCCGCTGCAGGTGGGCGCGGCGCTGGGTGTCCAGGTATTCCTCGGCCGGGCGGTCCAGCATCAGCGCCAGCGCCACCTTGGTGAACAGCAGGCTCTGCAGGTGGGGCTCCGGCTCGACCGCCTGGGTCAGCCACTGGTCCACATCGGTCGCGCCGACGTCGGTGATGACGTACTGCTTGCGGTCCGGCCCGACGCCCGGGCCGACCTCGCTGATCACCACCTTGCCGTCCCGGGCCAGCCGGCTCAGCGTCGAGTAGACCTGCCCGAACGGTAGCGGCTTGCCCCGGCCGAAGTAGGTGTCGTAGGCGCGCTTGAGGTCGTACCCATGGCTGGGCTCTCGATCGAGCAGGCCGAGGAGGGTGAGGGGAACACTCATGCCGGCGACCATACACCGGAGGTATACACCGCGTATATACCCTCGGTGCGGGGCTTCGCTGGGCCGGGATCAGGCGCGTACGGCCTTCAGGGCGGCTTCGGTGCGGGAGGCGGCGCCGGTCTTGCGGAGCAAGTTGGACACGTGGACGGTGACCGTGCGGACCGAGATGCCCAGGACCCGGGCTATCTGCTTGTTGGACATCCCCTCGGCCAGCAGGCCCAATACCTCGCGCTCGCGGGCGGTCAGGTCGGCGGCGGCGGGGTGGCCGGCCAGGCCGGACGGGCCGCCGGAGCCCTCCACGGCGATGAGCTCGGTCAGGCGGTAGGGGTTGCCTCCGGTGCGGCGCCAGACCGCGTCGGCCAGGTCGGGCGCAAGCGTGCTGTCGGCGTACACGTGATCAAGAATTTGACCCACCTGAGTGGCGTCGAGGGCGTTGAGGTGGTGCCGGGACGCGCCGGGCACGCCGGAGAGGCAGGCCAGGGTGCGGGCGGTGAGCAGCGGGGATACGGCGGCGTCGGGGGGCTGGCTGGTCACCAGCAGGAGGGCCGGCAGGTCGGTCGTGGCCAGTTCGGCCACCAGGTTCAGGCTGGCCGGGTCGAGGGCGTGCAGGTCTTCCACGACCAGCACCCGGGGCCGGCCGGCGACGACGGCGTGGACGGTGGCCACGGCGATGCGCAGGAGGGCGTCGGGGGTGTAGCGCTCGCGGGGCAGGTCGGGGTCCTGGGCCAGCCAGCGCAGGGCGTCCCGGGGCAGGTCCAGGCCGGCCAGGTCGTGGCCGGTCAGCGCCGAGGCCAGCCAGTCGTACGGCGCGGGGGTGTGCAGGCGGGCCCGGCCCATCAGCGCGTCGGGCGGGGCGGCGGCCGCCGCGAGGGTGCTCTTCCCGGTGCCGGGCAGGCCGGTGATCACCGCGGGGACGGGCCGGCCGGTGCGCTTGACGCGTGCCCAGGCCTCCCTGAGTTCGCGCAGAGCGGCGTCGCGTCCTACCATCGGCACCGGCATCACATACTCAACCCTACGTAACGTGTACTAGAGACGCGGACGGCGGGGTTTGGCAGGCTTGGAGACATGACGCTCGTCATCCGCGCGGTCGGCGCCTCCGATCAGGGGCTGGTCCGGAACAACAACGAGGACGCGGTCTTCGTCGGCCGGCGGCTGCTCGTGATCGCCGACGGCATGGGCGGGCTGCCCGCCGGCGAACTGGCCAGCGACATCCTGGTGAAGACCCTCTCGGTGGTCGACGAACGCCCCGACGGCGGCGAGCCGCTGCAGGACGTGATCGACGCCGTGGAGACCGCGAACCAGCGCATCCTGGAAGCGGTGGCCGACGACGACGCCCGCGACGGCATGGGCACGACGGTGACGGCGATGCTGCTGGCCGGCGACCGGGTGGCCGCGCTGAACGTCGGCGACTCCCGCCTCTACCTGCTCCGCGACGGCGAGATGAACCAGCTGACCAGGGACGACACCTACGTCCAGGCGCTCGTCGACCAGGGCGTCCTCTCGCCCGACGACGCTCGGCGCCACCCGCAGCGCGCCCTGGTCACCCAGGCCGTCCAGGGCGGCCCGTTCCGCCCGGCCGGCCGGATGATCCCGATCCAGCCGGCCGACCGTTTCCTCCTGTGCAGTGACGGTCTGACCGATTACGTGGAGGACGACCAGATCGCCGAGGTCCTCAAGCACGAGCCCGACCGCAAGACCTGCGCCGAGCAGCTGGTCCGCCGCACCCTGGACGCCGGCGCCCCCGACAACGTGAGCGTGATCGTCGCCGACGTCTGCCCCGCATGATCGCCACGGAACGGCTGGTCCTGCGCCGCTTCCGCCCGTCCGACACCCCGGTTCTGGCCGCCTACCGCGCCGACCCGGCGGTGGCCCGCTACCAGAGCTGGGAGCCAACGGCGCCGGTGCCCTACTTCGGCGACGGCGAGCCCGACATCCCCGGCTGGTTCCAGTACGCGATCGAACGCGTCGCCGACCGGGTGCTCGTCGGCGACGTCGGCGTCAACACCCACGAGAACCTGATGCAGGCCGAGATCGGCTTCACGCTGGCCCGGGCCGAGCAGGGCCGGGGCTACGCCACCGAGGCGGTGACCGGGCTGCTCGGGCACCTGTTCCGGGTGCGCGGCCTGCACCGCGTGTCGGCCGGGTGCGACGCCCGCAACACCGCGTCGGCCCGCCTCCTGGAACGGGCCGGCTTCACCCGCGAGGGCCTGCGACGCGAACACTCCTGGCACAAGAACGAGTGGACCGACGAGCTGCTGTTCGGCCTCCTGGCCCGCGACTGGCTGCCCATCCGGTCAGCGTGACAAATGACGCAACGCGGTGGCCAGCCAGTCAAGGTCGTCGGTGGCGTCGGGCCAGCTGCGTTGTCCACGCACCCGGGAGGCGAGCAGGCGGTACCGTTCGGCGCCCGCCTCGATGCCCGCCTCCAGGCAGGCGAGCACGGCGGCCAGATCATCGTTCCTGAACATGTCCGCGACCAGCTCGGCCGCGGCCGGCCCATCCGGGTGGATCCCGTCCCGCCGGGCCTCGGCCACGGTTTCGACCACCTGCCGGGCCCACCAGATGCGCGCGCCCGGCGGCTTGGGCTGACCGGGCACCGGGGTGCTCAGCTCCAGGAAGAGCCGCATCCGCGCCCGGAATCCCGGATCCTGAACCAGCTCGGCCAGGTCGATCCAGGCATCCACCTGCTCGGGCGTCGGATCGTCGGGCAGGTCGATCCGCAACGCGCGCAGCTTGTCACGCTGACCCGCATCAATGTCGAGACCGCCGAACACCTCCGCCTTGAAATCGTCGATGATCTGTACACGTTCGGCCGCTGAAAGCCGCGCCAACCGATTCATGAGTGCTGTCTCCTCCGCGCTGGAACCACGTTTCGAAACGGTGGACAACACCGCCCGGCTGACCTTGAGCGAACGGATCTTCGCGTCGAGCGCCGCCACCTGCGTCTCGGCCACCGCCGCCACCGTGGTCGTGCCGTCGAGCACCCGGCGCACGTCACCCAGCCCGAGCCCGAGCTCCCGCAGCGTGCGAACCAGCTCGACCCGGGCCACCCCCGCGGCGTCGTAGAGCCGGTAGCCGCCCGCCGAACGCCCGGCCGGCGGGATCGCGCCCTCGTCCGACCAGAAGCGCAGGGTGCGCACGTCGAGGCCGCTGAGGCGCGCGAGCTGTCCAATGGTGAGCAGGTCGTCCATGGGATGATCCTCAACGTTCCAGCCGCTGGAGAGTCAAGTTCACAGTCAAGAGCTTGATGTCGTAGCCGGGTGGGTGGCACAGACCGTCGCTCCCGCCGAGGCCGCACGACCGGCTCTGGCCGCTGGCGCGTCCATGACGAGCCGGCCGCGCTTCATTCTGCGTAGGAAGACCTCGAAGGATTTGGGGGTTGAGATCAGGAACGTCCTCCCTGGTGGGATGTGCGGGCTTGGTGTCCCAGTACCCATCGAGGAGGACGTTCGTGGTTCAGCGTAGTGGGTTGACCCGGGGAGATCGTCGGCGTAATACCCGGATTGAGGGGTTGCGGCGGGTGGTGACCGCGGATCGGGCGGTCCTCGCGGGTGACCGCCGGGCCGACGCCTCGGCCTGGGGCTCGGATGCCTTTCCCGAGCTGACGGGTCATGTCACCTTTTCGTGGGACACCCTGGAGTGGTGGGAGGAGGACGAGCAGGTCTTCGTTCACGCGTGGAGCCCGTACCACCGGGTCGATGTGCTGCCGTCGTCGCGGCGGGTCGAGGTGTTCGTCGGCGGTGACAAGGTGGCGGACAGCGCACGTCCGTATCTGCTCTTCGAGACCCACCTGCCGACGCGCTACTACCTGCCGTTCGCCGACGTGCGGGCCGACCTGCTCGTGGCCAGCGAGACGGTGACCCGGTGCCCGTACAAGGGGGTGGCGCGCTACTGGTCGCATCCGGCCGTACCCGATGTGGCCTGGTCCTATCCGGAGCCGATCGCCGAGAATCCGCGGATTCGCGGGCTTTGTCGTTCTACCAGGAGCGGGTCGACATCGTACTGGACGGTCGGCGGCTGGAGCGTCCACACACGCCGTTCACCTGACCGCGGAGGGCCGCCCCCGCGATAACATTCGCGGCATGAATCCGGAGGATCGGTTCGACGAGCTGATCGCCGCGATGGCCGGCCTGGGTGCCACGCCACCCGCGGGCGGGCGCCGTTTCCACTCCCCCGCGCTGCGCTACGAGGGCCGGGTGATCGCCATGCTCAGCGGGCCCAGCCTGGCCGTGAAACTGCCCCGCGATCTGGTTGACGAACTGGTCACGCGCGGCTACGGCGACTATTTCGCCGGCCTCGGGGGCGCGCCGATGCGGGAGTGGTTCGTGCTCGCTCCCGATTCCGACGTCCCGTGGCTCGAGCTGGCCAAAGAGGCTCTGGCGTACGCGCAACGGGCGCAGATCGGGCGTACCTGAAGAGAATCACGCCGGCTTCGAAGAGTGGTGGCGGGTGGCGGTATCCGACGCCCCAATGGCGCCCTGAGCTACCACCGGGCGGGGGCGGCGGGCGGCCAGGACCGCGGCCGTGGCCAGCACCGCCAGGGCGGCGAGCAGCCACAGGGCGCCGGCGCCGCCGACGAACCCGGCGATCGCCTCCTGCACCCGGCCCGCCGCGGTCACCACCGGGTCGGCGCCGGCGGCCTTGCGGTCGGCGACCACCCGCAGCTCGTAGACGCCGTACCACGCCACGTAACAACCGGTGACGATGAGGACGACGCCGCTGATCCGGGGCGCCAGCGCCGACACGCGTCGCATCCGGCCGATCACCGAGTCGCGGAGCAGGGCCACCGCCACCGCGGCGACCGAGATGACCAGGCCCATGCCGGCGCCGTAGGCCAGGAACAGGCTCAGGCCGTCGAGGGGTGAACCGGTTCGAGTGCCGGCCACCACAATGGCCAGGAACGGGCCCGCGGCGCACCCGAGGGAGGCCAGGGCGTACGCCATGCCGAAGGCCACCGTGGACCACGCCGAGCCGGTCAGCCGCGGCGCGCGCAACCCGCCGCCCAGCCGGGGCAGGGCACGCCCGGTGACCAACCAGGCCCCGGCGAGCGCCAGCCCGAGGCCGAGCACCACGGTCAGCCAGGGCAACCGCGGCTGGAGCAGATCTTCGATCGGGGTCAGCACCAGGCCGAACGCGCCGAAGACCAGCACGTACCCCAGGGTCAGCAGGAGGGCGCAGCGCAGCGCACGGCCGACGGCCGCGACCGGCCCGCCGGAGCGGTCGCCGGCGACCAGGACCGAGAGGTACGCGGGCAGCAGGGCGAACCCGCAGGGATTCACCGCGCCCAGCATCCCGGCCGTGATCGCCAGCGCCAGCATGCTCAGCCCACCAGGGTCCTCACCTTGGCGGGCAGGTCGACGGCGTCGAGATAGCTGCTGGTGACGACCTTGCCCTGGGCGTCGATCAGCACGTACGTGCTCTGCTGGGTGATGCCGAACTTGCGCCACACCGCGCCGGCCTGGTCGTCCAGCGTGCGGACGTCGGGGATCTCCAGGTCGCTGACGAACTCGTGCATCTCGGCGTTGCTGCCCAGGCCGGCGATGCCGAGGACGCCGAGCTTCCCGGCGTACTCCTGCTGCACCTCCTGCACCGAGCTGGCCTGACCCGCGCAGGTCGCGCACCACGGGGCCCAGAACCAGAGCAGCGCGGGCTTGCCGGCCAGCGTGGCCGCGTCGAAGGCCTGCCCGTCGAGCGTCTTGCCGGCGAAGGCCAGCGACGCCGCGACCTTGGCCGGCGCGGGCGGCCCGCCGGGAGCAGACGACGCGGAAGCGGGAGCAGCCGGCGGGGAAGCGGGAGCAGCCGGCGGGGGCGCGGCCGGCGCCGCCGCGGTGCCACAGCCGGCCAGCAGTCCCAGACCGAGGGCGGCGACGAGAAGCTTGCGGATCACGTCGGAGCCCCCTCCAGCCGCAGCGCGAGCGCCGGGCAGACGTTGACCGCCTTGCGCGCGCCGTTCTCCAGCCACGGCGGCAGCGGCGTCTGCGGGAACGCCGGGAAGCCGTTCGCGTCCAGCCGGATGATCTCCGGGGCGACCGCCGAGCACAGCCCGTGCCCGTCACAGCGCGACCAGTCCACCGCGAGCTTCCGGGCGCCCTGCTCGGCCTGGTACGGCAGCGGCAGAACGCCGCGCACCTGCTTGCCGCAGCCCTCGCCGTTGGCGTGCGCCTCGACGTCGCGGGCGAAGACCTCCAGCGCCGACAGCGCGAACCGGGACGTGCCGTCCGGGTGGCTGCACGCCCCCCGGCCCTTGACCACACCGGCCGCCGCCCGCACGTGCTCGAGCGCGCTGCCGCCCAGGGCGACCAGCGTGACCGCGCGGGCCAGGTCGGGCAGGCCCATCCGGCAGGGACCGCACTGCCCGGCCGACTCGCCGGCCAGGTACTGCACGACCTGCGCGGCCTCGCCCAGCGGGCAGGTGGCCGAGCCGATCGGGATCAGCATCCCGGCGCCCAGCGTGCCGCCGACCGCCGCGAAGCCCTTGCGGGAGACGGTCACCGTCTCGGCCGCCTCGGCGCTGATCCACTTGCCGTGGTAGCCACCGACCAGCAGGCCGGGGCCGATGTCGGCCCCGCACATGTTGAGGATGTCCATCACCGGGGTGCCGGTGGGCGCCTCGATGACCGCGGGCGCGCTGGCCGAGCCGCCGACGGTCAGCATGACCGTGCCGGGCTCCTCCGGGATGCCGACCGCGTTGTACTCCCACGGTCCGAGCCGGGCCGCGATCGCCAGCTGCGAGTACGTCTCGGCGTTGGACAGCAGGGTGGGCAGGCCCATCACGCCGTTGTCGCTGGAGCGCACCTTGCGCCCGGGCGGGATGTGCGCCTCGCCGTTGATGCCGCGGACCAGCGCGCCGCCCTCACCGGAGATGAACCGGTGGGGCACCGTGACGATCCGGGTCGGCACCGGCATCCGGCGCTCGGCAAGCGCGGCGGCCAGCGAGGTCATGCCGATACCGTCGTCGGCGATGCCGATGACGATCTCCTCGGCGTCGAGGGCGGCCGCGGCCAGGGCGGCGCCGTCGAGGATCAGGTGCGGTCCCCGGGTGAGGATCACCTTGTCCTTCCACGACGGCGGTTCGCCCTCGGTGGCGTTGACGACGACCACCGGCGGCAGGTCCTGCCGGCGGCAGGAGTCGAGGACAGCACGTACTTTTCGGGCGAACGGGAAGCCCGCACCCCCGCGGCCACGGAGTTCGATCCGGTCGGCCAGCCCGATGAGCTCACCCGATGACAATTGAGCGAACCCGCCGTGCACCTCCTGGTGCGAGGCGAGATCCAACCGGCCGTACTCGTCGAAGCCCGCGGTGATACGCGGTGTGCCGATGCTGGTGACCGGCGGGACCTGCGACGAACTCACCTAGCGAGCCTCTCCCCTGAGCTGACGCCAGTACCCGGCGTCGTCTAGCGATTCGTCTCCCCCACTGACCCGATCACGCCGGCCGCCTCCCCTGGGCCGGATCGGTTCCGCCTGCTGCGCCTGACGGCGAGCACGACGCGAAGCCATGTCGACGAGCGTTGGGGTCTCGTCGGGCTCCATGTAGTTCGCGTCCGACCGGCCACGCCATCCCTCGGACTGCGGGGCGAGGTCGACGAACTCACTGCGGCTGTGCCGGCCGGAGTCGGCCCGGTCGACGTCGTCCCGGCGGGAGCGCCGCGGGGTGTCGTCGTAGGCCTCGTACTCGCCGGTGCGGTAGTCGCCGCGGCGCCCGCGGGGCGGGACCGGGGCCTCCTCGTACCGGGCGTCCTCGTAGCGGCGGCCGCGCGGGACGTCCTCGTACCGGTCGTCGTCGTAACGACGGGGAACGTCCTCGTAGCGGCCGCCACGCGGGCGCGGCGCCTCGTCGTAGCGGTAGCGCTCGTCCTCGATCGCGCGGCGGGACATCTGACCGGTGGGCTCGTCGTAGCCCTCCATCGCGCGGCGGGACATGGCGCCGGTCGGCTCATCGTAGCGCTCCTCGGCGCGGCGGCGGCCACGGCGGCCGTAGCCATCGTCCTCGTACGGCATCGGGCTGATCGGGTTGCTGCTGATCGGCATCGCGCCGGCCGGCATGGCACTGGCCGGCATGGAGCTGGCCGGCATGGAGCTGGCGGGCATGGCGCTGGCGGGCGGCATCATCACCGGCGGGCGCGGGCTGGCCGGCTTGAAGGTGGCCGGCCCGACCGGCTCCGGGCGCTCCTCGCGCTCCTCGCGGCGCTTGCGCCGGGGGGCGTCGTCCCGCGCCGCCTCGCCGACCGGGCGCATCGAGCCGGTCGAGGTGGAGCTGAAGTCCTTCTTGCGGTTCAGGCTGACCGAGAGGCGCACGGCCAGGCCGATCAGCACGCCCAGCACGCAGACCACGTAGCTGACCGTGACCCAGGTGGCGGCCGGGCGGCCGGCGGCCAGGCCGTGGATCAGGGCGAGCGGCCACATCAGGTACGAGACGGCGTGGATCGAGCGCCACATCCACGGCTTGCCCCGGCCGATGAACTTGGACCGGGCCAGACCGGTCCACATCACCATGATCATGACCCAGCCGGACAGGGTGCCGAGGCCGATGTACACCCGGTTGTAGGGCGACAGGAACGGGATGAACATGTCGATCGCGGTGATGTGCTCTTCCATGAACTTCGTCCACACGTGGGCGACCAGGGACGTCACCGCGATGACGCCGGTGGTGCGGTGGGCCGACTGGAGCAGCACGCGCTGCCGGATGGAGAGCACCAGGCGGTCGGTGGAGACCAGCCCGACCATGATCGTGATGGACAGCGACACCAGGGTCAGCACGCCCATGTAGTACTCGGAGTACGCGAAGAAGTAGTAGTACCCGACCCTGCCGAACGGGGTCAGCATCGCCGCGGCCCACAAGGCCGTGAGGATCGATACCACGAGCACAGCGACCGACCACTTGGACGGTGGCTTCCGTCCGCCGGTGGCGCCGACGGCCACCGGCTCGGGCCGACTGACGGTTCGTTCGTTGTATCTCGTCCGAGCCATTGACTCCTCGTTCTCCGCAGCGGTGTCGCGTCCGAAGGGCATCCGGGACGCCGGCATCCGTGGGGGATGCCCCGCGCTTCAGTTCTGGGGGCCGGGGCGGCCGCGGTTCTCCTTTGCCCGTTTGCACCCTGCGTTGCGGCCTGTTCGTGCCCTCCCCATGTACGTAGGCAAGCCGTGTTCGGATGAACCTTCTCCGAGAAGATTGGCGACCAACTCGTCAGACCGTGCCAGCCCACTCTCGTGAAGACGCTGTGAGCTGCGGAGACATGGAAACGCAACGGTCAGCTAAGGGAAAAATAAGGTCCCGTCCGGTGGTGAGCCGGACCACCCGGTGAACCAAACGTCCGGGCCGTGCGAACTACCTGGTGTGCGGGGACCGTGACTCCCCTGCGTGAGGAGATGATTGCCGTGCGGCATCGTGGTGCTGCCCTGCTGCTCTCGACCGCCCTGACCTTACTGACCACGCTCCTGCTCCCCGGCCCGGCTCGGGCCGAGGTGCCGGGGGTGGAGCTGAAGCTGACGAAGGTGCCGGCCGAGGTCGAGGCCGGCGAGGACCCGGAGATCGTCGAGGTGGTGGTCTCCACCGACAACCGGGGCCGCTGCCAGAAGGTCCGGTTCTCGCTCGTCGTCGGCGTGGAGGGGACCGATCCCGAGAAGGTCCGCGTCAACCGGGTCGAGGGCGACGACGCCTTCCCCACCCAGGCCCGCGAAGAGGGTGGCCGGACCCGGATCACCGACAACCAGGTCGATCCCGGCACGCTCTGCCGTGGCCGTACGGTCACCGGTCGTTATCTCGTCTCGGTGGCCGGAGGCGCGGCGGACGGGAAGATCACGTTCGACGCGGAGGCCTTCAGCGCCGGGGGCACGCTGCTGGAGAAGGCCAGCGGTTCCAGCGACGTCAAGGGATCCTCGGCCGCGCCACCCTCCGAGAAGCCCTCGGAAGAGCCCTCGGGAGAGCCGTCGGAAGAACCGTCCGAACCGGCGGCCGCCCTCCCGCCTCCCCCCGACTCCGACAGCCGGCTGGCGGCCGGCCAGGACAGCACGCCGAGCCTGCTCGGCCCGGGCCTGATCGTCGGCGCGGTGCTGGTCCTCGTCGGCGTCGGGCTGCTGCTGCGCGTACGGCTGCGGAACCGTTCGACCCCGAAGAGGCCGCAGATGCCGGGATACGCCCGCTACTGAGTCGGATCCTGGACGGCGTTCCGATGCGCCGTCCAGGATCCTGGTCGGATGAGACGGGGACTCTGCATCGGGATCAACGACTATCCGGGCACCGGCAGCGACCTGGCCGGCTGCGTGAACGACGCGAACGACTGGGCGGCCGAGCTCACCGCGCGCGGCTTCGAGGTCGGGCTGATGCTCGACGCCGAGGCCACCGGCGAGGCGATGCGCGCGGCCATGCGCACGCTGGTCGGCGAGGCCACCGGCGGCGACGACGTGGTGATCACCTACTCCGGGCACGGCACCTGGGTGCGGGACGACAACGGTGACGAGCCCGACGGGCGTGACGAGGCGCTCTGCCCGTGGGACATCGCCGAGAAGGGCCCGCTGCTCGACGACGAGCTGTACGAGATCCTCAGCGACCGGGCCCGTGGCGTACGCGTCGTGATGATCTCGGACTCCTGCCACAGCGGCTCGGTGGCCCGGTTCGCGCCGTCGACCCGCCGCGACGCCGACAAGGTCAAGTTCCTGCCGCCGGCGGTGTTCCTGACCGAGGACGAGGCGGCCCGGGCGGCCAAGCTGCCCCGGGTGACCGCCGGCCGGCCCCGGCACGCCGCCCTGCTGATGTCGGGCTGCGCCGACATCGAGTTCAGCTACGACGCGCACTTCCAGGGTCGGCCGAACGGCGCGTTCACGTTCTTCGCGCTCGAGGCGCTGCGCGAGTTGCCCGACGGCTCGACCTACAAGGATTGGAGCGCGCGCATCGGCGAGGCGCTGCCCAGCCAGGACTACCCGCAGACGCCCAGCCTCTCGGGCAGCAGCGCCCAGCGGGTCTGGCCGGTCCTTTGACGAGTGTCACTTCAGGCAAGCATCGACCGAACTTATGCCCGCCCTAAGGTTCGGTTCTCTAGGGTCGGTGGCGCTCGCTCACGCACATCGTCAGGGGATCACTAGATGAACAAGCGTACGTTCCGGATCGTTGCCGGCGTCGGCGCCGCCGCGCTGGCCATCACCGGTGTCACCGCGGGTGTCTCCTTCGCCGGTGAGACGCCGGCGGCCGACAAGTCGCCCTCCGTCCAGGCCGACAGCTTCCTCGGCGGCAAGCCTTCTGTCCCGGCGGCGATCGCGGTGCCCGCCGGCAACGTGCTGACCTCGGTGTTCAAGGCACATGGGGTGCAGAACTACGGCTGCACGGCGGGGGCGTGGGCACTGCTCGAGCCGGCCGCGGTGCTCACCGGCCTGTCGGTGAAGCCGGTCCGGCCGGCCGGCGCCATCCACTTCCGCGGACCGAGCTGGCAGTCCGACTCGGACGGCAGCCTGGTCGAGGGCACCCCGGGCGCGAAGACGGCGCCGTCGGCCACCCCGAACAGCATCCCGCAGCTGCTGGTCACGGCCAAGGTGCAAGACCCTGCGGTCCGTAACCAGGCCGGGCTCTTCGCCGACGTGACCTTCATCCAGCGGCTGAACACCAAGGGCGGCGTGGCCCCGGCCGGCGCGTGCACGGCCGGTCAGACCGCGGCGGTGAAGTACACCGCAGACTACCGCTTCTTCAAGAAGGCCTGATCTAACCTTCCCGGTGTGAAGGAACTCTCGGACGCGCGCGACCTGGCCGACCGGCTCGGTGAGAGCTACGAACTCGTCTACCTGAAGGACGGGACGGGCTGGTCGGTCGGCCGCGCGGCCGTCACCGGCGCGCTGGAGACCATCGTGGTGTCACGCGCGCCGGGCAGCAGCCATTTCGCGTACGCCGTGGGCGACGAGACGATCGTCGCGTTCGACCCCGGCTACCCGGGGCCCGAGACGATGTGGGGCGCCGACCCGGGCCGCCTGGCCCACCTGATGACCGCGCTCGGCCTGCGCGCGCCCGACGACGAGGGCGACGACAGCTGGCGCGACGGCGACGCCCGGGCCCTGCTCCTGGCCGAGCGGATCACCGGGCTCCTCGAGGTTCCGGCTTGACCGCCTTCAGGTAGGCGGAAGCCAGGGTGGTCGTGCGCGGCGCGCCGATATCGATCAATTCCCTGATGTACGCCTCGAATCGCGCCGCCTCGGCCACGGTCAGCGTCTCGGCCACCGCCTCTTCGTAGGTCGGCGCCAGCGGGTTGGGCGCGGTCCGCCGCATCCGGTCCCAGTCCCCCGGCAGCGGCGGCGCCGGCAGGTCGACCTCGGCCCGGTAGTCGAGCTCGATCGAGGCGAACCCGGCCTCCACCGCCCAGCGCAGCAGGTCGCGCTCGTCGAAGTCGGCGATGATCTCGTCGGCGCGGTACGCGGTGAGGAACTTCGACGCCAGATCGGCGATCGGGGCCAGGTCGAACCCGAACAGCCGGGCCTCCTGCCGCATCACGAAGCTGTTGATCGGCTCGAAGATCGCCAGCCGCCCGCCCGGCCGCAGCACCCGGGCCAGCTCGCGGAAGCCGGCCGCCTTGTCCGGCAGGTACATCAGCACCGAACGCGTGGTCACCACGTCGACCGTGGCGTCACCGATCTCGGCCAGGTCGTCGGCCGAGGCCCGCACGAACGCACAGCGCGGGTCGTCACCGGCCTGGCGCCGGCACTCGTCGAGCAGCGCGGCCGAGACGTCGCTGAAGATCACCCGGCCGGTCTCGCCGACCCGGTCCAGCGCCCCGAACGCGATCAGCCCGGTGCCCGCGCCGACATCGAGCACGACGTCGCCCTCGGCGATGGCGGCCCGGTCCAGCACCCCGGCCCGGAACCGCATCAGCGTCGGGTGGTGGTCCTGGCGTACACCCGGATCACCGCCGTCGCGCCGCCCCATCAACCATGCCGCCCACCTGTCCCCCACACCGCCCGATCCTACTGACGAGCGCCTATGCGTCGCGCCTGAGGTTAATGGTTACAGAACTTGAAATCTGTAACCTGGCCAGTTACGGTCGCCGGATGGAGATGAGACGACTTGGCCGCGGCGGCCCCCTCGTACCCTCGATCGGGCTGGGTTGCGGCTTTCTGAACGGCGGCGACGACGGCGTGGCGACCATCCGGGCGGCGATCGACGCCGGGGTCACGCTGCTCGACACGGCCGACTTCTACGGCCACGGCCTCAGCGAGTCGCTGATCCGGCTGGCGCTGCGTGACGGCGACCGGGAGCGGGTGGTGATCAGCGGGAAGTTCGGGGCGCTGCGAGACCCGGGCGGCGCGTTCGTCGGGATGGACATGAGCCCGGCGTACGCCAAGAGCGCGCTCGCGTACACCCTGCACCGCCTGGGCACCGACCACGTGGACATCTACCGCCCGGCCCGCCTCGATCCGGCCGTGCCGATCGAGGACAGCGTCGGTGCGATCGCCGAGATGGTCCAGGCCGGGTGGGTGCGCCACATCGGCCTGTCCGAGGTCGGCGCCGAGACCATCCGCCGGGCCCACGCCGTGCATCCGATCGCCGACGTGCAGATCGAGTACTCGCTGTTCAGCCGCGGCCCCGAGCGGTCGGTCCTGGCCACCTGCCGCGAACTCGGGATCGGCGTGACCGCGTACGGCGTCCTGTCGCACGGCCTGCTCACCGGCTCGTACGCCGGCGGTGGCGAGGTCGGGCACCTGCCCCGCTTCCACGGCGACAACCTGGCCACCAACCTGGCCCTGGTCGAGCGCCTGCGCCCGCTCGCGGCCCGGCGGAACGTGACCGTCGCCCAGCTCGCCATCGCCTGGGTGCTGTCCCGGGGTCCCGAGATCGTCGCCCTGGTCGGCGCCGGGCGCCCGCAGCGGATCGCCGACGCGCTGACCGCGGCCGATCTCGAGCTGACCGAGGCCGACCTGGCCGCGATCGAGGAGGCCGTGCCGGCCGGCGCGGTGGCCGGCACCCGGTACGCCGCGCCGCAGATGGCGATGCTCGACAGCGAACGCTGACCGGCTAGTGTTTCGGCTGATGGCCGCCCTGGACGCCGAGACGATCCTGCTCGCCACCGAGGACGTCCTCCGGCGGTTCGGCCCGGCCAAGGCGACCGTGGTGGATGTCGCCCGGGCCCTCGGTGTCAGCCACGCGGCGGTCTACCGGCACTTCCCGTCCAAGGCGGCGCTCCGCGAGGCGGTGACCCGCCGCTGGGTGGGGCGCATGTACGCCGGCCTGGAGGCGATCGCCCAATCCTCCGCCCCGCGGGAGCAGCGGCTGCGCGACTGGCTGGTCGCGCTGTTCCACGCCAAGCGGGACGCGGCGATCGGCGAGCCGGAACTGTTCGCCACCTACCGCGTCCTGGTGCAAGAGAACAGCGCGGTGGCCGGCGAGCATGTCGAGGCCCTGCTCGCGCAGCTGGCCGGGATCACCGGCGACGCGGCATCGGCCCGGGCCATCTTCGAGGCGACCGCGTCCTTCCACCACCCGGCCCACGTGGGCGAGTGGGACCGCCCCGACCGGGACGAACTCCTCGACAGCGTCTGCACGCTGATCGTCGACGGGGTCCGTCCCGGCCGGTGACGGCCTACTTCTCCGAGTCGAACAGGGACTTGATCTCGGTGGCCGAGAGCGCCCGGTCGTACAGGTGCACCTGGTCGGCCACGCCGTCCAGGTAGTCGACCTGGTTGCCGCCGTACTTGCCGCGGCCGATCACCGTGTTGCCGGTCGGGGTGCTCGACGAGAGGCAGGCGCTGGCCGTGCCGGCGAGCTCGCCGTCCACGTAGAGCCGGAGCTCGCCCTTGACCGAGTCACGCACACCGACCAGGTGGTACCAGCGGCCGACGTCCGGCTTGGCCGGGCTGAGCGCCCGGACACCGGCGAAGCTCATCGCCCAGCGCTGGTTCGCGCCCGAGTACTGCAGGAAGAAGTCGCTGGTGGACGGCCCGTCCTGACTGACGACGGTCTGGAAGGCGCCGTCCGCCTTGTCGAGCTTGACCCACGCCGACGCGGAGTAGTCGGTGGAGGTGTCCAGCACCGGCGCGCCCAGGTCGACGTACTGCGTGCTGCCGTTGACGTCGACGCCCTGGTTCTTGTGGGCGGCCACGAACGCGGGGTTGCCGACCAGCGTGCCGTCGTGGTCCCCGACCGCGTCGGTGGCGTTGCCGTCGAGCGGGTAGAACGCCACGCCGTCGAGGCCCGGGGTTCCGGGCGGCGGCTGCGGGGTGTTGCCGGCCGAGCCGTCGGACTCCCGGATGATGCGCTTGTTGACGTTGCGCACCTTCGTGAAGTCCATCTTCTCGACCTGCCGGTCGTACGTGTAGAAGCCGTTGACCTCGTGCTCGACGTCGGTGATCTGGGTGTAGATCGAGCCGCTGATGCCGCAGCGCTGGGCGGCCGTGATGGTGTCCTGCTCGTTGGTCACGTAGCGGCGGGTCAGCGCGGCCGAGTCCGGGAACAGGTCGGCGTAGCCGTGGCCCTCACCGAACCACATGTGGTTGGGCACCTCGAGGCCGAAGCCGCCGTGCTCGCCGTCGATCGAGACGCGCACGCCGTCCGGCGCCGGCGACGCGGGGCCGCCGTCGTTGTACTCGTGGAAGTCGATCACGTCGCCCTTGCCCGAGTCACCCTTCGAGTTGCAGCAGTTCACGCCACTGTGGGCGTTGACCAGCCGGGTCGGGTCCTGGGCCTTGACCGACTCGGCGATGCGGCCGGTGTCCTCGCGGTTCCACTCGCCCCAGCCCTCGTTGAACGGGATCCAGCCCACGATGGACGTCCAGCTGTCGTGCTCGGCGACCATCTCGTGCAGCTCGGCCTCGAACTGACCGCGCCACTCGGCCGGGATCGGGCCGGTGTTCGACGACGGCATGTCCTGCCAGACCATCAGGCCCAGCTTGTCCGCCCAGTAGAACCAGCGGTCGGGCTCGACCTTGATGTGCTTGCGGACGGCGTTGAAGCCGAGCGTCTTGTGCGCCTCGAGGTCGAACTTGAGCGCCGCGTCGGTGGGCGCGGTGTACAGGCCGTCCGGCCAGAAGCCCTGGTCCAGGGTGGCCAGGTTGAACAGGATCTTGCCGTTCAGGGCGATCCGGAGCTTGCCGTCGGCGCCGGCCTTCTTGCTGACCTCGCGCAGGCCGAAGTACGACCCGACGGTGTCCACCGGCGTGCTGCCGCTGAGCAGTTGCACCTCGAGCGTGTAGAGGTACGGGTTGTCCGGCGACCACAGCTTCGGGTTGCGTACGGGCAACGTGAGCTGCGTGTCGGCGGCCCCGGTGACCTGGCCGACGATGCCACCGGCGGAGTTCCGGGCGACGGCCTTGACGGTCAGCCCCGAGCCGTTCACCGTACGCGCGGTGAGCTTGAGCGCCCCGGCGGTGATGTCCGGCGTGGTCTTCAGGCTCTCGATGCTGGACGCCGCGACCGGCTCCATCCACACCGTCCGCCAGATGCCCGAGCTGCCCAGGTAGAAGATGCCCCGGTCGGACTGCCGGCGCTGCTTGCCGATCGGCTGGCCGGTGGCGTCGACGAGGTCCTCGGCCCAGACGATGAGCTCCTGCGGGCCCTTGCCCTTGAGCGCGTTGGTGACGTCCACGCTGAAGCCGTCGTAGCCGCCGCGGTGGGTGGCGACCTGCGTGCCGTTGACCCAGACCTTGGCGTCGTAGTCGACCGCACCGAAGTGCAGGACCAGCCGCTTGCCTTCCCAGGCCGCCGGGACGGTGAAGGTCCGGCGGTACCACATCCGGTCCTCGTGCCGCTGGATGCCGGAAAGAGCCGATTCGATGGGGTACGGGACGAGCACGCGCTCGTTCAGCGCACGACCGACCGGAGGCGCCTCGCCGGCGTTGGCCTTCGCGAACTGCCAGACGCCGTTGAGGTTCTGCCACGCGTCCCGGGTGAGCTGCGGGCGTGGGTACTCCGGAAGCGCGTTGTCCGGGCCGACCTCGTCGGTCCACGGTGTCGAGATCGGCGGCGTTCCCTTGTGCCAGGCCGGGGCGGCGGCGGCCGGGCCGGTCGGGGCGGCTAAGCCGGCCACGGCCAGGGTCGCGGCGGCGGTCGCGGCAAGCGCGCGCCGTCGTCTTGTCAGCATCGGGGTGGGTCCCTTCTTCGCGTTGTTCGGTACGCGGGCAGCACCCGGCCGCGCTCACTCACAACTTGTCGGGAGCGCTCGTGGACGGCCATGAGCAAACACATTTCAACAATGTTGCGCAGGCAACGTCAAGGATCGATGCTTTATTACGAGTTTTTGTCCGCTTATCCGGCTGTTGTCAGGTACCGATACCCGAGCCGCTCCAGCCGTGCGGCGTCAAGGCAGTGCCGTCCATCCAGGAGGACCGGCTTGCGCATGATCCCGGCGAACTTGCCCCAGTCCAGCTCGAGGTACTGGTCCCACTTGGTCACCAGGACCACGGCGTCGGCGTCGTCGAAGACCTCGTCGATGGTGTCGGCGAGCTGACCGGCCAGGTCGGGCTGCTCGGCCCGGAACCGCTCACCGGCCACCGGGTCGTGCAGCGTCACCCGGGCGCCGCGGGCGATCAGCCGGCGGGCGATGTCCACCGAGGGCGAATCGCGCAGGTCGTCGGTGTCCGGCTTGAACGCCAGCCCGAGCAGGCCGATCTTGCGTCCCTTGAGGATGCGCAGCTCGCTCAGCAGCTGGTCGACCACCATCGACCGCTGCTGCGAGTTCACCTCGCGGGCGGCGCGCACGATCGGCATGTCGTGGTGGTATTCCTCGGCCGTGGTGATCAGGGCCGCGGTGTCCTTGCCGAAGCACGAGCCGCCCCAGCCGACACCCGGCTCCAGGAAGCGCGGCCCGATCCGGGCGTCCAGGCCGATACCCCGCGCCACCTGCGAGATGTCGGCGCCGACCTTGCCGGCCAGCCGGCCCACCTCGTTGATGAAGCTGATCTTGGTGGCCAGGAACGCGTTCGCCGCGTACTTGATCAGCTCGGCCGAGGCCAGGTCGGTGGAGACCATGGGCACGGCGCCGACCTCGCCCGGCCGAGGCAGGAAGGTGGGCGGGGTGAAGGTCTGGTTGAGCACGGCCCGGTAGAGGCGGTGCAGCACATCCAGCCCGCGCGGGCTGTCCGAGCCGACCACGATCCGGTCCGGGTAGAGCGAGTCGAAGATCGCCACGCCCTCACGCAGGAACTCCGGGTTCGAGGCCACCGTGAACTCGCCGTCGGCCCGCCGGCCGTGCGACCGCTCGAACGCCTCACGCAGGATCGAGTCGACCCAGTTGCTGCTGCCGATCGGCACCGTCGACTTGTTGACCACCACGGTGAATTCGCCGGAGATGTGCTTTCCGACGGTTTCGGCGGCCCCGGTCAGATAGCGCAGGTCCGGGTTGCCGTCCGGCAGCGACGGCGTCTGCACGGCGATGAAGACGACCTCGGCGCCCGGCACGCCCTCGGCGTAGTCGGTCGTGAAGGTCATCCGCTCCGACGCCTCGGCCAGCAGGGCTTCCATGTGTGGCTCGTAGATCGGCGACCGCCCACCGCGCAACATCTGCACCTTGCGCTCGTCCAGGTCGACGCACGTCACGTCGTGGCCCAGAAAGGCCAGGCTGACCCCGGTCGTGAGCCCCACGTAGCCCGTGCCGACGACGCACACCTTCATGACTGATGTCCCCTTTCCACCACAGCAACCGACACCGTAGCCGACGCCGGACAACTCAGGCTGACGCCGAGATTGCCGATGTAGCAGCCATGACGGTGGGTAGTGGAGTGCTCCCGGCGGGCGTCGTGGTCGAGAACCCGGCGCCGTCCCCGCAGCATGCCCTCGAACCGCAGGTCGCGATGCTCGCCGACCTGGTCAGCTTCATGACCCGGGACACCCCGTCGATCGGCCCGCTCGTCGACGTGGTGCACGGCCACCTCGGCGCGTGCGGGCTGGATCACATGACGGTGTTCGCGCTCGACCCCGAGGAGGGCACGCTGGGCGTGGTCGCCGGCCCCGCCGACGACCGCGAGGACGGCGCGCTGGCCTTCCGGGTCTTCCGGGCCCCCGCCGGCGGCGCTCCCCTGCAGGACAAAGATCGCCTGGGGGTACGCCTACGAGCCGGCGGGCAGACGGTGGGCGTCCTCGTGCTCGCCGGCGGTGACCCCGGGGCGCTCTTCCCGTACGTCATCAGCGCCCTTGCCCTGCATGTCGCCACCACGCTGCAGGCGCTGGACGCGGAGCGCCGCCGGCAGATGGTGGCGCACGTGACGGCGGCGACGAGGCGGCTGTTCGAGGAGGGCACGTTCACCGCGAGCGTGGAGGACGCGGGCCGGGTGCTCGCCGAGACGGTGGCGGCGGCGTTCCGCACCGAACACGCCGCGCTCACCCTGATCGACGCCGAAGGCCGCATCGTGCAGGCGATCGGCGTCGGGATGGACGAGGAGC
Organism: Actinoplanes sp. NPDC089786; assembly: GCF_040684855.1. Lineage (NCBI taxonomy): Bacteria > Bacillati > Actinomycetota > Actinomycetes > Micromonosporales > Micromonosporaceae > Actinoplanes > Actinoplanes sp. NPDC089786. The sequence goes on from NZ_JBFBGU010000028.1 coordinate 40,962, forward strand.
AGACCACCCGGATCCGGTCGAGCGTGCTGGGCAAGGAGGCGCTGAAGTCGCCGGTGTGGCGCGGGGTGTCCGAGGCCGGCGGCCCGGTCCTGATCAGCGACGTGGTCGAGGGCAAGGTCCGGACGGGCGGCCTGGCCCAGGCGATGGACCTGCGCTCGTGCGTGGCGATCCCGCTGCTGGCCGGCAACCAGCCGGTGGGCATGGTGATCTGCGGCGACAGCGGCCGCAGACGCCAGTGGACCGGCCACGACCGGACCCTGGCCCGCCAGCTGGCCGTCGAGGGCGCCCTGATCGTCGACAGCGCCCGCATGCGCCAGGCCGAGGCGGCCCACGTGCAAACGCTGACCCACCAGGCCTTCCACGACGCGCTGACCGGCCTGCCGAACCGTTCCCACCTGCTCGAGCGCGCCCGCAAGGCGATCGAGGTGGCCGGGGCGGCCGGCAACCGGATGGCCATGCTGCTCCTCGACCTGAACGGCTTCAAGCAGGTCAACGACACCGCCGGCCACCACGCCGGCGACGCCCTGCTGCACCAGGTCGGGCAGCGCCTGCTGGGCGCCCTCCGCGACGACGACCTGGTGGCCCGCCTGGGCGGCGACGAGTTCGCCGTGCTCCTGACCCGTAACGCCGACGAGGAGAGAGCTTTCGCCGTGGCCGAACGCATCCACGATCGCCTGTGCGACCCCTACGACGTCGACGGCACCCAGATCCACGTCGGCGCCAGCATCGGCATAGCCCTGTTCCCCGACTACGCCGGCGGCATGGCCGACCTGTTGAGGGGCGCCGACGCAGCCATGTACCGAGCCAAACACCACGGCGGCGGCGTCCGTCTGGCCCGCTGACCCTCCCCCAGCCCGCCACCCTTCTCGCAGCCCAGCCGTCACTCCGTTTACCAGGGCGCCCGGCAGCCCCTCCTTCGGACCGGCCCGGCAGGCCCCTCCCCAGCTCTTCCTTTCGTCAGCCTGGCGCGCTCATCCTTATGTCATCCTGGCGGCGCGCCGCCTCGTGATCAGGACGGCGGCCGCGGCGACGATCATGGTCAGCGACGCGGCGGCGGTGATCGCCTCGAAGGACTGCCCGTAGGACGACAACCGCGAGACCGCCACCCCGAGGGACCCGAGCAGAGCCATGCCCAGCGCCCCACCCAGCTCGGCGCCGGTCTCGGTGACCGCCCCGGCGACACCCGCGTGCTCCGCGTCAACGCTGGTGACGACCACATCGGTGCCCAGCGCGTAGGCGGGCGCCAGCCCGATCGACACGACAATGCCACCCGCGACGACGCCGAACAGCCCACCCGCGGCAGCGATCAACGCATATCCCGCGGCGACAACCAGCAACGCCACCATGATCACCCGCAGCGGAGCGAACCGCCGCACCGCCGCCGGCCCGATCCCCGCCGCCGCGAGATAGGCGAGCACCGACGGGACCGTCCACATCCCGGCATGCAGAGGCGACAGCCCCACACCCCACTGCAGGTATTGCGCGATGGCCACCTCGGTGCCGTAGAGCGCGAAGAACGTCAACGCCGTGCTCAGCAACGCAACCCGTACCCCGCGATCCCGGAACGGCGCCGGATCAACCATCGGCCGCGCCAGACGCCGCTGACGGCGTACGAAGAAGAACCCGAGCCCCACCCCCACCAGAAACGCGACACCCGCCTCGGCGAAATCCCCCACCGCCGCCCGCTTGATCGCGAAGACGATCGCCAGTAGCGCAACCAGGCTCTGCGCGGCCCCGAGCAGGTCGAAACGCCCGGCCGCCGGATCACGAAACTCCGGCAGCAGCACCGGCCCGAGCGCGAGCACCAGCCCCGCAACCGGCACCGCCAGCAGGAAGATCGCCCCCCACCAGAGGTGCTCCAGCACCGCACCACCGGCCAGCGGCCCGACCAGCCCACCGATCGAGAAGCTGGCCGCCCACACCCCGAGCGCAACGGTCCGCCGCCGCGCATCAGTGAACATCCCCCGGATCAAGGCAAGCGTCGACGGCATCAGCGAAGCCCCCGCCAGCCCCATCACCATCCGCGCCACGATCAACTCGGTGGCCGACCCCGCAAAGGCCGCCGCCGTAGACGCAACGGCGAACGCGGCCACCCCGATCAGCAACAGCCGCCGCCGCCCGATCCGATCCCCCAGCGCCCCCATGGCCAGCAACGCACCCGCCACGAAGAACACGTAACCATCCACGATCCACAACAGCTGCGTGCTGCTGGGCCGCAGATCAGCCGCAATCCGAGGCACCGCCAAATTGAGCACATGCGCATCCATGGCAACCAGGAGGCACGGCAACACCAGCACCGCCAGCCCCCACCACTCCGATCCGTAACGCTTACTCATGCCTCATCACGTTACGAGCCCAAGCCGAGACATGCAACGCGAAGCAGCATCTCAATGCGTTACAGTCGAGTGGTGTCGGTTATTGTGCAGCCCATGGACCTCGCCGCCCTGGTAGCGCTGGTCAACGACTGGGGCACCGTCCCGCGCGAGTTCGACCCCCGCCCGATGGGACCCGCCCCGATCGGCGGAGCGGCAAGCGTCGCCACCCCCTCACCCCCAAACACCGATCGCAGCGCCGCCAGCACCAACACCAGCGACGGAGCGGGCACCAGCACCAGCGACGGTGCCGGTGCCGGGACCAGCGACGGCGACGGCGAGGAGGCGACCGCCGTCGCTGACCGGCTGCATGCCGTCTTTGCGGCCGGCGACACGGCCGATCGGGCCGCCGCCGTGAACGCGATGCTCACCGAGACCGCGGTTCGCCCCGAACTGGTGCTGGAGGAAGGATCCGTGACCGGTGCGTGGCGGGTCCCGCACGCGAAGGACGCGCTGCTCGCTTCCGCCGCCCTCGCCCTCCGAGAGCACCTGCTGACCCGCCCCGACCGGCTGGGCGTATGCGCCGACCGCCAATGCGCCGACATCTACGTCGATGCCTCCCCCGCCGGCCACCGCCGCTTCTGCTCCGTAACCTGCCAGAACCGAACCCGCGTAGCCGCCTTCCGCGAACGCCGCCGCTCCTGACCCCTGCCTCCCACCACCGACACCCTCATGCCTCACCTTCGGCTCCTCCCATCCCCTCGACGCTGACTCACTCCGCGCCCGCCGCCAGCGGGCTCCCAACCGCGACTGGCTCCCCTCGACACGGCGTGCCTTCGCTCACCTCAGCCCGGCGTGCCTTCGCTCACCTCAGCCCGGCATGCCTTCGCTCACCCCGGCCCGCATCCCTTCGCTCACCCCGGCCCGGCGTCCCTTCGCTCACCCCGGCCCGCCGCGCCTCAACGACCCCAGACCCGCAGCTCGGGCTCACCCCAGCCGCCCCAAGATCACGGAGGCGGCGATGACGAGGACGACGAGGGGCGCGGTGGTCTTGCGTGCGGGGGAGCCGGCTCGGCGCAGTTCGGCCACACCGAGCGGAACGAACGCGATCGCCAGCCCGGCCAACTCGACCACCGTGAGCCAGTCGGTGCCCTTGAGGACGCCGATCATCAGGCCGGATGGCAGTGCCAGCGCGGCGACCTGCCAGGGCCGGAGCGTGTGTGACAGCAGACCGCCGATCGCCAGGACGACCCAGCCGAGCATGATGCTGAGGCTCAGGCTGGAGACCACCCACTCCGGATAGGCGTAGTAGTCAGCCACCGCCCGCGTGGCCGCACCCGTGCCGGCGCTGTCGACCAGGGCGAACGCGAACGTGTTGACCCCGCCGTGGAAGGCCCGGGCGAACAACCCGGTCATCACCAGCGCCCCACCCCACACCGCCCAGCCGGGTCTCGTCTCCCCGATCCGCGCCGCCACCATCGAAACGCCGGGCCACAGGGCGATCACCCCGGCCAGGAACACGGCATAGGCCGCCGCCATCACGCCCGGCCGGCTCTCGTACGCGACCAGCTGATGTGGAAAGAAGAACGGAACACCCCAGCGCAGCAAGGCGCCGGTCAGCATCAGCGCCGGCCCGAGAATCAGTGAGATGCCGCCGAGCCAGGGGCCGGGAAAGGCGGGTCGGTCATTCGTCATGCGTCGACCCTTTCTCGTCGGCGCCCTCCTCCGCGTCTGACCGTGGTCGGATCTTTTGGGTCTCCCCGTGGTCATACAGAATGTCCAACCTGGGTCTGATGGCAACGCCCGCTGTCGTCACTAATCTGGCGGCGTGACCAAGCTTCTGGACGTCGTGGCGGCAGCCATCCTGCTGCTGGTGTGCGGTCTCGCCGCAAGCGAGACCGCGCTGCCGGCGTGGTCGTGGTGGGTGCTGGTGGGCCTGGTCGCCCTTCCGATCTCGGTCCGCGGCCGTTGGCCGCTGCCCGCCGCCGTTGTCACCGTCGGGTCCGCTGCGGCGCTGCTGTGGTCCGGCGCCTTTCCGGCGTACGCCGCTCCCGCGCTGTGCGGAGCTGTCGCGTTGCCTCTCTACTCGGTGGCGACCACCCGCACCTCGCGATCGGTTCCGGTGCTCGCGGGCGGCCTCGCGGTCGCCGGCGCGCTGGCCCTGTGGCGACCGGCGGCGCCGCTGGTCGCGGTTCCCGCGATCGCGGTTCCGTGGGCGATCGGCCGGCTGGTTCGCCATCGGCGCCGGCTCGCCGACCGGCTCGCCGCGGAGCGGGCCGATCGCGCGGTGTCCGAGGAACGCCTTCGTATCGCCAGAGACGTGCACGACTCCGTGGCCCATCACCTCAGCATGATCACCATGAAGGCGAGCGTGGCCCGCATGGTCGCGCCGCAACACCCTGACGAGGCGGCCGGCGCCCTGGCCGTCATCGAACAGTCCGGGCGGGAGGCTCTGGTGGAGATCCGGCGGACCATCGGGTTACTGCGTGACGGCGAGCCGAACGACGATGACGACGACCTGGGGACGCTGGTGCGCCGGGTCGAGCAGACCGGCATCACCGTCGACCTCACGGCGGCGACCGTGCCCGCCGAGATGCGGACCGCGGTCCATCGCATCGTGCGGGAGGCGCTGACCAACGTGATGCGCCATGCAACGGCCGCGACACGCTGCACGGTGACCGTCTCCACCGAGCCCTCCGCGGTCGAGGTTCGAGTCATCGACAACGGCGGCCCGCCGCCTCTCGGCGGAGAGGACACGTCCATCGGAACAGGCGTTGCCAGCAGAGTCGGCGCGGCAAGCGGAGAAGGCGTGACGGGCCGAACCGGCATGGCCGGCGGAGAGGGCGTGATCGACCAAACAGGCGTGATCGACCAAACAGGCGTGATCGACCAAACAGGCGTGATCGACCAAACAGGCGTGGCCGGAAAAGGAGGCGTGGCCGGAAAAGGAGGCGCGGGTGGTCAGGGGTTGCGGGGGATGCGCGAGCGGGCTGCCATGTTCGGGGGCCGGGTCGAGGCGGGCTGGGCGGTCGGTGGCGGGTTCGTGGTAAGTGCTCGTCTGCCCTACCGGCTGGGGCGGCCATGACCGAGCCGATCCGTGTGCTCATCGCTGATGACCAGACGCTGTTTCGCGACAGCCTTCGATTGCTGTTCACCATGACGCCCGGGTTCGCCGTTGTTGGTGAGGCCGCCACGGGACGTGACGCGGTGCGGCTCGCGCGGGCCGAGCGGCCGGATGTGGCTCTGCTGGATGTGCGGATGCCCGACCTGGACGGCATCGAGGCGGCCGAGCTGATCTGCGCGGAGGTCACGGACACGCGGGTGTTGATGCTGACTACGTTCGATCTCGATGAGTACGTCTACCGAGCGCTGCGGGCGGGGGCCAGCGGGTTCCTGCTGAAAGACGCCGGCGCGCCCGACCTGATTGCCGCGGTGCGGTTGGTCGCGTCCGGTGAGGCGTTGCTCGCGCCGTCGGTGACGCAGCGGCTGATCGACGCGTTCACCGGACAACCCCGGCCCACGCAGGCGTTTCACAAAGACCTGACGGGAATCACCGATCGGGAACGTGAGGTGCTCGAATTGATCGGGCGCGGGCTCTCCAACACCGAGATCGCCCGGCATCTGACGCTCGGCCTCGCCACGGTGAAGACCCATGTCGGCCGGCTGCTGGCCAAGCTGTCCGCCCGGGACCGGGCCCAGCTGGTCGTCGTGGCCTACGAGACCGGCCTGGTCGTCACGGAGCGATCATGAGCCACCCGACGGCCCCGAGGCCCGCTCATGACCCGCCCAGGCGGGCCTCAGACGAAGGCGCTGAGACCCGTCACCGCCCGCCCTCGGCCCGCAGAAACGCGCGGACCTTCTCGACCACCGCGGCCTCCTCCGGCGAGCAGGTCCTGGAAGCGGTAGAGGTCACCCACGAGAGTCGTGATCGCTGGCATACCCGGTGGGGGGCCTGCCTAGACTTCGGACCCATGCTCACCATGCAAGACGCGCTCGCCCGGCTGATCGCCTACTGGACGGATCAGGGCTGCCTGACCGTCCAGCCGATGAACACCGAGGTCGGTGCGGGCACGCTCAACCCGGCCACGTTCCTGCGGGTGCTGGGACCGGAGCCGTGGCGCGTGGTGTACGTGGAGCCGAGCGTCCGCCCGGACGACTCCCGGTACGGCGAGAACCCGAACCGCATCCAGACGCACACCCAGGTGCAGGTGATCCTCAAGCCGGAGCCGGGCAACGCGCAGGAGCTCTACCTGGGCAGCCTGGCCGCGCTCGGGATCGACGTGGCGGCGCACGACGTCCGGTTCGTCGAGGACAACTGGGCGTCGCCCGCGCTGGGCGCCTGGGGCCTGGGCTGGGAGGTGTGGCTGGACGGGCTGGAGATCACCCAGTTCACCTACTTCCAGCAGGCGGGCGGCCTCAACCTCGACCCGCCCGCGGTGGAGATCACGTACGGGATCGAGCGCATCCTGATGGCGCTGCAGGACGTGCGGCACTTCAAGGACATCGCGTACGCCGACGGGGTCACCTACGGCGAGGTGTTCGGGCAGGCCGAGTACGAGATGTCCCGCTACTACCTGGACGACGCCGACATCAACGCCAACCGGGCGCTGCTGGATCTCTACGCGGGTGAGGCGCAGCGGATGATCGACGCGGGGCTGCCGGTGCCCGCGCACACGTTCGTGCTGAAGTGCTCGCACGCGTTCAACGTGCTGGACGCCCGCGGCGCGGTGTCAACGGCCGAGCGCGCGTCCGAGTTCGGGCGGATGCGGCGCCTGGCCGGCGAGGTGGCCCGGCTGTGGGTGGCCCGGCGCGAGGAGCTGGGCCACCCGCTCGGCATCGCCGAGAGGCCCGTGCCGGCCCACGCGCTCCCTGCCGCCGACGCTGACGATTCGCCCAGCTCACGGCCGCTCCCATCAGAAAACGCAGCCACGGCGGGCGGCTCAGTGCCGCTGGGCAGCGCGCGCGCGGCGGGCGGCTCGCGGCCGCGGATGCTGGCCTTCGAGGTGGGTACCGAGGAGATGCCGCCGGCGGCCGCGGTGGCGGCGTCGGCCTACCTGAAGGACAAGCTGACCGAGCTGCTCGGCGGGACCCGGCTGGCGCACGGCGAGGTCCGGGTGGCCGTGACGCCGCGGCGGCTGATCGCGATCGTGCCCGACGTGGCGGCGCGTGAGGACGACCGGACGCTCCGGGTGAAAGGACCACGGGCAGGCGCGCCCGCTCGCGCCCTCGAAGGGTTCGCGCGCGGGCAGGGCGTCGATCCGTCGGCGCTCACCGAGGAGGACGGCTACCACTACGCCGAGCGGTTCGAGACCGGACGGCCGGCGGGTGCCGTGCTGGCCGGGGTGCTGGGCGAGGTCGTGTCGGGTCTGCGGTCGGCCCGCAACATGCGCTGGAACGACCCGGAGCTGTCCTTCACCCGCCCGATCCGCTGGCTGCTCGCGCTGCTCGGCGACGAGGTGGTGCCGGTCGCGGTGTCCACGCTGGCCGCGGGACGCGAGACCCGGGTGCTGCGGGACGCCGCCGAGCCCGTCCTGACCGTGGCGTCGGCCGAGGCGTTCATGGAGACGATCTCGGTGAACGGCGTCGTCGCCGACCCGGAGGACCGGGAGGAGCTGATCACCACCGGGGCCCAGGATCTGGTCTACCCGGACGGGCGCGCCGACCTGACCGGCCTGCTCGAGCAGGTCACGCACCTGGTCGAGGCGCCGAACCCGCTGCTCGGAACGTTCGACGAGAGCTACCTGACGCTGCCCGCCGAGGTGCTGACCACGGTGATGCGCAAGCACCAGCGCTACTTCCCGGTCCGCGACGAGGACGGCGCCCTGCTCCCGATGTTCGTGGCCGTCGCCAACGGCGTCGTCGACGTGGAACAGGTGCGGTCCGGCAACGAGGCGGTGCTGCGGGCCCGGTACGAGGATGCCGCCTTCTTCTACCGCGCCGACCTGGCCGTGCCGCCGGCCGAGATGCGGGCGCGGCTCGCCCGGCTGACCTTCACCGACAAGCTGGGGTCGATGGCCGACCGGGCCGACCGGATCGGCCGGCTGGCGCTGTCCCTGGGCTTCGACGACCCCACCCTCGACCGCGCCGCCACGCTGGTGAAGTTCGACCTCGGGGCACAACTGGTCACCGAGATGACCAGCCTGGCCGGGGTGATGGCCGGCGACTACGCCTACCAGGCCGGTGAGAGCCGGGCCGTCGCGCAGGCGCTCTACGAATGCGAGCTGCCCCGCAGCGCCGGCGACGCCGTGCCGGCCTCGCTGCCGGGGGCGCTGCTGTCCCTCGCCGACCGGCTCGACCTGGTCGCGGGGCTGGCGGCGACCGTCGGGCTGCCGACCGGGAGCAGCGATCCGTTCGCCGTACGCCGCGCGGTCCTGGGTCTGATCGCCGTGCACCGCGCGCGGCCGGAACTCGCCTCCCTCAGCCTGACCGACGCGCTGGCCCGCGCGGCCGAGCTGCAGCCGGTGCCGGTCACCCCACAGATCCTGGCCGACGCCGGCGAATTCCTGGCCAAGCGACTGGAGCAGCAGCTCACCGAGGAGGGCCACCCGGTTGACCGGGTACGCGCGGTGCTCGTGCACGCCGACCGGCCAGCCGTGGCCGACCAGTTCCTCGCGCAGCTGTCCACCCTGGTCGCCAACGAAAAAGCCTCCGACGAAAGACCCGGCAACGAAAAAGCCTCCGACGATAGGAACGGCGAGGACGGGACCGGCGACAACGACTTCGAGAAGCTGGCGGCGGCCCTGACCCGGGCCCGGCGCATCGTCCCGGCCGGCACCGACCCGCTGACCACCCCGGGCGCCCTGGTCGAGCCGGCCGAGACCGCGCTGTGGGACGCGGTCGAGGCCTGCCCCCCGCCGCGTGACCTGGTCTCGTTCGCGGCGTCGGCCGGGCCGCTCGTGTCCGCGGTGGACCGATTCTTCGAGGAGGTGCTGGTGATGGCCGAGGACCCAGCCCTGCGGGCGGCGCGGCTCGGGCTGCTCGCCCGGGTGCGCGACCTGGGCGACCCGCTGCTGGACTGGCCGCAGCTGCGCCTCTGACAGTTCCCGGATCAGCCACGTCCACGCCACCTGGGCGTCGGATCGATCACCTTGGCTCGCGAGCGGTACAGCTTGCATCTTGCCAAGGAGGAACATCGTGGCTGATCGCCGTCAGGTGCTGCGCTTCGGGGCGCTCGCCGCCGCCGCGCCCGCCATCGCCGCCGTCATCCCGGGCACCGCCCAGGCGGCGGCACCCGGCACCGTCGCGTCGCCCGGCTTTGTCGCGTCGCCCGGCTCTGTCGCGTCGCCCGCCACCACCACGTCGCGCCGGGGGCGCACCGGCATCGTGGTGGGTCACCGTGGAGCGTCCGGCTACCGGCCCGAGCACACCCTCGCGTCGTACGAGCTGGCCGCCCGCATGGGCGCCGACTTCATCGAGCCCGACCTGGTGTCCACCAAGGACGGCGTGCTCGTCGCGCGGCACGAGCCGGAGATCGGCGGCACCACCGACGTGGCGTCCCGGCCCGAGTTCGCGAGCCGGCAACGCACGGTGCTGCTGGACGGCGTGTCGGTCACCGGCTGGTTCACCCACGATTTCACGCTGGCCGAGCTGAAGACGTTGCGGGCCACCGAGCGCATCCCGGCCGTACGCCAGCGCAACACGCTTTTCAACGGCCTGTTCGAGGTACCGACCTTCAACGAGGTGCTCGCCCTCCGCCAGCGCCTGTCGCGTGAGCTGGGCCGCGAGATCGGCGTCTTCCCCGAGACCAAGCACCCCACCTACTTCCGCGCGCTCGGCCTCAGCCTGGAGGCGCCGCTGGTCCGCGCCCTGCGTAACCACAACCTGGACCGCGCCGGCGCGCCCGTCTACATCCAGTCGTTCGAGGCGGGCAACCTGATCGACCTGCGCCGGGTGCACAAGGTCAAGGCCCCGCTGACGTTCCTGACCGGCGCCACCGGCGGCCCGTTCGGCGACTCCACGACGTACGCCGAATACCTGACGCCGACCGGCCTGGCCGGCCTCTCCCGCTGGATCGACGGCATCGGCCCGGAGAAGACGCAGGTCATCCCGTCGACGCCCGCCGACGCCACGCCCACCCCGCTGGTGGCCAACGCCCACGCGGCCGGCCTCAACGTGATCCCCTACACGTTCCGCGCCGAGAACCAGTTCCTCCCGCCGCACCTCCGCGTCGGCACCGACCCCAACGCCTTCGGCAAAGCCATCGACGAACAGATCCGCTTCTGGCGCGCCGGCGTCGACGGCCTCTTCACCGACATGCCCGACGTCGGCGTCCTCGCCCGCTCCCTGGCCTGACGCCGACGGCCGCGCCCGCTCGCTCGCCCCGGCGCGGCCTCCACCTCGGCACCCGCGCGGGGAGACCGCCGTTCTCCCCGCGCCGGGCCCTCCACCGTTGTGGTCCCGCCCGGCGGCCCGGTTCCAGCCTTTGACGGGGTACGGTTCAGAGCCCGCCGAAAGTCGAGCCAGCCCGGTCCGCGACCAGCGGGCAAACATCGCGCAGGTCCCACGAACAGCCGGGAAGCCGGTTGGCGGTGGTAAGACGAGCCAACTCGAAGCGCGACCAGAAACCCAGAAGGCACACATCACGCAGGAGGCCCGAACGACCGGGCGCCCCCTCGGCGATGGTCAGGCGGAGACCATGAGGCGAGCCAACTCGGTCCGCGACCGGACGCCAAGCCGGATGAAGACGTTGCGGAGATGGTGGTCGACGGTTCGGGGGGACAGGTACATGCGGGCGGCCACCTCACGGTTGGTCGCGCCGTCGGCGACCAGGCGGGCGATGCGCTCCTGCTGGGCCGTCAACGGGAGCGCCGCGGTGGTGGCGGCTCGTTCCACGTGTTCGCCCGCCGCGCGTAGTTCGCCGTCGGCCTGTTCGGCCCAGGGGTGGGCGTCCAGGAGGTGGAAGGTTTCCAGCGCGCTGCGCAGGTGGTCGCGGGCCGCTCCGGGGCGGCGGCGACGGCGTAGCTCGCGGCCGAACAGCAGTTCGGTGTGGGCGCGGGGGAAGTCGGCGTCGCCCTCGGCGTGCAGGTCGAGGGCCTCGCGGAAGTGGTGTTCGGCCTCGTCCTCGTCGGCGGATCGGAGGGCCCGGCAGCGGGAGCGCAACGCCAGCCAGGACGGCTTGCCGGTGACGGCGGCCCAATTCTCGAAGGCGTCCTTGAGGGCGGCGTCGGCGGGTGGCTCGTGTTCGCCGCAGCGCCAGGCCGCCTCGGCCAGGTGCAGGGTCGCGGCCACCTGGAGTACGACGTTCCCGTGCCCGGCCGCGGCGACCAGGCTGGATCGGAGGCGGTCGAGGGTGGCCTGCGGGCGGTCGTGCACCAGGTCGAGCACGGCCAGCGCCCACTGGCAGAGGCCGCGCGCCTGGTCGGGGCCGCCGGTCCCGTCGCGGACGGCCGCCTCGCGGATGCGCAGGCGGCAGGTCTCCCGGTCACCGGCCAGCGCCGCCAGCACGGCCAACGTGCCGAGCAGGCTCTGGGCCAGGCGCGGCTGGCCGCACGCCTGGGACAGGGCGACACCGTCGAGGGCCGCGGCCGTCGCCGCCTCGTAGCGCCCGGCGGACAGGTCGGCGAACGCGGAGATCTCCAGGGCCTGCGGCACCAGCGCGGCCTCGTGGCGGGCCCGGGCCAGGGCGACGGCGCGTTCGGCCAGTGCCGCCGCCCGGGCGCCGTCCCCGATCAGCAGCCCGGCCATGGCCGCCCGGATCAGCGCCGCCGGCTGCGGAACCTGGTCGGCCAGCTCGACGACCCGGCGCAGTTCCGGAAACGCCGCCGCATGATCACCCCGGAACATCGCCGCCAGCCCGGCCACGTGACAGAACGCCAGCGTGAGCGCCGGTCCGACCTCGGCCGGGCGAGGGAGAGCGGCCATCTCCCGGGCGATCTCCTGGTAGCGATCGTGCCGCCCAGCCAGGTAGCGCGTCTCCCCCGCCAGCACCAGCGCCTCCGCCGCCGCCACCACGTCCTGCCCGCCCAGCCGCCGCGCATGATCAAGCAGCGCGTCCCCCGCCACCGTCGCCGCCCCGTCCCGCAGCCGCATCTCAGCATCCAGCCGCGCCACCCCACCGGCGAGCTGGTCAAAATGCCCGATCAAAGAAGCCGCGGGTACGGAGTAAGCGTCGCGCCCGGCCGAACTGGCATGCCCAAAGGCGCCCCCAGAAACGGAACCGGGCCCAGGCGCGGACGCGGGCGCCGAAACGGAAGCCGACCCAGGAACAGAGGCGGGCGCCGAAGCAGAAACCAGCCCAGGAACAGACACCGGCACGGAAGCGGAAGGGCGCGATGGGCCGGCGGGGAGGTAGGCGGGCGGGAGGTTGCCGGCGGCGATGAATGAGGAGGTGGCTCGGAGGAGGAGGGTGGCTCGGTGGCGTTGGCCGGCGGTCCAGGCGCGGCGGGCGGCCGCCAGCAAGGAGGAGGCGGCGGAGGTGGGGTGGGCGGTCAGGCGGGCGGCGTGTTCCAGGGCGGTTGCCGCGGCTCGGGGTGGTGCGCCGGTGGACTGGTCGATCAAGGCTTGGGACAGGGCCTCGTCGGGGGCGGCGGTCGCCGCGGCTCGGTGGATCAGGGCGGGCAGGCGGCGGCCGGAGCGGGCGAACGTGGTGGCCAGCAGCTCGTGGGCGGCGCGGCGGGCGGTCAGCGGGGCCTCGTGGTAGGCGACGGCCCTGGTCACCGGCTCGGTGAAGGTCACCACGGGGCCTGCGGTGGAGATCAGGCCGGACTGTTCGGCCGGGGCCAGGGCCTCCAGGCCGGCGCCGGCCTCCAGGGCCGCGGCGTGCAGGTCGGCGGGGTGCAGGTCGGCGGCGGCGGCGGCGACCAGGACCAGCTTCCGGGTCTCCGCGGGCAGGCCGGACAGGATCTCGCGGAAGGCGGTGGCCACGGGGCTGTGCGGGGGCAGGGTGACGGGGGTGGGGGCGTCGCCGCGGCGTTGGGCGGGGGTGAGGGCGCCGGCCAGGCCGGACAGGGCGCCGGGGCTGCCTCCGGCCAGGTCGGAGACGGCGGCGGCGACGTCGGCGGGCAGGCCGGGCACGCTGGCGGCGAGCAGCCTGCGGGAGGTCGCGGCGTCCCAGCGGGCCAGCCGGCGCTCGGGCAGACCGCCGGCGAAGAAGAGGCGCGAAAGGAATGCGGCGGGCACGAGGCGGCGGCGCGGTGAAGATCGGGTCCGACCAGACGTTGTAACCCCGCGTACGCGATCGACGTCTCGAGGGGATCGCCCGGGACAAAGCGGACCTCACAAGCCGAGTCCGAGGCCGACGCCGCGGCGAGGGCGAGCAGCGTGGTCCGGCCGCTGCCGACCGGCCCGCTGAGCAGCAGCGCCCCGCCGGTGTTGACCAGTGCGACCACGGCGTCGGCGTCCGGCCCGGAATGTTGCACCCTTGATGCAAGTTCCATGTCGTCAGTGTTACGCGGCGATGACAGAAAAGGAAGACGTATGTCGATACGTGCTAGTTAAGCACCTGCTTAGGGCGCCGTTGACACGCCCCGCCCCCGCTCCGCGACCTGAGCGGCCGTCCGGGCCGGGCCGCGACCGCCGGGCTTGAGGGGCTGGAGGAGGCCCACCTGATCATCAAGACCCACCGAGGCGACTACCGGCTGGCCCCAGGCGGTGGTTCCCCTCCTGACCATCCTCGCCGCCGCGACCAACATCGCCACCGACTGACGTTCTTGTCGTACCCGGGTGGTTGAGTCTCGGTATGAAGACGGCAGTGGTCACCGGCGCGAGCCGGGGTGTGGGCAAAGGGGTCGCGGTCGCCCTGGGCGCGGCCGGTTATCGAGTGTTCGTGACCGGTCGCTCCACCGGCGACAAGGTCACGTTCCCCACCCTCGGCGGCACGGTGGAACAGACCGCCGCGGCCGTCGACCAGGCCGGCGGCCACGGCGTGCCGGTGGTCTGCGATCACACCGAAGACGACCAGACCCGAGACCTGTTCGAGCGGGTGCGTGCCGAGGCCGGCGGCCTTGACGTGCTGGTCAACAACGTGTGGGGTGGCTACGCGGCCTATCACGAAGACCGCTTCCAAGACATGGAGGGCCCGTTCTGGGAACAGCCGCTCCAGGTGTGGGACGACATGTTCACCGCCGGCGTGCGGGCCCACTACACCGCGACGGCCCTGGCCGCGCCCCTGCTGCGACCCGGCGGCCTGGTCGCGACGATCTCGTTCTTCCCCGGCAGCTACCCGCGAGACACCGACCAGGTCTCCTACGGCGTGGCCAAGGCCGCCGACGACCGCATGGCCCGCCTGATGGCCGCCCACCTGAAACCGCGCGAGGTCAGCGTGGTCTCCCTCTACCCCGGCCTGGTCCGCACCGAGGGGGTCCTGCGCTCGGGCGACTTCTTCGATCTCTCCAACTCGGAGTCCCCCGAGTTCATCGGCCGCGCCATCCTCGCCCTGGCCGCCGACCCGGCCGGCGCCGCAATCCGCAGCGGCCAGGCCTTGGTGGTGGCCGAGCTGGCCGCCGAGTACGGCTTCACCGACACCGACGGCACCCGCCCGACCAGCGTCCGCGCCGAGTACGAGCCATGAGCGGTTTGAGACACTCGACGCGCGACCAACCCTGCCGCCCGACGGACGGCGTCATTCTGGAGGTCGACCATGGCTGAACCGAAGACCACCGCGACCACGGCCAGCACCGCCGAGTTTCTCGACTCGGTGGCCGACCCGGTCCGCCGCGCCGACGCGATCGCCGCCTGCGACCTGGTCGCCGAGGTCACCGGGGCCGCGCCGGTGATGTGGGGCGCCGCCATCGTCGGGTTCGGCGCCTACCACTACCGGTACGCGACCGGCCGCGAGGGCGACTGGCCGGCCGTGGGCCTGTCGCCGCGCAAGGCCGCGCTGGTCCTCTATCTGACCGGCTTCGATCCGGCTTTCCTGGCGAGGCTGGGCCCGCACAAGATCGGCAAGAGCTGCCTCTACCTGAAGCGCCTCGACCACGTCGACCAGGCGGTGCTCCGCGAGATGGTCGCTTCCGCCTTCCGGGCGACGGACGGAAAGACGATCACGAGCTGATCGCCTTCTGGTAGAGCGCCTTGGCCTGCGGCGAATACCACTCGTAGTCGCGCAGGGCGGCCACCACCTTGGCCGGCTCCTCGGGCAGTTTCTCCAGGCTGGCCCGGCGCTTGGCCGCCTCGGCCGGCGGCGCCGCCTCCAGCGCGCCCAGTTCGGTGCCGACCGCCTCGTCCAACATGGCCTGCGCCTCGTCCGAGAGGTCACCCGGCGCGGCGCTCGGCTCGGGGTCTTCCTCCTCGGTGACCTGCGCGGACGGTTCCGTGGTGGCGAACGGATCGTCGTCGGACGGTTCGATCGAGGCCGGCGCCGACGTCGGCGGCAACGGCGCGGGCGGAGGTGGCTTGTCCGAACCGCCACATCCGGCGAGGACCAGTACGGCTGCGACAGCGAGGAGCATTCGACCCATCCCGCCATCCTGCTCATCGGAGGGCCTGGATCTCAAGCTGAGCGCGTCAGTTCTGCTGACCCGGGCCGCCGACATCACCA
Source organism: Actinoplanes sp. NPDC089786 (assembly GCF_040684855.1). Classification (NCBI taxonomy): domain Bacteria; kingdom Bacillati; phylum Actinomycetota; class Actinomycetes; order Micromonosporales; family Micromonosporaceae; genus Actinoplanes; species Actinoplanes sp. NPDC089786. The sequence goes on from NZ_JBFBGU010000028.1 coordinate 56,751, forward strand.
TCGGCCCGCTCCCCGGCGGCATCGACGGCCGCTTCCGCCCCGCCGTCCACGTAACCCCCGGAGCTAAACCTTTGCGGGTACGGGCACACCACGGCCCCGTCCCCACTCCGCGGCCTGGGCGGTCCGCCCAGGCCGTGCCGCGACCGCCGGGCGTGACCGTTCCCCCGCTCACCAGATCCGCAGGCCGCGCTCCGGCCCTGATCGTGGCTCCCCGGTGCGTAACCATGGAACGGCAAGAACGGTCAGCACGACCAGCAACAGCACACTGGCGACGACGTCCCACCACCCGGCGGTCTTGAGGACACCCGTCCACATTGTCGCCGGCCACAGAAACAGCAATGCGCGGACGACGCCGAAGATCTTGGCCCGGTACAGTCCAACCGCCAGGAGCAAGGCGCCGACGTACTGCCCGAAGGCCGCCACCACGGCAATCCGCCACGGCCCGTAGGAAATGTCGACGTACGTGTCGAGCACCATCGTCGCCGCCGCATCGAGACCCTGTGACGTCGCGAGCTGGAACGCCACGTGATCGACGCCGGCGAAATACACCCGGGCCACGAGGCCGAGAATCGCCAACGCTCCGCCGGAAGCCGCCAGCACGGGTGATCGCCGGGCCGCCAGCCAGGCTAAAGCCGCCGTAGCGGGTATCAGGATGATCGCCCCGGCAAGAAACACCGCGTAGCCCGCGACGGTCAGCACCGGGTTCGCGGCATAGGCGGCCAACTGCTCCCGAACCGCGAACGGCTCTGCGGCGAACCGCGCGACATCGTCGGGGGTGAATCCCGCGGAAGAGACGGCGAGCGTCCGCAACAGCAATCCCGAAGACCATAGGAGCGGCCCGAACACCAGCACGAAAGCCGTCACTCGGCCCCACTTCCGGCTGATATCCGTCATTCCGTCACGCTAGCCAGATCCGACGTTGAGCCCTGACGCCGCTCAGCTCATTCTCAGTCCGACCCCACGAAATGGGCGGCGTGGTCGATGGCCCAGATGTCGAAGGAGAGCGCGGGCCGGCCGAGGATCTGCTCGACGGTGCCGGTCATGGGTGAGTTCCCGGCCGCGGCGTCGTCGAGGAAGCTCAGCACGGCTCCGGCCTGCTCGGCGGGCATGAACCGGGAGAACCGCGTGCGGGCGTCGTCGCGGTTGAGTGCGGTGACGGTGACGTTCCTGCCGATCGCGGCGCCGATCGTGGCGACCTGGTCCCGTTGGCTCATCCGGGCGGGGCCGGTGAGCAGGCCGGTGGTCGCGTCGTCACCGGTGAGCGCGGCGACGGCGACGGCCGCGACGTCACGCTCGTGGATCGGAGCGGTGATCGCATCCGGTTGGTAGAGCGGCACCGTCCCGTTCGCCTTGATCGGATACGCCCAGCCGAGGGTGTTCGTGGCGAGCACCAGAGGCCGCAGCGGGATCACCGTCAGATCGGGCGCGGCTGCGAAGGCCTGTTCGACCTTTCGGTGCTCCTCGGTGATGGGGTTGCCCTGGGAGGTCGGGTGGATGACGCTGCCGGAGGACATGAGCACGATCCGGCGCACGCCGGCCGACTGTGCGGCCTTGACGACGTCTTGGACACCCTGGTGGTTGGCGTAGAGGAACACCTGCTCGACGCCGTCGAACGCGGGGGCGAGACTGGCCGGGTCGGTCAGATCGGCGGCGTACACGTCAACGCCCTCGGGAAACTGGCCCGGCTCCGGACGACGGGCGGACGCGCGAACCGCGACACCCCGGGCGATCAGTTCGTCAAGAACGTGCCGGCCGACGCTTCCACGGGCACCCATGACGAGGGTCGGCTTACCGGCGGGATGGGCCATGATGAACTCCAGACGCGTAGCGATCACGCGCCAGGGGCCGGATCTGGCCGGCGACGAGGCGTTCCGACGCCGCACCTCGCTGCCGGAACCGTAGCATCGAGCCGCGGGCACCCGCGGACGCGGCCACTTCTATCCGGTCCCACGATCGAAGCGCGGGTGCCGGGCCGATCTCCAGGAGGGGAAGTCCCCGCCCCGGGATCCGAGCGGGTGGTTTGGGGTGCCGTGTCACGATGGGCGGCATGCCGCGGTGGGGTGTGGTGGTCGTCGTCGGTGGGCTGGTGGCGTGGACCGCGTTGGCCACTCCGCTGAGTGTCGGCATCGGGGAGTATTTCGCCTACTACGATCCGCAGTCGGATCCGGAACGGCTGGAGTATCACCGTGATCTGGCGGCGCACGTCTACACGGCCGGGCACTGGGTCGGGCAGACGGTCGCGGCGGTCGCGGGGGCCTGGCTGGTCGCCCGCTCGGGGGCGTACCGCCACGCGACGGCTCTCCGGGCGGCCCTGATCGGTGCGGTGCTCGGGCTCGGCGTCGGGGTGGTGGCGATCGTCGCCGGGCTGCGTCCGATGCGTACCAACGGGTACCCGAGTGTGGCGCCCGACCCGACCATGCTGTCCGACCCCACGGTGCTCTGGTGCCTGGCGGCGAGCCTCGCGTGCTTCCCGCTCTGGGCGCTCATCGGGGCGGCGATGGGTCGGATGGTTCGCCGGCGCGCCTGGCTGGCCGCTGTGGTGACGGTTCTGTTCCAGCCCGCCACGTTCATCCTGACGGTGGGGTTGGCCGCGCCGCCGTCCAGTCACACGCTGGCCGTGGCGGTGATCGCCGACGCCGGCCCGGCCGCGATGGGGATGCCGGCGATCCTGCTCGGCTGGGCGGCGGTGGCCACGGCCCTGGCGATCCTGGTGAACCGGCGCCGGATTGCCAGGGGACGTCCACATCCGACCGGCGACGGCCCGCCCCGGTGACCGGGGGCGGGCCCTTCGCGGTCAGCTCTTCTGCTCGAGAAAGGCCAGGGTCACCGCGGCGAACAGCGGCGAGTCGACGATGTTGTAGTGGGTCAGGCCGGGCAGGATCGCCAGCGCGTGCCCGCCCTGGGGCCGGCCCTCGTTCATCCAGCCGCCGTCCCGCAGGCCGCCGTCGAGCAGCTTGAACACCTCGACGAAGTGGCTCGGCGGCGCCATGTCGGCGTCGGCGGCGACCACCATGGTCGGCACGCGCAGGCCGCGGACGTCCTCGGTGAAGTCGAAGTCCTGCGCCATCCACTCGCCGGCCTTGTCGAGCAGCTTCGGGAAGTCCTCGGGGCGGGGTGCGACTCGCTGGTAGAGCTCGTACATCGGCGTCTCCTTCATGAACTCGGCCGCCGCCGCGGTCACCTGGCCCTGTTGCTGGAGGATCTCCGGGTAGGTGGCGTCGCGGCGGATGTGCGCGGACGCCGCCACCAGCCGGCTCACCTTCTCCGGGTGCCGGATCGCGACGTGGTACGCCACCCCGCCGCCGAGCGAGAACCCGACCACGGCCGGCTGGTCCAGGCCCAGGTGGTCGATGAGCGCGGCCACGTCGTCGGCCATCAGCGTGAGGTCGAGCGGCCGGTCGATGTCGGCGGTGCGGCCGTGCCCCTGCAGGTCGACCAGGATGACCCGGTGGCGCGCGGTCAGTGCGGGCAGGACCGCCGCGAACATCTCACCCGAGCCGAGACCGCCGTGCAGCAGGATCAGCGGGCTGCCCCCACCGTGCGTCTCGTAGTACAGGTTGATGCCGTTGACGTCGGCGTACCGGCCCGAGCCGAAGCTGTCGGCGGTCCATGCGGTGCTGGTCATGATGGCTCCTAGCTGCTCACGATCGACTTGATGCCAGTACAGACCGAACGGGCGCCGCAAACTCATCGCCGCGCGCTAAGTTTTCCGCGTGGTCGACATGACGGTGGAATCGCAGCTGGAGGCGTACCGGCCGGAGCTGACCGGGCACTGTTACCGGATGCTCGGTTCGGCCTTCGAGGCCGAGGACGCGGTTCAGGACACGATGGTCCGGGCCTGGAAGGGTCTCGACCGGTTCGAGGGGCGGGCCGCGCTGCGGTCCTGGCTGTACCGGATCGCGACCAACGTCTGCCTGACCATGCTGGCCAGTGCCCAGCTGCGGGTCCGCCCGATGGATCTCGGCCCGGCCGGGTCCGGGCGGGCCACCGACCCGGGCGAACCGCGCCCCGAACAGATGTGGGTGGGCCCGGCGCCGGATGCCCGGGTGCTGGCCGGGGTGGCCGACCCGGCCGACGTGGTCGCCGGGCGGGAGTCGATCCGGCTGGCGTTCATCGCCGCCCTCCAGCACCTTCCGCCCCGGCAACGGGCGGTGCTGATCCTGCGCGAGGTGCTGGCCTGGTCGGCGCAGGAGGTGGCCGAGCTCCTCGACACCTCGGTGGCCGGCGTCAACAGCGCCCTGCAGCGGGCCCGCGCCACCATCGCCGCCGCCGAGATCACCGCCGACGTGCACGACCCCCTCGATGGCGACCAGCGGGCGCTGCTCGCCAGCTATGTGAAGGCGTTCGAGGCGTACGACCTCGACGCGCTGACGACGCTGCTGCACGACGACGCGAAGCTGTCGATGCCGCCGCTGCCGCTGTGGTTGCACGGCCAGGACGACATCGCCGCCTGGATGGCCGGCACGGGTAGTGGCTGCCGCGGTTCCCGCCTGGTGCCGGTGGTGTCCAACGGCCTGCCGGCGTTCGGGCAATATCGGCCGAGCCGGACCGGCGCCGGGCACGACCCGTGGGCGCTGATCGTGCTGGAGATCTCAGCCGGCCGGATCGCCGGGGTCAACAACTTCCTCGACACCACCCGGCTGTTCCCGCTCTTCGGCCTCCCGGCCCACCTCGGGTAGCTCCCCGGCCAGCCCGAGCAGGCGCAGCAGCCCCCGCAGCTCCGGGCCGGCGCCGTCGAGCATCAGGCGCCGGCCGTGCCGGCGGGCGGTCAGCCGGAGCCTGGCCAGGGCCTCGACCGTCACCACGGTCGGCCGGCCCACCGCGGACACGTCGCAGACCACCACACCACGATCTCCGCGGTCCATCAGCGCGGCGAGCGCGGCACACAGGCCGGGGATGTCCGCTCGCCGGACCGTCGCGCCGACCGTGAGGGCAATTGCGGAATCCGCCATGTGAGTAGGACCGGCGGCGCCGCCGCAACTCATCGGTCAGAGCCAGGCCCGCACGGTCAGCACGGCGTCGGCGAAGGCCTCGGGGGCTTCCCGCGGAAGGTGATCGTCACCGACCGTAACGCTTTCCGAGGTCTCCGCCGGCTGCTCGCTATCAGTGGCGCGGTTCTCGCCTTCAGTGTCGGCGCCGTTGCCGCCGGTGCGCCGGCGCAGGCCGGTGCGGGCAGCGACACGCTGTGGGGCGGCTCGAACGAGGCGCTGGCCGGCGCCCAGAATCAGAGCCTGATCTCGGGCAACCGCCGCTATCAGGCCCGCATGCAGAGCGACGGCAACTTCGTCGTCTACGGGCCGAACGGGGCCCTCTGGTCGAGCAACACCCGCGGCAACAACCCCCGGCTGGTCATGCAGTCCGACGGCAATCTGGTCATCTACTCGGACTCGGGCGTCATCTTCACCACGAACACTCAGCGGCGCGGCGGGAATCGGCTCGTGATGCAGGACGACGGCAATCTCGTCATGTACGGCGGCAGCGCGGTCTGGGCCAGCATGGGATCGGGTGAGCGCGCCATTCAGTGGTTCTACAACAACAGCGGGCGCACCAATTACGAGGGCAAGTGCGAACTGGCCGTCGAGAACGCGTTCGGCACGAGCGGGCGGTTCGCGACGGCCCGTGCCAACGCCAACGCACGGCCGTTGCAGCAGCCGTACTCCGACGCCCCGCGCGGCAGCCTGGTCTTCTACAACACCAGCGCGGCCGGCCACGTGGCGATCAGCCTGGGCGCCGGCAAGGTCTACTCGACCAGCGCGGGCGGCCGCATCGGCATCGTGCCGATCTCGTACTTCCAGAACCCGATGGGCTGGTCCTACGCGCCCTGGTGAAGATGCGACGTGGGCCGGGTGTTCGCGCACCCGGCCCACGTTTCGTGCGGTGAAAGCGTTACTCGGAAGGCGTGAGCACGACCTGGGCGGAACCGGTGGAGCCGTCCGCGTCGGTGTACTCGGCCACGAAGACGGCGGTCAGGTTGTCCGCCCCCTCGTGACCGGCGGGGATGAACGTGGTGATGGAGCCACTGCAGCCGGCCGAGGTGGACAGCGGGTGGCCGTGCTGGTCGTGGCCGAGGATGTAGGTGACCGTGACGTTCGCGCAGTTGACGGTGGCGTCGTCGGTGACGTTGACCTGGTAGTTCACCACGTCGCCGAACGCGAAGGGCTCGCCCTCGGCCGGGTCGGTGACCAGCTCGACGGAGGGGGCGACCGGGCCGACGTGGAGCGGGAACTCCGCGGAGGCCGAGCGGCCGGTCGAGTCGGTGACCTTCAGGACGGCGCGGTAGTCACCGTTCTGCGTGTACGTGTACGACGGGTACGCCTTGCGGGAGTCGACCGTGCCGTCCGCGTTGAAGTCCCACGCGTACTTGAGGTCGTCGCCGTCGGGGTCGTACGTGCCGGCGCTGGAGAACGCCACCGTGAAGGGGGCCGAGCCGACGGTCGGTTCCGCGTTGATCTTCACGATCGGGGTCTTGTTGGCCGGCGCGTAGTCGATGCGGGCCAGCTGCGCCTCGGGGTTCTCGGCGAAGTAGCCGTCGCCGTACTCGAGGACGTAGAGCGCGCCGTCGGGGCCGAACTCGAGGTCCATCGGGTTGTCGAAGATGACCGACGGCAGCACCGACTCGATCTTGGTGACCTGGTTGCGGTTGTCCAGCGTGAACGCCTTGACGTAGTCGCGGGTCCACTCGGCGAAGAGCGGCTTGCCGTCGAACTCGGCCGGCCACGCCGTCTCGGAGCGGTTGGTCCGGTCGTAGTCGTACGCCGGGCCGCCCATCGGGCCGATGCCGCCGGTGCCCAGCTCGGGCCATTGGGCGTTGGGGCCGTACCCGTAGATGATCTCGGCCTTCTCGACCGTCGGCAGGTTGCGCAGGCCGGTGTTGTGCGGCGAGTCGTTCACCGGCTGGGCGCAGTTGAACGGCTGGCCCGACTGCCCGGTGGCGAAGTTGTAGTCGACGTACGGCAGGTCGGGCGCGACGCAGTACGGCCACCCGTAGTTGGCCGGCTTGTCGACGGCCATCCAGCGCCCGCGACCGTCCGGGCCACGCGACGGGTTGGGCGTGTTGGCGTCCGGCGAGTAGTCACCGACGTACACCACATCGGTGTTGGGGTCGACGGTGAACCGGAAGGGGTTCCGGAAGCCCATCGCGTAGATCTCGGGGCGGGTCTTCGGGGTGCCCGGCTCGAAGAGGTTGCCCTTCGGGATCGAGTAGGTGCCGTTCGGCTTCACCTTGATGCGCAGAACCTTGCCGCGCAGGTCGTTGGTGTTGGCCGAGGAGCGCTGGGCGTCGAACGCCGGGTTGCGGTTCGCCCGCTCGTCGATCGGCGTGTAGCCGTTCGAGGCGAACGGGTTCGAGTCGTCGCCGGTGGACAGGTACAGGTTGCCCTTGCTGTCGAAGTCGATCTTGCCGCCGACGTGGCAGCAGATGCCGCGGCTGGTGTTGACCTGGAGGATCTGCTGCTCGGTGGCCAGGTCGAGGGTGTTGCCCTTGAGCTTGAACCGGGACAGCTGGAGGTGGCCGTCGAACCGCGCGAAGTCGGCCGGGGTGCCGGTCTCCGGCGCGTCGCCCTCGTTGACCCCGGGAGTGTCCGGGTTGTCGGTCGGGGTGTCGAGCACCGGCGAGTAGTAGATGTAGACCCAGCGGTTGCTGGCGAAGTCGGCGTCGATCGCGACGCCCTGCACACCCTCTTCGTCGTGCAGGTACACCGGGATGTGGGCGGCCAGCACGTTGCGGCCGGTGCGCGGCTCGTAGATGCGCACGTCGCCGTTGCGGGCGGTGTGCAGCACCCGCTTGTCCGGCAGGACGGCCAGGGCGATCGGCTCGCCCGGGAAGTCGTCGAGCGTGACCTTCTGGAAGTCGGAGTCCGGCGGCGCGGCGGCCGAGGCCGGCGCCGCGAACGTGGCGGCGATCAGCGTCGCCGCGGCGGTGGTGGCGAGAAGTTTCCGAATCATCAGAACCTGAGTCCCTTGAGGAAGTCGTAGCCCACGCGGGCGGTGTCCAAGGCTTGTTCCGGTGTACGCGGCGGGGTGCCCGCGTCGTCGCGCTCCACGATGTACTCGGTCAGGCCGGCCTCGCGGGCGAGCTTGAAGATCCGTCCGAAGTCGATCACCCCGGCGCCCGCGTCCTCGAACGGCGCGCTGGTGAAGTTGCTGGTGTCGACCTTGAGGTCCTTGACGTGCACCTGGCGGATCCGGCCCCGGTTCTGGTGGATCAGGTCGACCGGGTCGTGCGCGCCGCGCCAGGCCCAGTGCAGGTCCACCTCGAGGTGCACGTACCGTGGGTCGGTCTGGCTGGTGAGGATGTCGAAGCCGGTGCGGTCGGTGCCGTCCTGGCGGACGAACTCGAGGTGGTGGTTGTGGTAGCCGAAGCTGAGCCCGGCCCGGCGGGCCAGCTCGCCGGCCTTGTTCAGGTCGGCGGCGAAGGCGCGGTAGACCTTCGCGTCCCGGATCGGACCCTTCGCGCCCAGCCCGAAGAACGGGTGGACGATGAACTTGTTGCCGACGATCGCGGCGTCGTCGAGCGCGCGCTTCCAGGTGTCGGCGTTCCACGGCTGCGGGATGCCGACGTGGCCGGAGGTGGCGCGGAGACCGGCGGCGTCGAGGGCGGCCTTGAACTGGGCGGCGGTGCGGCCGACGAACCCGGCGTGCTCGACGCGGGTGTACCCGATCTCGGCAAGCTCCTCCAGGCTCGCCTCGAGGTCGATGTTGAGCTGATCGCGCAGCGTGTAGAGCTGCACGCTGATGTGGTCGCGCGGCACACGGCCGCTGGAGCCCGCTGTCGCCTGGGCGGGCGAGGAGAGCACTGAGGACGTTCCGAGCGCGGCAGCGCCGGCGGCGGCTGCGCCCAATAGGTTTCTGCGGCTTACAGGCATGGAGGAGGCCTCCCCGGTCGGATGTGGACATGCACGGGGTAGATCGACGATGTGCAATGGGGACGTTACCGGGAAGTTAAAGGGGTTACGAGATAAAGATTCGTCAGATCGTGCAAAAGTTAAGTCCCGGTAAGCAGAAGAAATCGGGTTTAGTCCCGTTAAGGGTGGTGGCGGGGCTGAGGACGGCGGATGTTCTACAGCGGGACCAGACGCGCGGCCAGGGCCACGGTCTCCAGATCGCCGTCCCGTAGCCGCTCAGCGGCGTTCTTCTCGCCTAAACCTTCGAGACGCTGCGCGGCGGTGGAGATCAACTCGGCCTCGCCGTCCAGCAGGCGGCGGGCCAGCCGCGCCTGGAAGGGACTCAGCTCCGCGTACGCACACTGGTCGAGCGCCCGGATCGTGTACGGGTCCAGCGTCCCGGCCAGCGCCCGCTCGGTGACCACCTTGAGCAGCCAGGCCGGCCACCAGCCGTACTTGCCGATCAGGAAGCCGGACCGGATCGCCTGCTCGGGGTGCTGGCCGGCGTCGAGCAGCCGCAGGGTCAGCGGGATGTCGAAGTACTCCAGCCGCAGCGACGTGACGAACAGCCGGAGCAGCGGCATGAAGCCGATCATCGGCTCGGCCGCCGCCGCCGCCTCGGCGTAGTCACCCTTCAGGGCCAGGCTGAGCACCTCGGCCTCCTCGGTGGAGGCGGTGCTGGTCGCGCTCTCGTTGAACCGGCGCACGGTGTCGGCGAGCCGGGCCGCCGCCGCGTGCGCCCACGCCTCCAGCTCCTGGCTCTGCCGCTTGTTCAGCCAGCGCACCACCACGTCGGTGGCCAGCCGGGCCTCCTGCCGCAGCAGCGGCGCGGCGATCCGGCGGACCAGCAGGTCGCCGAGCCCGTCGACCAGGAGCGCGTCGTCGAACCGCTCGGAAGCCTCCGGGAACTGCGCCCACCACTCGGCGGGATGCGGCTTCGGCGGGGCCTCCATCCCTCCAGAGTGCTACGGGCCGGCGGGTTTTTGCGCCGCTTTGACCAGGTTCATCGGGTCGAGCAGGCCCGCCTTGACGATCGTGCGGCTCAGCGGCCGGGTCAGCTCGGCCAGCCGCAGGCGGCCCTCCTCGCCCAGCACCGCCCAGCCCGGCTCGGCCAGCCGGTCGGTGATCGCCTCGAGCTCCTCGACCTGGGCCTTTCCGGCGTCGGTGAGCCCCTCGTCGGAAACCCATCCGCGGGTACGCAGCGCGTCTGTCGCCGCGCCCCACTCGTCGTCGCTCCAGCCGCGCGTGACCTGGAGAAACTCGCGCGGCGAGCGGCCCGCCGCGACCTGGAGCACGTTCGCCTCGACGCCGGTGACGCCGGCCTGGAGCAGCGCGCTCACGTGCCCGTCGCCCCGGAACTCGCGCAACACGCCCTGCGCCCGGAAGAGCTGCAGGTGGGGCTCGGCGGGCCAGGGCAGAGCGGCGTGCGCGGCGAACAGGGGCCGGCCCTGCGGGAAGGCCGCCGCCGATTCGGCCGCCCGCCGGGCGAGACCGGCGGCCTCGACGATCTCCGGAGTGTCGACCGCGCCGAGGCCACGCCGCAGCGCCTCGTCGGCGGCCGACAACTGCGCGTCCAGCGCCGCCGCCGGGGTGGTGCGCTCCCAGGCCGCGGGCAGCGCCGACCGCACCAGCGCCGGGTTGAAGTTGTAGAAGGTGGCGATCACCGGGCCGGGGCCGGTCACGCCGAACACACCACCACGGGCCGCGAAGTAGCCCTCCATCGCGCTCAGGCCCAGGTCGGCGAAGCGGCGGAACCCCTCGGGCGCGAAGTAGATCATCGCGTGCAGGGGCTCGGTGACGCGCCAGGCGAGGCGCGTCGAGGATTCGGTCATGAAGTCTCCCCGAACGGCATGGTGATCTCCTGTGCCTCGGTGATGCCGGCGCCGTGCGCCGGAGGTATCAGATCATGCGCGCGGGCGAACCGGCGACCCGAACGGCGGGTCACGGTCAGGGTGGCCATCTGGACCGGCATCGGCGGCGCCTTGAACGGGCCGCTCCCCCACCGGACCCAGATCGCGATGCGGCCGGCCTGAGCCTCGGCGAGCAGCTTGTCGACCGTACGCGTGCGATCGGTGTGGTCGACCTCGACGACCAGCGGCGGGCCGTCGGTGCGGGCGAACGCGACGTCGACCACCGAATGCTGCCGCTCGAGCGGCGGCGGGAGGGTCAGCACGCTCGGGGCGCGGCGGTAGACCCGCCAGCCCTGCCCGGCGCCCCACTCGGCCACGCTGTCGATCACCCGCGCGGTCAGCTCGACGGTGGTCAGGTCGGCGAAGATCAGCTGTTCGAGCCACGCGGTGAGCGCATCCGCCTCCATGGCGGCAGTTTAGGGCGTGTCCTGCCGATCAGCCGAGAGCGAGGCGCGGTTCAGAGTGTGGCTGGCGTCGCCCGCGGCGCGCCCTCATCCTGGTGTTGGATGTGGGTGGGTCGCGGGTGCCGTCAGGCGCGCTCTGGGCCCCGCCGCAGCCCCGGTTGATCGGCAGGACACGGCCTAGCGAGCCACTCCGACTGTTCGCTGAGCCTGGGCGCGCAGCAGCTTCCGGATCTGCTCCGGCGGCATCGGCTTGGCCAGGTGGTAGCCCTGGCCCAGGGTGTAGCCGAGCTCGCGCAGCTTGGCCACCTGCCCGGCGTTCTCGATGCCCTCGGCCACCGTGTCCAGCCGCAGCGCCCCGGCCAGCTGGCTGACCGCGCGGGCCACCGCCTGCCGGGCGTCGGCCGCCGCCGGGTCGCCGTCCTCGATCTCGATGCCGTCGACGAAGGACTTGTCCAGCTTCACGATGGACGCCGGGAACGCCCGCAGCAGGCTGAGTGACGACTCGCCGGTGCCGAAATCGTCCAGCGCCAGGCGTACGCCCATGGCGTGCAACTCGTGCAAGGACCGCAGCACCTGGCGGCCCCGCAGCACCTCGGACTCGGTCAGCTCCAGCACCAGCCGCTCGGCCGGCAGCCCGCTCTCGGCCAGCGCCTCGCGCACGTCGGCGACGAAGTCCGGGTCGTGCAGCTGCCGCGCCGACACGTTCGGGCCGAGCTTCTGGATGGCGTCCGGGCCGAACTCGCTCAGCCAGGCCGCGAGCTGGCGGCAGCTCTCCCGCAGCACCCAGCGGCCCAGCGGCACGATCAGCCCGGTGCGCTCGGCGGCCGGGATGAACTCGATCGGCGGGACCAGCCCGCGGGTCGGGTGCTGCCAGCGGACCAGCGCCTCCATGCCGATGATGGTGTTGTCGGCCAGCCGCATCACCGGCTGGTAGTAGACCCGGAACTCGCCCTCGTCCAGGGCCCGGCGCAGCTCGCCGCCGAGCTGGATGTGGGTGAGCACCGGCTTCTCCATGCCCGGCGTGTACACCACGTAGCCGGCCTTGCCACGCTGCTTGGCCGCGTACATCGCGACGTCGGCCTGCCGCAGCACGGTGTCCAGGCTGGTGCCCTTCTCGGCGGTGGACACGCCGATGCTGGCCTGCACGAGCAGCCGGTCCGGGCCGAGCGGGCGGCTGAGCGCGTCGAGCACCCGCTGCGCCACGTGCGTGCCCAGCTCGGGGCGCTCGCTGATCAGCACCGCGAACTCGTCGCCGCCGAGCCGGGCCGGCAGCCCGTCGGCGCCCACCGCGGAGCGCAGCGCCTCGGCCACCGACACCAGCAGCCGGTCGCCGACCGCGTGACCGAGCGAGTCGTTCACCGTCTTGAAGTCGTCCAGGTCGATGATCAGCGCCGACACCGCGTCGTGGGACCGCAGGTCGGCGGCGAGCCGGTCGCGGTACAGGGCCCGGTTGGCCAGCCCGGTCAGGCCGTCGTGGGTGACCTCGTGCTGCAGTTGCAGCTCGGACTGCTGCCGCTCGGCCAGCAGCCGGGCGTTGTCCCGGAAGCCGACCCCCAGGCGGGTGGTGACCAGCACGCCGACCAGCACGCAGAGCAGCATCGCGGCGCGGTCGGTCCAGCTCATGCCGCCGGCCGCGACCGCGACCATGGTGGTCGCCACCGAGATCACCGCGAGGTACGGCAGCATGGAGCCGGCCGGGCGTTCCGGGCCGGTCGGCGGGGTGAGCGCCGCCTGCCACTGCGAGCGGGTGGCCAGCGCGGCCAGCAGCGGCGCGACGGGGAGCACGATGGCCTGGCCGGGCACGTCGCCGTCCCAGCCCAGGTTCACCGCGATCACGGCCAGGACGGCGGCGGTCAGGCCGATCGAGGCGATCAGGCGTACGGCGGTGCGGTCGACCGGGCCGCCGGCCACGTACGAGACCTTGGCCACGCCACCCATGGCGAGCAGGCAGGCCAGCCCGACCAGGGCGATGCCGGCGTCGCTCCACGGGTCGGGGGCGGCCAGCATCGGTGCCACGCAGAAGTGCCAGAGGAGCACGGCCAGGCCGAAGAACGCGATGGACCGGTCGAGCAGCAGGCGCCACTGGGAGCCCCGCGGCCGGCCCATCGGCACCGCGGCGACGGCCCAGATGGCCATGCCGAAGCCGAGCGCGATGAAGCTGGCGGCGACCGGGCCGATCGGCGGCGGCCGGTTTCCGACCGAGTTGCGGGTCACATCGAGGGCCAGCAGCGTGTAGCCGGTGGCGATCGAGGCGCCGGCGATCGCCACCCGGCCCCAGAACCGGCGCACCTCGGGCACCAGGGGCATCACCTGGACCAGCCGGACCATGCCGTAGACCGCGATCGTGCCGCTGAGCGGCAGCAGCCAGTAGACCGGCCAGGCCGGGCCGACCAGGTCGAGCCGGAACAGCACGTACCAGACGGACCCGGCCAGCACGAGAGCAGCCGTCGCCACGACATGGCGAACCGGCGCCCGCGCGTCTAGGACCATGTCCGGAATATCGGCGGGACGGCCTGGATTCGTAGGAGTCCCGCCCATGGTCGACACGCTAGGCAAAGGTGAATACGCCCGCATCGGTCAATTGGTCACACCGCGTAGCGTCATGACCGGTTACGCGCTGCGTGACCGTTCTCGCTGGAACGGATCGCCGTACTCGCGGACGGCGGCACGGGCGAACGCCTGCTGGAACGTGGACACCCGCTCGGAGCGCCCGCGGCCCAGGAAACTGACCGCCCAGTGCAGCACGGCCGTCACCCGGTTCTTGAAGCCGACCAGGTAGAGCAGGTGCACCGCCAGCCACATCAGCCAGCCCAGGAAGCCCGAGAAACGCAGCCGGCCCACGCTGGCCACGGCGTGGAAGCGGCTGATCGTGGCCATGCTGCCCTTGTCGAAGTAGCGGAACGGGCCGGCCGCCGGCTGACCGGCCAGCCGGCGCTTGATCAGGCCGGCCGCGTACCTGCCGCCCTGGATCGCCACCTGGGCCACGCCGGGGAGCTGGTCGAGGGAGGCCATGTCGCCGACCGCGAAGATCTCCGGGTGACCGGGCACGGTCAGGTCGGGGTTGACCTGGATGCGGCCGGCCCGGTCGGCGGGGGCGCCGGTCGCCTCGGCGAGCTGCCGGGCCAGCGGCGGCGCGGCCACGCCGGCCGCCCACATCTTGGTCATCGACTCGATGCGCTCGTGCCCGCGCTCGGTCTCCACCTCGATGCCGGTGGCGTCCACGCCGACCACCTTGGTCTTCAGCTCGGCCTCGACGCCCATCAGGTGCAGCTGCTGGAGCGCGCGGGTGGAGAGCTGGTCGCCGAACGAGGGCAGCACCCGGTCGACCGCGTCGATCAGGATCACCCGGGCCTTGCGCGGGTCGATGTGCTTGTACTGGCCGGGCAGCGTGCGGTGGGCCAGCTCGGCGATCTGGCCGGCCATCTCGACGCCGGTCGGGCCGGCGCCGACCACCACGAAGGTCAGCCAGCGGTCGATCGCCTCGGGGTCGGTCTGCAGATCGGCCAGCTCGAAGGCGCCGAAGATGCGGGCGCGCAGCTCGAGCGCGTCGTCGATGCTCTTCATGCCGGGCGCGTGGTCGGCGAACCCGTCGTTGCCGAAGTACGACTGGGACGCGCCGGCGGCGACGATCAGCGTGTCGTACTCCACCTCGTAGTCGACACCCGGCGCCTCGACCTGGACCTTCTTCGCCGCCGGGTCGATCGAGGCCACCCAGCCCAGCCGCACGTCGACGTTGTCCTGCCGCCGGAGGATCTCGCGGATCGGCGGCGCGATCTCCCCCTCGGACAGGATGCCGGTCGCCACCTGGTAGAGCAGGGGCTGGAACAGGTGGTAGGCGGTGCCGTTGATCAGCGTGATCTCGACGTCGGCCCGGCGCAGCGACTTGGCGGCGAACAGACCGCCGAAGCCGGCGCCGACGATGACTACGCGGTGAGACATGCGGACAGCATGCCCTAGGTCTGGTTTCAAATTCGCTTCCGAGGCGATGGATGCGCGGCGAATGTGGAACTGGACCTACCTTCGGGGCTTGATGCGGTCGGCCCGGCGGCGGAAGAGCCGCTGCTCGGCGACATTCCGCGACATCGACGCGGCGCGGTCGAGCTCGGCGCGGGCCTCGTCGCCGCGACCGAGGCGATCGAGCAGCTCCGCGCGTACCCCATGTAGGTGGGGGTAACCCGGCAGCTTGTCGCCCAGCTCGTCGACGATCCTGAGGCCGCGCGACGGGTCGCCGGCGAAGCCGAGCGCGACCGCCTGGTTGAGCCGCACCACCGGGCCGGGCTGCACGTGCGCGAGCACCTCGTA
This sequence comes from Actinoplanes sp. NPDC089786, assembly GCF_040684855.1. NCBI lineage: Bacteria > Bacillati > Actinomycetota > Actinomycetes > Micromonosporales > Micromonosporaceae > Actinoplanes > Actinoplanes sp. NPDC089786. The sequence goes on from NZ_JBFBGU010000028.1 coordinate 72,249, forward strand.
GAGGGCGGAGATCCGCGGCCAGTCGGTCGCCTCGGCGTGGATCGCGCGCGCATGGCAGGCGGCGATCATGGCCTGCAGCGTGTACGGGCCACCGCCCAGCGCCTCGGCCCGGTCCAGCGCGTCGAGCCCGTGCCGGATCAGCGCCCGGTCCCAGCGGTGGCGCTCCTGCTCCAGCAGCGGCACCGGCTCACCGTCGGCGTCCTGGCGGGCGGCCAGCCGCGACGCCTGCAGCTCCATCAGGGCCAGCAGCCCATGTGTCTCGGCGTCGTCCGGCAGCAGCGACGCGAGCAGGCGGCCGAGGCGCATCGCCTCGTGGCACAGCGTCGGCCGCGCCCAGTCCTCGCCGGCCGTGGCCGCGTACCCCTCGTTGAAGATGAGGTAGACCACCTGCTGGACCTGCCGGGTCCGCGCGGCCAACTCCGCCCGGGTCGGCATCTCGAACCGCACATCCGTCAGGCTCCGCTTGGCCCGGACGATCCGCTGGGCCACCGTGGCCTCCGGAACCAGGAACGCGCGGGCGATCTCCGGGGTGCTCAGGCCGCACAGCATGCGCAGGATCAGGGCCTTCTGCGCGTCCGGGGTGAGGGCCGGGTGGGCGGCGGTGAAGATCAGCCGGAGCAGGTCGTCACCCAGGTGGTCGGCGATCGCGTCGTCCCAGTCGTCCACCGGCGGCTCGGCTTCTCGGTGGATCAAGATCAATTTCTGGGCGTACGAGTCCCGGCGGCGCAACGCGTCGATGGCCTTACGCTTGGCCACCGCCATCAGCCACGGCCCGGGCGCATCCGGCACCCCGTCCCGCGGCCACTGTTCGAGGGCGGCCACCAGCGCGTCCTGAGCCAGATCTTCGGCCAGCCCCACGTCGCGCACGAACCGAGCCAGCCCGGCGATCAACCGGGCCGACTCGATCCGCCAGATCGCTTCGACGGCCTGCACTACTGGGGGAAGTCCTCCGGACCGAAGGCCTTCAGCACGTCCACCTCGCCCTCCCAGCCCGGCCACATGTCCCGGTGCAGCTTCACGAACCGGGAGGCCCACTCGACCGCCTCGTCCCGGCTGCCGACATCGTAGATCGCGTAGCTGATCACCTCTTTAGCCTCGGCGAACGGGCCGTCGGTGACGGTCAGGTCGCCGCCCTGGAGCGCGACCTTGGCGCCCGCCGCGGACGGGGCCAGGCCGGCCGTGTCGAGCAGGGCGCCGGACGCGGTGGCCTCCTCGCCGAGCTTCATGATGGCGGCCATCAGCTCGGGCGACGGTGCGCCCTCGGGCTGGGCGGCGCGGAGCAGGGTCAGGAACCTCATCGGACTACCTCTTTCTTCCGGTTCTTGGCGAGTTGCTTCTTCCGCTCTTGGTGAGTCGCAAGGACGTGGCGGTGATCCAGACGCTGACCATGATCACCGCGGCGGTGAAGGTCAGGAGGCTCCAGGCCGCGCCACCACCCGCGATGAGCGCGACGTAGGCCAGCGCGAACAGCGTGCCGACCAGCCGGCTCCGCATCAGGAAGCAGGCAATGATCAGGCCGACGAACCCGACGCCGCCGGCCGCGAAGTGGATCAGGCCGTGGGTGCTCAGCGGCACCGTCTCCGGAGCGCCGGCGGGGAAGCCGCGGCCGGCGTCGGCCGTGAAGAACCCAGCGACGACCATGCCCAGGCCGTAGAGCGCCAGGAAGAGGCCGGCCCGGTTCTTCCACGCGTAGCCGGCCAGGACGATCAGCAGGCCCGACACGATCAGATTCGTGCTGTGGATCCAGCCCCAGTCGCCGTTGGCGAGCTGGCTCCAGGCGTGCCGCCGCGGGTCGAAGCCGTCCCGGCTCACGATCTCGATCAGCGACACGATCACATACAACGGTCCGGCGATGATCCCGGCGACCACCATGTGTCGAACTCCCTTCGTCACCAGGTAGCTCGAACGGGCCGCCGGGATTTCGACACGGGACCTCAAACTTTTTTCCGGCCTCGTACCGTCCACGCCCTCGCGGTCAGCCGGATCTCACCCTCGGGCAGCCCGCTTCGGACGCGTTCGCGCAGCTCAGTCTGCTTCTCGGGCGGCAGGGAGAGCAGGTAGCCGGGTGCCGCGCCGGCGCCGCCGAGGAACGGGCGCCAGTAGTCGTCGAAGTCGGCGAAGACGGTCGGGATCTCGATCCGCCCGGTGGTCACGTCCTCGAGTCCGGCGGCCCGCCAGGCCTCGGCCAGGGCGTCGGGGTGGCAGATCGGGAAGCGGGCGGCCTCGTCCTGGCCGGGGTCGTCGACGGCATCCCAGAAGTGGCGCATCAGCTGCATGCCCTCGGCGTAGTCCCACACGTAGGCGGCGACCACGCCGTCGGCCACGCGGGCCATCTCCCGGACACCCTGGACCGGGTCGGGCATGAAGTTCAGGGCGAGGCCGCTGATCACCACGTCGAACGTGCCGTTCCGGAAGGGCAGCGCGATGCCGTCGCTGACGACCGTCCGGCGCGGATTTCTCCGTACGAAAGCCTCGGAACGGTCCGCACCCACCACCCAGCCGTCGCTGACCGCCGCGCTCAACGCGCCCGTGCCGCAGCCGACGTCGAGCCAGCGCTCCCCGCCCAGGCCACGGACGAACTCAGCCGCCACGACCCGGCTCCACCGCCCGACGTACGCCTCGTACGCGTCCCCGCCCGCCCAGATATCAGATGCCACGGGGCCGACCCTAGGGCAGGATCCGGCCCATGCCGATCGGACAGCTGACTTCGGGCGACATCGACGAGATCGTGGCGGCGTTCACGGTGCTCGGCTGGCCCGGCAAGGACCACACGCAGTACGAGCGTTATCTGGATGAGCAGGCGGCGGGCGACCGGGTGATCCTGGTCGCGCGCACCGGCGGCGGGGAGTTCGCCGGCTACCTGACGGTCAAGTGGGAAACGGAATACGCGCCGTTCCGCTCACAGGGCATCCCCGAGATCCAGGACCTCAACGTCCTCCCGCACCTCCGCCGCCAGGGCCTCGCCACCGCCCTGATGGACCTGGCCGAGGAACACGAGGCGACGCGCAGCCCGATCGCCGGCATCGGGGTCGGCCTGTACGCCGACTACGGCCCCGCCCACCTGATGTACCTGAAGCGCGGCTACCGCCCGGACGGGCGCGGCGTCACCTACGGCGGCGCCATCTGCAGCCCCGGCGACCAGGTGCGGGTGGACGACGACCTCTGCCTGATGATGATCCGCCGGCTGCGCTGACCGTTCGTACACCTGACCTTTGTCATCGCAGCCAGCGCTATCCCTAACTCCTATCGGGTAGGTAGGCTCCAGCCATGACTGTGACCGACGACCTCCTGGCCAACGCCGAGCGCTACGCGGCCTCCTTCGACAAGGGCGACCTGCCGCTGCCGCCCGCCAAGCACGTCGCCGTGGTCGCGTGCATGGACGCGCGGCTCAACCCCTACGGCCTGCTCGGCCTGACCGAGGGCGACGCCCACGTCATCCGCAACGCCGGCGGGGTGATCACCGCCGACGAGCTGCGCAGCCTCGCGATCAGCCAGCGCCTCCTCGGCACCACCGAGATCATCCTGATCCACCACACCGGCTGCGGCATGCTGACCTTCACCGACGACGAGTTCAAGGCCGCCATCCAGGCCGACGTCGGCATCAAGCCCAGCTGGGCCGCCGAAGCCTTCGCCGACCTCGACGAAGACGTCCGCCAGTCGATCCGCCGCATCCTCGACGACCCGTTCATCCCGGTGAAAGACTCGGTGCGCGGCTTCGTCTACGAGGTCGAGACGGGCCGCCTCCGCGAGGTGGAGTAGCCGGCCCCGCCTACCGTTCGATGGCATGCGGCTTCACACGTCAACGGTCGTCGGGCAACCCGTCGACCAGGTCTGGGCCTTCCTCAGCGACCCGGTCGACAGCACGCCCCGATGGGACCGGAGCATCGCCGAGGTCATCCCCCGCACGACAGCTCCGGTGGGTGTCGGCTGGGAAGCCACCACGGTCTCGCCGTCCGGCAAGCGCCAAGACTTCCGGGTCACCGCCTACCACCCCGGGCGCTCATTGACCTTCACCCTGCTCTCCTCACCGATGTTCCGGCGCGCCGACCTGACGTTCCAGCTCACCCCGACACCATCCGGTACGCGGATCGACCACACCATCGAGCTGACGTTGCGCAATCCGTTGCTCGGACCGGTGTTGCGGCTGACCAGCGGGCGGGCGCTCGCTACGGATCTGGCGCTCCTCCGGGACGCCCTGACCGAGGCCGCTGGACGTTCGGCCTGAGCGCATCGGCCCCGGGTGTTGCCTATACGCGCTCAGAGCAAAGGGGCTTCGGTCACCTGCCGGTCGTGGTGGGTCGAGGCCGCTGAGCTGCCTGGTCGATCCTTCGGCTGCTGGTTGCGCCAGGCCGGCGGGGTGCCCGCTCACCCCCTCTGCCGCCGGTCACGCCCGGCCGCGGGTCAAGGCAGGTAGCCATGCCGGCCGCGGGGGGCCGCTCGCCCTTTCTGCGGCCACGGGCGTCGGTGGGGTTGAGGGTGACCACTTACGCAGAATTGAGGGTGGGCGGCTCTGTTCTGGCCGGTCACGGCCTTGGAGTTGCGCGCCCGGCCTCGGCGGGAGCTGCGGTCCGGGCCACCCACCCAGGTGCGACATCACGCTCTTGATCTTGGTTTGCGGCGATTGCGGTCGCGTCGAACCGGCTTTCCGGACCGCCCGCGCTTCACGGACGTCTGGGAAGCTGGCGGCATGAGCCCAGACGATGAAGTCGTCACCTTTGCGAGCGAGCTCATCGCCATCGACACCACCAACACGGCGGACGCCGGCGGGCCGGGGACCGAGCGGCCCGCCGCTGAGTACGTGGCGGGGAAGCTGGCCGAGGTGGGGTACGACGTGACATACGTCGAGTCGGGCGCCCGGGGCCGGGGGAATGTGATCGCCCGGCTGGCGGGGGCCGACCCCTCGCGTGGCGCCCTGCTTGTGCACGGGCACCTCGATGTGGTGCCGGCCGACGCGGCGGACTGGGCGGTGCACCCGTTCTCGGGGGAGGTTCGGGACGGCTACGTGTGGGGGCGCGGCGCGGTTGACATGAAGGGCGCGGTGGCCCAGACGCTGGCCGTGGCTCGGCAGTTCAAGCGGGACGGGGTGGTGCCGGCGCGGGATCTGATCTTCGCCTACGTAGCTGACGAGGAAGCCGGTGGCCTCAACGGGGCGTCGTGGCTGGTGGATCATCGGCCGGAGCTGTTCGAGGGGGCGACCGAGGCGATCAGTGAGGTCGGCGGCTTCTCGGTCACGGTCGGCGACAGCGCGCGGGCCTACCTGGTCGAGACGGCCGAGAAGGGCACCATGTGGCTGCGGCTGCACGCCCGGGGCACGGCGGGGCACGGCTCGCTGCTGCACACCGACAACGCGGTCGCCAAGCTGGCCGCGGCGGTCACCCGGCTGGATCAGCACCGGTTTCCGCTGGTGCTGACCGGGCCGGTCCGCGACCTGCTCACGGGGCTGTCGGAGATGACCGGGATCCCGTTCGACCCGGATGATCCGGAGCCGTTCGTGGCGCGGCTCGGTCACCTGGCCCGGATGGTGGGGGCGACGCTGCGGGACACCGCCACGGTCACGATGCTGGAGGCGGGATACAAGACCAACGTGGTGCCGTCGGTCGCGCACGCCACGGTGGACGCCCGGATGCTCCCGGGGCGGGACGAGGCCTTCAAGGAGGAGCTGGTCAAGGTGCTCGGGCCGGACGTCGAGCCGGAGTGGGACACGATGCCGGCGGTGGAGACGACGTTCGACGGGCGGCTGGTCGACGCGATGGCGGCGGCGATCGGAGCGGAGGACCCGGGCGCGCGGCTGCTGCCGTACATGCTGTCGGCCGGCACCGACGCGAAGTCGTTCCGGCGGCTGGGGATCCGGCACTTCGGGTTCGCGCCGTTACGGCTGCCGCCGGACCTGGACTTCGCGTCGCTGTTCCACGGGGTGGACGAGCGGGTGCCGGTGGACGGGCTGACCTTCGGCACCCGGGTGCTCGCCCGGTTACTGACGCAGGCCTAGCTCGGTCAGCGCCCGCACGAGCCGCTCGACGTCCTCGGTGGTCGAGCCGAGGCCGAAGCTGGCCCGTAGCAGTCCGCCGTTCTCGCAGGTCTGGGAGGTCGCGCCGGTCAGGCGCCGCACCAGCGGGTGGGCGCAGAACTGGCCCGCGCGCACCCCGATGCCGTAGTCGTCGGCCAGCTTCGCGGCGACCCCGGCCGGGTCGGGAACCACGAACGACGCGATGCCCACCCGCGGCGCCGCCCCGCCGAACAGGGTCACGCCGCCGAGGCCGTCGATGAGGCTCTGCTCGTGCTCCAGCAGGGCGGCCCGATCGGCGCGCAGCAGGGCCGCGCAGACGGCGCCGAGCGAAACCGCGCCCAGCAGGTTCGGGGTGCCGCCCTCGTGCCGGGCCGGGCCGGTGGTCCAGGTGACGTCGGCCGGGTCGTCGCCGACCGCCGCGCTCGCCCCGCCGCCACGCAGGTAAGGCTCGGCAGCGTCCAGCCAGTCGCCGCGCCCGGCCAGCACACCGGCCCCGAACGGGGCGTACAGCTTGTGACCGGACAGCGCGAGATAGTCGGCGCCGAGATCATCGAGATCGACGGGTACGTGCGGAGCGAGCTGCGCGGCGTCGACCACGACCCGGGCGCCGTGCCGGTGGGCGACGTCGGCGAGCCGGCGCACCGGCCAGATCTCCCCGGTCACGTTGCCTGCCCCGGTGATCGCGACCAGCACGTTCTTGCCCAGATTTTCCAGGGTGGCGTCGAGCGCGGCGACGGCGGCGTCCGGCGAGGACGGCGACGGGATGCGGACGGCCGCGGGCCAGGGCAGCAGGTTGGCGTGGTGCTCGCCGTCGAAGACGACCGTCGTGGTGCCGGCGGGCAGGGCCCGGGCCAGCAGGTTCAGCGCGTCGGTGGTGTTGCGGGTGAAGATCACGTGGTCGCCGGGGCGGGCGCCGACGAACTCGGCCACCGTGTCGCGGGCCCGCTCGTACTCCAGGGTCGAGGTCTGTGACCGGAGCCCGGTGCCCCGGTGCACGCTGCCGTAGAACGGGAGGAGGGCGTTCACCGCGTCGGCCGCGGCGCGGACACAGGGCGCTGAGGCGGCGTAGTCGAGGTGGGTGAAGTCGGGGGTGAGCCCGACGACGTCGAGTTCGGTGGACAGGAGGGTGGCGGACATGGATGCACCTCCGGGAGGGTCCGCGCTTGCCCACGCCGGTTGACGCGAGCCTGGTCTTCACCCGGGGCACCCCATCGCGAACGCAAGGGTTGCCGGCCAGCGAGCCGGGGCTTTCCGCTGGCACTCATGACCTGTCGCCGAGATTAGCAGAGCCGTCAGCTCGCGACGACGACCTCGGTGCCCATCCGGCGAATGGCCTCGACGCCGGCCTCGTCGGCGCTGGAGTCGGTGACCAGGGTGGCCACGTCGGTGACGGCGCAGATGCCGGCCAGGCAGATGCGGCCGATCTTGGAGCCGTCGGCGACCACGATGACCTTGTCGGCGCGGCGGATCATGGTGGCGTTGGTGTTCGCCTCGATCTCGTCGTGGGTGGTCAGGCCGCCGCGGGCGCTGATGCCGTCGACGCCGACCACGGCGACCGCCATGTTCAGGCCCTGGAGCGCCTGGTCGGCGATCGGGCCGACCAGCTCGTAGCTCTGGGTGCGGGACACGCCGCCGGTCATGATCAGTTTGAGCCGGGGGCGCAGCGCCAGCTCGGCCGCGATGTTCAGGGCGTTGGTCACCACGGTCAGGTCGACCCGCTCGGCGAGCAGGCGGGCCAGCAGGTGGGTGGTGGTGCCGCCGGTCAGGCCCAGGGTGAGCGGGCCCTTCGGCAGGATGCGCGCGACGGTCCGGGCGACCAGCGCCTTCTCCTCGCGGTGCTGGCCGACCCGGTAGCGCACCGGCAGCTCGTAGGCCACATCGACGGCGACCGCGCCGCCGTGCGTACGCGACAGCAGCCGTTGATCCTCCAGAACCTGGAGGTCGCGCCGGATCGTTGCGGGTGAGACCTTGAACTCGCCGGCCAGGTGACCGGCGTCGACCGAGCCGTGGCTGGCGACGCGTTCCAGGATCGCGGACACCCGATCGGCGCGGCGCAGGGTGCTCGGCGGCATGTGCAACTCCCAGGGTTGATCAAACGCGCAGTCAGGCTAGTTCGTTTTCAAGCGATAAACCAGATCTGCTTGCGCGTTCGCAACCTTCGTCACGAGAATCCGCCCATGACTGTGATCACTTTCCTCGGCGCGGGCAGCGTGGTGTTCACCCGTGAACTGCTCGCCGACATCCTTTCCTTCGCCGAATTACGCGAGGTCACGCTCTCGCTGCACGACATCGACCCGGAGCGCCTGGAGACGGCGGAGGCGATCGCCCGGCGTACCGCGGAGCAGCTGGGCGCCAAGCCGGTGATCACCGCCAGCCTGGACCGGCGGGCCTCGCTGGACGGCGCCGACTTCGTGATCAACGCGATCCAGGTCGGCATGCACGCGGCGACCGTGAAGGACTTCGAGATCCCGGCGAAGTACGGCCTGCGCCAGACCATCGCCGACACGCTCGGCGTCGGCGGCATCTTCCGGGCCCTGCGCACGTTCCCGGTGCTCGACGGGATCGCCCGCGACATGCTGGAGATCTGCCCGGACGCGTGGCTGCTGAACTACACCAATCCGATGGCCATGAACATCGATTACCTGGCCGCGGCGCAGCCCCGCCTGAAGGCCGTCGGCCTCTGCCACTCGGTCTTCTGGACCGTGCACGACCTGGGCAACCTGCTCGGCGTCCCGCACCAGGAGATCGACTACACCGGCGCCGGCGTGAACCACCAGGCGTGGCTGCTGCGGTTCGAGCACAACGGCGAGTCGCTCTACCCGCGCCTGGACGAGCTGCTCGAGCGGGAGCCCGAGCTGCGACGACGGGTCCGGATGGACATGTACCGGCGGCTGGGCTACTTCCCCACCGAGACCAGCGAGCACTCGTCCGAGTACCTGCCCTGGTACCTGCACCTCGACGACGAGATCGAGCGGCTGCGCATCCCGGTCGGCGACTACCTGCGGATCAGCGCCGGCAACGTGGAGGAGTACCACGCCACGCGCGCGTCGTTGCGGGCCGGCGAGCCGCTGGACGTCAGCCGGGACGCCACCGAGTACGCCCCGCAGGTCATCCACAGCATGGTCACCGGGCAGCTCCGCCGCATCCACGGCAACGTGGCCAACCACGACCTGATCAGCAACCTGCCGAGCGGCTACGCGGTCGAGGTGCCGTGCGTGGTCGACCATCTCGGCGTACGCCCGGAGCGGGTCGGCGCCCTGCCGCCGCAGTGCGCCGCGCTGAACCGCAGCTTCGTCTCGGTCGGCCAGCTGACCGTGGCCGCGGCGATCGAGAACGACCCGCGCAAGATCCGCCAGGCGGCCATGGTCGACCCGAACACCGCGGCCACGCTCAGCGTCGACGCGATCTGGGACTTGTGCAACGAGTTGGTGGCGGCGCATCGTGAACTTCTGCCGACTGCGCTGCGGGTCACGGTGTAACGCTCAATACAGGATGTTCGTTTGTCGCCGGGATCTTGTTAAGCGATCACAAACGAGCATAATCCTCGAACATGACTCACACGTCCTCGGAGATTGCCAGCCAGCCCGACGTCTGGGAACAGGCACTCGGGCTGGCCGGGGAGGCCACCGCGGCACTGGCCGCGCCCGGTGAACGCATGCTGATCATGGGGTGCGGCACCTCCTGGTTCGTCGCGCAGAGCATGGCCGAGCTGCGCGAGAATGCCGGGCTCGGCGAGACCGACGCGATCTGCGCGTCCGAGTACGTCCCGCGCCGCCGCTACGACCGCATCGTCGCCGTCACCCGGTCCGGCACCTCCACCGAGGTGCTGGAGGCGCTCCGCCAGGCCCCGGCGGACGCGCACAAGGTCGTCATCACCGCGGTTCCCGGGATGCCGGTCGACGGGCTCACCGACACCCGGCTGCTGCTCGACTTCGCCGACGAGCGGAGCGTCGTGCAGACCCGCTTCCCGACCACCGTGCTGGCGCTCGCCCGGGCCGCGTTCGGCGAGGACCTCGCCGGGCTGGCCGCGGACGGGCGCAAGGCGCTCACCGCCGACCTGCCGGCCGACCCGCAGAACATCGAGCACCTGGTCTTCCTGGGCACCGGCTGGACCGTCGGGCTGGCCCACGAGGCCGCCCTCAAGGTTCGCGAGGCCGCCCAGGCGTACTCCGAGTCCTACCCGGCCGGCGACTTCCGGCACGGACCGGTGGCGGTGGCCGGGCGTAACAGCATCGTCTGGTCGTTCGGCGACGTGCCGGCCGGCCTCGACGACGTGGCCCGGGGCGCGGGCGCCACCGCGTACCGCGATCGCCTCGACCCGCTCGCCCAGCTCGTCCTCGCCCAGCGCTTCGCGCTGGCCCTCGCCGCACACCGCGGCCTCGATCCCGACCGCCCCCGATTGCTCACCCGGTCGGTCGTCCTGACGGACGCAGTGGCCTGACGAAATTGAGGTAATTGCCGATGACGACACCCCTCCGCCGCGGCCGCCTGCTCCTGGGCGGGCTCAGCGCGACACTTCTTCTCCTGTCCGCCTGCATGGGCGGATCGACCGACGATGGCAAGGACGCCGCCGCGGGGTACGACCCCAACGCTAAAGTCGAGATCACCTGGTGGACGGGACAGACCACCGAGGCGCAGAAGGTGGCGGAGGGACTGGCCGCCGAATACACCAAGGCGCACCCGAACGTGACCATCAAGGCCGCGCCGGGCGCACCCACCACCGACGACCTGCTGACCAAGCTGTCGGCCGGCTTCACCGGGGGCAGCTACCCCGACATCTCGTACGCCTTCGGCAGCTGGGCCGGTGACCTGGGCGCGAGCGGGAAGACGCAGGACCTGACGTCGTTCGTCAACGAGCCGTCGTTCGGCTGGAACGAGTTCTCCCCGGCGGCCCGCGAGGTGGCCACGGCCAAGGGCAAGGTGATCGGCGTGCCGGCGCTGGTGGACAACCTGGCCGTGATCTACAACAAGAAGCTGTTCGACCAGGCCGGCCTGGCGTACCCCAAGGACGACTGGTCCTGGGAGGACTTCCGCACCACCGCGAAGAAGCTGACCATCCCGGCGAAGAACCAGTACGGCACCGCGTACTCGGTCTCCGGCAGCGAGGACACCACCTGGCACCTGTGGCCGCTGCTGTGGCAGAACGGCGGCGAGATCCTGGACGGCACCAAGCCGGCCTTCAACTCCGACGCCGGCGTGAAGTCGCTCGAGACGCTGCGGCAGATCGCCGTCGACGACAAGTCGATGTACCTGGACCAGACCGACGAGAAGTACGGCCCGCTGTTCAACAGCGGCCGGGTCGGCATGATGATCTCGGGCCCGTGGTCGCTGCTCGACCTGAAGACGGCCAAGCTCGACTACGACGTGGCCCTGCTGCCCGGCACCAACGGCGACCACACCACCGTCTCCGGCCCCGACCTGTGGGTGCTCTTCGACCACCAGGACGCCAACCGGGCCGGCGCGACCCGCGACTTCGCCAAATGGCTGACCAGCGCGGAAACCGACGCCAAGTGGAACCTGGCCGTGGGTAACCTGCCGTTGCGGGACACCGAGAAGACCTCCGAGGCGTTCAAGAAGTACACCGCGGAGTACAAGGGCGGCCAGAAGTTCTTCGACAACCTGCAGAACGCCAAGAAGGCACGTCCGACCGTCGCGGGCTACGAGGTGTTGTCCCGCAACGTCGGCGACGCGATCGCCCAGGTGCTGCAGGGCAAGGCGCAGCCCAAGGAGGCCCTGGACGCGGCGGCGAAGAAGTCCGCCGACGCCGTGGAGGAGTGAGATGGCGCTGACCTTCGCCGCAACGCCGCGGTCCGCGGCACCGGCCGGTCACCGGCGGCGCGACCCGCGCCGCCGGGCGCTGTCCCGCCACCTGACCGGCTGGGCGTTCGCCGGGCCGGCCACCTTGATCGTGGTCGGGCTGTCGCTGTTCCCCGCGGTCTGGGCGTTCTTCATCTCCCGGGCCAAGTGGAACGGCATCGCGCCGGCCACGATGGTCGGATGGCAGAACTACGAGCGGCTGGCCCAGGATCCCGACATGGCCGCGGCGGCCCAGCACACGCTGCTGCTGACCGCGCTGTTCGTACCCGCCTCGATCGTCGTCGGCATGCTGGTGGCGGTCGCGCTGAACCAGAAGATCCGGCTGATCGGCTTCTACCGCACCTGCATCTTCGTGCCGTACGTCGCGTCCGCGGCGGCCACCGGCATCCTGGCCGGCTTCGTCTTCAACCCGCAGTTCGGCGCGGCCAACGAGATCCTCCGGCGCGTCGGCATCCCCGCCCAGCAGTTCCTGGAGAGCCCCAACCAGGCGATGTACATCATCTGCGTCATCGCGCTGTGGGGCGAGATCGGCTTCACCGCGGTCATCTACCTGGCCGCCCTGCAGGACATCCCGAAGGAGCTGGTCGAGGCGGCGCGCACCGACGGCGCCTCCCCGTGGCGGATCTTCTGGCACGTCACCCTGCCCGAACTCCGGCCGGTCACGGTCTTCACCGCGATCTGGCAGACGATCACCGCGCTGCAACTGTTCGACCTGATCTACACGACCACCCGCGGCGGCCCGCTGAACAGCACCCAGACCGTCGTCTACTACATCTACGAGCTGGCGTTCCAGACCCAGAGGCTGGGGTACGGAGCGGCCGCCGCGTACCTGCTCTTCGCGGTCACGCTGCTGCTGTCCCTGCTGGTCATCTGGTACGGGCGCCGCCGCGGCACGGAGGCGTTCTGATGCGACGAAGGCTTCCCTTCAGCCCCTGGCACCTGCTGCTGATGCCGATGGCGCTGATCTTCGTGCTGCCGCTCATCCAGATGGTGCTGACGTCCTTCATGTCCACCGCCGAGATCAACCAGTTCCCGCCCAAGCTGCTACCCACCACCGGCCTGCACCTGGAGGGCTACAAAGGACTGCTGACCGAGACGCCGGTGGTGCGCTGGCTGGCCAACACGGTCCTGGTGTCGGCCATCGCGGTGGCCTCCCACCTGGTCCTGTGCTCGCTGGCCGGCTACGGCTTCGCGAGGCTCAAGTTCGCCGGCCGCGGCCTGGCCTTCGTGCTGATCCTGGCCACGGTCATGATCCCGATCCAGCTGCTGATGATCCCGACCTACCTGATGTTCGCCCGGGCCGGCATCGTCGACACCCTGGCCGCGGCGTTCGTGCCCTGGCTGGCCTCGGCGTTCGGCATCTTCCTGATGAGACAGTTCTTCCTGGGGCTGCCGGTCGAACTCGAGGAGGCGGCCCGGCTGGACGGGGCGTCGACGCTGCGCACGTTCATCAGCGTGGTGCTGCCGCTGGCCCGCCCGGCGATGGCCACGCTGGCCGTCTTCACGTTGCTGTCCAGCTGGAACGACCTGCTGTGGCCGCTGGTGGCGATCAGCGACGACGCCAAGTTCACCATGCAGGTGGGGCTGGCCAGCTTCCAGGGCACCCGACGCACCGAGTGGGCGGAGCTGATGGCCGGCAACGTGATCGCGACGATGCCGTTGATCATCGCGTTCCTGATCGCCCAGAAGAAGTTCATCGCCACCATGACCTTCACCGGATTGAAAGGCTGAACCTCAGGATCAAGAGCCTGTCGTAGGTGGGTGGTGGGTGCTGATCGCTGCTCCCGCCGAGGGCCCGTCCGGGCGGCCGCACGCTTCGCTTCCGCGGCCGCCCTCCCGGCGACGTGCGTGAGGGGTCACCCTTCGTCGCTGCGCGACAAACCCCCGACGCCGGCGCGGGCTTTGGGTCGGGTCTTTTCAGAGTGGGTTCAACCCTGCCAGGCTTCACAGCGCCCATGAGTCTGAATGGATAAGAGGTCGGGTGCCCTTCCACCTTCGAGCGGGTGGGCCATGCCCCAAAAGGACAAGAACCAGGTGCTCGCTACCAGCTGGTCACAGCCCACCCTGCGTGCGTCAGACGGCTTTCACCGCGCCTGCCGTCACGGTCCAGTTCTCGCCGATCGCACTCGAGCAGACCGGGGAGGCGAGTAACAGCACCGCAGGGGCGACCTCCTCCGGCTCGGCCAGCCTGCCTGTCAGCATGCCGCCCTGGGACGGCAGTACTTCGAGCAGGGCGCTGTGCTCCATGCCCAAATGTTTCGCAAGGTTGGCGACGTAGCCATCCGGACCCTCCTGGCTGTAACCGCGTACCCCGGAGGGGGTGACGGTATTGACCCGGACGCCCTGAGGTGCCAACTTCTCCGCCAGTCCCCGCGACAACGAATTGAGGGCCGCCTTCGCGGCGGCGTACGGCATAGGAGCCGCGCCGGGCCGCAACGCAGCGTCCGAGCTGATGTTGACGATGGCCCCGCGTGCCTGCGTCAGTGCCGGCAACGCGGCGCGGATCGTACGCACGGCCGCGGACAGGTTCAGCGCGAACAGGTCCGCCCAGACTTCGTCGTCTCCGTCGAGGGGGTCGTCGAAGGCGGCGGCCGGCGGGTTGCCGCCGCCGACATTGTTGACGAGGACGTCGAGGTGGGGGCCGGCCGCGCGAACCATCTGCCGTGGCCCGTCCGGGTCGGAAAGGTCAGCGGCGATGAAGGTGGCCTCGGTGGCGTCGAGCTCGGGGGTGCTGTGCCGGGCGACGGCGACTACCGTGGCGCCCTCGGCGAGGAAGGCCTTGACGATGCCGAGGCCCAGGCCCTTGCTGGCGCCGGTGACGAGGACACGTTTGCCCTTCAGCTCCAGATTCATGATTGGTAACTCCCATCGAGCGAAGGTGACGCCTTATCCTTGCGTCGCATCAGCTGGCATCCAATGCCGGCAGAGCAGCCAACCAATGCCGCGCGGTTATCAATCGCAGGTAGAGTCGCCGCCGTGGAGACGCGTGAACTGCGGTACTTCGTCGCCGTCGCCGAGGAGTCGAACTACGGGCGGGCAGCCAAGCGGCTTGGCATCGCGCAACCGGCACTGACCCGGACCGTGCAGAAGATCGAGCGTCACCTCGGCACAAAGCTGTTCGAGCGCACCGGCCGTACGGTCGCCCTCACCCGAGCCGGCTCGGTGCTGTTGCATGAGGGCCGCAACGCCTTGGACGCGGTGGAAGCAGCCGCCCGCCGCACCCGCCGGGCTGGAGAACGGACCGGCCTGATGCTGGTCACCCGGGCCGGGGTCGCCGTCGACTTGCTGGCGCAGCTGCTCGACGCGTACGCCGCCGAGCCGGACGCGGTCACCGTCGAGGTGGCCCTGGTCCAGCCCGGGGGCGCCGAGCCGGAGCAGATGCTGCGCGACGGACGTGCCGACGTCGCTGTCCTGCAGGAGCGGTGTTACTCCGCAACCGGCCTCGAACACGAGGTGATCGCCGTCGAGGGTCAGATGGCGGTCCTGCCTGTCGGTCATCCGTTGGCTGCCCGGGCCACGCTGACCTCGGACGAGCTTCCCGGGTTGCCGCGACCCCGCTGGCCGCTCGCCGACGGCACCTATCCGGACGGCCCTGGGCCGGCCATCCGCGACGCGACGGAGCTGTTCCAACTGATCGCACTCGGCCGCGCCTGCGCCGTCCTGCCCGAGTCGGCCCGCCCGTCCCTGACCAGCGGCGTCGTCTCGGTCCCGGTGACCGATGCCCCGCCGATCACGACGCACCTCGTCTGGCCGTCTCGGAGCCGGTCGCGGGAGGTCGCCGCGCTCGTCAGACTGGCCACCTGGTAGACCCAGCGGTACTGAGCCGGGGCGGGCCAACGGGATTCGCCGTCACCGTCGCTCAGATCGGCGACCGCGGCGAAGTACGGCCGATCACCATCTGAACCCGCTCGGGCGCTCACGCACCCGCCACAGCTGGCATCGGCGCCAAGCGGGTGCGGGGCTCCTCGGCGCTGAGGCCAGGTCCCTCGCACACGGCGCGATCCGCCGCGATCGGCTCTGATCCCGGGCTGACCGGGCAGATCCCGCTTCCCTTCGAGGCCCGCCCATCCGTCGGATCCGTCTCCTGCGGCCGTAACCCGTAGCCTCGAAATCGGCCGAATCGTGGCGATTGCCGCTGGCAGAACGCTATTTCGCTGATTCGCGAACGGCGGTCGCGCCTTCCAGAAGGAGGCACTGAAATGGGTGAGTCCCCACGTGTTCCGCAAGACCGTCGCTACCGTCCTGAGCGGACAAGGCCTGGTCACCGAAGCCGCCGCCCAGCTCGGGCACGCCGACGAGAGCACGACCAGGAAGTTCTACGTCCAGATGCCTTCGACCGCCCCCGACGTCAGCCACGCTCTGGAGATCCTGATCCGCGCAGACGAGCTCAGCATCGAGCCGGCGGCCGAGCCTTCGTCAGCACCTTGGACTACACAGAGTGACGGCCGGTGTGCCGGGCGGTAACAGATCTGCCGATGAGAGGGTGTCCGGTGGCATGCTGCCCGATGGCGGATACTGTCAACCCCGCTGATTCCGAGGGATGCAGAGCTGTTCCAGAGCCCGCCGAACCTGTTCGCTGTCTCGAAACAAAACAGTCTTCATCCCGATCCGCTCGGCTGGCGCGAGCGCCCATTCTTTGTCATCCACGAATAAGATCTTCTGAGGCTCGACCCCGATTCTTTTCAGTAGGATCTCGTAAATCCGGGGGTGTGGTTTACGAACGCCTACCTCATGGGAGAACACGCCGCCCTTGAATAGTCGTAGGAAGTGATACCGACGCTCGATGGCCTCAACGCGTTCTGCCACGTTGTCAGACAGGTAGTACAGGTCGTAGTCCTGCGAAAGATCTTGGATGAGGTTCCGGGTCCCCTCGTTCAGGCGGTAGCCGTCTATCCACCGCGCCGCGAGCTCGGGCCCTGATGCTGATAGCCCCAGCGCCCGCCGGAAGGCAGCCCAGAATTCGTCTTGGCTCATCCGGCCTTCCCGGTATCTGCTTCCGAGACTCCCGTTAAGAAGCTCGTCGGCGCGTGCCGTATCGACACCGGATGTTCGGTTCAGGTGCTCGATAAATTCCCTGGTGCCATCGCTGAACAGCACACCACCGAGATCAAACGCCAGCACGTTAATCACAGGCATATCCTAGAACCGCGTGGGCCAAGCGAAGTCCGTGCACTGATCTGCCGTTGCGACACGAGGTCGCACTTTGCGAGTGGACTCGCAGTTAGGAGGGTCGACATGGTGTCGGCTGTGTAGTTCCGGGCGCGTGCTCGATGCCT
>NZ_JBFBGU010000029.1:0-83968 GCF_040684855.1 Actinoplanes sp. NPDC089786
CGTACGGATCAAGGAGACACGACGTCAGCGAGCGACCAACACCCATTTTCAGCCCGGAACGGGCCACCTCGCCAGAGGCGACAGGGACTAGCCCCCTGAGCTACCACCGTTCCCAACGGTGGTAGCTCAGCGCGTCATTTGGGGCTCGGATGCCGCCCTGAGCTACCACCGTTGTGGGCGGTGGTGGGTCGGGGCGGTGTTTGGGGCTCGGATGGCGGGCGGGGCTACCACTGGGTGGGGTGACCGACTGGGAGGCTGGGCCGTTGCCGCGGACCGGCCTCCCAGGTCGGCGTCCTACTGGAGGAACGCGCCGAGCGGCGAGAGCAGCAGCTTGCCCAGTGACGCCGCGGTGTCGTCGAGCCGCTCGCGCTCCCTGGCCGTCGCGCCCAGGTCGTGCCGGCAGGCCCAGAGCTTCTGCGCGTTGCGCCAGGCGACGTTGCGGGTGTATTCCACCACCTCGCCCTGCCACCAGTCGTCGAGGTCGCCGTTCATGGTGTCGAGCAGGAGCTGCCACTTCTCCAGGTAGCCGCGGCGCAGCTCGGGGATGGCCTCGGCGAAGATGTCGTTGATCTGCAGGTAGTCGCGGTGTTGCGCGCTCTCGTCGACCGGGTCGGAACCGATGTGGTCGAAGGTGGTGACCAGCGCGAAGGCCAGGTCGAAGTTGATGTGCGCGTTGACACCGGCGGCGGCCGACGGCAGCGGGCGGGAGTCGGGCCCGGCGATCCGTGCGAACAGGATGTGCCACACCTTGGGGCAGACGGTGTTGCCGAAGCTGAAGCTGCGCAGCGCGTCGAAGTAGCGGGCCGCGAACTCGACGTCGAGCCGGGACAGGAACTGTGGATCCTCGAAGCTTCCCTCGTAGAGCCGTTCCAGCACGCTGCTCGTGATGCGCAGGTAGAGCCGGTTGAAATCGGCCAGCGGGTTGCTGTTCAGCAGCGGCGGGACCCGCTCCAGGACGTCCTGCAGCTTGGTGAGCTGGTCGACCACCGCGGGCACGTCCTCGGGATGACGTGTCAGCAGGGCGCACATGTCCTGATGCGCAGGTCCCCAGACCGACTCGGTCATCGGATCCTCCAAAGAAGTAAGGCCCCCAGCACCGACCGGCGTCGGCAAGACGCCGGTCGGTGCTCCCCCGTGGCTCGAAGCCTTCCACCGGGTACGTACGCAGGGATCGGTAGAACTACCTATATCCGGGTCAGGCCGCGCGGTTCTCGAGGAACACCCGGCTGGCCTGGACCCGGGTGCGTACCTGCAACTTGTCGAAGATGTGGCCGACGTGGACGCCGACCGTACGTTCGCTGATGAACAGCCGATGGCCGATCTCGCGGTTGGTGAGGCCCTCGGCGACCGCGCTGAGCACCTCACGCTCACGACCGGTGAGCGCGGACAACTTGTCGCCGGGCGGCTCAGGGGCGGCCGGGGCCGGGGTCTCCGGGTCGTCGGCCAGCGGGATGCGGGCCCGGCCGGCCACCGCGGCGACCTCGGCCCCGAGCGGCTTGGCGCCCATCGACTGGGTGGTGGTCCACGCCGCGCGCAACGCGGCCGTGGCGGCGGCCCGCCGCCGGTGGTGCAGCAGCGCCTCGGCCTGGCGCAGCCGTGAGTAGGCCGCGGGATAGGGGTGGTTGCGCTTGTCCCAGACGGCGGCCGCGCGCCCCCACACGGCCGGGTCGTGCTGGTCGTGGATGCGGCTCAGCTCGGCCGCGCAGAGGTCGAGGTAGCCGTCGATCACCGCGCGGACCGGCGGCGCGGCCTTGTCGACGCCCTTGGCCATGCGGTCGACGACCACGGTCAGCCGGCGGATGGCGCCGTGGTCGACCGGCATCTCGCCGCCGCAGTGGGCCTCGGCCTCGGCGCGCAGGCCGTGCCAGGCCAGCACCCCGAGCAGGACCAGGTCGTCGGAGCGGGTCTCGGTCAGGCCGCGCTGCACGGCGGCCCGGGCCTCGTCGTGCCGGCCCAGCCACATCGCCCGGCCGGCCCGGAGGGTGAGCATCGGCAGCACGTGCCGGGCGCCGCCGCCGGCCAGCACGGTCGCGACCGCGTCGAGGTCGCGCTCGGCCGCCTCGACGTCGCCGAAGCCCACCCACAACCGGCACCGGGCCAGCAGGATCTCGACCGCGTCGGCGCCGGACGGCCGCCGGCGCATGGCCGCGTCGAGCATCCGGTCGGCCTCGGCCCACTGACCGACCCGGAACAGGCCGTTGGCCGCGATGGCCAGCAGCCGGAGTTGATAGGAGCGGCCGACACCCAGGTCGGCCAGCCGCTGCGCGCCGCGCCGGGCGACCAGCACGCCCTCTTCCAGCGAGTTCAGCGGGCCGGTGAGCAGCTCGGCCAGGTGGAGATAGGCGCAGCCGAGGTCGTCGGGGTGACCGGACTCCTCGGCGATCGCCACCGCCTGCCGGATCACGGCCAGGCCGGCGTCGGGGTCGGCCCGGAACGCCTGGCTGAAGCCGAGCGCGGCCGACGCGCGGACCCGATCGGCGGTGGACCCCTCGACCTGCTCGGCCAGCTCGAGCGCCTCGCGCGCCCGCGCCCCGGCGTCGGCATAACGGCCCAGGTGGAGCAGCAGCTCGGCCAGGTGGGCGGCGGCGGTGACCTTCTCGGCCGGGGTGCAGCCGGGGACCGCCAGCGCCGCCCGGAACTCGGTCTCGGCGGTGGCCGAACGCCCGGCCGCGGCCAGGTAGCGGGCCCGGCGCAGGTGGATCTCGCAGGCGCCCGGTCCGTCGGGACGGGCGGCCAGCTCTTCCAGCCGGGCCAGCGCGCGCTGGTGTTCGCCGTTGTGGTGGGCCGACTCGGCGGCGTGCCCGAGCAGCTCGGTGCGGCCGGCGTCGTCGTCGGCGGTCAGCTCGAGGGCCAGTGACCAGTGCCGGTGGGCCTCGGCGAAGCCGTAGAGCGACTCGGCCGCCCGGGCCGCGGCCACCACCGAGGGCAGCGCGCGCTCGGGCTCGCCGGCCCGCTGCCAGTGGTGGGCGAGGCGGGCGTGGTCGCCGCCGCCGGACAGCGCCTCGGCGTACCGCCGGTGGAGCCCGGCCCGCTCGACCGGCAGCACCTCGCGCTCGAGGATCTCGGCGACCAGCCGGTGGCGGAGCCGGTAGCCGTCGTTGGCGCTGGTCACGATGCGGTGGGACACGGCGGCCCGGACCGCGTCGATGAGCTCGTCGCCGGCCACCGGCACCACGCCGGAGAGCAGCTCGTGGGGCACCGGCTCGACCCCGGCGGCCACCGCCCGGACCACGTCGTGAGCCGCCCGGGGCAGCTCGTCGACCCGGGCCAGGAAGATCTCGCGGAGCGTGTCGGACAGCTCGACCCGGCCGTCGCGCAGGTCGCGGGCCAGTTCCTCGGCCACGAACGGGTTGCCGCCGCTGCGCTTGAACACCCGGTCGGCGTCCTCGGCGGGCACGGCGGCGCCGGCGATCGCGGTGACCAGTTCCTGCGTACCCATGCGGTCCAAGGGGTTGAGATCGACCACCCGCACCGACCGCAACCGGCGCAGCTCGGCCAGCACCCGGCGCAGCGGATGGGTGCCCTGGAGCGACTCGGCGCGCACCGCGGCCAGCACCGACAGCCGGACCTCGCCCAGCCCGGCCAGCAGGTAGAGCAGCAGCTGGCGGGTGCTGCGGTCGGCCCATTGCAGGTCGTCGAGGATGAGCAGCAGGCGGCGGTCGCCGGCCACCTCGCGCAGGGCCCGGGAGACCCGGTCGAGCAGGGCGCCGGCGTCGGGACCCTCGGTGGCGAAGCCCGGATCTTCCCGGCGCAGCGCGGCCAGCACCGGGTGGAGCGGGGACGCGTCGCCGATGTCGAGGCAGGCGCCGGTCAGCACGGCCGTGCGGGACGGGGTCGCCTTGGCCGCAACCTCGCGCAGCAGCCGGCTCTTGCCCACCCCGCTCTCGCCGGTGACGAAGACCGCCGCGGTGCCGCCCGGACCGACATCGGCCAGGTCACGACAGATCTCGTCCAGCGTCTCGGCGCGCCCGACAAGGGGCGTGTCGTCCGGTTCGCTGGTCATGCACGGGAGCCTAAACCGGATCCCCCTACCACCTACTCGTCGGTTCAGGCTGATCTGCGTCACAAAAATTACCGCCGGTTTGTGTATCACGAGCATCTAAGTAGTTCTGCCGATCCGGGACCCTGGGGCTTCCTGCGAATCTTCAGTCTCACCAGCGCCGATCCAGGGAGCGTGGGAGATGGCCGTCATGGCAGGCGTACGCCGGCAGACCGTGTCCGTCCTGTTCGTCGACATCGTCGGATTCACGACGCTGGTCGACGAGCTCGACTGCGCGGATGTCCGGGCGCTGCAGATGGACTACTTCGCCCAGGTGTCGGCGGTGGTCCGCGAGCACGGCGGGATCGTCGAGAAGTACGTCGGCGACGCCGTGATGGCGGTGTTCGGCCTGTCGTCGCGGCGTCCGGAGGGGGGCGCCGCGGCGGCGGTCGGCTGCGGCTTGGCGATTCAGGAGGCGCTTTCGGGTGTACGCCTGGCCGGCCGGCACGAGATCAGCACGCGGGCCGGTGTCGCCACCGGCGAGGTCATGGTCGACGTGGCCGCGGCCCAGGACGGCGGCTTCGGCATGGTCAGCGGGAGCGTGGTCACCACGGCGGCCCGGCTCCAGGCGTACGCGCCGCACGACACCGTGGTGGTGGACGGCCAGACCCAGTCCTACTCGCACGCCGCGGTCGCCTACCAGGAGTTGCCGCCGGCCGTGCTGACCGGCCGCGCCCGCCCGGTCGATCTCTTCCGGGCCCTCCCGCTGGACGCTCGAACGTGTGTTCTAGCTCACCAGCCGTGACCTTTGTCCCGTTTGTCAGGCGACGTGCGGTTCCCCATCCGGCTCGTCGGCGCGAACTCGTCAGCCCGCCCCGGTAGGCTCGCCGCGACCTGATAGCGAACCAGCCGAGCGGGGAGTAACACACCGTGACCGCGCAACCCGAGATCTTGTACGGCGCCGACGACCTCACGCATCTCGAGGGCCTCGACGCTGTCCGCAAGCGCCCGGGCATGTACATCGGCTCGACCGACAGCCGCGGTGTCAACCACCTGGCCAACGAGATCATCGACAACTGCACCGACGAGGGCGTCGGCGGCCACGCGACCAACGTCGCGGTCTGGCTGCACGCCGACGGCTCGGTGCAGATCGACGACGACGGCCGGGGCATCCCGACGGCGATCAACACCAAGAGCGGCCTCAACGGCGTCGAGCTGGTGCTGACCCGGCTGCACGCCGGCGGCAAGTTCGGCGGCTCGGGCTACAAGACCTCCGGCGGCCTGCACGGCGTCGGCGCCTCGGCCGTGAACGCCCTCTCGCTGCGCTTCGACGTCACGGTCAAACGCGACGGCAAGGTCCACGCGCTCTCCTTCCAGCGCGGGGTGCCCGGCGTCTTCGACGGCGACGGCCCCAAGGCCCGCTTCACCCCCGAGTCGGGGCTGCGGGTGGTGCGCAAGATGAAGCGCGGCGAGGCCGGCGGAACCTCGATCAGATACTGGTACGACGCCCGGTTCTTCGAGACCGGCGCGCGGCTCGACGTCGACGTGGTCCGGGCCAAGCTGCGCAACACCGCGTTCCTGGTGCCCGGCGTGGCCTACACGCTGCGCGACGACACCGCCGAGGAACCGGTCACCGAGACGTTCCACTTCCCCCACGGCCTCACCGACATGGTCGAATTCCTGAGCCCGCCGGCCGACAAGCCGGTGTCCCAGATCCTGGTCGTGACCGGCGAGGGGACCTACAAGGAGAACGCCGCCGACGAGAACGGCGTGATGCAGTCCAACGTGGTCCGGCGGGCCGAGATCGAGATCGCCTTCCGCTGGGGTACGGGCTACGACCGTACCGTCGAGTGCTTCACCAACACGATCCACAACGTGCACGGCGGCACCCACCGCAAGGGCTTCGAGCGCGCGCTGGTCCGCGCCCTCTCCGACGCCGTCCGCAACACCCGCGGCCTGCTCAAGCCCAAGGAAGAGGCGCCGGTCCTCGACGACTACCTCGAGGGCATGACCGCGGTCATCCACGTCCGGGTGCCCGAGCCCCAGTTCACCTCGCAGACCAAGGACGAGCTGTCCACCGCCGGCCTCACCCGGGTGCTCCAGGGCCTGGTCGAACAACACCTGAAGGAGTACGTCGACGGCCGGCGCACCAAGTCCGAGGCGCGGACCGTGCTGCAGAAGGTGGTCGACGCCGCCCGGGTCCGGCTGACCCAGAAACAGCAGAAGGACGCGGCCCGCCGCAAGACCGCCCTCGAGGGCGCGTCGATGCCGCCCAAGCTGGTCGACTGCCGCAGCACCGGCATCGCCCGCAGCGAGCTCTACATCGTCGAGGGCGACAGCGCGCTGGGCACGGCCCGGATGGCGCGCAGCTCCGAATACCAGGCGCTGCTGCCGATCCGCGGCAAGATCCTGAACGTCCAGAAGGCCAGCCTCCAGCAGGTCCTCGACAACCAGGAGTGCTCGGCCATCGTGCAGGTGCTCGGCGCCGGCTCGGGCCGCACGTTCGACCTGCCCGCGATGCGCTACGGCCGGGTCATGATCATGGCCGACGCCGATGTCGACGGGTCACACATCCGCACCCTGCTGATCACGCTCTTCGCCAAGTACATGCGGCCGGTCGTCGAGCAGGGCCGGCTCTTCGCCGCCATGCCGCCACTGCACAAGGTGGTCACCAAGGGCCGCAACAGCGAGACGCTCTACACGTACACCCAGCAGGAGATGGAGTCGACCGTCACCCGCCTGGAGAAATCCGGCAAGCAGGTGCAGAAGCCGGTGCCCCGGTTCAAGGGCCTGGGCGAGATGGACGCCGACGAGCTGTGGGACACCACGATGAACCCGGCCACCCGGACCGTCCGGCGGATCACGCTGAACGACGCCGAGCAGGCCGAGGCCACGCTCGAACTGCTGATGGGCGAGCGGGTGGAACCGCGCAAGAACTGGTTGATCGAGGCCGCCGGCCGGATCGACCAGGAGACGATCGACGCCTGAGGGGGCAAGGTTCATGGCACGCCGCAAGAACGAGTCGCAGCGGGTGGACCTGTCGGCCTTCGACCAGGCAGGCGCCCACGTCATCGACAACTCCGTCACCACCGAGGTGGAAGACTCCTACCTGGAGTACGCTTACTCGGTCATCCACTCGCGCGCCCTGCCCGACGCGCGCGACGGCCTCAAGCCGGTCCACCGGCGCATCCTCTGGTCGATGACCGAACAGGGCCACCGCCCCGACCGCCCGTACGTGAAGTCGGCCCGCGTCGTCGGCGACGTGATGGGCCGCTACCACCCCCACGGCAACCTGGCCATCTACGACGCCATGGTCCGCCTGGCCCAGGACTTCTCCCTGAACGCGCCCCTGATCGACGGGCACGGTAACTTCGGGAGCCCAGACGATGGCCCGGCCGCCGAACGCTACACCGAATCGCGGATGTCGCGTGAGGCGATGTTGCTGGTCGGGGAGCTGGGCGAGGGCACGGTCGACTTCAAGCCCAACTACGACGGCTCCGAGCTGGAGCCCAAGGTGTTGCCCGCGGCGTTCCCGAACCTGCTGGTCAACGGCACGTCGGGGATCGCGGTCGGGATGGCCACGAACATGATTCCGCACAACCTGGGTGAGGTGGTCGCGGCGGCGCGTCATCTGATCACGCGGCCCGAGGCGGATCTCGACGAGATCATGCGGATCGTGCCGGGGCCCGATCTGCCGACCGGCGGGCAGCTGCTCGGGCTCGACGAGGTTCGGCGGGCGTACGAGACCGGGCGCGGTGTGGTCCGGATGCGGGCCCGGGCCGTTACCGGGCCGCTGGAGGGCGGGCGTGGGCGGCAGGCCGTCACGGTCACCGAGCTGCCGTACGGGGTGGGCACCGAGAAGATCATCGAGGCGATCACCGACGAGGTGAAGGGCAAGCTGATCGTCTCCGGGCCGCGGAAGGGCCAGCGTCAGGCCGCGCGGCTGCAGGGGATCGCCGACGTGAAGGACCTGACCGACCGCGAGCACGGCACCCGCCTGGTGATCGAGTGCAAGGTCGGCGTCAACCCGCAGGCGCTGCTCGCCGACCTCTACCGGCTCACCCCGCTGGAGAGCTCGTTCGGCATCAACAACCTGGTGCTGGTGGACGGGCAGCCGCGGACGCTCGGGCTCAAGGAACTGCTGGAGGTCTTCCTCAAGCATCGGTACGACGTGGTCACCCGGCGGACCCAACATCGGCGGACCAAGCGGCAGGACCGGCTGCACCTGGTCGACGGCCTGCTGATCGCGCTGATCGACATCGACCGGGTGGTCGCCATCATCCGGGCCAGCGACGACGCGGCCGCGGCCAAGGCGTCGCTGATGAGCGAGTTCGGGCTGAGCGACATCCAGGCGACGTACATCCTGGACACCCCGCTGCGGCGGCTGACCCGGTTCGACCGGATCGACCTGGAGACCGAGCAGGAGCGGCTGCGCGGCGAGATCGCCGAGCTGAGCCGGATCCTCGACGACGACGCGGTGCTCAAGGGTGTCGTCTCCGACGAGCTGGCCGAGGTGGCGTCCGAGTTCGGTGGCCCCCGGCGGACCACGCTGATCGACGGCGACCTCAAGGAGGTGCTGGCCGCGTCGGTGCCGGCCGGCCCGCTCGAGGTGGCCGACGACCCGTGCCAGGTGATCCTGTCGGTGACCGGGCTGATCGCGCGGACCGCGGCCGAGAGCGAGGAGTCGGCCGAGGGCCGGCGCCGCTCCGGCCGGGTCAAGCACGACGCGGTCCGTTCGGTGGTGCACTCCACCGCCCGCGGCCGGGTGCTGCTGGTGACCAACCGGGGCCGGGCGTTCAAGGTGGACGTGCTGCCGCTGCCGGTGCTGCCCGAGCAGTCCGGCACGGTGTCGGTGCGCGGTGGTATGTCGGTGTCCGAGCTGATCCCGCTGGACAAGGGCGAGAAGGTGATCGGCCTGTCGCCGCTGGCCGGTGAGGGCTCCCCGGGGCTGGCGCTGGGCACCCGGCTCGGCGTCGTGAAGGTGTGCTCGCCCGAGTGGCCGGTGCGGTCGGACGAGTTCGAGGTGATCACGCTCAAGGACGGCGACGAGGTGCTCCAGGCGACGTGGCTCGCCGACGGGGCCGAGTCGCTGGTGTTCGTCACCTCCGACGCCTCGCTGCTGCGGTTCCCGGCCAAGCTGGTCCGCCCGCAGGGCCTCAAGGGCGGCGGCATGGCCGGCGTCAACCTCGGCGCCGACGTCGAGGCCCTCTCGTTCAACGTGATCACCACCTCCGGCACCGAGCACGGCGAGCCGATGGTGGTCACCTCCACCGGCACCCAGGTGAAGGTGACGCCGTTCGCGATCTACCCGGCCAAGGGGCGCGCCACCGGCGGGGTGCGGGCGCAACGCTTCCTCAAGGGCGAGACGCGCCTGACGGTGGCCTGGGTCGGCCCGCGGCCGGTCGGCGGCTCCGCCACCGGCGACCCGGTGGCCCTGCCCGACGCCGACAACCGCCGCGACGGCTCGGGCGAGGCGGTGCTGATGGGCCCGCAGATCATCGGCCACCACATCGAGCGCGACTAGGTTTCACCGGGCATTCATGGCGATCATCATCTGCCCTCCCTAGGTTGGGCGCATGACTCGACGTGTACTCGCTGTTCTGCTCGCGGTCTGCGCGGCGGTGGTCTTCGCGCCGCCGGCCGCGCAGGCCCACTGGGTCCGGCCGCTGGCGCAGGCCCACGCGCACAACGACTATGAGCACGAACGCCCGCTCTACGACGCGCTTGCCCACGGCTTCACCAGTGTGGAGGCGGACATCTACCTGGTGGGCGGCGAGCTGCTCGTCGCGCACGACCCCGAGGACGTGGTTCCCGGGCGTACCCTTCAGAGCCTTTATCTCGACCCGCTGGCCCGTCGCCGGCACGCCTATCCGATCCAGCTGCTGGTGGACATCAAGAACACCGGTGCGGCGACGTACACCGAGCTCGATCGCGTGCTGCGCTCGTACCGCCGGATGTTGACCACCTACCGCAACGGCCGCGTCCTCCCCGGCCGCGTGACCGTCGTGGTCAGCGGCGACCGGCCGCGCGAGCTGATGGCGGCGCAGACCACGCGGTACGCGTTCTACGACGGCCGCAGCGCCGACCTGAACTCGGGGGCGAAGGCGTCGTTCGTGCCGCTGATCAGCGACAACTGGACCACCCTGTTCGCCTGGCAGGGCAAGGGCCCGATCCCGCCGGCCGAGCGAGCCGAGCTGCGCTCGTTCATCCGCGACGCCCACGCCGACCGGCAGCGGGTCCGCTTCTGGGCCACGCCGGACGTCGCCGGGCCGGAGCGCACCGCCGTCTGGTGTGAGCTGGTGGCCGCCGACGTGGACCACATCAATACCGATGACCTGGCCGGCCTGGAGACCTTCCTGCGCCACCGGGCCCGCGCCTGCGCGGCCTGACGATCACCAGCCCCAGCCCGGCCTGGAATCGGGGAACCGGTCCATGTAGCGGATGCCGGCGTCGCGGAACGGCAGGTCGGTGGGGGAGACCTTGGTCCCGGCGATGACCTCGGCCGGGTCGTCCAGGCAGCCCGGGCGCCACACCGTGAGCTGGGTGGAGAAGTGGCCGCCGCCCACGGTGGCGGCGGCCAGCGCCAGGCCGACCGAGAGGGCCATCGCCACGCCGGTGCGCATCGGGTCGCAGCCTAGGCTCGGGTGCAGCCAGAGGTCGTCCTCGTCGTCGGTGAGGGCGGCCGGGTCGACGGGCTGGTCGAGCAGGCGGTGCATGATCACCCGGACCCGGTCGTCGAAGCCGGCCGGCCTGATCTCCCAGAAGCGGTCGCCGTCCTCGATCCGGTCCAGGCCACCGAGGACGGTCGACTCCTGCTCGGGGCGGAGGACCGGGCGCCTCGCCGTGTGGACGTCGGTCTCCACGAGCAGGTCGGGCATCCGCGTGACACCCAGCAGGGTGTGCATCGTGGTGCGGGTGGCGTCCAGGACGGCGGCCAGGGTCACCGCGGTGGGCAGGTTGCCGGAGGAGTCGACGGACACCGCGTCACGGTAGCCGCCTCCACCTGGCCGGACTCACCCATTTACCAGGTGGGGCGAAGGCGGCCGGGGACGGCGAGGGTGGCCAGGTCGGCGCGGAGGGCGGTCAGGCGGCGGTCGCCGATGCGGTCGGACCAGGAGCGCAGGATCTCGGCGGCGGCCTCGTCGGCGGCCCGGGTGCAACTCCAGCCCTTGTCGGTCAGCACGATCAGTTTGGCGCGGGCGTCGTCGGGGTGCGGACGCCGTTCCACGTAGCCCTTCGCGGTCAGTTCCTCGACCATCTGGCTGGCCGCCTGCTTGGTGACGTCGAGGTGCCGGGCCAGCTCGACGACCGTGGCGCCGCCGTCCGAGATCAGCGTGAAAGCGAAGCCGTGGGCCGGGCGCACGTCGGTGAAACCCCGGGCGCGTACGCCCGCGTCGATGCTGTCGACCAGGCCGCGGGCGGCGCTGAGCAGGAGGTAGGGAAGGTCTGTGGTCACCGGTGCAGTTTGACACAGCGGTCAAGCTGCTTGACTATGTGGTCAAGGAGGTTGACTACATGGCGATTCTGAAGGAGGGCGATGCGGTTGCGCATCGCATGCACGGAGCGGTCTTTCATTCGTACGCCGCGCCGGCGCGCGGAAGCGCGGAACTCTGCGCGTGGCGGCTGGAGGTCGAGGCCGGGGTGACCGGAATGCCCCACCGGGTCAGCCGGGAGGAGGTGTTCCTGCTGCTGTCCGGGACGGTGACCGTCACGCTGGACGGAACGCCGGAGGTTCTCGCGCCCGGTGACGTGGCGGTCGTGCCGGCCGGCGCGTCGGTGTCGGTGGACAACCACGGTGATGGCCCGGCCGCGGTGTGGGTGACCACGAGCGTCGGTCTGGAGGCGACGACCGGCGACGGCGCGGTGATTCGTCCACCCTGGACACAGTGACGAAATGACACCGGTGACGCGGGAAGTCTGGAACCGTTCAGATCGAGCCGCCCGGATCCGCAGTGGACGCCTAAGTCACTCTTATCTCTGGCTTAAGCCAAGCTGCTGACCTGAACGGATGGTTAGCGTGAGTGGTCACTCGCTCCTGGAAGGTTCTCCCGTTGTCGCCCTGCCGTACGGATGCCGCACATCCCGGTCCGGCCCGGCCCCGATCGCGACGACCCGCGGCTCGGCCGCGGCGCCGGCCGCGTCGGCCCGGTCGTCCCCACGGCGGTCGCGCGACCTGAGATCTGGCGGGGTGAGGAACGCGCCCATGGCACCGGCGTGGCTCGTCACTCCGCCTGGGTGGGCAGGCGGGCGGCTGGGGCGCCGCCCGGAGGGTCACCTTCGGTGATACGGCCGCCCGGCTCAGGCCGGGCGGCCGGCGTCACATTTGTACAAACTGTTGCCGGCGTCGCCCCCGCCCCCACCCCGTTACTGGGTGGGCGCAAATGTAGCGAGTGGCGCCGACGAAAATGGGGGCGTTGTCCACAGGTCAGATGATGGAGCGTTGTCCACAGGTCACTTGCTGGGCTCGGGGACGTCGCAGTCGATCTTCGGGTTGACGCCGAGCCAGTTGAGCGGGCCGGCCACCACGGTGACCACAACCGTGCCGGCCTTGGCACAGCTCGCGTCACCGCTGTCGTTGAAGTAGCCGCGGGCGTACGCGGCGACGCCGCCCAGGATCAGCCAGATCAGGATGATCACGCCACCTATGCTTCCGAACCGCATCGGGTCTCCTCGGTCGTGGGGATGGACCGCGAGTTACCCCGTAAGCATCGATCTCTAAACGGCCGGGCGCACCGCCTGCAACGTGTACGTGTGCGGAAGCCGCTCCGGCCGGGCCGCCACCTGGAACTCGCCGCCCGGCAACTGCCGCATCCGGCCGCCGAGCCCGTCCCACGGGACGGTGGTGTGCTCGGTCAGCCCGGTGATGGTCAGGCCGGCGTCGAGCAGCGCCGTCACGATCTCGCCGAGGCCGTGGTTCCACTCGTGCGTGGTGTTGTGCTCGAAGTCGGTGCCGGTGTGCACGTACGTGCCGGGCTCGTCGAACACCGTCGGCTCGTCGAGCTCGAAGTACGGGTGGTCGAGCACGTGCAGGTCGTCGGCGCGTTCCCACTCGAGCGACCACAGCACCGGGTGCCCCTCGCGCATGAAGAACCGGCCGCCGGGCTTGAGCAGGCGGGCCACCGTCTCGCCCCAGCGGGTGATGTCGGGCAGCCAGCACAGCGCGCCGATGCCGGTGTAGACGAGGTCGAACCGGCTGGCGCCGAGCACGTCGGGGGCGGCGTACACATCCGCCTCGACGAAGGTGATGTCGGCGCCCGCGACCGAAGCCACGGCGCGCGCCTGGTCGAGCGACTTGGGCGAGAAGTCGAGCCCGGTCATCGTGGCGCCGAGCCGGGCCAGCGACACGGTGTCGGTGCCGATGTGGCATTGCAGGTGGACGCCGCGGAGGCCGGTGACGTCGCCGAGCAGCGGGCGGTCGAAGCGGACCACGTCGCTCAGGAAGCCGGGGTCGGAGGCGAACGCCGCCACGTTGTAGTCGCTGGAGGCGGCGTGCGCGGCGGCCCGGTCGTCCCAGTTCGCCCGGTTCACGTCACGGTAGTCAGTCACTGAGCCTGCCTTAGGTATGCACTTCTGGCCCTCGCCTGCGAGGCCGTCCGTCGCTGAAGGTGGGTGCCGCTCGGTGCAGTCGTTCATACCGGGAAGACCGTACCCGGGCGACAGCGCCCGAAGGCATAGCGTTAGATGGCGGGCGAAGGGCGATGAACAGGGGAGATGCAGTGGATAGCAGGCGGACTACGGTGCGTGATGTCAGGCGCGCGAATCGCTCCAGCCTGCTCACCGACCTGTTCCATGGCGGCCGGCAGAGCCGTCAGCAACTCGGCGACACCACCGCGCTGAGCCAGGCCAGCGTGAGCAACCTGGTCGGCGAGATGATCGAGGAGGGGCTGGTCGAGGAGGCCGGCCTGGTCGGCTCGGACGGCGGTCGGCCACGGGCGCTGCTGCGGGTCGCGCCCGGCTACGGGTACGTCGTGGGCGCCGATCTGGGCGAGACCCGGGTCTCGGTCGAGCTGTACGACCTGGCCATGTCCCGGCTCGGCTCGGCCGTCTACCCGCTGGCCGATCCGTCCGACCACCAGCGCGCCACCCGGCTGCTGATGCAGGGGCTGTCCGACACCTCCGCGCAGGCCGGCATCGACCCGGGCGAGGTGATCGGCTACGGCGTCGGGGTGATCGGCGTGGTCGACCGCGCCGGCCTGGTCCATTCGCAGACCACGTCCTGGGACGCGGTGCCGCTGGGCGAGGTGCTGGGCGCGGCGACCGGCCTGCCGGTGTTCGTGGAGAACGGCGCGAAGACGGTCGGCCAGGCCGAGATGTGGTTCGGCGCCGGCCGCGGGGCCCGGCACGCGGTGATCGTGATGATCGGCCGCGGCGTCGGCGCGGCGGTGGTCCGGGACGGGCGCGGGCAGGGCCGCCCGGATTCGGGCGCGGGGGAGTGGGGCCACACCATGCTGGTGTACGAGGGACTGCCCTGCCGCTGCGGCGCCCGCGGCTGCCTGGAGGCGTACATCGGGTCGGACGGGGTCAGCGCCCGCCTGGCCGAGGCCATGGGTGTCGAGTACGACCCGCGGCTGCTGGCCCGCACCCTGACCGGTGAGCTGCCGGCGGCGGCGGCCACGGTCGTCGCCGAGACGGTCGGCTATCTCGGCGCGGGGATCTCGAACCTGGTCAACCTGTTCAGCCCCGAGCGGATCGTGCTGGGCGGGCCGATCGGCGCGGCGCTGGGCGAGCGGTTCCTGCCGGAGATCCGGGCGTCCGCCGCGGAACACAGTCTGCGGCAACCGTATTCGACCACCCGCATCGACGTCTGCCAGCTCGGGCCGGACGCGGTCGCGATGGGCGCGGCCACCCTGCCGCTGGCCCGGCTGCTCGCCGACGGCGGCATGGCCGTGACCGACTCGCACACCGTGGTGTCCCGGGCCGCGCACCGCCGGCAGATCAGCCGTATCCGAAGCTGAAAGGGGCCGCGGCAAGCCGCGGCCCCTTCGAAAAACGAGCTCAGCGGTACTGGGCGATGGTGTCCCGGTACCAGAGAGCGCTCTGTTTCGGCGTGCGCTTCAGGGTGTCGTAGTCGACGTGCACGATGCCGAACCGCTTGTCGTAGCCGTACGCCCACTCGAAGTTGTCCATCAGCGACCAGGCGAAGTAGCCGCGGATGTCCGCGCCCTGGGCCCGGGCCTCGGCCACCGCGGCCAGGTGGTCGGCGAAGTAGGCGGTGCGGTCGTCGTCGGACACGTACCCCTGCTCGTCGGCCGTGTCGTCGAACGCCGCGCCGTTCTCGGTGATGACCAGCGGCAGCCCGGGGTAGTCCCGGTGCAGCCGGACGAGCAGCTGGGTGAGGCGTTCCGGCGTGACCGGCCAGTCCATCGCGGTGCGGGCGGTGCCCGGGAACACCTGGCGGACCACCGGGTTGCCGGTGTCGTCGTGCGTCCGGCCCTGCTCGTCGACGCCGCTGAAGTCCTGCCCGAAGTAGAAGTTCACGCCCAGCACCTCGAACGGCGTGGCGATGACCTCCATGTCGCCGTCCTCGATCGGCAGCGTGACGCCCTGCGCGGCCAGGTCGTCCACCATGTCCTGCGGGTAGTAGCCCTTGCGCAGCGGGTCGAGGTAGAGCCGCAGGCCCATCCCGTCGGCGCGGCGGGCGGCGTCCCGGTCGGCCTGGGTGTCCGCGGCCGGGTCAGCGGTGCCCATGTTGAGCGTGATGCCGTACCGGTGCGGGGTGGTCTCGGCCGCCCGCATCCGCTGGGTGGCCAGGCCGTGGCCGAGCAGCAGGTGGTGCACGGCGTCGATGGAGGCCTTGAAGTCCTTGCGGCCCGGGGCGTGCACGCCCACGTGGTAGCCCAGCCAGGCCGAGCACCACGGCTCGTTCAGCGTGGTGATGGTCTCGACCCGGTCGTGCAGCTTGTCGAACACCATCATCGCGTAGTCGGCGAAGCGGTAGGCGGTGTCCCGGTTGGGCCAGCCGCCGGCGTCCTCCAGCTCCTGCGGCAGGTCCCAGTGGTAGAGCGTCACCCAGGGCTTGATGCCCTCGCTGAGCAGCTCGTCGACCAGCCGGTCGTAGAAGGCCAGGCCGGCCGGGTTGACCGGGCCGCGGCCGTGCGGCTGGACCCGGGGCCAGGCCACCGAGAACCGGTACGAGTCCACGCCCAGGCTCTTGATCAGCGCCACGTCCTGCGGCATCCGGTGGTAGTGGTCGCAGGCGACGTCACCGGTGTCGCCGTCGTGCACCGCGCCCGGGACGCGGCTGAACGTGTCCCAGATGGACGGTGTGCGGCCGTCCTCGGCCACCGCGCCCTCGATCTGGTACGAGCTGGTGGCGACGCCCCACTCGAAAGTGGTCGGGAACGCGTCGCCGGGGAGGAGCAGAGTGGGGGTAGGGGCAGACTGGTTCATCGTTCTCCAGCGGAGGAAGCGGCTGAGGATGCTGCGGCGGGCGCGCCGACCGGCTTCACGTCGGGGTACAGGTGACACGCCACGGTGCGCGTGCCGCCGTCCGGGGTGGCCGGCCGGCCGAGTACCGGGATGTGCTCCGAGCAGGGGTCGAACGCTTTCGGGCAGCGGGGGTGGAAGGAGCAGCCGGACGGCATGCCCTTGAGGTCCGGCGGCGAGCCGGGGATGCCGGTCAGCTCCCGGCGCGGGCCGCGCAGGGCGGGGAACGAGCCGAGCAGCCCGTTGCTGTACGGGTGGAGCGAGTCCCGGTACAGCGTCGCGGCCGGCGCCTCCTCGACGATCCGTCCGCCGTACATGATGGCGATCCGGTTGGAGAACTCGACCAGCAGCGACAGGTCGTGGGTGATGAAGATGACCGAGAAGCCGAGGCGCTCACGCAGCTCGATCAGCTGACCCAGGATCTGCCGCTGCATCACCACGTCGAGGGCGGTGGTCGGCTCGTCCATGATGACCACCTGCGGCTGGAGGATCAGCGCCATGCCGATCATCACGCGCTGCCGCATGCCGCCGGAGAGCTGGTGCGGGTACGCCTCCATCCGGTCGGCCGAGATGCCGACCAGCTTGAGCATCTCCCGGCACCGCACGTTGCGGCTGTGCTGCGACATCTTCGGCTCGTGGGCCTGGAGCACGTCGTTGAGCTGGGTGGAGACCTTGTGCACCGGGTTCAGCGAGTTCATCGCGCCCTGGAACACGATCGCCGTCTCGGCCCACCGGAACTTGCGCAGGTTGGCATCCGAGAGGGCCAGGACGTCGTACGGGTCGCCCTTCTCCGGGTGGTAGATGACCTCGCCACCGGAGATCACCCCCGGCGGGGCGAGCAGGCGGGTCAGGCCGTAGGCCAGGGTCGACTTGCCGGAGCCGCTCTCGCCGGCCAGGCCGAGCACCTCGCCCTTGTGCAGGGTCAGGTTGACGTCCCGGACGGCCTGCACCGCCTGGTCGCCCAGGCCGTAGTCGACGTTGAGGTTCCTGATCTCGAGCACGGGGTCGTTGCTCATGACGACTGCCCCTCTTTTTTCAACACGGGGGTAGCCCCGTTCAGGTTGATCGGCAGCGGGCGCGCCTGCGTGCGCGGGGCGGCCGTGTGGGCCAGGACCGGCGTGAAGCCGACGCGCATGCGTACGGTGTGGCCGTCCGCCGTCTTGATCTTGGTTTTGCCCGCGCTGCGGAGCCGGGGGCTGACGAACTCGTCGATGCCGAAGTTGATCAGCGACAGCGCGGTGCCGAGGAACGCGATGGCCAGACCGGCCGGCACGAACCACCACCACGCGCCCTGTGACAGCGCCTGCTGGCTCTGCGCCCAGAACAGGATCTCGCCCCAGTTCCAGTTGGAGATGCCGCCGATGCCGATGAAGGCCAGGGTGATCTCGGTGCTCACCGCGAAGATCACGGTGCCGACGAAGCCGGACGCGATGATCGCCGACAGGTTGGGCAGGATCTCGAAGAAGATCACCCGGAACGTGCTCTCCCCGGACGCGCGGGCGGCCTCGACGTAGTCGCGTTTGCGCAACGACAGCGTCTGGGCTCGAAGCA
Organism: Actinoplanes sp. NPDC089786; assembly: GCF_040684855.1. Lineage (NCBI taxonomy): Bacteria > Bacillati > Actinomycetota > Actinomycetes > Micromonosporales > Micromonosporaceae > Actinoplanes > Actinoplanes sp. NPDC089786. The sequence continues at coordinate 17,957 of NZ_JBFBGU010000029.1, forward strand.
CCCGGGCGCCCCAGGCCCACGCGGTCAGGCCGATGGTGAGCGCCACGATCGTGGAGCCGGCGTTCTCGAAGGTGGACGCCACGATGATGATCAGCGGCAGCGCCGGGATCACCAGGAAGACGTTGGACAGTGCGGACAGCGTGTCGTCCCAGCCGCCGCCGAGGTAGCCGGCGCTGACGCCGACCACCACCGAGACGATGGTCGCGGCGATGCCCGCGGCCAGGCCGACCACCATCACGCCGCGGGTGCCGACCAGCAACTGGCTCAGCACGTCCTGGCCCAGGTGGGTGGTGCCCAGCCAGTGCGCCCCCGACGGCGGCGCGACCAGGTCTTTGCCGCGCTCGTTCGGGTCGAACGGCGCGATCCACGGCCCGATGATCGCGAAGAGCAGGTAGATGCCCATGATCACCAGGCCGGTGGTGGCCTTGGCGTTGGCCAGGAAGCGGAACCGCTGCCGCTTGGCCTTGGTCGGCTTGGGGTCCGTCGGCTGCGCCATCGCGCCCTGGCCCGGAATCACCTGGTCGATGCTCGAGGTGGGAATGCTCATCGCTCAGCCCTCCTTCCGCGTACGCGGGTCGAGCAGCAGGTAGACGATGTCGGCGAGCAGGTTCGCCACCAGCACCGTGATCGTGATGATCAGGAAGATGCCCTGCATCAGCGGGTAGTCCTTGGCGCCGACCGCCCGGAACAGCAGGAAGCCCAGGCCCGGGTAGGAGAACACGATCTCCAGCACGAACGTGCCGCTGACGATGAAGCCGAGCGACAGGGCGAAGCCGGACACGTTGGGCAGCAACGCGTTGCGCGCCGCATAGCTCAGCGCCACCCGCCGCTCGGGCAGGCCCTTGGCGTGCGCCACGGTGATGTAGTCCTCGGCCGCGACGGTCACCATCATGTTGCGCATGCTCAGGATCCAGCCGCTGACCGAGGAGATCAGGATGGTGATGGCGGGCAGGATGCCGTGCTGGAGCGCGCTGGAGACGAACGCCCAGTCCGGGTAGGGGACCAGGCCGGCCTCGAAGCCGCCGGACGACGGGAAGAAGCTGTCCGGACCGGCCAGCAGGTAGATCGCCAGCAGGCCGAGCCAGAAGTACGGCACCGAGGACAGGAACGTGGTCACCGGCAGCAGGCCGTCGACCCAGGAGCCGCGGCGCCACCCGGCCAGCACGCCCAGCCCGGTGCCGAGCAGGAAGCTGATCACCGTGGTGATGCCGACCAGCGCCACCGTCCACGGCAACGCGTCCCCGATCACCTCGGACACCGGCGTCGGGAAGGCGCTGAACGACAGGCCCAGGTCGCCGTTGAACAGCTGCTTCCAGTAGTCCAGGTACTCGGACCAGAGGCTGGCGTCCTTGTCGATGCCGAAGAGCACGTACAGCGACTCGATCGCGTCGGTGTTCATCTGACCCTGGAACCGGGCCAGCAGCGCGCTGATCGGGTCGCCCGGGATCATCCGGGGGATGAAGAAGTTCAGGGTCATCGCCGCCCACGCGGTGAACACGTAGAACGCGATGCGCTGGAGGATGTACCTCACCGTCCGACCCCCTGCTCGTCGTAGAGCCAGCAGGCCGCCCAGTGCCCCGGCTTGTCACCGATCACCAGCGGCACCGGCAGCTCGGTCTCGCAGCGCGGGCCGGCCATCGGGCAGCGCGGGTGGAACCGGCAGCCGGCCGGCGGGTTGATCAGGCTCGGCGGCTCGCCGTTGCCGCGGTCGCGGGTGTCCGGTTCGAGCTCGCCGAGCAGGCGGTCCGGGTCGGGGGCCGAGTCGATCAGGAGCTGGGTGTACGGGTGGGCCGGCGACTGGGTCACCGTCTCGCTGTCGCCGCCCTCGACCATCCGGCCCGCGTACATGACCATCGTGTCGTCGGCGAAGTACCGGGCCGAGGCGATGTCGTGGGTGATGTAGAGGATCGCCAGGTTCAGGCGTTCCTTGAGGTCCCGCAACAGGTTGAGCACACCGAGCCGGATGGACACGTCCAACATGGACACCGGCTCGTCGGCGAGCAGCGCCTCCGGGTTCGCGCCCAGCGCCCGGGCGATGGCCACGCGCTGACGCTGGCCGCCGGACAACTCGTGCGGGAACTTGTCCAGGTAGCGCTCGGGCGGCGTCATGCTGACCCGGTTGAGCACGTCGTGCAGCGCCTGCTCGAGCTCGGCGGCGTTGGTGCCGGCGTTGCCGTGGATCTTCAGCGCACGGGTCAGGTGGTACCGGATCGTGTGCACCGGGTTCAGCGACGCGAACGGGTCCTGGAAGATCATCTGGACGCGGGCGGCGTACCGCCGGAAATTGCGCCCGCCCCTGACCCGGGTCGAGGTACCGTGCAGCTTGATGTCGCCGTCGGTGCGCGGGTAGAGCTGGGCCAGCAGCCTGGCCACCGTGGACTTGCCGGAGCCGGACTCGCCCACCAGGGCGGTCACACGGCCACGGCGGAGAATGAGATGCACGTCGTCGACGGCGTGCACGGCGGCGCGGTCGCGCCGGTTGAAGAGGTCGCGCAGACCCCGGCGTACGGGGAAGTGCTTGGTCAGCCCTTGAGCCTCAAGCACCACCTCGCCGGCCGGCGCCTCGGCGTCTTGCACAGACGTCATGCCGGGTCCTTTACGAGGGGAAGGCCGCCCCCGCGCGCTCAGCAAGCGTGCGGGAGCGGCCGCGAGATCAGCTGGTGGGCTTGAGGTGCAGGATGACGTCCAGCGCGTTCGCCTGGGTGGGCTGCCCGGCGGCGTACGGGTTGGAGTCGTCCGGCCAGCCGGACCAGTTCTTCGTGCTGTACGCCATGCCGATGTTGTCGGCGCCGACCGGCACCATCGGGACCTGCTCGACGAAGACCTTCTGGAGCGTGTCCATCGCGGTCTTGCGGGCGGCGTCGTCGCCCGCCTCCTTGTAGGCCTTCAGCGCGGCGGTCGCCTCGGGGTTGTCGAACCGGCCGAAGTTGCCGGCCGGAGAGGGCTGGCCGACCGGCTTGAGCAGCGTGCCGTCCATGATGGTCTGGTAGATGTCGAACGGCGTGGAGCCACCGTTGGTCCAGCGGAAGGTCGCGTCGAACTTGCCTTCCTCGACGTTCTTGAACCAGGCGTCCTGGTTGGCCTTCTCGACCGTCGCGGCGATGCCGATCTGGGCCAGGTTGTCCTTCACGATCTCCAGCGAGGTCTGGTAGTCGGACCAGCCGGCCGGGTCGGTCACGGTCAGCTTCACCGGCTTGCCGCTCGGGTCGGTCAGCGTGGTGCCGTTCAGCTTGAACCCGGCCCCGGTCAGGACGGTCTTCGCGCCCTCGACGTCGACCTTGTGGGTCTGTCCCTTGTAGGCGTCGGCGACGAACGGGTCGCCGGCCGGCGACGGCAGACCGGTCACGCTGCTGACCAGCGGGTGGAAGTAGGCGGCCTCGGCCTGGTTGAAGATGTCCTCGCGGTTGATGACCATGTTCATGGCCTTGCGCAGCGCGACGTTGTCGAACGGGGCCTTGGTGGTGTTGATGTAGAGGCCGTGGATGCCCAGCACCGGCGGCGCCCAGACCTTGTAGTGGTCGGGGTTCTTGCCGACGAAGACGGTCTTGTAGTTCGGGATGAACACGAACGACCACTCGATCGAGCCGTCGGCCAGCGCCGTGGTCTGCGCGTCGTTACCGGTCGGCGAGCTGTAGCGCAGCTCCTTGACGGTCGGCGCGGTGCCCCAGTAGCCGTTCTCCCGGGCGACCAGCGTGGTGGTCTGCGGGGTGAAGGACTTCAGGGTGTACGGACCGGAGCCGATCGGGGTCTTGTTGGTGTCGGTGGCCGGGTCCTTGATCGCCTTCCAGATGTGCTCCGGGACGATCGGGGTCTGCCCGAGGAACTTCTCCTTGTAGACGAACATCGACGAGGTGAAGGTGATCGTCACGACGTTGCCCGCCGCGGAGATGTCGCCGTACGGCGTGTTGTTGGTGTTCAGCGCCTTGTTGCCCTTGATCAGGGTGTGCGTGTAGACGACGTCGTTGGCGGTCACCTTCTGACCGTCCGACCAGGTCGCGTTGTCCCGCACGGTGATCTTGACGCTCTTGCTGTCCGGCGCCCACTCGGCCGCGGTGGCCAGCCACGGTTTCGACGGCTCGGCCGGCTTCACCGGGTTCCACATCATCAGGGGCTCGTAGATGACCCAGCGGTAGCCCAGCGACGCGGCGGCCGAGGTGGAGAGGAAGGGGTTGTGGTTCTCCGTCTGCGGTCCGTTCGGCATGCCGACGGTCAGCACCGTCGTGCCGGCCTTGTTGCTGTTGCTGTTCGGGCTGCTGTTCGGCGAGTCGCCGCAGGCGGCGAGGGCACCCGTGGCGAGCACGCCCGCCAGGGCAGCCGAGAACAACTTCCTTCTCTGCATTACAGATACTCCTCAGGGGATATCAGGGGTGGCCCGGATGAGGGCTGCGGATTTCAGGAGGGATCGGCGGCGGTGACCGTGGTCGAGCCACGGGCCATGAACGTCGCCGGGATGACGGTCGGACGATTGGGCAGGGGTGTGCCCTCGAAGTGGGCGAGCAGCGTGCGTGCCGCGGCCTCGCCCATCTCGCGCAACGGTTGGTGCACGGTGGTGAGCGGCGGCTGGGTGTGTGCCGCCATCGGGATGTCGTCGAAGCCCACCACCGCCACGTCCTGCGGGATGCGGCGGCCCGAGTCGAGCACCGCCTGCATCGCGCCGGTGGCCGAGAGGTCGTTGTGGGCGAACACCGCGTCGAAGTCGATGCCGGTGTCGAAGGCGTGTTGCACGCCCTCGAACCCGGACGCGATGGTGAAGTCGCCGGGGAGCAGTCGCTCCTGCGGGATCGGGTGGCCGGCCTCGGCGTACGCGGCGGCGAAGCCGTCCAGCCGCTGCTGGGTGCAGCCGAAGTGACCGGGACCGGCGATGACCAGGGGCCGGTTGCGGCCGATGGACAGCAGATGCCGGGCGGCGGCGCCGGCGCCGGTGTGGTTGGTGGTGCCGACGCTGGGAATCTGCGCCGGCTGGGTGTCACGGTCGTCGATCAGCACCACGGGCAGGCCGCGCGAGTGCAGCTGCGCGATGTAGTCGAGGGTGCCCTCGGGCTCGATCACCAGCAGCCCGTCGAACGACTTGGCCGAGACCTGGGCCCCGAACTGCCGCATCGACTCCTCACCCCGGTTGCAGGTGAACAGCAGCAGCCCGTACCGCTCGGTCTCGAGCACGTCGACCGCGCCCTGCAGAACCTCGCCGATCCACGGCCAGGTGAGCGAGGGGACCAGCATGCCGACGACCCGGGTACGCCCACGGGCCAGGCCGACGGCCCGGGAGCTGGGCACGTAGCCAAGTTCGTCGATCACCGCGCGGACCCGGGCGGCGGTGGATTCGTCCAGCTCACCCTTGCCGTTGAGGACCCGCGAGACGGTGGTCTTGCTGACCTTCGCCCGGGCCGCCACATCGGCGATGGTGATCGGCACTGGTCCTCCGCATGTTCCGGCACGCATGTCCCGCGGGTTGCAGACCGGTTTCGGAACCGGTTTCGGGAGCGGTTCCGGGCAGTTAACAACAGTGAGCCGGGTCACGTCAATGTGAGGATGACTTTATTTAAGTTGCGAGACTGTAACGCGTGTGTGTCACCAGTTCATCGAGTGTGATCAGCGCGTGAACCCGTCCCGGCCCCGGGTCAGATCGGCCAGGAAAGCCACCACGGCACTGCCCACCGCGCAGCCGATCAGCACCAGCACGCCGCCGATCAGGAACAGGCCGGACCCGTCCTGGGAGGCGGCGTCGATCGTCCACGCCGCGGTGAACGCCACCGTCGTCGCCGCGGTGGCCGGCAGGGGGTGCACGTCCAGGAACCGGACGGCCAGCGCCAGCAGCACGGCGATGGTCAGCACGCAGAAGGCGACCTGAGCGGTGGTGTACGGGCCCTGCTGGTTGCCGTTCGCGTCGACCTGATAGCTGCGGTCGTGGCCCAGCCAGCCCCACCACGCCACCACGGTCGCGACGGCCAGGGCGACCGCGCCGGCGACGCCCTTGGAGGAGAACTTCATGCCCAGACGCTAATGCGTGGGCGCGTACCCGCTCTCGGCCAGCCTCGCCACCTCGGGCAGCACCTCACCCAAAGGCGCGTCCACGACCAGGTCGGCGTACGGCTCACCGCGGGTCACGCCCTGGTTCACGATCGCCACCCGGATGCCGAGCTTCGCCGCCCGCAACACGAACCGCCGCCCCGACATCACGGTCAAGGACGAACCGAGGACCAGCAGGGTACGCCCACCGCAGACCAGCTCGAAGCTCCGCGACACCCGCTCCGGCGGCACCGACTCGCCGAAATACACGACGTCGGGCTTGAGCATCCCGCCGCACCCGGCACAGTCGACCACCACGAAACCGGCCAGGTCGTCGTCGTCCAGCTCGACGTCGCCGTCCGGGTTGATCTCGGTCGGCGTCTTGTCGAAGGCCGGGTTGGCGGTTCGCAGCCGGTCCTCGAGCGTGCTCCGGTCGCTCGGCTCCCGGCAGTCCAGGCAGGTGACCCGGGCCAGGTTCCCGTGCAGCTCGACCACGTCACCGGCGCCGGCGGCCTGATGCAGCCCGTCCACGTTCTGGGTGACGATGCCGCGGAGCAGGCCCAGCCGCTGGAGCCGCGCGACGGCCCGGTGCCCGTCGTTGGGCCGGGCGTCGCCGATCGTCCGCCAGCCGAGGTGGCTGCGCGCCCAGTAGCGGCGCCGCGCGACCGGGTCGCGCGTGAAGGTCTGGTAGGTCATCGGGGTGGCCCGCCGCGCGACGCCGCTCGGCCCGCGATAGTCGGGGATCCCCGACTCCGTCGACAGTCCGGCGCCGCTGAGCACCACCACATCGCCCTCGGCCACCCACCGGGCCAGCTCGGCCACCCGTTCCGCCACATCACTCACCCACCCATGTTCCGTCGCGCCGGCCGGTGTTCCCACCACGCCCGTCCGAACGGGACAGATCTATCGAGTGATGCCTTTTACCGGCCACAACGGTAGGTTGTTCACGTGGCCGACGTCGCACGCCTGCTTCCCCGTCTGTGGGACGGGCAACGCGCGCTGCGCTTTCTCGCCGGGCTGGCCATGCTCGCCCTCGCCTTCGCGGCCAACGCGGGGCTGATCGGGCCCTCGGTCCAGCCGGTCGCCGAGCCGGTCCAGGTCTCCGCCTCGGCTCAGGTGAGTGCGGTCGAGACGGTCGACGCCGCTGAGGTTTCGGTCACGGTCGCCCGGCCGGTCATCTTGGTGGTCCTGGTGGGGCTGCTCGGGGTGGTGGTCCTCGCGGGCGGCGCTCGCTCGCTGGGGTCGGGACGGGTCGCCGGTGGGGCGCCCGTTCAGCGCGGTCCGCCGCTGCTCTGATCAGAATCAGCCACGTCTCGGTGACGGGGTCGGACGGGTGGGGTTGGATGCGCCCCTGCTCCGACAGCCGTCAGCCCCGTGCCTGCTCCTGGTGAAGAGGACAGGCGTACCGGAAGAGAACCGTGACCCACCAGCCACCGCGAGGGAAGACCCATGGAGATCGTCGCTGCCGTCTGGATGATTCTGATCCTGTCCATCGGGGCCGTCGCCGCCGTGTTCGCGCTGCCCCGGCGGCTCACCACCACCGCCGTCACACTCGCGCCACAGCCGGCCGGACCCACCGACGAAGAGACCCGCTACGCCGCCGAGGTGGCGGTCGCGGCTGATCGCGCGGCCGTCACCGCCCAGCGGGCCCGAGCCGCCTGGGCCGAGGCCCAGGACCAGGTCGACGCGGCATGGATCGCCTACGAACAGGCCGATCGCGAGGCGCGCCGGGTCGCCGCCGCGGCCGTCTACCCGGTGCAGCGCCGGCGCCGCGCCAAGGGCGAGAACGCCGACCGGGAGCGGTTCCTGCACCGCTCCGCCCTGTCCGCCTGCCGCAACCGGGAGATCTCGATCGTCCAGCTGAACGACATCCTGGCCCACCGCGGCTGGAACGAGCGGCTGCACCCGGCGACCCAGGAGTCGGCGCTGCGGATGGCCGTTCGTGATCACCGCTACGACGGCTACCTGAAGGCGGCCGAACGGGAGCGGCTCGCCTGGCGGGACGCGGAGCGGGCGGCGGTCGCCCTGCGCAGCCTGCGGGCCGAGGCGTGCCTGGCCACGGTGCGCTCCGATGAGGAGGACACCCTGTCGATGGACGTCTCCTGGTGGTCACGTCAGTGGTCCACCGCCGAGCCCCGCGCGGCCGCCGCCTGATGTAGCGCGGTCATCGAGAAACTGTCAGACATGCCGGGTACCGTCACGGGACAGGACGCCCGAGATGGGGAGGCACCAGCGTGACATCGAGTCCGACCGGCCGGCCGCCGGCCGTGCGGCCGCTACATCGCGCCGCGCGCTTCGAGGATGCGATTCACGAGGTCGTCGAGCGACGGCTGCGGCAGCGTGGCTGGGTGCCGGTGATTTCGGCCTACACCGGCTACGGCGGTCCCGGCTGGGCCCGGGTGATCGCCCGGGTCGTGCTGACCCGCAATCCCCGGCTGCGGCGCAAGAAGCTCGACAAGACGCGCGGCTGGCGCAACTTCACCACCTCACCGGTCAACGACGAGCGGGTGCTGATCCAGGTCGGCGACCAGGTGCACGAGACCCACACCGACCGCAGCGGGTACGTCGACTGCGTGGTCAAGGGCGACCTCGCGCCGGGCTGGAGCCGGGTGCGGCTGAGCGCCGAGGGCGCCGAGCCGGTGGAGGCGCCGATCCGGGTGGTCGACCCGGCCGCGCGCATCGGTGTGATCTCCGACATCGACGACACGGTGATGGTCACCGCGCTGCCCCGCCCGCTGCTCGCCGCGTGGAACACGTTCGTGCTCGACGAACATGCCCGGATGGCTGTTCCCGGCATGGCGGTGCTCTACGAACGGCTGGTCACGGCCAACGCGGGCGCGCCGGTGTTCTACCTGTCGACCGGGGCCTGGAACGTCGCCCCGACGCTCAGCCGGTTCCTGTCCCGCCACCTCTACCCGGCCGGCCCGCTGCTGCTGACCGACTGGGGCCCGACGCCCGACCGCTGGTTCCGCAGCGGCCAGGAACACAAGCGCAACACGCTGCGCCGGCTGGCCGTCGAGTTCCCCGACGTCAAGTGGCTGCTGATCGGCGACGACGGCCAGCACGACCAGGAGATCTACTCCGAGTTCGCGCACGAACACCCAGAAAACGTGCTCGCCGTCTGCATCCGGCGGCTGTCGCCCACCCAGTCGGTGCTGGCCGGCGCGGTCCCCGGCCCGTCCGGCGAGGCCGAAGCGGTCGGCTCACACGGCAAGACCTGGTTCGCCGCCCCCGACGGCGCCGGTCTGTGGTCCCTCCTGCGCGACTCCGATGTGGTGTAGTTACTTGTCCGCCTCGCCGCTGTCCGCTTCGCTGACCCGCGCGTGCAACCTCTGCCGGACCTCGTCGGGCGTGTACGCCCGGCGTTGCCGCTCGGCGCGCGCGAGCACGATGCCGGTCGCGGCGACCCCGGCCAGTCCGGCCAATCCGACTACTTTCCACCAACGCATCTGCTGAGGATAGACACGTGGACGCCGACCTGACGCTCGACGAGGCCCTCGACCTGACCCGGACGGGTGACATCTGGATCTTCCGCGGCCGCTCCGGCCCCGACCGCGCGATCCAGACGCTGACCAACAGTCCCGTCAACCACGTCGGCATGTCCCTGGTCATCGAAGACATGCCCCCACTGATGTGGCACGCCGAGCTGGGCCGATCCCTTCCGGACATGTGGTCCGGCTCCTTCCAGCGCGGCGTCCAGCTGCACGACCTCCGCGACGCGGTCACCAGATGGGCCCGCCGCTACGGCCAGCGCGGCTGGCTGCGTCAGCTCGAGCCGACCGTGCCGAAGGAGATGGAAGACCGCGCCCTGCGCACGGTGGCCCGCCTCGACGGCACCCCGTTCCCGTCCTCGGCCCAGCTCGCCTGGCGCTGGGTCCGTGGCCGCGTCCCCCAGGTCCGCCTCCCATGGAAGCCGCCGTCCGGCGACCCGGCCGCGCTCGAGACGGCCTACTGCGCCGAGGTGGTCGCGATCACCTACGAGGACATGGGTCTGCTGCCCCGCGGCCGCAAGCCCAACTGGTACGACCCGGGCCGCTTCTGGAGCGGCGACGAACTCGACCTCTCCGGCGGGCACCGCCTGGGCGCGGAGATCGCCGTCGACATCCCCGACTAGAAGCGGCGTCTTCCAACCAGAGGCGTCTTCCGGCCAGGGCTCGGCGTCTTCCGGCTAGAGGCACCGTGGGGTCGGGCAAGACGTTCGTGGCCGATCAAGTTCAAGGGCTTGATATTCCCGCGTCCGTCGGGGTGCAGACCGTATGCTCCCGCGGGCTACGGGCTGGGGCCCATCGGAGATGGCCCGAGCCCTTCCGGGTCCGTGCGCGCAAGACCAAAACCCCGCTCCGCCCCCGCTCGGACCAGCCCACGCTCAGACCCGCCCCGCCCACCGGCCCGCCCTGGTCCCGCCCCGGCCACTGCCCGCCCCTCCCCGTCGCGGCCCGCAATGCCGTGGGGCTGCCACTGTGGCGGGCGGTGGTGGGGTGGCGCGGCTTTGTGGCGCGGAATGCCGTCGGGGCGTACCACTGCGGCGGGCGGTGGTGGGGTGGCGCGGCTTTGTGGCGCGGAATGCCGTCAGGGCCTGCCACTGCCGCGGGCGGTGGTGGGGTGGCGCGGCTTTGCGGCGCGGAATGCCGTCAGGGCGTACCACTGCGGCGAGCAGTGGTAGGGAGGCACGGCATTTCGGGCTCAAATGCCGTCAGGGCCTACCACTGTTGTGGGGGCAGCGGGGGTGAGTGGCGGCAGTGGGGTGAGTGGGCAGCCCGGGCGCCTGGCAACCCAGCTCTGCCCATGATCAGCGCGAGGGCGGGCACGCAGCGCGAGCGGGCATGGACGTGGGGGCGGGCATGGACGTGGGGGCGGGCATGGACGTGGGGGCGGGCACGAACGCGGGAGCGGGCACGGATGTGGGAGCGGGCACGGATGTGGGAGCGGGCACGGATGTGGGAGCGGGCACGGACTCGGGAGCGGGCACTCACGCAGCGTGGGCGGCTTGTGGGCGGGCGCCTGCGTGGGCTGGCTGCCGCAGGATGCGGCGCAACCCACCCCCTACCGAGGTGGGGAGTGGGTTGCGGGATGAGCTGGGTCAGACGCGGGCGCCTCGGCGGCCGCCGACGCGGGTGCCCGAGGAGAAGGCGGCCGCGCCGCGGGAGCCCTGGCGGCTTGACGTGCCGGCCTGGCCCGCACGGGCGGGCTGGGCCGACCGTGACGGCTGACCGGCCCGGGCGGGCTGGGCCGTGCGCGAGGACTGGTTGCCGCGCGAGGCCGTGGTCGGCTGCTTGTCGTTGGCGGCCGATCCGGTGCCCCGGCCGCTGCCGCCGCGGCGACGGCCGCCGGAAGGCGCACCGGCGGAGGCCGTGGCGCGGCGCGGGCGGGACGCGGCGGGACGCTCCGCCATCGCGGTGACCGGCGGAGGGCTCTGCAGGACGCGCTCGCCGGGGGCGAGCTGGTTCAGCAGGGCGTCGCCGGGGCGGGTGCGGGTCGTGGTCGGGCGGATGCCCGCCTTGCGGGTCAGGTCGCGCACGTCGTGCTGCTGGTCGTCGGTCATCAGGGTGATGACCGTGCCGCTGGCGCCGGCCCGGGCCGTGCGGCCGGAGCGGTGCAGGTAGGCCTTGTGCTCGACCGGCGGGTCGGCGTGGATGACCAGGGCCACGTCGTCGACGTGGATGCCGCGGGCCGCGATGTCGGTGGCCACCAGGGTCGGCGCGCTGCCGTCCGAGAAGGCCGACAGGTTGCGGTCGCGGGCATTCTGGGCCAGGTTGCCGTGCAGCTCGACGGCCGGGACACCGGCCGAGATCAGCTGCCGGGTCAGCACCTTGGCGCGGCGCTTGGTGCGGGTGAAGACGACCGAGCGGCCGGGCGCGGCGAGCAGATCGACGAGCACCGGGAACCGGTCGTCGTGGCGCACGTGCAGCACGTGGTGGGCCATCTCGATCGGCGCCTCGGAGGCCGAGTCGACGTGGTGTGTCACCGGTCGCTGCATGAAGCGCTTGACCAGCACGTCCACGCCGCCGTCGAGGGTGGCCGAGAAGAGCAGCCGCTGGCTGTTGCGCGGGGTGGCGTCCATCAGCCGGCGGACCACCGGCAGGAAGCCGAGGTCGGCCATGTGGTCGGCCTCGTCGAGCACGGTGATCTCGACCCCGCCGAGGTCGATGTGGCCGTGCTCGAGGTGGTCGAGCAGCCGGCCGGGGCAGGCGACGACGATGTCGACGCCGCTGCGCAGGGCCTTGATCTGGGGGTTGGCCCCGACCCCGCCGAAGACGGTGAGGGTGTTCAGGCCGAACGCCTGGGCCAGCGGCGCCAGGGCGGCGTCGATCTGGGTGGCCAGCTCGCGGGTCGGCGCAAGGATCAGCGCCCGCGGGCGGCGGGGCCGGCGGGTGGTGCCGGAGGCGGCGAGACGGGCGACCACCGGGAGGGCGAACGCGTACGTCTTACCGGAGCCGGTGCGGCCGCGGCCGAGGACGTCCCGGCCGGCGAGGGAATCCGGCAGCGTCGCGGCCTGGATCGGGAATGGCTCGGTGATACCGCGGGCAGCGAGAGTCGCGGCGAGCTTCGTGGGCACACCGAGGTCGATGAAGGAACTCATGTAGGGGTTTAACTCCGAACGTCTGAATGGTCGTCCTGCCCGGCGCAGACCCGTCGCGGTCGCGGCGCGTGGTGGTCGATCCGAAGGCGGCCCGAGGCAAGACTGTGCGGGCCGCGAGATCAAGTGTACGCCGTCCTCAGTTGCAACCGTGCTGCACCCGGATGTGACCGGCCCCGCACTCATCGCGGCGGACCTTGTGAATCAGTGCCGGACCCCCCGCCCCGGCCCCGGTCGCAAGGAGCCCCCCATGAGTGACCGTCGCCGTGACGACACCGTGAAGGCACACATGCCGCTCGTCGGCCACCTGGTCCGCGAGATGCTCGCCCGGGTGCCGGCGCACGTGAGCCGTGACGATCTGCTGTCCGCCGGGTACGCCGCCCTGGTCGCCGCCGCCCGTGGCTACGACGAGGGGCGCGGCGTGCCGTTCGCCCGCTTCGCCGCCGCCCGGGTGCGTGGCGCCCTGCTGGACGAGCTCCGTGGCCTGGACTGGGCCAGCCGTTCGGTCCGGCAGCGGGCGCGGCGCACCGACACGGCCCGGCAGCAGCTGACCGCCGAGCTGGGGCGTACCCCGAGCGTGGCCGAGGTGGCCGAGCGCCTGGGCTGTTCGGTCGAGGACATCGAGGCGGCCGACGACGACGTGCAGCGCGCGGTGGTGTTCAGCCTCCAGGGCTTCGCCACGGCCGGCGCCGAGGACATGGTCACCGAGCCCGGCGTCGGCCCGGAGGACATGCTGATCCGCCGCGAGCGGATGGGCTATCTGGCCCACGCGATCGAGGCCCTGCCCGAGCGGCTCCGGGCGGTGGTCCGTGGCTACTTCTTCGACGAGCGGCCGATGGCCCAGATCGCGGTCGAACTGGGCGTCACGGAGTCGCGCGTGTCGCAGCTGCGCTCGGAGGCGCTCGGCCTGCTCCGGGACGGCCTGAACACGCACCTGGACCCAGCCCTGGCCGCCCCGGTGAAGGAGGGCTGCGTGGCGCGTCGCCGGACGGCGTACTTCGACTCGATCGCGGACCGCGGCACCCTCCGGTCCCGCCTCGCGATCACCAACCTGGACGGCCTGCCGGTCGCGGCCTAGAGCAACACACGAAGATGGGGCGTGGCCGTCATGGCCACGCCCCATCTCCATTAGCAACGGGGTTACGCGTTGGCGCAGGTGCCGGCCTTCTTCTGGGCCGCGATGGCCTTCGCCGCGCCCTGCGAGTAGAGGGCCAGGCCCTCCTTGGCGGGCTCGAGCTTCCAGGCGTTCTGCTCGTACACCATGGTGTACGACTGAGCCGCCACCAGCTGCTTGGCGATCACGACCGCGCGGTCCGCGCCCTCCATCCGGGCGCTGGTCAGGCTGATCGCCAGGCCCTTGCGGGAGCAGGCCTCGTTCAGCTTGACGTAGTCGGCCTTGGAGATCGCCGCCTTGCCCTTGGCGGTGTACATCTCCCAGGCGCCGGCGAAGTCCCCGCCGCTGAACCGGTCGAACATGGTCTGGGCGGCGGCCTTCGCGCCGTCGAGGGACTTCGGCTCGGGACCGCCCGCCGCAGCGGCCGCGGAGTTGCCGGCCGGGTCCTCGTCGTCGCCGGAGCAGCCGGCACTGAAGCTGAGGGCGGCGGCTGCGATCAGGGCCAGCGCGCCGAGACGTCGGAACGGGTGGTGTTTGCGCATGACCGGGTTAATCGAGATCGGCCGTTCGACGTAACGGGGATCGACGATACTGACGGATTGCGGACACTTGCCGCACCGGCCGTAACCTGAGGGGGACGCGCTATTCTGAGGTCTTTGCCAGACACAAAAAAGGCGACCAAGAATGGTCGCCGACTGCGGAATGCTACCACATCAAGGAGCGGTTTTGTCAAGCTCGAACAGCGCTGACATCCGAGACGAACAGCACTATCTCGACCGCCTCTATGCCCGGCTCGACGGTCTGCGCGAGCAGGCTGACCAGCGGCTCCGTGCCATCCTGCTGGAGGGCGGGGGTACGCCGCAGGGCCGCTCGCTGCGCGAGGCCAACCGCGCCCATTACGCCGAGCAACTGGCCCAGATGAATGCGGTGGAGAACGGCTTGTGCTTCGGTCGGCTCGATTTCGACGCCGATCATCCCCGCTATATCGGCCGGATCGGGCTGTTCGCCGAGGACCGCGACGCCGAGCCGTTGCTGATCGACTGGCGTGCCCCCGCCGCGCGCCCGTTCTACCTGGCCACGGCCGTGTCGCCCGAGGGCGTGACACGCCGGCGACACCTGCGCACCAAGGGCCGTGAGCTGACCGGCATCGACGACGAGGTGCTCGACCTGGCCGCCGGTGGCGCCGGGCGGGAAGACGTGACCGGCGAGGCGGCGCTGCTCTCGGCGCTGACCGCGGGCCGTACCGGCCGGATGCGCGACATCGTCGAGACCATCCAGGCCGAGCAGGACGAGGTCATCCGGTCCGGGCTGCCCGGCGTACTCGTGGTCCAGGGCGGACCCGGCACGGGCAAGACCGCCGTGGCGCTGCACCGCGCCGCGTACCTTCTCTTCACCCACCGCGCCCAGCTCACCAAGCAGGGCGTCCTCATCCTCGGGCCGAACGCCACCTTCCTCCGCTACATCTCCCAGGTCCTGCCGTCCCTGGCCGAGACCGGCGTGCTGCTGGCCACGCTGGGCGACATGTTCCCCGGGGTGCGCGCCCGGGCCGAGGAGCCGCCGGCCGTCGCCGCGCTCAAGGGCCGGCTGCCGATGACCGAGGTGCTCGCCCGCGCCGTCGCCGACTGGCAGACCGTGCCCCACGACTTCGTCGAGGTCGACCACGACGGTTACCCGCTGCGCATCGACCGCGCGACCTGTGAGGACGCCCGGGCGGTGGCACGCCGGACCGGCCGGCCGCACAACATCGCCCGCTCGGTCTTCGTCACCGAGGTGATCCACGCGCTGTCGCTGCAGATCGCCGAGCGGATCGGCGCCGACCCGCTGGGCGGCGACAACCTGCTGTCCGACGCCGACCTGGCCGAGACCCGCCGAGAGCTGCGCGAGGACATCGACGTGCAGGTCGCGCTCTTCGACATGTGGCCGGTGCTCACCCCGCGGCGGGTGTTGCGCGAGTTGCTGACCTCGGCCGAGCGGCTGGCCTCGGCCGGCGCGCCCGACGTGCTGCTGCGCGACCGCGACGCCCGCTGGACCCCGGCCGACGTGCCGCTGCTGGACGAGCTGGCCGAGCTGCTGGGCCAGGACGACACGTTGCGTAAGCGGGCGGTCGAGCGGGAGCGGGCCGAGGCGGTCGAGTACGCCGAGGGTGTGCTCGAGATCGTCGAGGGCTCCCGGTCGCTGGACTTCGAGGACCAGGAGGAGGAGATCCTCTCGGCCATCGACGTGGTCGACGCGAGCGCGTTCGTCGAGCGGCACGAGGTGCTCGACACCCGCACCGCGGCCGAGCGGGCGGCGGCCGACCGCACCTGGGTCTTCGGACACGTGATCGTGGACGAGGCGCAGGAGTTGTCGCCGATGGCGTGGCGGCTGCTGATGCGCCGGGTGCCGAGCCGGTCCCTGACCGTGGTCGGCGACGTCGCGCAGACCTCGGAGCTGGCCGGCACCACGACCTGGGAGCAGGTCTTCGAGCCGTACGTGGCCCAGCGCTGGCGCCTGGCCGAGCTGACCGTCAACTACCGCACCCCGGCCGAGGTGATGGCCGTGGCGTCCGACGTGCTCAACGCGGTCGACCCGTCGCTGCAGCCGCCCCGCTCGGTGCGCGAGGCCGGCGTCGCACCCTGGGCCCGCCGGGTCACCGAAGACGATCTGCCCACCGCCCTGGTCGCGGCCGTGCGGGCCGAGATGGCCGAGGTCGGCAGCGGCCGGGTCGGCGTGATCGTGCCGCAGGGCCGCGAGGGCGAGCTCGGCCACGAGCTGATGAAGGCGCTGCCCGAGGCGGCCGTCGGCGAGCAGACCGACCTGCTCAACCAGGTGGTGATGCTGACCGTACGGCAGGCCAAGGGTCTGGAGTTCGACGCGGTGCTGGTGACCCAGCCCGACGAGATCATCGCCGAATCGCCGCGCGGCCTGAGTGACCTCTATGTCGCGGTCACCCGGGCCACGCGGCGGCTGGGCGTGCTGCACAGCGCCGACCTCCCGAAGGAGCTCAGCGCCCTGCAATGACGGTCAGACCGGCACGCCGAGGCCCGCGCGGGTGTGTCCGATGACGTTGGTCAGGCTGAGCCGGCTGCGCAGCGAGGTGTGGCCGGCGATGTTCGAGTAGTACGTGGCGCGGCGCCGGGCGACGATCGACTCCGGGTTGTCCGGCACCGGCGCCAGCTCCGGGTCCAGGTGCGTGTTCATGCCGTCCTTGAGCAGGCTGAGCGCCTCGGCCCGGAGCTGACTGATCCGGCTCTCGGTCACGCCCAGGTCGGCGGCGATGTCGGCCATCGGGCGCTCGTTCAGGAAGTACTCGGTGATCACGACGCGCAGCCGCTCGGGCAGGGCGGCGATCGAGTGGTGCAGGTAGCCGATCTGCTCCCGGCGCAGCAGCATGTCCTCGGGCCCCGGGTTCTTCTCGGTGACCAGGTCGTCGCCCGTGCTCGTGGTGAAGCCCTGCAGCGACAGGACGGTGGCGCGCTGCACGTCGGTGTCGGTCCGCTTCAGGTCGCTCGTGGTGGTGCCGAGCGCCTGGGCCAGCTCCTCGGCCGTGGGGGTACGGCCCAGCGTGCCGGTCAGGTGCTGGCGGGTGGTGTCGGTGGCCCGCGCCTTGGTGCGCACCGAGCGGGTGGCCCAGTCCAGCGAGCGCAGCTCGTCCAGGATCGCACCGCGGATCCGGGTGCTGGCGAAGCGGTGGAAGGGGATGCCACGCTCCGGGTCCCAGCCACGGGCGGCGGTGACCAGCGCGTGCAGGCCGGCGCTGGTGAGGTCGTCGCGGTGGATGTGGTTCGGGATGCGGGTGAGCATCTCCCGGACGAGGTGACCGACCAGCGGCATGTGCTGACGGATCAGCTCCTCCTGCTCGCGGGCGGAGAGCACCGTGGCCTCGGCGATGTCGGCTTCGAGGTCGGCAACGGCGGTGGTGACGGTGCTGGTCATGTGAGTCCCCCGTGTGTCTGGCGCTCGCTGTTCGGCGTCAGGGAGAACTTTCAGTGACTCTGGGTACGGCTTCAGGTCGCTGTCAGTTGCTGCTCGGTTGTTTGGAGATCCCACACGAAGCGGGTCGGCGCGAAGGCCTCGGTGAAGCGGACGCGGGCCAGGGCGCCCGAGGCCGTCGCCATCTCCCGCTCGGCGACAGCACGGTCACCGAGTCACCGGCGGCGCGATGGGGCGGCGAGCGTACCCGCGCACCCCGCTTCGAAAGCCCCCGCGTGCGCACCCACCGCGAGCACGCTGCGCATCAGGCGTTCCCACGCTTGCGCAGCACGAACCCGCCGGCCGCGACACACAGGCTGAGCACCAGCGCGGCGATCGGACCCATGGCAACCTCCTCAGCGACCCAGTTGGTTCTCCTTCGGTCCCACGGGCGCCGAGTTGAGGTTTCGCGGTGAGCCGGGGCAGGCCCACGGGCGCCGGGTTGAGGTTTCGCGGTGAGCCGGGGCAGGGCAGGGTGTGCGGCATGGATCTCACCGACACCGGGAACCTGGCCGTCCTGATCGCCGCCGTCCTGATCGTGGCCGGCATCCTCGGCGTGGTCATTCCCGTGCTCCCCGGCCTGATCCTCTGCTGGCTGGGCGTCCTGGTCTGGTCCTTGCTGAGCGACGCCGGCGGCGCGAAGTGGCTGGTCCTCGGCCTGACCACCGGCGTGGCCCTGGCCGGGACGCTGATCAAGTACCTCTGGCCGGGCCGCCGCCTCAAGGAGAGCGGCGTCCCGAACCGGTCTCTGGTGCTCGGCGGGCTGCTCGGCGTGATCGGCTTCTTCGTGGTGCCGGTGGTGGGCCTGGTCCTCGGCTTCGTGCTGGGCATCTGGCTGGCCGAGCGCACCCGTTTGGGCCCCGGCCAGGCGTGGGCCTCCACCCGGCGGGCCCTCGGCGCCGTGGGCCTGTCCCTGCTGATCGAGTTCGCGGCCGCCCTGGCGATCGCCGTGATCTGGCTGTTCGGCGTCCTCAACGCCTGACCCTGTGGACAGTTCTCCGGACTGTCATTTTCGGCCGCTACGTTTGCGCCCACCCAGTGCCGGGGTGGGGGAGGCGGCGGCTCGTCGCGCAGCGCAACCCACCCCCCAGCGAGGCGGGGTGGCGAACGCTTCGTCTGTCAGCTCGGACCTGCGTGGTACTGCGCCCGGGGTCTCCGCCTGACCCGCTGACGCCGTCGCTGGGTCAGCAGGAGGAGCAGGGGCGTCGCCGCGAGGATCACGGCTACCGCTGCGGCCGCCGCGAAGGTCAGGGTTCGGGATGAGTCGCGCTGGGGTGCCGCCGCCGGTTGCGGGGCCTTGTTGGTGGGGCCGGGGGTCACCGGAGCGTTCTCGGTCGTCTTGGTTGTGGCCAATGATTCCGGGTTGACCAGTTTGCCGACGGAGGCGTCCTTCGGGAGTTTGAAGCCCCAGTCGAGCAGGGCGGCGCCCTGTTGCCAGCCCTTCAGCGGGTTGTTCTCGGCGCCCAGCAGGGTCACCACCAGGCGGCGGCCGTTGCGTTGGGCGGCGCCGACGTAGCTGTGCCGGGCCAGTTTGGTGAAGCCGGTCTTGCCGCCCAGGGCGCCCGGGTAGTTGAAGATCAGGCGGTTCTCGTTCTGGAACTGGAAACCGCCCTTCTTCAACGCTTTCTGGGCGGGCATCGTGGCGCTGCGGGTCAGGGCGTACTTGCGGAAATCGGCCCGGTCGAACAGGCGCCGGGAGATCAGGGCCAGGTCGTACGCGCTGGTGAATTGGCCGGGGCCGTCCAGGCCGGACGGGGTGACGGCGTGGGTCTGGTAGGCGCCCAGACGCTTGGCCTCGTCGTTCATCGCCTTGACCGTGGCCGGCACGCCGCTGCGGCCGCCACCCACCCGGGCCAGGGCGTTCGCCGCGTCGTTGCCCGAGTTGAGGATCAGGCCCAGCCACAGGGTCGCGATCGAGTACGAGCCACCGCGCACCAGGCCGACCGCGGAACTGCCGGGCTCGATGTCGAGGTCCGACTGGGCCACCTTGATCGTCTGCCGGGGATCGAGGTGGGGCATGACCGTGGCCGCCAGCAGCAGCTTCTGCACGCTCGCCGGGGTCTGGTAGACGTGCGGCCCGCACCCGCCGAGCACCTCGCCGGTGTCGAGGTCGGCCACCAGCCAGGTGGCGGCGGTGAGGGCGGGCGGCGCGGCGACGCCGGCCGGGACGGCCAGGCCGTTGGTGGCCAGGGCGTCACCGCCGACCGCGCGGGCCACCGGGTCGTCCGGCGGCGGCACCGGCCGGGCCGGACGGCCGGTCGGCGGCTTCACCTTCGGTCGCGGGCACGGGACGACGGCCTTGGCGGCCGCGTTCAGCGGCGAGGAGGGCGAGGCGGCCGCACTCGGAGGCGAGGAGAGGGCAAGGAGGGTGAACGCGGTCAGGGCCGCCGCCACGGCCCGACGTCGTCGGATGAGGGTGAGGAGAGGAATGGAACCAAGGATCACGGCCAGGAAGCTCCCAGGTCGAGACGGCGCCGCAGGAGCTGCGCCAGGGGGATGGTCTCGCCGTCGCCGCCGCCCGCGCCGACCACGAGCCTGGGGACGCTCGGTCGCAGGTCGGCGCCGGTGAACCGGGCGCGCAGGGAGGACGGCACGGCCATGACGTAATACTCACCGTCGGCGCCGACGGCCACGGTCTTGTTGCTCTTCAAATACCAACCACGAATCTTCGTACGGTACGTCGACCGCCCGTCGAACGACGTCGCGTTCAGCCGCGCGGGGGAGAGGCCACGCTCGGTCGCCTCGCGGACGAACTCGGCCAGCAGCCCGGCCGCTTCGGCCGCCTCGGCGGCCCGGCCGGCATCGAGGGCCGCGGCGTGCCCGGCGATCGCCCGTCGCCGCTGCTCGTGCCAATCGGCGGCGGCGCCCGGATCGGCCCCGGTCGCTCGCTCGTCCTCCATGGCGACGACCCTAACCTCATCCGGACGGTTCCATCCACCCGCCCTTTCGGCCGACCGGCCGGACGCCTCCGGGACCGCCGATTTCCCGCTGAATGCGCCATCGCATTTAATGACCAAGCGACCCTGGACGAAAAAGAATGGTTGAATCCGAGGGAAGAGTTGCGCGCGACGCCGCCGAAGGGCGACACTGAGCGCGGCTATTCCGGATAACCAACGGGAGTCGGCATGGCGCGCCAGGTAATCACCACTCTGATCGACGATCTGGACGGAAAGAAGGCGGACCGCACCGTCGAGTTCAGTCTGGACGGAACGAGCTACACGATCGACCTTTCCGACGCCAATGCCGGAAAGCTGCGCAAGGCTCTCGACCCGTTCATCACCGCGGGCACCCGGGTCGGTCGCGGCGGCGCCCCTCGGGCCCGGGTCGCGTCCGGCGGGCGCACGGCGACCAGCCGCGACGAGAACAAGGCGATTCGGGAGTGGGCGGTGGCCAACGGCCATGAGATCTCCGAGCGCGGCCGCATTCCCCAGGGCGTGAGCGACGCCTACCGCGCGGCCCATCGCCGCTGACCGTCCCATTGCGCAATAGCGCAACCCGACTCCAGGCCTTGGCTTAAGTCAACCGGCGCAGCTTCGGCAACAGCCCGGCGACCGTTTCCAGCGTCTTCTCAGAACCGGCGTACCACCCGCTCGCCCGCGGCCAGTGTGCGACGACATCGGTGAAACCGAGGGCCGCCGCCCGGCCGGTCAGGTCGGTGAATGCGTCGCCGCTGCTCATCGGGGAGACCGGCGCCGAATCGAGGTTGAGATATCGGCGCACGGTGGCCGGGTCGCGGCCGGCCTCGGCCAGCGCCGCCTCGAAGCGGTTCCGCTGCCGCTCCAGCGCGACCCACCACGCGTCGGTGCCCTCGACCGAGGCGTCGCCGTACGTCACCCAGCCGTCGCCGTACTTGGCCGCCAGCCGCAGCGTGCGCGGGCCGGAGGCGGCCACGAGCAGCGGCGTACGGCCCGCTCCGGGCCGGGTCCGCGCGTCCACCGCGGTGTAGTGGTCGCCCTGGTAGGAGACGTGATCCGAGGTCAACAGGCGGCCGGTCAGCTCGAGGAACTCACCGAACCGGTCGACCCGTTCGCGCGGGCTCAGCTCGGGAGCGCCCAGCACGCTGCTGTCGTGCCCGGTGCCGCCGGCGCCCACCCCGAGCAACAGCCGCCCCTGCGAGATGTCGTCCAGGGCGAGCACCGAGCGGATGAACGGGACCGGGTGCCGGAAGTTCGGCGAGGCGACGTAGGTGCCCAGCCCGATCCGCCGGGTCACCATGGCCGCGGCGGTGAGGGTCGGCACGGCGTCGAACCACGGCCCGTCGACCAGGTCGCGCCAGCCGATGTGGTCGTAGGTCCAGGCGTGATCGAAGCCGTATTCCTCGGCGCGTTGCCACCGCCGCCCGGCGATGGACCAGCGTTCGTCGGGGAGGATCACGATGCCGATGCGCATCGGATCAATCTAGAGAGCGGGTCAGGCCGTGCGTAACCCGGTCTCGTTCTCGCCCTGGTCGCGGGCGGCGGCCGCGTCGAAGGCGCCCAGCGCCCGCGCCAGATCGTTGCGGGCGGCCGGCGTCATCCGCTCGAGCACGACGGCCAGCGCGGCCTGCCGGGCGGCCCGCAACTCGTCGAGCAGCCGCTTCGCCGCGGGGGTGAGCAGCAGCCGCACCTCGCGCCGGTCGCGCGGGTCGGGCACCCGGCGGACCAGCCCGGTGGCCTCCAGCCGGTCGCACAGCCGGCTGGCCGAGGACGGGACCACGTCGAGCGCCTCGGCCAGCCGGCTCATGTTCGTCTCGCCGGTGGCCCGCGCGATGATCGTCAGCACGCGGAGCTGGGTCGGCGGTATCGCGGGGGACTGCGCCAGCCGCGCCGTGTCGAGCACGGACAGCAACGACTCCACCGACGACTCGACCGCCGCCGCGGTGTCGGGCGCATGATTCATGCCGATCCCTAGTGCTCCGTCCAACCTGGGTGCGAGCTGGCAACTACCCGCTCGGGGTGTGGTCCAAGCGTCGCTCGGCCGATCAGCGGCGCCAGTCGAGGCACACGATGACGGCGTCGTCGGCCGGGTCCTCGCCCGCGTGGTAGTCACGCAGACTACGCATCACCGTACCGACAGCCTCGGTGGCCGGCTGCAGGCGAGTCCGGCGCAACGCGGTCAGCAGCCCGCCACCGCCGAACGCCGCGCGTCCGGAGGGGGTCGCCGCGTGCACTCCGTCGCTGACCACGAGCAGGCGGTCACCGGGCTCGAGGCGGAAGCGCTGGGTCTCGTACCGGGAGTCGCCGAACATGCCGAGCGGGAGTTGCTGCTCGAGCTCGATCGGGCGGATCTCGCCCTCGCGCGCCACCATGGCCTTGGGCGACCCGGCGTCGACCGCCTCGACCTGGCCGCCGACCACGTCGATCTCCAGCAGCAGGGTGGCCGCGTGGCCGTTGCCGCCGGCCCGCGACCAGATCGCGTCGGAGGCCAGCTCGGCCTGCTCGACCAGGTTGGCCCCGGAGCGGCGGGCGTTGCGCATCGCGTTGACCGCGGTCGTGGTGAGCAGGGCGGCGGCCAGGCCGTCGCCGGACCCGTTGAGCACGGTCACGGTGAGCCGGTCGCCGTCCAGCGACCAGTCGAAGTGGTCGCCGTGCACGTCGTACGCGGGCTCGAGCTGCCCGGCGGCCAGGAACCGGTCGTCGCCCAGGGACGAGCCGGGCAGCAGGTCCCACTGGAGCTCGGCGGCCATGGTGAGGCGCTCCCGGCGCTGCACCCGGACGTAGCGGTCGGTGTCGGAGGACGCGGCGCGGATGGCGACGGCCAGCTCGTCGGCGAACGCGGCGAGCGTGTCCGACAGCCCGGTGCCGGCCGGCTGCGCGGTGTCGACCACCAGCACGCCGAGCCGTTCACCCCAGACGGTCAGGGGCAGATGCACCCGGTTGGTGCCGGCGATGCCGATGTCGGTGACCGGGCGCTGGCTGCCGAAGCAGCGCAGCGCGAGGGCGTCGCCGGGGGCGGCCTCGGTGTCGAGGACGGGCCACAGCCCGGTACGGGTCAGGTCGGCCAGCAGCACCTCGACCCGGCGGGCGGCATGATGGTGGCGGAGTTGCTCCGCCGCCAGTTCGGGCAGCCGGTCGGGGGGTGTGGCGCGCAGCAGGACGCCGATCGGCGTGGGGCCCTCGGACAACTGCGGTCACTCCTTCCGTGACTGAATTTGCTGTGCAGCAAGATTTGCTATGGGGCAAAAATGATGGCACGCCTGTCCCCGCCGAGCGCCAAGGGGGTGGCACTCGGCCGGCGGGGGCCGGGAACGGCCTCAGGCGAAGGACTTCTCGAAGTGGATCAGGCTGCCGCGCCGGGGCGTCGAGTGCAGGCGGACGTTCTCGCTGAGCGCGCGGATCAGGAACAGTCCCCGTCCGTTTTCGCCGCTTTCGTCCGGTGAGTCGTTGTCGGTGACGCCGGGATCGAATCCGGGGCCGTCGTCGCGCACCTCGATGGCGCACCGATGGTCGTCGACGTCCAGGTGGACCTCGAACTTCTCGGCCCCGCCGGCGTGCTTGACCACGTTCGCGCACGCCTCGGTGAGCGCGATCTCCAGGTCGTCGCCGGAGGCCACATCCACCCGGATGATCGACAGGGCGGTCCGCAGCAGCCGCCGCACGGCGGGAACGCTGCCGGCCTCGATCGGCAGGTTGAGTCGGACCGACATGCGCATGCCAGGTGAATGCCCGAACACGCCGATAGCTAACCCAGGCTGTGTCCCGGTTCCGGCACCGGGGTTTGTGTTATTCGGCCCGACCTGGACCGTCTCCTCCTCCTGAGCCATGATCTGATGCGCCACGGAGAGGTCAGCACATGCCGGATCAACCCGACACCGCCACCGTCGTCGCCGCCCGCGCGGGCGATCCCGCCGCCGTGGACCGGCTCGTCGCCGGGTACCTGCCGCTCGTCTACACGATCGTCGGCCGGGCCATGGACGGCCACGCCGACGTCGACGACGTGGTCCAGGACGTCATGCTGCGGGTCCTGCGCAACCTGGGCGACCTGCGCGACCCGGCCGCGTTCCGGTCCTGGCTGGTGGCGATCACGGTGCGCCAGATCCGGGAGCGGTTCCGTGCCCGCCGCGGGACGCCGGACGTGCTGCTGCCGGACGACGTCCGCGACCCAGGCGCCGACTTCACCGACCTGGCGATCACCCGGCTGGAACTCTCCGGGCAGCGCCGGGAGACCGCCGCGGCGACCCGCTGGCTGGACGAGGACAACCGGGAACTGCTGTCGCTGTGGTGGCTGGAGGCCTCCGGCGAGCTCACCCGGGATGAGATCGTCGAGGCGATCGGGGTGACCCGGCAGCACGCCGCGGTCCGCGTCCAGCGGATGAAGGGCCAGCTCGAGACCGCTCGGGTGGTCGTGCGCGCGCTCGACGCCGACCCGGTCTGCGCCGAGCTGCGGGTGGTGCTGACCGGCTGGGACGGCCACCCCAGCCCGCTGTGGCGCAAGCGCGTCGCCCGGCACACCCGGGACTGCCGGGAGTGCTCACCGGCCTGGTCCGGTCTGGTCGCGGCCGAGCGCCTGCTGGCCGGCATGGCGCTGGTGCCGGTGCCGCTCGCGATGAAGGGGGCGGTCATCGGCGGCGCGCAGGCCGGTGGCCACCTGGCGCTGGCCGGCAAGATCGCCTTCGGGATGAGCCGCCGGGTCCTCACCGTGGTCCTCTCCACGACCGCGGTGGCCGGTGGCGGCGCGGCCGTGGTCGTCTACCACCAGCACGAGGAGCGACCGCCGGCCCGGGCCGCGGTGATCGTGCCCAGCACGGCGCCCGCGCCGAAGATCAGCCTGCCGCCGAGCGTTGCTCCGACCACACCACCGCCGAAGAAGCCCACGCCGAAGAAGAAGGCCACGAAGGCCGTGCCGGTTCTGAAGACCGAGAAGAAGGGCGCCGCGGTCTGGAAGTTCGCCGGCTCCAAGGGCGCGCTCGAGGACGTCGGCGCGAGCTGGTACTACACCTGGGGCTCGAACAACAACGAGATCCCCGGCCCGGCCGGCGTCGAGTTCGTGCCGATGATCTGGGACGAGCGCAACGTCACCACCAGCACCCTGGCCGAGGCGAAGCGCGAGGGCGACGGCACGCTGCTCGGCTTCAACGAGCCGGACATGGCGGGCCAGGCCGACATGACCGTGGAGCAGGCGCTGGCCAAGTGGCCCGAGCTGGCGAAGACCGGCATGCGGCTGGGCGCCCCGGCCGTCGCGTTCGGCGGTGACCAGGACAACGGCTGGCTGGACCGGTTCATGGACGGCGCCGAGGCGAAGAAGCTGAAGGTCGACTTCATCCCGATCCACTGGTACGGGTCGGACTTCAGCGCGGCCTCGGTGAACCAGTTCCTGGGGTACGTCGACGCGGTGCACCAGAAGTACGGCAAGCCGATCTGGATCACCGAGTACGGCCTGATGAACTTCACCGGCAGCCCGAAGTACCCGAACACCGCGCAGATCGTCGCCTTCATCAAGGGCAGCACCACCGGCCTGGAGAAGCGGTCCTACGTCGAGCGGTACGCCTGGTTCGGCCTGCCCGCGGTCGGCGACAGCGTCGACTTCGGCCTCTACCGCGACGCGAGCGCCCCGACCGAGGCCGGCAAGGCCTATCGCGCGGCGGGGTGACCTCCGCGACAGCATCGGACGCTGTGGATAACCGGCGGGGCCGGAACGGGCAGGGATAGGCTCGGATCCATGATTCGGTTCGGCTACAAGGCCTCCGCGGAACAGTTCCCACCCACCGAGCTGCTCGGCTACGGCGTCCTCGCCGAGGAGCTCGGTTTCGACTCGGTGTTCGTCAGCGACCACCTCCAGCCGTGGCGGCACGACGGCGGGCACGCCCCGGCCGCGCTGCCCTGGCTGGGCGCGCTCGCCGCACGCACCGAACGCATCGCCATCGGCACCAGCGTGCTCACGCCGACGTTCCGCTACCACCCGGCCGTGGTCGCCCAGGCCTTCGCCACGCTCGGCTGCCTGGCGCCGGGCCGGGTGATCCTCGGCGTCGGCTCCGGCGAGTCGCTGAACGAGGTGCCGCTCGGCGCCGAGTGGCCCGACGGCAAGGAGCGGTTCGCCCGCCTGAAAGAGGCCGTCACGCTGATCAAGCAGCTCTGGGCCGAAGACCGGGTCGACTTCGAGGGTCAGTACTACCGCACCGAGAAGGCCACCATCTACGACAAGCCCGAGACGCCGGTGCCGGTGTATATCGGCGCCTCCGGCCCGGCCGCCACCCGGCTGGCCGGCCGCATCTCCGACGGCTTCATCACGACCAGCGGCAAGGGCCACGAGCTCTACACCGACACGCTGCTGCCGGCCGTGAAGGAGGGTGCCGAGAAGGGCGGCAAGACGCTCGACGACCTCGACCTGATGATCGAGGTGAAGGTCTCCTTCGACCACGACCTGGAGCAGGCCCGGCAGGCCACCCACTACTGGGGCGCGCTGGCGCTGACGCCGGAAGAGAAGCACAGCGTCGACGACCCGATCGAGATGCAGCGCCGGGCCGACGCCCTCTCGGTCGACCGCACGGTGACCCGCTGGATCGTCTCCACCGACCCGGCCGAACACGCCGCCAAGGTGGCCGAATACCTGGACATGGGCTTCAAGCACCTGGTCTTCCACGCGCCCGGGCCCGACCAGGAGAAGTTCCTCAGGCTCTACAGCGGCGAGATCCTGCCGCGTTTGCGCGAGCGCGGCTGACCGTCGGACGCCCGGCGGGCGATCCGCCGCCGGGCGCCGATCCGCGCCGCGACCGCCGCACCGGCCTGGGCCGAGGTCAACCCCTCGGGGGGTACGCGCAGCAGAAGCTCGCCGATCGGCACCGGCCCGATCCGGAGCAGCAGCCAGGCCCGGGTGACCGCGCCACCGGCGATGTCCGGCATCGGCTCGCGCAGGTCCACGCCGACCACCACGGTCGGCTCGGGCTGCTCGGGCTCGCGCTGCCGGGGAATCAGGCCGGTCGGGCGGGCCGGCCGGCCGGGGAACGGGCGGTCGCCGCTGCGGCCCTGCTCGAGTCCTTTCGGCGGGGGCGGCCCGGCGTTCATGATGCGGCTCATCGACATGGTCAGCCTTCGGTGCGCAGGTAGCCGGGACGGCCCGCATACGGCATGTTCTCGTCGGGACCGAGATGCGCCGGCCCGGCGGTCAGCTGCGGCGGGCCGGCCATGAGCTGGGGTGGCCGGGACGCGAGCTGGGATGGTCCGGCGGTGAGCTGGGGCGGGCCGGGGGTGCGGTCCTCGGCGTCCAGCCGGCGGCGGCCACCACCGACCTCGCGCGGCACCCGGTCGTTGACCACCTCACCGGTGTCGTAGATCTCGGTGCGGTGCACCCCGGTGTCGTAGACCCCGGTGCGGTGGACGCCGGTGTCATACAGGCCGCTGCGCCGGATGCTGCCGTTCTCGCCCTGGTGCACGCCGCTCTCGTAGATGCCGCTGCGCCGCCGCGAGTTGCCGATCATGTCCTCGGTGCGGTGCTGGCCCACGGAGTCGGCCCAGTCCGGCCGTGGTCCGGGGTAGGGGCGGCGCGGGGCCTCGGGCCGGGCGTGCCGGCCGGTGGTGTGCTCGCCGGGCCGGTCGGCAGTGGTTCGCGTGCTCCGGGCGTACCCACGCATGGTTGTGCTCTTGCCCTCCTCCTGATCGAGCTGCGACACCCGGCGCCGCTCCGCACGCAGCACGCGCCGCCCCCGCAGGATGCGCGCGAGGGTACGCCGCGGCCGGGGAGCGCCGTGGATCCGCGGGTAACGCACCGTGGCGATCTCCACGACCCGCAGGCCGAGCGCCGCCATCCGCACCGGGATGAGCGGGTTGACCTCCGGGCCGTCGCCCCACACGGTCTCGCCGCGGCGCAGGCCGGGCAGTTCCGGATCGGGCAGGTCGAATTTGTCCAGGGTGGCGCGCCAGAACGCGTGGTAGCCGGAGCCGAGGTCGGTGTAGCGGGTCTGGAAGACCTTGTTCACGCGGTGCCGGAGCAGGTGCCCGCCGAGCCGCTCCAGGCGGCCCGACTCCAGATCCCCGCCGCGGCCGCGGAACCGGGACCCGTGTGCGGCGTCGGCGCCGCCGGCCAGCGCCTGCACGAAGCGGGGGATGTCGCTGGGGTCGCATGAGCCGTCCGCGCTCATCAGAACCACGATGTCTCCCCGGCTGGCCGCGATTCCGCATGCCAAAGCGTTGCCCTTGCCGGAGCGGGTCTGGCGGACCACATGTGTGCCCGCGCGGCTCTGCCGGGCCACCGCGACCGTGTCGTCGGACGAGCCGCCGTCCACGACGATCACCTCGTCGACCACGTCGGGCAGGCCGTGGAGCACGTGGGCGATGTTGGCGGCCTCGTCCAACGCGGGCAGGACAACGCTCACGGTCGGCCGCGAAGGAGGCATGGGCGGTGGCTCCTCAGCTTCTGTGTACGGGATCAAGGTCAACCTAACAAGCGACTACCGTCGGTCAACTCACCAAAACGGACGACCGTCTTCACCAACCGGCCCAAGGCTCCTAGCTGGGAATATCTAGGTTGCGGGCGGAACGTCAGCACCACTTAGAGTGATATTTGATCGGACGTGGGTGGGCAAGCCCGGGTAAAGCGGACGCCTGACGACCCCGGGGGTTCACGAAAACGGAGTAGGCTCCGGTTATGAGACTTGGCCTCCACATCTCCAACTTCACCTGGCCCGAGGGTCCCGCGCGCCTCGGTCCCGTCCTCGGCGAGATCGCCTCCGCGGCCGACGAGGCCGGCTTCGAGCGGATCAGCGTCATGGACCACCTGTGGCAGATCGCCGTCATCGGCCCGCCGGAGCACGACATGCTCGAGGCGTACACCACGCTCGGGTTCCTGGCCGGCCAGACCAAGCGCGCCAAGCTGCTCACCCTGGTCACCGGCGTCGTCTACCGTGACCCGGGACTGCTGGCCAAGGCGGTCACCACGCTCGACATCCTCTCCGGCGGCCGGGCCATGCTCGGCATCGGCGCGGCCTGGAACGAGGAGGAGTCCCGGGGTCTGGGCCTGCTCTTCCCGCCGACCGCCGAGCGGTTCGAGCGCCTCGAGGAGGCGCTGAAGATCTGCCGGCAGATGTTCGACGGCGACGAGACCGCGTTCGAGGGCAAGCACTACCGCCTCGGCCGGCTGCTCAACTCGCCCGCCCCGCTGGCCCGGCCCCGGGTGCCGATCCTGATCGGTGGCGGCGGCGAGAAGAAGACGCTCCGGCTGGTCGCGCAGTACGCCGACGCCTGCAACCTGTTCCCGGTGCCCGACATCGACCGCAAGCTCGACGTGCTCCGCCAGCACTGCGCCGACGTCGGCCGCGACTACGACGAGATCGAGAAGACCGTCCTCTACAACTGGGACCTGGGCGAGAAGGGCGAGCGGGTCGGCGAGATCATCGACGACCTGCGCCGCCTGGCCGGCCACGGGTTCACGGTCGCGCACGGTGGCCTGCGCAACGCGTGGGACACCAAGCAGTTCGAGATCTTCCAGAAGGAGATCGTCCCCGCGGCCGAGGCGTTGTGAGCGTCGAGGCGGTCGTCTTCGACCTCGACGGCGTGATCATCGACTCCGAGGAAACCTGGGAGGAGGTGCGCCGCGGTTACGTCGCGGCGCACGGCCGGGAGTTCCTCCCGGACACCCAGACCCGGATGATGGGGATGAGTACCGGGGAGTGGTCCCGCCACCTCGCCGAGGACGTCGGCGTCGGGCTGCCTCCGGAACAGGTTGCGTCCGAGGTGCTGGCGGCGATGGCCGGGCGCTACCGGGACCATCTCCCGCTGATCCCCGGGGCGGTCGACGCGGTCCGGCGGATCGCCGCGGTCTATCCGGTGGCGCTGGCCAGCTCGTCGGCCCGGGTGCTGATCGACAGCGTGATGGCCGCCTCGGGGCTCGACTCGGTCTTCCAGGTCGTGCTCTCCACCGAGGAGGTTCCCCGGGGCAAGCCCGCGCCGGACGTCTATCTGCTCGCCGCCGCCAAGCTGGGCTTCGAGCCCACGCACTGCGCGGGGATCGAGGACTCCAGCAACGGTCTGCGCGCGGTGGCGGCGGCCGGGATGAAGGTCGTGTGCGTGCCGCACGGCGTCTACCCGCCCGCCGACGACGCCCTGGCTCAGGCCGCGCTGGTGGTCCCGTCGCTGGCCGAGTTGTCGGTGGACGCCATCGCCGCGCTGTAGTTCCGCGGCGAGGTGTGAAGGATCTTCACCACGGGTAGACGCCCAGGGCGACCCCCTGGAGGTGCTTGTGTCTGGTGATGTGTTGCTCGCCGCAGAAGGTCTTCGGCTCGATCTCGACATCTTCGATTATCTGATCCTGGCGATCTATTTCGCCTTCGTGCTGGGGATCGGGTTCGCCGCGCGACGGGCGATCAAGACCAGCGCCGACTTCTTCCTCTCCGGCCGGTCGATGCCGGCCTGGGTGACCGGCCTCGCGTTCGTCAGCGCCAACCTCGGCGCCCTCGAGATCCTCGGCATGGCGGCCAACGGCGCCCAGTACGGGCTGCTGACGCTGCACTACTACTGGATCGGCGCGGTGCCGGCCATGGTGTTCCTGGGCATCGTGATGATGCCGTTCTACTACGGCTCCAAGGTGCGCAGCGTCCCGGAGTTCCTGCGGCTGCGCTTCAACCGGCCGACCCACCTGCTCAACGCGATCAGCTTCGCGCTGGCCCAGGTGCTGATCGCCGGCGTCAACCTCTACGCGCTGGCGCTGATCCTGGACGCGTTGCTGGGGTGGCCGTTGTGGCTGTCGATCGTGCTCGGGGCGGCGATCGTCCTGACGTACATCAGCATCGGGGGTCTGTCCTCGGCGATCTACAACGAGGTGCTGCAGTTCTTCGTGATCCTGGCCGGGCTGATCCCGATCACCATCATCGGTCTCAAGAAGGTCGGCGGCATCGACGGGCTGTTCGAGAAGGTGCGCAGCGGCCCGCTCGGTGAGGCGGCCCTGCACACCTGGTCGAACACCGGCAGCTCGGCCGACAACCCGCTGGGCGCCAACTGGATCGGCATCGTCTTCGGGCTCGGCTTCGTGCTGTCGTTCGGCTACTGGACGACGAACTTCGCCGAGGTGCAGCGCGCGCTGAGCGCCAAGGACATGAGCGCGGCCCGGCGTACGCCGATCATCGGCGCCTTCCCGAAGCTGCTGATCCCGGTCGTCACCGTCATCCCCGGCCTGATCGCGATCGTGACCGTCAAGGGGCTGGGCGCCGAGTCGGGCGACCTGGTCTACAACAACTCGATCCCGCTGCTGATGAACGACCTGCTGCCCAACGGCGTGCTGGGCGTGGCGGTGACCGGTCTGGTGGCCTCGTTCATGGCCGGCATGGCCGCCAACGTGTCCGGGTTCAACACCGTGTTCACGTACGACATCTGGCAGTCGTACGTGCGCAAGGACCGGTCGGACGAGTACTACCTGCGGATCGGGCGCTGGGCGACGGTCGGCGGCGTGATCATCGGGATCGGCACGGCGTTCATCGCGGCCGGCTTCAACAACATCATGAACTACATCCAGGCGCTCTTCTCCCTGTTCAACGCGCCGCTGTTCGCCACCTTCATCGTGGGCATGTTCTGGAAGCGGATGTCGGCGTGGGCCGGCTTCTGGTCGCTGCTGCTGGGCACGCTCTCGTCGCTCACGCTCTACTTGCTCTACCTCGGTGACGTGGTGCACTTCAACTCCGACCTGGAGGAGAGCTTCTACGGCGCCGGCCTGGCCTTCGGCACCGCGGTCGTGGTGGCCGTGGTGGTCACCCTGTTCACCCCGCCCCGGCCCGAGAACGAACTGCGCGGCCTGGTCTACGGGCTGGCCGGCACGGACACCTCGGGCGCGGCGGTGCTGGCCGCCGACAAGGTCTGGTGGCGCAATCCGGTGCTGCTCGGCGTGATCGCGGTCGTGCTGGCCGTCCTCCTCTACATCCCGGTCTGGTAAGGAGTCCCTGAGATGGCCGACGAGAAGATCCCTGACGAGCGGGCGAAGCGCTCCGCCGCCGCCCGGTTGTTCGACGTGCGCCGGGTGATCGGTCTGTTGTTCGTGGTCTACGGCGTGATCGTCACGCTGCTCGGCCTGTTCGACGGCGACGCCGAGATCGCCAAGGCGCAGGACATCCGCATCAACATCTGGATGGGCCTGGCCATGCTCGCGCTCGGCCTGTTCTTCCTGGGCTGGCAGCGGCTGCGCCCGACCCCGCCGCCGACCGAGGAGGAGCTGGCCGGGCAGAGCGAGCGGCCGTCCTCCCACTGAGCTCCGGTAAGCCGTTTGATGGAGGGGGCGGTGCGGCTCGGGTGCAACCGGGTTGCAGCGCCCCCGCTAATGGTCCAGTGCCGCTCCGGCCTTCCGATACTCGTGGGCATGGAACCCCTCGCCTCCGTCAGCTTCTCCACGACCGGCGGCCCCCGGACCGCCGGCTGGCAGCAGCAGCTCCGCGTCGACTTTGTCGTCAACAAGGTCATGCAGACCCACCGCGGCAAGTCCGAGGATGTGGTCAAACAGGCCATCCAGGACCAGCTCCGTTCCATCGGCGTGGTGCCGAACGGGCGGCAGGTCTCCCAGTACGCAACGGTGATCTCCCAGTTGCCGTTGCTCCCGCCGGCCAACGCCTGAGGGCCCGGTCTTCCGCGGTTCCCGGCCCTGGTCAGCCTGTCAGCTCGCCGTGGCCGGGAACCGCAGGATCCGGTCGTCGCCGTCCCGGACGTTCTCGTCCCGGTCGGTGTTCGACGTGGTCAGCCACAGGGCGCCGTCGGGTGCGACGGCGACCGTCCGCAGCCGGCCCCACTTGCCGGTGAAGTACGCCCGCGGCTCGCCCCCGCCGAGCGGCACGGTCCACAGGCGCTGCCCGCGCAGCGCGGCCACGTACATGGTGTCGCCGGCGATCGCCGCGCCCGACGGTGACGCCTCCGACGTGGGCCAGGTGACCAGCGGCTTGGTGAAGCGCGCGGGGCCGTCCTCGTCGCCCTCGACCTCGGGCCAGCCGTAGTTCTTGCCCTTCTGGATCCTGTTCACCTCGTCGAGCCGGTTCTGGCCGAACTCGGTGGCGTACATCGCGCCGTCCGCGGTCCAGGCCAGGCCCTGCACGTTGCGATGACCCGAGGTCCAGATCGGCGAGCCCGAGGCCGGGTTGCCGGGCGCCGGCTTGCCCTCCGGCGTGAGGCGGAGGATCTTGCCGTTGTTGCTGCCCTCGTCCTGCGAGCGCGGGGGCTCGGCGGCGTCCCCGGTGCCGACGTAGAGCATCCCGTCCGGCCCGAACGCGATCCGCCCGCCGTTGTGGTTGCCGGCCTTGGCCAGCCCGGCGAAGACCACCTCGGGCTTGTCGTCGCGGCCCAGCTTGAACCGGACCACCCGGTTGTCGTCGTCGGCGGTGGTGTACGCGTACACCCAGCGGGTCTGCTCGTAGTCCCGGTCCACGGCCAGGCCGAGCAGGCCGCCCTCGCCGGCCGGGTCGACATCCGGCACCCGGTACGCCTCCCGGACCTTCCCGCCCGGCGTCACCTGCACGATCGTCGCCTTGTCGCGTTGCGCGACCAGCGCGCTGCCGTCCGGCAGGAAGGCCAGCCCCCACGGCACGTCGATGCCGGTGGCGAGGGTCTCCGGCTCGGCGGCCAGGTCCGGTCGCCCGGCCGGCGTGGCGGGGGCCGAGGCCGAGGGCAGGACCGACGGCGCCGGGGGAGCCGACAAAGCGGGCGCGGGCGGCTGAGAGGAATCCTCCGAACAGGCCGTGAGCAGGGCGGCGCCGGCCAGCGCGGCAACGAGCTTCCGGGAGTGGGTCATGCCTCCAACGGTGCCACGCCACAACCGGGGACAACGCTCCGTTACAACATATTGACTGATCCAACCGTATGAATGATTGACACCGCCTCCCACCTGCATGAAGGGTCCACTCACGACCTTCCTTACCCTTCGGAGGCCATCCATCATGAGATCCAGACGCTGGCTCACCGCCGGAGCGGCTGTGGTCCTGGGCGCGGTCACGGCCGTCACCCAGGCCCCGGCCGCCACCGCGGCGCCGGCTCCTACCGCCGACACCCTCGGGGTCTACGTCGGCACCTTGGACGCGGCCCAGCTCGAGCAGCTGCGCCAGGCGGGCATCGACAGTCACGAGAGCTCGATCACGCCACCGGCCGGCGGCAAGGTCGTCGTGGAGACGATCCTCGGCGCCGGCCAGGCCAAGCAGTTGATCGCCAAGGGCGTACCCCTCAAGGCCAAGAGCGCGACCACCACGATGCGCAAGCAGGCCGCGGCCGCGCCCACCGTCTTCAAGCAGTACAACACGCCCGGCGGCATCCGTGACGAGCTCGCCGCGACCGCGGCGCGGTTCCCGCAGATCGCCAAGCTGGTCACCATCGGCACCAGCCTCAAGGGCACCCCGATCCAGGCGATCAAGCTGACCAAGGGCGCGCGCAACGTGCCGGACGGCGCCCGGCCGTCGGTGCTGTACGCCGGCGCCCAGCACGCCCGTGAGTGGATCACCCCGGAGATGAACCGGCGGCTGATGCACTACTACGTCAACGGGTACGGCAAGGACGCGGCGATCACCCAGCTGCTGAACACCACCGAGGTGTGGATCCTGCCGGTGGCGAACGTGGACGGCTACGACTTCACGTTCACCGAGGGCAACCGCCTGTGGCGCAAGAACCTGCGCGACAACAACGGCGACGGCCAGATCACCCCGGGCGACGGCGTCGACCTGAACCGGAACTTCGCCGAGAAGTGGGGCTACGACAACGAGGGCTCCGCGGACGACCCGTCGGACGAGACCTACCGCGGCACCGGCCCGAACTCCGAGCCGGAGACCAAGGCGCTCAACAGCCTGTTCCAGAAGGTCGGCTTCGAGTTCTTCGTGAACTACCACTCGGCCGCCGAGCTGCTGCTCTACGGCATCGGCTGGCAGGTCGACACGATCAGCCCGGACGACCAGATCAGCATCGCGATGGCCGGTGACGACGCGCACCCGGCGGTGCCCGGCTACGACCCGGACATCTCGGCTGAGCTGTACACCACCAACGGCGACACCGACACGCACGCGCAGGTCCGGTTCGGCACCATCGGCTTCACGCCCGAGATGACCACCTGCGCGACCGCGTCGGCGATCGACCCGGACGACCAGTGGGACCCGGCGGACTGCCAGAGCGGCTTCAACTTCCCGGACGACGAGGGCCTGATCCAGGCCGAGTTCGAGAAGAACATCCCGTTCGCGCTGTCCATCGCCCAGTCGGCCAAGGACCCGGCCAACCCGGTGTCCGCGGTCGGGCGTACCGCGCCCGACCTGGAGGCCGACCCGTTCGAGTACTCGTACGGCACCACCCAGACGGTGTCCGTGGTCGCCGAGCGGGCGCTCAAGGACAAGGTGCTGCACTACCGCATCAACAACGGCGCCGAGCGCACCGGAGCGGTCCGCCGCTGGGACGGCGGCAAGCGGTACGGCAACACCCACAACAAGTTCTACGCCGAGTTCCGCGGCCTGGTCCGCGGGCAGAAGCCGGGCGACAAGGTGACCGTCTGGTTCACCGCGACCGGCGGGCAGCCGAGCACGCCGTTCACCTACACGGTGTCCAACGACATCGGCGGTGACGTGCTGGTCCTCGCGGCCGAGGACGTCACCGGCATCTCGCCGGCCAACACCGACGGGGCCACCGCGGCCCGGTACGCCGACGAGCACGTCGCGAGCATCGAGGCGGCCGGTCTCAAGGCCGACGTCTACGACCTGGACACCCACGGGCGGAAGGCGCCGCACCCGCTCGGTGTGCTGTCCCACTACAAGGCCGTCGTCTGGGAGACCGGCGACGACATCATCCCGCGGGCGCCGGGCCAGGGTGGCGGCACCGCCTCCCGCAACGCCTGGCAGACCGAGCTGGCCGTCCGGGACTACGTCAACGAGGGCGGCAAGCTGATCTACGGCGGCAAGTACGCGGGCTACGCCAACGCCGCCAACGGCTCGTACGACTACGACCCGAACCCCGGCCCGGAGTGCCCGGTCGACAACGGCGCGACCTGTCTGCCGCTGTTCAACGACTTCCAGCAGTACTGGCTGGGGGCCTACTCGTACGTGGACAACGGCGGGGCCGGTCCGGACGGGCCGCGGCCGCTGGCCGGCAACGCCGGGAAGTTCGACGGGTTCGCCGCCGAGCTGAACGCGCCCGGGTCGGCGGGCAACCAGGACCACACCGGTTCGTTCCTGACCACGTCCAGCGTGCTGCCGGTCACGCAGTTCCCGCAGTTCGCCAGCCAGGGGCCGGTCGACTGGGACCTGGGCCGGAACCCGTACGAGCCGTACGACGGCGGCTGGTACCTCTGGAGCGGGCAGGCCGACGCCAGCTACAAGCGGCTGACCCGCACCGTGGATCTGAGCGCGGCCACCTCCGGCGCGCTGAAGTTCAACGTGTCGCACGACACCGAGGCGAGCTGGGACTACATGTTCGTCGAGGCGCACACGGTCGGCGCGGACGACTGGACCACGTTGCCCGAGACCGGCGGCCACACCCAGACCGGCACCGGCGACAGCTGCGAGTCGGGCATCCAGGAGCTGCACCCGTTCCTGACGCACTACCAGGGCGCGGACTGCTCGGCGACCGGCACCACGGGCACCTGGAACGCGGTCAGCGGCAACAGCGGCGGCTGGCAGGACTACGGCTTCGACCTGTCCGCGTACGCGGGCAAGCAGGTCGAGGTGTCGATCAGCTACATGTCCGACTGGGGCACCCAGGGTCTGGGCGTCTTCCTGGACAACGTGCGGGTCGAGACGAACGGCGCCGTCACCGCGCAGACGTCGTTCGAGACCGACCTGGGTGGCTGGGCGATCACCGGGCCGCCGGCCGGCTCCGGCCCGAACGCCAACAGCTGGAGCCGCAGTCAGAACGCGTTCGGTGACAACTTCGACCAGGGCGCCGTCACCACCACCAAGGACTCGGTCTTCCTCGGCTTCGGCCTGGAGGGCCTGTCCACGGCGAAACGCACCGACTTCCTCAAGCGGTCGTTCCGCCACCTCGGGGTGAAGTAGCCCCGATTACCACCGATCCCGCACGGGATCATGACGCAGGATGGGCCGGGTGCGAACCACCCGGCCCATTCTCGTGGCTCTGCTCGTTCCCCTTATCGTGCTGCTCCCGGCCCCCGCCTCGGCCGCCCGGGGCCTGGTCTGGGCCGCGTGCGAGGACGACCCCACGGCCCAGTGCGCGACCCTTCGGGTGCCGATCAAACCCGGTGACGGGTACGGACGGAAGGTGCCGATCGCCATCGCCCGGCGGGTCGCCACCCAGCCCGCCCGGCGCATCGGCGTCCTGGTCGTCAACCCGGGCGGCCCCGGCGGCAGCGGCGTCGACATGGTGCTCGGGGCGGAGAAGTTCTTCAGCGCCGAGGTGCGCGCACGGTTCGACATCGTCGGCTTCGACCCGCGCGGGGTCGGGCGCAGCAACCCGGTGGTGTGTGCCCGGTCCCTGCTCGACGCCGAGCCGTCGCCGCTGGTGGCCGGGAAGTCGGCGTACCGGAAGCTCCGGATCTTTCATCGCCGGCTGACCGAGGACTGCGCGCGGCGCACCGGCCCGCTCTTCAGGCACGCCGACACGATCAGCGTCGCGCGGGACATGGATCGGCTGCGGCGGGCGCTGGGCGAGGAGCAGATCACCTTCTACGGCGCGTCGTACGGGACGTTGCTGGGTGCGCAGTACGCGTCGATCCACCCACGCCGGGCGCGGGCGGTGGTGCTGGACAGCGTGATGGACCACAGTGTCAGCGCGCGCGAGTTCCTGGCCGAGGGCACGGCCGCCGTCGAGGACGCGTTCGACGAGTTCGTCAGCTGGTGCGCGCGGTCGGACGACTGCATTCTGCGAGGTCGGAATGTGCGCGCGTTGTGGGCGACGGTGCTCGCCCGAGCCGCCGCCGGGACGCTCATCGACCCGTACCGCCCGGGCTTCCGGCCGAACGAGTTCGACGTGCTCGACGTGGCGTTCGGCTCGTTCTACGACCCGCAGTTCGCCTCCCTGGCCACCTACATCCACGACGTGCTGGCCGACGCGCCCGCCACCCGCTCCCGCGCGCCCGCGACCGAGGAGAACAGCTTCCCGGCGATCTTCTGCGCCGACTTCTCCTTCCCCTCGGTGGGCTACGACTCCTACGCACGGCGGCTGCGTTCGCTGCGGGCGACGGCGCCGTCGATGCGGGTGTCCTCGCTGGCCCTGTCGTCGGCGGTGGCCTGCCTCGGGCCCACCGGGCCGGTCGCGAACCCGCAGCGGCGGTTCCGGCGCACGTCGGTGCCCACCCTGGTCGTCGGCTCGAAACACGATCCGGCCACGCCGTACGTGTGGGCCACCCGGGTCGCCGACCAGCTCGGTCCCTCGGCCACCCTGGCCACGTACGACGGCTGGGGGCACGTGTCGTACGGGCGTACACCCTGCATCACCGATCTGATGGACCGGTTCCTGGTCGCGCTCGCGCGGCCGGCGCCCGGCGCGACCTGCCCGGGCGTGATCCCGCCCGCCTTCGGGGTCGGCTGAGTTGTGCAACCGGCTGATCACGGGTAGGCAGGAACCCTGACCCTCATCGATATTCTTCCTCCGGCGGAGGCAACAATGCGGTTGCGAGCGGTTCTGTCCCTGGTCGCGCTGGGCGTGGTGCTGGTTCCGGCCGCACCCGCCGCGGCGGCCTCCGATGCTTTGGGTCCCACAGCCCGCGGGCACGGCGGCACCGCTTTTGGGCCCACAGCCCGCGGGTACGGCGGCGCCGTCGCGACGGTCGACAAGGTGGCCACCGCGGTGGGCATCGACGTGTTGCGCAAGGGCGGCAACGCGGTCGACGCCGCGATCGCCGCGGCGGCCACGCTCGGCGTCACCGAACCCTTCTCGGCCGGCATCGGCGGTGGCGGGTTCTTCGTCTACTACAACGCGCGCAGCGGTCGCGTGCAGACGATCGACGGCCGCGAGTCCGGTCCGGCGTCGATGACCAAGGACTGGTTCATCGACCCGGCCGACGGCAAGCCCTACGACTTCAACGAGGGCCGGGTCAGCGGCCTGTCCGTAGGCACCCCCGGCACGCTCGCGACCTGGGAGTCGGCCGCCCGCAAGTGGGGCACGAAGCCGCTCAGCCAGCTGCTCCAGCCCGGCGCGCGGGTCGCCGAGAACGGGTTCCCGGTCGACGCCACGTTCCGCCAGCAGGTGACCGACAACCAGGCGATCTTCGGGCAGTTCGATTCGTCCCGCGACCTCTACCTGCCCGGCGGCCAGCCGCCCGCGGTCGGCTCGACCCAGAAGAACCCCGACCTCGCGGCCACCTACCGGCTGATCGCGCGCAAGGGCACCGA
Source organism: Actinoplanes sp. NPDC089786 (assembly GCF_040684855.1). Taxonomy (NCBI): domain Bacteria; kingdom Bacillati; phylum Actinomycetota; class Actinomycetes; order Micromonosporales; family Micromonosporaceae; genus Actinoplanes; species Actinoplanes sp. NPDC089786. The sequence goes on from NZ_JBFBGU010000029.1 coordinate 57,794, forward strand.
CGTCCTCTACAAGGGCGCGGTCGGGCGGGACATCGTCCGCACCGTGCAGCACCCGCCGGTCTCGGCCACTCCCATCGGCGAGTGGGCGTACCCGATCCGGGGCGCCGACCTCCGGATGTCCGACCTCGCCAACTACCGGCTTCGCTACCCCGCGCCGACCCGGTCGGACTACCGGGGCCTGACCGTGTACGGCATGACCGCCCCGTCCAGCGGCGGCGTGGCCGTCGGCGAGGCGCTGAACATCCTGGAGCGCACCGACCTGTCGGCGGCGTCCCGCACCCAGGCCCTCCACCAGTACCTCGAGGCGAGCGCCCTGTCCTTCGCGGACCGCAACCGCTACGTCGGCGACCACACCGCACAGTGGAAGCTCGACCGGCTCATCTCGGACGGGTGGGCGCGCCAGCGGGCCTGCCAGATCGACCCGGCGCACGCACTCACCAAGCCGGTCCCGCCCGGCGACCTGACCGCGACCGGCTGCACGCCGGCGCCGGTCGGTGGCCAGGTCGAAGAGGGTCAGAGCACGACCAACCTCACCGTGTCCGACAAGTGGGGCAACATCGTCGAGTACACGTTCACCATCGAGGCGACCGGCGGCAGCGGCATGGTCGTGCCCGGCCGCGGGTTCATCCTCAACAACGAGCTGACCGACTTCAACTTCGCCGGTACGCAGGGCGACGCGCCCGACCCCAACCTGCCCGGCCCGAACAAGCGCCCGCGCAGCTCGATGTCCCCGACCATCGTCCTCCAGGACGGTAAGCCGTACCTGGCCCTCGGCTCACCCGGCGGCGCGACCATCATCACCACGGTCCTGCAACTCCTGGTCAACCGCATCGACCTGGGCATGACCCTCCCCGAGGCCATGGCGGCCCCCCGGGCGTCCCAGCGCAACTCCGCGGGCATCCAGGCCGAGCCGGCGTTCCACACGCAGTACGGTCCCGGGCTCGAGGCCCTCGGCCACACCTTCGGCCCCGACGTGCCCGAACTGGGCGCGGCCACCGCGATCGAGTTCGGCCGCAACGGCCGGGTCATCGCGGCGGCCGAACCATCCCGGCGAGGCAGCGGCGCCGCGGCGGTCGAGTTCTCGCGCTAGTTCTTTCTCCACGGGAGACCGGCGTTGCCGCCGGTCTCCCGCCGGGCCAGATGGTCCTGTGCCAGTTCACCGGGTAGCTCTCGCCGTGCCGGACATCGCGACACTTCGCCGGCGCTCTCAGGCGCCGGCGACGCTCGACGCGCTCATGAGCCCGGACTGGGAATCGCGGTACTTCTCCTTCGACTCCCGATGGGGGCCGGAGGAGGAGATGGCCTCGATGAGAAACGGTTCCGGCGACGCCTGCTCGGTCGTGTTCGCCAGCTGGAGCCGTCATCCGGGGGTTCGACCATGAATCGGTGATGAGCCCCCACCGCAGTGGGCAGACGTGGCCAGGGTTGGTCGCCACCGTCCCGGCCGTGTTCCACGGCAGCCGCCTTCAGCCACCAGGACGGCGTCTTGGAGGCCACGGTTTGCCTGTGCGCCAGCACGACGACGACCGCTGGCATACGGGCGATATCGAGCTGCCCGACGGCGATGATCCGGACGGTGCCGACCGGCTGTTCGAGCCCTGCTCGACGGAACCGGCATCGCCTACCAGCGCATCGCGGAGGACTACTACGAGACCCCGGTCCCCCCGGGACGCCGTCGCCGAGATCTTCGTCCTCGGTGCACTCACCGACGAGCTGGTGCAACGCCTGAACCCGGACGCCAGGGTCGCCGACCTGGCCGAGATCGGCTGTCCACCGGCACGCGAATGGGCGCCGTACTGCACGACGGCGGCGATTCGCGTCTCCTGGGTCCCGCAAGCACGACCACAGAAACGAGCACCGCGCGGAACCGCCTCTACCGTCACTGCTATCTGTTCTGTCGCCGGCCTCGCCACATCGAGGCGGCCGCGATCCGGGCTCGCGAGATCGGCGGCGGTGTGCTGATCCGGTGACCGACGCCACCTGTGGACAGGCAACAACCCGTTCAAGTTCGCCCGCTACGTTCTGACCCACCCAGTGCCGGGGCGGGGGTGGCGGCGGTGGCCGCGCCGCCAAGATCGTTTTGCTGCCGCCCGATGGGCGCGCGCGGCTTCGAACTCGCCTGGCGGGCCGGGCTGGTGGTGGGGCGTGGCGGTTTCCGGGTCGGGATTTGCGGGCTGGGCTGCCACTCGGGTGGATGGTGGTAGGGCGTGGCGGTATTCGGGTGTGGAATTGCGGGCTGGGCTGCCACTCGGGTGGATGGTGGTAGGGCGTGGCGGTATTCGGGTGTGGAATTGCGGGCTGAGCTACCACTCGGGTGGATGGTGGTAGGACGGAGCGGCTCCCCGCTGGGGATGGTCATCGTCAGGCTCGGCGAGGTGGCGGCACAGGGCGGCCGGCAGTGGCGGCGGTGAGTGGTCAGGTTATGAAGCTCGGGCACCGTGAATTCCCTTGGCGGCAGCGACGGTGAGTGGGGAGGCTGGCGCCTGGCGCACCCCACCCCGGTCCATGTTCCGAGCGCAAGCCACCCTGGTAGTGCGCGATCGAGGAGGGGCTCAAGCGGCCGCGGCGTAGAAGGTCAGGACCGCGGCGGCGGTCAGCAGGCCGACGGCCAGGTGTGGCCACGGCGGGGCTAGTCGGGGCAGGGGAGTCGGCGCGAGCAGCAGCGGGAGGGCCGACGGCCACAGGAGGTAGAGGCCGGCGGCGGCCAGGAAGAAGCCGAGGATCAGCACCAGGACGGCGGTCACGACGCAGGCGATCGTGAAGGCGGCCGGCTCGCGGAAGACGAGCGGGTTGGCGATGGCCGCGGCGAAGAGGGTGAAGACGACCAGGAAACCCCAGGCGTCGGACTCGTCGACGAACGACACGAGGCCCGCGAACAGCACGTAACCCGCCGCCACGCCGACCATGGCGCGCTGGAGGTTCCCGGTAGAAAGTTGAACACGTTCAACCATGGCTGGATCGTAGCGCGGTCCAGCAAGGAGCAGCAGGGGTCAGTCGAAGTCGTAGACCGTGACCGGGATGTCGCGCTGGCACAGGGCGGCCACGATCAGCGGCTCGACGCGGTCCCAGCGGCCGCCGGACAGGCCACAGCCGACCCGCGGCAGGTGCACCGACGCGCCGAGCCGGGCGGCCTCGGCGGCCACCGTGTGCAGGCACTTCTCGATCGCGTCGTAGCGGACCGGTGGCCCGGCGCTGCCCGCCTTCAGGCCGTGCTGACCGACCATGTTGGCCACCCAGACGTCCGGCTGGACCTGGATCACCTGGGTGGCGCCCAGCCCGAAGTCGTTGCGGCTGCGGTCGTGGTGCCACCGGCGGAAGGCGCGCTCGGGCTCCGGCCACCGGCGCGAGACGGCCAGCACAAAGCCCTTGCCTCAGCCGCCGGCGTCGTTGCTGACGTGGGCGATGATCTTCGGGCCCTTGGCCTGCGGGCTGGTCGCGTCGCCCTTGATGATCCGCAGCGGTGTCACCCGGCCACGCTGTCACGGCGGTGGGCGAGCACGCGACTGCTTAACAGCTCATACTCGGCGCGGCAGCGGCGGACCGGGGCGCCGGGATCGCGCTGCTGCACCGCACCGCCGGTGACCACCTCGTCGGGGCGGAACTGGCCGGCCGTCAGGTCGACCTCGCGGCCGCCGGGGAGGCGGTTCCAATAGTGGTAGCCGGTCCGGACGCCGCCGGCGTACACCTCGCCGAGGATCAGGTCGCCGCCGAGCAGATCCTGGATCACCAGGGCGGTGACCCCGCACTGGCCGCGGGCCGGGTTGCCGGGGTGCCAGTCGGGCCGGTCGTGCGGGTCGCAGGTGTCGGCGCCCCAGGCGGCGCGCAGGATCGGCCGCAACGAGTCGATGTCATGCATGCGGCCCACCGTGGACCCTCGAGTAAGAAGAGGGTCAAACGGCCAGGGCGATGGTCAGGGCGCCGGCCGCCACGAGCACCGCGGCCCACAGACGGTCCACGTTGAACCAGGCGCGGCGCAGGATGCCGACGCCGACGAACTCGTACACGATGAGCGCGCACAGGCCCTGCACCACGATAATCGCGACCGTGTGCACGCCGGTCGTCCTTGGTGTCCAGCAGGTAGATCCGCGACGACCGCAGGCCGGGCACGATCAGGTAACGGCGCTCGACATGCGGATGGGGGCGGTCGGGCAGAGCGCGCTGCTGCACGCGTTCCACCCGAAGTGGTGCAACTCGTCGCCGGCGTGCGGCAGGTCGGTCCAGCCGACCACCCGGCCGTAGGTGGATCCGGTGTCCACCTGGTCATAGCCCATCCTTGCCCCGACGGTCACCGTGCGTCGAGAGGCAATCTCACTCGTACGGTGGTCCCGGGCCCCTCGTGGTCGGCCAGCTCGATCGTCCCGTGGTGCCGCTTGACCACCGCCCGGCTCAGCGCGAGCCCCAGTCCCGTACCCGGAATCGCCTTGTCCCGCACCATGCTGGCGCGATGGAGCCGGGTGAACAGCCGCTCCCGCTCCTCCGGCGCGATCCCGATCCCGGTGTCCGACACCGACAGCTCCGCCGCCCGCCCCACCGGCTTGAGCCGCACCGTGATCCGGCCCCCGTCCGGGCTGTACTTCACCGCGTTGCCCAGCAGGTTGTCCACGATCTGCTTGAGCCGCCGCCGGTCGCCGGGCAGCACCAGCTCGTCCGGGAGCTCGGCGTTCAGCGACAGCGGCGAGCCGTCGATCACCTCGCGGGTCCGCTCGACCGACTCGCGCACCACGTCGGCCAGGTCGACCGGCGCCATCGTCATGGCCGCGTGCCCGGTGTCCAGCGCCGACAGTTCCAGCAGCTCGTCGATGATGCGCCGGAGCCGGGTGGTGTTCCGGTCGACCACGTCGAGCAGGGCCGGCCCGTCCGCCGCCAGCGCCGACGGATCGATCTCGCGGAGGATCTCGGTGTACGCGCTGATCGAGGTGAGCGGCGTGCGCAGCTCGTGGCCGATCAGCGCCAGGTACTCGTTCTTGCTCCGGGTCAGCTGGCGCTGCAGATCTTCGACGAGCTGCCGGTCGACGAACTGGGCGACCATCGCGGTGACGCCCGACAGCAGGGCCAGCACCTCGTCCTCCGGGTCCTCGATGCTCTCCGCGAAGACGGTGAGAACACCCAAGGGCTCCAATCCGTGGCGTACGGGCAGAGCGAGCGCCGTGTGCAGGTCGGAGGCGGCGGCGGTCTCGGGCGAGATCAGGCTCTGCGGCCGGTTGACGTCGCGGATCCAGAGCGGCTTGCCGACCTGCCACACGCGGCCGGCCAGCCCCCGGCCGTAGGGAAGCTCGGCCGGCACGTCGATGTCGGCGGTCCAGCCCGGCCGGCTCCAGCACGCCGCCGGCTGGATCATCCCGGCCGCGTCGTCGACCAGCCACAGCTCGGCGTGGGCCCAGTCGAGCGTGCTGACCACCGCTTCCAGCACCCGCGGTCCGGCCGCCTCGATCGTGGGCGCGTCGGCCAGCGCCATGGTCACGGCCAGCTCGCACGTCCGGAACCGTTCGACCCGCCGCCGGCGGGTGGCGTCCTGCACCGCCTGCACGGCTCCGGTCGGCCGCCCGTCGGCCCCGATGATCGGCCGGGCGTCGACCAGGTAGCGGCGGGTCCGGCGCCCCTTGCGGCGCAGCACCAGCTCGTGGTCGCGCAGCTGTTCCCCGCGCAGCGCCCGGAACAGGCTGATGCCGTCGCAGGAGACCGGCTTGCCGTCGGCATCGGTCAGACCGTCCGGGGCGCCGTCCGGCGCGGCCTCGCCCCACATCTCCCGCATCCGGGCGTTGACCAGCACGATCCGGCCGTCCGCGTCGCAGGCGGTGACGCCGTCGTGCAGCGAGTCGAGCACCCCGTCCAGGAAGCGCCGCTGCCGGTCCACCTCCCAGCGCGCCCGCCGTTCGGCGATGAGTAGCGTGCTGACCTGCGCGGCGGTGGAGACCGCGGCGATCTGCTCGGGCGTCCAGCGGCGCGGGGCGGTGTCGTAGGCGCAGCAGATCCCGGTGATGGCGCCTTCGTCGTCGCGTACGGGATGACCGAGGAACGCCCCATGGGTGTCCCGTATCCGCAGCCGGGAGCCGTCCGGTATCCGCGGATCGGCGGCGATGTCCTCGATGACGAGCGGCTGCCCGGTGCCGACGATCGGCTCGCCCAGGCTCCCGGCCAGCGGTGCTTCGGCCGCGTCGGCCCGCGTTCCGGGCAGCCCGTGGGCGCCGGACAGGACGAGCCGCTCGCCCGCCTCGTCGAGGAAGTAGATCAGTCCGGTGGGCGCCCGGGCCGCCCGCGCCACCAGCTCGGCGATCTGGTCGGCGGCCCCACCGGTCAGCATGCCGCCTTCGCTCCGGCCCGGTCCCGCGGCCCCGGAGATGTCCAGCACCAGGCCGTCGGCGGCGCCGTCCACCGGCTTGCCGTCGTTCTCCGGCGTGGCCGACGGCCCTGCCGTACCCGGGTCCCGCCCTTCGAGCCGGGCTGGGTCATCTCGCCGCATGGACCGACCTCCACTATCAGACTAGGGCGGAGAAATCGGCGAATCTTGCTGTCCGGCAAATAGGTCAGGTGCGCCGGTACACCAGGTCGGCGATGGGCCGCCCGGCCAGCACCCCACGCCGCTCGAACTTGGTCTCCGGGCGCCCGTTCCCGGCTCCGACCGGCGCCAGTTCCTCGTCCCCGTCCAGCGTGGCCGCCATGGCCTCGGCGTACTCCGGCCAGTCGGTGGCGCAGTGGATCACCCCGCCCACCCGCAACAGCCGCCGCAGCAGCACCACGTTGCGGGGCTGGATCAACCGCCGCTTGTGATGCCGGGCCTTGGGCCACGGGTCCGGGAAGAACACGTGGATCGCGTCGAGCCCGCCGGCCGGGATCCGATGGGCCAGCTCCATGGCATCCCCGTGAGCCACGCGTACGTTGCCGAGCCCGAGCTCCCCGATCAGGGCGAGCAGATTTCCGATGCCGGGCGTGTGCACCTCGACGGCCAGATAGTCGCGTCCCGGATCCCCGGCCGCCATGGCCGCCGTGGCGTCACCCATCCCGAACCCGATCTCGAGCACCCGGGGCGCCACCCGCCCGAAGAGCCCATCGAGATCGAGCGGCCTCCGGTCACCGTCGACCACCGTCAGCCCGAAGGCCGGCCACATCTCGGCCAGCGCGTCCGCGTGCCGCCCACTCATCCGGCCCCGCCGCGGATGAAACGTCCGCACGGCCCGCTCACCAGCATCATTCATCGCGCCGCCCAGAATACGAGGCGCCCCTCCGCACCGGGGTGCGGAGGGGCTCTGGCCGGACGGGGAGCGTCAGTGGATCGGCTGGACGCTGGGCTGGGAGCCGGCGTGGAAGGGGGTGCGGGCGGTGCCGGACAGGCCGACCACCATCACGTACGAGCCGCCGTTGTACTGGCCGGTGGCCACGCCGCGGGTGGCGTCGACGTAGGCCAGCTCGCGGTCGAGGGTGGCGCCGACGGTGCGCTTGGCACCGGAGATGGCGTCCCACTCGACCAGGTGCACCGGGCGGTTCTCGGCGGCGGTCTCGCCCTCCTGGTAGGCGGTCCAGGCCAGCTTGGCACCATCGGCCCGCCAGCTCGGGACCACCGCGAAGCCGGAGTTCTGCACGCCGCCGCCGCCGTAGGCGGCGACCGTCCGCTCGCCGCCGGCGGCCACCGTGCCGACGGTCAGGCAGGCGTCGTAGGTCGACTCGCAGTTGCCGCCGCGGAAGGCGATCTTGGTGCCGTCGGGCGACCAGGCGACCGCGTCGTCGGTGCGCAGGCGGTCGTTGAGGCCGGCCGGGGCGGCGGTGGCCGGGGACGGCGACGCGGGCAGCGCCTCGCCGCGGCAGTCGCTGGGGAAGAGCACCTGGGGCTGGGCGTTGGTGGCGGTAGTGGAGATGCGGTAGACGCCGGGGCCGCCCGAGCAGGACAGCGAGGCGAAGGCGATCGACTTGCCGTCGGGGGCCCAGGACGGGCCGGAGGCGGCGCGGGTGGTGAGCCGGCGCTTGGCGCTGCCGTCGGCCTTCATCGTCCAGAGCTGACCGCCCTTCAGGTAGGCGAGCTGCGTGCCGTCGGGCGACCAGCGCGGGCGGTTGTAGCCGCCGTCGGTGGTCAGCCGGGTCTCGGTGGCGCCCTTGCTCACATACACATCCCCGGTGCGGACGTAGGCGACCAGGCTGGGCAGCGTCGGCGTGGCGGCCGAGGCGGCGGCCGGCGCGAAGAGCGCACCCGCCGCCATCCCGAACACCGCAAGAGCCGTGGTACCCGTGATCTTGATGACTGCCTTCATGCCTGACGCCCCCCGACGTTGTCCCCCGCTTACACCGGAGACATCGTCGCAACCGCGCTGCACCTAAGCGGTTCCCACGCCGAAACCTGGAAAATTTGGGCCGATCGGACTGGCTAGGCTGCCCACATGGCGGTGAAGGCCGCCGCTTCGCCCGCGAGCCAGCGCTCCACATCGGCCGGCTTTCCACCCGGGTCGAGGACGTGGCTGACGCCGCGCCGCAGGTCGACGAGCACCGGCGAGGCGTTCGGCAGGATCTGGTCCATGTGGCGGGCCATCAGGTGAAGCGTGGCCGTGATCGCCTCGGCGCTGGGCGGATCTTCGTCGAAGTGCAGGCGGACCGCCTCGCGCCGGCCGTCGGCGTACCGCAGCCCGAAGTGGGGGTTGATCTTCACGGCCAGCGGACCGACCGAGGCCAGCGCCTCGCGGGTCTGCGCCAGGCTCACCTGCTCGGGGTCGCCGAGCGAGGCCAGGTAGTGGGCCGCGCCCGCGCTGACCGCCTCGTAGAGTGGCTTCCACCTCGGCTTCACGAGGTTGGGCACCTCGGCGAGATAGCTCCCACCCGTACGGAAAGCGATGTCGGCCTTGAGCGCCTTGACCAGCTGGCCGTGCGGGTTGAAGCCGGACCGGCGCTCGCGCTGGCGCCGCAGGCCACCGACGAAGGTGGCCTTGGCCGGACCGGTGCGAGCGACATATCTGGTGAATCCGAGCATCGTGGCGTACGGCGGGACCGGGGCAGCCGGAAGGGTGACAGGCGACGTCATGGGTGATCTTCCCCCGCAGGTCAGTAGCGGTTTTAGTACACACATACTAATCGACGGGTACGACATTCCCAACCCCGCGTGGCCATCCGTGTACGCATCGTCGATCATGGAACGATGGCCTCGATACGCGTCGACTTCCCCTCCGAGACCCTCGGCCTCGGCACCACCATGACCGTCCTGATGCCGGCGGGCGCAGGCCGCAAGCGGGTCCTCTACCTGCTCCACGGCCTGACCGACGATCACTCGGCGTGGTCGCGCTTCACGTCGATCGAGCGGTACGCCGCCGACCACGACGTCGCCGTCGTCATGCCCCAGGTGCACCGCAGCTTCTACTGCGACACCAGGTTCGGACTCCCGTTCTGGACGTTCCTCAGCGAGGAGCTCCCGCGTGCCGTCGAGAACCTCTTCCGCGTCTCCACCGACCGCGCCGACACCTTCGTGGCCGGCCTGAGCATGGGCGGCTACGGCGCCCTGAAGTGGGCGTTGCGCCAGCCCGAGCGCTTCGCGGCGGCGGCCTCGCTCTCCGGCGCGCTCGACCTGGCGCGCATCCAGGAGCACGACGACCGCCCGCACATGCGGCGGCTGATGACCGAGCTCTTCCCCGAGCACCGGGTCGGCGGGACCGACGACGACCTGCTCCACCTCATCGAGCGGGCCGATCCGGCCGGGCTGCCGCGGCTGATGATCCGCTGTGGCACCGAGGACCACACGCTGCCCTACAACCAGACCGTGGTGGCCGCTCTGGAGCGGCGCGGGATCGCGGTGGACAGCGCGTACGGCCCGGGCGCCCACGAGTGGGGCTACTGGGACCGCGAGATCCAGAACGTGCTGGTGTTCCTAGGACTGCAACGCTGAGGCCATCTTGGCCTGCTCCTCGAGCACCTCGTTGATGCGCGTCTGGACCGCGTCCATCTGCCCGATCGTCTCGCTGGTGGTGAGAATTCCGGAGCTGACCGTACGCGCGCTGTTCTGAATGCCGTTGATCTGCTCGGAGACCCGCTGGGTGGCCTCGGCCGTCTCGCGGGCCAGGTCCTTCACCTCGCCGGCGACCACCGCGAAGCCCCGCCCGACCTCACCGGCCCGGGCCGCCTCGATGGTGGCGTTCAGGGCCAGCAGGTTGGTCTGGTCCGCGATCGACGAGATGATCTTGATGACGTCGCCGATCGCCACCGACGCCTGGCCCAGGGCCTCGACCTCGTGGGTCATCGCCGACGCGCGGCTGACCGCCTCCTCGGCGACCCGGGTGGCGTCGTCGGACGCGGCCCGCAGCCGGGACACCGTGTCGAGCAGCGCCCGCGCGTTCTCGGCCGACTGCTCGGCGGTGCGGACGATGTCCAGCCGCTGCGACACCAGCTGCTGCACGTTGCGCAGCGCCGACGCCCGCGAATCGGACATCTCGATGTACTCGGTGGTGAAGAAGTCCATCGTGCCGATGATCCGGCCGTGGTTGTGGATCGGGAAGCAGACGCCCGACCGGACGCCCGCCCGCATCGCCGCCGGGCCGCGCACGCAATCGGTCAGTTCGGCCAGGTCGCGCACGAAGACCAGGTCGCGGGACCGCCACGCGCGGCCGGAGAGGCCGACGCCCTCGGCGAAAGTGGCGGCCAGCGTCACCTTGCGGAACTCGTCGCCGGCCGAGCCCGACTCCTGCTGGAACTTCAGCAGGTTGACGCTGTCGTCGATCTCCCAGTACGACCCGTAGGCCCAGCCGAACGCCGTCCGCACCGAGTCGAGGGCCATCCGCAGCGCCGACTGGCTGTCCGTGGTCTCGCCCAGCGCGGTCACCACGCTGGTCACCGCGAGCCGATCATCCGCCACCTGCCGCAACTCGGCCGCGGCCAGCGCCGTCCATCGGGCCTGCTCGGCGATGCGGGCGATCGAGGCCCATTTCTCGGTCCGCGGCCCGTCGATGTACAGCGGATCGGCCGAGTAGTACTCCAGCACCGCGATGGACCGGCCGTCCCGGATCACCGGGGTGACGATCGCCGCCGCCATCCCGGCCCGGCCCGCCGCCTGGCAACGCCGGCAGTCACCGCACTGGTCCATCGCGCCCACGTAGACCGGGCGGCCGCTGCGGTAGGCCCGCCCGACCAGGCCGGCGTCGGCGGGCAGGGTGCCGCTGCCACCGGTCGCGGCGCGCAGGTCGGCGGCGATCGTGCCGTTCTCGTACTCCAGCCGCATCTGATTGTCCGGGCCCGGCAACCAGACCGCGCCGTACGCGAAGCCGTGCGACTCGGCCGTGCTGTCGACGGTGATCTTCCACGCCGTCTTCTCGTCGGCGGCGCCGGACAGGTCGGCGATCAGCTTCTCGAGGCTCTCCACGTCGCGGGGGATCGCCCGGGGAGCCGTCTCGTTGCGGCCGGATTGCGAGCGGAACAGTGGCATTCCCTCATAGTCGGACACGAGGCCCCGGATCCGCCCGTGAATGGGGGTAATGCGCAGGCCCGGTGACCGAACCGATCGGTCTTGACTGTTTCTCGCGCGCGCGGCCACCCCGCCCCCACCCCGGCACTGGGTGGGCGGTCAACGTAGCTCGGGAATGTGACGTTCTCGCGAATATCCACAGGGGGTCAGTCGAGAACGGCTGTGGCCTCGATCTCGACCAGCAGCTCGGGTGTGGCCAGCGCACTCACCCCGATCCCGGTCAGCGGCGCCACCGGCACCACGCCGAGCGTCTCAGCCGCCCGCTCGATCCCCTCGGCGACCTGGGCCATCTTGTCCGGCGTCCAGTCGACGAGGTACACGGTCAGCTTGGCGACGTCGGCAAAGCTCGCCCCGGCCGCCGCCAGCGCGACCCCCACGTTCAGGTAGCACTGCTCGACCTGCGCCGCGAGGTCACCGGCGCCGACCACGGCCCCGGTCGAGTCCCAGGCGACCTGCCCGGCCATGAAGACGAGCCGCGACCCGGAGGCGACCGCCACCTGCCGGTAGAGGTCGACCGTGGGGAGCCCGTCCGGATCTATCAGGGTGATTGTCATGCCGGTAACCATAGCAAAGCTATGTTATGTAATCTCGACGCGTGGCCCGGACCAGAGACCCGGCGGTACGCACGCAGCTCATCGAGCGTGCCGCCCACATGCTGAGCGCCCGCGAGCCGATCACCCTGCGGTCGCTGGTGGCCGGCGCGGGTGTGTCGACGATGGCGGTCTACACGCACTTCGGCGGCATGGACGGCATGTGGCGGGCGCTGCGGCAGGAGGGCTTCACCCGGCTGGCGGCGCGGCTCACCACGGTGCGGCCGGTCGACGACCCGGTCGAGGAGCTGACCGCGCTGCTGGCCGCGTACGCCGCGAACGCCCTGGACCACCCCGATCTCTACCGGGTGATGTTCGACGCCGCCTACGACCTCGAAGACACGGCCGCGGCCGAGGAGACCCGAGAATTTCTGGTACGCGCGGCGGCCCGCGCACGAACCATCGGCCGCTTCCGGGCCGACGCCGACCCGCGGGCGCTCGCCTACCAGAGCTGGATCGTCACCCACGGCCTGGTGTCCCTGGTCACCAGCCACGTCCTGTCCCGTCGCACCCTGGCCGACGGCGTATCCATGCTGACCGCGCTCTTCACCGGCGCGGGCGACGAACCTGCCCGCAGCCGGGAGTCGGTCAGGAAAGCCTGGCTCTAGTTCTCGTTGTCCTTGGACTGCTCGGCCAGGAAGCGCTCGAGCTCGGCGCCCAGCTCGTCGGCCGTGGGCAGGTCGCCGGTGTTGCCGGCCAGCAGGTTGCCCTCGCGGCCGCGGACGAACGCGTCGTACTGCTGCTCCAGCGACTGGACCAGGCGGGTGGCCTGCTCGTCGTCGGCGACCTGGGAGTCGACCTCCTCGCGGACGGCGATGGCCGCCTCGCGCAGCGCGCCGGTCGGCAGGGCGAGGCCGGTGCTCGACGACACCGAGTCGAGCAGCAGCTCGGCCGCGGCGGGGTAGGTGGTCTGGGCCAGGTAGTGCGGCACGTGGGCGGCGTACCCCATCGCGTCGTGCCCGTTCTGCCCCAGCCGGAACTCGATCAGGTTGCCGACGCTGGCCGGCACCTGCACCTTCTGGAGCCAGGACTCGCGGTCGCCGAGCAGCTCGCGATCGGTGGCGTGGGCGGTGACGCTGACCGGCCGGGTGTGCGGGACGGCCATCGGAATCGCGTTCAGGCCCACGGTCAGGCGTACGCCGAACCGCTCGATCAGGCCGGTCACCGCGGCGATGAAGCGTTCCCACTGCACATCGGGCTCGGGGCCGGCGAGCATCAGGAACTCGGTGCCCATCTCGTCCTGGAGCAGGTGCAGCGCCAGGGACGGCTCCTCGTAGCTCTCCCAGTGGTCCTCGATGAAGACCATGGAGGGGCGGCGGGAGCGGTAGTCGAGCAGCTGGTCCACGTCGAACGTGGCGATGACCCGGGACTCCAGCTTCTCGAGCAGGTGTTCCCGGGAGAGTTGAATCGCGCTGCCGGCGTCGACGAACCCGGTCAGTGCCTGGAGCAGCACCGGCGACTCCAGCGTCGGGGCGTCGCCGGTCAGCTCATAAAGCCCGCTCGGGTCGAGCACGTCGGCATCCTCCTCGATCGGCTGCCTCGCGCCTGCGCACGAGACACCATGCGGCAACAACGCTGCCGTACGGAACATTCCAGCACCGATTCGCACGACCTAGAACACGGGGGTCGGGTAGACGTCGTTTCGGATTCGCTTTCGAGGCGCCGGCTGGTGGCGAATCGGGAACGACGTCTTCAGGCCGGGATGGTGGCCGGAGCCAGGTGAGCCGCGACCTGTGCCGGCGAGAGGGGGCGGCTGAAGTGGTAGCCCTGGGCGAAGCGGTAGCCCAGCCGGTACAGCGTCTCGGCCTGCTCGGCCGTCTCCACGCCCTCGGCCACCGCCTGCAGGTGCAGGCCGTTGGTGATCTGGATCATGGCGGTGGCGATGACCGCCTCCTCGGACCGGCCGCCGATGCCGTCCACGAACGACTTGTCGACCTTCAGCGTGTCCGCGGGGCAGGTACGCAGTAGGCCCAGCGACGAGTGCCCGGTGCCGAAGTCGTCCAGCGCCACCTTCACGCCCAGGCCGACCAGGTTCTGCAGGGTGTCGAGGGCCATGCCGCCGTCGAAGACCGCGGTCTCGGTGACCTCGACGACCACCCGTTCCGGGTCGAACCCGGTCTCGGCCAGCGCCTCCTTCACGTCGCCGGCGAACCCGGGTTCCCGCAGCTGGCGGGCCGAGACGTTGATGCCGATCTCGCGCGGGGCGGCGTCGCCGTACTCCCGGTCCCAGGCCGCGGCCTGACGCAGCGCCGTCCGCAGGATCCAGTCGCCCAGCGGGACGATCAGCCCGGTGCGTTCGGCGATCGGGATGAACGTGTCCGGCCCGACGAAGCCGCGGTCCGGCCGGTGCCAGCGGATCAGCGTCTCCATGCCGGTCCAGTGGCCGTCGGGCAGCCGCACGATCGGCTGATAGACCAGCGTGAACTCGTTGTTGTCGAGGGCCTGGCGCAGGGCCGCGCCCAGCTCGGCGTCGGCCGCCTGGTGCTGTTCCAGCTCGGCGTCGTAGACCGCGTGCCGGCCCTTGCCGCTGGCCTTGGCCGCGTACATCGCCAGGTCGGCCCGGCGCAGCAGCTCCTGCGGCTCGGCCTCGGCCCAGCCCTCGGCCAGGCCCACGCTGGCGCTGACCAGCAGGTCGTAGCCGAGCGCGTGCACCGGGCGGCGGAGCGCCTCCGTGATCCGGTCCAGCACCTCGGTCGCCTCGTCGCCGCGCAGACCGTCCAGGAGCAGGCCGAACTCGTCGCCGCCGAGCCGGGCGACCAGGTCGTCGCCGCGTACACACTCGCGCAGCCGCGCCGCGACCACCACCAGGAGGGCGTCGCCGACCGCGTGGCCGAGCCGGTCGTTGATCGCCTTGAAGTCGTCCAGGTCGATCAGGGCCAGGCTCATCGCCCGCCGGCCGGAGCGGCCCAGCGCCTCGCGGGTGCGCTGCTCGAACAGCGTCCGGTTGGCCAGGTCGGTGAGGTCGTCGTGGCTGGCCCGGTGCTTGAGCTGGGCCTGGCCGGCGTCGATCCGGCGCAGCAGCCGGTCGTTCTCGAGCAGGGCGTGCACCTGGCGCAGGGCGACCAGCGCGGTCAGCACCACGGCGGCGATCGCCACGATGAGGACCAGGCCACCGGCCTGGGCGCCGATCCAGAGCAGCAGGCCGTCGGTGGCGGCGACCGCCACGTAGGGGACCAGGCTGTTGCGCCGGCGCGGCCCGGCCTTCCGGGGTACGCCCACGATGCGGCGCTGCCGGTCGGCGGCGAAGGCGGCACAGAGCATCGTCGCGCAGACCGTGACGTGTGAGCTGCTCAGGCCCGGGCGCAGGTCGAACAGCAGCGGGGTCAGGCCACCGCCGGCCGCGCCGAGCGCCGCGGCCAGGGCGAGCTGGCGGGTGATGGTGCGGTCGAGACCGCCCATGTCGATCATCGAGATCTTGACGAAGGCCAGCGAGCCGCACAGGCCCAGAGCGGCCAGGACCACCATGGGTACGACGTTCGGGCCGGCCGCCGCCCCGACGCTGCCGAACGCCTGCACGATGGCGTACCAGGCGAAGATGCCGGTGGTGACGCCGACCGTGGCGGCGTCCAGGGCGAACCGGGCGGTGTGATTGACCTCACGGCGCTGCCCGGTCGGCAGCCGCAGCAACATCCAGATCAGGGACAGGATCGAGAGGCCGTACGCCACGTTGGTCGGTGTGTCGTGGGTCACGCCGTCGAAGGTGGGGTCGATGAGCGCCCGCCGGAGATCACCGGCAATACCGACCATGACCAGCAGGGGTACGACGGTCAGGTCGCGCCAGAGCCGCCGCGCCACCCGGTCCATACCGTCGAGCCGGGCCGTCCGCCATGCCACCCGCGCCAGCAGGATGCAGCTGAGCGCGATCGGCAGCCAGTTGATCCAGGGCGGCACGGCCGGCACCAGAGAACTGGCCAGGAACAGGGCGGACGCGACCACCAGGAGCCCGGTCATCACCACGAGCAGGGGAGTAGGGCGCAGCCGCTCCACGCGCCGTTCTTCTCCCACCATGTCCGACCTATCGGTCTGCCCATCGCCGGGATGAGCGTTCGTCGTGGGGCATGTTCGCGTGCACGTGCATCCGCACTGCACAATGAACGGAAGATCCCCTCTTCCCCTCGGAGTGATGATCTGGTGACTGAACCACTCGTCGAAGACTCGGGCGCCGCACCGCCCGGATCCCTCTGGGCCCGCATGAAGGCCGACCCGCAGTACGCGCCGGAGCACCTCGCCCTGGAGGCGGTCCGCCGCCTGGGACCCGAGGCCGAACGCTGGGCCGCCCGGCAGCGCGACCAGCAACCGGGCATCTCCCCGGCCGCCCTGGCCCAGCTCGCGGCCAAGCGCTTCACCACCCACGCCCGCATCTCCGGCGCCGTGTCCGGGGCCACCGGCCTGCCCGGCGCGGTCGCCGACGTCGGGGTGCTGGCCTGGACGCAGGCCAGAATGGTGCTGCACATGGCGGCGGCGTACGGCCTCGACCCCAGCCACGCCGACCGCGCCACCGACCTGCTCGTGTTGCAGAAGGTGCACAAGGTGGCGGAGACCGCCCGGCTGGCCCTCGGCGTCGCCGCCGGCCGCGAACGGGCCGCCCAGCTCTTCGCCGGCTCGGCCGGCCGGCCGCTCAGCGGGGTGATGCTGCGCCTGGGCGTCAAGCTCGCCCAGATGGCCGGCATCCGCGCGGCCAAGCGGATCTTCGCCAAGATCGTGCCCGGGGCGGCGGTCATCCTCGGCACGTGGGCCAACTCGGCCGCGACCAAAGACCTGGCCCGGCGCACGCGGGAGTACTACAGCCGGCCCCAGGCGCTCACGGCCGCCCCCGTCCCGCACCCGGGGGAGAGCTAAGCCTTCGTCCGGGCGGTCCGATCAGAACCCTCGTGAAGCGGAGAAGCGGGGGTCTGCTGCTGGCACTGGTCGTGCCGGCGGTGTTCGGGCTGTCCGGATGCGGCCTGTTCTCCTCGTCCTCCTCGTCGCCGTCCTCGTCCGCCGGCGCCGATGGTGCGGCCGGGGCCGGCGGGGACAGCTGGATCGTGTCGGAGCAGGGCAAGGCCACGCCGTCACCGAAGCCGACCTCCGGCGGCACGCCGCCGCCGTCGGTGTCGTTCGGATTCCTGCCGCTGAACAGCGGAGGCGGGGCGCAGTACGCCACGCCGACCCCGGTCTGCTCGCCGAACATGTTCAACTTCTCCAAGATCGCCGGTCTCGACGTGACCCCGGCGGCGACCACGGCGGTGCTGAACTGGTACAACGTCGGCGGGATCAACCTGGTGGAGTTCCGGCTCTACGCGATCAGCCAGGATCTGGTCGTCGGCGACCAGCGCGACGTGACGTACACCGTGGTCAAGCCCAAGACGCCGTGCGGGCAGATGAGCGCCACGATCACCAATCTGTCCCCGAAGACCCACTACGTCTTCACGGTCGACGCCGTGGTCCTCCGGCGCAGCGGGGACGGGACGCACTCGGCGACGGTCTTCCGGTCGCACTCACTCCCGACGCTCTGATCGGACGCGGCCTCGCCCGGCGCCTTCGGACCGACCCGGTCTGCCCTCGGGCCCGCCGGTGATCTCCACGAAACTCGTGACCGGGATCGACCGCCTAAGCTTCTCGCCATGGAAGGCATCGTCGACACGGTCGTACTGATCGTGATCGCTGTCGCCGGGGCCGCGCTGGCCCGGCGGCTCGGGTTCGTCGCACCCCTGGTGCTGCTGGTCGCCGGTCTGGGCCTGTCCTTCTTGCCGGGAATGCCAGAGATCCACGTGGAGCCGGAGCTGGTGCTGGTCGGCATCCTGCCGCCGCTGCTCTACGTGGCCGCCCTGCAGACCTCGATCCCCGCCTTCCGCCGGGCGCTGCGCCCGATCATCCTGCTCGCCGTCGGCCTGGTGATCTTCACCGCGCTGATCACCGGCGCCGTGCTGCATCTGCTGCTGCCCGACGTGCCGCTGTCCGCCTGTGTGGCGCTCGGCGCCGTGGTCGCGCCGCCCGACGCGGTGTCGGCGACCGCGATCGCCCGCCGCATCGGACTGCCCCGCCGGATCGTCACCCTGCTCGAGGGCGAGAGCCTGCTCAACGACGCGACCGCGCTGGTCATGGTGCGGATCGCCGGCGGCGCGCTGACCGGCACGGCGGTCGGTTTCTGGAACATCGGCCGGGACGTGGTGGTGATCGCCGGCGGCGGGCTGCTCCTCGGCTTCGCGGCGGCGGTGCTCGCGGCCTGGCTGCACAAGAAGATCAAGGACCCGCTGCTGGACGACGCCGTGTCCTTGCTCACCCCGTTCGTGGTCGTGGTGGTGGCCGAGGAGCTGCACACGTCGAGCGTGGTCGCGGTCGTGGTGGCCGGCCTCTACCTGGGCCACCGCATCCCGTACCTGCTGTCGCCGACCTCCCGGCTGCAGATGGAGGCGGTCTGGCGGCTGATCAACTTCCTGCTCGAGGGCGCGGTCTTCCTGCTGGTCGGCCTGCAGCTGCGCGAGCTGGTCGGCGACCTGGAGACCGGTGTGGCCACCACGGTGCAGGCGACCGTGCTGGTCTTCGGGCTGATCGTGGTGCTGCGGTTCGTCTGGATGTACCCGGCGACGTATCTGGCCCGGCTCTTCCCGAAGGTCCGCAACCGCGAGGAGCGCCCGTCGCCGGCCGGACCGACCGTGGTGGCCTGGGCCGGGATGCGCGGCGTGGTGACGCTGGCCGCCGTGCTGACCCTGCCGCCGGTCGACAAGGTGCCCGGTGGCTACCCGCGTGACCTGTTCGTGTTCGTGGCCTTCGCGATCATCGTGCTGACCCTGCTGATCCAGGGGACGACCCTGCCGCTGCTGGCCAACCGGCTGGGGGTACGCGAGGACACCAGCACCGCCGACGCGCTGGCCGAGGCGGCGGTGCAGAACCGGGCCAGCCGGGCCGCCCTGGAGGCCCTGGAGGAGCACGCCGACGGCGCCCCCGACTCGGTCGTCGACCGCCTCCGGGGGATCGCCGAGAACCGCAACAACGGCGCCTGGGAACGTCTGGGCAGCCAGGAGCAGGAAACGCCGTCCGCGGCGTACAGCCGGCTGCGCCGCGAAATGATCACCGCGGAACGGCACGTCTTCAAGATCGCCCGGAACGAGGGGCGGATCCCCGAGGAAGTGCTGACCCGCGCCCAGCGCGACCTCGACCTGGAAGAGTCTCAGTTGAACCGGAGTGACGATTGATCTGCCAGCACCTCAAGGACGCCGGCGACCCGGCGCCCCTGTCGAAGTTCGAGGAAGGCTGCCCGCAATGCGTGGCCGGCGGCTTCACCGACTGGGTCCACCTGCGGCTCTGTCTCGACTGCGGGCTGATCGCCTGCTGTGACTCGTCGCCCCGGCGGCACATGAGCAAACACCACGACGACACCGGCCACCCGACGATGCGCAGCTTCGAGCCGGGCGAGTCCTGGCGCTGGTGTTTCGTCGACGACGTAATCGGTTAGCTGTCCCCCGTCCCGGTCGGAGAACGGACCGTAATGCCGGTTCGTCGTACGCCTGGGTGAGAATGGTGATGGGGCACGGCACGTCGGCACACGAGGAGAACACATGCAGGTCTGGCCTGGTCATCGGTACCCCCTGGGCGCCACCTATGACGGGACGGGCACGAACTTCGCGATCTTCTCCGAGGTGGCCGAGGCGGTCGAGCTCTGCCTCTTCGACCCCTCGGGCAACGAGCGCAAGGTCCAGCTGCACGAGCAGGACGCGTTCGTCTGGCACGCCTACCTGCCGGGGGTCGAGCCGGGCCAGCGCTACGGCTATCGCGTCTACGGTCCGTACGACCCCAGCCGGGGGCTGCGCTGCAACCCGCACAAGCTGCTGCTCGACCCGTACGCGCGGGCGGTCGACTCGGACATCGACTGGCACCCGTCGCTGTACGCCTACGACTTCGACCGCCCCGACGAGATGTCGGATCTCGACTCCGCGCCCCACATGGCCAAGGGCGTGGTGGTCAACCCCTACTTCGACTGGGGCAACGACCGCCGGCCGGACATCCCGTACCACCACTCGGTGATCTACGAGACCCACGTCAAGGGCCTCACCGAGCGCCACCCCGAGGTGCCCAAGGACATGCGCGGCACCTACGCGGCCATCGGCCACCCGGCGATCATCGAACACCTCAAGAGCCTGGGCGTGACCGCGGTCGAGCTGATGCCGGTGCACCAGTTCGTGCACGACAACCGGCTGGTCGACGTGGGCCTGCGCAATTACTGGGGCTACAACACGCTGGGCTTCTTCGCGCCCTACCACGGCTATTCGGCGATGGGCGCGCTCGGCCAGCAGACCCAGGAGTTCCGCGGCATGGTCAAGGCCCTGCACGCGGCCGGCATGGAGGTGATCCTCGACGTCGTCTACAACCACACGGCGGAGGGCAACCACCTCGGCCCGACGATGAGCCTCAAAGGCATCGACAACCGCACCTACTACCGTCTGGTCGACGACCAGCCGCAGTTCTACATGGACTACACGGGCACCGGCAACAGCCTGAACGTGCGCAGCCCGCAGAGCCTCCAGCTGATCATGGATTCGCTGCGCTACTGGGTGACCGAGATGCACGTCGACGGCTTCCGGTTCGACCTGGCCTCGACCCTGGCGCGTGAGTTCTACGACGTCGACCGGCTGTCCACGTTCTTCGAGGTGGTCCAGCAAGACCCGGTGGTCGGCCAGGTCAAGCTGATCGCCGAGCCGTGGGACGTCGGCCCGGGCGGCTACCAGGTGGGCAACTTCCCGCCGAACTGGACCGAGTGGAACGGCAAGTACCGCGACACGGTCCGCGACTTCTGGCGCGGCGAGCCGGCCACGCTGGCCGAGTTCGCCTCCCGTATCACCGGGTCGGCCGACCTCTACCAGGACGACGGCCGCAAGCCGTTCCACTCGATCAACTTCGTCACCGCCCACGACGGCTTCACGCTCAACGACCTGGTCTCCTACAACGACAAGCACAACGAGGCCAACGGCGAGGAGAACCGGGACGGCGAGAGCCACAACCGGTCGTGGAACTGCGGCGTCGAGGGTCCGGCCGACGACCCCCAGGTGCTGGCCCTGCGCGCCCGGCAACGCCGCAACTTCCTGGCCACGCTGCTGCTCAGCCAGGGCGTGCCGATGATCTCGCACGGCGACGAGCTCGGCCGGACCCAGGGCGGCAACAACAACGCCTACTGCCAAGACTCCGAGATCGCCTGGATCGACTGGGAGAAGGCCGACGAGCAGCTGCTCGAGTTCGCCCGCAAGCTGACCGCGTTCCGCCACCGGCACCAGGTGTTCCAGCGCCGCCGGTTCTTCACCGGCCTGCCGGTGACCGCCCGCGGCGGCGGCGACCCGCTGCCCGACCTGGCCTGGTTCACCCCCGACGGCCGGCAGATGACCGGCGACGACTGGGGCAACGACTTCGGCCGGGCGGTCGCCCTGTTCGTCAACGGCGAGGGCATCCGCGAGCGCGGGCAGTACGGCCAGCGTCATGTGGACAGCTCGTTCCTGCTGTGTTTCAACGCACACGACGCGCCGATCGAATTCGCGACGCCACCGGCTGAATACGGCGAGAAGTGGGAAAGGGTCATCGAGACGGCCGAGCCGTCGCCGGACCGGCCTGCCGTGGTCGAGGCCGGCGGCACCATCCTCGTGCCGGACCGCTCGCTCATCGTTTTGGACAGGACGGTTTAGTGAGGTTTGTTCACGACGGTGGAGACCACGTGATCAACCCGCGCACCGTGCGGCTCAAGGAAGGTCGTGAACAAACCTCAATGACCCCTACCGGCACCTATCGCGTCCAGGTTCGTCCCGATTTCCCGTTGAAGGCGACCGCCGAACTCGCCGACTACCTGGCCGACCTGGGTGTCAGTCATCTCTACACGTCGCCGCTGCTGACCGCCGCGCCCGGTTCCGAGCACGGCTACGACGTGGTCGACCACTCGCGGGTGGGCCCGGCGATCGGCGGCGAGGAGGGCCGGCTGGCGCTGCACAAGGCCCTCGAAGCGGCCGGCCTGGGCCTGGTCGTCGACATCGTGCCCAACCACGCCGGCATCGCCGTGCCCGCCGCCAACCCCTCCTGGTGGGACGTCCTCAAGAACGGCCGATCCTCCGCGTACGCGAACTGGTACGACATCGACTGGGACCGCGGCCGCATCCTGATCCCGGTGCTGGCCGACGACCCCGACGCGCTGAACGAGCTCCGCGTCGAGGACGGTGAGCTGCGCTACTATGACAAGCGCTACCCGATCGCCGACGGCACCGGCGACGGCACGCCCCGCGAGGTGCACGACCGGCAGCACTACGAGCTGGTCAACTGGACGCGCGGCGACAGCGAGCTGACGTACCGCCGCTTCTTCTCCATCACCGACCTGGCCGGCCTGCGCGTGGAAGACCCGGCGGTCTTCGAGGCCACCCACGCCGAGATCCTCCGCTGGGTGGCCGAGGGGTCGGTGCAGGGCATCCGCGTCGACCATCCGGACGGCCTGCGTGACCCGGGGCAGTACTTCGACCGGCTGCGCGAGGCGGCGCCGGCGGCCTGGCTGGTGATCGAGAAGATCCTCGAGCCGGGGGAGGAGCTGCCCGGCTGGCCGGTCGCCGGCACCACCGGCTACGACCCGATGGCCGAGGTCAACGGGGTGTTCGTCGACCCGTCGACCGAGGCGTTCTTCGACACCCTCGACCACCACCTGACCGGCGGCGAGACGTCCTGGCAAGACCTGGTGCACGGCACCAAGCTGCACGCGGCGACCACCCTGCTCGCCGCCGAGAACAGCCGGCTCGCCAGGCTCGTACCCGAGATCGAAGCCGCACCCCGCGCCCTGGCCGAGCTGGCCGCCTGCTTCCCGGTCTACCGCTCCTACCTGCCGATCGGCGGGCGTCACCTGGCCAAGGCCCGGTCCGAGGCGGGGCGCCGGCGACCCGGGCTGATCCCCGAGCTCGACCGGCTGACCGCCCGGCTGCGCACTGCGGATGACGAGCTCGCGATCCGGTTCCAGCAGTACACCGGCGCGGTGATGGCCAAGGGCGTCGAGGACACCGCGTTCTACCGCTGGACCCGGTTCACCGCGCGCAACGAGGTCGGCAACGACCCGGCCAAGTTCGGCGTCAGCCCCGACGAGTTCCACGAGTGCGCCGGTGAGCGCGGCCGCCGCTGGCCCGAGTCGATGACCAGCCTCTCCACCCACGACACCAAACGCAGCGAAGACGTCCGGGCCCGGCTCGCCGTGCTCTCCGAACTGCCCGGCGACTGGACCGAGGTGGTGCGGCGCTGGGTGCGCGCCAACCCGTTGCCCGACCCGTCGCTGGCCCATCTGGTCTGGCAGGCCGCGGTGGGCGCGTGGCCGCTCTCGCGGGAGCGACTTCAGGCGTACGCGGTGAAGGCCGCGCGCGAGGCCGCCGCCTCGACCACCTGGACCCGCCCCGACGAGACGTTCGAGGCGGCGTTGCGGACCATGGTCGACCAGATCTACGACGACACCGCGCTGCACGACGAGGTGGCCGCCTTCGCCGCCATGATCACGCCGCCGGGCTGGTCGAACTCGCTCGGGCAGAAGCTGGTGCAGCTGACCATGCCCGGCGTGCCCGACGTCTACCAGGGCAGCGAGCTGTGGGACTTCTCGCTGGTCGATCCGGACAACCGCCGGCCGGTCGACTTCACCCTGCGGCGTGAGCTGCTGGCCCGCCTCGACGACGGCTGGCTTCCGCCGGTGGACGAGACCGGCGCGGCCAAGCTGCTGGTCACCAGCCGGGTCCTGCGGCTGCGCCGGCGCCGGCGCGAGCTGTTCGACCACTACCGGCCGCTGTTCGCCGAGGGCCGGCTGGGCGAGCACGTGCTGGCCTTCGACCGCGGCGGCGTGGTGACCGTGGCGACCCGGCTGCCGGTCGGATTGTCACGCCACGGCGGGTGGCGCGACACCACCCTGTCACTGCCCGGCAACACCTGGACGGAACTGTTGACGAACACGGTGTACGGCGGCGATCGGCTGGCGGTGGGCGATCTGCTGGACACGTACCCGGTGGCACTGCTGGTGAAGGAATCATGACGACCTTCGAGGTGTGGGCGCCCGAGAAGACATCCGTCAAGATCCGGGTGGCAGGGGCGGATCGGGTGATGGAGCGCGACGACGACGGCTGGTGGCGGCTCGACGTGACCGAGGCCGGACCGGGCAGCGACTACGCCTACCTTTTGCCGGATGACGACACGCCGCTACCCGACCCCAGGTCGCTGTGGCAGCCTGATGGCGTGCACGGCCCCAGCCGGGTGTACGACCACTCGGCCTTCCCCTGGTCGGACGGCTCCTGGACCGGTCGCCAGCTGCCCGGCTCCGTCCTGTACGAGATGCACGTCGGTACCTTCACCACCGAGGGCACCTTCGACGCCGCCATCGAGCGTCTTGACCACCTCGTCGACCTCGGCGTCGACCTGGTCGAGCTTCTGCCCGTCGGCTCCTTCAACGGCGACTACAACTGGGGGTACGACGGCGTCTGCTGGTATGCCCCGCACGAGGCATACGGCGGGCCCGACGGCCTGAAGCGCTTCGTCGACGCCGCCCACAACCGCGGCCTCGGCGTGCTGCTTGACGTCGTCTACAACCACTTCGGCCCGAGCGGGGCGTACGCGCCGCGCTTCGCGCCCTACCTGCACACCGCGGCCAGCAACCCGTGGGGTGCCGCGGTCAACCTGGACGGTCCGCTGTCCGGCGGCGTCCGCGAGTACATCATCGACAGCATGGTCGGCTGGCTGCGCGACTACCACGTGGACGGCCTGCGGCTCGACGCCGTGCACGCGTTCGTCGACGAGACCGCGATCCACCTCCTCGAGCAGATGGCCGTCGAGGTCGAGAGCCTGTCCGCCCACCTGGGCCGGCCGCTGTCGCTGATCGCCGAGTCCGACCTGAACGACCCGACGCTGATCACCCCGCGCGAGGCCGGCGGCTACGGCCTGACCGCGCAGTGGGACGACGACGTGCACCACGTGCTCCACGCGATGCTCACCGGCGAACGGCAGGGCTACTACGGCGACTTCGGCTCGCTGGAGAGCCTCGAGGCCGTGCTGACCGGGGCGTTCTTCCACGCCGGCACCTGGTCGAGCTTCCGCCGGCGGCGGCACGGCCGCGCGGTCGACCGGCACACGACGGCCGGGCACCGCTTCGTGGCGTACCTGCAGAATCACGACCAGATCGGCAACCGCGCGGTCGGCGACCGGCTGTCCGCCAGCCTGTCCCCGGGGTTGCTGAAATGCGGGGCGACGCTGCTGTTCACCTCGCCGTTCACGCCGATGCTGTTCATGGGCGAGGAATGGGCGGCCAGCAACCCGTGGCAGTTCTTCACCAGCCACCCCGAGCCCGAGCTGGCCGCAGCCGTGCGCACCGGACGGCGCCGCGAATTCGCCACCCACGGCTGGGCCGAGACCGACGTGCCCGATCCACAGGACCCGGCCACATTCACCCGCTCCAAGCTGGACTGGGACGAACTCGGCAAACCCGGCCACGCCGAGATCCTCGATCTCTACCGGCGCCTGATCGCGTTGCGTCGCGAACACGCCGACCTCACCGACCCGCGGCTCGACCGGGTCGAGGCCCACCACGGTGATCAATACGTGGTGATGCGGCGCGGCCGCTGCACGGTGGCGGTCAACCTGGCCCCGGTCACCCAGACGGTGCATCTCCCGGTCGTGCCCTCGAAGGTGCTCCTGGCCACCGAGCCCGGCGTCGTGCTCCAGCGTGACCGGGTCGAGCTGCCCGCCGAGTCGGCCGTGGTGGTCTTCGGCCGCTGAACCGCCCCTACCAGCCGAGGCATGAGGTCGCGCTGGTCATGGGCTCCGCTGGGTTGCCTGGCAACCCAGCTCAGCCCCTGATCAGTGCGAGGGCCGGCACCCAGCGAGAGCAGGCACGTCGCGCGGGCGGGCACCGACGCGAGAGCAGCCACGACGCGAGAGCAGCCACGACGCGAGGGCGGGCGCCGACGTGAGGGCCGGTCGCAACGAGGGCGGGCACCAGCGCAGTCCGGCCGGCGCGGATGGGCTGGACCTTCACCCGGAAGGCTGCCCGGCGAGATCGCCAGCCCTGAGCACCTACTCGCATCACTGGCCCGGGTGGTGGGGATATGGGGGGAGAGCAGCACTTGGCCCCCATTTGGCCCACCCCGGGGCCCGGGGGGGGGTGACCACCCGGGGCACCCAGCGCCCCCAATGGGCCGAGTG